>NZ_JBQFYX010000001.1:0-1100354 GCF_056541885.1 Ruegeria sp. AF7 | reverse complement strand
GCTTGAGCTACGCAAGGGCTCCGCTCAGCAGGCCTTGACCGCAACCTAATCACAAGAAAGAAACAGGAACGGATTCTACATCCAAACGGCCCGGATCAAGGGGCTGGGTCACAGACCATCTTTAGTCCGCGAGGGATATCTCAAGACATTGATCGGTAGGCATGCGATTTACTATCAAATTCGAGGCGAGTTGATCGCGATCATCAGAATACTGCATCAAAGTATGGATATGGAACAGCACTTGTAGTCTCGGCGAATGGCAGAAATGCGGGCTGCACACACAGCATTTGATCGCATTGT
Source organism: Ruegeria sp. AF7 (assembly GCF_056541885.1). NCBI lineage: Bacteria > Pseudomonadati > Pseudomonadota > Alphaproteobacteria > Rhodobacterales > Roseobacteraceae > Ruegeria > Ruegeria sp. AF7. The sequence continues at coordinate 1,100,054 of NZ_JBQFYX010000001.1, read as the reverse complement.
CCAAGGTATCCTTCGAGCCGGAGCGAAGGCCGGATTTGACTATGGCCAATTTAATGCTGCGAAGCCGAGAACGACGACATTGAGCCCAAAGTCTCAGATGCCGCGCTTCGTACGAATGTTTGCTAGGTATTTCGACGAGGTGTAAGCCCTGTGATTTGGATAGCAGTTTCGTTGGCTCCATTTACGGCCGCACTTTTGGAGCGGCTATTCCGAGACCTCGTGGGTGGCAAAGGCATCCGCATAGTCAGGATGCCAGCGCGACAGCGCGGGCCGGTTATGGACAATATCACCCAGGGCCCATTCGACGCGTTTCCTGTCGCGGGCTTCTGAGACATCGTTGTCGGGGCAGAGAATATAGAAATCTCCGTTCGACATGCGCTTCAGCAGATAGTCGATGGCCTCGACGCTTGACCATGCCGCCGCGGGCTTTTCGGGCATGAACTTCTGGATCATGCCCGTATAGGTAAAGCCGGGCACAAACAAATGGACGCTGATTTCGGCACCCGCCTCGCGCAGCTCGTGGGCCAGCATCTCGGTCATGACCTTCACAGCGGCCTTGCTGGTGTTATAGGCGGCGTTACCGGGTGGCGTGGTGATCCCCTGTTTCGAGCCTGTGTTGATAACCACGGCAGGGCGTGCTGCGGCGATCATCCGCGGCAGGAAGGCGTGCACTCCGCTCATGACGCCAAACAGATTGACCTCTATCAGTTTCCGCCAGTTCTCACTGTTTTCCCAACTGCCGGTCGGCAGCGCAATCCCGGCATTGTTCATCAAAACAGCCACCTCTCCGAGTTCAAAGACCTGATCGGCGAGATCCGTCATGGCTGCGGCGTTGGTCACGTCCGCGGGGATCGCCCGAACCGTCTGGGACGTATCCGCCAGTTCGATCAAATCCGCCTCGGCCTTGTCCAGCGCCTCTCCCGGAAGATCGACCAGCACAACACCCAGACCCGCCTGCAGGAACCGTTTGGCCGCAGCGAGACCCACGCCGCTTGCCGCCCCGGTGACAACGGCCAGGCCGCCTTTTTCGACTGCTTTTTGGTACATGTTTTTTCCTCTCATGATGACGGGTCACGTCGTGTTTCAGGGCGCCATCTTTTGTTTAATGCCCCCGATGAACGCCGCATCGTCCTGTTGTTTGCGGGCATCCAGCAAAGCCTCGGCATCAGGTCCTGCGCGATACCGTAAACGGTCGCTGCTATCGTTGGCCGCGTCCCAAATCACCTCAGCAACCGTCTCTGGCGCAGAAGGGTTCGATGCGAGTCTGCCGAACAGGCGCCCCATGGCTTCGGCCATCGGCGTGTAGCCTGACAGATTTTCATCCATCGCAAAATCGAACGAGCTGCCGCCGAAATTCGTCTGGATCATGCCAGGCTGAACAATACGCACCCGTATGCCCAACGGTTCCAACTCGTAGTGCAGGGCTTCGGACAGACCTTCCACCGCAAACTTGGTGCCGTGATAAAGCGCACCCAGTGGGAAGGTGATCTGCCCACCGATGGACGAGATATTGATCACCGTGCCGGAACGGTTTTGACGAAAGTGCGGAAGCACCGCTTTGGTCACCTCTATCAAGCCGATAACGTTGGTGTCGAACTGGCGTCGGATGCGGTCCATCGTAAAGGCTTCGAGCGCGCCATAGGCCCCATAGCCTGCATTGTTCAGCAAAACGTCGATCTGTCCAAAGCGATCGATGCCCTCTGCCACGGCCGTCGCGATTGATTTGGCATCCGTCACGTCCAGCCGCGCCAGGTGGACGTTCTCCAAATTGGCAAGATCCAAGCCGCTGGCAGGGGTCCGCATCGTGGCAACGACGTTCCATCCCCTGGCCTGAAAATACCCGGCCGTTGCCGCGCCGATACCAGACGACGCGCCGGTAATTAGAATGGTCTTCATATCATCGATCCCCTGGTGCCTATAGGCACAATACTCAAGAAATCTGCGTGACTCTTTTTCTATACTCCAAAATTTTTGCACAATTCTCTGGAAACGGAATTTTTTTAAGAAGTAAGTCTGCGTCCATGCAAAAGGAGGGCAAAGGCCTTATCAGAAGAACTTTGGTTGAGCGAGTTAGGGTTGTTGCGTAGCTTTTGCCCATGACCAATCCGGCCTCTTTCAAGTATTTCAAATCCAGTCCCGAGATCATCCGCCTTGCAGTGATGCTGTACATCCGTTTCCCGCTCTCGCTTCGGAACGTCGAAGATCTGTTGCACGAGCGAGGCATCGACGTGAGTCACGAAACCGTCCGATATTGGTGGAACAGGTTTGGTCCAATGTTTGCAGCTGAGATCCGACGGAAGCGTGTTCAGCAACTGCGCGCCTTCTCCAAATGGAAGTGGCACGTTGACGAGGTTTTTGTGAAGGTGAATGGCAAGCGGCATTATCTTTGGCGGGCTGTTGATCACGAAGGTGAGGTGCTGGAAGCCGTTGTCACCAAACGCCGAAACAAAGCTGCAGCACTGAAATTCCTCAAGAAATTGATAAAGCGGCACGGTTGCGCCGAAGAGATCGTCACAGATCGCTTCGCTTCCTACAAGGCTGCGCTCAGAGAAATGGGCGCGCTCGAAAAACAACAGACGGGCAGGTGGCTCAACAACCGCGTCGAGAATTCGCACCTGCCGTTTCGACGACGCGAACGCGCGATGCAACGTTTCAGGCGCATGCGAAGTTTACAGAAATTCGCCTCCGTCCACTCTTCCGTCTACAACCACTTCAACCAGCAAAGATCGCTAAGCAGCAGAGATACCTTCAAGCTGACACGCACCGCCGCTCTCGCCGAGTGGCGTCAACTTTGTTCCGGATAGGTTCGCGGTTCCCGCGGCACACTGAGACTGGTTCGAATTCGTCTGACAGCACCGCCACTCATACCGTCTTTGTTCAGCTTTTTTGCAGAGAGTTGAACTGCCGCGCCGGCCGGACGCCAACAGCTTCCCGATCAAAGATGCCGTGATGTTCGTTGCGCCCCAGTCAGCGACCCAGTCGCTGCGCAGGTCAGGTAAGTTGGCCTGACTTCACCCTCAGCAAAACACATGGTCAGTGAAAACACACAGAAATTGCAAATAAGTTATATTGCGCCTAGAGCTTTTGCCGGAGGCACGCATGAAACTGACATCCTATTCCAACTATGCGCTGCGATCTTTGCAACTGGCTGCGCTCAAGGCCCCAGATCGCATTCGCGTTGACGATGTCGTGCGGGTGCACGGCCTTGCCCGGCCGCATATTGTAAAAATCGTGCACGAGTTGGGTCGGGCCGGGTATCTGGAAACAGCACGCGGCAGAGGCGGTGGTTTCCGGTTGGCTAAACCCGCGGAACAGATAAAGATCGGCGATGTAATTCGCCTGACCGAAGGGCCCCTGGATGTGGTCGAATGCTTTAACCCTGAAAAAAACACCTGCCCTCTGATCGGTATATGTAAATTGTCCCAAGCGATCCAAAAAGCGACCGGGGCATTCATGGCTGTGCTTGATGATCTGACGCTGGCTGACATTGCCTCAAACAGAAACGAGTTGTTAAACCGTATCGCGCCGATTGAGGAGGGCATCGTGGCACCTATGCGCAACGCAAGATGACAATCCTAGATTGGACTGAGCGATTTCACGGGACTAGTCGCCTTCCGAAAGCTGTGCGTGAAAGGTTGCGTACAGCGGCCCGTATCGTGCGGTGCCCAAAAGGCGCTCAGGTATTCGGCCCTGACAACGTTCCCGACAGCCTATTGTTCTTGTACGACGGACGGATTCGCGTTTCTCAAAGTTCGGATTCGGGCCGCGAGATCGTGCTCTATCGGGTCGAGGCGGGGGAAAGCTGTGTACTGACGACGGCCTGTATGCTGGCAGAAGAAGCATATAACGCTGAAGGTATTGCCGAAACCGACGTAACGGCGGTGACGTTGCCGAAACATGCCTTTGACCGTTTGATCTCGGAAGAAGACGCATTTCGCGAGTTTGTATTCGAGGCCTACTCGCGCCGACTGATTGATCTGTTGCGGGTGGTCGATGACGTGGCATTCGGGCACCTGGATATTCGCCTGGCTGAACGTCTTCTGGTTCTGGCCGGGGGGCGGGAAGACATTCAGGCAACGCATCAGCAACTTGCCAGCGAACTGGGCACCGCGCGTGAAGTTGTCTCGCGGATATTGCAGGACTTTCAAAAGCGCGAGATGATTACCCAATCGCGGGGGCGCATTACGATAACCGACAAGGCGGCATTGGAACGCTTGGCGCAAAGCACTTGACCATTTCGGGAAATTTTCCGGTTTCGTGACTTTGTCACTGAAGTCAGGATTTCAAAGTTATATTTACTCTTCAACTTTTCAAGCCGCCAAGGTGATTGCAGGTCTGACGTGAAGGCCGGATATGGGCTGGCAGAAACGGAGGAGACGAAGATGAATGAGCGCAAACCCGCCCGGACGTTCGGCGGCATTGCCATTGCGCTGCTAGTTGCTGCTTTGGTCGGCGCGGCTGGCAGTTACATCTTTCTGATGTCCGGGCCCGGGCATCGCCAGGGCATGGCCGGTGAACGGGCAGAGCATCGTCACGGTGCAGATGGGCAAGGCCACGACGAGGTCAACATGCCGGGGCTGCGGGGCGAGAACGCGACGCTCGAGGAAAGCGCCGAGCTGGCTGTGATGTTCCGCAATTTCGATACGATCACACGCGAGGTTGAAAACCTTCCTAACGGTATTCGCACTGTCACACGATCTTCCGACCCGGATGTCATGGATGCTCTGATCTCCCATGTTGCCGGGATGATCGATCGGGTGGGCCGCAAGGATGATCCAATGATCATTATTCAGAGTCCGACCCTCGACATATTTTTTGACCATGGCGACAAGATCACCTCAGACATCGAAGTGACATCCGAAGGAATCGTAGTGGTGCAAACATCCGACGATCCGGAAATAGCCAAAGCCATGCATATCCATGCGGCCGAAGTGAGCGCGATGGCGGATCGCGGCATGGACGCCGTCCACGAAATGATGATGACACGCGGCGGAAACGGGTAACGGATCCGCGCCAGTTAGGAGGCAAGATCATGAATGATCAGAAGTCTATCGAGAGACACAACCAAAAGATGGCCGACGCGATAGCGACGCCGATTGACAGCTACCCGGTGGATCTGAGCGTGAAGCCCGATGTCCAGGGTTTTTACGACGAGGCGACCGCGACAATCAGTTATATCGTTGCAGATCCGACCTCGAATGCCTGTGCGATTATCGACAGTGTCATGGACATCGATTATGCCGCTGGCCGCATTACGTTTGGCCATGCCGACATGCTGATTGCCGAGGTTGAAAAGAGGGGGCTCAAGCTGGAATGGATCATTGAGACCCACGCCCATGCCGACCACCTGTCAGCCGCGCCTTACATTCAGCAAAAGCTGGGCGGTAAGATCGGCATCGGTGAAAACATCAAGATCGTGCAAGACGTGTTTGGCAAAATCTTCAATGAAGGCACCGAATTTCAGCGGGATGGCAGCCAGTTTGATGCCCTGTTCGTCGATGGCATGACCTATAAGATCGGCAACATGACCGCCTTTACCATGCATACACCGGGCCACACACCCGCCTGCATGGTGCATGTTGTCGGGGATGCAGCCTTTGTGGGCGACACGTTGTTCATGCCTGACGGTGGCTCCGCGCGGGCCGATTTCCCCGGTGGCGACGCGGGGACATTATTTGACTCGATCCACAAGGTGCTCAGCCTGCCGGACGAAACCCGGCTGTTCATGTGTCACGATTATGGTCCCAACGGGCGAGACATCCAGTGGGAAACCACGGTGGCCGAGGAGAAGGCCCACAACATTCACGTGGGCGGTGGCAAGACTAGGGACGAGTTCATCAAGATGCGGTCCGAGCGCGACGCGACGCTGGCGATGCCGACGCTGATCGTACCCTCTATTCAGGTCAACATCCGGGCGGGCGGCATTCCAACGGACCAGGATGGGAACCAGATGCTCAAAGTCCCAGTCAACAAGCTCTGAACGCAAGAGGCACCCATGGACATCAGAAAGATATCAGGCGCAGTTTCGGTGTCGCCGCAGGTTACGCCAGGTGACATAGAGGCCATAAAAGGCGCGGGCTTTCGTGCCATCATTTGCAACCGCCCCGATGGCGAAGGTGCCGATCAGCCGACATTCGAGGAGATCGAGGTAGCAGCAGAGAAACTGGGTCTCGAGGTACGCTATGTTCCAGTGCAAACCGGGATCGTCAGGGACGAAGACGCCGATGCCTTTGGCCGCGCGCTGACCGAGTTGCCGGGTCCGGTTCTGGCCTATTGCCGGACCGGCACGCGCTCGGCCACTTTGTGGTCGCTGAACGAGGCGGCGCACAAGCGTCCGGTGTCCGAGATTCTGTCAGCCACAAAGGTAGCCGGTTATGACATGAGCGGCGTTGCCCGCCGCATTGCCAATGGTGGGAAAACGCCGACCGACACGGGCGACGCATCCTTCGACGTGGTTATCGTGGGCGGTGGGGCAGGCGGTATCGCCACTGCGGCCAGCCTGCACGCGCGCAAATCCGACCTGTCCATTGCCATAATTGATCCGTCTGACGTACATTATTATCAGCCCGGCTGGACTTTGGTGGGCGGGGGTGTCTTCTCAGCAGAACAGACCGCCAAGACGATGGGGTCGCTGATCCCGCGCGGGGTGAAGTGGATCAAGGCGGCAGTTGCGGCCTTCGAGCCGCAGAACAATGCCGTAATTCTGGATGGCTGTCGCGTGGTGAAATACGACCGTCTTGTCGTATCTCCGGGGCTCAAGCTGGACTGGGGCGCGGTCGAAGGGCTGGAAGAAACCTTGGGCCGCAACGGGGTGACTTCGAACTACCGTTATGATCTGGCGCCCTACACATGGCAGCTTGTCGAAGGGCTTAAGGAAGGCCGGGCGCTGTTCACACAGCCGCCAATGCCGATCAAATGCGCGGGTGCGCCACAAAAAGCGTTGTACCTGTCGGGCGATGCGTGGTTCCGGCGAGGCGTTCTGAAGGATATCGACATCCAGTTCATGAACGCGGGCGGCGTGCTGTTCGGGGTCAAGGACTATGTCCCGGCGCTAATGGAATATGTCACAAAATACGACGCCTCGTTGAATTTCTTTCACAATCTGGTGTCGGTAGATGGGACGGCAAAAAAAGCGACCTTTAAGGTCGCAGTGCCCGACACCGAGCCCGAGTTGGTCACGGTCGAGTTTGACATGATGCATGTCTGCCCACCACAGGTCGCGCCGGACTTTATTCGCGTGTCGCCGCTGGCGGATGCTGCGGGCTGGGTCGATGTTGATCAGGCGACACTGCGCCACAAGAGTTTCGACAATATCTGGTCGCTGGGTGACGTGATGAACGCGCCCAACGCCAAAACCGCTGCGGCGGCGCGTAAACAGGCACCGACCGTGGCCGATAATATCGTGGCAGACATTCAGGGCCGCGGCCCAGTTGCCGCCTATGACGGCTACGGTTCGTGCCCGTTGACGGTCGAGCGCGGCAAGATCGTTCTGGCCGAGTTTGCCTATGGTGGGGTGATGACACCCAGCTTCCCGAAACTCCTGATCGACGGAACCCAACCCAGCCGGTTGGCGTGGCTGTTGAAAGAGAAGCTGCTGCCACCGATTTACTGGTCCGCGATGCTGAAGGGCAAAGAGTGGTTGGCCAAGCCCGAACCACTGAAGGTGGCGACCGATTAACTCCTTTCGAAACTGACACCGGAAGAACCGGTGTCAGTTCTGGCCTGTCCCGCCTCCGCCAAATGTGCAACGGGCCGCCGCTTTTCAGGACGTGAACCTATGCAGAGCCTTTTACGTTTCCTTCCAATTCTGGACTGGGGTCGCCAGTATAGCCGTGCGTCGCTGTCGAATGATCTGATCGCGGCAGTAATCGTCACGATCATGCTGATCCCACAGTCCTTGGCCTATGCCCTGCTGGCAGGGCTGCCGCCCGAGGCCGGGATCTATGCTTCGATATTGCCGATCATCCTTTATGCTGTTTTTGGCACCAGTCGGGCGTTGGCGGTGGGGCCTGTCGCGGTAGTGTCACTGCTGACAGCCAGCGCTGTGGGGCAGGTGGCCGAGCAGGGCACGGCCGGATACATGGTGGCGGCACTGACGCTGGCTTTCCTGTCGGGTGGGTTTCTGGTGCTGCTGGGCGTTTTTCGACTGGGCTTTCTGGCCAATTTCCTCAGCCATCCTGTCATCGCAGGTTTCATTACCGCATCGGGCATCCTGATCGCGACCAGCCAGTTAAAGCACATTCTGGGTGTCAGCGCCCATGGGCATACCCTGCCAGGGATGCTGGACTCAATCTTCGAAAACTTCGGGCAAACCAATTGGCTGACGGTAATCATCGGCGTGCTGGCCACTGCGTTCCTGTTCTGGGTGCGCAAGAACCTCAAGCCAGCGTTGCGGCGCATGGGGGTGCCGCCCCTGCTGGCTGACGTGCTGACCAAGGCTGGACCAGTTGCCGCCGTGGTGGTGACCACGGTTGTCGTCTGGGGCTTCGGGCTGGATGCGCAGGGCGTCAAGATCGTCGGCGAAGTGCCTCAGAACCTGCCGCCGCTGACTTTGCCGGGGCTGTCCCCGGACCTCATCGGTGCATTGCTGGTGCCAGCGATCCTGATCTCGATCATCGGTTTCGTCGAAAGCATCTCGGTTGCGCAGACGCTGGCTGCCAAGAAACGCCAGCGCGTGGACCCCGATCAGGAGTTGATCGGTCTGGGCGCAGCCAACCTGGGCGCGGCATTTACCGGCGGCTTTCCGGTCACCGGTGGGTTCTCACGCTCGGTCGTGAACTTCGATGCGGGGGCGGAAACCCCGGCGGCAGGCATCTATACCGCTGGTGGTCTGGCGATCGCCGCACTGTTCCTGACACCGCTGGTGTACTTTTTGCCCAAGGCCACGCTGGCCGCGACGATCATTGTTGCGGTGCTGAGCCTTGTGGACCTGTCAATCCTGAAAAAGACCTGGGGATATTCGCGCGCCGATTTTACAGCGGTGGCCGCCACCATCGTCCTGACTTTGTTGGCCGGGGTCGAAACCGGCGTGGCCAGCGGCGTGGCAATTTCGATCCTTCTGCATCTCTACAAAACCTCGCGCCCACATGTGGCCGAGGTCGGGCTTGTGCCGGGTACGCAACACTTCCGCAACATCAATCGCCACAAGGTCGACACCGAGCCGTCACTGGTGACGCTGCGGGTGGATGAAAGCCTGTATTTCGTGAACGCCCGTTTCCTCGAAGACCTGATTCAGGCGCGTGTGACCGAGGGCTGCGAAATCCGCAACGTGGTTTTGATGTTCTCAGCGGTGAACGAAGTCGACTTTTCGGCCCTCGAAAGCCTTGAGGCCATCAACCACCGCCTGCGTGACATGGGCGTTGGTCTGCACCTGTCCGAAGTCAAAGGCCCCGTCATGGACCGTCTGAAACAGTCGCATTTCCTCGACGACCTCAACGGGCAAATCTTTCTGGCTCAGTACGACGCATGGCAGCGGTTGACCGCACCGGACAGAGTAACAGCAGCGGCAGAGTAACCGGAGACGCATTCAGGTCAGAGTCCCGCGGGAAGTGCCGATGCGGGTTTAACACTCGGGTTCAACTTGAATGGGTAGGATGCGGTGGGTGGCACTTATCCACGTTCAGGAAGGGATTTGCTACGACGTCAGATCAATAATGCAACGTAGCGAAATCAAGTGGAAGCGCATCAAAGCTTTGCCAGATTTGCTCACAATACTCGGACTGAGCAACCGCAAAACGAACCATCCTGATTGTCAGTTCCTGTGAAGGAAGCGTGCTGTCAGCGCGTTGAAGCTGACCTGTTGCCAGGGACGCAGCAACCAGAGAATGAGGTAACCAGGCAACGCCAATTCCATTGATGGCATATTGTTGCATCGCAAGTGTCAGGGCTGTTTCAGCTCTGGTCACAAGTGTGGTTTCCTCTGGTAATCGCGGCGCGATTTTCCGAGCGAAAACTTGACCCAGAAACACATCGGGCGGATAGCCTATGACCGGAAGTGCCGCACTGGTGATTTTGTTGCGAACAGAGGGCGCGCAAATGGGAATCAAAGTGTCCGTGCCAAGTGTCTTGGCTTCGAATGCGTCACCAATACTGCTTATTTCGTCGCCCGGAACCGAATACATGATCGCAAAATCGACCTGTTTTGAGATCAGGTTCAACAGACATTCGTCCTGGTTCCCCGATCGCACGTGAATTGAGATATCGTCATTCTCGGTCAGCGTTTGCACGATCCTTGGCGAAATCGTGGTCGTCAAAGCATGTTGGCACACAAACGACAGTGACTTCCCGGTTTGGTCATTCGCTGTCTTCAGCACATGTCGCAGTTTGTGCAGCCGCGTACTAAGCTCTCTCAGTTCGGGCTCTAATGACTGAATGCCAGGCATAAGTGATACGGGCTTGCGGCGGCGGTCAAACAGGGTGGCTCCGACGCTGTTTTCGATAAGCCGTATCCTCCGGGTGAAGGCCGATTGAGTGAGAAGCCGCTTTTCAGCGGCTCGTGTCAACGAACCGCCATCCAAAACAGCCAAAATGTCATCGATCCATTCCAAGCGCATGGGGTTTAAATAGACCAAGGATATCTAATATGCAATTCATGCAAGTTATGAGTTGAATTTCGAATTAGATACGCGGTTCAAGCGATGATAAATTGCCGAAAGTCAATGTTAGGAGCCTCCACATGCATCTCGCCCGCTTTCCCCGTGTGCACCTTGCCCATCTGCCGACGCCGTTGGAGCCGATGAAGCGACTGTCCAAAGAGCTGGGGGTGGAAATCTGGATCAAACGCGATGACTGCACCGGTATGTCGACCGGTGGCAACAAGACCCGAAAGCTGGAATTCCTGATGGCCGAAGCCGAGGCGCAGGGCGCGGATATGGTCATGACGCAAGGGGCGACACAAACCAACCACGGACGACAGACAGCCGCTTTTGCGGCCAAGCTGGGATTTGATTGCCATATCCTGCTGGAAGATCGCACCGGTTATCAGGACGGAAACTACAACACCAACGGCAATGTCCTGTTGGATCACCTGCACGGTGCAACGACCGAAAAATTTCCCGGCGGGCATGACATGCCGGCCGAGATGGAAAAAGCAGCAGAGAAGAAAAGGGCAGAAGGACGCAACGTCTACGTCATCCCCGGCGGTGGATCAAACCCGACAGGTGCCCTTGGCTATGTGAACGCAGCTTTTGAGCTTTTGGGTCAAGCCAACGACCGTGGTTTGAGAATTGACCGGCTGGTGCACGCGACCGGCTCTTCGGGAACGCAGGCGGGGCTGGTGACCGGCATGTGCGCCATGAACGCGAAGGTGCCGGTTCTGGGGATCGGGACCAAGGCGCCCCAGCCTAAACAGGAACAAATGGTTTACGATCTAGCCTGCAAAACAGCCGAGAAGCTGGGATGCGCAGGCGTCGTGAACCGCGAAGACGTGATGGCCAATACCGACTATGTCGGGCAGGGTTATGGCCTGCCAACCGAAAGTGGTATCGAGGCAATCCGAATGTTTGCCGAGCTGGAGGGGATACTTTTGGATCCCTGCTATTCGGCAAAAGGTGCGGCAGGTCTTATTGATCTTGCACGCAAAGGCGAGTTCCAGGACCAGCGTGTCGTATTCCTGCACACCGGCGGTGCAGCGGCCCTGGGAGGGTATGACTTTGTATTTGATCATCAGAACCGCTGGGTCAATATCTGACCAATGACGCGGCCCCCGATCGGTATTCTTGGTGGCATGGGTCCCGAGGCGACTATCCTCCTCCAGCGCAAGTTGGTGGAGGCAGTGCCGGCAAGCGATGATCGTGACCATATCCCGTTGTTGATCGATATGAACCCGCAGGTGCCGTCTCGCATTGCTCACCTGATTGACGGAACGGGCGAGGATCCGGGGCCTGTGCTTGCTGCGATGGCACGTCGTCTTCAAGCTGCCGGGGCTGTGGCATTGGCCATGCCGTGCAACACCGCACATTACTATGCTGCTGCGATTACGGATGCCGCGACTATTCCCTTGTTGAACATGGTGGAATTGGCAGTGGGTCGTGCCGCGCGGATGATCGGACCGGGTGGGTGTGTCGGGATGCTGGCGTCGCCCGCGCTGCAGCGCGTAGGTCTTTTCGACACGGCGTTTCAGGTGCGGGGAATGTCAGTTGTCTGGCCAGCAGATGAGGGCAAGATGCTTGCGGCCATCCGCAGTATCAAGGCCGGTGACTCGTACAATGAGGCACGCCAAACTCTGAATACCGTATCTGCGGAACTGATGGGTGCCGGGGCAGATATGCAAATTATTGCGTGTTCAGAGCTTTCGATAATCGCCGACAGTGTCGCCGCGGACGTAATTGCCGTCGATACGATTGACCTGTTGGTTGATGCAATCATCGCGTTTTCCCAAGCAAATCGCACCCACCCTTGATCCGGCTGAAAGTGGGGCAAGTGATAAGGCTGGAAGACAGCGGTTCTGTGCAGTTGCGATCGTTGATCGTCTTGCAGATCACCTCAGCGCATAACAAAGGGGTTCGACATCGGGTTTTCCGACGTATTCAGCCAAACGGTCTTGGTTCGCGTGTAGTCGTGAATGGCCTCTAACCCTGCTTCCCTGCCATAACCGGATTGGTTGAAGCCGCCAAAGGGCGCGATGGGTGAGACGGCGCGGTAGGTGTTGATCCAGCAGATGCCCGATTGCAGGCGGGATGAAACACGGTGAGCACGGGCGACATTTTCGGTGAAGATACCCGAACCAAGCCCGAATGGCGTGTCATTGGCCAGGTTGATTGCCTCTTCTTCAGTGTCGAAGGGTAGCAAGGACATGACGGGACCGAACATTTCGACCTTCAGGGTCTCTGTCTCGGCACTGGTGCATTCCACCAGCGTTGGGGCCATGAAATGACCTGACCGATCCAGTGGTGCGCCTCCGAAACGAATACGGGCGCCCTGTTCCTTGGCCTTGGCCAGCGTCGCCTGAATTCTGACAATCTGGGCGTTTGTGCACAGCGGGCCAATATGAGTTTCAGGTTCCAATGGATCGCCGATGACAATGCCCGACATCTTTTCTTCGATTTTGGCGATAAGAGATTCCATAATTGGACGATGGATCAGCCCGCGTGATCCTGCGACGCAGCTTTGACCTGAAGCACCGAAATTGCCCGCGATCAGGCCGTTGGCGGCGCCATCCAGATTGGCATCATCGAAAACTATGATCGGGGATTTTCCACCCAATTCCAATGTGGTTACGGCAAAGTTCTCAGCCGAGTTGCGCACCACATGGCGCGCCGTTTCCGGGCCGCCAGTGAACGCGATCCGGTCCACGTCAGGATGCCGGGTGAGAGGGATCGCACAGTTTTCTGCGTCCCCGGTAATGACGGAGACGACGCCGGGTGGGAATCCCGCTTTGTCGATCAAGCGGGCGAACTCCAGCATTGGGGCGGGCGCAATCTCTGACGCCTTCAGCACAACCGAGCACCCTGCGGCAAGAGCTGGCCCAAGCTTGGTAGCCGTGAGAAACATTTGCGCGTTCCAGGGGACAATTGCGACCACCACGCCAATGGGCTCGCGCCGCGTAAAGACATGCATGTCCGGTTTGTCGATCGGTAGAACCGCGCCTTCGATTTTGTCCGCCAGCCCCGCATAGTAGCGATAATAATCGCCGACATATGCCGTTTGGGTCGCGGTTTCCGCCATCAGCTTGCCACTGTCCTTTGTCTCGATCTCGCCAAGGCGTTCTGCGTTCTGTTCGATCAGTTCTGCAAGGCGGAATAACAGTTTGCCACGTGCGGTTTGCGTCATGTCCCGCCACGCCGGATCATCAAGTGACCGGCGCGCTGCAGAAACGGCGCGCTCTACGTCTTCGGGTGCCGCACAGGCAAAACTGGCCCATTCCTCACCCGTTGCCGGATTCAACGAGGCCATCACTTGCCCACGTGCGCCTTCGGTCCAAGTGCCGTCGATAAATAGCTGGTAATGTGGTTTCTGGTGCATTGCGGCCCCTCACTGAAACTTTGGCATTACATCGTCGATGAAACGGGCAAGCGATGCGCGTTTGCGTTCGAAGCTCATGCCGCTGTCGATCCAAAACGAGTATTCATCATATCCAAGGTCTTCATAGCGTTTCAGACGCTCTGTCACTCCGTCCGCCGTGCCGATTGTCAGATCACGCGCCAGATTTTCGGGTGTCATCATTGCGTTGGCTGCCATTTCTTCTTCGGTCAGCGCCTGAATCAATCCCTGTCGGACTGGTCGCTTGTTTTGGAACCACGCGCCGAAATAGTTATAAAACCGGGACAAATCCCGCGCTGCCTGATCCAGTTCAGCGTCATCGCTCCCGACATAGGTGTGGTGAAGCAGCATGATCTTGGGGCGCGCTCCATCGTGATTGGCGCAGGCGGTTTCAAAACGGGTCATCAGTGTTTCGATTTCTTCGATGCCTTGCCAGAGCGGGGTGACCTGAATGTTGAATCCGTTCTGAACGCCGAACTCGTGGCTGTTCGGATCCCGCGCGGCAATCCAGATGGGCGGGCCGCCGGGTTGAACCGGCTTTGGGGCAGAACTGGTGGTGGGAAACTGAAAGAACTCACCGTCATGCGCGCAGTCGCCTTCCCACAATTTGGGCAGCAGAGGAGCGATCTCTCGCATTCGCTGACCGGCGGTCCATGCGTCCAGACCGGGCATAAGCCGCTCATATTCATAAGAGTAGGCCCCGCGCGCTATGCCCAGCTCGATCCGGCCGCCGGTCATGAGATCCGCTGCGGCTGTCTCGCCCGCCAGTTTGATCGGATGCCAGAACGGCGCGATTACAGTGCCGGTGCCAAGGCGCACGTTTTTGGTATGATGCGCGATGTCCACCAGCGACATCAGAGGGTTGGGTGCGATGGTGAAATCCATCCCGTGATGTTCACCAGTCCAGACCGCACGCATTCCTGCCTGATCCGCCATTTTGCACAGCTCGATGAACTCTTCATGCAGTTTCTCATGCGACTGTTCGGGGCCCAGCCGTTCCATATGGGCAAAAAGGGAAAACTCCATTCTTCAGGTCCTTTCCGACAGGCTGTGCACATCGCCCCGCTGGGCGTCACCCAGATAAAGCGAGAAATTGCGTGTTCGGCTTTCCAGCGCAAAACGAGCCATCATGGTCGCGATAGGTGCTGACGCGTAAGGCAGGGTCGCCAGGTCTTTGATTGCGATTGCCTGTAGCGTGCCATGCCGGGGCAGGGCGGGCGCAGACGCAAGAATGTAAACATGATGCGTGGTGGCATCGTCATAGACGGAATACGCGACGCCAAGGCGCGCATTGATACCCCTGGCCGTCAGGTTCTGCACAAGGCTGTTTCGCAGGTCCTGCCGATCTGACAGCGAAACTTGCGGCGGGAGGAAACCGGCATCTGTTTTCTCCAGCAAGATGTGCCCGTTCTGTTCGATGATTGCGCCGCAGACCACATTTCGCCCGGACGGTTCCAGCGCGCCACGTTCCAGCCCGAGGCTGAAATACTGCCCGTTCGCATAGCCGAGGCCGGGGGCATCGTCCTGAGAATACGTTTCGACCTGACCGATCAGAACGCAATGGTCGCCGGCTTCGACAATCTGATGAGTGCGGCAGGAAAACGTTGCGACTGCCCCCCTGATCAAAGGGACATCGTGCGTATCAAAGCAGTGATCGACTTTGGTAAATCGATCACCTTTGAACCCGGCAAACGTATTGGATACATCTTCCTGCCCCTCAGCCAGAATGTTCACCGCGAAACGGGCGCAGGTTGCGAATTTGTGATATGAAGACAGGTTTTTTCCCGGACAAACCAAAAGCAGGGGCGGGTCGAGAGAAACCGAAGTGAAGGAATTGGCCGTAAAGCCAAGTGGAGTGCCTGCGTCATCGCGCGTCGTCACAACCGTCACACCGGTCATGAACCGTCCAAAAGCACGACGAAGGTCACGAGGATCAAGAGCGGTCATGGGCGCAGCTCATTCAGAAAGCTGGAAATGGCGGCGTTGACCTGATCTGCATGCGTCATCGGCATCATATGTGCAGCGCCTTCAATGATTTGCGCGCGTCCGCTCATCGCGGTGTCCGCCATGGCACGTGACATCTCCGGGATCGAATTGGGCTCAAGACTGCCGGTTAGAAAAAGCGCCGGGCAGCTTAGTTTCTCCAACGTATCGCGTCGGGGGCATCGGCTGTGGGCGAAGACGGAGTAGGCCGTTTTATACGCAGCCGGGTCCATAGCCATCAGCCATCTACGGCAGGCATCGCGCTCGGCCGAGGCGACGTCTCCGAACCATCGATTCAATGTGCTGGTGGGATCAGCGATCGTCCTGCCATCCAGCTGCGCCGCACGGTCGCGCACGGCTTGTGCCGCATTCGCGTCTCTCTCAAAAACCGCGTTCAATGCGACGACCCCACAAACCCGGTCTGACATTTTGGCTGCAAGATCCAGCGCGATCATGGCCCCCATCGAGTGGCCCACCAAAACGACCGGACCACTCAAGCAGTCCAGAACACCCCGTGCCGCTTCGGTGTACGCCGAAAGCCTGATGCTCAGGTCAGTTAATGGGCTGTCTCCATGACCGGGCATGTCCGGGGCGGTCAGGCAACCCTCGGAAGCAAGCCCGTCCAATTGCGCGCCCCAGGCTTCAGCCTGTAAGCCAACACCGTGCAACAGAAGGATATTCTGACCCGAACCAGTCTGGATGGCCGCCAGCCCGCCGATCTCAGACCGCGGCCGGGTTGTCCAGGTCATGGCCCAAATCCTTGAGATCCTGATAACGGTCACCGATACGGTGGTGCGGTCTGCCCGAGGTTGCTGCGCCCAATACGACCACAACTTCGTCATCGCGCGGTGCGTCAGAAATCGAGAACTGAATTGTCAGGTAGTGCGACCTCCGCCCAGCGTCGTTTTTATCCATCAACGGCACCATGATCGGCGCGTTTGCCGGACCGCGTGTGTTGGTGAACGCCAGATAGGATTTCGCGCCGACGGCCTCACGGTAGTGATTGCCAAAGCGCAACGTGTGAATAAGGCCCGAAGCGTGCTCGACCTCACCATTCAGCCCGACCACAGCGGCTTTGCCATAGGCTTCGATTGCCTCTCCACTCCCGGCCAGTTTGATCATGCGTTTCGTCATCATCTCACCCAGAACAGGGCCATAGGCTTGTATCTCGGGTTTAAGGTCTTCCACAAACCGTCCTGCCCAGGGGTTGTGAACCACTGCGGCCACGGCAAACATGCGCCATGGGGTTTTGGCGGCTTGGAAGCCCTCGACAAGGACCTCCTCATCGTAGGTGACAATCTTACGTATTTCCGGTTGCATCAAAGCTCTCCTGTCGCGCTCGCAAACGTTAAAAACGGACAGGGTTTTTGACAAATGATTGAATTATGTGCTTTGCCATTAAAAAGACTAATGGACAGCTTGACCAAATGGGTAAATCTCTTCCACCACTGACCTGGTTCCGATCCTTCGAGGCGGCTGCACGAACGCTTAGCTTTACGGCGGCTGCCGAAGAGATTGGGTTGACGCAATCGGCGGTCAGTCAGCAGGTGAAATCGCTCGAAATGCGTTTGGGGACAGCTCTTTTTGTGAGGCACCCCAGAAGCTTGGCGCTGACGGATGCGGGGCGTAAACTATTGCCCGAGGTTGGCAGCGCGCTTGAAGCGCTTGCCGCGGCTGCCGGGCGCGTGGACGCCAGTGCCTCCGGAGACATCTTGACTGTCGCCACGTCTGTTAGCATCGCTCATTGGGTTATTGCCCCATACCTGTCAGATTTTACCAGACGCCATCCTGAAGTACGCGTTCGGCTTCTCAGTGCGATCTGGCCCGATGATTTCCACGCGTCTCACGCTGATGTTCAGGTTCGGTTCGGGTCAAAGAAACAGGTAGGGCATGGCGCTGTCCGACTGATACCTGACCGGCTGGTTGCTGTGAAATCCCCGGCAGTCGCAGGAGACGTGTTTGACCTGCCGCTGATCGAGGCTGTCGGGACATCAAGTGGGTGGGGCACATGGTTTGAAAAACAGGGCTTGCGCCGCCAACCCGGTGTTTTTGTCGATACATTTGGGATGGCCCTGCAACTGGCCGTTCATGGTAGCGGTGTCGCCTTGGTCAGCGAATTACTGACGACCCATGCGATTGCCGCGGGTCTGGTCGTACGCGTGCATGAATGTTCGGTGGACAGCAACGAAGGGTACTACCTTTCGTCCAACGCTGCCAATCCGGCTGCCCGGTTGTTTCACGACTGGCTGTTGGCGTTGGTTGCAGAACAGGCCTCGAATACCGTCAACGTCCCTGATTGACGTCAGACGTTGGTTGACAGTGTTCCACCGATGGGATCACGTCAACGGGCCTAAACTCAGGGGAGAAGTATGCAGGTCATCACCAATCCACATCGGGCGGGCCAAAAGCTTGCACCGTCTGCGCCGTATCCTTCTACAAATGCTGCCCGTGTTGAAGATTTGCTTTCTCAGTGCCCTGTCGCGAAAGAAACGCCATTGGTGGATGTTGGGAAACTGGCCCCTGTAGCCCAGCTTTGGGTGAAGGATGAGCGGGCGCGGATGAACCTTGGTTCGTTCAAAGCTTTAGGGGCGGCCTATGTAATTGCGCGTCATGCGGCCGAGAGGACAGGTGAGCCGGGTGAACAAACTCTGGCAGGCGCAACCTATGTGACCGCCAGCGCCGGGAACCACGGCATGAGTGTTGCGGCGGGTGCCAGAATTTTCGGCGCGAAGGCTGTCGTCTACATTGCTGAAACGGTGCCCGAAACCTTTGCGGAACGTCTGAAAGACCAAAAAGCCGAGGTTGTTCGAAGTGGTGCTGACTATGCTGCCAGTATGGGGGCAGCGAGAACGGCTGCCGACGAAAACGGATGGATATTGCTGTCGGACAGTTCGTGGGATGGATATTTTGACCTGCCATGGACTCTCATGGAAGGGTATTTGCAAATGGCGGCAGAGGCTGTCAGGCAGTGCCCCGAGGTTCCGACGCATATTCTGTTGCAAGCAGGTGTGGGCGGTTTGGCTGGAGCTGTTGCGGCTTATGCGCGAAAAACCTGGGGCGACGCACCGAAGATCGTTGTGGTTGAACCCGAAGTGGCACCTGCGTTGCAGGCCAGCATAGCTGCCGGAGAATGTGTTTTCGCGGATGGCCCGGACAGCATCATGGGGCGTCTGGATTGCAAGGAACCGTCGTTGATCGCGTTAAACGGATTGGCCCGCGATGCAGACCTGTTCCTGACCCTTTCAGATGACGATGTGGCAGCAAAGCTTGACGCGATGGCTAAGATCGGGCTGGCCACCACGGCATCCGGTGGGGCAGGCCTTGCGGCGGTTATGAACGAAACCGCACGGAATGCCATGGGGATCGACGAACACTCACGCGTGTTATGCTTTCTGTCGGAGATCGCGGAATGAGAGGGTTCGATCAGGCAGAGTTCGAGGCGCGCACCAAACGCGCGCAGGAGCCGATGGGAGCCGCGGATTTGTCGGCGCTGCTGCTGACGGCGGACACTGACTCACATTATTTTACCGGCTATCTGACCCGATTTTAGGAAGGCCCAACCCGACCATTGAACGCTTGCGCGTCGTTCTCGGTGCGCGTCGCATCACCGGAGACCAGGGTATCCTGCGCCGGTTGCGCATGATCAAATCCGAGGCTGAAATTGCCAAGATTCAAACAGCCTGTGATATTGCCGGACGCGCCTTCACCCGCGTGTCCGAGATTGCGCGAGCCGGGGTGCCTCTGAACACGGTTTTTCGCCGCTTCCAGATGCTCTGCCTTGAGGAAAGGGCCGATTGGGTGCCGTATCTTGCAGGCGGGGCAGAGCAGGGTGGCAAAATGATGTAATGCCACCTGCAACTTCCGCACCGCTGGACCTTGGCGATGTACTTATGCCGGATACAAGTCTGGTTTGGGATGGGTATTTCAGTGATTTTGATCGCAATTGGTCTGATCGTGTTACAAACCGATGAAACGTTGGAGCCTGAGTTCAGCTCGTATTTTTTTGGACCGCAAATATCCAATCTAGGTAACGCGTATTCCCAGCGGGATTGAGGTGACGACGGAAAGCCTTGCGGAAATGGAGCGGGCACTGCCAGCCGCCGCCGCATTGCTTCCCAGCGCGCGACCTTATCGCGTTGTCGGGTACGGGTGCACGTCTGCAAGCTCGGTTATCGGGTCCGACCGCGTGGCAGAACTTGTCAAACAGACATGCCAGACCGCCGAGGTTACAAACCCTTTGCGTGCGGCAACGGCCTGTGCGCGACACTTGGGCGTTTCGAAATTCGCGCTGCTGTCGCCCTATATTGAAGAGGTAAACCTTCCCCTGCGCCGGGCCTTTGCCCAAGGCGGAGTGGAGATGGATGTTTTTGGGACATTCGGGGAATCAGAAGAGGCCAAAGTTGTTCGGATTTCGGTGCAATCCGTCATTGACGCTGCCACAAAACTGGGCTCGGACCCGTCGGTTGATGCGGTTTTTCTAAGTTGCACAAACCTTCGCACGCAACAGGCTATTCCCGAGATTTGCGCGCGTATCGGCAAGCCGGTTCTGTCCAGTAATCAAAGTCTTGCGTGGCATATGCGTGCTCTGAACGAAGCCGGGTGAGCTGTTAAATCCCGATATTGTGTAACAAAATCAGGATTCACTGTTGCAATGTGAACATCGCTTGGTCTTAACTAACGGCTACAGATCAATGAAATCCGCAGAAGACGGATAATCATTTGACGTAACAGGGGGTCTTGTGGCCGATACAATGAACGACGCCGCGTTTGTCGAATTCCAACGCGTACAGAAGTCTTATGACGGCGAGAACCTCGTCGTAAAAGACTTAAACCTTGCAATGCCCAAAGGTGAGTTTCTGACAATGCTTGGGCCGTCAGGCTCGGGCAAGACGACTTGCCTTATGATGCTCGCCGGATTTGAAACCGCCACGCACGGTGAAATCCTCCTGGGCGGCAAGCCCATCAACAATATCCCGCCGCACAAGCGCGGTATTGGCATGGTTTTTCAGAACTACGCTTTGTTCCCGCATATGACGGTGGCCGAAAACCTGTCGTTTCCACTGGAAGTCCGTAAACTGGGCAAGTCGGAGCGGGATGAAAAGGTCAAGCGCGCACTGGATATGGTTCAGATGGGCGCCTTTGGTGGCCGACGTCCTGCTCAGCTGTCGGGCGGGCAACAACAGCGGATTGCTCTGGCTCGTGCCTTGGTATTCGAACCCGAACTGGTCTTGATGGACGAGCCATTGGGGGCATTGGACAAGCAGCTGCGTGAACATATGCAGTTCGAAATCACGCGTCTGGCCCATGAGCTTGGGATCACAACAGTCTACGTGACCCACGACCAGACCGAAGCGCTGACCATGTCAGATCGGGTGGCTGTATTTGATGACGGCCGCATTCAACAGCTGGCGCCGCCTGATCAGCTTTACGAAGAGCCGGAAAACAGTTTTGTCGCGCAATTCATTGGTGAAAACAACACGTTGGAAGGTGTTGTTAAATCAATTGACGGCGACACTTGCGTCGTACGTCTGGATGATGGCTCGGAAATCGACGCGGTTCCGATCAACGTCCACAGCGCAGGCGACCGGACCAAAGTTTCGATCCGCCCTGAACGTGTGGAATTCAACAAAGACCGACTGCATGCTGACGCGCATACTTTGAAAGCAAGGGTCGAAGAGTTCATTTACATGGGCGACGTATTCCGGTTCCGCATGTCCGTTGCCGGAAACAACGAATTCATCGCCAAAACTCGAAATGCGCCTGACGCCGTACGCCTGACCCCCGGTCAAGAGATCGATATTGGCTGGCTGGCACAGGATTGTCGTGCGCTCGACGCATAGACCAAACCGCGCGGGACAAGTGCGGTTAAGCTGAGGGACCGGCCGGTGAAAACCCGTGCATCGGCTGACCACCACATAAAACGGGATGAACTGGGAGTAACACATGAAACCAACCAAGATCATGCTCACTGCGGCTGCAATTGCGACGGCTGCGGGCACTGTTTCAGCCGAGGAGATGACCATCGTTTCCTGGGGCGGTGCCTATTCAAAGTCGCAGTTGAAGGCGTATCACGAGCCCTATTCGGAAAAGACCGGTATCACCATTCTGAACGATGACAGCTCGGCCGAAGCCGTTGCCAAACTGCGCGCAATGAACGAAGCGGGCAACATCACATGGGACGTGGTAGATGTTGTGGCAGCTGACGCGATCCGCCTGTGCGACGAGGGTCTGGCACTGGAAATCGATCCCGACACCATGCTGGCCCCTGCGCCCGATGGTACCTCGGCGGCGGATGACTTCGGCGACCTTCTGGTCAGCGACTGCTTTATCCCGCAGATCGTCTATTCGACAACCTTCGGCTATCGTACCGATCTGGTTGGTGATACGCCACCGACTGACGTCTGTGCGGTTTTCGATACCGAGACCTATCCAGGAAAGCGCTCGCTCGAAAAGCGTGCGATCAACAACATGGAATGGGCTCTGATCTGTGACGGCGTCGCCAAGGATGACGTTTATGACGTACTGGCAACATCCGAAGGACAGGATCAGGCGCTGGCTAAGCTGGCAACGATCAAAGACGATGTTGTCTGGTGGTCAGCCGGCGCAGACACGCCGCAACTTCTGGCTGACGGCGAAATTGTCATGGGTTCGACCTATAACGGTCGTCTGTTCAGCGTGATCGAAGAACAGAAGCAGCCCGTCGCGATGCTGTGGGACGCGCAGATCTTCGACCTTGACGGCTGGATCATCCCTGCCGGTCTGAGCGAAGAGCGTCAGGCACGTGCGCTGGACTACATCATGTTTGCGACCGACACCCAGCGCCTGGCGGATCAAGCCAAGTACATCTCGTACGGTCCGGCCCGCGCCTCGTCAGCTCCGCTGGTGGGTCAGCACGCAGAACTGGGTATCGACATGGCGCCGCACATGCCGACCGACCCGGAGAACGCCAAGAACACGTTCCTGTATAACTACGAGTTCTGGGCAGACTATCGCGATGATATCGAAGCCAAATTCCAGGCTTGGCTTGCGCAATAAGCGCTTGATTTCATGACTTGATCGGGGGGCGGTGCGCCGCCCCCGAACCAAAGAGAAACCAAGGGGCGAACATGACTGACGCAAGCCAAAATGTGGGGCCGATGCTGGCAGCGGACGGAACGCCGCTCAAGCAATCGCTGGCACGTTCACTGCGGCGGCAGAAACTGCGGGCCTTGATGCTCGTAGCTCCGCTGCTGCTGTTTGTCATGTTTTCCTTCATCGTGCCGATTGCATCGATGCTGTTCCGCTCGGTGGAGAACAGCCTGGTGTCGGAAACCCTTCCGTTGACGGTTGAAGCCCTGAAAGACTGGGATGTCCAAAGTGGCGAGCTGCCGGATGAGGCCGTCTACGACGCCTTTGTCCGCGACATGGTCGTGGCTGTCGACAACAAGACACATACCCGTCTGGGCTCGCGCCTGAACTACGAAGAAACCGGCATGTCATCATTGTTCCGCCGGTCCGGTCGCAAGCTGGGCAAGCTTGACCCGGAAACCGACGGGCCGTTCAAGGAACAATTGATCGAGATTCACGAAGGGTGGGGTGACCCGAATACCTGGGCGGTGATCAAGACCCATTCGCCCACGGTCACCAATGGCTATTTCCTGAATGCGGTAGATATGCGCAGAACTCCCGACGGCGCGCAGGCACAACCCGAAGACAAGCAAATCCTTGTAAAGCTGTTCGGTCGAACGCTGTTTATGTCTTTGGTAATAACGGGTGCCTGTATCCTGCTGGCTTATCCGGTCAGCTATTTGCTGGCGACGTTGCCGATGCGTGTCTCAAATCTGCTGATGATCCTTGTGCTTCTGCCGTTCTGGACGTCACTGTTGGTGCGGACGTCGGCGTGGAAGGTGATGCTGCAACAACAGGGCGTGATCAACGAAACGCTGGTCTGGCTGGGGTTAGTGGCTGACGATGCGCGACTGGTGATCATCAATAACCAGATCGGTACGATCACCGCAATGACGCATATCCTGCTGCCGTTCATGATCCTGCCCATGTATTCGGTGATGCAGACCATTCCGGAATCCTACACGCGTGCCGCGAAATCCATGGGTGCGACCAACTGGACGACGTTCTGGCGCATCTACTTCCCGCAATCTATTCCGGGTATCGGCGCGGGTTCAATCCTCGTGTTCATTTTGGCGATTGGCTACTACATCACGCCTGAAATCGTGGGCGGTACCAAAGGTGTCTTCATCTCGAACCGGATCGCCTATCACATCTCGTCCTCACTGAACTGGGGACTGGCGGCGGCGCTGGGAACGATACTTCTGGCGGTCGTTCTGCTGCTCTACTGGGTCTACGACAAGATCGTGGGCATTGATAACGTGAAGCTGGGATAATCGACATGGCCGCACTTACTCCGATATCCCGTAAACCTATGTCGATGGTTCTGCCCAGCGTTGCATTGGCCGGAGCATTCGCTGGTATCTTTGTCGGCGCCGGAAACGGCTCGGTCCTGCTAGGGATCGTGGGCGGTGCCATCGTGATTGCCGGACTGGCATGGATTTACATCAACATTCTAAAGAATGAGCAGTTGGCCCGCTGGATCAATATCCTCGGCTTTGGCATCGCGGGCTTTTTGATGTCCGGCCCAATGGGGGGAGTACTTGGCCTGTTGGGGGGCTGGTTCTTCGCCTGGTTTACTTATTGGTTGTACGAAGGGCGATACCGGCGCAAGCTGTTGCCGTACCTGACCGCGCAGCAGGTGTTTTACCACTACCTGTTCCGGGTGATCTGCGGTGCGATCTTCGTCTTCCTGATCACACCGATCCTTGTGGTCTTGCCGCTGTCGTTCAACGCACAGGACTTTTTTACCTTCACGCCCGAGATGTTGCGGCTTGACCCTGAAGGGTATTCGCTGAAGCACTACCGCGATTTCTTTACCAACAATGAATGGCAACGCAGCTTCAAGAACTCGCTGATCATTGCCCCGATTGCCACAATCATCTCGGTCTCGCTTGGCACCTTGGCGGCCATTGGTCTCAGCCAGAGCCACGTCCCCGGCCGCCGTGCTATCATGGGTATCCTGATTTCGCCGATGATCGTTCCGCTGATCATCTCGGCCACTGGCATGTTCTTTTTCTACAGCGATATCGGTCGGTTCCTTGAAGGCACGCTGGGCATGAACAAGAACTTTGTGGGTTATCTGAAAGTCATCCTGGCGCACGCCGTTCTGGGTATCCCGTTCGTGATCATCACTGTGACCGCCACGCTTGTGAGCTTTGATCGTTCGCTGACGAGGGCGGCTGCGAATATGGGGGCAGGGCCGGTGCGGACCTTCTTCAAGATCCAGATGCCGCTGATTCTGCCGGGTGTGATCTCGGGTGGCCTGTTCGCCTTCATCACCTCGTTCGACGAAGTTGTGGTGGTTCTGTTCGTTGGCTCAGCCAGTCAGAAGACTCTGCCGTGGCAGATGTTCACGGGCCTGCGGGAACAGATCAGCCCGACCATTCTGGCGGTTGCGACGATCCTGGTGGTTCTGTCGATTGCGCTGCTGACTACGGTTGAGTTGCTGCGGCGTCGGTCCGAACGTTTGCGGGGGCTTTCACCCGCTTGACGGAGCATTCTGTCTGATCTAACGATTCACGTGTTCATCTCCGCTGCGATGGCGTCGCGGCGTCTAAGGGGATGATCGGCTCTCGGACCCCGAGACCGCCTGTCCTGAACGCCGGGACATGTGGCCGGGATTTGTCGCCCGGCAAAGATGAGAGACCAAGTGATGACCGACACAACGAAACGCCCCGAATTCTTTACCTGCCACAATGGTGACAAAGCGCCTTTGCCGTTCAGCAAGGGGGAGTATGATCGCCGTCTCAGCAAGCTTCGCAGCATCATGGCCGCACGTGATATTCCTGCGATTCTGCTGACATCGATGCAGAATATCGCCTACTACTCGGGCTTTCTGTATTGTTCCTTTGGCCGTCCGTATGGCTGCGTGGTCACCCAAGAGGCCTGCACCACCGTTTCGGCCAACATCGACGCCGGGCAACCGTGGCGCCGGTCGGTCGAAGACAACGTGATTTATACTGACTGGAAGCGCGACAACTATTGGCGTGCGGTTGCAAGCCTGATCGGCAATGTTAAGCGGATCGGCATTGAAGGTGACCACATGACGCTGGCCGCCCGCGACACCGCCCTGCGGATGCTGGGTACCCCCGAACTGGTTGACATCGCGCCGGATACAATGACCGCGCGCATGGTCAAATCCGCCGAAGAGATTGAATTGATCAAGGGTGGGGCACGCACCGCGGACGTTGGCGGGGCGGCAATCCATGCGGCCATCCGTGAAGGCGCAACTGAGATCGAGATTGCCATGGCGGGCCGTGACGCAATGGAAGAGGAAATCGCGCGCGCCTATCCAGATGCCGAATATCGCGACACCTGGGTTTGGTTCCAGTCCGGGCTGAACACCGATGGCGCGCATAACCCGGTGACAAAACGCGCCCTGCAAAAAGGCGATATCCTGTCGCTGAACACTTTTCCGATGATCTCAGGCTATTACACTGCGCTGGAACGTACCCTGTTTCTGGGCGAGCCGGACGCTGACAGCTTGCGCCTCTGGAAAGCCAATGTGGCGGCCCATGAACTGGGTCTGAGCCTGATCAAACCCGGTGCGACCTGTTCAGGCATCACCGCCGAGATCAACCGTTTCTTTGCCGATGAGGGGCTGCTGCAATACCGCTCGTTCGGGTATGGCCATTCTTTCGGCATCCTCAGCCATTATTACGGGCGCGAGGCCGGTCTGGAACTGCGCGAGGATATCGACACCGTGCTGGAACCTGGCATGGTCGTTTCAATCGAGCCCATGCTGTGGATCCCCGAAGGGCAACCCGGTGCAGGGGGCTACCGCGAGCATGATATTCTGGTGGTGGGCGAAGACGGCGCCGAGAACATCACCGGCTTCCCATATGGGCCTGGCCACAACATCATCGATGCCTGATACAAAGAGGGGGGGAGCAAACGCTCCCCCCCTTCATTTCTCGCGACCGGCGCGTTCGTGAAAGATAAAACCCAGGAAATTCAACAATAGCTGCGCGGCCAAAATCTGCGTGCTTTCGCTGGGGTCATAGGCTGGTGCCACTTCGACAAGGTCGATGCCGACGACATTGCCGCGTTTAGCGAGGCCCTGAAGGATATCCAGAACGTCATAATACAAAAATCCCCCATGGCTTGGCGTCCCGGTCCCCGCCGCGATAGAGGGGCAAAAGGCGTCGATATCTATTGTCACATAATACCGAGCACCTTCGGGGATGCGTTCAAGAACGCCCCCGGTTCCCAGCTTTCTCGCCTGACGCACGGACAGGATGTCTGATCCACGTGCGCGTGCGTCCTCGTATCCTTCCTTGGCGGTTGACGAGACGTTTCGAATGCCCAATTGGGTCATCCCTGAGACATAGTCTTTCTCGATTGCCCGCCGCATGGGGTTGCCGTGGCCATTGGTGACACCGTGACGCTCGTCCACGAAATCCAGATGCGCATCGATTTGAACCACGTGGATCGGGCCGTTCTGTGCACAATCATCTTCAAACGCGGAAATGCAGGGAATGTTGACAGAGTGATCGCCGCCGATCACAAGCGGCAGCGCCCCGGCGGTCAGGATTTTGCGAACACCATAGGCGATGTTTTCGTGGCTGACCTCGGTCTTTGTGTGGACGATATCCGCATCCCCCAAATCCACGATACGCACGGAACTGTCCAGATAGGTTGCGTCGTCTTCGTGGTCATAGGCACCGGCATGTCCAAAACTGAACAGGGTCGAAGCCTCGCGCACGGCCCGAGGTCCGAACCTTGCCCCGGCGCGCCATTGCGTGCCGAAATCAAAGGGGGCACCAAGGACACAAACATCCGCATCAATATTATCCCAATCCTCGACATACGGAGATTTTCCAAAGGTCGATATTCCAACGAAAGGTAGGTTCAGTCGTCCTGACGCATATCCATGATCCTGCATTATCAATCCTTTCGCTGGTCATGCCGCCTTGCGTGCAATTGAACATGAGAAGGCGGTGCAATGAAATTAATTTTCTTCGATCAAACCATGTCTGGCGTTCAGACAGGTCTGATCCGGTGCATTCTTTCCGTTTAGCTGTTGGTCGTTTCGCCACAAACGAAAATTCAGAGGGGCAAGCTGGGGTACCGCAAAATCGTTCACGGCAGCGAGTGATTTTGCGGGCGATACACAAGTCCGGCGAAGCGGTGTTTTCATGGGTGCAGATGTTCAATCCCCGAAGGCTTTTACATCATGCCTGCCGCACAAGTTGCGAGCCGGGCGCAATCGTTGGCGGTGCGCTGTTCAGGGCGTCACGCGCGAAACCGGCGGCAGCTTTGTATTTGGCCATGAAACTGGCTCTTTCAGCCAAGGGAATGACCGTTTCAATATCGTCGAACACACCGGCACAGCGGTCGTTGACCAAATTCAACAGGCCAAAAGGCCCGGCACCCCGATTGCAAAGGACAAGGTTTGAAACCGGCCCGCACAGCGTGTCATCATAAGCCGCCAGCGCGGTTGGACCCACGCCATGCTTGAGCAAGCTGGCCCCCAAAACGCGGGCGTCCATGATCGCCTGGCTGGCCCCATTCGAACCGGTGGGGTACATCGGGTGGGCGGCGTCTCCGATCAAGGCAACCGGCCCGTCAACCCACGTTTCAACCGGATCGCGGTCGATCATTGGGTTTTCATATGTCACACCCGCACCGCGGATCAGAGCTGGAACATCCAGCCAATCATAGGTCCATCCGTCAAAATGATGCGCAAAATCCTTGGCCTCAACCTGCCGGAACCATCCGGTTGCCGCATGCGCGGCCGGGTCATCGTGGGTGACTTCGGCAATCCAGTTTATCAGCGCCAAGCCGGTTTCGGGGTCGGGGTGCGAGATCGGGTAGATCACCATTCGTTTCTTATGCGTACCCAGTCCGACAAAGGAGGAACCCGTGCGCACAGGCTTTGCCAATGTTGTGCCGCGCCACATGACGGCACCTCCCCAATGGATCGGAGGTTGGCTTGGATGCATTTGGGCGCGGAGGGCTGAATGGATACCGTCGGCGCCGATCAGAATGGCACCCGTTTCGTGGGTGGCCCCTTTATCAGTTTGCAGCCGCACTGTAACCGTCCCGTCCGCATTGGTCTGGTACCCCGTGGCCCGAGACCCAAGGCGCACGGCATCCGGGCCTGCGCGTTCGATAAACCGCTGGTAAAGCGCCATGTGAAACGCGCCGCGATGTACTGCGTATTGCGGCCAGTTGTAACCGGCGAAAGTTCCGCGCGGTTCCGAGTAAATCTCGCGCCCGTTCAACCCGACAAGCGCCCATTCCTGCGCAGGGACGCCGAACCCGTCCAGATCCTGAGCCGTGAAACCCAGATCGTACAACTCGCGCACGGCGTTGGGTTGCAGGTTTATTCCGACACCCAGCGGGCACAGTTGCCGAACGCTTTCAAAGACGGTGCAGTCGATGCCAATCTGATGCAGTGTCAGTGCCAGCGACAACCCGGCAATTCCACCACCCGCGATAAGCACTTTTGGATCTGTCATGTTGTGTGTCTTTCAGTCCGATTGGTGGCGGGAATTGGTTGTCGATAATCGGCGCGTGTGGATAAACCCTCAACCACAAATGCGTTTGATCCGTTCCGGGGATGGATGAAGGCTCGCGGCGTTGCGCAGCCGCGCCCGTAGGCAGATCAGAGCGGTATCAATCGTCGTTTGCATGAACCCATGCGCCATCGCCGCGCTGTCACCCTGTTTCAGCTTTCGGCGAGCGGATTGCCAAGTGTTCAGTGCGTCCGAAATCGCATTGCATGTCCAATGCTCGGCTTCTTGCGAAACAAATTCGGCAAAGGCGTCGCCCGCAGGCCCTGCGGCCAGACGTGTTGCCAGCATACGCGCGTGTATGCCGTTGGCCCCTTCGTAAATCGAGGTAATTCGGGCATCACGATAGGTCTGCTCCAGCCGGTATTCGCGCAAATAGCCATAGCCGCCCAGTACCTGCATACCCAATTCGGCGGCCTTGATACCGGCTTCGGTGCAATAGACCTTGGCAACCGGGGTTAGAAAATCAACCAGGTCAGGTGACGTAGCCCGTTCCAAGGTGACAAATGCAAGATGTGCAAGACTGCGGCTACTGATTGCCAGCCAGTCGATTTGATCCAGCATGCGGCGGATGTCGGCATGTTGATCCAGTGTTGCCAGTTGGCCGTCGGCATTGCGTCCCTGCACCCTTTCACTGGCATAATTACTGGCAATGTCGTAGGCCCGCGCGGCGTGCGCGACTCCCTGTAGGGCGACATCAAGCCGGGCGTGGTTCATCATGGTGAACATGGCCATCAGGCCTTCACCCTCGGCTCCGATCAATTCGGCTCTGGCCCCATCAAATGCCAGCTGGCACGTGGGTGAGGCATGCAGGCCCATCTTTTCCTCGATGCGCGTTACGGTAACGTGGTTGCGGCTGCCGTCAGTGCAGGTGCTGGGGCATAGAAACAGCGATAAACCTTTGACGCCGTCATCGGACGTGCGCGCAAGCACAAGATGCAGGATGTGATCGCTCATGTCCTGGTCACCGCCAGAGATAAAGATTTTTTCGCCCGTGATCTTCCATCCATCCTCAGCAGGTTCCGCCCGGCAGCGCACGCGTGAAAGGTCAGACCCGGCCCCGGGTTCAGTCAGGCACATGGTGGCCAGAGTTTCACCCGAGGCCAGAGAGGGAACGTACCGGGATTGCTGATCCTTTGTACCAAAGCGCAACAAGGTACGCACCGCGCCCGGAACCAATCCCGTAACCATCTGAAGGCTGTGGTTTGCGCCAGAAAACACTTCGGAGGTGATTGCCAGCATCAGGGCACCAAGCCCTTGACCTCCATATTCTTCAGGCACGGTGAGTGAGGGCCAGCCCTGTTCCGAATATGCTGCGTAAACTTGGCCAAAGCCGTCGGGCATGGATGCGCGACCGTTTTCCAGCGAGCATCCCTGCCTGTCTCCCGGCTCGTCTAGCGGGGCAATTTCACCTTGCGCGAAGGCCGCAAAATGTTCGCCGATCTCACCAGCCAGGTCAGCGTCCCAGTCTGGAAGCTCGGTAGCCCGGGCTACGTGGTTCAACGTGAATAAGATGTCCGCAAGCGGGGCTTCGAATGGCTTCATGGTCATATTACCCGACAGCTAGCGATTTCGGTGGTCACGACGCGGCCCGGTTCTGGCGGTTTGGCACTGTCGACGTTCAAAGTGACTGGGTAGGGGCGCGATGGGGCAGGGGGCAGCATCACTCAGTCAGTCCCAGCAGGCGCGCGGCATTGCCTTTGATGATGTCCGGGCGCAGTTCGTCCTTGATATTGATCTTCTCGAAATCCGACAGCCAGCGTTCAGGAGTGATCATTGGCCAGTCGGACCCAAACAGGACCTTTTTCCTGAGAATCGAGTTGCAGTATTTCACCAGAATCTCGGGGAAGTACTTTGGTGACCAGCCGGACAGGTCGATATAGACGTTGGGCTTGTGTTGCGCCACTGACAGAGCTTCTTCCTGCCAGGGAAATGACGGATGGGCGAGGATGATCTTCATATCCGGAAAATCGACGGCGACGTCATCCATGAACATCGGGTTCGAGTATTTAAGCCGCATTCCGTTACCGCCGCGCATGCCCGAACCGACACCGGTCTGGCCTGTGTGAAACAGGGCGATGCAGCCTTCCTCCGCGATTGCCTCGTAAAGGTCATAAGCCATGCGGTCATTGGGGTAGAACCCCTGCATCGTCGGATGAAACTTGAATCCTTTGATACCAAATTCGCGGATCAGGCGGCGCGCCTCGCGTGCGCCCATCTTGCCCTTGTGCGGATCGATTGACGCAAACGGGATGAGCACATCGTCATTTTCCGCCGCCAATGCGGCAACTTCTTCGTTCTTGTAGCGCCGATAGCCGGTCTCCCGCTCGGCATCGACCGGGAAGATCACCGCGGCTATGTTTTGCTCGCGATAGTGCTGTGCAGTCTCGGGAACCGTAGGCGGGTGGCTCCACGGAGCGCCAAAGTAATTGGCCATGGTTGCCTGCAGGTCGTCATAGCCATCGTCCGAGTGGCACCCGCAGGGTTCTTCAGCGTGGGTGTGAATGTCGATTGCGCGAACCTTGGAGATATCGACCATCTGTTCGTTCCTTTCTCAGATCTTTACGATTGCCGGGTCGGCGTCGTCATAAAGACGCTCAAGTAAATTTTGCCGTCGTGTCAGTATTTTGCGGAAATTGAGGTTCCCCTTGGCGGTCATTTCGCCCTCGGGCATTGAGGCGGGCTCGCTAAGAACAATGGCACGCCCGACCCGTGTGGAACTGCCCGATACCTCGCGTGCGCGCTCTGCCAGACGGCGGTGGATTTCACCTTGCAGCAGTTTGCAGCGGTAGGCGCCACTGTCGTCGCTCAGGTCAAATCCTTCCCGCTTCAGCTCGGCGACATCGGGAAAGACCATGACGCCGATCTCATTTCTGTCGGCACCTGTAATGACCAGATCTGAGGCAAGAGGCGCAAGGCAGGTCAACAAGTCCATCCGCAATTGCGCGGCACGCACCCATGTTCCGGTCAGCAACTTGAAATCTTCAGAAATCCGGCCGTCGAATTTCATACCTTTATTCACATCCTGCGGGTCGATGAACCGCATGGCGTCGCCGGTAATGAAAAACCCTTCTTCATCGAAAACACTGGCCGTCTTTTCGGGTTCGTTGAAATACCCGGGCATCACGTTTGGCCCTTTGATGCGCATTTCGCACCGCATGTCTTCATCCGGTATCAGCTTGAGAGTCACGCCGTTCATCGGAACGCCAACAACCCCGGAACGATCAATGGGCTCGGACTGCATCATTGTGGCGGGCGCTGTCTCGGTCAGTCCCCAGGACGAGGTCATCAGCGGTATCTCACCTTTGACATCCAGCGCCATCTGTTCAAATCCAGACCAGATGTCCTGAGGCAGTGAAGCGCCCGCATAAAAGATCAGATCAAGTTCTTCGAAGAACCGCCGCCGCAAATTGCCATCCCGCTGCAATGCGCCCAGCAGCATGCCGTAACCTACGGGAACATTGAAGCTGAGCGTGCCGGTGACCATGGACAGGTTTTCCAGCGTCCTCTCAAACAGACCAGCTACCGGTTTGCCGTCGTCGATGTAGAAGCTTCCGCCGTTGGCGAGCATCATGTTGAAATTATGTGATCCGCCAAAGACGTGGTTCCATGGCAGCCAATCGACCACTCGGGGCGGACGCGTGCGCAGAAATGGCAACGCGTCGGCCAGCATGGTTTGGTTCACACACATCATGCGATGGGTCGTGATGACCCCTTTCGGGGCCGAGGTTGAACCGCTGGTCATCAGGATCTTGGCGACGGAGGCGGGGCCAACCAGTTCATAGGCGGCCCCAAGATCGACACTGACATCCCCTTTGAGAAGTTCGTCGAACGCTGTGACCTGACTGTTCCTGCCTTGTCGGCTGGCTACGATTTCGACCCCTTGAAGCGCATCCAGTTCCAGCGCCTCTCGGTATTGATCCCCATCGACGACATAGGCCATCTTCGGGCGCACCAGTTCGATGGCATGGCGCAGGCGGCCGTGCGCGCCATGGATCAACGCGTACTGCTCAGCCACGGGGGCTGTTGGTATGCCGATATACTGAGCAGCAAGGCTTAGCAGACCGTGATCGACACCGTTACCGCTCATGATCAGGATCGGTGTGTCAGGCCCCATCCCACGCCCCAATAGCGAGCTTGCGATGGCTCGCACCTTTTCAAGCGTGGTCGCATAGCTTTCCTTGCGCCATCCCGCGCCGCTGCGTTCAGCAATGAACGTGCGGTCAGGCGCGTCCGAGGCCCAGGCGTGCAGCCAGACACCGGTTTTGTCGACGACAGGACCAAGAGTGTGGTTCGATTTTAGCAGGATGGAGCCGTCGGCCCGATCTTCGCGCGAAACAGAATGCACCAGGTATTCCGATGTGCGTTGCATGATCAGCCCCTTTTCCTCGCTTTTTCGATCGTCCTGAGGGCATCGAATACGGTGGTGATGGTTGCGTCATCCAAACCGGCCAGCAGCTTGCCTTCGTGGGCGGTCACTGCGGCGACTGCCTTTTCATATAATTGCCTGCCCGCCAGTGTCGTCCTGAGGGCATAGGCGCGCCGGT
The DNA here is from genome assembly GCF_056541885.1 of Ruegeria sp. AF7. NCBI lineage: Bacteria > Pseudomonadati > Pseudomonadota > Alphaproteobacteria > Rhodobacterales > Roseobacteraceae > Ruegeria > Ruegeria sp. AF7. Next base: position 1,065,919 of record NZ_JBQFYX010000001.1, on the reverse strand, counting down.
CGGTGGGTACCCGGTCGCGGACGATCAGTTCCCTGCGCTCCAGCTCGTCAATGATGACGACAAGGTTCGGGCGCTCGATATCCATTGCGTCAGCCAGTTGGGACTGCCGCAAACCGGGGTTATCGACGATGAGAACCAGTGCCGTATATGTCAGCATTCGCAGATCAAAGGGCCGCAGAGTTGTTTTCAGGTCTTCCTGCACCACATTGAAGGCCCGTTTCATGCGATAACCGACAAAGCCCCGCAGCGTGGCATCGCTGATCGTGTTTGGCGCGCTGTCTTCTGGCGTGTGTTCATGTTTCCTTTTCATGTGTTCACCTGAAGTTCGGGGCGCGCTTTTCAAGAAAGGCCCGCAGTCCTTCCTGGGCATCCGGTGTTGTTTGCGACAGGGCCGCGGCCAGCGATTCAGTAAACAGCCCGTCGTTTTGCGACATTTCATTGATCCGCGCGACCGCCTGAATCATCAGATAGTTTGACAGTGGCGCGTTTCGGGAAATCTTACCTGCCAGCTTTTGGGCCAGCGCCAAAGCCTCGCCTTCACCCACGCTATAATGTGCAAGCCCCAGCGATACCCCTTCGTCGGCACCATATTTGCGGCCGGTCAACATCATCTCGGTCATCCGATCGGCCCCCAGCAGGCGACCGACCCGCGCGGTCGCACCGCCGCCGACAAATATTCCGCGTCGGCCTTCGGGAAGCTGAAAGATCGTCGAAGGTTCAGCGATGCGAACATGTGTTGCCGCGGCAAGTTCCAGCCCGCCGCCGATCACGGCACCAAACATGGCCGAGACAACCGCAAGCCCACCAAACTGGATCTTGTCCATGACACTGTGCCAGTGGCGGGAATGATGCAGGTTTTCCTCGGCTGTACGATGAACATGCTCGGACAGGTCCAATCCGGAACAATAGTGCCCTTCAGTTCCGGTCAGTATCACCACACGTACATTTTTGGGTGGTGCAGAAAAGAAATCATCCAGCGCGCCCAACAGTTCCTCGCACATCGCGTTTCGCTTGTCGGGGCGGTTCATGGTCAGGGTCGCGATGGATCCGTTGACCTCAATGTTCAGGATTTGGCTGTCCATGGGGAACTCCTTACCGGGTCGGCAGACGAACGGCGCCGTCAAGTCGAATAGTGGTGCCATTCAAAAACGGGTTTTCAACGATCTGTTCGGCGAGCATTGCGAACTCGCGCGCTTCGCCAAGGCGGGCCGGGAAGGGAATGTTCGCAGTGATCTTGGCAGTGACCTCTTCCGGCAAGCCTTCCATCATTGGCGTGTGGAACAGGCCAGGTGCGATGGCCATCACCCGAATACCCGACTGTGCGAGTTCCCGTGCGGCAGGCAGGCACATCGAAGCGATTGCCCCTTTGGACGCGGCATATGCGGCTTGACCCAATTGACCGTCCTGCCACGCAACCGACGCCGTGTTGATGATCACACCGCGTTCACCGTCAGCCAGCGGGTCCAGCTTGGCCATGTGTCTCGCTGCGTGGCTCATCACGTTGTAGGTGCCAAAAAGATTTACGCGCAGAGTTTTCTCGAACACGTCGAATGACAGCTTGCCTTCGCGCCCGACGATCCTGGCCGCCATGCCGACGCCTGCACAACTGACGGCGATTCTGGGTGCCGACCCGAAATGGGTTATTGCCTTCCCAAACGCGGCACTCACGGCGGCCTCGTCACTGACATCGGCTTGCAGGGCAAGGCCACCAATTTCGTCAGCGACTGCCATCGCACCTTCAGCATTGAAATCCAAAACGGCAACGTTTGCTCCGCTGGCGGCGAAATGCCTTGCCGTTGCAGCGCCCAACCCGCTTCCGCCGCCGGTGACCAGCGCGACACATCCACTTAACTGCATGGTGCTCTCTCCAATTTAGTATGCTCAATCATTGTTGTATCTCATACCTATTTTCGGATGGGCCTGCTCCGGACCGCTGTTGGTGTCTAAGCTAGGGGATCAGGAACAGGGTAATGGCTGGAAACAGCACCAGGATCATGACCCGAATGATGTCAGAGGTGACGAACCACATCACTGCCTTGTAAGTTTGGGTCATCGGGGTTGAACGATCCATAGCGTTGATAATGAACAGATTCATTCCGACCGGAGGGGTGATCAGCCCGACCTCGACAACGATCAGAACCAGAATACCGAACCAGATGGCCACATGTTCGGGGCTCATGCCGAAATCCAGTGCGCTGATGACCGGAAAGAAGATCGGGATTGTCAGCAGGATCATTGACAGGCTGTCCATCAGACACCCGAAGATCAGATAGAACACCAGGATCAGGCACAACACCATCCACGGGCTGAGCCCAAGTCCAACGACCCAGCCAGACAGTTCCTGCGGTACCTGAGTGAGCGCTAGGAAACTGTTATACAGCCCTGCGCCCAACACGATGAAGAAGATCATCGCCGTGCTTGAGGCCGTGGCAATGATGCTTTCGACGAAGACCTGCCAGTTCAGATTGCCCGAGATCAGAGCGATCAACCCGGTTCCCGCCGCCCCCACGGCTGCGCCTTCGGTTGGGGTGAACCAGCCAAGATAGATGCCACCAACAACAAGGCCAAAAACCAGCAGGACAGGCCAGACATCCAGCAGTGCCCGTACGCGTTCAGGATATGGGATCGCTTCGCGGGTGCCGGCGGCGTCAGGATACATGCGCACATAGATCGAAATCGTGATGATATAGCCGAGCGCTGCCAGAATGCCGGGGACAAAGGCCGCGAGAAACAGCTTGGCGATATTCTGTTCCGTCAGGATCGCATAGATCACAAGGATCACCGAAGGCGGGATCAGAATGCCCAATGTGCCGCCAGCAGCAAGCGTTGCGGTCGAAAACCCGCCGGAATAGCCGTAGCGGCGCAGTTCGGGCAGCGCGACACGGCTCATCGTCGCGGCGGTGGCCAGGGAGGACCCGCATATTGCGCCAAATCCGGCACAAGCGCCAACTGCCGCCATGGCGACGCCTCCTTTGCGGTGGCCCAACCAGCTTTCAGCCGCTTTGAACAAGGCCGAAGACATGCCCGACAATGTCGCGAACTGCCCCATCAGCAGGAACATCGGAATGATCGTCAGCGAATAGCTGGAGAAGGTAGAGTAGGTTTCGGTTTTAAGCTTGGCCATGAACATGCTGGTGCCACCCATGGCAAAATACAGCCCGCCAATCCCGCACAGCAACATGGCAAGGCCAATCGGTGCGCGCAGGAAAATCATTATAAGAAGTACGGGAAAGGACACGTAGCCCAGTTCGAGCATGGTCAATGTGCGGCCTCCCCGCGATAGGGCAGGATATGACGCCCGGTGACAAGCTCGATGACCTGCGCGACGGCGCAATAGACAGCAACAAGTGATGCGACAAGGGCGGCAACAAAGCTTAGCCCATAGGCCCACCAAACAGGAAATTGCAGCAGAAAGGTCGTTTCACCATAGTCCAGCTTGTTTTGCATGCCGACAAACAGGCGCCATGTAATCAAAAGGATGACAAGCGACAGGACGATTTCCCAGAACGTGATGATCACCTTGTTCACCTTAGCCGGAAGGGCGTTTGTGAATACATCGACCGTGGCGTGAGAGCCGTAGAGCTGGCAGATCGGCAGGAACGAGAATATGGCGAATGCAACGCCGGCTTCGACCAGTTCAAAATCGCCATTCACCGGCCCGACGCCCGATGCAATCAGCGCATTTGCCGCTGCTTCCGACAGTGACGTCAGAATGTCCGAGTGACCCAGCGTGTTCAAGCCGCGCCCCAGCACGCTGACACAGGTCAGCAGGACCAGCGCAGTCAGAACCACACCGCCGAGAACGGCCATGAAGCGCGCGATGCGCTCAACCAGTTTCTGCATGATCAACTCCAAAGGGATTGCTCTCCCAGCGGGAAATAGCGCCGGAAGAGCGACCGGATCAGTTGCCGGAGTATTGCGAAATCAGTTCGAGCGCGCGGGCGCGCAAGCCGGTTCCGTCCAGACCTTTTTCATCCATCTCGGCGATCCAGGCGTCAGTGGTCGGCTGTGATGCTGCCTTCCATTCCGCAACCTGTTCCGGGCTCAGGGTGATGATGTTGTTGCCGCGTTCCATCGCCTGCTTGTGTGGCCCGTCATCATCGGCCTGCATCTGCTTGCCTGCGAAGGCCGAGAATTCAGCGCCCGAGTTGGCGTCGATGACGGCCTTCAGATCATCCGGCAATGCATCCCAGCGGTCCTTGTTCATCGCGAAGATGAAGGTGGTGGTATATAGCGTGTCATCGCCAAAGGTCGTGTGGTTTCCGACCAGTTCGTTGACCTTCAGGGCGCCGGTCACTTCCCAGGGAATCACAGTTGCGTCGATCACGCCTTTAGACAGCGCTTCAGGTACCGCGGGAACAGGCATGCCAACCGGGGTCGCCCCAAGCGAGCTGAAAAGGCCGTTCGTTACGCGTGTCGGTGCGCGCAGCTTTACACCGTTCAGATCTTCGATGCTTTCGATCGGCTCCTTTGAATGGATCAGACCGGGCCCGTGCACCCAGAGCCCGAGAACTTTGAATTGCTTGAAGTCATCGTCCATCATAGTTTCTTCGGCCAGATCCCAATAGGCGCGTGAGACGGCTTCTGCATTCGTCATGGTGAACGGCAGTTCGAACACTTCGGTCCGGGGAAAGCGGCCCGGTGTATATCCGGACACCGTCCAGACAATGTCGGCCACACCATCAATGGCCTGGTCGATCAGTTCGGGGGGTTTACCCCCAAGCTGCATGGACGGAAACCTTTGAATTTCGATCCGGCCATCCGAGTCCGCTTCGACCTTGTCGGCCCAGACATCCAGAACGTTCTTGGGTACGTTGGCTTGTGCTGGCAGGAACTGGTGCATCCGCAGTGTCACTTCGGCCGCAATGGCAGTGGTTGACATGGCGCCAAAAGCAATCGCCGCCACTGCAGATTTGAGTATGGTTCTGCGCAAGTTGGTCATGGTCTCCTCCCTAGATGACCTATGAGTATCATCCCCTGTTCATGATTGCTCATATTAGTTATGTTTTATAACGATTTTGATCCACTTTCTTAGTGTTTGGTTTCAGGTCCTTTTCGGAAAACAGAATGCTCACACATGTGAACCTTTTCGTCGAAACGCTACGCAACAGACAGGTTATGCGCGGACGCCAAGTTATCCTCTCAGGATTACATTGCCCTCGGTTGGCTCAAAGGTAAATTGAGATTTCTTAGATTTTAGTTTCTGTTTTCGGTAACTAAAGCGCGAAAACGGTGGATTTGCTTTCCCTGTTTCAATTGGACCAGCGCCCGCGGTGGAATTCAAGACCGTGTGTTATCGTCGGTGACAGCTTCAACTGCCTTGCCTGCGAGCTTCAGGAAAGTTTCGCGTTCATTCGGAGTTAGCCCTTCGAGGATCTCATTTTGCAGGTCAATTACGACTGGCGCAGCTGCCGCTAGGATGTCTTTTCCTTTTTCGGATAAGGTGACCTCTCGCGCGCGTCTGTCACGTTGACTGACCGAGCGTTTGACGTAGTTTTTCTGCTCCAGCCGGTCGATAACCCCGCCGATTGTTGCGCGGTCATAGGCGATTTTCGCTGCGACTGTCGCCTGATCAATGCCGGGTTCGGCGCGAATTGTTTCAAGTGCTGCGTACTGAACGGATGTAAGGTCGATCCCGGCCTCCTGCATCCGGACCGAGAACACGTGGGTTGAAATCTGATTGAGCCTGCGGATGAGGTGACCCGCCATTCCGTAAATACTCATTCAAAACCTCCGAAATCACTTTACGCCGTCACTTTTTCAGAACTACCGCGGCAATTAGTGAGTGTACATATCTTTGTTGACAGGAATTAGTAAGTATAGTTATTAAAATTGCGTGAACCTGCGGAGGAGGGGACAATGCAATATTACGTTGATGGATTTCGTCCGGGTGATCCGGATATCAAACCGGCTGCGTTCGGTCACCACATCCACCCCACAACCCTCCCCGAAAAGGTTGATGTTCTGATCGCGGGTTGTGGACCGGCCGGGCTTTGCCTTGCGGCGCAACTGGCCGGGTTCGCCGAAATTTCGACAATGATCGTGGATCAAAAACCGGGTCCGATGGAGAAAGGCCAGGCGGACGGTGTCAACGTCCGTTCGATGGAGATGTTTCAGGCGTTTGGTTTCGCTGAGAAAGTGAAGCGCGAAGCGTATTGGGTCAACCAAACGGCATTCTGGACGCCCAATCCCGCAAACCCGGACCACATCCGCCGGGCGGGCACGGTGCAGGACGTGGCCGACGATCAATCCGAGATGCCACATACCTTGATGAATCAGGCCCGGATTCATGAGCTGTTTCTGGAGGTGATGAGAAACGCTCCAACGCGGCTGCAACCCCATTACGGGCTTCGTGTCAGCGATTTGACGATTGATACCGGTTCCACGGATCACCCTGTCAGGGCAGAGCTTGAACGCCTGGGCGAAAATGGCGACGTGGTTGAACGGCTTACAGTACGTGCGAACTATGTCGTAGGCTGTGACGGTGCACGCAGCAATGTGCGCAGGGCTATCGGGGGTAAGCTGCAAGGCGACGCCGCACATCAGGCGTGGGGCGTTATGGACATATTGGCGAATTCCGATTTTCCCGATTTGCGGCGGAAATGCCTTGTTCAATCGGCTTCGGAAGGAAACGTTCTGATCCTTCCGCGCGAGGGCGGATACTTGTTCCGAATGTATGTCGAGCTTGACAAGCTGAACCCGGATGAGCGGGTCGCCAACCGCAATCTGACGGCTGACCATATCATCGCTGCCGCGAACTGGATCATGCGTCCTTTTTCCATCGACGTAAAAGAAGTCGTTTGGTGGTCGGTCTACGAGATTGGGCACAGGTTGACCGACAAGTTCGACGATGTCCCGCAGCATGAAATTGCAACACGCACCCCGCGCGTGTTCACGGCGGGCGACGCCTGCCACACGCATAGTCCCAAGGCAGGTCAGGGGATGAACGTGTCGATGGGCGATACTTTCAACCTGGGCTGGAAACTGGTGCATGTGCTGACGGGAAGATCAAAGCCTGATCTTCTTCACAGCTACTCGGCCGAGCGTTTGCAAGAGGCCAAAAGACTGGTCGAAACCGACCATAAATGGGCCCGGATCATGAGTGCACCACCAGGCGAGTCAGAGCTTGACAGCACTGATATGCCCCGATTTCAAAAACAGTTTATCGAAAATCTGGAATTCACCGGCGGGCTATCTGTTCACTATGGGCCTTCGGACTTGGTCGCCGAACCGGTTCACCAGCATCTGGCGCGTGGGCTGGTAATAGGCAAGCGATTTCATTCCGCACCAGTTGTCCGGCTTGCGGATGCCATGCCTATGCAATTGGGACATGTGGCCGAAGCGGATGCGCGTTGGAGGCTCTATGCCTTCGCTGGACAGGGAGACGCAGGTACGCAAGGCGGATCGATCCATCACCTTTGCGAGGCTTTGCAAAGCGATCCGAACTCTCCTCTGCGACGGTTTGCGCGCCCATACGAAGACATCGACGGTTTGATAGACCTTCGGGCCATCTTCCCGCAGGATTTCAAATCGCTGAATTATGAAGATATGCCGTCTCTTTTGAAACCCGAGAAGGGCAGGTACCGCCTGCGCGACTTCGAAAAGGTTTTTTGTGTTGATCACAAGAGGCGCGAAGACATCTACGAAATGCGCGGAATTGACCGGATAAAGGGCTGTATGGTCGTCGTCAGGCCGGACCAATATGTGGCGCATATCCTGCCATTAGAGTGTCACGCTGACCTGTTTGACTTCTTCTCCAGGCTGTTTGTTTCGGGCGGCGGTTGATAAGTGCGACGTCTTAGACCGCAATGGACAGAGGCTCCGGGGGGAGAATGGATTGTTGCATCGGTGCATGGTTCGGCAAGATTACCGCCTGGGCAAATCTGGATTGGCGCTTGAAGCCGCCCGTGTCGCAGGAAGGCTCTCTAGCCAGTCAGCTAAGCGCGGGTATTTCAGGACGCGTTTAACGCGGCCAGAACCTCGGTGCTCACCACAACACCGTCAGCCTCGGCTGCCGCCCGTTTGGCCAGACGCCCATCACCCGGAACACGGGCGTTCCCATTGCCGACAATTTCTGCGCAAATGCGCGCGATATATTGATTGAAGTCCGCGTTGCCGAACCGCGTCGGACCAATCGCTATCAGTGTCGCACCGCCTTTGATGTTAAGGGCTCCGAACGTCTCGCGTTCTTGATTGTCCACGGAAAGGGTTCCACCAGCCAGGGCGGCACCCAACACCTCAACCATGAAAGCGATTGCGGCGCCCTTGTGCTCGCCAAAAGGTAACAGGCTGCGGGTTTCCAGGATGGCGTTCGGGTCCGTACTGGGTTGGCCGTCAGGATCCAGCCCGGAGGGGCGGGGCAGGTCGTGCCCCTCGGCTGCGGCCATGCGGATATCCATCAAAGCAACCATTGAAGACGCCTGATCCCAGACTATCGGCGCACCGTCCTCGCGCGGGCAGGCAAAAGACATCGGGTTGGTGCCAAAAACCGGGCGCACCCCGCCTTGCGGCACCACCATGGACAATGAGTTGATCACGGCGAAAGCTACCAGACCAGCCTCGGCCAGCGGTTCGGTGTCAAACCGCAACGCGCCCAGATGGTGGCAATTTGCGCAGGTGAACGCGGCAATGCCGTATTCCTGCGCCATTTCGATCAACGTGTCGCGGGCTTCTGCTGCGGCGACCTGATAATATCCGTTATCGGCATCACCGCGCAAAACGCCCGGGGCAGCCTTTTCTACCTTGGGTTTCGCATTGCCGTTTGCATAGCCCGAGGTGAAGCTTTGGACATAGACCGGTAGCATACGCAATCCGTGGCTGCGCGGTCCGTCCCGCTCGGACCGGGTAACAATGTCGGCCAAAATATCGCTGCCCTGTGCATTAACTCCGGCAGAAACAAGTACGGATTTCGCCAGCGCCCGAACCTCGGCAAGAGTAAGCGTTTTGGTCGATTGTTCGGTCATCATTTCAAATCCAGTCTTTTTACTTCAGGGGTTAGGCACGCGCACGCGCGTTGGTGGGATCAACGGCGCAAGTATCGATCACCTCGGCATCGCGCATTTCGTAATGGACCAACACCTGCATCCTTGTACCCGGCGCGGTCATATCGTTTGGTACAAGTGCCATCGCTATGTCGTGGTTGCAATAATAAGAGAACCCACCCGACGTAACGCGCCCGATCAGTTCACCGTTTGCATAAACACCCTCATCGAACATCACCGATGTTTCGCCAAAGGGAAGCTTCAACGTGACCAACCGTTTGTGATTGCCCTCGCTTCTCTGCTTCTCCAGCGCCGCTTTTCCGATGAACTCGCGCCCCTCGGTGACGACAAACCGATCAAGGCTGGCCTCATACGGTGTCATGTCCTTGCAAATCTCGCGGTTGATGGCGCGATAGGACTTTTCAAGGCGCATGGACTCCAACGCCTCAAGCCCGAAGGGTTTTACACCGGCTTTCAAAAGCAGGTCGACAAGGTGTCGGTTATACCCGACAGGATGGTGCAGTTCCCAACCCAGCTCGCCTGTGTAAGATACCCGAAGCAGGTTTACGTCTTTGGCATAGCCCGCTTCACCCTTTTGCGCAGAGAGCCAGGGAAAAGCAGCATTCGACAAATCGTTGTCGGTCAGCGGTTGCAAAATCTCGCGCGCCTTGGGACCGGCCAGAGCGATCACACCCAACTGTTCCGAAACGTCTTCAAGGATAACCGATTGATCTTGTGGTAACAGACGTTGCAGCTGATCCCAGTTATAGGCGCGCCAATTCGGGGTCGAGACCAGATAGAAATCATTCTCGGCATAGCGGACAACTGTGTATTCCGCATCCATGCCACCATTGGGGTTTAGCAAAAGCGACAGGCTCATCCGGCCCACCTTGGGCATTTTGTTTGCCATCAGACCGCCCAGCCACCGCGCTGCGCCGGGTCCGCGTACAGTAAACTTGGTCATCGGCGACATCTCGATGAACCCGGCCTTTTCGCGGGTGGTACGTACTTCCTCCTGAACGCGTTCCATGTGGTTGGTGCGGCGGAAAGAATGTTCGGGGATCGCCTCTTGCGGCGATTTGGCGAACCAGCGCGGGAATTCATAGCCGTTGAAGCTGGTCCAGACTGCGCCGTGCGCCGTCAGCAGATCGTAAGACCCCACGGTTTTCATTGGGCGCGCGTCCGGGAAATCTTCGCCGGGGATATGCGCGTTCATATGTGTGCCCCAGGTTTCGCGAACCTTATCCATGGTCCAGCGTTTGGAGGCGTAGTCAGAGAAACGACGCGGGTCCAGTTCCGACATGTCCATGCCCGGATCCCCATCGACGATCCAGCGGGCCAGCCGTTCGCCCACGGTGCCGCCCCACAGAATGCCACCGGGCATCCCTTCGGCCAGCCACAGGTTTTTGTGCCCCGGCGCTGGTCCGGCAAGTGGCAATTCGTCCGGCGTCATTTGGAAGGGGCCGCGCGTGTTGGCCTTGATGCCCACCTCGCCAAGAACTGGCACCCGTTCGATTGCCCGTTCCCATTGGTTTTCCACGGCATCGAAATCCTCGGGCAAGAGGTCTGCGCCAAAGTCAGGTGGCACGCGGTCTTCGGCAAACAGCTTCAGGTCCTTGGTGAATTCATAGGGCCCGAACTGAATGCCGCCCACATCTTCACGCAGGTATGCGCCGTAATCCTCATCCCGCAGGATCGGGAACTCGGGAAGACCCTGCGCGCGACGTTCCTTGAGCAGAGGAACGGTTTCCGTGGTCCAGTATTGGTGAATGATGGGAATGCAGGGCAGGTCCAGCCCAACGCGCCGGGCATTTTCACGGGCATAGTTGCCGGTGGCAAAAACCAGGTGCTCGCACGTGATCTCTCCCTGATTGGTGGTCACTTTCCAATGACCGCTTTCCAGCTTTTCATACGCCCGTGCTTCGGTGTTTTGAAAGACCTTGGCACCTGCGTCCCGCGCCAGCTTTGCCATTGCCATGGTGATGTCGGCCGGGTTCACATAGCCGTCCTCGGTATGCAGAATACCGCCACGAATATGCTCGGACTGGCTCAGAAGGGGATGAACATCGGCAATTTCCGCCGGAGTCAACAGTTTGCAGGGCACACCGGCGGCCTCGGCAATCGAGATATATGACTGGAATTCATCCCAACGTTCCTGGGTGTTGGCAACGCGCAGCTGACCCACTTTGCGCAAGCCTACCGATGCACCCATCTTCTGTTCGACTTCGGAATAGATGCGGATGGTTTCCATCGTCATCTTCGACACGTTATGGGACCGCACGAAGGTGACCAGCAGACCTGCGGCATGCCAGGTCGAGCCTGAGGTCAGCGTGGTCCGTTCCAGCATCACCGCATCGCTACAGCCGTGCTGTGTCAGCCCATACAGAATGGACGCGCCCACACATCCGCCGCCAACGACAACAACTTTGGCATGTGACTTCATTTGCCGATTTCCTTCTTGCGACTGATCATGGTGTCAGACGCTCTGCCTGCCCGAAATCAGTAAGATGAGAACGTTCCGAAGTTTTTACGGAAACATGGCGCCAGACAATCGCAAAAAATTTCTCCTGCGGCTTAGTTCAGGTCACCTCTTACCGGGCCCCTTCGTATTGGTCGCTGTCTGGTTCCCGGTCATTCAGTGCCGTCCAGACCGGCATCAATTTTTATGTGCCTTGTCTTGTTTCACCCTGTTATGTTAGCGCAAACTGTGCCAGTGAAACCTGATGCCTTTGCAAAACTGGGTTTCTGTTGCCTACAGTATTGCGGCTTACAAGTGGGAGGAACAGGTGTATCTCGGTCTTGATTTGGGGACGTCAGGTCTTCGGGGAATTGTGGTCAGTGAAGACGGCGACGTCGTTGCCGAGGCCGAAGCGAACGTGAACACATCGACACCGCATCCGGGCTGGTCAGAGCAGGAACCTGCGGATTGGGTTGAAGCGTGTCAAAAGGTCGTTGCCCAGTTGCGCGGGCAAAACGGCGCTGCGTTTTCGGCAGTGCGGGGCATTGGTCTGAGCGGACATATGCATGGCGCAACGCTTCTGGACCGACAGGGTCGCGTCTTGAGGCCCTGTATCCTTTGGAACGACACAAGGTCTGCCCGTGAAGCTGCCGAACTGGATGCGCTTTCCGCGATGCGATCGATCACCGGAAACATCGTTTTTCCCGGCTTCACTGCGCCCAAACTGGAATGGGTGCGCAGGCATGAACCTGACGTTTTTGAAAAGACTGCCAAAGTCTTGCTCCCCAAAGATTATTTGCGCTTCTGGCTGACCGGAGAATACATCAGCGACATGTCCGACAGCGCGGGTACCGCGTGGTTGGACGTCGGATGCCGCGAATGGTCGGAAACAGCGCTTGAACTCAGCCACATGCGTCGGGATCAGATGCCCGAACTGGTCGAAGGCAGCGCCGCCGGGGGCGAGCTGAGGGCGGAGATTTTGCAGCACTGGGGCCTGACCGGACCCGTTGTTGTTGCCGGCGGGGCAGGCGACAACGCGGCGGCGGCCTGTGGTATTGGAAGCATCGCCGAAGGCAGCGGTTTTCTATCGCTGGGAACGTCGGGTGTGCTGCTGGTTGCCAAGGACAGTTACGCGCCCGCACCGGAAACGGCGGTTCATTGCTTCTGCCACGCGGTGCCGGAGCGCTGGATTCAAATGGGCGTCATCCTGTCGGCGACCAACAGCCTGAACTGGCTGTCCCGGAACCTCGGCCAATCCGTTGGCGCACTCGCATCGGCGTTGCCGGATACCGTCACCGGGCCGTCGAAGACAATGTTCCTGCCATACCTGTCGGGGGAACGTACCCCTCATAATGACAGCGCCATCCGGGGGGCATTCATGGGGCTGGATATTGCGTCAGATCCAGCGGATCTTGCACAGTCCGTGATGGAAGGTGTCTCGTTCGCGCTGCGTGATTGCCTTGAAGCCCTCAGGAGCACGGGAACAAAGCCTGAAAGCCTGATGGTCGTCGGCGGGGGTGCACGATCCCGGTTCTGGGTCGAGACGCTGGCAACTGTTCTGAACATTCCGCTTGCCTTGCCCAAAGGCAGTGAATTCGGAGCCGCCATCGGAGCGGCGCGCCTTGCTGCCTGTTCAGTAATTGGTGCAGACCCGGCGGAGCTCATGACATCGCCAGAAACCTCAGAAATTGTTCAGCCGCGCGCGGGGTTATTCGACGCTTATGAGGCTGAATATCAAAGATACCGCCGGTTCTATGCCGCTCTATCCCCCCTGTCTGCGCCATGATGAAGGGCGCCACTTCCGTACCCATCGAACAGGTTGTTCTGGAAGATGGCGCGATGTCAGTTTCCCTGCTGAGCTATGGGGCGATCACACAAGGGTGGTGGATCGGTGAAACGCCCCTGATCCTGGGCTATCCAAACCCGCAGGAATATCTGACCGACCCTTATTACATAGGCGCAATCGTGGGTCGCGTCGCCAATCGGATCGGTGGCGCAAAGTTTAAAATGCAGGATGCCGCTTATCGCCTGTCAACGAATGAAGGGGAAAACACGCTGCATGGCGGTGTGGTCGGGCTGTCACGCAGCCACTGGATTATCAGGAAGACCAAGCAGAACCGTGCAGTTCTGTCCTTGACGTCACCTGACGGCGCTGACGGTTTTCCCGGAGAAATCAGGTTCGAGATTCATGTCGAGCTGGCATTTCCACGGCTGACTTACACGATCACCGCATGGCCGGACCGTCCTACGCCGATCAGCATTGCGCAGCACAATTACTATACTCTGGGGTGCCAAAGCGGTATTCTTGACAGCCGTTTGACCCTGAATTCCAAGCGGGTACTGGAACTGGGCGACAGCTCTGTTCCGACAGGCGTCGTGAATGAGATCGAAAACCAAGCGCTGGATTTCTCATCCGCGCGCGTTATCGGTGATGAGGGGCGTGGCCTTGACCACTACTTCGTGTTTGAAGAGGCGGGCAATTTCGATCGACCGGTTGCCACAGTCGAAACACCGTCAGGTTTGCGCATGAATATCTACTCTGATCAGCCCGGCGCGCAGGTCTATTCCGCCGCGCACCTGTCCGATCCTTTCAGGCCATGCGCAGGGCTTTGCATTGAACCGTCCGGTTACACGGACGCTGTGAACCACCCCTTGTTTCCGTCCGTCATCTATTCTCCGGACAATCCGTATAAACAAGTTCTGACGTTGGAAATCGCAGAGGATCTGGCATGAAAGTTGCGATATCGATGTATGCTTTGGCCTTTTGCGTGACACTGTCGGCGGCGCAGGCGCAGGACCTCGGGCCGCTTCCTCAATTTGTAGAATCGGACCTTGCCAAGGTCGAACTGGGACAGTTGCTGTTTTACGACCCGATCCTGTCGGGGAACAAAAACATCAGCTGCGCCACTTGTCATCATCCGAAACTGGGAACGTCAGACGCGCTGTCTCTGGGTATCGGCGAAGGCGGTGTGGGGCTGGGGGCAGCGCGCAGGCTTGATCAGGAAAACATGCCCGAGCAGCGCATTCCCCGAAATGCACCGGGGCTGTGGAACCTTGGGGCGCTGGAATTCACCACCTTCTTTCATGACGGGCGTCTTGAGGCAGACCCGTCGCAGCCTGACGGGTTCCGAACGCCCTTGGGCACAGATATGAGGCCGGGCTTCCAATCTGCACTGGCCGCGCAAGCGATGTTCCCGGTCTTGTCGGCTGACGAAATGGCGGGCCACTATTCGGAAAACGAAGTGAGCAAAGCTGTGCGTCTTGGTTTGCTGACTCAAAAGGACGGCGCATGGGACCTTATCGCGGCGCGTGTTGCCGCAATCCCGGAATACAGGGCGCGCTTTGACCAGCTCGCGCCTGGAGAAGAGATCACTTTTACCGCAATCGCCAATATCATTGCCGATTTCATCGCCTTTGAATGGCGCGCTGACAACAGCCAGTTTGATCGCGCGATGCAGGGGAAAGAGGCGCTGCCCGAGCAGGCACAAATGGGGCTCGACCTTTTTTACGGCAAGGCCGGGTGCAGCACCTGCCATTCCGGCTGGTTCCAGACGGATCATGGATTTCATTCTATCGCCATGCCGCAAATCGGGCCGGGAAAAGCCGCCCGGTTCGAGAACCATGTTCGCGATGACGGGCGATTGCGTGTGACGGGCAATGTGGATGACGCCTTCAAATTTCGCACGCCATCCTTGCGCAATGTGACCCTGACGGCACCTTATGGTCACAACGGAGCCTACGCGCGGCTTGAAGATGTTGTCCGTCATCATCTGGACCCGGTCGCATCTTTGCGCAGCTACTCGGTCGAAAAAGCAGCGTTACCAGAGTTTCCGGGCGCGGAAGATCAAAAAGCCTTGCTCGACCCCACGCTGACCGAGGCGATTGCAGCGTCGAATGATCTGGCCCCAATTAGCCTGAGTGATGATGAGGTAAACGCCATTCTGAGTTTTCTCAGCACATTGGAAGACCCGGCGGTCCGGCTGGGTGTGCCCGCGCATGTGCCTAGCGGTTTGCCTGTTGATTAATGATCAGCGGTCGATGCGAAGCACTTGGTTGCTTCTGAAGGTCTGCCAATCACCAACCGTGCCGTCCGGCCAGATAACCCGCAGCTCCAGTTCGTCCGCGTTGCCCAGGCCAAAGTGGTGAAGTCCAGAGATGCCACTTGCGTGACCACCGCCAATGGTCACTTCCCGCGTTTGGACTCTGTCGGAGGTTTTGACTTCAATGAAGCTGCCGACAGCTGCGCGGTTGGGACGATCCTGGCCAAGATCAACCTGAACCCAGTTTCCAAGCTGTTGTTCGTTCTGAAATATCTCAAGTTCCGACCCGCGATTGACCACGACCAGATCAAGCGATCCATCCCCGTTCAGGTCCGCCAGGGCCCCACCGCGGGACTTGCCCATAGAGGCGACACCCGCCGCTGAGGCAGCTTCGAAAAACTGACCATTTGCGGATTGCAGCAACAGGTTGTTGGGGTCGGTTTGCGCCGCATCGGGCATCTGTTCGACATTGCCCTTGGCGACAAATATGTCGTCGCGCCCGTCGTTATTGACGTCGCCGAACTGCGCATGCCAGCCGGTTGACGGGCGACCATCGCCACCGACATGCGGCCTGTGCGCCGTTGTCCCCCGGTCATAAGTCGCGTCGCGCCATGTCGGCCCCTCGGCAGTGGGATCAAAGATCTGAAACTTCTGATCCCCCATCGAGGTCAGGTAAACATCAGGGAAGCCGTCCCCTGATATATCCCTTGATGCAATCCCCATGCCCCAGATCGAATAAGGCAGCCACCCATCTTCCGGCGCGTAAAGGTGTGGCGTGTCTTCCATAGCCCAAAGCTGCTCTTGCCCGCCGCGCACATAGTAATGGCGGTCGTTACTGACACGCAGGTCCGCGCGCCCGGTGCGCGCCCAGTCGGAAAACAGAATGGACAAGGAACAATGGCCCGGCACCAGGTGGAGAGGCGGGCCATAAGCCGTCCCTTCGGGGCGATACAAAAGCGTCGGCCCGCAGGCTTCAAACGGGCCATCGGGATTGGTTCGGTCGACATATGTTCCAAAAGCCAGTGTCGGCAGGGTTTGACCACTTTCCCAGGTGGCGGAAAAACCGGTGGTCCAGTGTTCCTGAGACTGGAAATTCAACGAGGTGAACGGTTCGAATGCGCAATTCGCCTTGCCACGCAACAAAACGTCTTCGCCAACGCGTAAAACCGCCAAGTCCACAAATCCGTCCCCGTCGATATCCACTGGGTAGGCGCCGGTCACGCCGGTCAGGGATAGCGCGCTTGGCGTTTCTGGCCGAAAACTGACATTGGGTCCTGATGTGTTGACAAACAATTGCGCCGGGTTGGTTCCCCCTGCGGCAAACAGTTCGGGCCGATCATCGCCATTGCAGTCGAAAACGGCGATGCCTCCGCCCACGAAGTGCTCCCATCCGCCGTCGTAAACATGGCTGGGGACGTCGATGCTGTGAAACTGCGGAAGGTTGATGTCGGCCGTGGCGGCAGACGCTGTCGCTAGCAGGATCGTCAGTTCAACTTGCATTTTCCGCCAGTTCCCTGACTTTCAGGATCGAGACTTGTTCGATCCCATAGGCCGCTGCCCCTTTTGCCCACATTGAATCCCCCCAATGGTTTACGTTGATTTCAGGCAGTGGCGCGTCAACGCTGACAACACCGTTATTGATGCGGGTCATCACTGCGTCGGAATGCAGGTATTCAAAGCTGCCTCGGGTGCCGGACAGAATGATGCATTCCGGATCGAACAGATTGATCAGGTTGGAAAGCCCCATTCCAAACATCTGGCCAGCGCGGGACAGAACTGAAATGGACCGGGCATCACCGGATTGGGCGGCTGCGTGAATATCAGCAAGAGTGTGCGGGTCAGTAGCCCGGCTGGCAATGGTTGCCTCGCGGATCAGGGCATATTCCCCAACATAAGCTTCAAGGCATCCGCGTTGCCCACACTGACATAACGCGCCATCCAGCTGAACTTTGACATGCCCGAATTCCGCGCCGCAGCCGCGCTCGCCGCGATATAGTTTGCCATCCAACACAATGCCCAAACCAATGCCGTGTTCTATCGTGACAACCAGAAAGTTCTTCAGCCCTTTGCCAAGCCCGAAAAGCTGTTCGGCCTTTGCAACCAGATTGGCGTCATTCTCGATAAACGCAGGGCAGGGGAGCACTTGGGACAGAAGCGGGCTCAGATCCACATTGCGCACTGTCAGCGAAGATGACCAATGTACAAAATTCCGCTCTGCGTCGACCAGCCCGGCAATTCCGATACAGACGCCGGAAACTTCTGTCAGGGACCTGCTTGCAGAGGTGCAGGCCTGTTCCAGCGCCGCGTATATCTTTTTTGCAAAAGCCTCCGGGGCCATCCGGGCCTCTTCCAGCGGGTGAGTGTAAGAGGTGATCTCGGTGCCTTCAAAATCGACCAGAATGACTGAAATCTGGTGCCGGGCCACTTTCACACCGGCAATCAGGTGACATCCGCCATGCAGTTTCAGCAACACACGTGGTCTGCCTCGGCGCGCGGACTTAGACGGTGTTTCGCCTTCGATTTCCTGAATCAG
This sequence comes from Ruegeria sp. AF7, assembly GCF_056541885.1. NCBI lineage: Bacteria > Pseudomonadati > Pseudomonadota > Alphaproteobacteria > Rhodobacterales > Roseobacteraceae > Ruegeria > Ruegeria sp. AF7. Next base: position 1,047,907 of record NZ_JBQFYX010000001.1, on the reverse strand, counting down.
ACCAGCTGAAAGCAGATCTGACGTTGCCGTTGTCACTGTCGCCGGGCTGGTCTCAAGCGCGCTTGCAATGTCGATCCGCGATATCGCCCCGGTCGACCGGATTTGTTCCAGCACGCGCAAACGGGTGATGTTTCGTTGATCCGTAGCGTTTGAAGAAACCTTGCTTTTCAGCATCCTGCCCTCGCGAATCTGATGATTTCCCAAGCGTAAGCGGTTTTTCTTCTTTCGGGTAGCATAAATATTTTACTGACTGAAATAAATATGCTACTCAGAATTGTGAGAGCCACGAATCATGAAGCGATGGCTCGATAAACCGGGAGGAAATCATGAAACGAATTCTCAGCGCTTCTGCTGTGGCCGTCCTGATGGGGACGGTTGCGTTTGCAGAAACCACGGTCGGTGTCAGCTGGTCGAACTTCCAGGAAGAGCGCTGGAAAACCGACGAAGCGGCAATCAAAGCCGCGCTTGAGGCGGGCGGTGCCGAATATATTTCGGCAGATGCGCAATCGTCGTCGGCCAAGCAGTTGTCGGATATTGAAAGTCTGATCGCCCAGGGCGTTGATGCGCTGATCATTCTGGCGCAGGATTCCCAGGCCATCGGTCCAGCTGTTCAGGCAGCGGCCGACGAAGGTATCCCAGTCATCGCGTATGACCGTCTGATCGAAGATGATCGGGCCTTCTACCTGACCTTTGACAATGTCGAAGTCGGTCGTATGCAGGCGCGCGCGGTGTTCGACGCCATGCCCAAGGGCAACTATGTGATGATCAAGGGCTCGCCCACCGACCCGAACGCGGATTTCCTGCGCGGTGGTCAACAGGAGATCATTCAGGGCGCTGTTGACAGTGGTGACATTGTGATCGTGGGCGAAGCCTATACCGATGGCTGGCTGCCTGCGAACGCGCAGCGCAACATGGAACAGATCCTGACCGCCAACGAAAACAAAGTCGATGCTGTGGTCGCGTCAAATGACGGAACCGCAGGCGGTGTAGTTGCTGCACTGACCGCGCAAGGTATGGACGGTATTCCGGTGTCGGGTCAGGATGGCGACCATGCGGCGCTGAACCGGGTGGCCAAAGGCACACAAACCGTCTCGGTCTGGAAAGACGCACGCGAACTGGGCAAAGCCGCAGGTGAAATCGCGGTCGCGCTGAGTGGTGGAACGGCTGCGGCAGACGTCGAAGGTGCGATCAGCTGGACTTCGCCCGGTGGCACCGAGATGAACTCGGTCTTCCTGGCGCCTGTGCCGATCACCAAAGACAACCTGTCCGTTGTAGTCGATGCTGGCTGGATTCCGCTGGAAGACCTGTGCCAGGGCGTCGAAAACGGTCCTGCACCCTGCAACTAAGTCAAGTCTCCAAACCATAACGTCTCTGGCCCGCAAGGCCGGGCCAGAGACCATAGCTGAACATGAAAGATCGGATATGACCGAAACTTCGTCTCAGCCGGTACCCCAAAAAGCAAAGGCTAACCTGTTCCAGCAACTGGAACTGGACATGCGGCTATTGGGCATGATCGGCGCCTTCATCATCCTGTGCATCGGCTTCAACATCGTAACGGATGGCCGTTTTCTGACGCCCAGAAACCTGTTCAACCTGTCGATCCAGACCGTCTCGGTCGCGATCATGGCTTGTGGCATGGTGTTCATTATCGTGATGCGCCATATTGATCTTTCGGTCGGCGCGCTGCTGGCGACCACATCTGCCGTCATGGCGATGACCCAGACCGAGCTCCTGCCGAACGTGCTGGGGTTAGGTTTGAACCACCCGGCGACTTGGGCTATCACCCTGATTGTCGGCCTTGCAGTTGGAACCTTGATCGGTGCATTCCACGGTTGGATGGTAGGCTATCTGACCATACCGGCCTTTATCGTGACGCTTGGCGGTTTTCTGGTCTGGCGCAACGTCGCCTGGTACATGACCGATGGCCAGACAATCGGCCCGCTGGACAGCACGTTCCTGATATTTGGCGGAACCAACGGGACCTTGGGTACAACCGTCAGCCTTCTGTTCGGCCTTGCCGCCACCGCTATTGCGGTCTGGGCGTTGTGGAGCGGTCGCCGCTCCAAGGCTGCCCATGGGTTCCCTGTGAAACCGGTTTGGGCTGAAACTACTTTGGCGGGGATCGTTGGCATCGCCATTATGGGATATGTCTTGATCGTCAACAGTTACTCGATCCCCACCCGCAGGCTGGAACGTATGTTCGAAGCGCGGGGTGAGACCATGCCTGAAGGGCTTGTTGTGGGTTATGGTATCCCGATCTCGGTTCTGATCCTGATCCTTGTTGCGGTAACCTTGACTGTTGTGGCCCGCAAAACCCGATTTGGCCGCTATATCTTTGCCACGGGGGGCAACCCGGATGCGGCGGAACTGTCGGGCATCAACACCCGCATGATGACCGTCAAGATCTTTGCCCTGATGGGGTTTCTGTGTGCGCTGTCCGCGGTCGTGGCCTCGGCCCGTCTGGCCAACCACTCGAACGATATCGGCACATTGGATGAGCTGCGCGTGATTGCTGCGGCCGTGATCGGCGGCACCGCCTTGTCCGGCGGTATTGGTACGATCTACGGCGCGATCCTAGGCGCGCTGATCATGCAGGCGCTGCAATCGGGCATGGCCATGGTTGGCGTGGACGCACCCTTTCAGAACATCGTCGTGGGCACCGTTCTGGTTTTGGCCGTCTATATCGACATCGTCTATCGCAAACGTCTGGGAGCGAAATGATGCAAGCACAAGAAACACAGAACCAAACTTCGGGCCGTGGGTCCGGCCAGCCTCCGCTTGTCGAAATGCGCGATATCTCGATTTCGTTCGGCGGCATCAAGGCGGTGGACCGTGTCTCGGTCGACTTGTACCCGGGCGAGGTTGTGGGCCTTCTGGGCCACAACGGGGCCGGTAAATCTACGCTGATCAAGGTGCTTTCGGGTGCCTATCAGAAGGACCACGGAGAGATCCTGATCGACGGCAAGAGGGTTGAGATCAACAACCCCCGCGATGCGCGTGCAAACAATATCGAGACGATCTATCAGACGCTGGCCTTGGCGGACAATCTGGATGCAAGTTCGAACCTTTTCCTGGGGCGGGAGATGGTCACGCCCTTCGGGTTGGTCAACGATGCCGCGATGGAGGCCGAATGCCGCAAGATCATGGCACAGTTGAACCCGAACTTTCAGAAGTTCAATGACCCGGTCTCGGCGCTGTCCGGCGGTCAGCGGCAGTCGGTGGCCATCGCGCGTGCGGTGTACTTCAACGCGCGTATCCTGATCATGGACGAGCCCACAGCCGCGCTTGGCCCACACGAAACACAGATGGTGGCGGACCTGATCCAGCAGCTCAAGGCGCAGGGGATCGGGATTTTCCTGATCGACCACGATGTGCATGCAGTGATGGAGCTGTGCGACCGGGCTTCGGTCATGAAAAACGGGCAACTGGTTGGCACTGTCGACATCGCCGATGTCACGGATGACGATCTGTTGTCGATGATCATTCTGGGCAAGAAGCCCGGCGAAAAGACGGAATGAGGTAAACGAGATGACGAGCGGTTTCTTTCAGGGGATCGAGCAGGTCCAATTCGAGGGCGAGAACAGTAAGAACCCGCTCGCATTCCGTCACTACAACCCGGACGAGATCGTGATGGGTAAGCGCATGGAGGATCACCTGCGTTTTGCCGTGGCGTGGTGGCACTCGTTTGCCTGGGAAGGCGGGGATCCGTTTGGTGGCTCGACTTTTGAACGTCCATGGCATCCGCAAGATGACATGGGCCGCGCTGAAATGAAGGCCGATGTTGCCTTTGAGATGTTCGAGATCATTGGCCAGCCCTATTTCTGCTGGCATGACGCGGATATCCGTCCCGAACAGGGCAGTTTTGCAGAAAACCTGCGCACGCTGAATGAGATCACCGATTATATCGGTGAAAAGATGCAGGCATCCGGCACCAAGCTGTTGTGGGGAACGGCCAACATGTTCAGCCACCGTCGCTGGATGGGGGGTGCCAGCACCAACCCCGACCCCGACGTCTTTGCTTTCGCTGCCGCCACGGTGAAATCCTGTTTGGACGCGACCCACAAACTGGGCGGCGAGAACTATGTGCTTTGGGGTGGACGCGAGGGCTACGAGACGCTGCTCAATACCGACATGAAGGCCGAACTGGATCATATGGGCCGGTTCCTGAACATGGTGGTCGAGTACAAGCACAAGATCGGCTTCAAAGGCACGATCCTCGTCGAACCCAAACCGCAGGAGCCGTCCAAGCATCAATATGATTTCGATGCGGCAACCTGTATCGGTTTCCTGCGCAAGTACGGCCTCGAGGATGAGGTCAAGCTGAACCTGGAACAAGGGCACGCAATCCTGGCAGGACACAGTTTCGAACATGAGATCGCTGTTGCTGCGGCTGAGGGTATGCTTGGGTCCATCGACATGAACCGGAACGATTACCAGTCCGGGTGGGATACGGATCAGTTCCCCAACAACACGCCCGAAGTCGCGCTGGCTTATTACCACATCCTGAAAGCGGGCGGGTTTACCACGGGTGGCACCAACTTCGACGCTAAACTTCGCAGGCAATCCATCGACGCCGAAGACCTGATCGCTGCGCATGTGGGCGGGATGGATATCTGTGCCCGGGGCCTGAAAGCGGCAGCTGCGATGCTTGAAGATGGTGGTCTGGAACAGGCGCTGGCCGACCGGTATGCAGGCTGGAAAACGCCCAAGGCTCAGGCGATGCTGAATTCCGACCTCGACGAGATTGCGGCACGGGTGCTTGCCGAAGACCTCAATCCTCAGCCGCGCTCGGGGCGTCAGGAAGTGCTTGAGAATTACGTGAACCGCTTTGTGTAATTCCGGCCGGCTCAGCCAGAACTCAAAATAATCGGTGTACAAAGCCCCGGAAACGCGTGAGTTTACTTAGGCGTTGCCCGGGGCTTTCCCTTGTCGAACGCAGTGGCATCATGGGCCCGTCTGGGTCGCGCAGGTGGGACGACCAGAGTATTGATGGAAAAATCATCAGGTAAGGCAATCTTTCTAAGTGGCAACCTGATGCTGCATGTGACGCGCATGTCGCTGACCACGAGCATTGGATTGATGGCGATCTTTGCTGTCGATTTTGTCGATATGGTCTTTATCTCGATGCTGGGCAACGACGCGCTGGCCGCAGCGGTAGGTTATGCCGGGACGCTGCTGTTTTTTACGAACGCCATCAATATCGGTCTGTCGATTTCTGCCGGGGCGCTGGTCGCGCGTGAGTTGGGCGGCGGGCGGGTCGAACAGGCAAGGCAATACGCGTCCAGTGTCGCCGTGCTGGGGCTGATCGTCGGGTTGGTAACCTCCGTTTTGGTGCTGCTGAACGTCAGCTTTCTGCTGTCGCTGCTTGGCGCAAAGGGCGAGGTTTTGCGGCTGGCGACGCGCTATGTGTCGATCATTCTGCCGACTATGTGGGTGATGTCGATTGCGATGGCGGCGATGGCTGTGCTGCGCGCCCACGGCGATGCGCGCCGATCAATGATGGCAACGATTTACGGCGGCGTTGTGAATGCAGTTCTTGACCCGATTTTGATATTTGCCGTTGGACTGGGGTTGGATGGGGCCGCGATAGCCTCAGTTCTGGCGCGGCTATGTATGTTGGGCGCAGCCTTATGGCCCGCGCTGCGGGTGCATCAGGGGTTTGCACGCCCATCGATGAAACAGGTGGCACAGGATTTTCGGCCCGTGCGGGCCATCGCAATCCCTGCTGTTCTGACGAACGTCGCCACGCCGATCGGGAATGCCATCGTTGTTCGGGAAATCGCGCAGTTCGGAACGGATGCAGTTGCGGGTATGGCGGTGATCGGGCGGCTGTTGCCGGTGGCGTTTTCGGTCATCTTTGCGCTGTCCGGCGCGATAGGGCCAATCATCGGGCAGAATTTCGGGGCAGAAAAATTTGATCGCGTGCGCACTGCGTTTCTGGCCGGGATCAAGTTCACCGCAATCTATGTTCTTTGCATGTCGGCTATTTTGTTTTTGCTGCGGTCCCCAATTGCAAATTTGTTCGCAGCCCAGGGGGAAACGCGCGTACTGATTTATCTGTTCTGCGGCCCGCTGGCATTGGCGTCGTTCTTCAATGGTGTGATTTTTGTGACAAATGCCAGTTTCAACAATCTGGGCCATCCGGTCTATTCCACATGGATAAACTGGGGTCGTCACACTATTGGCACATGGGTGTTTGCCATGATTGGCTCACAAATCGCCGGGGCCTCGGGCGTTCTGCTGGGTCAGGCTTTTGGGGGCGTCATCTTTGCTGTCATAGGATGGGTTCTTGTCGCGCGCGTAGTGGCACGGCTGGAACGCGTGCAAACGCCCGAGCCTTTTGCCGATCAGGGGCGGCTTCACTCGCTGTTCGGGCGTCGCGGCTGGTAAGCGATCAGGTCAGTTCCCCTGATTGCGCGCTTCCAGCCGTTCCAGGTTGACCACTGTCGACAGCATCAGGCGGTCATGGCTCCAATCCCGTGTCTGCTGGATTGAGGCCGACCCCAGAGCCAAAAGCGCACCAAAGATCAGCGTCATTCCAAGGAACACTCCCGGTAGGGCAGGTACCGATGGCTGAACATCGGTCAGCGCGATTACACGTTGCCGCAACACGCGTTTTGCCTTGCCGCCAGTCACAAAAGCAACATTCAGAACGCGTGGGCTGTTGGTTGAGATTGTCCGGGCGCAATAGTCCAGCAGGCACGCCGTGTATTCCCGCGCATCAATCCGTTTGCGCGCAACAACCGACTGGTCGCAGGCCAACTCGCGCAGCCGGCCGAACTGATACTTGAGCATCAGATAGGCCGGGTTCCAGAACAACAGCGGACGCAGCAGCTCAAACCCCAGTTCCCATTCGACGTCACCCGTACGGATATGCTGAAACTCGTGGGCAAGTGCAAAACGCAACTCGCGCGGGGTGTCCAGCAGATGGCTGGGTAGAACGACGTGGCGGCGGCGAAGTCCTCGCACGGCAAAGGGCACAGTGATGCGATCGGAAAGCCGAATATCCACCTTGGCGGACCGCCGCCAAAGAAAACTGGAATTGACAGTCTGACGGATCGTCATTGCGTCCCGCAAGGCACGCGCAGCGTACACGGCTGCGATACAGGCAAGTATGGCGGCAACGAGGGTGATCACAGGCTGCTGTCCGGACAATGCCAGATCAACCCACCTTTCGCGGGTGTTCAGCAGTGCTTCGAACTGCGTGGCAGGCATTGCGATGTCACCGCGCAGATAGGCTGCAACGGCGATATCGCCAAGGGCCACGGCACTGCCCGGCCAAGCGTAAGTCGCCAGCGACGACACGCAAACCGCGAGAAACGGACTGGCAAGAACACAAATGCTCAAGGTCTTGAGCACCCGCAACTGTGCGACATAGCCATTGCGTAGGACGGTGCGGCTTAGGGCCGTGCGGGTCACCAGCCAGATGACCGCCGAAAATGCCAGCACGATGTTGAGTTCGATGAATGCGTCGAGAACCGGTCTAACCGCTGTCATTTTGCAGTCTCCTCTCTACCAGTGCTCGAATTTCCTCCAGGTCGGCTTCGCTCAGCCCCGCATCGTCGACCAGCCGCGCCACCAGTGTGGCGGGGGTGTCGTCGAAAAGCGTGCGCGACAGATTTTGCAGCGAACGGGCCTGATATCTGTCCTTTTCCAGAAGAGGTGTGTAGATCAGGGTTTTTCCAGATTTGTGACTCTCCACAAAACCCTTCTCATCCAGAATGCGCAGGATCGTGGCCCCGGATGTGTAGGCCAGGTTGCGTTCTGACGGCAGGCGGTCCAGGACATCACGCACCGAGCCTTGCCCGAGGGCCCAGAGCTCGTTCATGAACTCCAGTTCGACCTCGGTCAGCAGATTTGTTGTCTTTTTCTTTCGCATCGGTCTCGGTGTCGTCATCGTTATTATGCCTGACAGACAAGCATCCTTTCGCGATTTCTCAAAGTCTAAACTTTCCAGAACACAAAAACGCCCCAGCCAATGGACAGGAATAGTGGTGTCCAGACGGGTTGCCCAATCAATCCAAGCCACGCCAGGAAAATATATGCGGCCCCCAGAAGGGTGATGAACAGGCGATCCCCCAGCGTGGTCGTCAGCCCCAGAACCCCGCGTCGCTCGATCCCGTCGCGGAATTTGAAGCCTTCCAGCAAGCCAATGCATGCAATGGCCGAGAAGATACCGACAAACACGGCCAGCGTGGCAGGTGTCCATGCCATCCAGAAATCGGGCCAAAGGGGGTCCGTCCACGAGAACCCTTTTTCGGCCTCTTGTCCGACATTGCCCCATCCGGCCTTGGCCTGGGCAAAGGCTGCTGAGGGCAGGAAGGGCAGGGTGAGAAGCAGTTTTCGCATATTGAACCTCACACACGTCCCATCGCGAAGCCACGCGCGATGTAGTTGCGAACAAACCAGATGACGATGGCACCGGGGATGATGGTCAGGGTGCCGGCGGCGGCCAGCAGCCCCAATTCGTACCCGGCACTGGATGCTGTGCGGGTCATCACGGCAGCGATGGGTTTGGCCTCAACCGCGGTCAGGGTCTTGGCCAGCAGCATTTCTACCCATGAGAACATAAAGCAGAAGAACGCCGCGACACCGACACCTGCCTTGATGTTGGGCAGAAAGATCGTCACGAAGAAACGCGGGAACGAATATCCATCCACATAGGCGGTTTCATCCAGCTCCTTTGGGATGCCACGCATGAAGCCTTCCAGAATCCACACCGCCAGCGGCACGTTGAACAGCGTATGGGCCAAAGCCACGGCCAGATACGTGTCGAACAGGTGGATCGACGAATAAAGCTGGAAGAATGGCAGGGCGAACACGGCCGCCGGAGCCATACGGTTGGTCAACAGCCAGAAGAACAGTTGCTTGTCACCGAGGAACCGATAGCGTGAGAACGCATAAGCCGCAGGCAGGGCAACGCAGACGGAAAGCACTGTGTTCAGAGTCACATAGGTGATCGAGTTGATGTAACCCCAATACCAGGTTGGGTCTGTGAAGATGGTGATATAGTTTTCCAGCGTAAAAGTCTGGGGAAACAGGGAAAAGCCCGACAGAATCTCGTTCGTTGTCTTGAAGGACATCGCCACCAGCCAATAGATCGGCAGCATCAGGAACGCGATATAGAGGATCGGGATGATGGACCGCTTTTTCATTCTGCGTCGTCCTTTGTCATCAGAGTGTAGAAGAGCCACGACACCAGCAGAGTGATGGCGAAGTAGATCAGGCTCATCGCTGCCGCCGGGCCAAGGTCGAACTGCCCCAGTGCGATCTTCACAAGGTCAATCGACAGCAGGGTGGTCGAGTTGCCGGGACCACCCCCAGTCAGAACAAAAGGCTCGGTATAGATATTGAAGCTGTCCATGAACCGCAGCAGAACCGCGATGGTCAGAACCGTCTTCATCTTGGGCAACTGGATGTAACGAAACACCGACCATGGGCTGGCGCCGTCGATCTTGGCGGCCTGATAATAGGCGTCCGGAATCGATACGAGGCCCGCATAGCACAGCAGCACGACCAGCGAGGTCCAGTGCCAGACGTCCATGACGATAACGGTTACCCAGGCCGACAGCGGCTGTTGCGTCATATCATAGTTGATGCCCAGCACGTCATTCAGGAAATATCCCAGCAATCCGATCTTGGGCAGGGTGAAGATGTTCCACATCGAGCCAACCACATTCCAAGGGATCAGCATCGGCAAGGCCATCAGCACCAGACAGACCGGCACCCAGAACCCTTTGCGCGGCATCGACAGGGCGACGATGATGCCCAAGGGCACCTCGATCAGCAGGATCAGGAAGGTAAACAGGAATTGCCGTCCAAGTGCTGCCTGAAAACGGTCGGATCGCAGGATCTGTTCGAACCAGCCCAAACCTTCCCAGAAGAACTGGTTGTTGCCGAAGGTTTCCTGCACCGAGTAGTTGACCACCGTCATCATGGGCACCAGCGCGTTGAACGCCACCAGCGCAAGTACGGGCAGGACAAAGAACCATGCCTTTTGGTTTTCCGTTCTCATTGCGCCCGCTCCTGAGTTGCAATCCAGCCGTCGCGGTAGATGCGGGATTGTTCGGGTTTGAATTGCAAGAAGACCTGTGATCCCGGTTCCGGTACAACGTGTTCGGTCACGACCTTGAGGGCGGTGTTGCCGACCACTGCGCTGACCACATAGTGGCGGCCGATATCGGCGACCTTGGTCACATGCGCCGGAATGCCGGTGTCGCCGAAACCTACATATTCCGGGCGGATACCCAGATCGGTGCGTCCGCCGTCACCGTGTGTGGGACCTTCCAGCATGACCTCGTGTCCTTCAAAAACGGCGCGGTCGCCTTTTGCTTCACATGGAAGGACGTTCATGCCCGGCGAGCCGATGAAATGGCCGACAAATGTGTGCTGTGGCCGTTCAAACAATTCGACGGGTGTTCCGATCTGAACCACTTCACCGTCTTGCATTACCACCACCTCGTCGGCGAAGGTCAGCGCCTCTGTCTGGTCGTGTGTCACGTAGATCATTGTGGCCTGCACGCGCTGATGCAGCTCTTTCAGCTTGGACCGCAGTTTCCATTTCAGGTGCGGGTCGATCACGGTCAGCGGTTCGTCGAACATCACCGCATTCACATCGTCGCGAACAAGGCCGCGACCCATCGAGATCTTCTGCTTGTTGTCCGGGCTCAGGCCTGATGCGCGGGTGTTCAGCATATCCGTGACGTCCAGCATCTCGGCGATTTCCAGAACACGGCGCTTGATGGTTTCGGCGTCGACACCCCGGTTCTTCAACGGGAAGGCCAGATTCTCGCCCACGGTCATCGTGTCGTAGATCACCGGAAACTGGAAAACCTGCGCGATGTTGCGTTGATCCGGGGGCAGGGCGGTGACGTCCTGATCATCGAACAGAATCCGGCCTTCCGAGGGGGTGAGAAGACCGGATATGATGTTCAGCAGCGTGGACTTACCACAACCTGACGGCCCCAACAGCGCATAGGCCCCGCCATCGCGCCATGTCACGTCGATTTCCTTCAGGGCATAGTCCTCGGGGCCTTTTGGCGATGGCATATAGCTGTGTCGAAGGTTTGAAAGCTTGATCTGTGCCATGTCAGGCCACCCTTTTGCCGTCTTGGCTGAAGTAACGGCAATGCGCCGGGTTCATGTAGAAACTGTGATCTTCGCCGACCTGATAAGGATGCACACCAGCGGCGAGTGAAACCCAGGCTTCGTCACCATGCTGGAAATGTGCGCTGGAATCCGAACCTGACAGTTCGGTCACGATCACACGTCCGGTCAGTTCGACATCGGCGTCAGACGTACGGAATGGCGTCACTCGATGAGGGCGAACGGCGATCATATATTCCCCGTCGGCCATGCCCGAGGCTGCCCAGCCGACATTGCCTGCCAATTGCGCCCGGGCGCTGGAAACAGTGATACGGGCCACATTGATAGGCGGGTCCGAGAATACACGCGCCGCGGCGATGTTTTCCGGATTGCGATAGATTTCGGTGGTTGGGCCGAACTGGGTCACGCGGCCGTCTTCCATCAGCGCGGTGTAGCCTCCCAGCAGCAATGCCTCTTCAGGTTCCGAGGTGGCGTAGACAACGACGGCCCCGCGACCAGCGAACAGATCGGGCAGTTGTTCGCGCAACTCTTCGCGCAGTTTATAATCAAGGTTCGCAAGCGGCTCATCAAGGAAGACGGCGCGGCTTTCCTTTGCGATGGCACGCGCCAGCGCGGTTCGTTGTTGTTGCCCGCCCGACAGCTCGTGTGGGCGGCGGTGCAGCATGGGGCGCAGTTGCAGCAGATCGGCGGCCTCTTCCACGCGGCCATCGATTTCCGATTTAGCCATGCCAGCCACGCGCAGGGGCGAGGCGATATTGTCGAATACGGTCATATGCGGGTAGTTCACGAAGAACTGGTGCACCAGGCTGATCTGCCGCTTTTGCGTGTTCAACCGTGTCACGTCCTGTCCGTCCATCAGGACCTTGCCCGAGGCGATCGGGTCCAATCCGGCCATCATCTTGATCAGTGACGTTTTTCCGGAACCTGTCGCACCCAATAGCACGTTGAAATGGCCGGTTTGCAGCGTCAGGTTGGTTGGCTTGATATGGATGACGTTGCCGACCCGTTTGGTCGCGTCTTGAAGTTCAATCATCTGGGAAACTCGCGGGGCATTCAGGAGTAGGCCGGGCTTAAGCCCGGCCTACGATGTTGCTTTTACTGGGACTGCCAGCGCTTAACCAGTTCGTCATAGTTGACGGTCTGGCCCTGCGGCTTTTCGTTTTCCAGCTTGGCCTTGGGAGAACCCGCTTTTTCCAGCCAGAAAGATGGGTCCTGCGGCTCGTTCAGGCGTGGACCGCAGCCGCCGTAGACACCGGCGCTTTCATCCGCGGCCTGCATACGTGCCATGGTGATGTCCATCTCTTCGGCCAGACGATCCATCGCCTCTTGCGGTGTAAAGGCACCGGAGTTCACGTCACCGATCTGCTGCCACCAGATCTGGGCCAGCTTCGGATAGTCCGGCACGTTGATGCCGGTCGGCGACCATGCCACGCGGTCAGGCGAGCGATAGAATTCGACCAGACCACCCAGCTTGGGGGCACGTTCCGTGAACGACTCGTGATTGACCGAGCTGTCACGGATGAAGGTCAGACCCACATGGGACTTCTTCACGTCGACAGTTTTGGAGGTCACGAACTGGGCATAAAGCCAGGCTGCCTGCGCACGATCCGAGGGGGTCGATTTCAGGAACGTCCAGGAACCCACGTCCTGATAGCCAACCTTCTGGCCTTCTTCCCAGTAGGGGCCGTGCGGGCTGGGCGCCATCCGCCACAGCGGCGTTCCTTCGTCATCCACGGTGTTGTTGCCTTCGGACTTCGGCTTCACCATGTCGGCCGTAAAGGCGGTGTACCAGAAAATCTGCTGGGCCACGTTGCCTTGGCTAAGCGCCGGCAGCGACTGGTAGAAGTCGTAAGACGCCGCACCCGGAGGCGCATAGGCCCGCAGCCATTCGTCCCATTTGCGGATCGCATAGACCGCAGCCGGACCGTTTGCAGCACCACCGCGCGACACTGAGGCACCGACTGGGTTACAGGTGCCCGCTTCCATGCGGATGCCCCATTCGTCAACCGGAATACCGTTCGGCTCGCCCTTGTCACCGGCACCGGCCATCGAAAGCCAGGCGTCGGTCATGCGCCAGCCAAGGTCGGGCGCGCGCTTGCCGTAATCCATGTGGCCGTAGATCGCCACGCCGTCGACTTCTTTCACGTCATTGGTGAAGAACTCGGCGATGTCTTCATAGGCCGACCAGTTGACCGGAACGCCCAGATCATAGCCGTATTTCTCTTTGAACGCGGCCTTGTTGGCTTCGTCATCGAACCAGTCCTTGCGGAACCAGTAGAGGTTCGCAAACTGCTGGTCGGGCAACTGATACAGTTTGCCGTCCGGCCCGGTGGTGAACTGAATGCCCATGAAGTCATCCAGATCGATTGTCGGCGAGGTTGTCGCCGCCCAGTCACCGCCCATCATGTCGGTCAGCGGATAGGCCAGTTGCAGACGCGAGTGGGTACCAATCAGGTCACTGTCGTTGACATAGCCGTCATACAGGTTCCGACCTGTCTGCATCTGGGTCTGAACAGCCTGGACCACTTCGCCTTCGCCAAGGATCTGGTGATTGACCTTGATGCCGGTGATTTCTTCAAACGCCTTTGTCAGAACCTCCGACTCGTAAGAATGCGTCGGAATGCCTTCGGACAGGACGTTGATTTCCATGCCAGCGTAGGGCTGTGCAGCTTGGATAAACCATTGCATCTCGGCCATTTGTTCGTCTTTCGACAAGGTCGATGGCTGGAATTCGTCGTCGATCCAACGTTGTGCTGCGGCTTCGTCGGCCCAAGCGGACCCGTGCCCCGCAATGACGGCAGCCGCCGCCACTGCGGAAAGTAGATGTCTCCGCATCTGTCTCCTCCCAAAAATTATGGTTCTCCGGCGGGAACCGGATGCAGAACAGCATCAGCGATTTTTTGCGTACGTGTCAAACTAAATTTTTAGTAATTGACGTTCAGGCATTCCGAAGCCGCGTGAATTGAATTTGTTTTCAACGCTGGAGATTATTGTAAATATCTAATTTCGTTATCGAAATTCATAAATTTCCCCGCGTGGAAAATAGGGATATCCACTGAGATCCATTGCGAGCGAGAGATGACACCGGGCACGTTGAATTGCACTCGCGTTGCGTGAGGCACAGGCACTGAGTGAGAATTTAGGCGAACCAGCATCCCAGATGATTGGTGTTGAAACTCAGTACTTACTCGCTACCAAACGGTTCCGTCAAAAATCCGGATGTGGCTATGCGGATGTAGCACGGCCTTGCCGTACACGGTAATCCGTGTCCATATATGGAAAATTTCCGGAGCCAGGTCGTGAAGAAGAATACCGTCAACACCCATCGCGAGCTGGAGTTGCTTGATGCCCTCAGACGTCTGGGAGGAACGGCTCGGAATTCGGATCTGGCGAATATGCTCGGCGTGTCCGAAGAGACGGTGCGGCGAACGATCAAAGCCTTGTCAAAGGCAGGCACAGTCGAGCGTGTTCATGGCGGTGCTTATCTTGCCGGAGCGCAGGGTGCCCCCAACTTCTTTCACAGGATCTCGCAAGACGCGGATGAAAAGCGATTAATCGCCGGGCATACTGCGAAACTGGTCCGGGATCAGATGACCGTTTTCCTGGATGTAGGATCGACGACCGCCTTCGTCGCCGAAGAGTTGCGCCAGGTCAGCAACCTCACGGTTGTCAGCAACTCCATCGGTGTCGTGCAGACATTGGCCGGGGTCAACGGAAACCGGGTGCACCTTTTGGGGGGCGAGTTGCAGATCGATGAAAGGGGGACGTTTGGTCATGTCACCCACAAGCAGCTGCAACGCTATGCCTTTGACATCGTGATCCTGAGCACGGACGCGATTTCAGACAGCAAAGGGTTTCTGTACCACAGCGCGGTCGAAGCGGATCTTGCATCGGTGGTGGTCAGGTGCGCGGACCAGGTTGTTATGGCCGCAGCGCATTCCAAGTTTGGTGAAAGGGCACCGTATGTGGGGCCGGATCCTCGACTGGTACATTCGCTGGTTACGGACGCTGTGCCAAAGGGTGGGGTGGCCAGATTCCTTGACCGTTGGGGCATCGAAATTCAGATCGCTGATGACAGCTAGGTAGCTGTTTTCAGGTACAGCCCGGATGGTCGTACTGCTTTGGGATGGAAGAAGCTAAGGAAAAGTGGCAGCCCGTAGGGGAATCGAACCCCTCTTTCCAGGTTGAAAACCTGGCGTCCTAACCGATAGACGAACGGGCCACTTGGTATCAGGTCACAAGCGCAAATGGCAGCCCGTAGGGGAATCGAACCCCTCTTTCCAGGTTGAAAACCTGGCGTCCTAACCGATAGACGAACGGGCCACGCTGGCTTGTGGAGGGCCTTTTACGGTTTCACTGTGACCCCCGCAAGCGTAAAAACGCAGGGATGGGAAAGTTTTTTAGCGCACCAAAGCCGCGTGTTAACGGGCTTCTGCTGCGTCCTCCAGCCTGAGCTGCACAGATCGGCGCCCGCCCCAGGTGTTGACCTCTAACCGACCCGCAAAATGAAAGCGCGCACCGCCGTGATTTGACAGTTTTTCGCCTATCGGCCCATCAAAAGCACCAAAGGCAATCGCATCCAGCGCGCCGCCCATTCCATCGGTCAGCGACAGTTTCAGATGCGATTCACCGACCCGTTTTGCAAAGCAAACCTGCAGGTCAGGCAGCGCATAGCGCGGGGCAGGGGCACCGGCACCAAACGGTCCGGCCTGTTCAATCAGCTCGATCAGATCCACGGTTGCTGCACCGGGCATCAATGCGCCATCCAGTTTCAAATCCGCAGGTCCACCCTGGCCCGCCCCTTGTCTGGCCAGCAGCTCGCTCAGGCGCTCCATTGCGGGTTCCAGCTGATCGCGCATGACGGTCAAACCCGCGGCCATCTTGTGGCCGCCTCCTTTGACCAGCAACCCTTCGGCCGCCAGACGCTGGATCGAAGCCCCAAGATCGACGCCGGAAACCGAGCGGCCCGACCCCTTGCCTTCATCCCCGTCAAAGCCGATCACGATTGCGGGTCGATTGGCTGTCTCCTTCAGCCGAGAGGCCACGATACCAACGACACCGGGGTGCCAGCCGTCGCCTGCCGCCCAGACCAAAGGGGTGTCCAAGCCACGCGCCTCGGCCTGCGCCAGCGCGGCGGCACGCACCGCGTTTTCAATGTCTCGGCGCTCGGCGTTCAAGGCATCCAGACGTTCGGACAAAGCCTGCGCCTCATGCAGGGAATCGGTGCTCAGCAAGCGCGCGCCCAAATCGGCCTGACCGATCCGCCCACCGGCATTCACGCGGGGCCCAAGCAGAAACCCGAGGTGATAACTGTTCGGCGCGGTATCCATGCGCGAGATATCGGACAGCGCGACAAGGCCGGGGCGCTGCCGCTGTGCCATCACTTTCAGCCCCTGTCGCACCAGGGCGCGGTTGGCCTCGATCAGTGGTGCCACATCGGCAACGGTCGCCAGGGCCACCAGATCCAGAAGGGCCATCAGGTCCGGTCCCCTTGCGCCCGCGTCACGCAGCTGCCGACCGGCCTCGACCAGCATCAGGAACACAACGCCCGCCGCGCAAAGATAACCAAGATCGCCGCTTTCATCCTGTCGATTTGGGTTCACCACTGCGACGCAATCGGGCAGCGTCTCGCCCCCCAGATGGTGGTCCAGAATGATCACATCCGCCCCCGAGGCCGCCGCAATCGGACCATGGCTGAGCGTGCCGCAATCAACGCAGATGATCAGGTCATGCGTAGCCGCAAGCTCCTGCATCGCGGGAACGTTGGGGCCGTACCCTTCGTCGATCCGGTCCGGTACATAAAGCGTCGCCTGCACGCCCATCTGCCGCAGCCAGACCAGCAGCAACGCGGCAGAACTGCCGCCATCGACATCGTAATCCGCAAACACCGCAATTTTCTGACGATTGCGGACGGCATCCAGAAAGCGCGCGGCGGCAATTTCCATATCCTTGATGGCCCGCGGATCAGGCAGCAATTCCTTCAGTTTTGGGTCAAGAAAGCCGGGTGCCTCAGATACCGGCACGCCGCGCCGGGCCAGAACCTGACAAACGGCACGGGGCAGGTCGGTTTGCTGCGCGATCATCTCGGCCGCCCGCTCAATCTCGGGGCTGGGTCCAACCCAAAGCCGTCCCGTCAGTGATTGCTCGACCCCAAGAAAACTCATTGCTCGCCTCTCATGCGCCAAGGCCGGACCCTTGTGGACCCGGCCTCTTCACCTTTTCAGAAATACTCTCGCCGAAGGCAACGGCGCAAAACGTTATGTGTTGTCATGCGGCCATGTCGGCGTGCGGTAGGACATGCGGCGCACCGACCCGGTCTTGGACCGCATCAGCAGCGTCGTGGTTTCCACCCAGCCGGGCTCGCGCTTGATCCGGGGCAGCAAAGAGCCACCGGTCACGCCGGTGGCGGCAAAGATCACATCCGCCGTCACCATCTCATCGCGTGCATAAACACGGTCCAGATCGGTGATGCCTGCCTTTGCGGCCCGGCCACGTTCGTCATCGTTACGGAACAACAGGCGACCAAAGATCTGCCCACCCATACATTTCAGCGCAGCGGCGGCCAGCACACCCTCGGGCGCGCCACCCTGGCCCATATACATGTCGATGCCGGTTACTTCGCTTTCAGCGCAATGCATGACACCCGCCACGTCACCATCAGTGATCAGACGGATCGCGGCGCCGGTTTCGCGCACTTCGGCAATCATCGCTTCGTGGCGCGGGCGTTCCAGAATGCAGACGGTGATGTCAGCGGCTTTACATCCCTTGGCCTTGGCCAGCGCTTCGACACGCTCGCGTGGCGACATGTCCAGGTTGACGACACCTTCAGGCAGCCCCGGGCCAACCGCCAGTTTGTCCATATACACATCCGGCGCGTGCAGCATCGAGCCGCGCGGGCCCATGGCGATGACGGTCAGTGCGTTCGGCATGTCCTTGGCAGTCAGCGTGGTGCCTTCCAGCGGATCCAGTGCAATATCCACACCGGGGCCATTGCCGGTGCCAACCTCTTCGCCGATATACAGCATCGGCGCCTCATCGCGCTCGCCTTCACCGATGACAACGACACCTGCGATATCCAGCAGGTTCAGCTGTTCGCGCATTGCGTTCACAGCGGCCTGATCCGCGGCTTTCTCATCGCCCCGGCCTACCAGCGAAGCCGAGGCCAGTGCAGCCTGTTCCGCCACCCTGGCCAGCCCCAGAGACAGCAGGCGGTCATTGAAATCGGTCTTGGCAGCACTCATGTTTCTGTATCCTCTGGTCAGTATAGCCGTGTCTTCCGGCATAGCTTGCGTTTCATGCAGGCCGCAAGGTCAAACCGCTTCAATCCGCAATGCAACTGGGTCGCCTGCAACCACATCGGTTTCGCGGAAACCCTCCAACGCGACGTCCAGCGCCGTTCGGGTGGTCTTATGGGTGACGATCAGCACAGGCGCTGTGCTTTCGGCATGTGCATATTGGCGCATCCGGTCGATTGACACCCCGGCATTGCCCAGAATAGCCGCAACCTTGGCCAATGCACCAGGTTTATCCAGCAGGCCCAGCCGCAGATAATACGGCGCAGGTCGACCGGTGACGGCGGGAACTGCGGTTTCAAGCGTGGTGGCTGGGCGGCCAAAGGTCGGGATCTGCAATCCACGCGCCAGATCGCAGACATCACCCATCACAGCGCTGGCTGTCGGACCTTCGCCTGCGCCGGGGCCGCGCAAAACAACCTGCTCAACCGCGTCGCCTTCGATCACGACCATATTGGTGCCGCCTTCCAGCTGGCCCAGTGGCGAGTCGCTGGGTACCAGGCAAGGCTGCATGCGTTGCTCCAGCCCGCGCGCGGTGCGCTGCGCCACGCCAAGCAATTTAATGCGAAAGCCCATATCTTCGGCCTGATCAATGTCGTCCAGGCTGATCTGCTGAATACCCTCAATCTCGATCCCGTCGAAATTCGGCTTGGTCCCAAACGCAATCGAGGATAGCAGAGCCAGCTTGTGCGCAGCGTCGATACCTCCGACATCCAGATTGGGGTCGGCCTCAAGGTATCCCAATTCGGCGCATTCATCGAAAAGGGCATTGTAGCCCTGACGCTGCGATTGCATCCGGGTCAGGATGTAGTTGCACGTTCCGTTCATGACACCCATCACGCGGGTGATCTCGTTCCCCGCCAGACCTTCGGTCAGGGATTTGATTACCGGGATACCACCAGCGACAGCGGCCTCAAACCGGATCACACGACCGGCGGCCTCGGCCTTTTCAGCCAGTTCCTGCCCGTGGATGGCCAGCAACGCCTTGTTGGCGGTGACCACATCCTTGCCACTGGCCAACGCTGCTTCGACCGAGGCTTTGGCAGGACCGTTCTCGCCACCCATCAATTCGACGTAAACGTCTATGTCGTCGCGTTTTGCCAGTGCAACCGGATCGGTTTCCCAGGCATAATCCGACAGATTCACGCCACGGTCCTTGTTCGGGTCGCGCGCGGATACAGCCACGATTTCAATCGAACGGCCTGTGCGGGCCTGCAACAATTCTGCATGGCGGCGGACGATCTTGACGACACCCACGCCGACCGTTCCCAAGCCCGCAATTCCCAGCCGCAGTGCCTGTGTCATGTCGTGGGTCCTCTTCCGCTCGAATTCTTCTGGTGTCGGATGCTTGTCCAATCAGCGCTGCCTTAGCGGGTTCAGGCCAAGGGTGCAATCCGTCACCGGGGGATAGTGGGGGTGATTTATGACGCGTCAGTTGGTTTGCGCGTTTTGTAGCGCCTGCGCCTTTTGGGCCAAGGCATTGCTGCGTTGGGTCAGATCGTCTTCGACTGCTGCTGCCTGATGGATCGGGTCCACCGGTGGCCCTAAGGTTTCCTGCAACGGAATAAGGCGCGGGTAGGGGGCGGATCTGACTGCAGCCGGTTCGCTGCCTTCCAACTCGGGAATGTCCGCACAGGCGGCGCAAAATAGAATAAGGGGCAAAACAGGCAGCAGTTTCATGTCGCAGGCTTTTCGGTCTTTGTTGCCCCATCGTGATGCACGTTTTGACGACATCGTTCAAGCGGGGTTCTATATGAACATCTGTTCATATACTGTAGACCCATGGCACGCACTCAAGGCTCACATTCCGACATAACCGGCCCGCGAATCCGCAAGGCCGCGCTGCACCTGTTTGCCCGCTATGGGTATGCCGCTGTCTCGATGCGGCAGATCGCAAAAGAGGTCGGCGTACAGGCAGGCGCGCTTTATAACTATACGCCCGACAAACAGAGCCTTTTGCACCGGTTGATGCGCGAACACATGCAGGACCTGCTTGAGGCGCTTGATGCAATGGGCCGTTGCGACGATGCCGAAGACGCTTTGCGCCAGTTTATCGGCTTTCACATCCGCTTCCATTTGCAACGCCCCGACGAAGTTTTCATCGCCTATATGGAGTTGCGCAATCTTTCGCCCGAAAACTTTGCTGAAATCGAAGACTTGCGGCGCCAATACGAAAACGTGCTGGAAAGCATCCTTGACTCAGGGCAGCAGGCCGGACAATTCGCAATTTCGGACACGAAGATTGCAACGCTGGCCGTGATTGCCATGCTGAACGGCGTGATGACCTGGTACCGTTCGGGTGGTCGCCTGTCACTGGACGAGGTCGAAGAGATCTATTGGAACATGGTGCACAAGGCCGTGACGGCCTGACAGGGTCAAACCGTCACGCTGTTAGTGCGCGGGGTGAATGAACGTGCCATTGCGCAGCTCGCGAAATGCCTGTTCCAGTTCGGCCCGCGTGTTCATCACGATGGGGCCATGCCACGCGACGGGTTCGTTGATCGGAGCCCCAGAGATCAGCAGGAACCGCAAACCTTGGGGGCCAGCCTGAACGGTGATTTCATCGCCCGTGCCAAAACGGACAAGCGTGCGATCCCCTGACATGTCGCGGATATTGACCTCTTGCCCGGCGATTTCCTTTTCCAACAGCACACCTGTCGGCTGCGAGGCATCGGCAAAGGCGGCCTGCCCCTGAAACACATAGGCGAAAGCACGGCGGTACGTATCGATCCGGAAAGTTTTCTTCACACCCGCCGGGACAGAGATATCCAGATATTGCGGGTCAGCAGCTATCCCGTCTACGGGACCGGTCTTACCCCAGAACTCACCCACGATCACCCGCACTGTCGTGCCATCGTCATCGGTGATTTCGGGGATGTCCTTGCTTTGGACGTCCTGATAGCGCGGGGCGGTCATCTTCTGGTCCGAGGGCAGGTTGCCCCACAACTGGAAGCCGTGCATCTGGCCCGAGATGTTGCCGCTTGGCATTTCCTGATGCAGGATACCGGATCCTGCGGTCATCCATTGCACATCACCGGCGCCAAGCGTGCCGGTGTTGCCCAGCGAATCCGAATGCTCGACCGTGCCGGTCAGGACGTAAGTGATCGTTTCGATCCCCCGGTGCGGGTGCCAGGGAAAACCGGCCTGATAATCCTGCGGTCGTTCATTTCTGAAATCATCAAACAGCAGAAAGGGATCCAGTTCGGACGGGTCCTGAAACCCGAATGCGCGGTGAAGTTTCACACCAGCCCCTTCCATTGTGGGGATGGCTTTGCGTGTTTCCAACGTCGGTCTAAGGGACATGTTTGCCTCCGTGTCGTCTGGGCAGCATGTAATCTCTGCGTCACAGCAGTCAATTTGCATGAAATAACCGGACCTGTGCGAAATTGTTTTGCAGCCAAACCCCTGTTGTTTCCGGCGCAAAATGGCTAGATCGAAGCGGATCAGACAGGAGACTTCTATGCAGGACGAAGTGCTGGCAACAATTCAGGCCTCATCCCCAAGACGATGGACCGGGGTAGGGATGCTGACAACGGTTGGAATGCTGGTTACCTATGTCGCGCTGGCATCGCCACCCGAACCGGTTTGGCAGGTGTTTCTGTTTATCGTTGGCGGTGCATCGCTTTGGTTGGCGCTTCGCGTCTGGCGCGCCACAGAAGACAGTATCGAACTGACCCGGACCGAGTTGCGAACAGGATCGGGTCAGGTTATCGCGGACGTGGCCGATATTGAAACGGTGGATCGGGGTGTTTTCGCGTTCAAACCGTCAAACGGCTTTCTGATCCGTACGCGAAACAAAGCAGTGAACCGCTGGGCTCCGGGGTTGTGGTGGCGGGTTGGTCACCGGGTTGGCGTGGGCGGCATGACATCTGCCGCCGAAGCCAAGTTTATGTCCGAAATTTTATCCGCTATTTGTGCAGACGAACGGGGTCTGGGTTAAGTTACAAGCAACTTCGTTTGTAAAGCGGGGACGGGTAAAGATGAAGTTCTCAAAGGTGATACCTGTCGCAAAATCCCAGCCCGGTCTGAACGTGGGGATGTATTCATTGGACGTTTCAACCAGAATAACAGTGTCCTGATTGGGCATCGGTGGCAAGCGGTCTTCGATTTCCTCGATCTTGTCGTCGTCCCACTCATTGTCAAAGCCGCGTACCGTCGACCAGCGAACGTAGTGGCGATCATCGTCTTCATCGTAAACAATCAGAGAAATACGCATCTTCACGTCTGACCGATTGTTGACCATCTTGCCTGCCAAATCGTGCAGCGAGTCGATATACACATCGGTCACGGCCTGCGTTTCACGCGAAATCAGGTCGCTGATCGTATAAGCAGCCTTCAGATTGGAGGCGCTTTGACGAAACCCCTCAAATGCAGTGAACGTGAACGTGATCGTCCATAACATCAGTGGAAAAATCATGAGCGCTTCAACGGTCAGAATGCCGCTTTCGTCTTTTTTGAAGACTTTGACGCGATTTTTCAGGTTTTGGAGTACAGACATGGTCTTACAGTGGCTCCTGTACGAATGCCGTGGTTGCGGTCACCGCGTAGTGACCTGACGCGTCCGGGACAAGTTTTGCGATGGCCGATGCCTCAAGAACCGGATCAATACGGAGACAGGCCCGCAGGATCATTAATTCGTTGGATTGGCCACTTTTGAAATCCAGAACCGGTTTGGGATCTTCGGAACTGTCCGTGCAGGGGATGTTGTCCGAAAGCACAATTCCAGCGAACGCGTCCTGTTTGATCATTTGCAACCGCAAGTTACCCTTGCAATCCTGAATGCCGGAAACATCGCAAATCCGATCCCGGATCACGTCGTGATTCCAGTTCGTACCTGTACCTAACCGAATATCTCTTACGATCAGGTCAACCCCACGTTCCAAAGCGGCATGTCGCATTGTGATGATAGACAGCTCACCACCAGCCACAAGAAGCGCCAGAAAACAGGGTATGAGCATGACAAATTCAATTGTCGCATTTCCGGCCTCAGAGCGCCGAAACATGCGGAGCCTGGAGAGTTTCTTTCCGATCATTGGGTTAGCCTCAATTTGCGGATCGACGATGCGATTGATTCAAAGGCTTTCTCAAGGTTCAGGCCGCTTACGTCATAAACGTGGCTGTCAGAGCTGGCACAGTCTTTCAGGGTTCTGTACCCGCTTCTGGGTGCCTCGAATGCGATGCCGTAAACGATGATACCCTGATCCTTGGCCGCGTCACAAACGTGCTTGGTGCGCTGGTTCTTGGCCGATGTTTCGACTTTCGCATAGGCCTTGGAATACCATTCCGCCCAACCGCTGGACTGCCAGTAATAGTTGTCGCGTGCATTCGAGGCCAAAGAAATTCGATTGAAGAGTTCAGGATATGTCAGCCGAACCGCTGTTCCGAGTTCTTCGTTCAAAGGTGTCTCTGGCTCCGGATTCCCGTAGGGATGATCCGCCCACACGCCCTGCTGAGGCCAGAAAAAGTTCGGACGCCCCTGAGAATGATACACAGTGTATTCTTCGGCTTCCGAGTTGTACCAGACGTCAGACATGCCTTCGCGCAGCGACGGGTTAAGCATGTATTGATCGGTGTTTTGACCATCGGTCATAACAATGGCGATCTTCAGCACGTCGGTACCATAGTTCGACGGGCGAACCGAGAATCTTGATGGCACAATAGTTGTACCGGCATAGGCGGGGTCCTGCTCCAGCGACAGGTCCTGAACAATTCCACGCATGCTTGGGTCCAGCAGGGCTGTTCCCCACTTCATCCCAATATCGATTGATGTGTTCCCACCGGGCGTGAGGGCCGCAATCTGGGCAAGCAATTTGTTCATGTTGTCGGTGACAGGGGTGATCGCACTTCCCGCACGAACAGGACAAACAGGCAATCTGATTGATCCTTCAGAATAAGTGAACGGATCGAAATGCGCGGTGCGTTCAAGGGTGTCATCCCGTTCCAGATCAGAATCGCTGTACTGTTCTGGAATGAAGTTCACGCAATGTGAATAGCTGTGTTCCTGTGTGACATTCGTGAACTTGTCTAGGATTGATGCCCCCGCGTTGACCTGCGTTGCGTATGGAACAATCGAGATTGAAATCTGCGTTTCGTCGGGTTTGTCCAGCATGAGCCTGACAAACTCCGACGCAGCTTCTCTCAATACTGCGATTTTTGTCTTTGATGGTGTGGCAGACGAGCGCGACATGGAGCCGGAGATGTCGAGAACCAAAGAGATTTCAACAGCGCCAATGGATTCTTCGGCTGCACTGCTAGATTTCAGGCTCAGTTTTGGAACGCCGCCATACCGCAGGTAACGCGTTGTCAGGACAGCCTCAGCAGTAGCAGACACTTTCTTGGAGCCAAAACCTTCAACTACTGTCGTAACAGCGTTCAAATCACTCAGTCCGGCTTTGGCCATATAGGAATCGACAATCTGCTTGGCAGGAAGGTCCTGGTCCAAGTCTGCAGCAGCAAGCACGGCGCGATCCAGAGTGGACTGTAGGCTGGCACGGTCGCGTTCATACTTCATAAGATCCATCGACATACCGGTAATCGCCAGCATCAGGACCACCATGAACAGTACGAAGATAGTGAAGACACCATCTTCATTCCGAGCGAATTGCTCTAAATTGAACGTTTTGCGCTTCGGTTTCGAGCCGTCGTTACAAAGCAAGGAATTTAGCATTCTGGTTACTCCGCCTCACACGTCGAATTCGTGCGTCAAAGAAAAAGAGATTTGGAACAAAGTTAATTTTCAAACGTGGCGTGAATTGGGCGAAAAAGGCTTGGTTTTGGCCTTTTTACGCGCCGAAGGGGTATAATTTGGACCGTTTCAGGTGATCTGTCGATGAAATGAAAACAATTCGTTAAGGAGTTGGCCGATCTGAGCGACTCACCCTAGGGCAACTAAGCATGCGTTCATAAAATGATTAAAAAAAGTGCATTGTTTGATTGCAGCAGGCCGCCAGTGGTGCGACAAAACGTCGTGACGTATCGTCATGTACCGCTACGGAGGATTTTATGACCGGCATCAAAGAACCCAGCTTTCGTCAAAGTGTTGACCTGATGTTCAACAGGGCCGCAGCCCTGATGGAACTGCCGCCGGGGTTGGAGCAAAAGATCCGTGTCTGCAACGCAACCTATACAGTTCGATTCGGTGTGCGGCTGCGTGGTGAAATCCATACCTTCACCGGTTACAGGTCTGTCCACTCGGAGCATATGGAGCCGGTCAAGGGCGGTATTCGATATGCCACTGCGGTTAACCAGGACGAAGTCGAAGCTCTGGCTGCGCTGATGACCTATAAGTGTGCTCTCGTTGAGACGCCGTTTGGTGGCTCCAAGGGTGGGCTTTGCATTGATCCACGAGAATACGAAGAACATGAACTGGAACAAATCACGCGGCGCTTTGCCTATGAGCTTGCAAAGCGAGACCTGATCAACCCATCGCAAAACGTGCCTGCGCCCGATATGGGCACTGGGGAGCGTGAAATGGCTTGGATGGCTGACCAATACGCACGGATGAACACAACGGACATCAATGCGCGCGCCTGTGTGACAGGAAAACCGCTGAATGCCGGTGGTATCGCGGGGCGGGTCGAGGCGACCGGGCGCGGCGTTCAATACGCGTTGCGCGAGTTCTTCCGCCACCCTGAAGACATCCAGAAAGCAGGCTTGTCAGGTAAACTGGATGGAAAGCGCATTATCGTGCAGGGGCTTGGCAATGTAGGTTATCACGCTGCAAAGTTCCTCAGCGAGGAAGATGGCGCGCGCATCACCGGAATCATCGAATGGGACGGCGCGCTATTTAATCCCGACGGCATTGACGTCGAAGCCGTGCGTCAGTGGATTGTCAAACATGGCGGCGTAAAAGACTATCCCGACGCGACCCATTCCGCCGAAGGCGCAGCAGTGCTGGAGGCCGATTGCGACATTCTGATCCCGGCGGCATTGGAAGGTGTCATCAACCTGTCGAACGCCGATCGGATCAAGGCGCCGCTGATTATCGAAGCTGCCAATGGTCCGGTTACCGCCGGCGCGGATGAAGTCCTGCGCAAGAAGGGCACAGTGATTATCCCCGACATGTATGCAAATGCGGGCGGTGTGACGGTTTCTTACTTCGAATGGGTCAAGAACCTTAGCCACATCCGCTTTGGCCGGATGCAGCGTCGTCAGGAAGAATCGCGCCACGAACTGATTGTCAGCGAGTTGGAACGGCTGGACCGGTACCTGGGCGATGCCTGGTCGATGTCGCCGGACTTCAAGGCCAAGTACCTCAAAGGCGCGGATGAGCTTGAGCTGGTGCGCTCGGGTCTCGACGACACGATGCGTATTGCCTACCAGTCGATGCGTGAAGTGTGGCACAGCCGCGACGATGTCGAAGACCTGCGTACCGCGGCCTATATCGTGGCGATTGATCGCGTTGCGAAAAGCTACCGCGCCAAGGGGCTCTGAAGCAGGCGGGCGGGGTGATCATTTCGCCCCGCCGGTACGCGCCGCGGCTTGAATGTCGATGGCGGCCCGTTAGTTTGACGGATAATAGACACTCAGAGAAACGAATCCCGGAGACCTCCATGTTGCGTATAGCCATTGTCGCGGCTCTGCTGGCCACCCCTTTGGCCGCTCAGGAAACCAAGGAACAAAGCTGCAAATATCAGGCGGATGTGGTGGCAGCGATCCAAAAGGCGCGGCTGGACCGCGTAAAAGAACGCGATGTGGCGCAAGCCGTGGCGGATAGCGGCCCGACATGGCCCGAAAACTACAATGCTGCAATCCCGCTGATCACACCTTGGGTTTATGAGCAAAAGATGCGGGACGTGCGCAAGAAAGACCTGGGCGCGGCGTGGCTTGAACTGTGCCTGCAACAATAATCCACAACTCGGACATTTCCTTGTGGACAACCGCGCGCCTTCCTCTTGGCGCGCGTTTTCATTTCTGGCAGGTTTAGCAGATGTCATTGCCCCCCGGATTTCTGGACGAATTGCGCACGCGGCTCAGCCTGTCTCAGGTTGTCGGGCGCAAAGTCATGTGGGACCAGCGCAAGTCCAATCAGGGCAAAGGGGACATGTGGGCGCCTTGCCCGTTCCATCATGAAAAGACGGCCTCGTTCCACGTGGATGATCAGAAGGGGTTTTATTACTGTTTTGGCTGTCATGCCAAAGGGGACGCGATCAGTTTTGTGAAAGAGACCGAGAATGTCTCGTTCATCGAAGCTGTCGAGATTCTGGCCCGCGAAGCCGGGATGCCGATGCCTGCGCGCGACCCGAAGGCGCAGGAAAAACAGGACCACCGCACACAGCTGGCTGATGTGATGGAACAGGCTGTGCAGTTCTTTCGCCTGCAACTCAAAACCGGGGCAGGAGCCGCCGCACGAGACTACCTCGCGCGCCGCGGGTTGAACGCGCAAGCGCTGGATCGGTGGGAGATTGGATTTGCTCCGGACGATTGGCAGGCGCTGTGGGACCATCTTCGCGGCAAGAACGTGGCCGAGGATCTGATCCTTGGGGCCGGGCTGGCCAAGCCTTCAAACAAAGGCAAAAAGCCCTACGACACCTTCCGCAACCGCATCATGTACCCGATCCGCGACCCGCGCGGACGTTGCATCGCGTTTGGCGGGCGGGCGATGGACCCCAATGACAACGCGAAATACCTGAACTCACCCGAGACCGAGCTGTTCGACAAAGGGCGCAGCCTTTACAATCAAGGCCCGGCACGACAGGCGGCAGGTAAGGGTCAGCCGCTGATCGTGGCCGAAGGCTATATGGACGTGATCGCGCTGGCCGAAGCAGGTTTTGGCGCGTCGGTTGCCCCTTTGGGAACGGCCATCACCGAACATCAATTGCAACTGCTGTGGCGGATCTCGGACGAGCCGATCATTGCGCTGGACGGCGACACGGCAGGTCTGCGCGCTGCGATGCGGGCGGTTGATCTGGCTTTGCCGCTGCTCGAAGCTGGAAAGTCGCTGCGGTTTGCCCTGATGCCAGAAGGCAGAGACCCCGACGACCTGCTGCGCGCCGAAGGGGCAGGCGCTGTGAAGGCCGTGCTGGATGGTGCCATTCCGATGGTCAAGTTGCTTTGGCGGCGCGAGACCGACGGCAAGGTGTTCGACAGTCCTGAACGTAAGGCGGCTTTGGACAAGTCCCTGCGCGAGAAAATCAAGCTGATCCGCGACCCATCAATACGGGCGCATTATGGGCAAGAGATCAAGGACCTGCGCTGGCAATTGTTCCGCCCGCAACGGCAGCAGCAATCCCGGCAATGGCAACCGCGCGGCAAATGGGTGCCGCCAAAACAGCCTGCCACGCCCGGCGCGCGGTCCTCGTTTCTGGCCTCGTCCGAGAATGCCGAGATTCAACTGCGCGAAGCGGCCATTCTGGCGATTGCCGCGCTTAACCCCCGAGTCGTCGTGCAGTTCGAACACCAACTGGAAGAGATGGAATGCCGCGACCCCGATCACGCCGCATTGCGAACTGCAATCCTGCGCCACGCGATCGATGACCCGGACAATCTGAAGGACCATATTGCCGAAACTTTAGGGCCAGAGGCCCTTGAAAACCTGCTGACCCTTCGCCATGTCGCCGTAATCCCCTGTGTGTTCAAACCAGGCGACGTTGAGAAGGCCGAGATGACACTGGCCGAAGAACTCGCGAAAATCAAAGCGCTCCGGGGGTTGGATGCTGAGATTGCCGAAGCCGCCGAGGAGATGTCCGATCTGGCCGATGAGGCACTGACATATCGGCTGGCGCAAGCGGCAGAAGAACGCAACCGGACAAGCCGAAGCCAGAATGAAGACAGGGCCATATTCGACATCGCCGACAACGGGGCGCGAATCAACCGCGACGAGAAAGACGCGTTCGAGGCGATTATGTCCGGCATCAAATTCGAGCGGAAACGCCGGTAAAATGGTGTTTTCGTAAGGCACTGGAAAAGAAAAACGGGTAAACGGGTGGCCGAATCACTTCTACGCGCTAATGATTCGGATCAAACGAATCACCCATCCCTGCAGGAGCATTGAATGGCCGCCAAAGACACGACCGAAGATCGCAAATCCGACGAGCAGGACCAGGAAATCTCGCTGGACATGAGCCAGGCCAACGTCAAGAAGATGATCGCCGAGGCCCGCGAGAAAGGTTACATCACCTACGATCAGCTCAATCAGGTTTTGCCGCCCGATCAGGTCAGCTCGGAACAGATCGAAGACGTTATGTCTATGCTGTCCGAGATGGGCATCAACATCATCGAAGATGAAGAGGCTGAAGAAGAAGAGAACAAGGGCTCGACCGAACTGACGACTACCGAAAGCAACCGCGAGGTTGCGTTGGCCGGGGCTGCCACCGAAAAGCTGGACCGCACCGACGACCCCGTTCGCATGTATCTGCGCGAGATGGGTTCGGTTGAACTGCTGAGCCGTGAGGGCGAGATTGCCATCGCCAAGCGGATCGAAGCAGGGCGCAACACCATGATCGCTGGTCTGTGCGAAAGCCCGCTGACCTTCCAGGCGATCACCATCTGGCACGACGAATTGCTGTCCGAGGACATTCTGCTGAGGGATGTCATCGATCTGGAAACCACGTTCGGCAACCAGTTGGACGAAGACGGCGACGCGCCAGTTGTAGACGCGTCGGCGGTGCAGGCTGCGAAACCCGCGAAAGAGGCCGGGCCGGAACTGGATGCCGATGGCAACCCGATCACCAGCGACGACGACGATGACGAAGACGATCAGGCCAACATGTCGCTGGCCGCGATGGAAGCGGCATTGAAGGATCAGGTTCTGACCACGCTGGAGCGGATCTCAACCGATTTCGCGATGCTGTCCGAAATGCAGGACAGCCGCATTTCGGCCACCTTGAACGAGGATGGCACGTTCAGCGAAAAAGACGAAGAGACTTATCAGAAGTTGCGGGCCGAGATTGTGCAGCTGGTGAATGGTCTTCACCTGCACAACAACCGGATCGAAGCGCTGATCGACCAACTTTACGGTATCAACCGTCGCGTCATGTCGCTGGACAGTTCGATGGTGAAGCTGGCCGATCAGGCAAGGATCAACCGTCGCGAGTTCATCGACGAATACCGCGGCCGTGAACTGGACCCCAACTGGCTGGCCGAAATGGCGGAAAAGCCGGGCCGGGGCTGGCAGATGTTCATCGAACGCTCGACCGCGAAGGTCGAAGAGCTGCGCAACGACATGGCTCAGGTCGGCCAATATGTGGGTCTGGACATCAGCGAATTCCGCCGCATCGTTCAGCAGGTCCAGAAGGGCGAAAAAGAGGCGCGTCAGGCCAAGAAGGAAATGGTCGAAGCCAACCTGCGTCTGGTGATCTCGATCGCCAAGAAATACACGAACCGCGGCCTGCAATTCCTTGATCTTATTCAGGAAGGTAACATCGGCCTAATGAAGGCGGTAGACAAGTTCGAATACCGCCGCGGCTATAAATTCTCGACCTATGCAACGTGGTGGATTCGTCAGGCTATCACGCGTTCAATCGCGGATCAGGCGCGCACAATCCGTATTCCGGTTCATATGATCGAAACGATCAACAAGCTGGTCCGGACCGGTCGCCAGATGTTGCACGAGATCGGCCGCGAACCGACGCCAGAAGAACTGGCCGAAAAGCTGCAAATGCCGCTTGAGAAGGTTCGCAAGGTGATGAAGATCGCCAAAGAGCCGATTTCACTGGAAACTCCGATTGGTGACGAAGAAGACAGCCAGCTGGGTGATTTCATTGAGGACAAGAATGCTGTGCTGCCGCTGGACAGCGCCATTCAGGAGAACCTCAAGGAAACCACGACACGGGTCCTGGCCTCACTCACCCCGCGTGAAGAACGTGTGCTGCGGATGCGTTTCGGCATCGGTATGAACACCGACCACACGCTTGAAGAGGTGGGTCAGCAGTTCAGCGTGACCCGCGAACGTATCCGCCAGATCGAAGCGAAGGCGCTGCGGAAGCTGAAGCACCCCAGCCGATCCCGAAAACTTCGGTCCTTCCTGGATCAGTAAGTATCAAGGCGCCTCTCCCGAGGCGCCTTTTTTTATTCCGGACACTCTTCACGATGGCCTGTTCTCCCATCACATTGGCGGGAACGCACAAGGGCTGGACCTTCTGTCCTTCTATATCCGTTCTGTCCACTCATGGAACGGGCCGGGGCGAGGTTTTTCAAGCTGATGACCCCCGGTCTCACGTCCGTATCGGGTGTTCTGTTCGCGTCTTGAACGCGCTGGGCGGCTGGCCTGTCCAACGTTTGAAAGCGGTCGAAAATGCGGCCTGATCGGCATAGCCCAGCGAATAGGCGATTTCGGACAAGGGCATTTCATTCTTGATAAAGGTCTGCGCCAGGTCGCACCGCAGATCGTCGACAACATCGCGATAGCTGGTGCCTTCGTCCCTGAGGCGCCGACTGAAGGTTCTAAGGCTCATCCCCAGATCAGCCGCGAGGCTTTCGGCCTGCGGGATTGCGCCGGGCAGGGATCGGGTAACCAGCCCTTCGACCTTGGCACGGGTCAGATGTTTGGGCGCGCCTCTCTCAGAAAGCAGGCGATCTGCATATTCCAGCAAGTGCTCTCTGAGTTGGGGGTCATAAGTCGGTACAGGCAGGTCCAGCGCTGAAAGAGGCAGGATAATCTCGAGGTTCTCAGCCCCAAAGGTCACGGGAAAACCGGCAAGCTTTTCAAATCTTCGGGCGTGGTCACCGACCCTGTGCTGAAACCGAATTTCTATCGGATAAAGATCGACTTGCGTCAGGTTCCGCATTCTGGCCAGGGCAGCAAATATCAGGAATTCGGTGCGTCTGTGATACCGCGCAAATCCGGGGTCTTTCCACTCGGCTTCCAAGGTCGCAAAGTTATCCGCGACGCGCAGGTTAAGCGCGATGGCAGGGTCGATGATACCGTGAAAGCGCGAGAGGTTCTCCATCACCTGTTTCAGGTCGCGGGAATACTTGCTGATATAGGCGGTCACGGTCGAGGCTGATGTAACCTCAAGACCTGTGCGGGCCGCAAACGTTATGTCATGGGTGGCGTCACATGCATAACGGATAAACAAAGCCTCGCTTTGTACGCTGTAGGTGGTCACCGGCGGCGCGATATCCTGAGGGCGCAGCCCTGCCATTTTCAGGACATCGCAGGACATGTCGCCATTTCCGGAATAGCGGTCCAGCGCCTGAACAAACAGATGAAGTCGGCCGATATCGACATCCATCGCGAAACAGTACCTCAAATTTTCAATTACATACACAAACTATTGCGGAATTGTCTTTCAGGATCGACGGTGCTGACAAGTGGATTTCACACAGAAACAAGCCGTCGGTGGCAGTTTCTCGAAATTTTTTGACCGGTATGGACAAGCATCGCCATGTGCAACGAACCAATTCAGTGGTGTTGCCGGGTCCAGACCTTTATGGGGATGAGGTCAGAGCCTCGGGGAAATCACCAGCCTCTGGTTAAGGCTCCCCGGCACGCCCCCACACCTTTCATACATGTCGCATTGCTTCGCTCAGGTGGTTTTGTCAGGCTGGCTTTAAGTCAATAGTTCCGGTGTAAAACCTTGCAGGATATTTTTGAGAATACAGCGGTTAATGACCAAAACCTAATTGTGTTCGACAGCGAATGCGTGCTGTGTTCGAGGTTTTTCCAGTTTATGCTGAAACGTGACCAGCGCCATGTTTTCCAATTTGCAACGGCGCAGTCCCCGCTTGGGCAAAAGCTATATCGTGATCTCGGCCTTCCCACACAGGATTTTCAAACAAATCTGGTGGTCGTGAATGGCGCTGTTTTTCAGCATCTGGATGCATTTGCAGCGGCGATGCGACAGTTGCGCGGCCCATGGTCGCTATTATCAATGTGTCGGTTTCTGCCTCGGCTTATCAAGGATCCAACCTATCGCCTGATCGCACGAAACAGATATGCATTCTTTGGGCGTTCCGAGACATGTCTGGTTCCCGGTCCCGATATCAGGGCTCGTTTTGCCGAAAACGGGTACTAGCGATGGACGATCCCTTTCTTAAGGCGATAGGATCGACCGAAAGGTTGCCAGGGGCGGTTCGAGTATTGCACATGAGCGAGGGCTGCTTTGCAGGACGTTGCGACATCGAACGTGGCAAAGGGATATGGGTTGCCCTTGCAACACGTCTGGCCGGGTTTCCGCAAAGCGGCAAAGACGTCCCCGTCTCCGTGCACATTGATACTGATGGCGAATTCTGGTCATGGGATCGGAATTTCGCGGGCCACAAAACCCGATCAACTCTGAAATATGATACGAAAAGAGAGTGTGTCCGTGAATCTTTTGGCGCGATCTCGATCTGGTTAAAGCCCGTTTGGTGGGAAAATGGGATGCATATCAAAATCCTCCGCCTGACCGTGTTTGGCATCCCGATGCCATCTTTTACCTTGCCGCGATCAAGAACGCGCGAATGGCAGGACAAAGCGGGGCGCTTTCGGTTTGATGTGTCTGCAGACGCGCCGGGACTGGGAATGTTGATCAGATACCAGGGCTGGCTCACGCCGGTTCACGCATCGCACGAGACGGACTAAACAGAACGTGAGCGACCCTGTGCCGACGGAGCTTATGGCCTAACCTTTTTGAGACACACAATCAGGGAATTATGACAATGAAACATACACGGACATTTGCCGCGCTTGCCGCCCTGGCGTTCAGCATTCCAATGACGGCTGACGCGGCGCCGCACGGTTACCGGACCGAGCCGATAAACGCCACTGACTTCGAGGTTATTCCGCGAGGCGACCGGCGCACCGAAGGATACTGGTGCGCCGCAGCGGATTATGCTCGGCGTACATTGGGCGCGGGTTGGCGCGATCCGATCTATGTGTTGCGTGGGTATGGGCCAAGCGTCACCACCGGGCGCAAGACGGCGGTTCAGTTTTCGACCAAGCCGCCCCAGAATGTCGATGTACAGCCAAGCAGTTTTGTTACAATCGGTTTTCAAACTGGCGACAGCATGTCTGTACAAGGCGCGAATGCCAGGTGTAACTATCGACCGTTCTATAACGACTGACAGAACGGCGAGACACCGCGAATGCAGACTGAATTTGCAATCCGTACAAAAGGATCAGGGCTATACGAATTCACGTCTGAAGTGACGCAGTGGCTTGGGCAGGTGGCGACGGATGGCTTACTGACGCTTTTCGTTCGCCACACTTCCTGTTCATTGCTTGTTCAGGAAAACGCGGACCCCGAAGTTCAAACTGATCTTCGGGCGTTTTTCGAAAGGCTGGTGCCGCCATCCGATCACCCGTCAATGTCGTATCTAAGGCATACTTACGAAGGCCCCGATGACATGCCAGCGCATATAAAGGCTGCGCTGTTGCCGGTATCCTTGTCGATACCTGTGGTGCAGGGTCGCCCGTGCCTTGGAACATGGCAGGGGATCTATCTGTTTGAACACCGCACGGCACCACACCAGAAACGGATTGCAGCACACCTGACCTGACCCTTTATCTAGCGGTTGAAATTTCCGACTACCCAAACCCTAGTTGCTGCCCTATAGTTGTGGATAAGTAAGTCGCAGCACTTACAAAAAGAGGCGGAACAAGGGACGAGGAGACGGCGGATGCGCTGCCCGTTTTGCGGAAATATCGATACTCAGGTAAAAGATTCACGCCCGGCAGAGGACCACGTGGCAATCCGCCGACGTCGGTTTTGCCCAGCATGTGGCGGGCGGTTCACGACCTATGAGCGTGTGCAGCTGCGTGATCTGGTTGTCATAAAGACCAATGGTAAACGCGAAGATTTCGACCGCGATAAACTGGAACGTTCGATCCGCATCTCGATGCAGAAACGGCCAGTTGATCCCGAGCGGATCGATCAGATGATTTCGGGTATTGTGCGCCGGCTGGAAAGCATGGGCGACACGGATATCCCGTCCCACAAGATCGGTGAGATCGTTATGGAAGCTCTGGCGCGGATCGATACCGTCGCTTATGTTCGCTTTGCGAGTGTGTACAAGAATTTCCAGGCGGCCGATGATTTCGAGGAGTTTGTCCACGAACTGCGACCGCCGCAGCCTTCGACGGACGAGTGAGCGAAACAGATAAGCGGTTTATGGCGCTGGCCTTGTCATTGGGGCGGCGCGGCCAGGGGACGTGCTGGCCAAACCCTGCGGTGGGTTGCGTTATCGTGCGCAAAGGCCGGATTGTCGGGCGCGGTTGGACTCAGCCGGGCGGGCGCCCCCATGCCGAGACTGAGGCTTTGGCGCAGGCTGGGCAGGCCGCGCGTGGCGCGACCGCCTATGTGAGTTTGGAGCCCTGCGCCCATCACGGAAAGACACCGCCCTGTGCCGAGGCATTGATTGCTGCGGGTGTCGCCCGTGTTGTGGCAGCCGTGGAAGACAGCGATCCGCGTGTCGCAGGGCAGGGCTTTGCCAAGCTGCGCGAGGCCGGAATTAAGGTCGTAACCGGTGTCCTCGCAGCGCAGGCGGAACGTGATCTGGCGGGCTTTTTTCTGAAGACCGAACAGGGCCGACCTTTTGTAACGCTTAAGCTGGCCAGCAGTTTTGATGGGCGGATCGCAACCGCGACCGGGCATAGCCAATGGATTACCGGGCCACAGGCGCGCCGCGTCGTCCATGCCATGCGCGCGCGCCACAGCGCGGTGATGGTCGGTGCCGGTACGGCGCGGGCCGACGACCCGTCACTGACGGTTCGGGACCTTGGCGTTGATCATCAGCCCGTGCGCGTTGTGGTTTCGCGCCATATGGACATATCCCTGATGGGGCATTTGGCTCGCACGGCATCAAAGACACCTGTGTGGCTCTGCCATGCGCATCACCCGGATGCCGAGCGCGCGAAAGCCTGGGAAGGATTGGGCGCAAAGCTGATCCCCTGTGCGTTGAAAGATCATCAGGTTGACGCGGTCGATCTGCTCCAACAGTTGGGGCAAGCCGGTCTGACCAGCGTCTTCTGCGAAGGTGGGGCGGCGCTGGCAGCGTCGCTGCTGGCCGAGGATCTGGTGGATGAACTGGTCGGATTTACCGCTGGATTGACCATCGGAGCCGAAGGTCTGGCTGCCGTGGGAACATTGGCTTTAACGACACTGGACGCCGCGCCACGGTTCGAACTGGTTGAAGCGAAAGTGGTGGGTGGGGATATCCTGCACCGTTGGCGCAGGGCGTCGGACTAGGTTTAGCGCCACAAGTGCGCATGTGTCGCAAACGCGCCCTGAAGTTTTGACAGAACTCGATTGAACGGACCGGTCGGAGCACAAGTGCCCTGCGCCAGACGTTCAACTGCAACCTCGACCGGGCAGGGTTGCCCCGTGACTGGGTCGAAATAACGAGGGTAATCAATCAGGGTGGCATGGACGAGGCCCATCAACGTTGGTCGTGCGCCACGCCGGGCGGGAACAACCCCCAGATCCGTGGTCAGCCCCCAACCCGCATAAAAGGGCGCGCCCAGAGTTGTAACCTTCACGCCGCGCAGCAAAGCCTCGAACCCCAGAAGCGATGTCATGGTCCATACTTCCTGCACGTGCGGCAACAATGACGCGGGGTCTGTTTGGGTTAAAACAATGTCTGCAATCGCCTCGGCATCGATCCTGCCTTCGCGCAGACCCGCTTCGACATCGGGGTGGGGTTTGTAAATCAGGATCGCGTCGGGATTGGCATCGCGCACAGTTTTCAGCAGGTCCAGATTGTTGCGGACCGCGCTGGTACCCAACAGGATCGAGGCGTCGTCCTCGACCTGTCCGGGCACAAGAATACGATGGCCTTCGGGCAGGGGGCTGGTCGGATTGCCGGTATTGTATTTGCTCAGGCCTTCGGCCAAAAGGTTTTCGACAAGACGTTCCGCGCGCAGGTCCTGATCCGGCCTCAACGTTTCACGCAAAGTGATCAGCTCTTCCAACTGGCTGGGTTTTGTCGGGTCGTAGTAGATACCGATCTCGTCTGTCACCAGCGACAATGGCGGGACCAGTGCCGCCCCAAGCCCGCGTGAACGCAGGAACCCGTCTTCGACCCGAACCGCCCCTTCGGTGTTCCTTGCCTGGCTGGCCCATACCATGTGGGGGCGGTCCGGTGTGCCGGGTTGAGATGCCGTAAAGCGCAGCTTTCCATGTTGCCCGAAAAACTGTTGCAGATGCCTGCGTTTCCACAAGCGCATCCCGGATGCCGTCCAGCCGTTCTTGTCCTGTCGCCAGGCGCGGGTCTTTGCCTCTAACGTGTCCAGTACCGTTTCCAGTTCGCACAGCTGATCACGATAGGGATCGAACCAAGTCGGGTACAGCAGCATGGCGGCCGCGAACAATTGCGCCCGTGTCAGACTGCGCTGGCGGCGCGGAACGGGTCTGTCATCCTGCGTCAGGCCCCATCCGGCATAGAAAGGTTGGCCGAACACACGCGGTTTGTGGCCCGCCAGAATTGCCTCGAACCCCAGTTGCGAGGACACGGTGTAAACAGCAACAGCCCCTTCAAGCAACGGCCATGGGCTGATCGGGTCGCTGAACCGCGTTATCCGGTCTGACAGGTCCTGATCGGTGAAATGCCCCTGACGGTGACCCGCCAGTGTTTCAGGATGTGTCTTGATCAGGATACGCGCGCCGGGGTTTTCCTCCTGCGCCAAGACAAGCATTTCAAGAAACCGGGCGCGGTCCGCTCCGCTTGCAGTTACTGAAGCATCGCCGACCGTCTGATCGATCACCAGAACATAGCCCGGATCGGGTGAATCAAGATCGAGATCGAAGGCGGAATATTTGCTGAGGTTAAGCTCTCTGATCCGCGTGATCGCGGCGCGGGCACGGTCCAGCAGGGCCGTGTCATCCAGAGGGTGCGTGGTCAGCACTGTCTCAAGTTCAGACGGCGTGGCGGCATCGAAATGCAGGCCGGAACGATCCAGCAACAGCCCCAAGGGGGGCTCGCCATTCCGGCCCGGGTGCAGAGATCTGAGAAAGGCGTCCTCGACCCGCAGAACCGGGGCAGCGTGTTTTTCGGCGATCTTAAGGCCGCGATGTGCTGTCGGGCTGTTGCCCCAGACGCCTACGCAATCGCCTTCTTTCGGAAGTCCCAGACGAATGTCGTAACCCGAAAGCGTCAGAATTCGTCTCAGACGTTTCTGGGTCAGAAAGCCGCCATTATAGACAAACAGCCGATTTAGCCCGCTCCCGGCTGACGTGTCGGGATCGGGACGCATGCATCAATTGCCAGTTAGCGTGGCAACGTTTGCAACGGGCGTCAGACCGCCTGCGATAAGTGAGATCGACTTGCTCCACTGCGCATAGGGCGCTTCGGTCACGTAGATTGTATCATCATCCCGGATCACGAAATCGCGTGCAATGAACAGGCCGTTGGGGGCTGTCAGGTTCAGCAGGTAGATCATGCGCTGATCCCCTTTGAGGTCGGCGCGTCCGGTGATACTGCGGGCGACATCCTGACGTTCCTTGCGCAGAATGAATATTCCCGTTGGATCCGAGGAAAGCGTCAGCAGACCACCGACCTGCGCCAAGGCTTCCAGAGCCGACAGGTCCTGACTTTCAAATGCCACGCGCGACTGGCCCCCGGTTGCGCCAAGGGCGATATACGATCTGCTGTCCTCTTCCACCAGAATGCGGTCGCCACCGCGCAGGGCGACGTCCAGCTTGGGGTTGCGGAACAGGTCCTCGTACCAAACGGTACCCTTCTGATCGCCCCGGATCAGGGTCACCAGCGCGATGTCCGACGCGACCGAGACCCCGCCCGCCTGGGACAACATACCAAGCAGCGATCGGGTTGGCCGTTCAATCGGATAAATGCCCGGTGCGGCGACCGTGCCCGTCAGCGAGACGGTGGACCCGTCACCCGCGACGCGCCGCACTTCGACTTGTGGGTCCGGCGTTTGTTCCTGAAGCTTGTCTGTGATCAGAACGCGCAGCTGTTCTGGCGTGTTTCCCGCGGCCCGAATCCGGCCTGCATAGGGGACAAAGATAAATCCGTCACTATCGACCTGAACCTCGTTCAACGCGGTCGCAAGACCGGTTTCGCCTGACAGCAAGCCATCGTCGACGTTTTCCCAGATGGTCAGCCCCAGCACGTCACCAGGGCGGACGGTATCTGCGGTCAATGTCTGGGCACTGCTGAAGGAGGACGAAAAGCCATACTGAGGAATGGCGGACGTCGCGCGTGTGACATTGTCGTCAACTTCAACGACATATGCGTTGCCCCCGTTTTGAACTGAACCGGCCAGAATTTCGGATTTGTTCGGTCCGGATTTTGGCAACTGGCACGCAGCCAGCAGACCAATTGCAGCCACAAGGGACACACCCCGCATCCATCGCCTAAGAGAGACTTTCACCGCCCGATATCCTCAGTCTTTTGTAGTTGCGTGCAGATTAGCTGGTAAGTTGCTTAACTTCCAGTCACACACCACCCGTTTCATTCGACGACTTTCAACTGTGTCGTTCGCGCCTCGTTCGTATTCAGAACCGATTGGTAAGGATCGTTGGTGTCCAAAAGCATATCCACGGCGCGACGCAGCAGCTGACGGCGGCCACGTCTTGAGTAGAACCCACCGGGTACCTGACTGGTTTCCAGAAGAAATTGCCGATAACAGCGATAGGCTTCGGCATCCGGGTGGCGGGGACCGGCGAAAAACGCTGCGATCGGCTGCTGTGAGACGAAATCGGGCTTGTCGTAAACCGAACGCCCGAATATGCGCAATGGAATGCCCCGCCACAGGACTTGCTGTCCGGCAGTGGAATTCACGGTGACGGCCGAACTCGCCTCATCCAGCAATATGGCCAGCTTGCCGCCCGGCACATAATGAACCCGGTCGCCGATGCCATGTTTTCCGGCTATCTCGCGGGCCCGGCGTCGCAACGGTTCGCGATGGTTTTCCAACGGGTGTTCCTTTACCACCAGCCTGTGATGGGCAGGCGCGCCCTGCGCAAATCCTTCGATTACCAGCTCAAGAAATTCACACATGCCCGAAAAGCTGGAATGAGCCTGCACCGAGCTGTCATGCCCAAGCTGCAACAGAACGAGGTGGTAGGGGTATCCGCCCCATCTGACCCGCGCCGTTGCCACACTTCGTTGAAGGCGATGAAAAGGCATCAAAAACAGTCGCTTGAGGTACAATCTGAATTCTTGAGAGACAGGTAATTCCCTGTGCGGTTGAAAGTTGCGGTAGCGACTGTTCAGGGCCATCACGAACCAATGATAAAGGGCGCCATAGAAGATATGGTGCCGCATGTCTCCCCAATGCGACGGGGGCGGGGGCGCCTTTCGGTCGGACAGGGCCAAGGCCTGGCGCATTTGCTGAACGTCCAGCGACATCAGCCGGGAATTTCCGT
The DNA here is from genome assembly GCF_056541885.1 of Ruegeria sp. AF7. Taxonomy (NCBI): domain Bacteria; kingdom Pseudomonadati; phylum Pseudomonadota; class Alphaproteobacteria; order Rhodobacterales; family Roseobacteraceae; genus Ruegeria; species Ruegeria sp. AF7. The sequence goes on along the minus strand of NZ_JBQFYX010000001.1, from coordinate 1,007,262 downwards.
TTGATCCGTCCCGCTCATAAGTCACCCACCATGGGCGCAGATACCCCTCCTCGAATACATGAACGGTAACTCCGCACGACCGCGCGATTTCGACCGCACGCGCATGGATGGGTCTGGTGTCGCCATATAGAACAATATCCGTAACGGCTTTTTCAGCGATCAAAGAGGACAGTGTTGCGGGCCAGTTTTCCGGTTTGTCCTGAAACGGGATGTAACTCGCCTTGTCGAACCAGAACGCCTGATCACCTGCATTGAACCCAACCCGCCAGACCCGGGCCCCCGTGGCGCGCAACATACGCCCCAAGGCCGGGAAAAAAGGTCCGTGCGGGCCCTGAAGGAACAGGAAGACCCGATCATGAGACCTTGAAGGCGGGTGCGGCATCCGAACTGCTCGTATTGTTGTTGTTGCCAAAACTATGCCCGTTTGGTCGGTGTACGGCAAGGCAGGGCTTGCCCGCGCGGCCCGTTGGCCTTACCTCGACGGTGATAGTCAGGCACAGGTTAGGAACTGAGGGTTAACGGAATGTTTACAGGGATCGTCACCGACATGGGCACCGTCGTCGAGCTGGAGCAGCAGGGAGACCTGCGTGCGCGGATCAGGACCGCCTATGACACTGCGGGCATCGATATCGGGGCCTCGATTGCCAGTGACGGTGTTTGTCTGACCGTGATCGCGCTGGGCGACGATTGGTATGACGTCCAGATCAGCGCGGAAACCGTCTCGAAAACCAATCTCGACACCTGGACTGTCGGCAAGCGTGTCAATCTGGAACGCGCCCTGAAGGTTGGTGACGAACTGGGCGGTCACATCGTTTCGGGCCATGTGGATGGCGTAGCCGAGGTGATCGCGATCAAGGAAGACGGCGACAGCACCCGCGTCACCTTGCGCGCGCCAAAGGATCTTGCACGGTTCATCGCGCCCAAAGGGTCGGCGGCACTGAACGGCACATCCCTGACAGTAAATGACGTGACAGATTGCGATTTTGGCATCAACTTCATTCCACACACCAAGGAGGTCACCACTTGGGGTGACGTGCAGGTCGGTGACAGGGTCAATCTTGAGATCGATACGCTGGCCCGTTATGTGGCACGTCTGGCCGAAATGTCTTGATACGATACGTCGCGTCGGAACAGACCTGCGCCGTTTGTGGACTGGTCTTTGTGCCCTCAGTGGTCTATTCCGCCGTTCAAACATGCCATGCGAAAGGCTGCCCAATGAGCTTTGAGACACCCGGCCCGGTCGAGGCCCGGCTGCGCGACGCGATCAGCCCGATCGAAGACATTATTGAAGAGGCGCGTGCGGGCCGGATGTATATCCTGGTCGACCACGAGGATCGCGAAAACGAGGGCGATCTGGTGATTGCTGCCGAGTTCGCCGATGCCGAGGCCATTAACTTTATGGCCACCCATGGCCGTGGCCTGATCTGTCTGCCGATGACAGCAGAACGGGTCGAAGCACTTGGGCTGCCGATGATGGCGGTGAACAACTCGTCCCGGCACGAAACCGCATTCACCGTGTCAATCGAGGCGCGCGAAGGGGTCAGTACCGGGATCTCTGCCGCCGACCGTGCGCTGACCGTGGCAACTGCGATCAACGAGCAGAACACGATGGCTCATATCGCAACACCGGGCCACGTCTTCCCCTTGCGCGCCAAGCGGGGTGGGGTGCTGGTGCGTGCCGGTCATACCGAGGCGGCCGTCGATATCTCGCGTCTGGCCGGCCTGAACCCCTCGGGCGTGATCTGTGAGATCATGAAACCCGACGGCACCATGGCGCGTCTGCCCGATCTGGTTGAATTTGCGCAAGAGCACAACATGAAGATCGGCACAATCAGTGACCTGATCGCCTATCGGTCGCGCAACGACAATCTGGTGGTTGAAACCTCGCGTCAGATGGTGACGTCAGAATATGGCGGCGAGTGGGAGATGCGGCTGTTCACCGATCAGACCCATGGCATCGAACATGTGGTCATGATCAAGGGCGACATTACCACACCCGAACCGGTGTTGACCCGCACCCATGCTCTGCACGAGGCCCCCGATATTCTGGGTCTTGGTCCGAAATCCTCGCGCGAACTGCCGCGCGCCATGGAGAAGATTTCTGAAGAAGGACGGGGCGTGGTCTGCCTGTTCCGTCAACCGCGCAACTCGCTATATGCAACGGGCGACGAGGGGCCGCGCACAATCAAACAAACCGGTCTGGGGGCGCAGATCCTGTCCAAGATGGGAATTCAGGAACTAGTTCTGCTGACCGACTCGCCGCAAACCGTATATCTGGGGCTTGACGCGTTTGGCCTGTCCATCGTCGGCACCCGTTCGATCCTGAAGGAAGACTGATCATGGTTGCTCAAGACGAACATGGCGTTCTGTCGACACCGAAATTTGACAAGCCAGTCAAGCTGCTGATCGTGGCGGCGCCGTTTTATCGTGCGATTGCCGATAACCTGATCACGGGCGCGAAGGCCGAAATCGAAGCCGCGGGCGGAACCTGCGAAGTGGTCGAGGTTCCCGGCGCGCTGGAAATCCCGACCGCTATCGCAATGGCCGATCGTCAGTGCAACTTTGACGGCTACGTCGCGCTGGGCTGCGTCATTCGTGGCGAGACAACGCATTACGAAACCGTTTGCAACGACTCCAGCCGGGCCATCCAGTTGATGGGCCTGCAGGGCCTGTGCATCGGTAACGGTATTCTGACAGTAGAAAATGACGCGCAGGCCGAAGTCCGCGCGAACCCCAAAAAGATGAATAAAGGGGGTGGGGCTGCTGCTGCGGCCTTGCATCTGATCGCGCTCAGCCGTAAGTGGGGCTCTTCCAAAAAGGGCGTTGGTTTCAAACCGCCGTCCGAGTCCATCCTCGTGGCGGGCGACAGCAACGGATCCTCGACAGCATGACCAAGACAGACGCGCCGAAACCGGCAAACCAGAAACGCCTGATGAAATCCGCCGCCCGGCTTTATGCCGTGCAGGCGCTGTTCCAGATGGAACAGTCCGGGCAAACGACCGAAGCTGTCGTGAATGAGTTTCTGGATCACCGTTTTGGCGCTGTCTATGAGGGTGAGGAAATGTTGGACGGGGACATCTCGGTTTTCCGGTCCCTGGTTGACAATGCGGTGAACTATCAGGCGGCCATCGACCAGATGACCGACCGTGCGCTGGTCGCCAAATGGCCGATCGCTCGGATTGACCCGACCTTGCGGGCGCTGTTCCGTGCGGCTGGGGCAGAGCTGACCCAAAGCGACACGCCGCCAAAGGTTGTCATCACTGAATTTGTTGACGTTGCGCGTGCGTTTTTCCCGGAAGGCAAAGAGCCGAAATTCGTCAACGCAGTGCTGGATCACATGGCGCGTGAGGCACAGCCCGAGGCATTCTGACGCCTTTACGAGAACCAAATATGCGCAAACTATGAATGTCATAGTGCAAAGAGGTTCGCCATGCCCAAACTGATCCGCCTTTATATCACGCAAGTTGCCTGGGGCTTTGTCATTTCGGCTGTGTTTGTCGGCGTCCTGTTGGCGCTGAATGTTGCAAACCTGCGCCATCTGATAACCAGTTCGGAAATCGGCCTTATCGCTTTGGTGATGATCTGGTTCATGAACGGCATTGTCTTTGCGGGTGTCCAGTTCGCCTACAAGATCATGAGCATGGCAGAAAAGCCGCAAGGCCCGCGCCGGGGCACCCCTGTTGTACACAGCTTTAAACCGGCGGTCGCAAAGCAGGAAGCCCCAGCAGGGCGCTGAATTTCAGGGGAAAATGTGGCGGGACCACCAAACAACCGTGTGGTTTGATTCCCGAGGACCTGTATATACAGGTGGGCGCCAGGTAATCAGGCCAGGACCTGAACAGAGCCAGCCCCCTCGGAATTGCTTAAGGCCACCAGAATGCTACCTGTCACAAGAAGGGCAGAACCCGCCACGCGCTTAAGTAGGGCGTATGACGGGTTCGCACAAGGGGTCAGGCATCAACAGTTTCGTGCAATGCCGTGCGCATCTTGCCAAAGTGTTCGTCCCACCCCTTGTCCAGCGCCAGGATCAGGCCAAAACCATCGGCCCCCTGCGGCAGGCCTTCATGCCGCAGGTCAAGGCGCGTCCCTCCTGCGACGGGTTCCAGGGTCCACTTGACCACGCTCACCGCGTCGCCCATCGGTTTTACGGTGAACGTGTATTCCAGATATTTGGGAGGGTTGGCAACGCGAACCTCACCCCAAATCAACAGGTCGCCGCTTGTCGTGCCAAACATCTCCAACTTTTGACCCGCGGACAGAGGGTGTTGAGGTTTGTGGAACCATTCCGCCAGACGATCCGGGTCTGTAAGATAAGCCCAAACCGTTTCCGGCTCGGCCCTCAGAAAGATCGATTTCTTCAGAACTGCATCGGTCATTTCGATTTCCTTTCAACAGCTTCCTTGAGAGAGTTGAGGCGATCGTCCCAGAACTGGTCAAAATATCTGAGCCAGTCCAGAACGGGGGCCATGCCTTGTGGTTCAAGTCGGTTAATGCGTTCGCGGCCACGGGTTTCAACGGTGATCAAGCCGCCGTCGGATAGCACGGTCAGATGCTTTTTGACCGCGGCCCGGGTCATGTCGAACCGGTCTGTCAACTGCCCGATGGTCATGTCCTGAGACGAGAGCAATTGTACAATGTCCCTACGTGTGGGATCGGCCAGCGCACGGAACGCGTTTTGAGTTCGGTTATCCATAAGCAACCCCAGAACAGATACCATTTGGTATCATATTAATGCGATACCAAATGGTACCATGTCAAGCGCGATGCAGTACTTTACTTTTGTTCACCAATTGTTCACATTTGGGGTATGTTGTTAGATTTGCAGCCCGGACAGAAGCTCGCGCGTGGCGTCGCACGCCACCTTGCCGCGCATGGTTTTGTTTCTGTTGAAGAATTCGTTCCGGCACGTGGTTTGCGTGTCGATGTGATGGGGCTGGGTCCCAAAGGTGAGATTTGGGTGATCGAATGCAAATCCAGCCGTGCCGATTATCAATCGGATGCCAAATGGCAGGGCTATTTGGAATGGTGTGATCGATTCTTCTGGGCCGTGGATACCGAGTTTCCGACCGATCTGTTACCTGATGAAACGGGCTTGATCATTGCTGACGCCTATGATGCCGAGATCGTGCGCATGGCGCCCGAGGACAAGCTTGCCCCGGCGCGGCGCAAGAAGATGATCCAGAAATTTGCAACAGATGCAGCACGCCGTCTGCATGCGCTGCGCGATCCGCGCTTGTAAAAGCTCAGCCTTTGACGGCGAGGGCGGCCTGTATCGCGGCGCGGATCTCATCGGCGATTTCTTCGGCTTCCTCGGGGTCGAAATCCATCGGAATCTCGATGCCGTCGGCTTCGATGAACAAGCGTACCATCCCCTGATCGGTCGGACCGATTTGCAGGTTGGCCTGAATATCGCGTTCGGTATTGATGCCCATCTATGCCTCCGAGACTGAGCATTCGTGCTAGCGCGCACGGGGTTGAGAATCAAGTCACCTTTGCGGTCAGATAAGACATGGAAAATGTGGTTCTCAGAACGTTTCGCCCCGATGATGCCGCGTGGCTGGTTGGACAGCACGGGTTACTCTATGCGCGCGACGAAGGATTTGATGACAGCTTTGCCCCATTGGTTGCGCGCATCCTTGAGGAGTTCATTGCCAACAATGACCCGTCCTTTGAAAAAGGCTGGATTGTTGAACGGGCTGGGCAAAGATTGGGTAGCATCTTCTGCGTGCGTGTTGACCAGACAACCGCCAAACTACGCCTCTTCCTGCTAGTCCCCGAGGCGCGCGGACTTGGGTTGGGGAAACGGCTGTTGCAGACCTGTACAGACTTCGCACGCGAGGCCGGATTTCGGGAAATGGTTCTGTGGACCCATGAAAGCCATACGGCTGCCTGCGCGCTTTACAGGGCGTTTGGCTGGGAACTGATAGACAGCAAACCGGTGCATTCCTTTGGGGTCGATCTTGTCGAACAAAGCTGGAGAATTAGGCTTTAATCCTCTTGCATTCCCCCGGCGCGTTCGGTACATCGCCCCTCACAAAGTGCCGCCTTAGCTCAGTTGGTTAGAGCGCTGGATTGTGGATCCAGAGGTCCCCTGTTCAAGCCAGGGAGGCGGTACCATTCCCCCAAAATCGACTGTCCGTGTTCGCACCGCCAAGCGTATTAAAAGCGTTGTGTAGGCTTGAACGCCAGAATGTCCGGCGCGATGACCTTTAGCGCGCCAGGTTCAGTTTGAACCGCATTTTTGCTCGTTTGGCGGTGGGCAGGTGGCGGTTCAGGCGTTTGTTGATCAGGCCAAATCCCCCGACAATCACCAATGTCAGCAGGATGAAATAGAAGGCCAGAATTGGATAGGGGATGAACGGGTTGAACGTTTTGTCCGCGAAATAGCTGGCGTAATAGAGCGCGTCGCCACGTTGTTGCCAGGCCGGAAAGGCCGAGAAGAAGACCAACGTGGTGGCATGGAACAGAAAGATCGCTTCGTTCGTATAGGCCGGCCAGGCCAGACGCAGCATGGTGGGCCAGACGATCCGCCGAAACCGCGACCAGCCGGACATGCCATAGGCATCTGCCGCTTCGATATCTCCCTTGGGGATCGAGCGCAGGGCACCGTAAAAAATCTCACCCGAATAGGCTGCGGTGTTCAGGAACAGCACGATCAGCGCCCCCAGCCAGGCCGAGGTGAAGGCGTCGAACATCGGATATGTTTTCTTCAGCGACAGGAAGAAGAAATAAGCAAAGAAGAACTGGATAAAGAGAGGCGAGCCCCGGAACAGAAAGATGAACCATTCGGCAGGTTTGCGCAGCCATTTGTTGGTCGAGGCTTTGCCGACGGCCAGCGCGGTGGCCAGAAAGAACCCGGTCGCCAGCGCCATGACGCCGAAATAGATGTTCCAGATCATGCCCGAGCCGATCAGGGTGAACTGTTCGCACAGGGTGAAATCGGTCTTGGGCAGCAGGCGTTCGCCAAAGCCAAGCGACCGCAGGCCGTAATCCTGAATGGTCTGGATGCAGCTCATGATCGGGCTCCTTGGAAAGGAGATTGCGGGCGCGAGAGAGATTGCTGTGCAATCGCGTGCGGCACCCGGTTGCGGTCTGGAACGCGGATCATCATGCCGTGGTCTCCTTGCGCAGAAGCTCTCCGCCGGAAGTGGCCTGTCCGTGGGACAATCGCCGCATCAGTTTTTCAAGCCCAAGTTCCGAGAAACGGGTCATGCCAAGGTAGAAGATCAGCAGGAACAGGAAATACCACATGCGCCAGTCGCCATGCGGGTATTGCGTGAATTTCGAGGTTTTGGTGCCGCCCAGTTCGCGCGCCCAATACACGATATCTTCGACGCCCAGCAGGAAGAGCAGGGGTGTCGCCTTGATCAGCACCATCCAAAGATTGGACAGGCCGGGCAGCGCGTAAACCCACATCTGAGGCACAAGGATACGCCAGAAGGTCTGGCGGCGATTCATGCCATAAGCTTCGGCCGTTTCCAGTTGCGCATGTGGTACGGCGCGCATTCCGCCGAACAGGACATTGGCCGCAAAGGCGCCAAAAACGATAGAGAAGGTGATGACCGCAAGGAAAAACCCATAGGTTTCATGCACCCATTCAGGCGCGGTTCCGAGCGGCAGCTTGGCGGCCTGACAAACGAGGAAGTCATTGCCCTGGCGGATTGGGTCGGTCCAGTCCGGGCACAATATCTTATGCCGCGTCCACTCAAACGCCTGATCCAGCGCTATGACGAAGAACAGGAAAAACGCAATGTCGGGCACGCCGCGCACAATCGCGATATACCCTTTGCCCAGCCAGCTGAGCGGGGGGAAATGCGAGCGCGCCGCCATGGCACCTGCAAACCCGAAGCCAAGAGCGACGGGCGCGGTCACAGCCAGCAAGGCCAAAACCTTGATGAAAGACAGGTAGAACGACCAGTGGACGCCATTGGTCAGGTAGCATGAAAACCAGCGGAACGTGCCCAGCGTGTCAGGATCAGCGCAGTACGAGAACATATGGCGTCTTTCCAACGTCTGTTCCGGCTAGGCCGGAAGCGGCCCGGCGCCAAAGCACCGGACCGGGATTGGTCAGGTCTTAGTTGGTGACGACCGAACCGTCAGAACCGTATGTGGCGGTGCCTTCACCGAACCACTTGATCAGCATCTCGTTCAGCGTGCCGTCAGCTTTCATCGAAGTGATGGCTTCGTCGAACTTGCCGCGCAGTTCACCGTCGCTTTCACGCAGGCCCATGCCGACGCCGCCGCCCAGCGGAACCGGATCGCCGATAAAGACCAGCTCACCGCCCGATTCCTCGACCAGCGGCACCAGATAGTCGCGGTCGGCCAGAACGGCATCGGCTTCGCCGTTACGGACGGCTGCAATGGTTTCTTCCGGGGTCGCGAATTCAACCAGGGTTGCACCGGATTCGGCAACGTGGCCTGCCTGGATCGTGGCGGTTTGCGCAGCAACGACACCACCGGTTACGTCTGCCGAGTCAGAGGTCGCGACATAGGCCGACGCGGTCGGCGGGTAATAGTCTTGGGTAAAGTCGATGACCTCATCACGTTCGGCAGTGATCGACATACCGGCGATGATGGTGTCGTAGTTGCCCGAGACCAGGTTCGGAATGATCGAATCCCAGTCGTTCTTGACCCATTCACACTCCAGGTTAGCGCGTTTGCACAGCTCGTCGCCGACTTCACGCTCGAACCCGTCGATTTCACCTGCATCGTTGATGAAGTTGTACGGAGGGTAGGCGCCCTCGGTGCCCATGCGGACCGTGTCGGCCATCGCGATACCAGCAGTCAGCGCCAGGGCTGCAGTGGACAGAATCAGGTTTTTCATTGGTTACTCCCCAGTTTGGTTCTGTTCTTGAAGTTAAGCCGCCTGAGTGGCGGAGAGAAAGCCCCGAAGCCGCTCAGATTCGGGTGACGTAAAGATATCTTCGGGCAAACCTTCTTCCTCGATCAGGCCCTGATGAAGAAATACCACGTGGCTCGAGATATCTGCCGCCATTTTCATGTCATGTGTCACGATGATCATGGTGCGCCCTTCCGCTGCCAGATCCTTGATCACCTTGATCACTTCCTGTTCCAGTTCGGGATCCAGCGCCGAGGTCGGTTCGTCGAACAACAACGCCTGCGGTTCCATGCACAGCCCCCGTGCGATCGCGGCGCGCTGTTGCTGACCGCCGGACAATTGTGCCGGATAGGCGTCACATTTGTCGCCAATACCAACTTTCTCAAGGTATTTGCGCGCGCTGTCTTCCACTTCGGCCTTGTCGCGGCCCAGAACGGTCACGGGGGCTTCCATCACATTTTGCAGGATGGTCATATGCGCCCACAGATTGAACTGCTGAAACACCATCGACAGGTTGGTGCGGATGCGCAGAACCTGCTTGGGGTCCGCGGGGCGGCGCCCATGGCTATCGCCCGACCATTTGACAGGTTCGCCTTTGAACAGGATTTCACCCTGCTGGCTGTCTTCCAACAGATTGCAGCAGCGCAGCAAAGTTGATTTTCCTGACCCCGATGACCCGATCAGCGAGACTACGTCGCCGCCATGCGCTGTGATATCCACCCCCTTCAACACTTCCAGATTGCCGAAGCTTTTGTGAAGGTTTTTGATTTCGATGACGGGAGCGATTTCTGTCACGGGCAGTCCAGTAGTTTGTGGTGTTGGTGCGGTAATAGGGCCGAAAAATTTGCTCAATGCAATGCGCAATTCGCAAATTCAGGGTCGGAAACAGCCAAAATGACCAAATGCACCGGACAATTTGGTCATCAGATTATCCGCTGTGCGCATGGCGGTGGCGGGGTCGGTACGGACAGGTACTCCTCCGCCGGGATGTCGATCAGCCCCTGAATATGCAGCGTTTTGCGGTCGTGTTCGGCAAGGTTGTCTATTGCGGTTCGAACTGCGTCTGCGACCAGATCCGCGTTTTGGTCGGGTCCAGTAATATAGGGCAGGGTTGGTGTAGGAGTGGTTTTTGCCAATTCGCGCAGGCTTTTGCCCAGATCGGTATGTTCCTGCAACATCATCCAGGTCAATGCATCCAGCGCGGCGAAATCTGCCTTCCCGTCCGAGACCGCCTGCGCTGACAGCGCGTGACCGCCTGTTTCCAACAACGACGCAGGATTTAGGTTCTCCCGGGATAGATGCGTGATCGGTGCTGCCCAGCCGGATTGAGACAGCGCTTCGTTATACGCGAAGATACCGTCAGTCATGCCCGCCAGCGTGCGGTTGTCGTCGCGCCGCGCCACAAAGACCGAGCAATAATGCCCGGCAGGACAACCGGGAAGGCCGTAATCCGGGGTGCCCACCAGTTGAACCCGATCATGCAAGCGTGTGCGATAGGGCATTCCACAGGTCTGTGCCAGCACCAGATCAGGATCAAGCCAGACCTGCCAAACATCGGCGCCTCGGGTCAGCTGTTCCGGACCATGTCCCAGATGCGTGCGAATCAACCCCCAGAACCGATCATTGGCGGCCTGAACCTCGGGCATGTCGTACATGCCAAGCATGGCTATCAAGATTTGGCGGCCTTTTGCCGGGCCAAAGCCGAATCTACGTCGCTGACCCCCAGCAGGCTGACAACCAGACGCAGCAGCGAATCCTCCTCACCCGTACGGTGGCCATCAGCCAGGGCCACTGACCACAGCGCCTGAACCACCGCCAGCCGGTTTTCATAAGCGACTGCTTCCTTGATGGCACGGGTAAAACGGACCGTGTCGGGGGCTTCAGCCTCCAGATCTTCGGCACGGGCGCGCAAAGCCGCGCTTTCGAATGGGGACAAACCGTATCGTTCAGCCGAGATGCGGTCGATGCGCGCCATCTCGGAATCAGAATAATCGTTGTCAGATCGTGCCAGACGCACCAGCAAGGCCGTCAGGGCCAGGCGGGCATCATCTTCGACAAGCGGTTCGGGCTTGGGCTGTGTGAGCCTGGAAAGAAAGTCACTGAACATGGGTAAGATATAGCGGGCGCTTAACTCACATCCAAGCGGCTTTGGACGCGCTCGCGCGCTGCCTGACTGTCATTATAGCTCAGGCCCATGGCAATGCGGGCTTCTTCGACGATCTTTATCTCGCCTTCGTCCGAACTGCCATCCGCCAGAACAATTTCCCACAACGCGTCAAGGGCTGCTAGCCGCTCTTTCAGATCCGTGGTTTCCCGGATCAGTTTGCCGAACGTATCAGTTTCCGGTGCCGCAGCATGGAGCTTTTCACAGGTGGCACGCACCTTGGCTGCCTCAATCGCGTTATGCTGGTACAGACGGGCCAGTATCTTGTCGATCAGACTGATCTCTTCCAGCTTGTAATCGCGATCTGCCTGCGCGACGCGCACCATGAGGGCGCCCAGAGCAAGTTCTGCATCCGGGTCCGGCAACTGTTCATGATGAGGCGGTCTGAGCGCCTTAAAGAACCTTTTCAACATAACAAACACCTAGACGACAGGTCGTGATCGGCCAAGCACGAAATGCCGGTCTTGCTATAGTATTGCGTGTGTCCCGCGCTGAATCAGAGCTGCGCGGCACCGGGTACACACCGGCCAACATTCAATCATTGCCCAATATCCATGGGTTTCAATTTGTCCTTAAGAAACAAAGGCCTGCGTTTACCAGGTCAGCGCCTCTTTGGCTGCGTTCTGCAACCAGGCCAGCATCTGGCGATAGGGGACTGGACCGTAGCTGATCCGCGCGACCCCGAGCTTTGCCAGAGTGGGCGTATCCGGCGTGCCGGGCAGGGCGATGATATTGACCGGTAAGGTCGTGGATTCGCAAAGCCGGGCGATCAGGGCTTCGTTCTTTAGCCCGGGTGCAAAGAATCCGCTGGCGCCTGCGTCAGCATAGGCATTGGCACGGGCAATGGCCTCATCCAGCATCGTGTCGTCATGGGTGTCCGCTGCGGCCTTCAGGAAGATATCTGTGCGCGCATTGACATAGGCGGGAATAGCCGCGCGCGCGCAAGCGTCGCATACCGCTTCAACACGTTTGGCCTGAGTGGCGATATCGTAGAGACCGTCACCACCGATGATCTGGTCTTCAAAGTTGAACCCGACAACACCGCAGTCAAGTGCGCGCCGAACGTTTTGCGCGATCCCTTGCGGGTCTTCGGCATAAGCCCCCTCGAAATCCAGTGTTACCGGCAAATCAATCGCCGCAACGATGCGGCGTACATTGTCCAACGCGGCCTCAAGTGGAATGTTCTGCCCGTCGCCATAGCCCTGCGCCATGGCAACAGGGGCACTGCCGGTCGCGATGGCCTGGGCACCAGCGTCCCGAACGGCGCCAGCGCTGCCAGCGTCCCAGATATTGAACAGAATGACAGGATCGCCCTTCTTGTGAAGGCTGGTAAAGGTCACGGCTTTCTGGGACTGGCTGGTCATCGGAACTCTCCTGTTGTCACGTATCCTACAGCTAACGCTGAGAAAATGACCCGGCCAGAGTTTTTGCACCCAGCCAGGTCAATTTAAGGTGACGGCACAGGCACAGATTGCGTCAGCTTCGCAAAGCACCTGTGACATCCACCGGTTTGAAACCAAGGTCTCAGGCGTCGCCCGCAGCGCCAGAGACGAATTTCGCGCTAAACGCAGATTCGCCCAGACGTTGCAGAAGGCTCAGCTGTGTCTCCAGCCAGGCTTTATGACCTTCTTCTTCCATCAGGATGCGTTCGAACAGTGTACGCGAACCAACATCACCAACTTCGGCCGCCTGTTGCGCTGCATTGGTGTAAAAATCAACGGCCTCACTCTCGTCTTTGAGGTCAGAGGCGAACATCTCTTCCAGTGTGCCTGCTGCGGCCGGGCTTTTCTGAAACGCAAGCTCGGGGGTTCCACCCAGAAACAGGATACGTTCGATAAAGGCGTCAGAATGCACCAGCTCTTCCTGCATCTCGCCCCGCATTTTCTCGGCCAGAATATCAAGGCCCCAGTCGTCCAGAACATGCGCGTGCAACTGGTATTGGTGCGCGGCAGTAAGCTCCATATGAAGCGCTTGCTGAAGGTTGGTGATCGTTGTTGCGTTGCTCATCGGAAATCTCCTGAAACCGTGAAATGCAAAAGCAGAAAACCTGCCTCTCCACACAGTTAAGAGGTCAGCCCCCACGAAACAACGTGGGGTGACAGTCCGACACAGTCAGAGATTAGACCAGCCGCGAGGTGTCTTTTGCGGCCCGCACAAATTCGCGAAACAGCGGATGCGGGTCAAACGGCTTGGACTTCAGTTCCGGGTGGTACTGAACGCCGATGAACCACGGATGATCCGCCCATTCCACGATTTCGGGCAGACGACCGTCCGGGGACATGCCCGAAAACTTCAGGCCCGCTTTTTCAAGCTTGTCGCGATACTTGATGTCCACTTCATAGCGGTGGCGGTGTCGTTCCTCGATCTGCGTGCCGCCATAAACCTCGGCCACTTTGGATCCATCCGCCAATACTGCGTTGTAAGCTCCAAGGCGCATTGTGCCGCCCTTGTCGTCGCCGACCTTGCGCTCGACCTTGTGGTTGCCCTGTACCCACTCCTTGAGGTGATAGACCACCGGTTCAAACCGTTTCTTCCCGGCCTCATGGTCGAATTCCTCGGACCCGGCTTCGGTAATACCCGCAGCGTTCCGCGCAGCCTCGATCACCGCCATCTGCATGCCAAGACAAATGCCCAGATAGGGAACCTTGTGCTCGCGCGCATATTGCGCCGCCTTGATCTTGCCTTCGGTGCCACGCTCGCCAAACCCACCGGGGACGAGGATGGCGTGGAAGCCTTCCAGATACGGGGCCGCGTCTTCGGTATCGAAAACCTCGGCATCCACCCACTCGATCTTGACCTTCACGCGGTTGGCCATACCGCCATGGGTCAGCGCCTCGGCAATCGACTTATAGGCGTCTTCAAGCTGCGTATATTTGCCGACAATGGCCACTTTCACTTCGCCCTCGGCGTTGTGGATGCGGTCGCTCACATCTTCCCATTTGGCCAGATCGGGCTTGGGGGCGGGGCTGATCTGGAAGGCATCAAGAACGGCCTGATCCAGCCCCTCGCGGTGATAGGCCAGCGGGGCGTCGTAGATGGTCGACAGGTCCTGCGCTGCGATCACGCTGTCCGGACGCACGTTGCAGAACAGGGCCAGTTTTTCCCGTTCCTTGGTCGGGATCGGCCCTTCGGACCGGCAGACCAGAATATCGGGGGCCAGACCGATCGAGCGCAGTTCTTTCACCGAGTGCTGGGTCGGCTTGGTTTTCAACTCACCCGACGCTTTGATGTAGGGCAGCAACGTCAGATGCATAAAGATACACTGGCCGCGCGGTTTGTCCTGACTGAACTGTCGGATGGCTTCAAAGAAGGGCAGGCCTTCGATATCGCCCACAGTGCCGCCAATCTCACACAGCATGAAATCAACCTCATCCTCGCCGATGGCGATGAAATCCTTGATCTCATTTGTGACGTGCGGGATCACCTGAATGGTCTTGCCAAGGTAATCGCCACGGCGTTCTTTCTCGAGCACGTTCGAATAGATCCGCCCGGAACTGACCGAGTCGGTCTTGCGTGCCGCGACTCCGGTGAACCGTTCGTAGTGGCCAAGGTCCAGATCGGTCTCGGCACCATCATCGGTGACAAACACTTCGCCATGCTCAAAGGGCGACATCGTGCCGGGATCGACGTTCAGATAGGGGTCCAGCTTGCGCAGACGCACCGAATAACCGCGGGCCTGCAACAAAGCGCCCAAAGCTGCCGAAGCCAGCCCTTTGCCCAAGGACGAAACCACACCACCGGTGATGAAAATAAAACGTGCCATAGTTTTTCGGCTGCTCCCGTGAGACGTCAAAATCAGCTGCCCGGCGGTTCCGAAAAACCGCTGCATCACGGGACTTCACGTATAAAGGATTCGCGCCAAAAGCGCAAGAGAACCGCAAGATGCTGTTGCAGTCCTCTCTCAGGTTTCTAGGTTTTGTGGATCAATCCGCCTGCGGGATCAGCGGCGCGTTGTCGTCCTGTGCCGGCGGCAGAAGATCATCAACCGACGGAATAGCCGGAGCGCTTTCCTCGGTCGAAGCCGGTGCCGGAACGCCCAGACGGTCGATTACTGAGCTGCCCGAAGATTTCTGAGCCGCAAGAATGGTCAGTGTGATCGAGGTGACGATGAAACACGCTGCAAGTATCCAGGTCAGCTTGCCCAAAGCCGTCGCTGCCGCGCGACCGGTCATCGCACCACCGCCACCGCCCATGCCAAGGCCACCGCCTTCAGACCGCTGCATCAGGACAACGGCGATCAGGCCCAGAGCCAGAAGAAGATGGATGATGAGAACGACGTTTTCCATGGTGGTCCTGTACAGCGTGGCGTGTATCGCGTGGTACTTATGCAAGTTTGCCAGCGGGGGCAAGTCAGGAGTTGGCATCAACTTCCTTGATGTATCCCATCACGTCAAAGGGACTGGACAGTGCGTTGAGTTGTGACGCAGGCTGCGGCCATGCCACATGACGATCACGACCACCCGCATGCCCTGTTGCCACCCGAACCCGCATTGCGCGTCAAAGCGCTTGAGACGATTCTGACTCGCAAAGGGCTGATCGATCCGGCGGCTCTGGATGAGATTATCGACACTTATCAGAACAGGATCGGGCCGCAAAACGGCGCGCGCGTCGTTGCCAAAGCCTGGAGCGACCCTGCCTTCAAAGCCGCCCTGCTTGAAGACGCCACTCCGGTCGTAGCCGACCTTGGCTACTATGGCCGCCAGGGCGAACATATGGTGGTTGTCGAGAACACACCGGATCGGCACAACATGGTCGTCTGCACCCTGTGCAGCTGTTACCCTTGGCCACTGCTGGGTATCCCGCCCGGATGGTACAAGTCCGACGCCTACCGAGCCCGCGCGGTGCGAGAACCGCGCAAGGTGCTGGCCGAGTTCGGCGTCACCTTGCCCCAAGACACCTCTGTACGGGTTTGGGATTCGACGGCCGAAATTCGCTACCTTGTCTTGCCCATGCGCCCTGAAGGCACAGACGGGATGAACGAAGATGAACTAACCGCGCTTGTGACGCGCGACAGCATGATCGGCACGGGCCTTCCGAGGGTGCCCGCATGACCCGCGTTCACGATATGGGAGGCCGTTTCGGTGATGGTCCGATACGTCCAGAGGCAGAGGATGCGCCGGTCTTTGCCGAAGACTGGCACGCCCGCGCTCTTGCGGTCACACTTGCATCTGGGTTTCTGGGGCAGTGGAACATCGACGTTTCACGCCACGCGCGCGAACGCCTGTCCCCGAAGGACTACACCCGGTTTTCGTATTATGAGAAATGGATATCCGGTCTGGCCGATCTGCTTGTCGAAAAGGGTGTTCTGACATTGGAAGATCTGCGTGGCGTGCGTGGCGACAAACCGCACCCCTTGGCAGACAGAGCGCTCAAGGCGGAAGCGGTGTCCGCAGCGCTGGCCAAAGGCGGGCCCGCGGACAGGCCTTCCAATGTTGCGGCGCTGTTTTCTGTGGGGCAAGAGGTTGTCACGGTCCGACCGGCAGCAAATCGCCTCGTGGATGGGGGGCACACGCGCCTGCCTGTTTATGCATCCGGTGCCAGGGGCCGAATCCTGCGCCTGCACGGAACCCATGTTCTGCCCGATTCCAATGCGCATGGGTTGGGTGAAGCGCCAGAGCCGATTTATGCAGTGGCCTTTGCGGCATCAGAGCTCTGGGCCGCCCCCGAACATCCCGCCGACCAGGTGGTTCTGGACCTCTGGCAAAGCTACTTGGAACTGGTATGAATGATTGTATCTCATACGGAGCCCCCGAGCCGGTTTTTGCTGAGCCCTGGCACGCTCAGGTTTTTGCCGTCACCGTCGCGCTGAACGAGGCTGGGCGGTTCGAATGGTCGGATTGGGCGGCGCGCTTTTCAGCGATACTGAAACGCAATGGACTTGCCCGGGAACTGGATGGCGGTGACGATTACTTCCACGCATGGCTGGAAACGCTTGAGACATTGCTGGCCGAACAGGGCGCTGCCATGCCGAAAGATGTGCAGGATGTGCATCAGGCCTGGGAAGAGGCTTACCTGACCACTCCGCACGGACAACCTGTCCACTTACGATGACAGGGTAGGGGGCTCTGCCCCCGCCGCCCGTTCCGGGCGCCTCCCCCGGGATATTTACAGCCAGATGAAGCAAGGGATCCGCTCTTCATCTGGCTACAAATATCCCCGCCGGAGGCATCGCGCGCCCGCGCGATTTTCCTCTGCGGCGAAATATCGGTTTCCCTGCGGTTTTTGCCCCGCTATATGAGCCGGGTTTGATCACTCAGCACGAAAAGGACCGGATATGGCCAACGTGGTTGTTGTCGGCGCCCAATGGGGCGACGAAGGAAAAGGCAAGATTGTCGACTGGCTCAGCGAAAGGGCGGACGTAATCGCGCGTTTTCAGGGCGGTCACAATGCCGGTCACACGCTGGTGATCGACGGCGAGGTCTATAAGCTGCACGCGCTTCCTTCGGGTGTGGTACGCGGCGGCAAGCTGAGCGTTATCGGCAATGGTGTGGTTCTGGACCCCTGGCATCTGGTCAATGAGATCGCAACCATCCGGGCGCAGGGTGTTGAAATCACTCCCGACACGCTGATGATTGCCGAAAACACGCCGCTGATTCTGCCGATTCACGGCGAGTTGGATCGTGCGCGCGAGGAAGCTGCGAGCAAAGGCACCAAGATCGGAACAACCGGTCGCGGAATTGGCCCGGCCTATGAAGACAAGGTTGGGCGGCGTTCCGTTCGCGTTGCCGATCTGGCGGACGAAGCCACGCTGGAGGCCCGCGTGGACCGCGCATTGCAACATCACGATCCGTTGCGCAAGGGTCTGGGTATCGAACCGGTTGACCGCGACGCGCTGGTTGCTCAGCTCAAAGAGATCGCGCAACAAATTCTGCCGTTTGCGGCACCTGTCTGGAAAGTGCTGAACGAAAAGCGCAAGGCCGGGAAACGCATCCTGTTTGAAGGGGCGCAGGGCGCGCTGCTGGATATCGATTTTGGCACTTATCCCTTTGTAACGTCGTCGAACGTGATTGCGGGTCAGGCGGCAACCGGTGTTGGAATCGGTCCGGGCTCGATCAATTTCGTGCTTGGCATTGTTAAGGCCTATACCACCCGCGTTGGAGAAGGGCCGTTCCCGACCGAGTTGGAAGACGCAGACGGTCAGCGTCTGGGTGAACGCGGGCACGAATTCGGGACGACAACAGGCCGCAAGCGCCGCTGCGGATGGTTCGACGCCTGTCTGGTGCGCCAGACCTGCGCCACCAGCGGCGTGAACGGTATCTCGCTGACCAAGCTGGATGTTCTGGACGGGTTTGAGACCCTTAAGATCTGCACCGGGTATGAGCTGGATGGCGAGCGTTTGGATTACCTTCCAACCGCAGCTGATCAGCAAGCCCGCTGTACCCCGATTTACGAAGAAATGCCGGGGTGGAGCGAATCGACCGAAGGCGCGCGCAGCTGGGCGGATTTACCTGCAAATGCGATCAAATATGTACGTCGGGTCGAAGAACTGATCGAATGCCCGGTGGCACTTTTGTCCACCAGCCCGGAGCGGGATGACACCATTCTGGTGACAGACCCCTTTGCTGACTGATGCGCGAGAAACAGAAGACAGGGTTGAGTTACAAGGCACGCCGGCGCTGGTCGCTGGTGATCCTTGTGCTTGGCCTTCCGCTGTACATCATCGCCGTGGTGACGATCGTGAACTTGCTGGGGCGTCCTCCGATCTGGATCGAACTGCTGGTTTATATCGTGCTGGGCATCCTTTGGGCCCTGCCGTTCAAGTTCGTGTTTCGCGGCGTCGGCAAAGAAGACCCCGATCAGTCCTAGCGCTCGTCAGGTACGTGTAAATGACCGGGCCTGCTGAGCACTGCGCAGGATTACACGCGGTCCTCGGAGGTATATTGTCGGCTGTCTGGTATCAGTCGAAACGCTCGGGCTTTGTCATTCAGGGCAGGAGTATGGTCCAATGGCAAAAAGCAAAAAGGCCGGGGGTAAACCCGGCCTTGCTTGGAAACCTTGTGGCGTGATCAGCCTACGGCACGCTCGTCATCGGGGCGAAAACCGATCAGGTTGGACGCCGCGAAACGCCCGCCTCCGGCTTTCTCGATCTTGCCATCGCGCAGCAACTGTCCAAAAGAACGCAGGCTTTCTTCGCGATTGAACTCGTCCTGTTTCAGTGAACGCACCTTGTTCATCAGCTGCGGGCGCGAAAACTGCTCCTGACCTTCGATGAAGGACAGATATGCGGCAGCCGCTTCCAGAAGATCAGGCAGCGATTGCGCACCCTGTTCCTGTGCAAACTGTGCGAAACCGCCTTCCTCCGATCCGGTTGCGTCCTGGTCTGCGGTGACACGACGTGGCGAGACCGGGCTTGCGGATGTTCCGTGTTCATCCACCCGCTGCTCGGCCACCAGCTTGAGCGGCGCCGGAGCTTCCGGTGCCGGACGCATGCTGGTTACCTTGATCTCGGGTCGCCGTGGGCTGACCACGGATGCCAGATCGCCGCGGTAATCCCGGTCGGCCGCCTCTTCCGAGCGTGCCTGACCGTCGCGGTCGGCTTCGGTGGCTGCGACGGCGGTGCGCAGGTGCGAATAGGTTTCGCGCGCATCGCTGCTGCTGGGGTCATCCATATGCTCACCGGTCTTTGCCATCAGGCGTGACATATCCTGATCGGGATTCGCATCGTCCGCCAGTTTTTGGCTCGAACGACCGGACAGGTGATGTTCGATCTCGGAAATTTCGGTCAGCAGGTGCATTTCGTCGTCTGCGGTCAAAACACCCTGTGCCAGATCGTCCTCGACCGGTTCATCGTCGGATTCAATTGCTACGTCTTCTACGTTGAGAATGTTGGGGGCATCCTCTTCGTCGAAATCGTCTTCGCCAACGTCATCGAGATCAGCCAACAGAGGCTCGGCGGCGGACTGATCCGCCACCGGCGCGCCTTCGGTCTCGTCGATTTGCAGGGGCTGGGGGGTCAGGGGCGCCTGCAAGTCAACGGTGTCTTCGATCTGAGTTTCAGCAACTTCGGGGATCAGCGCATCAACTGTCTCAGCCGCTTGTGGTTCCGCGGCCTCCTCGTCAAGCGCCTCGTCAACCGCAGGTGCCGCCAGTTCTTCGGTTTCCTGGGTTTCAGGCTCTTTGGGTTCGGCAAAGTCATCCGCGCTGAGAGCACCAGCCTCAAACGCGGCGGCCACAGCATCTACCGGAGGAGCGGATTTGGCCAGCAGAGACGAGTCTTCGTCTTCGGAATACTCGGCAGCGGGCACATCGGAATGAGAGACGACCGCGCGAATACGCTGCAGTTTCGCCGCGATGCTGTCAGCAGCCGGGGGCGGGGTGTCTGCGACAGGTTCTGCCTCGGCGAACCCGGTCTGCGCAGGGGTCGGTTGTGGCTGAACATGAGCGGGAGTTTCGGCTACATTGACTGCGGCCGTGTGCGGGGCCGGTTCTTCAGCAGCAACTGGCGCTTCGGTTGTCTGAGTGGCACGCAGCAACAGGCCGGATTCGTTCTGACGGGCTTCGACGCGCTGTGATGCATCACGCCGGGCGATGCGGGTCAGCATTTCGGCATCAGGTTGCGGGGGTTCCGAACCGAAGTAACGGTCATCCGCTGCGAGATCGCGGAAATACTCGGCGATGGCTTTCATCGTTTCAAAGGAATCATCAAATCCTTCCAAAGTGCAGGAGAAGGTTCCATATGAAACGGTTAATACCTTGTTATTCTGTACCATC
Organism: Ruegeria sp. AF7; assembly: GCF_056541885.1. NCBI lineage: Bacteria > Pseudomonadati > Pseudomonadota > Alphaproteobacteria > Rhodobacterales > Roseobacteraceae > Ruegeria > Ruegeria sp. AF7. The sequence continues at coordinate 986,548 of NZ_JBQFYX010000001.1, read as the reverse complement.
AGACGCACGTCCTTTACAAACTACGAGAGCCCACTTACCCGGAATCGGGAGCACACGAAGGCTCTGAACTTTATGCATGAACCTATCATTTTGTGGTCTTAATGTGTCCAAATCCGGGAAAAATGGCCAATCTTAGGAAAATCGAGCCAATTGTACGCTCTATCGATCCAATCGGGCTGTTCGGAGGGGGATTTATCGGATCTGGAGACCTGAATCTGGTGCTGAATCGCGTCAATTCGGTCGTTGCCGCCGATGGCGGAGCGGACATTTTGACAGAATCAGGCCGGATTCCCGATGCGGTGATTGGTGACTTCGATTCGCTGAGCAAAGCGACGCAAGCTAAAATTCCCACGGATCGCCTGTTTGCCATCCGCGAACAGGACAGCACCGATTTCGACAAGGCCCTGCGCAATCTGCACGCTCCTCTGGTTCTGGGGGCTGGGTTTCTTGGCGGGCGACTTGATCATCAACTGGCCGTTCTGAACGTTCTGGTCCGGCGGCAGGATCAGGCCTGCATATTGCTGGGCGAACGTGAACTGGTTTTTCATGCGCCGCCAGAGATCAAGCTGCCGGTTGCGCCCGGCGATGTGGTCTCGCTGTTTCCGATGCAGCCGGTGACGGGGCGCAGTACCGGGCTGGAATGGCCGATTGATAATCTGGCCTTTCAGCCGGACGGGCAGGTGGGAACATCCAACCGTGCACTGGCGCCTGTCGAGCTGAAGATGGATGGGCCGGGCCTGCTGGTGATGATCCCGCGCACAGCACTTGATCCGCTTATGCAGGTGTTTCTGTCGGGGCAGACCGGGCGCTGGCCCGCTCGCGCAGAATGACGTACAGGCCTGCGGCAATGGTGATGACGATGCCAGCCGCAGCCAATCCATCGGGCAGGTCGTTGAAAATCACCCATCCGATCAGGGTTGCAACCGGGATTTCCAGATATTGCATCGGGGCCAGTGTGGCAGAGGGCGCATAGCGCAGCGACCACGTCATCAGCAGATGCGCGACCGTACCCAACACCCCGATCGCAATCAGCAGCCAGTTCAGATCGCTGGATGGCAGGGTCATCGAGAGCTCCTGAATGTTCATTTGCGTGCCAATCAGAAGGAGCGGTGCCAGAAGGATCGTCGCAAATACGCCGGACACGGCTTGCAACGACACCGGATCGGTCTCTTTCGCGACTTGCCGGGTGACCAGCATGAACAAGGCAAAAACCACGGCAACGATCAGTGGCAGCAACGCAGGTGCACCCACCTCGGCAAAGCTGGGTTGAATGACCAGTAACGTGCCAATGAACCCGACGATGCAGGCAGCAAGACGGCGGGAACCGACCTCTTCCTCCAGAACATATTTGCCCAGCAGCAGCATGATGAATGGCATGACGAAGGCAATTGCAACGGCATCCGCCAATGGCAGGAATTGCAGCGCACTGAACATGGCCGAAATGCCGATGATATGCAGCAGCGTCCGTAGCAGGGTCAGCCGCAGGATCCGTCCGCGCATCCGCCAGGGTCGCCCCGTCACCGCAACCAGCGGGATCAGGATCACCGCTTGCACCGCGAAACGGACCATGACCAGCAGACCCAGCGGTGTGGTTTCACCCAACAGCTTCGCCATCGCATCCCCCAAGGGTGCGAGCACGCAAAAACCAAGCATCAAAAAGATGCCAAAGACGGGTCTGTCCTGGGTCATGAGCGCGACGCTATCTGTTTCGCGACGCAGAGGGAAGCGCTGTTGTCAGCGGTCGGGCAGGGGCTGAACCTTGGTGTAATCCGGCCCGTTGCAGGTGGGCAGACCATCCTCCAATTTCAGCCATTTCAGCTTTTCTTCATGCGCGACATGCAACGTTGGTTCCAGCGCTTCAGGAGCGCCCAGCGTCGCGACATATAGGTGCACCACATCCGACATGGCGGTTGACCGGAAGGACATCGGCGTGCCGCAGTGCGGGCAGAAGCTGCGCTCGACACCGGGAGAGGAGTTAAAGCGCTTGGGCTCTTCACCGATCCACCGCCAATGACCATCGCGAACTCCGAAATACGTTGTCATCGGCGCTGCGCATTGGCGGCGGCAACTGTCGCAATGGCAGGTGACGCATGAAAGTACCGGAGGGTCGACTTCGAACCGGATCTTGCCGCACAGACAATGCCCACGCATGTCGCCCCTCGCTTTCTGTTTCAACAGTTCGGTACGTTCACAGCCAGACCACCCAGCGAGGTTTCCTTGTATTTCTCATGCATGTCATGGCCGGTTTGGCGCATCGTCTCAATCACCGCGTCCAGCGGCACGAAATGCTGACCGTCCCCGCGCAAGGCCAGTGAGGCGGCTGAAACTGCTTTGATAGCGCCTAACCCGTTTCGTTCGATACAAGGAACCTGAACCAGTCCGGCAACAGGGTCGCAGGTCATGCCCAGATGATGCTCCAGCGCGATCTCGGCGGCATTTTCCACCTGTTCAGGGGTTCCCCCCATCACGGCGCAAAGCCCGGCTGCCGCCATGGCAGCGGCGCTGCCAACTTCGGCCTGACATCCCGCTTCGGCACCCGAGATTGAGGCGTTGTATTTCACCAACCCGCCAATGGCCGCCGCGGTCAGCAGGAAATCCTCGATATGGCTTTCGGACGCGCCCGGTACGTGGTCCAGATAGTAGCGTAGAACAGCGGGCAGAACACCTGCGGCCCCGTTGGTTGGCGCAGTGACAACTTGCCCGCCCGCCGCGTTTTCCTCGTTGACCGCCATGGCATAGACGCTCATCCAGTCGTTGATCGTGTGCGGCGCGGTCAGGTTCATGCCGCGTTCGGCCATCAGCGCATCATAGATGCCTTTCGCGCGGCGGCGCACTTTCAAACCGCCCGGAAGGATGCCGTCAGTGGTCAAGCCGCGTTCGATACAGGCATTCATGACGTCCCACAAACGGGCCGATCCTTTCGCGAAACTGTCGGCGCAGCCCCGCGCGATCTCGTTCGCGCGCTTCATCCCGGCTATGGTCTTGCCACTGGATTTGGCCATCTCAAGCATTTCTGCGGCGGATTTGAACGGGAACGGGACCGGGTCGCCTTCATCGGTGTCTTTCCCTTCGGCCAGTTCTTCCTCGGTCAGGACAAAGCCGCCGCCGATCGAATAAAACACCTGCCGCAGGATGACATCGCCCTGTGCGTCGGTAGCCATCAGGATCATCCCGTTGGCGTGCCCGGGCAAATTGTTGTCGTAGTCAAAAATCAGATCCGCCTTGGGATCGAAATGAAGCGTCGGCAGGCCTTCGGGCGTTACGGTGTGCGTGCGTGCTATATCGGCCAGCGCGGCCTCGGCCTTTTCGTTGTCATAGGTGTCGGGAACAAAGCCCGCCAGACCCAGAATGGTCGCCCGATCGGTCGCGTGGCCGACGCCGGTGAAGGCCAGCGAGCCGTGCAGCGAACCTTTCAGGCCCGTAAATTCAAAGGGGGACGCGCGCATCATGTCCAGAAAGCGCGCCGCGGCCACCATCGGGCCCATTGTGTGTGATGAAGACGGGCCAATGCCCACTTTGAACATATCGAAGACAGATAGGAACATATCAGATAGCCGAGCCTTCCGGGGGATTAGCGTAAGTAGGGGATGTGAAGGGTGTAACGCCCAAACCTTCCGCAGCGATTGCCGAACGGGTGGCGGGGCATGTCTCAAGGTGCAGAAGCACTTTCTGCAAATGTGGCGTGTCGGCCAGTTGATACCAGCTGCGGTCAGCACTTACGGGGTACAGGGCCATCCAGCGCATCATGCAGGCGACATAATAGGTCAGAACCGATGGGACACCTGCGCGAAACCACTCAGGCCCGCGTTGCGCCAGCGCTTCCAGCAGCCGCAGGTGCTGCTGCAACCGGGGTCGGATGCCCGCGCGCAGCGTGTCGGCCTGTGAGGCGTCTATGTATTTTTCAGCGTAGAACAGGATGCGAAGATCCGCATGCAACGTGTTGGACGCGAAGAACAGCCATTTCAGAAATCCGGCGCGTTCAGGATCATCCGCCGCCGGGGCCAATTGACCATGGCGCTCTGTCAGCCAAAGCAGGATCGCCGCAGTTTCAAAGATCGGGCCCTGCGGCGTTTCCAGAACCGGGATCAGCCCGTTGGGATTAAGCGACCGATACGCGTCGCTGTCCTGCTCGTTCTGGCGGCGGTCCACCACCACGGTTTCATAAGCTACGCCCATCTCGTTCAGCGCCAGCCGGATCACCAGCGAGGCGTTGTCAGGGGCGTAATGCAGGCGGTACCGGGTCAACATGCGCGCAACTTACAGCGCAAAGATGTGGGTGTAAGACATGATTGCGACTTTTCCGACAGGAAACGCGTAGTCCTGAGACATCTTAACACCAGTCGGATCGCAAAATGGGGTCGCAGTCGTCTGACGCATTCCCTATAACTCGGTCAGAATAAACTGGGAAAGCTGCCATGACCAGAGATCTGTCGCCAATCGACACCGCGAAATATGTTGCCGCGTACCGTGCCGCCGACATGGTCGAAGACGGGATGCGTGTCGGTCTTGGAACAGGATCGACAGCCGCCTGGCTGGTGCGCCGTCTGGGTGAACGGGTGCGCGAAGACGGACTGCGGATCAAGGGTGTTCCAACCTCGACCCGCACGGCGCAGCTTGCCCGCGAGGTTGGTATCGATGTCATCTCACTGGATCAGGCCGGTTGGCTGGACATGACCATCGACGGCGCGGATGAGTTCGATCAGGACCTGAACCTGATCAAGGGGGGCGGCGGTGCGCATCTGCAGGAAAAGATTGTGGCCACCGCCAGCGATCAGATGATCGTCATCGCCGATGCAGGTAAAGAAGTTGAAACTCTGGGGGCCTTTCCGCTGCCCGTCGAGGTCATTCCCTTTGGCTGGCAGACAACGCGCACATTGATCGAGGAAGCTCTGGATACGATGGATGTTCTTGGGACATCCTCGGCGCTGCGCATGAATGGCGAGGCTCCGTTTGTGACCGATGAGGGCAACCACATCCTTGACCTGCACCTCAAGCGCATCGGCAACCCGCGCCAGATGGCGCTGATTCTGAACCAGGTGCCCGGTGTTGTGGAAAATGGCTTGTTCATCGACATCTGCGACAAGGTCGTGATCGGCCATGGCGATGGCCGGGTCGAGCTGCGGGATATCAACGCGGGTACGGTCGCAATGGATCAGCTGCTCAGCGGATCGCGCGATAACCTGTTTTCCGATTTTTCGGACTGAGTATCGTGCAGGTCCCTCCGGCAAGTGGCTATGAAAGTTCGAAATTTCCACGCCGGGGGTTGGCACAGGGTTTTTTACGCCCAGATATCCAGAGAAATTTGCAAGTTGAACGAAGGAACCCGGCATGAGCTTTGACTATGATCTTTTTGTCATCGGTGGAGGTTCGGGCGGGGTCCGCGCGGCGCGTGTTGCGGCGGGTGAAACCGGCGCCAAGGTCGCGCTGGCCGAAGAAGACCGGTATGGCGGCACCTGTGTGATCCGGGGCTGCGTGCCAAAGAAGCTGATGGTCTTTGCCAGCGAATACTCGGGCATGGTCGGGGATGCGCAGGCCTATGGCTGGGACATTCAGCCCGGCTCGTTCAACTGGAACACTTTCCACGGCAAGCTTGTGGCCGAGCTTGATCGGTTGGAAGGGATATATCGCAATATCCTGAAGAACAACGGCGTCGAAAGCTTTGACCAGCGTGCGCGCCTTGTGGATGCCCACACGGTCGAGCTGGCCGACGGAACCCGCAAAACGGCCAAACACATTCTGATCGCCACCGGTGGTCGCCCGGTTGTTCCGGATTTTCCGGGCTCGGAACTGGCGATTACCTCGAACGAGATATTCCATTTGGACAAGCTGCCTGAAAGCATCCTGATCGTAGGGGGCGGTTATATCGCCTGTGAATTTGCCGGGATCATGAACGGGCTGGGGGTCAGGACGACTCAGTTCTATCGCGGCGCACAGATTCTTCGGGGTTTTGATGACGAGGCGCGTGGACTGATCAGCGAAGAAATGTGCCAGAACGGCATCGACCTGCACCTGGGCACCAATGTGCTCGAGATGAAAAAGCAGGGCGACAAGATCTGGGTCAAGGCCACCAACGGCTCCGAGCAGAGTTTTGATGTGGTGATGTATGCCACGGGCCGTGCGCCGAATGCCGATAACCTTGGGCTGGAGGCTTTGGGCGTTGAACGCGGCCGTAAGGGCGAGATCATCGTGGATGAATACAGCCAGACCGCTGTGCCTTCGATCTTTGCCATTGGCGATGTGACGGACCGGGTGAACCTGACACCGGTTGCGATCCGCGAGGGGATGGCCTTTGTGGAAACCGTGTTCAAGGGCAATCCGACACCGGTGGATCACGACTTGATTCCGACCGCGATCTTTACTCAGCCTGAGATGGGAACTGTCGGCCTCAGCGAAGAAGAGGCAGCGGAACAGGAACCGATTGAGGTTTATGCCACGTCTTTCAAGCCGATGCAGAAATCCTTTGCTGGCGGCACGCAGCGGGTACTGATGAAACTCATCGTCTCTCAGGCCACGCGCAAGGTGCTGGGTTGCCATATTGTCGCCCCCGGTGCCGGCGAGATGATCCAGCTGGCGGGAATCGCTGTAAAGATGGGCGCGACCAAGGAAGATTTTGACCGAACGGTTGCAGTTCACCCGGTCATGGCCGAAGAACTGGTGACAATGCGGCAACCTGTGCGCACGGCTTGATTTGCAAGCGCGCGCACACACGTTACAAGGGAACCCGTGATCACACGGTCCAAAACGAAGGAAAAGATACATATGGCGGGCAATAGCGGAGGCCCCTGGGGGGGCGGAGGCTCATCCGGTGGCGGAGGAAATCGGGGTAACAACGGGGACGGGCGCAAGCCCCCCGAAAGCGATGGCCCGCATATCCCCGAGATCGACGAACTGATGAAAAAAGGCCAGGAACAGCTGCGCGTCCTCATGGGCGGCCGTGGCGGCGGTGGCCGTGGTACCAATGGCTCGGGTGGCGGTGGTGGCCCGGCCTTTACCAAAGGCACCCTGCTGCTGGGTGGCGTCGCCGCTCTGGTGATGTGGGGCGTGGCCAGCGCCTATACGGTCAAACCCGAAGAGCAATCAGTTGAACTGCTGTTTGGCCGCTTCTCGGGGATCGGTACAGAAGGTCTCAACTTTGCCCCATGGCCGGTTGTGACGGCCGAAGTTATTCCGGTGAAGGTCGAACAGACGGAAACCATCGGCTCGGGTGGTCGTGGAAGCGATGCGGGTCTGATGCTGACGGGCGATGAAAACATCGTCGATATCGATTTTCAGGTGGTCTGGAACATCTCGAATCCGGCAGATTTCCTCTTCAACCTGCGTGATCCCAGACAAACGATTCAGGCGGTTTCGGAATCCGCGATGCGCGAAATTATCGCGCAGTCTTCGCTTGCGCCGATCCTGAACCGCGACCGTGCGGTTATCGCTGAACGGCTTGAGGAACTGATCCAATCCACGCTCGACAGCTATAGTTCAGGCATCAATATTGTTCGTGTGAACTTTGATGGTGCCGACCCACCAGAACCGGTCAAGGACGCATTCCGCGAAGTTCAGTCAGCGGGTCAGGAACGTGACCGGCTTGAAAAGCAGGCTGATGCCTATGCCAACCGGGTTCTCGCCGGTGCGCGCGGTGAAGCGGCACAGGTTCTGGAAGAAGCCGAAGCCTATCGCGCCCAGGTCGTGAACGAAGCACAGGGTGAGGCCAGCCGCTTCAGCGCGGTTTTGGCGGAATACGCCAAAGCACCAGACGTGACGCGCAAGCGTCTGTATCTTGAGCGGATGGAGCAGGTTCTTGGCGACGTAAACAAGATCATTCTGGATGAGAATGCCGGTGGGCAGGGGCAGGGCGTTGTCCCGTATCTGCCGCTGAACGAATTGCGCCGCAACTCGGGCGAGGGGAACTAAAAGATGCGTAAATCAACTTTTGTTCTGCCTGTCATTTTTGTTCTTGTGGTGGCTGCGCTATCGTCGATCTTCATCGTCGACGAACGGGAAAAAGCACTGGTTCTGCAATTCGGTCGCGTCATTGATGTCAAGGAAGATCCGGGTCTTGCGTTCAAGATTCCGGTCATTCAGGAAGTCGTCCGCTATGACGACCGTATTCTGAGCCGCGAGGTCGGACCACTGGAGGTGACACCTCTGGATGACCGTCGTCTGGTGGTTGACGCGTTTGCACGCTATCGGATTACCGACGTGCGCCAGTTCCGCGAAGCGGTGGGTGCGGGCGGTATCGATACCGCAGAACAGCGGCTGGATTCCATTTTGCGGGCGAAAACGCGCGAAGTTCTGGGTTCCGTCAGCTCGAACGATATCCTCAGCTCGGATCGGGCGGCGCTGATGCTGCGCATCCGCAATGGGGCCATTACCGAAGCGCGTGATCTGGGTCTTGAAGTGATCGACGTCCGGCTCAAACGCACTGACCTGCCGCAAGCCAACCTCGAAGCCACCTTTGCGCGTATGCGTGCCGAACGCGAGCGTGAAGCGGCAGATGAAGTGGCCCGTGGTGAGGAAGCCGCACAGCGTATCCGCGCGCAGGCCGATCGTACGGTGGTGGAACTGGTGTCGGATGCCCGCCGCGAATCTGAAATTGTTCGCGGTGAGGCCGACGCCGAACGCAACGCGATCTTTGCGGATGCCTACGGAGCAGACCCCGAGTTCTTTGAATTCTACCGCTCTCTGTCTGCCTATGAAAATGCGCTTCAGGGCGGAAACAGCTCGTTGGTGCTAAGCCCGGATTCGGACTTCTTCAACTACCTCAGTTCGCCAACTGGTCGGCGGGCACCGGTGGCGGCACCGTCCGAATGATGGGCATGATCCTTCTGGCCTTCGGGCTGGTACTGATTGTCGAGGGGCTGGCCTATGCGCTGGCCCCTTCGCTTATCGAACGGATGCTGGAGGCGCTGCGCGCCATGCCCGTACAGGCCCGGCGTCTGGCCGGGTTGCTTTGTGTTGTCAGTGGTTTGATCCTGCTCTGGGGGGCATATCAACTGGGCTTTTGACGGGGCGGTTTCACGTGCGGGTGATTTCGCTGCGATCCCGAGTTGCTCACCGGGTTAAACTGACTACATTGGAAACTAAGAAAGGCCGATACAGGCCTTGGCAAGATTGTCGACAAGGAGAGCTCAAGTGCAGGCAAAAGCGCGCAGTTTATCCGTCCGATGGGACGACGTGAGTGTTTGGATGCGGCTAATGTGGGTGGCCTTTGCTGGTACACTGCTTGTGCTGGCGCAGTCGGTTTCCGCTCAGGCCAGAAGCGAAAGCCTTGCGCCCTTGGCGGAAAAGATCAGCCCGGCCGTGGTGAACATCACCACAAGCACCCTGATCGAAGGTCAGACAGGTCCGCAGGGCATCGTGCCCGAGGGGTCTCCGTTCGAGGATTTCTTTCGCGAGTTTCAGGATCGCAACGGCGGCAATGACAACGGCCCGCCCCGACGCAGCAACGCCCTTGGGTCGGGTTTTGTGATCTCTGAAGATGGCTACATTGTCACCAACAATCACGTCATTGCGGAAGCTGATGAAATCCTTGTGGAGTTCTTCCCCGGCGACGGGCAGCCCAAAAAAGAACTGGTGGCCAAGGTCATCGGAACCGATGAGAAAACCGACATTGCACTGCTCAAGGTCGAGGCATCCGGCCCCTTGAAATACGTGCAATTTGGCGACAGCGACGTGGCGCGTGTGGGTGACTGGGTTATTGCCATGGGCAACCCGCTGGGCCAGGGCTTTTCTGTATCCGCTGGTATCGTATCGGCCCGCAACCGGGCGCTCAGCGGATCTTATGACGATTACATCCAGACAGATGCGGCGATCAACCGGGGCAACTCGGGTGGTCCGTTGTTCAACATGGACGGCGAAGTGATCGGCGTGAACACCGCGATCCTGTCGCCAAACGGTGGCTCGATCGGTATCGGCTTTTCGATGGCGTCGAACGTGGTGGTAAAGGTTGTCGATCAGCTGCGCGAATTTGGCGAAACCCGGCGCGGCTGGCTGGGTGTCCGCATTCAGGACGTGACCGAGGATATGGCCGAGGCGATGGGGCTGGAAAAACCCGGCGGCGCGCTGATCAGCGATGTCCCGGAAGGCCCCGCCCAGGAGGCCGGTCTGAAAGCGGGCGACGTGATTATCAGCTTTGACGGCGTCGAGGTCGAAGACACCCGTGGTCTGGTCCGTCAGGTCGGCGAAACAGAAGTCGGCAAAGCCGTCCGGGTCATTGTGCACCGCGATGGCGGCACACAGACAATTCTGGTCACGCTGGGACGCCGCGAGGACGCAGAAAGCAAAGAAGATGACGAAGAAGAAACGCAGGATGCTCCGGTCGAAGAAAACGCCGATATTCTCGGGCTGACCATCTCCCCGCTCACAGATACGCTGCGTGCGGATATGGGATTGGACGCAGATGCCCAAGGTCTGGTGATTTCGAATGTTGACGAAGCGTCTGAGGCTTACGCGAAAGGGTTGCGCGCGGGTGACCTGATTACGGAAGCGGGTCAGCAAAAGGTGGAAACCATCGCGGATCTGGAAGCCCGAATGGACCAATCGCGAGAGGCTGGGCGGAAATCCCTGCTGCTTCTGGTCCGCAGGGGGGGCGAGCCGCGATTTGTGGCGCTAAGCCTGGAAGAGTGATTTGAAAAGGCCGGGACAAGCGCCCGGCCTTTTTCATTGCCTGAACACCTGAAGAGGCATGCAGAAAGAAAATGAGCCATACGCAGTAATTGCGTATGGCTCAGATACAGGGAGAGATCAGTGGACAGATATCGGGGATGATTCTCTGACCTCCTACGGTAACAACTTCACCTTAGGTCAACACGAACCCTCTCGTATGTGAACCAGATCACACTGGTTCAGATAAGTTCGGAATCGGCCAGTTCCCGCAATGCGTCGAAATCCTGAATCAGCAATCCGCCGCGCGAGGATTCGACAATATTGTCGCGTTTCCAGATCGAGATTGTCTTGGAAACGGCCTCGCGCGTAGCCCCGACAAATTCGGCAAGTTCGCTCTGCGACAGGGTGATGCGCTGCGTTGGGTCGTCCTGCAATTCCGACAGATGCAGCAGCTTTCGGGCCAGTCGAATGGGCATGGGCAAAAAGACCTGCTCGTTCAGCTGCAACCCCATCCATCGCATCCGCAGCCCGGCCAACCGGATCAGATCCACGGCAAGGTCAGGCTGTTTTCTGATCTGGTTCATGACGTCATTGCGACGCACACGCAGGACGCGCGATGGCTCGGCCGCCGCAATAGTCGCCGTGCGCGGGCCGTTGTCAAACAGCGCAATCTCGCCAAAAACTTCACCTGGGCGCATCAGCGTCAATGTCAGTTTCCGGCCGCTCATCGCCAGAAAGGACACTTCAAGCGTGCCTTCCAGAATGGCATAAAGCGAATCCCCTTCATCGCCTTGTTCGAAAAGGGTTTCTCCTTGAGCCAGCGAGATGTCGGTCGCTTGCGCCGAAAGCATCTCTCTAAGCCCGTCGGAGGCTTCGGAAAGGAAGCCGCTGGTGGGAAAGGCCGTCATGTATACACCGATCTTGGGCAAGGTGTGAGTGTGGGTGGTGACACAACTTCCCATAGCTCGGCGGCTAAGCCAAGAATTTTGTTTGATTTTGCAGGTATGGCGACGTCAGAACAGCTATTTCTGTTCCGGGTCGTCCATATAGCGTTGCAGGATGCTGAATTGCAGCATCAGGAAGGCCATCAGCGCAATGGGAAATCCGAAGGTTTCGATCTTGACCCAAAGGTCGGTCGACATGGTGCGCCAGACAAACTCGTTTGCCGCGGCCAGAACAGCGAAACAGGCGCAAAGGCGGCGTGTCAGAATCATCCAGCCTTCGTGCTTCATAGGCAGCATTTCATCCAATACGTAGGCCAGATAAGATTTCTTTTGCAGCAACCCGATGCCAAGGATCAGGGCGAACAGGCCATAGACAAGCGTGGTTTTCATCTTGAAGAACCGCTCGTCATTGAACCATGCGGTCAGGCCGCCGAAGAAAATGACCATGAAGGCCGTGAAAATCTGCATCCGGCTCAGTTGGCCGGTGAGGTACCACAGGATACCCATTGCCCCCAGCATCAGGGGGACGAAGATAATCGTCGCGATGATAAAGCCGGAATATTCGGTGCCACCGATCAGAAAGCTGTCATCACGCAAGCGCAGGTAGATGAAGAAGAAGGCCAGCGGCGGGCCAAGCTCCAACGCCTGTTTCAGAAATGGGTTGATGTCTTTTTTGCCTGTCATCGGTATGTCCTGCTGCTTACCCGCCCATTTCAACTATTACGGCGCCGAGTGCAATCAATGCCATCAATGCAATGCGCCTTGGGCCAACGGTTTCCTTCAGGACAAGCCAGCCGATCAGCGCCGCAAAGACGGTTGAGGTTTCGCGCAGCACGGCGGCTTCGCCGACTTTGTCCAGTCGTGTGGCCAGCATGATCGAACCGAAGGACAAAGGCGCGATGATCCCGCCGGCCAGCCCCCGCAACATCAGCGGGCCGGGCGCAGGGCGATGCGTCATCGCGCGCCATCTGAGGAAGGCATAGATCGGCATGGCCGCGCCGTCGATCATGAAGAACCAGGCCAGAAATGTGAACGGGTCGGCGGTGGCGCGAATGCCATAGGCGTCATAGGTGGTGTAGAGGGCGACAAACAGGCCCGTGATGATCGCCAGTGTCAACGCGATGCCCAGCGTATCCCTGTTGGTTTCCAGGAACCTGAAGTTGTAGGCGGCCAACCCAAATATCCCGGCCAGCAGGGTTGCGACGCCCAGCCATTGAACGGCCGAGAATGTTTCGCCGAACAGAAGATAGGCACCGATGACAGTGAACAGCGGACCCGTACCACGCACCACGGGATAGACGACAGTGTAGGACCCTTTGGTGTACGCTGCGGCTTGCAGCGTCTTGTAGGCAATGTGGATCAGCCAGGCGAGGGCGAAGATCGGCCACATATGAGGTTCAGGCCAGGGCACCACGAAAAAGGCAAACGGGGCGGCCATCAGGCCATAGCTGGCGTCAATGGCGCCACGGGACAGCCATGGATCATGGCGGCCTTTCTGCAGCGCCCCGAACGCGGCGTGCAGGAAGGCAGCCGTCAACGCCAGTGCCAGCGCCAGTTGGTGACCGGCTTCGGTGCCTTCAAGTGAGATCAGCCAGTCGCTCAAATACGCAGACCTTTTGTAGGGCGGAGAGGGGTGGGGGCTGCCTGCCCCCACACCCCCGAGGGTATTTAGGGCCAGATGAAGAGGCGGATCAGCCCTTGTCGAGCCCGGTCAGGGCGGCGGCGAATTCTTCGGGGTCGAAGGGGGCAAGGTCATCGATTTGCTCTCCCACACCGATAGCGTGGATCGGCAGGCCGAACTTGTCGGCCAGAGCGACCAGCACGCCGCCCTTGGCGGTTCCGTCCAGCTTGGTCATGATCAGGCCCGAGACATCGGCCAGCTTGCGAAAGGTTTCCACCTGGCTCAGCGCGTTCTGGCCTGTGGTGGCGTCGAGGACCAGCAAGGTGTTGTGCGGCGCGGTATCGTCAACCTTGCGGATGACGCGGACGATCTTGGCCAGTTCCTCCATCAGGTCGGTGCGGTTTTGCAGGCGTCCGGCGGTATCGATCATCAGCAGATCCGCGCCTTCGGCCTGTGCCCGGGTCAGCGCGTCAAAGGCGAGGCTGGCGGGGTCCGAGCCCTCGGGCGCGGTCAGAACCGGAACCCCGGCTCGGTCGCCCCAGACTTGCAGCTGTTCAACGGCCGCCGCGCGAAAGGTGTCACCGGCGGCGATGACGACTTTTTTGCCAGCCTGCTTGAACTGGCTGGCCAGTTTGCCGATGGTCGTGGTCTTGCCCGAGCCGTTGACGCCGACGACCAGCACCACTTGCGGACGTTTGGGATAGATCGGCAGGGGCCTGGCCACGGGCTCCATCACGCGGGCCACTTCCTGCGCCAGCAACTGTTTGATTTCCCGGGTCGAGAGTTTGCGCCCAAAGCGCCCCTCGGCCATGTTCGAGGTGACACGCAGGGCGGTGTCGACGCCCATGTCAGAAGCGATCAGCAGCTCTTCGAGTTGCTCGAGCATGTCGTCATCCAGCGTGCGGCGCATTTCAGTGGCGGCGCCGCCGCGGCTGAACAGACGGTTCAGGATGCCTTTGGATTCGGGAAATTCCGGCGGTGGGGCAATGGGCTTGGGGTCCGCCGGGGCGGGGGCAGGTTGTTCAGCCGGTTCCTGCGCCGGTTCAGGGGCCGGAATTTCCGGGACCGGTTGCGGCTCGGGCTCAGGTTCGGGGAGGACAGGGTCGGGTGCGGCGGTTTCCTCGCCACCATCCTCGACGATGGCGTCCAGCCCCTGTTCGAGGCGGGATGAGGATTTGAACAGCTTGTCCTTTAGCTTTGAGAAAAACGCCATATTTGGTCTCCGCAGGTGTTCCTTTCACCTAATGCGGATTTGCGGCAGTTGCAAAGGGTCACGCAAAAGCGAAGACGAAACCAAATTGCGCGCCCCAGTAGAGCGGCCAGATCAGATAGGGCGTCAGCTTGTGGGCGGGGTGGTTCGCAGGCAGCAGGAACTTTTCCGTAGCAAGGATCAGATCAGACGCGATGAAGGCGATTGCAGCCGGGAACGCCCATCGCAGGGCACCTGTCTGGGGCAGCGCCAGCACGGTGATCCCCATGCCAAGGATGATCGGTATATAGGCCAGAACAGGGCCTTTCAGATCTCCGGCCCGAGGGGCAAGCAAGGTGGCCATGACAATGCCCAGAATGATCAGAGACCACACGATCGCGGGGGCATCCCAGATCAGGCTGGCGGAACTGGCAGGATGCGACAGGAACAGGGCGATATAGGCCAGATGCCCGGCGGCAAATGCGGCAATGCCGGCCATGAACGTGGCATCCGTTTCACGCGACAACAGCGCGTCCCCGGTTGCGCACAGGGCAAGTGCAACGGCGAGCATCCATGGGCTGCCCTGCAGAACCGCAATGACTGCCAGCGCGGCGACCGAGGAGGTTTTCAGCACAGTGCGCAAGGAACTGGCTGGTCGGGCCGTCAGGGGCAGGTATCCCAATGCGCAGCCAAGGGCGATCCAGAAGAGAAAGGTTGTCATGTCACCTCACCGCGGTTTTCGAATACCTTCATCCCGAGCGCGGCATATAATCAAGCGCTTACGTTGAGTTAAGCGTGTTTCCCCAAGCCCTGGCCAAAGGGTGAATGGCATAGCGGGATCGCATCTGACACAATGGGCGTATGTTCCGAGCGCTGATGATTCTCGCCTGCTTTGCCGCACCGCCCGCTGCGGCCCAGACCCCTTTGTCCGGCCCCGAATTCGACACCTATACGCAGGGCAAGACCCTGTTTTACGGTTTCGAAGGGCATGTTTACGGGGTCGAACGCTATTTGCCCAACCGCCGCGTGATCTGGTCATTTCTGGATGGCGATTGCAAGGAAGGTGTATGGTATCAGCAGGAAGAGCAGATTTGTTTCATCTACGAAGACCGGTTTGATCCGCAATGCTGGGTCTTTACGCGATCCGGCGGTGGCCTTGTCGCGCAGTTTGAAGGCGACCCGCAGGCGACCGAACTGTACGAGGCGGAAGATATCGGGGAAGAAATGGTGTGTTATGGCCCCGACGTCGGTGTCTGACTAGGTTACCCGAAGCTCATCATAGCTGAGCATGACATGCTGCTGATATGCAGGTCTTTCTGTCAGCTTATCGTAATAGCGCCGCAGGTTGGGCAGGACCGCGCGGGATATCGCGATGTCGTAATAGCGATAAAGGATATGTCCCAGCTGAATATCGGCCAGCGTCAGATCGGGCCCGCACAGGTAGGTGTTTTCTGACAGCCGGGTATCGGCAAGTACCAGTTTGCTATCCAGCGCGGCAACGGCCTGCTCAATCGCGTTTTGGTCCTGCTCTGCCGGGGCGGTCCGGACAACCTGCCAGAACACGGGCACCGTGAAATCCATCGCAACGTTGATCTTGGCCCATTCCGCCCATTTGTCGATTTCAGCCCGTTGGACCGGGTCGCGTGGCCAGAACGCATTCCCGCCATAGGCATTCGCCAGGTAGCGCAGGATTGCGCCGGTTTCCCACAGCGGTGGGTGATTGCCATCCTGTAGCACTGGGATGGTGCCGTTCGGGTTCAGCTTGCGAAAGGCATCGGTGTCCAGCCCGCCGAATCTGTGCCCTGCATCGTGGCGGTGAAAGCGCAGATCCATCTCTCCGACGCACCACATCAGGGCCTGAACATTCGATGACGTTTTGCGGCCCCAGATTGTCAGCATGGCTTAGAACAACGATCCTTGATCTGGTGTATCCGGTTTGGATTTCCGGTTGGTCTGCTTTGCGGCTGTCCCGGTGCCAAGAATGCCATCGGCGAATTCGATGTCCAGCACCGTGTGTTTTGCGGCCTCGGCCTTGGTCGTGATGACATTCCCATCTGCGCGAACCACGGCATATCCGCGTTCCAGCGTCGCCTTGTAGCTGAGCGTTTCGCGCAGGCGGTCTGTGGCCTCAAGCTGATGTTTCAGACGATCCAGCCGCGTGGTCTGCGCCGCGTTCATCCGGTCACCAAGCCGGGCAAGGTTTTGCGCGTGCTGGCCGATCTCGCGTTGAATTGGGCGCAGGGACAGGCGCGACGACAGGTTGCGCAGTGATTCCTTCCGGGCCGAGACCAGACCGCGCAGAGTTGACGGGCGCAGATGGGCTGACAGTTCCACAACTTGCAGGCGGCGGTTTTGCACTCCTCGCGTCAAAGCCGGGGTCAGGCGATCTGCAATCAAATCAAGGCGTTGCCGGGGGGAGTTCAACAGGCTGTCCGGGCGCGGCAGGGCGCGGGACAAATCGCGCAGCCTTTGCGAACGGCGCTGCACCGCGTCCGTTGCCGCGCGCGACAAGCGGGCGCCTTGCTCGCCGGTCCAGGCCAGCAGTTCGATGCGGACCGGCACGGCCAGCTCTGCCGCAGCTGTGGGTGTAGGCGCGCGGCGGTCCGAGACGAAATCGATCAGGGTCGTGTCGGTTTCATGCCCAACGGCCGAAATCAGCGGTATGTCCGATGCGGCGGCGGCGCGCGCGACACTCTCTTCGTTGAAGCCCCAAAGATCTTCGATCGACCCACCGCCACGGGCCACGATGATCAGGTCAGGACGGGGCAGCGCGCCACCGGGTGTCAACTGGTTGAACCCTTCGATGGCACGGGAAACCTCGGGGGCGCAGTTTGCGCCCTGCACGGCCACGGGCCAGATCAGAACCTTGCGCGGGAACCTGTCCCGAAGCCGGTGCAGAATGTCACGGATCACCGCGCCCGAAGGCGATGTCACAACGCCGATGATCTGCGGAAGATACGGCAGGGGCTTCTTACGCTCGGGCGCAAACAAACCTTCGGCCTCAAGCTGTTTCTTGCGCTTTTCCAGCAAAGCCATAAGCGCGCCCTGACCAGCGACCGCAACTTCATCGACATTCAGGTTGTATTTGGATTGCGCGCCAAAAGCGGTCAGGCGACCGGTGACGACTACCTCCAGCCCTTCCTCTGGCACGACCGAGAGGCTGGAAACCTGACCTTTCCATGTCGTGCAGGCCAAAACGTTCCGGTCGTCCTTGATGTCGTAGTACAGGTGCCCGGACCGGGCCTTGAACACGCGGCCAACTTCGCCGCGCACACGGATTCGCCCGAACGCGCCTTCCAGCGTGCGCTTCACCTCGCCCGAGACCTCGGAAACCGTGTATTCAGGTGTGTTTTGGCCCGGAATCGGGTCATCAAGCAGGTCGGACATTTCAGCGCCTTGTTTCAATTGCTCACCCAGCTTAGAACGCCGCGCAGGCGAGGCCAAGCAGATCGGAGACGACCCCATGAACATCCTTATTCTCGGCAGCGGCGGGCGCGAACACAGCCTGGCCTGGGCAGTGATGCAAAACCCAAAATGCGACCGTCTGATCGTGGCGCCGGGCAATGCCGGGATCGCTCAGATCGCGGAGTGTGCCGCTCTGGATATCGAAAACGGCGGGGCCGTTGTCAGCTTTGCCGAGGAAAACGCGATTGATTTCGTGATTGTCGGTCCCGAGGCCCCCTTGGCCGCCGGAGTGGCGGATCGCCTGCTCGAAGCCGGGGTGCTGGTTTTCGGACCGTCTGCCGAAGCGGCCCGGCTGGAAGCCTCGAAAAGCTTTACCAAGGAAATCTGCGACGCGGCACACGCGCCCACCGCCGCTTATGCGCGGTTCACCGCGCCCGAGCCCGCCAAGGCCTATATCCGCGAACAGGGCGCGCCCATCGTGGTTAAGGCCGATGGTCTGGCCGCCGGCAAGGGCGTGATCGTGGCCATGGACGAAGACACGGCGCTTGACGCCATTGACGACATGTTCGGCGGTGCTTTTGGCGGGGCCGGGGCCGAGGTCGTGATCGAAGAGTTTATGGACGGCGAAGAGGCGTCTTTGTTTGTTCTGTGCGACGGCCAAGACATCCTGTCCATCGGCACGGCCCAAGACCACAAGCGGGTGGGCGAAGGGGATACCGGCCTGAACACCGGGGGGATGGGTGCCTATTCTCCGGCGCCGGTTCTGAGCGCGGAAGTTGAAGCGCGTGCAATGGAAGAGATCGTGCGCCCCACCATCGCCGAGATGAAGCGCCGGGGCACACCGTTTCAGGGAATTCTTTATGCGGGGCTGATGATCAAGGACGGCCAGCCGCGCCTTGTGGAATATAACGTCCGTTTCGGGGATCCGGAATGTCAGGTCCTGATGATGCGTCTGGGCGCGCAGGCGATGGACCTGTTGCATGCCACCGCCGAAGGGCGGCTGGGCGAAATGCGGGTCAACTGGGCCGATGATCACGCGATGACGGTCGTGATGGCGGCCAAAGGTTATCCGGGAACCTACGAGAAGGGCACGGTCATCAAAGGATTGGACGGCTTGCCCGAGGACAGCAGCAACATGGTGTTTCATGCGGGCACAAGCGAGGCTGCGGGGCAGGTGCAGGCCGTCGGCGGGCGCGTTCTGAACGTGACCGCGCGCGGAAAAACGCTGCGAGAGGCGCGCGACCGGGCGTACCAGATGGTTGATGCCGTGGATTGGCCCGAAGGGTTCTATCGCAGCGATATCGGCTGGCGCGCTTTGGAGGGATGATCGGGCAGGGGGCTTTGCCCCCTCGGCCTTGCGGCCTCCCGGCGCTGCGCGGCCTCCCGGCGCTGCGCGGATTCGCGGTCGAAATCGTCCGCTGGACGATTTCTTTTCAACCACTCACCCTCCAGGATCTTTTTGGCCAGATGAAGAGGCGGATCAGCAATTCAGGGCTGATGTGAGATTGTCGCGCTGTTTGAGCGGGCCCAGGTCCGTCAGATGCCAGCCATCCTGATAGGAAACACGGATGATCCGCGACCAGTCGGCGCTGGCGAGGATCATTTCGGGATGGTCGCCACAGCTCCTCAGGCCGCCGGAAATGAAATCCTCACCGATCTTGTGGTTGGTCAGGCCGGGCAGAGCGGCGATTTCGGTCAGTCCGCTATCTTTGAAGCGCCATATGCGCAGGGTTTTGGCCAGGTGGGGGCGGTCGATATAGGCGATCTCGATATTGCCGTCACCATCCAGATCAGCAGCACCGACCGGGGCGAGCCAGCGGAAACGTGCGCCGATATGAGGAGTGGCCGCTATTTTTTCGCCAGCGGCGTTGTAGATCGCAAGCTGAGCGCCTGTTGTGTCCTGCGTTTCGACGACAACTGCTTCAACCGCGCCGTCCCTGTCGATGTCTGCCAGACGCGGCGCGAGGTCTTCGAATACACGGTCCTGTGGCAGACGAACCGTTACGACTGTATCATCGACCACAAGTTCCAGCGCGCCGTATTCGATATTGTCGCCCAAAACACCATGCGCGTATCGCGTGGTTGGTTCCGTGAAGCGGGCGTCGGTGATGGTATCCGCCGCGACGGCGATTGGCAGCGCGCACCACAGGCCAAAAGGGAGCAAAGCGCTGCGCACCCGACATTGCCACAGGCGGGCGGGCTGACGCGGCGCTTTGTTGGGCATCAGATCTGCTTTTCAGGCATCTGGACAATCAGGCCGTCCAGCGCGTCGGTCACCTTGATCTGACAGGTCAGGCGCGAGCGGGCCGGGTCGGGCTCATAGGCGAAATCCAGCATGTCCTCTTCCATGTCGTCCTTGGCCGGGATCTTCTCGACCCAGTCGGGGTGGACATAGACATGGCAGGTCGAGCAGGCGCAAGCACCGCCGCAATCGGCCTCGATGCCGGGAATGTTGTTGTCACGGGCCCCTTCCATGACGGTCAGTCCGTTGGCGACCTCGACAGTGTGCTCGGTACCGCCATGCTCGACATAGGTGATCTTTGCCATTGCGTGCGTCTTCCTTTTGCGATGTTCGAAACCTTCCTTAGTGAAGGGAGTTAGGTGTTTCCAGCCTCATTTGCGACTCCTTACGCCGTGTCTGGACTTTCCTGTATTTTGTTCTATTTTTGTTCCTATGCTTATTGCCCCTTTTCACCGCGCGGTTTCAAACCGGGACTGGCCGCGACCGCCGTCCTGTCTGCCCTCCGCCCAGCTGGAGGCCCCGCCCGAAGGGGCGCGTGTGGCCGTGGCCGGGCTGGTGATCCTGCGGCAGCGGCCGGGGACGGCCAAGGGCGTGATCTTTCTGACGCTTGAGGATGAGACCGGGATCGTCAACGTGGTGGTCTGGCGCAAAATCTACGAACGCTTCCGCCGTGCGGTGATCTCGGGGCGGTTGCTGAAGGTGACGGGTCGGATGCAGCGGGCGCATTCGGTGACCCATGTGATCGCGGAAGAGATCGAGGATATCTCGGACATGCTGGACCTGCTGGTGCAGGGGCAGGGTTAGGTCTGTCGTGCGGATCAATCCAACATTGTTCGTCACAGTGCCACAAACCCGCGCCTGGAGAGCGGGGCGATATGTTTTCTTTGCCTCAAATGTGTGTTTAAGGCGCTTTTCCGCCACTTGAACGCGGGATGGTCGACTCTTTGGAGCCGGGCGCGTAGTGACACGCATCTTTGCGCATCGGCTTGCGTCAAAGCTCGGGCCGGATTGCGCATCACTCAACGTCTTTTCAGAGTCAGTTCGGATGCCCAACGCAACACACCAAGGATCGCTCGAAAAAACCGTCTCACGGGACGAAAGCCGGATTTCCGACCGTCTGGCAGAGCTCTCGGAACTCACACGTTCTGCGGGGTATGTTCACACCGCCCGAATGATTGATGAGGCGTTAAGCGCTTATTCCTTTGAACGCAGGCAGGTTGAGACTGCAAAAAAGCTTCGGTCGGAGTTGCAGCAACTCAAGCGGATTGAGGCGTCGCGCTCGTCTGACGAAACGGATCGAAAGCCGCATTTGGTTCCGAACTTTCGGTCCCGGCGGTCGGCAAAACCCGATGGGATGCTGTTCGACAGGGCCGAGCGTTCTGACGGCGCAGCCCAGAAAGCCGGGGCGCGCAAAGGGCAGGCCGCATTTGTCCTGACGACCCGGATGCGTGTTGACGGGCGGAACGTTGCAAGGCTGCGCAATGGGCACTGGACAGGAATTTCCATGTCTTTCCCCGCGGAACCTGAATTCCAGTTTCGCTGACAGGTCGCCCCGCGCCAAGGATCCGCCGCCGGGGGCGCTGTTCGTGTTGGCGCGGGGCGGAGTAACCTGGTACGGGGACAAAGCGGGCCATACCTGCACCGCTGTAACGGTCGGTTTCACTAAACAGCCAGGCTATCCGAGTGAACGTTTACCGAACCAGAAGCACACCAAGATAGACAATGTAAGCAAGCACAAAGAGCCCGCCCTCGCGCCGACTGATTGACCAGCCGCTTCGGGCAAACCCGATAAGGACAAGCGTTGAGGCACACAGAACCCAGATATCGAGACGAATAATCTCGCCAGGGATGACCATAGGTTGCACCAGAACGGTTACGCCAAGGATACCCAAGATGTTGAAGATGTTACTGCCCAAGACGTTCCCGAGTGCGACATCTCCCTCACCTTTCCGAACTGCGATGATTGAAGTGACGAGCTCCGGCATTGAGGTTCCGATTGCAACAATCGTCAGCCCGATTACCGTCTCCGAAAGCCCCGCTGTCTCAGCAAGAGACACGGCACCTGTCACCAAGAACTTTGCCCCAAATATCGTAATCGCCAGCCCTGCAACGGTGATCAGCAACGACACGGCAAGCGATGTTTCTGGGCCGACTACGGCTTCTGCTTCGTTCTCGTAGACAGCTGCGGCTGGCGTGCCTTCGGACCTATACTCAGACCACAGCGTGAAGCCCAGATAGGCCGCCAACGTGACGACAAGCCCTGCGCCGATCAACCGGCTGATTTCGCCGTATAGAACTACGCTTAAACAAACGAGAGTTACTATCACAACCGCCGTACCATCCCGGCGGAGTGCTCTCGGATTCACGGCGATAGGCGCGATGAGTGCTGCGATGCCGAGTATCAGAAGAACGTTTCCAATGTTGCTGCCGACAACATTCCCAATCGAAATGCCTGAAGAACCGGAAAGCGCGGCTTGCAAGCTTGTAACCAATTCCGGTGTTGACGTTCCGAAGCCGACCAGTGTCAGTCCGATGACCATCGGTGATATACCGAACGACTTGGCAGCAGAAACCGATCCGCGCACCACCAATTCGCCACCGATCACTAAGCCAACAAGGCCAAATACGACAAATAACGCCGCGTACATCTTGAGTGGGTCTTTCTGAAGGATTTCCGTCGCTCATGTAATGATTTGCCAAACCTATACAATAGCAAAGGCGGATATTCGCGCATCACGCAGCACACGTAAGATTGGCCGCAAACCGGCCATGGAACAAACCTACTGCTTGAACAAAACGCTCTGTGCCTGTTTGTCCCGATGATCCCCTCGCAACTCGGCATACAGCGCGCGTCCGGCCTGAACGGCTGGGCGGGCGCTGACGGTCTCCAGCCAGCGGGCAAAGTGCGGTTTGTCCTCCAGCACCTGCTGCTGGCCTTCCCACAGGCTGGCCCAGCCCCAGATCGACATGTCGGCGATGGAATAGAAATCGCCCGCGACATACTCGTTTTCGGCCAGCCGCCGGTCCAGTACGCCGTAAAGCCGCGCGACCTCGGCGCGGTAGCGGTCCTTGGCATAGGGCAGGTCCTGCGGCGGGTCCAGTTGCGGGGCGTATTTCAGGAAGTGATGCGCCTGACCGGCCATCGGACCAACGCCGCCCATCTGCCACATCAACCATTCCTCGACCGCGATCCGGTCGCGTTCGGTCGTGCCATAGAACCGCCCGGTCTTGCGGGCCAAATACATCAGGATCGCGCCGCTTTCGAAAACCGAAACAGCCGCGCCGTCCGGTCCGTCGGGATCGACAATGGCGGGCATCCGGTTGTTGGGCGCGATCTTCAGGAATGCGGGATCGAACTGGTCACCCTTGCCGATATTGATCAGATGGGTGGTGTAGGGCAGCTCCATCTCCTCCAGGGCGATGGAAACTTTCCAGCCATTCGGTGTCGGCCAGAAATACAGATCAATCGGGTCAGCCATGCATTCTCCTGATGTTGACGGGGATCATGCGGGTTTCTGCCGGTTCGGCAAGTACCGCTTACGAAAGCGTGACCAAAGCGCAGGCCGGGCTTGACCGCGAACCGCCCGAGGCGTATTGCGATCCTGAAGCTACGTGGCGATTTGTTACCGGATTGCGGGCCACGCTAAACAACACCGCTAAAAGGTCAGGATGAAAGACCCCTTTCGCTTGGCCGCGTCTGGGGTTTTTTGTTTGCCTCCACCCGAGGCTGAAAGGATTGAGATGAGCGAGAACTGGAACAAACGCACCCAAGCCGTCCATGGCGGCATCCGTCGCAGCCAGTATAACGAGGTGAGCGAGGCGATTTTCCTGACGCAGGGTTTCGTCTACGAAAGCGCGGAACAGGCCGAGGCCCGGTTTCTGGAATGTGGCCCCGACGAGTTCATCTATGCCCGTTACGGCAACCCGACCGTGTCCATGTTCGAGCAACGCATCGCGGCGCTGGAAGGCGGCGAAGATGCCTTTGCGACGGCCTCGGGTATGGCTGCCGTCAACGGCGCGCTGACCTCGATGCTGAAAGCCGGGGACCATGTTGTTTCGGCCAAGGCGCTGTTCGGTTCGTGCCTCTATATCCTTGAAAACATCCTGAGCCGCTATGGCGTGGAGGTGACCTTTGTGGACGGCACCGATCTGGAGCAGTGGAAGGCTGCGATCCGCCCGGACACCAAGGCCGTTTTCTTTGAATCCATGTCGAACCCCACGCTAGAGGTGATCGATATCGCTTCTGTGGCCGATCTGGCCCATGCGGTCGGAGCCGTTGTCGTGGTGGACAACGTGTTCTCGACCCCGGTGTTCTCGCGCGCGATCCAGCAGGGTGCGGATGTGGTCGTCTACTCAGCGACCAAGCATATCGACGGGCAGGGCCGTGCGCTGGGCGGTGTCATCATCGGAACCAAGGACTTCATCCGCGGAACAGTTGAACCCTATCTCAAGCATACCGGTGGCGCGCTGAGCCCGTTCAATGCGTGGATCATGCTCAAGGGCCTTGAGACGATGGCGCTGCGGGTCAATGCACAGGCCGAAAGCGCGCAAAAGATTGCCGAGGCGCTGGAAGGGCACCCGGCATTGGAACGGACGCTTTACCCCGGTTTGAAAACCCACGCCCAGAACGCACTGGTTCAGACCCAGTTGGGCGGCAAGGGCGGGACTGTGCTATCGCTGGACATCAAGGGCGGCAAGGATGCGGCGTTTGCCTTCCTGAACGCGATGACCATCCCGGTGATTTCGAACAATCTGGGCGATGCCAAATCCATCGCGACGCACCCGGCGACAACAACGCACCAGCGTCTCAGCGACGCGCAGAAGGACCAACTGGGCATTACACCGGGTCTGATCCGCTTTTCCGTCGGGCTTGAGGATGCCGGTGACTTGCTGGCCGACCTTCGGCAAGCGCTGGAAGCCTCGCAGAAATAAACCAAAGCCCCCCGCGTCCTTTTTGTACTTGGGGGCAGGCTGCGTGCCTAAGCGGCCACTTTGTTTCGGGCGGCAGCCAGGCGTGCCGCCCGCTGTTCCCACCTTCAAAAGGCGCTAACTGTTGCGAGATGACGGTTTTGCGCCGGATTTTTCAATCCGGGCTGCTATTGCCGACGTATCGGGTTAGACTGGTATTAGACCATCAGTCATATATAGTCCGACGACCAACCAAGGAACCGCCGCTGATGAACGTTCACCCGCGTGACATTGATGAAAAACCGGATCGGGACAAGGCTGCCGAAGCTTTGAACGTTCTGCGGCAATGGGCCAAATCTGCTTCGGAAGCCGAGATAAACCAGCTTGACCCGGCTGTGGCCCGGCTGCTGCCCGGTTTGGCAGCGGGCAACTATCCGCCTTTTTCGCGCGCTTACCCCGATGACTTTACCGTCGATGCGGCGTACCGCGCATCCTTGCCGGATTTGCAGAACGGCCCGTCCAGCCTGATCCGTGGGGCCAAACAGCAGATCCAACATGTGGGTATTTCGAACTTCCGCCTGCCGATCCGGTTCCACCGGAAAGAGGGCGAAGACCTAACGCTGGAAACCTCGATCACCGGTACCGTCAGCCTTGAGGCCGAGAAAAAGGGCATCAACATGTCCCGGATCATGCGGTCTTTCTACAAACATGCGGAACGGACCTTCAGCTTTGAGGTCATGGAATCCGCCCTGGACGATTACATGTCCGATCTGGACAGCTTTGACGCCCGTATCCAGATGCGCTTTTCCTACCCGGACAGGATCAAAAGCCTGCGCTCGGGCCTTGAGGGGTATCAGTATTACGATATCGCGCTGGAACTGGTCGAACAGAACGGTGTGCGTCAGAAGATCATGCACCTTGACTATGTCTATTCCTCGACCTGCCCCTGTTCGCTGGAACTCAGCGAACATGCCCGGTCGATGCGCGGTCAGCTGGCGACGCCGCATTCGCAGCGCTCCGTCGCACGGATCTCGGTTGTCGTGGACTGTGATGCGGATTGCCTGTGGTTTGAAGACCTGATTGCGCTGTGCCGCCGTGCGGTTCCGACGGAAACGCAGGTGATGGTGAAGCGCGAAGATGAACAGGCTTTTGCCGAATTGAACGCAGCCAATCCGATCTTCGTCGAAGATGCCGCGCGCCTGTTTTGTGCCGAGTTGCTGGCAGATCATCACGTCGGTGATTTTCGCGTTGTCGCAAGCCATCAGGAAAGCCTGCACAGCCATGACGCCGTGTCGATTCTGACCGAGGGCCCAACCTTCGCCGCGTCCAGCCTTGACCCGAAACTGTTCACGACCCTGTTTCACATTGGCTGAACGCCTCGGGTAAGTGGCTAGAATTTAATCAGAGATTTTCCTGATCGGCGCTCATTCGCCGCAGCGCAGCAAAAATGCTGCACTTGCGCGAAAAACTCCTGTATCCTGACGGGGAATGCAGCTTCGGCACACCGGCGCGCTCAATGGTGTGTCACCCCGAAAGGAAGCCGAGACGTGAGACGCCTTGGACTGCAAGACCCCAACCTCCGCCCGGACCACCCGAGCGGGCAGGGCGCTTTACCCTCTCTCTCCGGGCTGCATCGTTTTCACAGGAGATCTATGGAATGAATCCGATTACCCAACCGCTGGAGCTTCAGGCCGCGGCTATACGCATGGCTGGCTATGCGATCGTCAACCAGATCAAGATCGCACAGATCATGACCCGTTCGGCACTTGAACTGCCGATGGTGCCGCTCCATGCCCTGCACCTGGCAGCATCAGCACCGGGTCCAGTGGTGAAAGCTCCGGCGGAAAAACCGGCGGCCAAACCCAAACCCGCCGCGACGCGCACGAAACGCGTACCGGCGAAATCGTCAACGGCCAAGAAAAAGCTGGCCCGCAAACCTGCGCCGGCCAAGCCGACGGCCAAATCGGTTGAGTTTTCAGCCAGTCCGCGGCCCAAGGCAGCACCCCCGGCGGCAGCCAAACCGACACCAGCAGTTAGTGATGAAAAAGCAGTGAAGCCTGTTGAATCCTCGGCGACACCTGCGACCGCAACCGTGCCACCCGTAACACCCAATCCCGCCCCTGCGACACCGCCGCCTGTTCAGGCAGCGCAGGTCAAGCCGACACAGGCCGATCCTGCCCCGGCCAAGGTGCAGGCGAAACCAGCCCCGGCGACGGAACCGCGCAAACCGCAGGCGCGAAAATCACGCCCCCCGTCAAAACCGCCTGTGATGCCCGGAACAGATGTCAAAAACTGACGGGTAAACCGGGATCATCTGCTTGACACGGTCGGGTTGGCACGCCAACCCTGCGCGTCATGATGGATCTTCGCCCGGTCGGATATGTGATTGGCTTGCTGGTCGCCATTCTTGGGGCGACCATGCTGCTGCCTATGCTCGCGGACCTGATCGAGGGGCGCGGCGAATGGCCGGTATTTCTGGAAAGCGCCATTATCACAACGCTGACCGGGACCGTTCTGGCGATGAGCTGCTCGAACGGTGTGGGCGAAGGGCTGACCATCCGCCAGACCTTCCTGTTGACAACCGGTGTTTGGGCGGCGCTGCCCCTGTTTGGGGCAATTCCGTTTCTGTTCGGTGAAACCGAGCTGCGCTTTGTCGACGCGTATTTCGAGGCGATGTCCGGCCTGACAACAACAGGTTCAACGGTGATTTCCGGGTTGGATACCCTGCCGCAGGGGCTATTGCTGTGGCGTGGTATCCTGCAATGGCTGGGGGGTATCGGGATCATCGTTGTCGCCATGGTGTTCCTGCCCGAACTGCGTGTCGGCGGCATGCAGATCTTCCGCTCGGAAGGCTTTGAAACAATGGGTAAAATCCTGCCTCGCGCGCAAGAGATCGCGGGTCAGATTTCGCTCATCTATGTTTTCCTGACACTGGTTTGCGCGCTGGTTTACGCCGGTCTGGGAATGAACTTTTTCGATGCGCTGGTACATGCGTTGACAACGCTTTCGACCGGTGGGTTCTCGAACTATGACGCCTCGTTCGGAACCTTTTCGGGCCCCGCCGAATATGCGGCGTCGGTGTTCATGATATTGGCGGCGCTTCCTTTTGTGCGCTATGTCCAGCTGGCAAACGGCCATACAGCGTCCTTGTGGAAAGACAGTCAAATTCGCGCGTTTCTGGCGACCATTCTGGTTCTGGTCATCATCATGTCGATTTTCCTGACATCGGTCTTTCCGCATCACTGGGAACAGGCGTTTCGGGAATCTCTGTTCAACATCACCTCGATCATCTCGGGCACCGGCTATGCCAGTGTCGATTACATGGGTTGGGGCAGCTTTCCGATCATGATGTTCTTCCTGATCGGCCTGATTGGCGGCTGCGCGGGTTCGACCGCATGCTCGATCAAGATATTCCGCTACCAGCTGCTATTCGCCTCGATCAAAAGTCAGATCAAACGGATCAGGTCTCCGCATGGCGTGTTCGTGCCGCTCTATGATGGGCGGCCCGTGGGGCAGGGCGTTCTGACCTCGGTGATGAGCTTTTTCATGTTCTTCGTCCTGTCGATGGGCGTGCTGTCCTGGGCGCTGGCGCTGACCGGCCTGGACTTCATCACAGCCGTTTCCGGGGCGGCGACCGCGCTGGCCAATGTCGGTCCCGGTCTGGGCGATCAGATCGGACCAGCGGGTAATTTCGCAAATCTCAACGACACGGCCAAATGGTTGCTGACAATCGGGATGCTGGTCGGGCGGCTCGAGCTGTTGGCCGTTTACGCGATCTTCACCGTTCAATTCTGGAGAGGCTGATGAAAAGACCCCTTGGCGCGCAGATTTCGCATATGCTCAAGGATCGTGGCGTGGACGTGATTTTCGGCATACCCGGCGTTCACAATCAGGAATTGTACCGCGGCATCGAAGAGGCTGGCATCCAACATGTTCTGGCCCGTCACGAACAGGGGGCGGGGTTCATGGCCGATGGGTATGCCCGCGCAACCGGCAAGCCGGGGGTTGCCTATGTGATCACCGGGCCCGGCCTGTGCAACATCATGACGCCGATCGGACAAGCCTACAGCGACTCGGTGCCGATGCTGGTGGTGTCGTCCTGCCTTGATGAAACACAGGCCTTGCGCGGCCAGTTGCACCAGATGAAGGACCAGCGCCTTGCGGCCGGAACCGTTGCCGACTGGTCGGCACAGGCCAACACGGCCGAGGCCGCCTATGCGCTGGTCGAACGCGCCTTTGAAGAATTCGAGCTGTCGCGCCCGCGCCCCAAGCACATTCAGGTGCCAATCGCGCAGTTGCAGGCCGAGGCTGATCCGGCACCTTTCCCCAGCCAGCCCGCGTTGCGCACCAAAGCGTTGCCGCCTGACGTATCGCCTGTTGTCTCGATGCTGAACCTTGCGCACAGGCCGCTGTTCATTCTGGGGGGCGGTTGCAAGTCCAGCGACTGGCGGCAGATTCTGACACAGCTTGGGGCTGCCTGCTTTACCTCATACGCAGGGCGCGGACTGCCAGGCGCAAACTATCCGCTGGATTTCGGCGCATCCCTGCCGCGCCCCGGCAGCGCCGAGGTTATCGCCTCAGCGGATCTGGTCATCGCGGTCGGCGCCGAACTGGGCGAGGTCGATCTGTGGCGCAGCGACCTTGGGCATTCGGCAACATTGATCCGGGTTGACCTTGATCCCGAAGTCCTGTCCGACCACCATCGCGCCGCGATCAAACTGCAAACCGACAGCGAAAGCTTTGCCCGCGCCTTGTGGCAGGCGACCGAAAACCTGAAACCGGCAACCGGCTGGTCGCCCGACGAAATTTCCGAAACCCGTGCCCGGTGGCGGGCCGAGGTGGATGCCGAACGGCCCGGAATTGTAGCAGTGGCCGATGCGCTGCGCGCGGCGATGCCCGCTGATACCATGATCTATTCCGACATGACCCAATTCGCCTATGTCGCGAAAGAGGTGTGGGACATGGCCTATCCGCATCACTGGCACCATCCCACCGGGTTCGGAACGCTGGGCTATGGTTTGCCGGCCGGAATTGGCGGCGCGGTGGCGCGGCGCGGCAAACCAACGGCGGTTATCGCCGGGGATTACGGGTTCCACTATACGATGCAGGAACTGGGTGTTGCGGTCGAACTGGGTTTGTCGCTGCCGATCATCCTGTGGGACAATGGCAAGCTGAAAGAAATCGAAGACAGCATGGTCCGCAGCCAGATCGCGCCAAATGCGGTGGTGGCGCATAACCCGGATTTCTGCAAACTGGCCGAGGCTTTTGGCGCGCGCGCCTCAGCCCCTTCATCTCTGGCTGAGATGCAGAGCGCAGTTCGCGCGGCTTTCGATGCACCTGTCCCGACCTTGATCCACATGACCCCGGACATTCTGTAAAAAAAAGAAGCGCCGCAAGTTCATGCGGCGCTTTGGTGTTTCAATGTCTGGTTTCAATATCTGCGCGGGCTCAGTCCCAGCAGTGCACCAGAACCGTCATTCCGGTCGCGCGCCGGTTCAGCTCGTTGGGGGAAATCCGGGTGGTTTCCTCGCTCGACTGACCGGAAACACCGGCTTTCGTCAGGATTTCTGTCAACCGCTCGACCGTTGCCGCAAGGCTGACTGACGCGGGCAGGGTGCGCCCCTCGGACGGTGTGGGCAGCAGCATGCCAACCACGTTGCCGCTGTCGTTGAAGACCGGCCCGCCCGCATCGCCGGGCTGTGCGTTCAGCGCCAGCCGTTTGACACCCGTCTCGCCGTTCAGGCCACGGATATCCGCGATTTGGCCGTAGGTCAGCGTCGGTGCGCCCAAAGCCCCCTGGTAGGAAAAGCCGGATACGGCCACTTCGGACTGGATGCGCGGTTGGGTGGTGCTGAAAGCAGCCACACTCATAGGGGCAAGAGCTTTTGCAGGACGCAGAACCGAAACACCAAGCTCCGGGTCCGTCAGCGCCAGCTGAACCTCCTGATCCCCTTCCAGAGTGATCCGGGTGCAGCTTTCGGCGGCTTCGGACACCGTCAGAACCGTGCCGTCCGCACCAGCGAAAAAGCCCGACCGCGACAGCCGCGGCTTGCGGATCTGAAGACCCGAGACCAGATCGATGCGCTGTTCCGCATCCGCACCGGCGGCGGCATCCAGAACCGCGTCCGTTGTGCTCAGGCTGGTCGCCATCGCAGCCAGAACACGCAGGCGGCGCGCCTCGTCCCCTTCGGGCCAGACCAGCGTAAAGCCCTTGATCATTCCATCGGCCAACCGCGCCTGCGTGAATGAAACGATCCCATTGCCGCGCCCTTCAAGGGTAAACTGGTCGCGGCCCAGCTCACGCGGGCCGTTCAGCGGAACAATTTCAAGCGACTGCATCACCTGGTAAAGGGCGCGCAGCGTGTTCTTGTCACCCTCCTGACTGATCAAAAGGGCCTGGGTGTTCAGATCCGAGGCGCTTTTGAAATGTACGAACGGAGCTTCATAGCGGTCAAAGCTGACTGTACCCAACGGCATGTCCAGCGCAATTCCGGCCGCGTCATCTGAATACCGGTCCATCCCGGCCGAGATTAGCGGCGCGTTGTATTCATCCATCAGGGCCTTGCGCTGAGCCGTGGTCAGAACTCCCGTCGCCTCATACCCGTTGAACCGCTGCCAATCGCCCATCGACCGGCGGGTTCCCTGACCGAAAGCGCCATCAATGGTCGAATTATAGAAACCCGCCGCTTGCAGGGCCGTTTGCAAGTCTCTCCGTTCCTGCGCGGTCAAAAGGCGCTCGGATTGCAGCGCTTGTGCGCGGGTTTCATCCGAAACCTGCGGGGTCGTAACCGCCACGGATTCTTCCGCCTGTGCTGCCGGTTCCGTCGGCGCGCTTACGACGTCGCGGTTTACCGCGTTTTCGCCGACAGGCCAGAACTGTTGCCCCAACGCGCTTGAAAACGCGACAAAGCTGTCACGCGGGATCTGCCCCTCGGCCCGGTATACACGCAATACCTGCTCGGCATCCCCGCGTGCATAAGGGCCGATCACGATGGCATACCAGCCACTGTTCAGCCGAAACCCGTTCACGTCGGGCAGGGTGCTGGCATAGGCTTGCGCCCGGTCCTGCGCTTCGCGCAGCGACGGCTGCGCCTCGACCTGAACCCAGACGCCGGGGTCTTGTTGAGCGGTCGCGGCGCGCAGGCCGACCAGAAGAAACAAAAGAATTGCTGAAAATACGCGTGTCATAGTCTGCCCGTGTTATGCGGTGTTTGTACTGAGGGGCAGAATACGCGATTTCATTTGCCAAATACCATGCTGTGAATGCGGGGAATTTGTGGTGTGGCCGCGCAGATACAGCCGCAGCCCAAAGCCCCGTTGACGCCCCTCGGCCCCTTGCATAGGAAGGGCCAAACCGACCGGAACCGGGCGCAGGGGCGCCCAGAGGGAATGTCATGACCGAACCGACCAGCGCACCGCGTTCATTTCAGGAAATCATCCTCAGGCTTCAGTCCTACTGGGCCTCGAAAGGCTGCGCGATTCTGCAACCCTATGACATGGAGGTCGGGGCAGGAACGTTCCATCCCGCAACCACCTTGCGGGCGCTGGGGTCCAAGGCATGGGCCGCAGCCTATGTTCAGCCGTCGCGCCGCCCCACGGACGGGCGCTATGGCGAAAACCCCAACCGGCTCCAGCATTACTACCAGTATCAGGTGCTGATCAAACCCAGCCCGCCGGATTTGCAGGATCTGTATCTGGGCAGCCTTCAGGCTATCGGCATCGACATGGATCTGCACGACATCCGCTTTGTCGAAGACGACTGGGAAAGCCCGACACTCGGCGCGTGGGGGCTTGGCTGGGAGGTTTGGTGTGACGGAATGGAAGTCAGCCAGTTCACCTACTTCCAGCAGGTCGGCGGCCATGACTGCGCGCCTGTCTCGGGCGAGCTGACCTATGGGCTCGAGCGTCTGGCCATGTATGTGCTGGGCATCGACCACGTGATGGACATGCCGTTCAACGATCCGCAATCCCCCAGCGCTTTGACCTATGGCGACATCTTCAAACAGACCGAAGAGGAATACGCCCGCTGGAACTTTGACGTCGCCAATACCGAGGTTCTGCTGCGCCATTTCGAAGAGGCCGAGGCTGAATGCGCCACGATCCTGGCGCAGGCGCATGACGATCCGAAAACCGGCAAGCGCATCATCATGGCGCATCCGGCCTATGACCAATGCATCAAGGCGTCACACATCTTCAACCTGCTGGATGCGCGGGGCGTGATCTCGGTCACCGAACGGCAGGCCTATATCGGGCGCGTGCGGGCGCTGGCCAAGCAATGCGCGGATGCCTTTGTGCAGACCGAGGCGGCCGGGTTCAGCGCCGGATGAGGCGATCAGGCCAGTCCCGGCAACAGGGCTTTCAGGCCGTCCGCGATCATGCTGACGGCGATAGCCGCCAGAATCATCCCCATAAAGCGGCTCATGATCACGCGCGCGGTGTCGGACAGGCGTTGGGCCAGCCAGGCCGCGTTCCAGAACGTGATCAGAAGCAGGCCAACAACGGCAAGGAATACGCCTGCATAAACAAAGGCTTCTATAGGCTTCTTGATCTGGTGTGCATACAGGATCAGCGTGGTGATGGTACCGGGGCCGACCAGAATGGGAAAGGCCAGCGGATAAAAGGCGACGGTGTCGGCTTCGGGGTAAGCGTCCTTTTCCCCCTTCGTCCCGTGATGAGAGGTGCTTTCGTGTCCGTTCAGCATGTTCAGACCGATCATCATGACAACCAGACCACCGGCGACGCGCAGATGATTGACGCTGATGCCAAAAAGGCCAAGCGCCTGACTGCCGACCAGGGCAAAGGCACCGCCAAGGATCAGGCAGTAGATCACGGTTTTGACCGCAATCTTGCGCTGTTCGGCGGCAGACAGGTCCTGAGTGACGCTCAGAAACACCGGCAGGTTGGTGACCGGGTTCATGATCGCAAACAATGCGCCGAAAAATCCGACGGCAAGGGTGGATTCCATCGTGTAGACCTCGTTTCTGCCTGTTCCCCGATGAAACCTGTCCTATTTTACAAGAACTTGAAAGAGGCGGCCTGAAAGATGACGGGAAAACTGCTGGCAATTCTTCTGCTGCTGTCGGCCATCGTGGCAGGCGTCGGCATGTATTATCTACAGGTCTACGGCTATTATTATGAGGTCGAACCGCAACCGGGGCAGGACGTTGCCCTGATGACGGATGCGAACGGTGTGCCGGAACCCATCGCCTATACCGGGTTTCAGGCTATCGACGCGGACAGTTCGCCGATCCGGTATCGCGCCTGTTTCGAAACCGAATTGTCGCCGGACCAGATGGCTGGATACGTGCCTGTCGAAAACTCCGAACCCCTGACCGCACCGGGATGGTTTGAGTGCTACGATGCGGTGTCTTTGGCGGAAGCGCTTGAATCCGGGCAGGCGCGGGCGTTCATGGGGGTGAAGAACATCCATTTCGGTGTCGACCGGATTGTGGCGATCACCGCGGATGGCAAGGGCTATGTCTGGCATGCGTTGAACAATTGCGGTGAAAAAGCCTATGACGGTACCGTCGTGGGCGAGGAATGTCCGCCGCGCCCGGAAAACTGAAGGAGCAGACCGTGGGCCATGTCATAGAAATCCCCGATTTCCTGACGGCCACTCTGGGGTTTGCGGTCTATCTGATCGGGGCCGAGATCAACGCACGTGTGACAACCCTGCGCAATTTCAACATCCCCGAACCCGTAACAGGGGGCCTGCTGGCCTCGCTGGTGGTTCTGACGCTCTATCTGGTCTTCGGGATCGAACTGTCCTTTGGCTTGACAGCCCGCGATTTCCTGCTGGTCCTGTTTTTTGCCGGGATCGGCCTGAACGCCCGTCTGTCTGACCTCATCGCGGGCGGTAAGCCGTTAATCTTGCTTTTGATTCTCACTCTGGCGACGATTGTCTTTCAGAATGTGATTGGCGCGGCTGGGGCGGCGATCTTCGACTATCCCGCACAGGCCGGTGTGTTGTTCGGATCGGCCGCCCTGATCGGTGGGCACGGTACGGCAATCGCATGGGCGCCGGACGTGGCGCAGGCAACGGGGTTAGACGGTGCGACCGAACTGGGTGTGGCCGTCGCCACCCTTGGATTGGTGCTTGCCGCGCTGGTTGGCGGCCCAATTGCGCGCCTGCTGGTCGAGCGGCGCGGCCTGACGCCTGACCGCCCTGACGAAGAACCCAGCGTCGGATTGCCGGATGAGCATGACGGGCACACCACAAGCATCGATCATCTGACCGTCATGCGCGTCCTGCTGCACCTGAACCTGGCGATCATCTTGGGATATGCACTGAATGAATCAATTGCCGCCGCCGGGCTGAAACTGCCGCTGTTCGTGCCCTGCCTGATCATGGGTATCGTCATCGCCAATCTGCGCACGGCCGTTTTTCCGGGCGCGCCCAAGGTGTCACGGACCCCATCCTTGGCGCTAATCTCTGAATTTGCGCTGGGGGCCTTTCTGGCCATGTCGCTCATGAGCTTGCAGTTGTGGACTATTGCTGAACTCGGGCTTGCCATTGCGGTGATCATGACCGCCCAGACCCTGTTTGCGGTTATCTTCGTGCTTTGGGTTCTATTCCCCGTCATGGGCTCGAACTACCGTGCCGCGGTTCTGGCCGCCGGGTTCGGTGGCTTCGCTCTGGGCGCAACCCCCACCGCAATTGCAAATATGACAGCCGTAACCAAGCGATATGGTCCGTCGCCTATTGCCTTTATCGTGCTGCCCCTTGTATCCGCCTTTTTTGTGGATATCGCCAATGCCATCGTCATTCAGACGATTGTGAATTTCTAAGGACCGACTATGCCCGACCTGTTGATCGAACTGTTCTCTGAAGAGATCCCTGCGCGCATGCAGACCCGCGCCGGAGATGAGCTGAAAAAACGGATCACCGATGGTTTGGTTGAGGCTGGTCTGACCTATGCTGGGGCCGCCGCCCTGACCACGCCGCGCCGCCTGACGCTGGCGGTCGAAGGGGTGCTGTCCGAGAGCCCGACGATCCGTGAGGAACGCAAAGGCCCCAAGGTTGGCGCACCCGACAAAGCCATCGAAGGTTTCCTGCGCGGCGCGGGCCTGACGCGGGAACAGTTGGAAGAACGCGACACGCCCAAGGGCGCTGTTTATTTCGCCACCATCGAAAAAGCTGGGCGTCCTGCGGCCGAGATCGTGGCCGAAGTGCTGGACGTAACCATCCGCAACTTCCCATGGCCCAAATCGATGCGCTGGGGCAGTGGCCCGATGCGTTGGGTGCGGCCCTTGCACTCGATCCTGTGCATCCTCAGCGATGAAGCGGGCGCGCAGGTTGTGCCTTTGGAGATCGAGGGGATCAAAGCCGGTGACACCACGGCTGGCCACCGTTTCATGGCGCCGAACCGGTTCTCGGTCACGTCGTTCGAGGATTATGCAGCCCAACTGAAACGCGCCTTTGTGGTGCTGTCGCCCGAAGAACGCGCCGAGCATATCTGGAACGACGCCCAGAACATGGGTTTTGCCGCCGGTCTTGAGGTGGTCGAGGATAAGGGTCTGCTGGCCGAGGTTGCCGGTCTGGTCGAATGGCCCGTGGTGCTGATGGGGCAGATTGACGAAGAGTTTCTGGAACTGCCGCCCGAGGTGCTGCAAACCTCGATGAAAGAGCATCAGAAGTTCTTTTCCGTGAAGAACCCCAAAACGGGTCGGATCGAACGCTTCATCACCGTCGCCAACCGCGAAACCGCCGACAATGGCGCAACCATTTTGGCCGGGAACCAAAAGGTGCTGTCGGCGCGCTTGGCCGATGCGAAGTTCTTCTGGGAGAACGATCTGCGCGTTGCCAAATCGGACATCGCCCAATGGACCCGCGCGCTGGAGAATGTGACCTTCCACAACAAGCTGGGCACACAGGCGGAACGGATCGACCGCATCGCCGCACTGGCCCGCGAACTGGCCCCGGTGACGGGCGCGGATGCCGATCAGGCCGAAAAAGCCGCGCGCTTGGCCAAGGCTGATCTGAGTTCCGAGATGGTCTATGAATTCCCCGAACTTCAGGGGCTTATGGGGCGGTACTACATCGAGGCAGCAGGTGAAGACGCCGCCGTGGCGGCCGTGGCTCAAGAGCATTACTCGCCGCTGGGTCCCTCGGATGACGTTCCTAACGCGCCGCTGTCTGTAAACGTGGCGCTGGCGGATAAGCTGGACACGCTGTCCGGGTTCTGGGCGATTGATGAGAAGCCAACCGGATCGAAAGACCCATTTGCGCTGCGCCGCGCGGCGTTGGGGGCTATTCGACTGATTTTGGACAACGATTTGCGTATCAATTTGGACCGTTTCTTTGACAGTCAGTTGGTTCGCGCGGAGAGCGCTATTAATGAGGCGCTGCCGGATGCGAGTGTCCGCGACCTTTTGGAGGAGATCGCCGATCATGGCGTCTTTGGCGCTGCATTCCAGACAGTTAAGGACAAAGTCGGAGGATTGCCTGCGGCTGCTTTTCTGGAGCTCGAGAAGAAGGTTCCTGACGCATCCGACGATCTCCTCTCCTTCTTCCACGACCGCCTCAAGGTCTTCCTCCGCGATGAAGGCATCCGCCACGACATTATCGACGCCTGTATCGCGATGGACGGCAATGATGACCTTAACCTGCTCGTCAAACGCGCCCGTGCTCTGAACGCGGTAATTGCGACTGAGGATGGCGAAAACCTTGTGCAGGGGTTCAAGCGCGCCAACAACATCCTGACGCAGGCCGAGGAGAAGGACGGCGTCGAATATTCCTACGGCGCAGATGTCAAATTTGCTGAAACGGACAGCGAAAAAGCGCTGTTTGCGGCCCTGGATCAGGCGCAAAAGCAGATCGATCCGGCGTTGAAAGCCGAGGATTTTCCGACCGCCATGGCCGCTATGGCCGCCTTGCGTGGGCCGGTGGATGCGTTCTTTGAAGATGTTCAGGTCAACACCGACAACGACATCCTGCGCCGCAACCGGCTGAACCTGCTCAGCCAGATCCGTCAGATCTGCTCCAGCGTGGCCGATCTGACCCGGATCGAAGGGTAAACGACCGGGCGCGCTGGCAGGCGCGCCCACAACGCACTTGCGTGAAGGGCGCAAGCGCTTATGCTGCACGCAAACCAAAAGGTGCTGCAGTGCAGAATAATCCGAATACGACGCTCATTACATCCGACGCGCCTGTCACCGCCCATAGGCATGGCGGGCGGGCCAAATGTCTGCAACGTTTGGTCCGGCTGGACCTGCCGGTGCCCCGAACCGTTGCGTTGTCATTTGATGCCGTTCACCAGATCGCCGAAGGGACAACCCCGGATATTGCATCGATCCTCGAACAGTTCGATCCCACTTCGTTGCTATGCGTCCGGCCCAGTTCCGAAGACCCCGATTGGGGTGGTCCCGGCGCGGTTCTCAATATCGGAATGAACGATGCGCGTTATGTTGATCTGTCCGACACCATGGGGGCCGAGGCCGCCGCAGCCCTGTATCTGAGGTTCGTTCAAAGCTATGCGATCCACGTGGCGCGGCTGGATGCGGATGTGTTTGATGACATTGACGCTGATGGCCGCGAGGGGCTGCGCCACTCGCTGCGCGCCTACGAGGATGAAACCGACGAGGTCTTTCCGCAGGACAGGGGCGAACAGCTGATCGGCGTTCTGCGCTCGATGGCACGTGCATGGGACGGGACGTCCGCGCGCTTGCTGCGGCAGGCCAAGGGGGCACCCGCTGACGCCGGGCTTGGGTTGGTCATCCAAGAGATGATCCCCGGCGTCGGCAAAGGGGAATGCGGATCGGGTGTTCTGCAACTGGTTGATTCCACAACCGGAATGCCACAGATCACCGGTCGCTACCTAAGTCAGAGCCAGGGGCGCGATGCGCTGGGCAAAGATGTGGCAGCCCTGTTTCTGGAAAAAGACCCGCGCGGCCCCTCGCTGGAAGAGGTCGCGCCCAAAGCTTTTGCCGATGTCAAAGCGCATGCCGCCCTGATGCGCGAGAAACTGCGCGAAGAGATGCAGGTCGAATTCGTCATTCAGGATGGCACTGTGCATATTCTGGATGGTGTCCGGGTGCAGCGATCGGCCCGCGCGGCCATGCGCATTGCCGTACGTCTTGCCGAAGACGGTATCATCCCGCCGCAAGAGGCGGTGATGCGTGTCGACCCGCACGCGCTGAACGAACTTCTGCACCGTCAGGTCCACCCCGATGCACGCCGCGACGTGCTGACCACGGCCATTGGTGCCAGCCCCGGTGCCTCGACCGGCAAGATCGTGTTCACCTCGGCCGAAGCACAGGCCAGTGCCGCTCGGGGCGAGGCGTGTGTTCTGGTGCGCCGGGAAACCTCGCCCGAGGATGTGCGCGGGATGCACGCCGCTGTAGCGGTTCTGACGGAAAAGGGCGGCATGACCAGCCACGCGGCCGTGATCGGGCGCGGATTGGGCCTGCCCTGTATCGTCGGGGCCTCGGAAATGCGGTTTCAGACGAAAGACAAGATGCTGACCGCACCGGATGGGCGGGTGTTTAAAACCGGCGATATTGTCACCATTGATGGCAGCTCGGGGCAGGTGCTGGCCGGTCAGCCCGCCATGCTCGAGGCCGCGTTGGATGACTGTTTCCAGACGCTGATGGGCTGGGCCGATGCCGAGCGTGACATCGACATCCGCGCCAATGCTGACACACCGGCTGACGCGCAGACGGCCCGGAACTTTCAGGCTCAGGGGATCGGTCTGTGCCGGACCGAACATATGTTCTTTGATCCCGGTCGTCTGATCGTGATGCGCGAAATGATCTTTGCGCAAACCTCGGCGGGCAGGGCGGCAGTGCTGGAACGCCTGCTTCCGATGCAGCGCGAGGATTTTGTTCAGCTGTTCAGGATCATGGAAGGCCAGCCTGTCTGCATCCGCCTGTTCGATCCCCCCTTGCATGAGTTTCTGCCGACAACGCGCACCGGGCAACGGGAACTGGCCGAGGCGCTGGACCTGCCCGTGTCTGACGTCGAACGCCGGGTTGAGGCGATGACCGAATACAACCCCATGCTGGGTCTGCGTGGCGTTCGTCTGGGTGTCACCGTGCCCGAGATCTACGACATGCAGGCGCGTGCGATTTTCGAAGCCACACTTGAAGCCCGAAAAAACGGTGCACCGGTGGTGCCCGAAGTGATGATCCCGCTGGTATCCGCCAAGCGCGAGGTTGAACTGGTCAAATCCCGCATCGACTCGGTCGCCGCCGCCGTTGAATCGGAACGGGGGCAGAAGTTCGAATATCGGCTGGGCGTCATGGTCGAAACACCACGCGCCTGTCTGCGCGCGGAAGAGATCGCGCCGCAGACCGCCTTCATGAGTTTTGGTACAAATGACCTGACGCAGATGACCTACGGTCTGTCCCGCGACGATGCTGGTCGTTTCATGTCCGCTTACGTGCGGCAGGGGGTCTTTACCGAAGATCCGTTCCATGTCCTTGATCCGGACGGGGTGGGCGAGCTGCTGAAACTCGGGGCGGAACGCGGACGTGCCGCGAAGCCGGATGTGACCCTTTCGGTCTGTGGCGAACACGGTGGAAACCCCGAATCAATCGCCATCTGTCGCGATCTTGGATTCGACTATGTGTCGTGCTCACCGTTCCGGGTTCCAGTCGCTCGGCTGGCTGCCGCTCAACTGGCGATTTCCTCCAGACTTGGGGGTTGACACTGCGCTGAACCCCAAGGAATAGTGGGTTATACGGTCACTCGTAGGCGAAAAATATTTTCGCTACGGGCGATTTTCCACTTGCTTTTTTCAAGATACTGGACCTTTGCCTCAGTCTGGGGTATCAGCCACGTCGCGCCCGCCGGGGGAGGGTATGGCGCGTGATGTGCCTGTGCGAGGTTATCTGATGCTACGTTACATATTGGCTGTTGCCGCAGTGGCGGCAACCGTGCTGCCGAGTGCGTCCTTCGCCGAGAAGGAAGCGACTGATACTGCAAAACAAGAACTTGTCGCCCGCAGTGAACTGCCGGCGCAAAGTTTTCGGGACTATTTCAAGCTGTTCCAGCCCCGCAAGGCGGCTGAACCTGTCGAAGTGTCCTTCTCAAAAGACTGGCTTGACCAGCAACCAAAGGCCACGGGCGGTGAAAACTGGAAATGCCTGTCCGAAGCCCTGTACTTCGAGGCGCGCGGCGAAAGCGTGCGCGGCCAGTTCGCGGTTGCCGAGGTGATCCTGAATCGGGTCAAAAGCAGCCGTTTCCCGGATTCCCTGTGCGGCGTGATCCATCAGGGGACCGGCAAGAAATACCAGTGCCAGTTCACATACACCTGCGATGGCCGCAAGGAAGTCATCCACGAGAAAAAGGCGTATGAGCGTGTGGCGAAAGTCGCGCGGGCAGCCATTGATGGCGTGGCGGATGAGTTGACCGAAGGGGCAACACATTATCACACGACGTCGGTTCGCCCATCCTGGTCGCGGGTCTACAAACAGACGGCGAAAATCGGCGTGCATGTTTTTTACCGCCACAACTACCGGACAGCGAGCAACTGATTGACGAACCCGCGCTGGAAGCTTGCTGGCGCGGGGCAGGTTGCATCCTATATTGCGGGCCAGGAGGCCCGTAATGAATTTGAACCGCAGACACCTTTTGCAAACGGCTGCAGCAGCACTGCTGATGCCGCGTGTGGCCAGTGCGGGTTTTGCACCGCTTAATGCGCGTGTAACCAAACACCCGATCGCGCCTGCAAGTTATCCTGAAACGGAAGTCTGGACATATGACGGGTCTGTCCCCGGCGTTGAACTGCGCGTCAGGCAGGGCGACCGCATCCAGCGCACCCTGATGAACCAGCTTCCGCAAGCAACTTCGGTCCATTGGCACGGCATTCGCATTGAAAACGCCATGGACGGCGTGCCCGGCCTGACACAGGACGCGGTCGAGACGGACGCAAGCTTTGATTACTCCTTCGTCGTTCCCGACGCAGGGACCTATTGGTATCATGCGCATAACCAGTCGATGGAACAGGTTGCGCGCGGGCTTTACGGGCCGCTGATCGTCGAAGAAACTGCTGCCCCCGATGTGGATCAGGATCTGGTGCTGATGCTGGACGACTGGCGGCTTGATCCGGAAACCGCCCAGATCACGGATGATTTCGACAATGGCCATGATCTCAGCCACGCTGGCCGACTGGGGAATATCATCACTGTCAACGGATCCCTTGACCCGCGCGTTCAGGCGCGACGGAACGACCGTCTCCGGCTACGCCTGATCAACGCCTCCAACGCGCGGATTTTTGACCTGAATCTCGATGGGTTGTCAGGGTGGATCGTCGCCCTTGACGGTATGCCACTGGAAACGCCGATCCTATTGTCGGGGGCTTTCCCAATCGCCCCTGCACAACGCATCGATCTTGTTGTGGATGTCGTGGCTGCGGGTGATACGGCAAGTCTGGTGAGTGTTGAACGCGACGGTGCCTTTGGCATCGTTCGGTTCGATGTCGACGAACCTCTCGCACCCGCGCCACGACAAGGCGTGGCAGCGTTGCCGCCCAACCCTTTGCCAGTCATCGAGGATGTCTCATCCGCACCATTGCACCGGATGTCCCTGCAAGGCGGGGCGATGCGCTGGCTGGACAACGCCCGGATCGGGGACACTGAATTGTCAGGCCAGGAACTGGCGCAGTTGGGCCGGTTCTGGGCCCTGAACGGTTATGCGGAACGCCCGTCCGATCCGTTTCTGGACGCCCGGACCGGCGGCCTTCACAGGATCGAGTTCGTCAATGAAACAGTCTTTCCACATGCCATGCATTTGCACGGCCACCACTTCCGACTGATCCAGCCGGACGGATCGCTTGGCCCGTGGCGCGACACTGTTTTGGTTGATCGCGGACAAACCCGCCAGATCGCGCTGGTCGCGGATAATCCGGGGGACTGGCTGTTGCATTGCCATATGCTGGGCCATGCCGCTTCGGGTATGATGAGCTGGTTTCGCGTCACCTGACGCCGCATTCGGCGGTTGGAATGGCGTTTGTTTGAATGTTATAGGCGCTTGCAACGCCTATAGTGGGCAAGCCCTGCAACAAGCCGAAAAGGCCGGACCCATGAGTTCTGAAATCCGACTGGCATTTGCGCACCCGTCCGAACGGTCCGAGGCGACCTCGCCCCGAGGGCCGCTGGACCGCATTTCCCTGCGCGACCATATTGTCGAGGTTGAAATCGGTGCGTTTCAGGCCGAGCGGGGAACAACCCAGCGGATCTGTTTCAATATCGTCGTCGAAGTCCGGCCTCTTACTGACCCCATTGACGACGATGTGGATCGCATCCTGTCTTATGACCGGGTGACGGAATCCATTGCCTATGAGCTCGCGGCCGAGCGTCTGAACCTGCTTGAAACCCTGGCCGAACGTGTGGCCGAACGTATCTTGCATGAACCTCAGGCTGTAAGGGTCTTTGTTCGCATCGAAAAACTGGATCGTGGTCCGGGCGCTCTTGGGGTCGAGATCGTGCGCGGGAAAGACTCGGTTCATCACGACGTGACCGAGGAAGACCGCCCGCATCCCCGTCTGGTCTACCTATCGAATGACGCTATCGCCTCGGACAATCTGACCGGGTGGATCGACCAGTTGCAGAACCGCCAACGCCCGCTGATCCTGTGTGTGGGGGCGTCAGACCTGGCTGCGCCGCAAACCGGCCACGCAATGACACAGCGCCGGATTGACCTGCTTGCGATCGAGCAAAACGCGTGGGTTCTGGCCGCACGCGATCACCGCTGCAAGGTGGTTTCAACCCGGACGGAACTGGACTGGGCCATGAAGAACGGCCAGATCTGTGTCTGGGCCCCGTCCAAGATCGTTCTGGACGCGGTGGATGGTCCTTCTGCCG
Source organism: Ruegeria sp. AF7 (assembly GCF_056541885.1). Taxonomy (NCBI): domain Bacteria; kingdom Pseudomonadati; phylum Pseudomonadota; class Alphaproteobacteria; order Rhodobacterales; family Roseobacteraceae; genus Ruegeria; species Ruegeria sp. AF7. Next base: position 942,839 of record NZ_JBQFYX010000001.1, on the reverse strand, counting down.
CGCCATCCGACGCCGTGGCTTTGGCCGCGTGGTTTGCCGCGACCTTTGAAGCCAGTGAGATGATGGTCATCGGCGGTGAATTGCCGAAAGCGCCCAAAACCCCCCTGCGGGCTGTGGCCGTGGATCAGGCCAAATTGTGAGCATCTATTTCAGACCGCTGGTTCAGCACGGCCAGACCCGACCCGCTGGCGCGTACTCTCTGGCCGGTCAACCCCTGTGGTTTACCCATGTCGAAGCGCTTGGGCGCGATACCGCTCCGCAGATCATGGCGGCATCGGATATTCCCGGTGGGGCGCTGGCGCGTTTGACCGGCCCGCGCGCACCCATTGCCGGGCTGGATATGCAGGTGCCGCATATCATGGGCATTCTCAACACCACGCCTGACAGTTTCTCGGACGGGGGCGTTCACAGCTCGGTCGAGGCCGCCCGCGATGCCGCTGCAAGGATGGTGGCGCATGGGGCCACCATTCTGGATATCGGCGGGGAATCAACGCGCCCGGGCGCGGATTTCATTCCGGCAGATCAGGAAATTGCCCGCACCCGCCCGGTGATCGAGGCGATTCGCGCTCAAACGGATGCCCTAATTTCAATCGACACCCGCAAAGCCAGCGTCGCCAAAGCGGCGTATGCGGCGGGCGCGGGGCTGGTCAACGACGTCTCGGGGTTCACCTTCGATCCCGAACTGGCGCCGTTTTGCGCCGCCAAGGGCACACCAGTTTGCGTCATGCATATGCAGGGCGATCCGGCCACGATGCAGGAAAACCCCAGCTACGACAACGTGTTGCTGGATGTTTACGACTTCCTCGAATCCCAGATCGCTCTGCTGGAAAGCCTGGGGCTTCGGCGCGACCTGATCATGGTCGATCCGGGCATCGGTTTCGGCAAGACCGAGGATCATAACCTGACCCTGCTGCGCAATCTCAGCCTGTTTCACGGGCTTGGCTGCCCGATCCTGCTGGGCGTGTCCCGCAAGGGCTTTATCGGAACGATTGGACAGGAGCCTGACAAGACTGCCCGCGCGCCGGGTTCAATTGCCGTGGCTTTGGCCGGATTGTCTCAGGGCGTGCAGATCATTCGCGTTCACGACGTCGCCGAGACCGCTCAGGCCTTGCGCCTATGGGCCGCTGTCCGGTAATCCGGTCTCACGGAAAATCACGGAGTGACACCAATGCGCAAGCTGTTCGGAACCGACGGGGTGCGGGGCACGGCCAACACGCATCCGATGACGGCGGAAATGGCGTTGCGCATCGGGGCTGCGGTGGGGCGCTATTTCCGACGCGACGCGACCGGTGTGCACCGGGTCGTCATCGGCAAGGACACGCGCCTGTCCGGCTATATGCTGGAAAACGCGCTGACCGCCGGTTTGACGTCAACCGGAATGAACGTGCTGTTGCTGGGGCCGGTCCCCACGCCTGCGGTGGGTCTGATGACCCGGTCAATGCGGGCCGATCTGGGTGTCATGATCTCGGCCAGCCACAACCCGGCAGAGGACAACGGTATCAAGTTCTTTGGCCCCGACGGCTATAAATTGTCCGATCAGGCCGAGATCGACATCGAAAAGCTGATCGACGAAGGTGTCCGGCCTGCTCAGGCCCAGAATATCGGACGGGCGCGTCGTGTTGATGACGCCCGGTTCAGATATGGCGAGCGTGTGAAATCCTCGCTGCCGCGCGATGTGCGTCTGGATGGCCTGAAGGTGGTGATCGACTGTGCCAACGGCGCCGCCCACCGCACCGCGCCCGAGGTTCTTTGGGAACTGGGCGCAGACGTGATCCCGATCGGCATTGCGCCCAACGGGAAGAACATCAACCTCAACTGCGGATCGACCAAGCCGCAGCTGGCCGCCGAAACCGTCGTGGCGCATGGCGCTGACGTTGGTGTCTGTCTGGACGGCGACGCGGATCGGGTCGTTATCGTCGACGAAACCGGTCAGGTCGCCGATGGCGATCAGCTTATGGCACTGCTGGCGACGGCCTGGAAAAAATCCGGGCAGTTGAAAGGCGATGCGCTTGTGGCCACCGTGATGTCCAATCTGGGGCTTGAACGGCACCTCTCGTCACACGGTATGCGGCTGGAACGCACAGCCGTCGGCGACCGTTATGTGGTCGAACGTATGCGCGAAGGTGGCTTCAACCTGGGCGGTGAACAATCCGGTCATATCGTGATGAGCGATTATGCCACCACCGGCGATGGCCTGATGGCCGGTCTGCATTTCCTGGCCGAGATGGTTCTGTCCGGTCGCAAAGCCTCGGACCTGTCCAAGCAGTTCGAAACCGTGCCGCAGCTGTTGAAGAACGTCCGCTATGCCAACGGTCAAACTCCGCTTGAAGTTCAAAGCGTTAAAGCGGCCATTGCCGATGCCGAGGCGCGGCTGAACGGGCAGGGACGGTTGCTGATCCGTAAATCCGGCACCGAGCCGCTGATCCGCGTTATGGCCGAATGCGAGGATGACGCGCTGCTGGTCCAGGTCGTCGACAGTATCGTGGCCGAGGTCGAAGCCGCCACAGGCTAGTGCCCGAACAGAACCTTGCGCAGGCTGAACCACTGGCTGATGGCCATGCCCGTCAGGATCAAGGCCAGGGCGACGTAGAACCGCAGGGGCAGGGCCTCGGACAGGATCCAGGCCCCGAACACCATCGACCAGATCGGCACCTGATAATTCACCAGTGTCAAAAACACCGATCCGGCGCTGCGGGTGATCGAAACCCGCAGCAAGTTGGCGAATGCTGTGGGGATCAGGCCAAGCACGATCAGGGCCAGCGATGGGCGGTTGCCCTGCCACGTGGGAACACCTTCGATCAGCAGCATGATGGGCACCAGCAGAACAGCGCCGACCAGCAGGGTCAGCGCGGCCAGCGCCAGCGGCTCGACCGGCGGGCAACGCCGCGTCAGGATCGATGTCGAGGCATAGCAGAAGGCGGCCGAGATACAGGCCAGCTGCGCCAGCGGCTCGGTTCCTTGACCCAGCTTTGCTAGACCGGGTCCGATCAGGACCAATGCGCCGGAAAACCCAAGGCACACGCCCAGAAACCGACGCAGGTTCAGCGGCTCATCTGAAAAGAAATGCGCCAGCGGCAACACCATCAGCGGAATTGCAGCCATGGACAACCCTGCAAAGGCCGAGGGTACATATTGCTGCCCCCAGCTGAGCAGCATGAAAGGCACCGCAGTCGACAACACGCCAATCAGCAGGATTGATGTTGTCAGCGCGGGTGTCAAAACCGGCATGCGGCGCCCGGTGATCCGCATCAGGACAAGCAACGTCACCGCCCCCAATGTGGTGCGCGATGTCGCCACGGTAATCGGGCCATAACCTTCCAAAGCCATCGCAACGACCATGAATGTGCCGCCCCAAATAAGCCCCAGCGTAAAAACGCCGCTCCAGTCCTGCTTCGTGGGTTGTTCAACCATTCCATCCCCTTATCCCGCGTGCGCGCCGGTGTCACGGGCTGATCTTGACTTAACGTTAGTTTGCACTTACCGTAAGCAATGACTTACGATTCGACATTTACAGCTTTGGGCGATGCAACCCGCAGGCAGGTGTTCGAAGCCGTCGCCAGCCAGCCTCAGGCAGTGGGTGAGCTTGCGTCAAAGCTGCCGGTGAGCCGACCGGCCGTCTCGCAACATCTCAAGGTGCTGTCGGATGCCGGGCTGGTGACATGCCACGCGAAAGGGACGCGCCGGATCTATGCGGTGCGCCCCGAGGGGCTGGCAGAGCTGCGCAGATGGCTCGACCGGTACTGGAGCGACGTGATGAACAGCTTTGCAGATGAGGTGAACAGAGCCGGAGAGGGGCCATGACAGACCCGATTGTCAAAACAATTGTCGTAAGTGCCTCAGCTGCGCGTGCGTTCGACATCTTCGTCAACCGCATCGGTACATGGTGGCCGCTGGACAGCCACGCGGTGTCCACATCGCAGGGACAACCGGCAAGGGACGTGGTTATTGAACCCCGGATCGGTGGCGCGGTCTATGAGGTCATGTTCGACGGAACCCGTACCGACTGGGGCGAAGTGCTGGCGATCGATCCCGGCCGATCCGTGGCATTCACCTGGCACCCGGGCACCAACAGCGGGTCTCCTACGCGCGTCGATGTGCGTTTTGAGGATTGCGGTTCGGGGCAGGCCAAAGTCACCCTGACGCATTCCGGCTGGGACGTCTGGGCAGATGAAGCGCCCCAAAAGCGCGGCGGCTACGATACGGGATGGGATTTCGTGCTGGACGAATGCTTTGCTAAAGCAATCTGAAAATGAAAAAGGGCGACCGCCTGGGCCGCCCTTTGCCTGACATCGGTCAGGTTTAGTTCTTTTCTTTGTCGACCATCTTGCCGGCCGAGATCCACGGCATCATGCCGCGCAGCTTGGCGCCGGTCTCTTCGATCATATGCTCGTCATTGGCGCGGCGCGACGCTTTGATGGTCGGCTGGCCAACGGCGTTTTCCAGCATGAAGTCACGGACGAATTTGCCCTGCTGGATGTCGTCCAGAACCGCTTTCATGCGGGCCTTGGTCTCGTCGTATTTCAGGATGCGCGGACCGGTGACATACTGGCCATACTCGGCCGTGTTCGAGATCGAGTAATCCATGTTGGCGATGCCGCCTTCATAGATCAGGTCAACGATCAGCTTCACTTCGTGCAGACATTCGAAATAGGCCATCTCGGGTGCGTAACCGGCCTCGACCAGAGTTTCAAAGCCGCAGCGGATCAGTTCGACCAGTCCACCGCACAGAACGGCCTGTTCGCCGAACAGGTCGGTTTCGCATTCTTCGCGGAAGTTGGTCTCGATGATGCCCGAACGGCCGCCACCGATGGCCGAGCAGTAGGACAGGCCGATTTCCAGCGCCTTGCCGGTTGCATCGTTGTGAACCGCGACCAGGCAGGGCACACCGCCGCCTTTGGTGTATTCGCCGCGCACGGTGTGGCCAGGGCCTTTGGGGGCCATCATGATGACGTCAACGCCGTCTTTCGGCTCGATCAGCCCGAAATGGACGTTCAGACCGTGGGCAAACGCGATGGCGGCACCGGGTTTGATGTTGTCATGAACGTATTTCTTGTAGGTCTCGGCCTGCAATTCGTCGGGCATGGTGAACATGATGACGTCGCACCAGGCAGCCGCTTCGGCGATGCCCATCACTTGTAGACCTTCCGCTTCGGCTTTCTTGGCCGAGGGCGAGCCTTCGCGCAGGGCGATGACCAGGTTCTTGGCGCCCGAGTCGCGCAGGTTCAGCGCGTGGGCGTGGCCCTGGCTGCCATAGCCCAGGATAGCCACTTTCTTGTCTTTGATCAGGTTGATGTCGCAATCGCGATCGTAATAGACGCGCATTTTGCCGGTCCTTTCTGGTTTGGTTGGGGCGGTTCTACCTGCCGCGCGTCGGATTGGCGATAGGGTTGGGCTTGAGTATTTGTAAAAAAGATGAAGAATAATTCCTGAAAACGAAAAATACTGAAAAAATCATGCTTGACGATATCGACCGGCGCATTTTGCGTCACTTTCAGGCGAACCCCAGCCTGACCACCGCGGAACTGGCCGATCTGTGCCGGATCAGCGCAGGTGTCTGTTGGCGCAGGCTGGAAAAGATGCAGGCGGCCGGGATCATTGAAGGGCAGGAGGCGGTGATCGACTGGGCCGCGATGGGCTATGCGGTCGAAGTCTCGCTTCGGATCACCTTGGACAAGACACAGGCCCGCGCCTTTGACGAGTTTATGGAAGAGGCCCGCAACGTGGCCGAAGTGATCGAAATCCAGACCTTTCTGGGCCGGGTGGATGTCCGCCTGTCGGTGATAGCGCGGGATATGAAGCACTATCAGCAGCTTTATCGGGACCGGATCCTGACCCTGCCGCATATCGCCGATATCGAAGCGCTGATGCATATCGCGCGGGTCAAACGGGACGAGGTGTTACCGGTATGATCGAGCTGGACGAGATTGACCGCCGTCTGCTGCGCGCGTTGCAACAGGACGCCACCCAAAGCGCAGGTGCGCTGGGTCGCAGGTTCAACCTGTCTCAACCCGCCACCTGGCGGCGTATCCGCAGGTTGGAGGACGCCGGGATCATCAAGGGCCGAAGGCTGCGCCTGAATGCCGAGGCGCTGGGATTCGGCGTGACCGTGTTCCTGGGGGTCAAGCTGGCGCGCAAGGGTCAGATCAGCCTTGAGGATTTCGAACGCGCCGTCAGCGCCATCCCCGAAGTACAGACCGTCGAGCATGTTCTGGGTCTGTACGACTACCGCTTGCGCGTTGTGGCGCGGGACCTGTCCGATTTCGAACGCGTGTTGCGGCGCCGGATCATGACGCTGCCCGGCGCAGGCGATGTCGAGGCGAACGTCCTGCTAAGCGAGGAACGGCTGCCCGGACCGATTGGATGACCTGCCTTAGTATTTGGTGCGGATGTAATATCCGGGATGATGGGTCAGGCGGGCAAACGTGATCGGTTTGTCTTCTTTCCAGGTGGTACGCTCCATCTGGATCATCGACGCGCCCGCCGTGGTGCCCATGAATTCCGCCAGCCTTGCGTCAGCGGAAATAGCGCAGAACGCGACCTCGGCATCGTTGAACGGAGCGGCATTCAGCAGCCACTCATGCGGTCCTTGCTGGGTCAGGTCGGCGTTTTCCACATCAGGGACGGTTCCGATATTGATCCAGCGCTCTTCAAGTTGGAACGGGCGGTTGTCCGCGTAATGCATACAGACGACATGCAGAACCCGCGTCTCGGCGGGGACATCAAGCTGAGAGGACAGCCAGCGGGGGCAGGCCTCGACAGTCCGTTCCACCAGCGCATAGCGATAGGCGGCATTCTGGCTTTCGACCATCTGCCGCGCCAGTGAGAATTCCAGCTTGGCGTGTTTGCTGGGCTCTTTCTTGACCCGCGTCCCGCTTTTGCGCTTGCGTTCGATGAAACCCTGATCGGCCAGTTCCCTGAGGGCACGGTTCACCGTCGCGCGGGCGCAATTGAATTCTTCGGCCAGTTGCGTTTCGGTCGGCAGTAATGATCCCTGAGGCCACACGCGGCTTTCAATACGTCGTTTTACTTCATCTCGAACGGACTGGAAGTTAATACGCTTTTGTATCGTCACAGGAAAAATATCCCTTCAAGTAAAAAGTGTGCGCATCTGTTCAGAAGCAAGCAGAAGTGTAAAGGGGAAGTGACACTGGTTGGCGTCATTTTCTTGTGTTCCCAGTGTTATACAGCACCGAATGGGTCGATTTTACCCGCATTCCGTCGCGTCACTTTTTGTCGCGAAATGGCTTTACTGGCCAAGGTAAAGAGACCAAGACTGCACTGACGATATTGAAAGGACGCCATATGCCTGCCTTGCTGAAGAACGTTGACCCGAACGGGCTCGAAGAATTCTCGGTCGTATTCACCGATCGCTCGCTGAACCACATGTCCCAAAAGTTTCAGGGGGTAATGCGCGACATCTCGGCCATGCTGAAAGAGGTGTACAAGGCAGACGGGGTGGCCATCATTCCGGGCGGCGGTACCTATGCGATGGAGGCGGTTGCCCGGCAATTCGCGCGCGGGGCGGATGTTCTTGTGGTCCGGAACGGGTGGTTTTCGTACCGCTGGAGCCAGATCATCGAAAGCGGTGCCCTGACCAGCTCAACCACCGTGATGAAGGCGCGCGAGACTGGAAATTCCAGCCCGTCCCCCTTTGCGCCCGCACCGATTGACGAGGTCGTCGCAACGATTCGCGAACAGAAACCCGGCGTTGTGTTCGCTCCCCATGTTGAAACGGCAGCGGGTGTCATTCTGCCGGATGACTATGTGACCGCCCTGGCCAGCGCGGCGCATGAGGTGGGTGCATTGATGGTGCTGGATTGCATCGCATCCGGGTGTGCCTGGGTGGATATGAAAGCCACCGGTGTCGACGTCCTGATCTCGGCCCCGCAAAAGGGCTGGAGCGCATCGCCTTGTGCCGGTCTGGTCATGCTGTCCGAACGGGGCGAGGCGCGTCTGGAACAGACAAGCTCGGACAGTTTCGCCATCGACCTGAAGAAGTGGCGCCAGATCATGCAGGCCTATGAAAATGGCGGTCACGCCTATCACGCCACGATGCCCACCGATGCGCTGCTGGCCTTCCGCGATACCATGGCAGAAACCAGGGGATACGGGTTCGAAAAGCTGCGCAAGGCGCAATGGGCACTGGGCGACGGCGTGCGGGCGATGTTGAAGGAGTATGGCATTGTCTCGGTGGCGGCTGACGGTTTCGGCGCACCCGGCGTTGTGGTCAGCTACACTTCGGACCCCGAAATCCAGAACGGCAAGAAATTTGCCGCTCTGGGGATGCAGATTGCCGCCGGGGTGCCGTTGCAATGTGATGAACCCGAAGGCTTCAGCACCTTCCGTCTAGGCCTGTTCGGATTGGACAAGCTTTATGATGTGGACGCCACCATCGCGCGCCTGAAACGCGTGCTGGATCAGGTTCTGTAAACGGGTCGGGCCTTAGCGAACGCCAAGGCCCATCTGCATCAGCGTCTTGCGCACAGGCGGCAGGGAATACAGCGCGCTCAGCCCCATTGCGCGCGCATCCCGCAGCGGGCGCGCCTCGATCATCGAGGCGCGGTTCAGCAAATCGATCCCCTTGACCCGCATCTCGATCTCGGTATGGCGCGCCTTGTGATAGGCGTCCAGCATCTGCGCGTCGCCCAGACCTTCGGGCCGGGACTGCGCCAGATCCAGCAGGCAGCGCAGATCGCCCAATGACATGTTCAGCCCCTGCGCGCCAATGGGGGGCACCACATGCGCGGCTTCGGCCATCAGGGCAATACGCTCACCCGCCAGCCGTTCCGCGGACTGGCTGATGATCGGCCAGATGGTCCGGCGCGATGCCAGCTTCAAGGGGCCAAACAGGCCACAGGACCGTTCCGTCATCGCAGCCTCAAACGCTTCGGCATCAAGGGTTAAAAGGTCAACGGCCTTCGGGCCGCGCTCCATCCAGACGATGGCGGACGAGGGCTGCCCCTGCCAATCTGGCAGCGGAACCAATGTGAACGGCCCGCCAGACCTGTGTATCTCGGTCGAGACATTCTCGTGCGGAATAGGATGCGTCACCGCAAACGCCAGTGCTTTCTGTCCATACCGTGTTGTATGCACGTTGATACCGGCGGCCTCGCGCATGGGTGAGTTGCGCCCATCTGCGGCCAGCACCAGCTTGCAGCGGATGCGGCTGCCGTCGCTCAGGCCAACGCGGGCTTCGGCAGTGCGGGTGAACAGGCTGACGGTCCCGGTGCCGGGGCGGAAATCGACATTCGGCAGCTCTGCCAGCCGTGCGACCATCTCCCGGCGCAACAGCCAGTTGGGCAGGTTCCAGCCAAACGGTTGCTCGGAAATGTCGGCTGCGTTGAAATCGCGTATGACGCGGGGTTCGGGCACGTCTCCCCCGGCATCGACAATACGCATGATCTGCAAGGGGGCCGCATGGGCATCCAGCCGCGCCCACAGGCCGCATTGCTCCAGCAGGCCGCGCGCAGGTTGCAGAAAGGCGGTGGTGCGCAGGTCAGACCCGTCCACATCCCGTTCGGTGATCGGTGGCGCGGGATCTACACACACCACGTCAAACCCGGCGGTTCCAAACGCCGCCGCTGCGGTCAGACCGGCGATTCCACCGCCGGAAATCAGGATGTCACAACTGTCAGTCATGGCGCCTCTCATCAGTTCGGGCAGACCCTAGTTCGGTTCCGCCCCCTGCGCCAAGTGACATCCTGTCCCGTATCTCAGCCGCGTGAGATCAGGATCAGGACAAGGAACATCACCGGCACCATCATCAGGGCAGGGATGTAAAGGCCGGGAAGGCCGAACACCATGGCGGAACAGCCCCACATGCTGAGGACCGCGCCGACGGCATAATACAGGTCCTCTGCCTTGGCGTTGGCGGCGTCGCGGGCCAGCCACCCGAAAACCGGAATTGCAAAGAATAGGCGCTGCCAAACCGGCAGGCGTCCGGGCATCTCGATCGCGCTCATGGGGCTCTCCGTTCTGTTCGTCGCTCCAGCGCATATAGGGCTGCGCATGCGGGTGCAGAACGTGCGGATCGTCGCAGTGTGACAGGCTACCGCAGGCGGGCCAGAAATGCGGTCAGATCGTCCGTGTGATGGTGGATGTGATCGGCCTCATGCGGGTCCGGGGCGACGTGAACCGTGCGCATGCCCATCTCATGCGGAGCGGCCAGATTGCGCGGGTCATCCTCGAACATCGCGGCCTTGTCAGCCTGAATGCCATCCTGTGCAAAGATGGCTTCAAAGGCGGCTTTCTCGGGCTTTGGCCGATACCCGGCATGTTCGACGCCATAGATTGCATCAAACAGCCCCGAAAGCCCGCGCGCCTGCAAAACCCGCTCGGCGTAGGGCGCGCTGCCATTGGTGTAGACGATGCGCCGTCCGGGCAGGGCGCGAATGTGATCGGCCAGCTCTGCATCCGGGTCCATATGGCTCATGTCCACCTGATGCACCGCGTGCAGATAGGGCTCGGGGTCCAGATCATGTTCGGCCATCAACCCGGCCAGCGTGGTGCCGTATTGGCGCCAGTACTGCCCGCGCAGCCTGTCGGCCTCGGCCCGGTCCACGCCGATGGCCTGCACCACGTAATCCGTCATCAGAACTTCGATCTGATCGAACAGCTGCATATGCGGCGGATAGAGGGTGTTATCCAGATCGAACACCCATTGCGTGACATGACTGAAGGACGGTTTGACCATGGCTTGGGTTTAGGGCGCGGGCGGGGTGTTTTCAATGCCGTACTTGATTGACGCCCCCAGAGACGGATAGACATGTCCGAACGAGGAGACAGAATACCCCATGAGCCAGACCCGATCCCCCACCAAGGATGCCTATAGCCTGATACTCGAAGCCATTGATGTCGGCGTCTACAAGCCCGGCGATCGTCTGGTTGAAAGCGAGCTGGCAGAACGGTTCGGCGTGTCGCGCACCCCGATCCGCGAAGCGCTGCAACGCCTGGAAACCCAGTCTCTGCTGGAACGGGACGGGCGGTCGCTGATCGTGGCGTCGCTGGACCACAACCAGATGGCCGAGCTTTATATCGTGCGACGCGAACTGGAAGGGCTCGCCGCGCGGCTGGCCGCCAAACACGCCACCGAGGAAGAGATCAGGGTTCTTCACGACATGGTCCTCGAAGATGACAAGCTGGTGGGTGATCCGATGGCGCTGTCACGTGCCAATCGGCGCTTTCACGAACAGATCCATCTGGCCTCGCACAACCGCTACCTTGTCCAACAGCTTGATCTGGTGCACCGGACTATGGCCTTGATGGCGACCACGTCGCTGGCCGTGCAGGGGCGCGGAGAGATTGCCCAGAGCGAACATAAAGGCATCGTCGAAGCCATTGCCGCGCGCGATGAAGAGGCGGCGGGGCGGGCGCTCAAGGACCATATCTCGATCGCATTCATGACGCGCCTGAAGCAGGACGCAAGCCGCCGCGACAAGTGATTGTCAGGCCAGCGGCTCGTCTTCGCTGGCCTGTCCGTGCTGGGTCTTGTCCCAGAAAAACGGGTTGGTCGCCAATTCCCACAGCGCCTTGTAACCGGCAATCACGCCCAGCGGGAAATATAGAAACATCGTCGGAACCCAAGGCAAAAGAAACCGCCGCTCGCGTGCGGATACAGCGATCAGACCAACACCGATACTCAGCCCCTCTGCCATCAAAAACAGCCCGATCAGCGCGGTAGAGGTTGAATGCGGCACGATATTATCCATCGGATTGGCCAGCCCCAGGCTTGACAGCCAGAATACCCAGAGAACGGGCGCCAGCAGAAATTGCCCCAACGTGCCCAGAAAGAACGCCTGAAGGCCCAGAAATCTGGCACCTCCAAGGTCACGCCACAGCTTTTGCGGGCTGCGCATATGCACCAGATACGTGACCATGAACCCCTTGAGCCAGCGCGAGCGCTGTTTGACCCAGGGCCAGGCCCGGAAATTCGCCTCTTCATATGTTGTGGTATCCACCATTTCGGTCCGGTACCCGGCCCGGTACAGCCTTACGCCCAGATCAGCATCCTCGGTGACGTTATGGGCATCCCAGCCGCCCAGTTCCAACAGCTTGTCGCGACGGAAAAAGAACGTGGTGCCCCCAAGTGGCACCACCAGCCCCATGCGGGCGATCCCCGGCAGGATCACGCGGAACCAGCTGTTGTATTCGATGGTAAAGCAGCGTGACCGCCAGTTGGTGCGCGGGTTGTAGTAATCCAGAACCCCTTGCAGGCACACCACATCCGGCGCGGCCTGGGAGAAATGCGCCACCACGCGCTCGATCTGATCCGGTTGTGGGGCGTCCTCGGCATCCCAGACGCCGACGAAGTCGCCCCGGCAGAAATCCAGCGCGTAGTTCATGGCGCGCGGCTTGGTGGTCAACACGTTCAGCTCGGGCACCTCGACGATGCGAATCCAGCTGGGCAGGCTCACCTGCGCAAGGGCATTGCGCGTCACGTCATCCTTTTCCTCAAGCACAAGGATGACATCCAGCAACGCCTTGGGATAGGTCAGTCGCTGTAGTCTCTGTACCAGAGCGTTCGCGATCTCGCGCTCCTTGTACAATGGCACCATGATCGATACGCAGGGTTGCCGCAATGTGATGGCAGCTTCGGTGTGGTCCGGCTGCGTTCTCAGGCGATGCCAAAGGTAAGCCAGCGTGCCAGCCATCCGAAAGGCTGCAAAAAGCACTAAAGTTCCCACAGCCATGCCCAGCACCGCCAGCAGGCCAAACGCCGGGAACATGGCAAACAGCCCCAGCACACACAACAGGGCCACCGAAGGCCCCATGCGCGACCTAAGGGTCCAGTTGCGGCAGCTTTGTGCGGGATCAACCCGCGTTTCCGCAGATCTGGCCAAAGACCCCGAGAATTGCCGCGCAATCGTCCGGTCGATCTGATCGGATGCCGCCAGCACCGGGATCACGGCATATTCGCATTCGCGCATTTCGGCGGTCACGGTTGCGAACCGGTCGGGCCGGGCTGTGGCCACCAGAACAAGGGGGCCAATCCGCATCCAGGGGATGACATTGTGTTTCAGCCAGAAGTCGACCGGCATCAACCCGCTCAGTTCCGGCATCGGCGGGATCTGTTCAAGATCGGCAATCTGCCAGCCGGATTGCGTAGACAGCGCGCTCAACACGTCCTGCCGGGTGGCATAGCCTTCGCCGACCAGTATCTCTCCCAGCGGTGCGTTCTGTCTGGTTTGCTGGCTCAGCGCATGGTCCAGCTGGGACCGGGTGATAGCTCCGGTTTCCAGCAGGCAGGTGCCCAGCGGTTTCCGATACCCGGGCGCGGGGATCGGTGCGGCGGACGTGAAATCCAGAAGATCAAGCTCAGCCATAACAAAACCCTGGCGCAGTTACCTGCGCTCAGGGTTGTTCGATCAGGGTTAACACCCGGTTAACACTGCACAGACAAGCAGTTATGCCTGAATTTTCTTCTTCTCCATGGCCTCGGCGAAGCGCTCGAACAAATAGAAACTGTCCTGCGGTCCGGGCGATGCCTCGGGGTGGTGTTGGACCGAATAAACCGGCCGGTCCGCCATGCGGATACCGCAGTTCGAGCCGTCAAACAGCGACCGGTGGGTTTCTACGACGCCATCCGGCAGGGATTGCGCATCGACAGCAAAACCGTGGTTCATCGACGTGATCTCGACTTTGCCGGTGTCCAGATCCTTGACCGGGTGGTTCGCGCCGTGGTGGCCGTGGTTCATCTTGACCGTCTGACCACCCAGCGCCAGCGCCAGCATCTGGTGTCCAAGGCAGATGCCGAACACAGGCAGGTCTGTTGTCTCCAGAATCTCTTTGATCATCGGCACGGCGTATTCGCCTGTTGCTGCCGGATCGCCGGGACCGTTCGACAGGAACACACCGTCGGGCTGATGTGCCAGCACGTCGGCTGCGGTCGCGGTTGCGGGCAGAACGGTAACATCACATCCGGCGGATGCGAGGCAGCGCAGGATGTTGCGCTTGGCGCCATAGTCTACGGCAACAACCTTGTGGGCAGGGGCCTTCTGACGCTGGTACCCATCCGGCCAGGCCCACCGCATCTCATCCCAGCGATAGCTTTGGGCGCAGGTGACTTCCTTGGCCAGGTCCATGCCCTCCAGCCCGGCAAAACCGCGCGCGGCGGCGACCAGCGCCTCGATGTCGAAATTTCCCTCGGGGTCATGGGCCAGCGCCACATGCGGCGCACCTTGCTGGCGGATTGCCCGGGTCAGGCGGCGGGTATCGACACCCCCGATGGCGATGCGCCCCCGGCGGGCCAGCCAATCCTTGAGCTCCTCGGCCGAGCGCCAGTTCGATGGCTCGGTCGGATCCCATTTCACAACCATGCCAGCGGCGACCGGATCACCGGTTTCGTCATCCTCGGGGTTCACGCCGACATTGCCGATATGAGGGAAGGTGAAGGTCACGATCTGCCCGGCATAAGACGGGTCGGTCATGATCTCCTGATATCCGGTCATCGCCGTGTTAAAGCACAGCTCGGCCACGGTTTGCCCGGTCGCGCCGAAGCCTGCGCCGTAAAACAGGGTTCCATCGGCCAAAGCCAGACATGCGGTGGGCTTGGACGGGGCATTCGGGGCCATGGCGCGACTCTCCTGTAGGGTAAATCGGCGCATACCTAAGGGGGTTGGGCGTCTGGGTCAAGTCTGTTCAATTTTTGGGCTGTTGTTGTTTTTCAATGGGTTAGATGGATCGACCCCCGGTTGTATCAGGCTTTTTGTTTCTATATGGTCGGGGTTCCGTTGTCATGGGGATGGACAAACCAAATGGACATGCGATCACGGGTGAATGCCGCCCTGAAGCAAGCAATGAAAGACAAAGCAGCCGAGCGTCTGTCGACACTGCGGTTGATCAACGCCGCCATCAAAGACCGCGACATCGCGGCACGTGCGTCCAGCAATGAAGAAGCAAAGGGATGCAGCGACGCAGAGGTTCTTGAAATCCTTGGCAAAATGACCAAGCAGCGCAAGGAAAGCGCCCGCGCCTACGAAGAGGGCGGTCGCCTGGATCTGGCCGAACGCGAGATTCGCGAAGTCGAGGTGATCGAGGAATTTCTACCCAAACAGCTAGACGACGATGAGGTCAGCAAGGCCATTCAAACCGCCATCACGGCAACCGGCGCGGGTTCGATCCGCGATATGGGTAAGGTGATGGGCGAGTTGAAGACGCGCTATACCGGCCGGATGGATTTCGGCAAGGTCGGTCCGATGGTCAAGGATCATCTGTGCGCAGCCTCAAACGGCGATTGCTGAGGCACTGGGCCCCGTGAATTGCTACTGCGCGACTGGCTCGCGCAGTCTTAGGACCAGTTCGTCATAAAGCGTGATCCGCTCATCTTCGGACAGAAACGCCCCGATTTCGACCTCGCGCCCGTCTCCGACAAGGGTGACATAATGCGGAACCGGGCCGCCTTTCTCGTGCATCGCCGGCCGCGCCCAATAACGGTTGCAAGACCATTCGTGCTGCTCTTTGCCGGGGGTGTGGTGCACCAGCCGCGCATGTGTGCCCGACAGGGTCAGTACCTCGAACACACTGCGGGCGCGGTAGTTGGTCTTGATGGCCAGCCAAAGCCCCAGCACAGTGATCAGCAGAAACGGCAGCAACCCCCACAGGATCACGGAACCAAGCGTGGCCAGCAGCGGGATCAGGCCAAACAGGAACACCGACAGGATCGTGATCATCGCGCCCCGCGGCGGCAGCGAGTTATGCGGCCAAAGCCGCAGTTCCTGTTCGGTTTCCGAGGTCTGATTCCACGTGTAGGGCATACCGCGAACATAGCGCAGCGCCGCCTCATGTCGACGGGTTTTGATCAGACGACGTGGCCGACCCGAGACCAGGACAGGGCGTCATCCAGACGATCGTCACCCCAGAACACCTCCTGCCGGACAACAAAGCTGGGGGCGCCGAAAACACCCAGTTTGACGGCGGTTTCGGTTTCCGCCTCAAGGGCCGCGACGATGTCGTCGCCTTGCGCGCGCGCCAGGGTCAGTCGGGGGTCTTGCTGACACCGCAACAGCGCCTCGGACAGCGCACTTTCGCGACCGGCTTCCACCCCTTCCTCGAACCAGATGCGATAGAGCGTTTGGGTGAACGTCACGCCCCAGCCATCCATCATTCCAAGCAACGCAACCTGATTGGCCAGTGGCAGATTGGAAATCGGATAGGGCGCAGGCAGGTTGGCGTGGATGTGGTACTTGGCACAGCGGCGTTCGATATCGCGCCACATGTAAGCCGATTTCACAGGCTTTCCGGCAAAAGGGATATTCTGCTGGGCCGACATCACTGTGCGCACGTTGAACGGGCGCCAGTTCACCGTGGCGTCATGCTGGGCGCACCATTCCTCCAGACGCATCACGGTCAGGAAGCTGTACGTGCTGCCAATGGAATACCAAAAGTCGATCTCGGGCATTGCCGACCCTCCGACTGTTCCGTCCGCACATCATAGCCGATTTCGTCGCACTTGGCGAACGCAGGGTGAGGGCAAAGAAAAACCCCGCCACCAGGGCGGGGTTTCTTGGATCAGGTCGGGATCAGTGCGCGTGGCCCTTGTCCCAGTCTTCCTGCTTGGGCAGCTGCTCGAACGTGTGCTCGGGCGGCGGCGTGGGCAGGGTCCATTCCAGCGTATCGGCATACTCGTTCCAGTAGTTGGGCCGT
This sequence comes from Ruegeria sp. AF7, assembly GCF_056541885.1. Lineage (NCBI taxonomy): Bacteria > Pseudomonadati > Pseudomonadota > Alphaproteobacteria > Rhodobacterales > Roseobacteraceae > Ruegeria > Ruegeria sp. AF7. Next base: position 926,198 of record NZ_JBQFYX010000001.1, on the reverse strand, counting down.
GTCTCGCGTGCGCCACGCAGCAGGGCGTAGATCACGATGCCGAAGAACAGCAGGAACGAAGCGAACGAAATGAACGCGCCAATCGACGAAACAAAGTTCCACTGCGCGAACGCTTCGGGATAGTCGATGTAGCGGCGTGGCATCCCCTGACGACCCAGGAAGTGCTGCGGGAAGAAGGTCAGGTTGGCGCCGATGAAGAACAGCCAGAAGTGAACCTTGCCCCAGAACTCGGAATACTGACGCCCTGTCATCTTGGCGAAGTAGAAGTAGATCCCTGCGAAGATCGCAAACACGGCACCCAAGCTCATCACATAGTGGAAATGTGCCACCACATAGTAGGTGTCGTGATAGGCGCGGTCCACGCCAGCCTGCGACAGCACCACACCGGTCACACCGCCAACGGTGAACAGGAACAGGAAGCCGAAGGCAAACAGCATCGGTGTCTTGAACTCGATGGAACCGCCCCACATGGTCGCGATCCACGAGAAGACCTTAACACCTGTCGGAACCGCGATGACCATCGTGGCCAGCATGAAATAGGCCTGCTGACGCAGCGACATGCCAACGGTGTACATGTGGTGCGCCCACACGACAAAGCCCAGCACACCGATTGCGATAATCGCCCAGACCATCGGCAGATAGCCAAAGATCGGCTTGCGCGAGAAGGTCGCGATGACATGGCTGATGATGCCGAAACCGGGCAGGATCACGATATACACTTCCGGGTGGCCAAAGAACCACAGGATGTGCTGATACAGGATCGGATCGCCGCCACCGGCCGGATCAAAGAAGGTAAAGCCAAAGTTGCGGTCCATCAGCAACATGGTGATCGCGCCCGCCAGAACCGGCAGCGACAGCAGAATCAGCCACGAGGTGACGAAGATCGACCAGCTGAACAGCGGCACCTTGAACAGGGTCATGCCGGGGGCACGCATGTTCAGGAAGGTGGTGATCATGTTGATCGCGCCGAGGATCGAGGAGGCGCCCGATACGTGCACGGCAAAGATCGCAAGGTCCATGGACATGCCGCCCTCGGTCGTGGACAGCGGCGGGTACAGAACCCAGCCCACGCCCGAACCCATCTGATCGTTACCACCCGGGCTCAGCAGCGAGGCCACACCCAGCGAGGTACCGGCAACATAAAGCCAGAAGGACAGGTTGTTCATCCGCGGGAACGCCATATCCGGCGCGCCGATCTGCAACGGCATGAAATAGTTGCCAAATCCGCCGAACAGGGCAGGGATGACAACAAAGAACATCATCAGAACACCGTGATAGGTGATCATCACGTTCCACAGATGCCCGTTGGGCGTACACGGGTCGGCCATGAAGCCTTCCAGGCACATGTACTGAACACCGGGGTGCATCAGTTCAAGCCGCATGTAAACGGTCATCAGAACCGAGATCAGACCGGCCAGAGCCGAAACGATCAGGTACAGAATCCCGATGTCCTTGTGGTTGGTCGACATGAACCAGCGCTGGAAAAAGCTGCGCTGGTCTTCATGGTCGTGACCATGAATGGCTGCGTCTGCCATTATAGGTGCCTCCTGTTGCAACTACACCGCGCAGCCGGACCTCTCCAACGCGCGGGATTCCTGCTGGTTTTAGAATGCGTAGGGGCGACCTTCAATGGCCGAGTTTGATCTGGATCAAGATAAATGGCCGCACCCCCCTTGAAAAGGAACGATCAAGAGGCCGGGTTCTGAGCGTTCGGGGGGTGGCGATACAGCGGGCCTAGCGCCTGTGTTCAGGTCGCCCGCTATGGGACCGGCTCTCAAAGCTGACCGGAAAGGCGTGAACGCCTGCCGTCGGCCCACCCCGCAGGATCAAGGACAAGAGAGGGGGGTGTTGAGGCCAAAGTCTCAGATGCTGCGTTGTGTAGTAATGTCTGCATCTTCGGAGAAGACAAAGCTGGCAACAAGATCGTTGAAAATTATCAAAAACTTCTACAGCGTTGGCGTGGAAGGAGACGCAAAATGGCAATTTGCGGATATAGAACCGGCGTAATTCAGGACGCGTCACGCTCTAACTGGCACAACAATTCTGAACGACCAATCGCCTGGTCAGCGTGGTATCCAACAGAGGATTTCGAGAGCGGCGGGCAGACGCCAGAGGATTATTTTGAGCTTGGCGATGTTAACTTAGATGCCGCACTGACCACCAAAAAGAAATTGCCGGTCATACTTCTATCCCATGGCACTGGCGGCACAGCCGAGAGCCTCGGTTGGCTGGCGCGAGCGCTTGCACGTGAAGGCTATGTGGTTTTGGGAGCAAATCACCACGGCAACACTGGTTTGGAACCGTATCTCGCTGAGGGCTTTCTGTGCTGGTGGGAACGAGCGACAGACTTGTCCGTAATGCTATCGTCACTTGGGACGAGCGGGTTCTTTGCTAACAGGTTAGACTTCGATCTGGTTTCAGCTGTTGGTTTTTCTCTTGGAGGTTATACGGTTATGGCACTTGCTGGTGCCCAAACCAGTTTGGAAGAGTTTGAGGGCTGGCGCAGCGCAAACGGGATTTCTGAAGGCGGCCCGAAAGAGTTTCCAGATGCGGCGGATAGCATTCCTACACTGATGGAAACCTCAGATGCCTTTCGCCGGTCTTGGGCAGAGCACGGACATGACCGTTCAGACAAGCGGATAAAGTCGGTGGTCGCGATTGCTCCGGCACCACCGATCCGATCCTTTGTTCCGCAATCAGTCGCCGAACTTGATCTACCCGTCGTAATCCTGACTGGTGGAGCGGACAACGAAGCACCATCAGAGCACTGTGCCGACTGGCTTGCTTCGCAAAATGCCCGGTTTCAACGACACGACCTGGGTAAACAAGTGGGCCATTACAGCTTCCTAGATTTCCCCTCGGACAAGTCGCTCATTGGAAAAGCAGATATCTTTTCCGATCATGACAGCGTTGATCGTAACCAAGTGCATGAACAGGCCGCAGAAATCGTAATCCAGAACCTCACGGCATCTGAAAGAAAAGGTATTGCCTGACGATAATTGGAGCGCGTAAGCCGCCATTGGTGCAGCCGCAGCGAAATCTCACTTCGTCCCGCACAGTGCACCTTCGACTTGAGCTTGATGAAGTATTCAACAACTTAACCAGTCTTAGTCGAGTTAAGAAGTGCTAAACCTGTGCTCTGCTGCGTAGGCAGGCATCACCTGTCGGGAACGTGCCGCATCTGTCTCTGATGATGTGATCTCATGCCAAATCCAAGTGTACAAAACGTACAGCGCCCTCTGAAAACCCGGTACATTTTGTACATTTCAGGGCTCAATCCCCCGGCTTGACCCGGCGGGGCGGGTGGACCACAACTCGGGCAAAAGCCCCTCAAGGAACGGATGGCAACCATGGTTTATGATCCCGACAACATCTTCGCCAAAATTCTGCGCGGCGAGATACCTTCGTCAAAAGTTTACGAAGACGCCGACACACTGGCCTTCATGGACATCATGCCTCGTGCCGATGGGCATTTGCTGGTGATCCCCAAAACGCCCTGCCGCAATGTGCTGGATGCCACGCCCGACCAACTGGCGGCGGTTATGAACACCGTTCAAAAGATGGCTCGTGCAGTGATGAAAGCCTTCGACGCGGACGGTGTAACCATTCAGCAATTCAACGAAACCGCAGGCGGGCAGGAGGTTTTCCATCTCCACTTTCACGTCCTGCCGCGTCATGACGGCGTGTCGATGCGCCCACCTGGTAAAATGGGTGATTTCGACCTGATTGCCGAACATGCGGAGAAGATACAAATCGCTTTGTAGTCAATATCTTACGGTCTTTTTGTGAGGTGATAGTTCGGACAATTACCCACACCCGCCCGCGCATATCGTCGTGACCGGAGACAAGAAAACCCGAAACCCCTCCTTGGGACCGACCAAGTGACTCAATAGCCGGATAACGCAGAAATCGCCTGCTCCCTTGCAACGCGAATTGGCCATAAGATTAAGCGTGAAGGGGGGAAATGAATTGCCGTTCCGATTTGGGGTCGGAACGGCAGACTCGTAACCAAACACTTCTCGGATTTCGAGGGCGAGCCCTTGATCACCGGTTTAACATACCACTCACTCTTGATTGGCAGTTTCATATTACTCGTTAACAACACCGATGTATCCTAGAGAATTAAAAATTGCCTAAAGAATAACGTAAAACTGAATAGTTCTTGGTAAATTGCAACGTGTTTCGGAAACAGAGCCTTCCACACATGCATATTGTTGTATCCAAGCAGAGCGGATGCTGATTCTCTGACGAAGTAGAATCAGAGATCAGAGGCACCAAAAACGTCCGAGAAGGTTTTTTTCAGGGCCGCATCAAGATCATCCATAGTGACCGGAAGCCCCAGATCCACCAACGAAGTCACGCCATATTCGCTGATCCCGCAGGGAACGATGCCCGAGAAATGCTCCAGATTCGGTTCGACATTGATCGAAATGCCGTGAAAGCTGACCCACTTTCGCAAACGCAGGCCAATTGCCGCGATCTTGTCCTCTGCCGGTTTGCCAGTCACCGTCAGCGGTTTGTCGTCGCGTCGCACCCAGACACCAACGCGTCCGTCGCGTATTTCGCCGTGTACGTTGAATTCAGCCAGTGCCGATATCACCCAGTTTTCCAGCTGCTTCACAAATTGGCGCACGTCGCGCCCGCGCTTGTTCAGGTCCAGCATGACATAGGCCACACGCTGACCGGGCCCGTGATAGGTGTACTCGCCGCCGCGTTTGCTTGCATAGACCGGAAAGCGGTCAGGATCGGTCAGGTCTTCGATCTTTGCCGACGTGCCTGCTGTATAAAGCGGCGGGTGTTCCAGCAACCAGATGCACTCCTCCGCGTCGCCGCGCGCAATCCCGGCGACGCGCGCCTCCATAAAGGCGGTGGCGTCGTCATAACTGGTCAGACCATCGGTGATTTTCCATTCCATGGCGGCCTCATATCCGCCCAAAGCGGGCAGGGGAAGAGGGGTCAGGCCGCTTCGGCCAAACACTGTTGCAGCACCCGAGAATAGGTATCGACCCCTTGCGCGCCGGTCAGCAGGTATTTTCCGCCAAATACCATGGACGGCACACCAGAGATCCCCCGGCTGGTCCAGAACTGCTGTTTCTCTCGCACCAAAGCGATATGCTCCCCGGTCTCAAGCACCTGCCGTGCGGTATCAGGGTTCAGCCCTGCAGAAGTGACTGCCTGCAACAGAACCTCAGTGTCGGAAACATCCTGTTGCCGGGTGAAATACGCGTCGAAAAGCGCAAGCTTCAATTGATGTTGCAGGCCCTGACCTTCGGCCCAATCCAGCAACTGATGCGCCTTGAATGTATTCACGATCCGGCTGTCTTCATCAAAGTTGAAGGTGAACCCCAGTTCCGCCCCGATCGCCGTTAACCTTTCGCGGGCCTGCTGGCTCTGTTCAGGGGTCGAGCCATATTTCTCCGTGATGTGTTCCCGAAGGTTCTGCCCTTCAGGCGGCATGTTCGGGTTCAATTCGAACGGGTGCCAGCGAAGTTGGGCTTGGATGCCCTGCTGTTTCATTGCCACATCAAGCTGACGAAACCCGACTATACACCATGGGCACACAACGTCCGACACGATATCGATCTGTATGATGGGGTGGGTGTCGGTCGAGGTCATCTGAGGCTCCTGTCAGATCGAAACTGCGCTGTGCATCGGCTTAGATAAGACTGCTGCGAAGGATTTTAAACCAGCGTGTTTTTGCCTCTTCACATCGCGCGCGCCAACGTCTATACGCCGCTCTACCAAGTCACTGGCAGTGCGGTCGTGGCGGAATTGGTAGACGCGCAGCGTTGAGGTCGCTGTGGGGTAACACCCGTGGAAGTTCGAGTCTTCTCGACCGCACCAAATCTTCTCGTATCTTGTGATATTCTAATTGGCTTACGCGAAGCAGGCTTTGCCGTTCTGGTCTGTTCTCTTGCATTGCAAATCCGTGGCCCGTAACTAAGCCAGGTGTCGGGAAGCGCGCCATGCCTCTGCAATGATGCGATTTTTCCCTTCGTCCTGAATTTGCGGGCCGTAATTGCGGGTAGGTGCGATGAGACTTGTCATATCAACGATGAAAGACGAGGGGCCGTTCATCCTTGAATGGATCGCCTATTACCTTTCGATCGGGTTCACACATTTCATCGTTAACTCGAATGACTGTTCTGACGGCACCGACGCGATCCTGAAAAGATGCGAGGAGCTGGGTTTTCTGGCGCATATCGATAACCCCGGTCCCTGGAAGCATGGGCCGCAGGCGTCGGCCTATGCGAACGCTATGGAACATCCCTGGTACGCTGAAGCCGAGTGGATTCTGGTTTGTGATGTGGATGAGTTCTTAGACATCCGTGTTGGGGACGGGTCGTTGGACGATCTGTTTCGCACCTTTCCACATGCAGATGGCTTTGCCGCGATATGGCAGATGTTCGGGCACAATGGGATTGTCGAGTTTGACGACAAGTTTGTAATCGAACAATTCACATCTGCATCAGAGTTGGGGGTGGTCACACCGCAGAATGTGCGTGCCTTCAAATCGCTTGTCAGAAACAACGGGTCTTATCGGGCGATCAACACACACCGTCCGCGTGGCCCAATCGCCGGCAAGGCTGAAAGCTTTGCATGGATCGATGGTGACGGAGATCCCTTGCCACCTGCAATGCGGCGAAACGGTTGGTCTCATTCCACGACTGGCGCGGCCTTTGGGCAGCAGTTTTTCAGGATGAACCACTATGCCGTCCGGTCCATTGAGAGTTATCTGATGAAGCGGCTGCGGGGGGATGTAAACACAACCGCGTTTCATCCCAAGATGGAGGCAACGGGACAAGCCTATTGGCACATGCATTGCTTCAACAAGGTTGAAGAATTATCGGTCCTTTCCAAATTGGACCGCCTTGGAAAATCGTATGATGAACTACGTGCGGATCGTGTTCTGGGAGACTTGCACGAAAAAGCTGTTGCTTATCACAAGCGCCGTATCTCGGAGATACGTGAAACAGAGGCCGCGCAGGGATTCATAACTCGGTACAAGAATTTTGCCGGGGGGCGATATATCAAGGCGCTGGATCTGGGCGTGATGGAAGAAGGCGATCTTTCCTTTGATGCCGAGACCTACAAAGACCCCGAAGTTTCTTTCGCGCAAGTTGCGAAATGGACGCGCTTGGGCAAGATGTCCAAACCTGAAAACTCAAAACCCAATAACTACCCTTGGTTTACCCGGCTGGATTCTCTGGGAACGGCCATGGAGTACGAAGAAGCGGCGGCGCAGCATGCATTAATCACTAATGCAAAACAGGTGGACTTGCCGTTCGATCCGAAGGACCCATCTTTCCTGCCGCCAGTGTCTCCGGAGGTTGAAAGAACGAAAGAGCAGCGACAGCGGTTCTTGCGGTCAATCAGCGGCAAGAAGAACTGGGTTTTGATCGGGCATGTCGAAACCGAAATTGTAGAAGAAATACTCGCATTGGATGCAGTTGCTCAATTGACGATCATCGGGCCATGGGGGCTGTCGTGGGATACATTCGCCTGCAAGGATACGACGCAAGACAGTAATCTACAGGCCCTGGATCGCACGTTCTATTCATTGCTGGAGTACTTCCGCGAACCGATCATTGCGGGGCGTCTGAGGGTCTACCGGGCGCTGCCGCCTTTGATGCTGAAGCTGTTTCAGGAACAAAGTGTGGGCGTCGTGATCATACGCGGCGTTCGCGCCGAGCGTGTCATGTTGCAATTGCTGAACCGGATCGACAGGGTTCTGGCTCCGGGCGGAAGTATCGCTTTTACATCCTACAGGCGGGGCAAAGGGTCTTATTCCGGAATGTCTTCGGCTATTAACCGTTTTCTTGCGAGTAAAGCGAGTGACTATCGGATTACAAGCCTCGAGCCTCCGTGGCTTGGTATCGACAAGTTGCCACCACTTTCCAAAAACGACACATAGCTTCTGGTTCTTGAAGCAACGACATGTTAGCCATTGCCCAATAAACAAAACGGGTTTCGTGTGAATTCAATACCCGTCTGCAAGTGAGGTCGAGATGTCAAACGAACCCAGAGTGATCGGTGCTGTTCCCGGCAGCCAGAATAAACCGAACGCAGACAAGGCAACCAAGCGCAAGAATACAAAAGACGCGATACGTCGTACGTTCCTGACGCGCCTTCCCAAGGGCGGGGTGGCTGTTGAGATCGGTGTCTGGCAGGGCGAGTTTTCTCCGACAATCCTCAAATTGCTTGAACCCAGTCAGTTGTTTCTGATCGATCCCTGGAAACATATTGGCGAGGAATCGCATACAACGGCGTTTGTCGGTCGGACCGAAGACGAAAAGATGGAAGCCATCTTCCAGAAGGTCGTCGCGTCCTTCGAAAAAGAGATCGAAGAAGGCAAGGTTGGCATCATTCGCGATTTCTCGGTGCCGGCATTAAAGCTCTTTGACGATGAGAGCATTTCATTTGCCTATGTCGATGGGGATCATTCTTACGAAGGAGTAACTGCGGACCTGGAGGCGTTGTTTCCCAAGATCAAAGCGGGTGGGATCATGGCGTTTGATGATTACCACCGTCGCGGTTGGTGGGGCGACGGGGTGATCCGGGCCGTCAACGAGTTTCTGGGCAAACACCCCCGTGAATTGCGTATCCGGGCAATTGCTGGTGCGCAGATCGCTATAGAAAAAATCACTCCGCAAGACGACAGCAAGAAACAGGGCGACTAAGCGTCTGGGGTGAATGGCAGTGACGAACAAGCCTGAAAAAATCCTCATCTCTGCAATGAAAAATGAGGGCCCATATATTCTGGAATGGGTGGCTCATCATAAAGTTTTGGGTTTCGACCGGATCATTGTTTACACCAACGATTGCACGGACGGTACGAACAGAATTCTGCGCCGTCTTGAGGCCCTGGGTCATGTTGAGTTTCACAGGAACCGCGTGGGAACAGGCGGGATTCACAGATCAGCTCTGAGGCAGGCCCGCCGTTTGCCCGTCGTGAAAGAAGCCAAGTGGGTCTATGTCTGCGATGCGGATGAGTTTCTGAATATTCATGTCGGAAACCATAAGGTGGACGACCTGATCGAGGCCACACCGGGTGTGGATGTCATTTCCATTCCATGGAAGATATTCTCGAACAGCGGTCGCCATGTGTTGCGCGACGCGCCAGTGACGCAGCAGTTTTTCGATGGTGAGTTGGAGTATGAGCAGGGCGGGGCGGGGCGCCGGTTCGTCAAATCGCTTTTCCGGCAGGGTGAAGTCTATCTCCGCTATGGTATGCACAACCCGCATCCCAAATCCGAGTTTGAGGCAGGTGTGTTCCGGTCTGTTCCCGGGGGGCACGCGAAAGAACCCGCACCTTTTGGGAATCATGTTGCACCGCCTTTTGGATTTGAGATTGCACAGATCAATCACTATGCGGTCCGCTCCACACAAGCCTATCTGGCAAAGCGCAGCCGTGGGCGAGCTAATCACTCGTCCCAGACGTTGGGAACGGAATACTGGGACCGTTGGAACAGGGGTGGGGCGGCGGATGAGACGATCCTCAGGTACAAGGACGAAGTTGACGCATTGATGGCGGAGTTTCAGTCCGACGAACGGCTTGCGCGGCTGCACCGAAAAGCATTCCTGTGGCACAAGGCGTTGATCGAAGACCTTCTCAAACAGCCAGAATACAACGCGCTTTACCAGACGCTTGTTAATAAGCCGGCTGTAGAATTTGTTGCTAAAGACCGCGGATTGCACGCGCGTCTTTCGGCAGACAAGCAACCGTCTTCCAGCGAAAAACAGCCTGAATCCTGAAAAACCCGCCTTCGGAGAAACTGCATATGGCCGCGGAAAATACTCTTCCCACAATCGGAATGCTCTGGTTGGAAGGTCCTCTCAGTTTTCTGGAACAGATGTGCCTTTTGTCTTTTGTCGCGAACGGACACAGGGTCGTGCTGTTCCACTATGACGAAGTCGAGAATGTACCCGAAGGTATCGAACTGGTTTCGGCGAACGAAATTCACGAACCGCAGCGGTTCATTATGAACAACCAGTTTAAAACACCGGTTCCGCAATCTGATATTTTCAGGCTGCAGCTGATGCAAAAAACCGATTTTCTCTGGTGCGATACGGATGTGATTTCTTTGAAACCGATCCCGAAAGCGGATCATATTTTCGGCTTCTTCAATCGCAATACGATCTGCAATGCGATCATGCGGTTGCCGTCCGACAGCCCCGCGCTGAAAGCGTATACGGAATACAGTCTTGATCCATTCCCGATCCGTCCTTGGGTAGAAGGTGAGGAACGCGAGAATCTGGAGCGCCAGAAAAAGGCCGGTGAGTTGCCTCATGCCTCGGATCAGGCACACAGTGTTTACGGACCCGGTGTCATGACGTGGTTTCTGCGACATCATGGCGAGATAGAACACGCCAGCCCACCCCCGGTGTTTTACCCGTTGCCGTTTCGGCAAACGGGGCAGGCGAACGACATTCCAGCGCGGGAGTTTCGAAAAAAGTACCTTACGGATCAGACGCAGGCCGTCCATCTTTGGGGCCGTCGGATGCGTTGGTGGATTGCCAAGGGTGTAAAACGTCATTCATTTCTGGATCGAAGGCTGCGCGGTTTGGGGATCAGTCCTGCCAATGCACCTTTGCCACGCAGAGGGCGGGGCGCGCCGCAGAAAATTGAGTTTCCCGACTCGCTTCCGGATTTGCGGATCAGCAAAGAGGAAATCAGTGAGGCCACCAACGGCGTGATGTCCGTAGCTCAGGTCGCAAATTCTGAGCAGTTCTTCAAATTGGCCCAGGTTGAATTGGATAAGATAAAAGACAAAGGGCTTTATGGGGTGAATGACAAACCCCAATCGGGTCATCAGCGAGGTTGGGATCACTATGCCAATGACGCATTGCGGTTGAATGCCATGTCTATGTCATTGTCGAGGTTTGCCAACAATCAGCGCTATTTGCCTGACTTGAGCAACCCCAAGACCGTGACTGAGAAGATGCTGGTCATGAAGCTGTTTGCCGAGATGCCCGAAGTGTCGGCGGCGGATAAGTTGACGGCGGAAAGTTATATCCCAGAACCAGCCAGGAACCTCTTTACACCGGTGAAGCGCTATTGGGTTTCATCGTCGCCTGAGTTGCCGGAAGACCTCGACCTCGAGCCCGGCAGCTATTGGCTCAAATGCAATAACGGGCAGGGGCAAAACCACAGGATCACCTGGCCCATGAACACAGAAGACCGCAACCTGGCCCAGGAAAAGCTTACCAATTGGAGCAATAAACCCATTCCCCACGGCTTCTGGGCGGCAGAATGGTGGTATTCCACGATCGAAACGCGCTATTTCCTTGAAGAGGATCTGGCGGCAGAAGGTCAGGACATCATCGACTGGAAATTCTGGGTTGTCGCCGGAAAGGTCCAGATTGTTCAGGTCGACCGGGACCGCTCTCGAGGGCATGTGCAGATGATCCACGACCGGGATTTCAACTTCATCCCGAAAGAGCTGTATTTCCAGACAAGCGATGACACCGAGCCCAAGCCAGAGGTGTTTGACGATATGGTCGCAATTGCCGAAGCCGTCGGGCAACGTGTCGAGTTTGCGCGGGTGGACCTTTATGTAATTGGCGACAAGATTTATCTGGGCGAAATCACGCTCTGCCCGTTTGGCGGAAAACGCAAGATGCGTACGCCCGAACTGGATGTGCAGATGGGTGAGGCCTGGGTCGGCACCCGTCTGTTCCCGAACTGATCCGGTTACTCGACGGCGATTTCCTGACGCAGCTTTCCTGTTGTCTTGTCATAGATCAGGACGCGGTTGTCGTCGGTCACGACCGCATACCAGTTGGATCCAATGGTCAGGGCCTGCGCTCGGGCACCATCGGGTAAGTCGATCTGATCCGGCAGGGTGGGGGTGCGGTCTGATAGGCGGATGACAATCAGGGCGAATGTCACTAGAACCCCGCCAATCATCACCGCGGTCAGCAGCATGACCATCCGCCGCAGCAATCGTAGCTGCGGGGTTTCCTGCGGTTCTAGGGGTTCGGAAGGGACAGTCATGGGCACCCGCCAGATTGAGTTTCAGATCGCGGCCGATCCGCCGCCTCGCCTTGATAAGGCGCTTTCGCGGGATGTGCCAGACGGTGAAAACCTGTCGCGCACGCGGTTGGCGCGCCTGATCGAGGATGGCGCGGTTCGGATCGACGGGACCCGGATTCAGGACCCAAAGGCCAAAGTGTCCGAAGGGGCGCAGGTCGCCATAACTGTAGCCGAGGCGGAAGACAGCCATATCGGTGCTGAAGACATCCCGCTTGAGGTTGTTTTCGAAGACGCAGACGTGATCGTCGTCAACAAGCCAGCAGGCATGGTCGTGCACCCCGCGCCGGGCTCGCCCGGGGGTACGATGGTCAACGCCTTGCTACACCATTGCGGTGACGCTTTGTCAGGTGTTGGGGGGGTGAAACGCCCCGGTATCGTTCACCGGATCGATAAGGAAACCAGCGGTCTTCTGGTGGTCGCTAAAACGGACGCCGCGCATCACGGGCTGGCCGAGCAATTCGCAGCACATAGCGTCGAGCGCTATTACCGTGCTGTGTGTTACGGGGTTCCGGATGCAAGTGATCCTCGTTTGCGCGGCGTCAAAGGTGTCAGCTTTGAGCCGGGCAACATCATGCGTGTGACGACCCAGCTTGCGCGGCATAAGACCGACCGTCAAAGGCAGGCGGTGTTGTTTCATGGCGGGCGCCACGCGGTGACGCGTGCGCGGGTTGTTGAAAAATTCGGCGCGCCTGCTGGTCTGGCTTTGATCGAATGCTGGCTCGAGACCGGGCGAACGCACCAGATCCGCGTTCATATGGCCCATGCAGGGCATGGGCTTGTCGGGGATACGGTCTATGGTGGAAAGCGGAAATTGGCCATCAAGGCGTTTGCGCCTGCCGCTGCCGAATGCGTGTCCGGCTTTCCCCGGCAGGCGCTTCACGCCGCCGTATTGGGGTTCGAGCACCCGGTGACGGGCGAAAACCTGCGGTTTGAAGCCGAACTGCCGCAAGATATGGAGAACCTGATTGCCGCGCTTCGCGCACCGCTGACATAATAAGCAAAGTCCTGTGAGTAAGAGTTTCTTATCTTTCCTTCATGAAAGATTAATTTCAGACTGTTAGCAGCACCTCTTGAACAGGATGGGTTCCTTACCCATATCCCATGTTAAAGACTTAAACATTTGTCGGAGGGACATCATAATGGCAAATTACGCAAATCTCCCCGCGCCGACGCCCGAGGGCGGCCTGAACCGCTATATGCAGGAGATTCGCAAGTTTCCCCTGCTTGAGCCGGAAGAAGAATACATGCTGGCCAAGCGCTGGGTTGAAGAGCAGGACACAGAAGCCGCGCATAAGATGGTGACATCGCACCTGCGGCTGGCGGCCAAGATTGCCATGGGATATCGCGGCTACGGTCTGCCGCAAGCCGAAGTGATTTCCGAAGCCAATGTGGGCCTGATGCAGGCGGTCAAACGTTTTGACCCTGAAAAGGGTTTCCGTCTGGCCACCTATGCCATGTGGTGGATTCGCGCCTCGATTCAGGAATACATCCTGCGGTCATGGTCGCTGGTGAAACTGGGCACAACCTCGGCGCAGAAAAAGCTGTTCTTCAACCTGCGCAAAGCCAAGGCGCGTATCGGCGCACTGGAAGAGGGCGACTTGCGCCCCGAAAACGTCGCGCAAATTGCCAATGATCTTGGCGTGACCGAAGAGGAAGTCATCAGCATGAACCGCCGCATGTCCGGCGGGGACGCGTCCCTGAATGCCACGGTCGGGTCCGAAGGCGAAGGCACGATGCAATGGCAGGACTGGCTTGAGGATGAAGACGCCGACCAGGCCGGAGACTATGAGGCGCGCGATGAACTGGAAGCGCGTCGCGAGTTGCTTGCTGCGGCGCTGGACGTGTTGAACGACCGTGAAAAGGACATCCTGACCCAGCGCCGCTTGCTGGATCAGCCGGTGACGCTGGAGGACCTTAGCACGCAGTACAATGTCAGCCGCGAGCGGATCCGTCAGATCGAAGTTCGCGCGTTCGAGAAGCTGCAAAAGAAAATGCGGGATCTGGCACGTGAAAAAGGGATGCTGGGTGTCAGCTGACCACAATACCAGCCTGCAATAGCTGCGGGCTGGTTTTTCATCTGTGCGAAGAAACCTCCTCTTCGCGCACATGCTGGGCGCATCCTGACATATCGTAAACTGCTGAACATCTGCGGCCGCTATCCAAACTGTGAAGCCAAAAGAATGGCCGCAGGGCCAAAGCTATGGTACGGCAAAGACGCGTTTCAATTCGATGACGGTGTGACAGGTCGATCCTGCGGACCTCGCAGGGGAACGAACTCTTTGGGGTTCGAACATCTATGGAGAGCGTGATGCAAAAACCGGTTCAGTTTGGCGTGTTGGGGGCCGCGAAATTCGCGCGTGAATACATGGCACCGGCGATACATGCCGCCAACGGGGCGCGACTGGCTGCGCTGGCGACGTCAGATGCGGTAAAGGCTGAACCTTTTTTGTCGTTCCGTCCCGATCTGAAAGTGTTCGAAAGCTATGATGCGCTGTTGGCGGACCCCGGTATCGACGCGGTCTACATACCTTTGCCGAACCACCTTCATGTGGAATGGAGCCTGAAAGCGCTGGATGCCGGCAAGCATGTGCTGTGCGAAAAGCCGATGACTATGAAGGCGGACGAGTTTGACGCATTGATCCAAAAGCGCGACGAAAGCGGCCTGCTGTCCGCCGAGGCGTATATGATCGTGCATCACCCCCAATGGCAATTGGCACGCAAACTGATTGTGGATGGTGCAATCGGCAATCTGGTGCACGTAACCGGAGCGTTCAGTTTCGACAATCGGGCAGATACCCAGAATATTCGTAACCGCGCTGAAACGGGCGGCGGCGGATTGCGTGATATCGGGGTCTACGTGATCGGTGGAGCCCGGTTTGCAACGGGGCAGGAACCGGTGGCGATACAGTCAGCCATCCGTTGGCAGGATGATATCGACATCTTCACCGAAATTCGCGCGCAGTTCCCCGGTTTTACCTACTCAAGCTACGTGTCCATTCGGATGCATCCCCATCAGGAAATGGTGTTTCACGGGGAAAATGGCCTGATCCGCCTGACTACACCGTTTAATGCGCGTGTGTTTGGTGAAGCCCGGGTCGAGTTGCATCGTCCGGGGCTTGAGGTGCTGGTCACCCGGTTCCCCGGCGCAGACCATTACAAGCTTCAGGTCGAGGCCTTCTGCCGCTCGGTCAGGGAAGGGGCAGAATATCCCTGTCCGCTGGAATTCTCTCGGGGGACGCAAGAGGTGATTGACCGCGTGTTCGAGGGCGCAGTTTCGCTGTAACTTGCCCTTTGCGCGCAGGCTCGGCTATCCTTTTGCTTACGTTTAGCAGGAGATGACCCATGGCCGGAGGCTGGGCGCGCGACGGCGCAGTGAGCGAACAGATCGAAGCGTCGATTTCGGATGAACTGGCGCGGATGCAGGCGCAAAAGCGGCCTGTTGGTGAAAGCCTGACCCATTGCGCCGAATGCGAAGAGCCGATCCCTGAAAAACGCCGCGTTGCTTTGCCGGGCGTGAAGCTGTGCCTTGATTGCCAGCAGGAACGGGATGGTGCGTTCAAGGCACGTGGCGGCGTCAATCGGCGGGGGTCGAAGGACAGCCAGTTGAAGTGATCTCAGGTGCGGCTGCTTTGAGCCCAGAGTGCAAATTGCTGCGGTCGGCCCAAATACGTGCGAAGCGTGCGTCGCTGCCGTTGGTCCTACAATGGACGTCCCATTCCGGACGTTGACCGCCACTCGAAGTGCCGCAACGCAGAGTTCTTCACAATCATATTTGATCCTATTGCATGTTCTTTCTGCTCACTCAGACGCGACGGGCTGTTAACGGACCATGGACGCATCTCTTTTTCGTTGTGCGTCTCGGACCAGCGCCGCAAGCCGATAGAAGCCGTGTGCCATTTTTGTGTAGGGCGTAAGAAGGAAAAACGTAAGGACCGATCCGAGATGGATGGCCAGTAGCGCGGGCATCAGAGGCGTTGAACCGAGGGCATAGAGAACCAGCCCGCTGAGCCCCACAAACCCGAGCAACAGGATGAAGCCGATATCCCCACCCCAGGCCGACGGATCGCCGAGGTCTCGGTCTGACTTTTGCTTGAGCAGCGCCATCGCACCGCACCCCACCGTCAGCAGCAGCCCCCCGGAAATCCCGAACAGTTTCGGCAAAGACCAGAACCCGTAAGGCGCGTGCATTCCGAAGACATAGTGCATAACGGTCGCCACCGAGGTCGACGCAAAGCACAGCAGAAAACCATACATAACAGCGTGGTGGATGTGGCGTCGGCCCTGACTGAACCGGTCTTCGTCCTCGAAGTTGCAACCCTCGCCATGGCCTGCAGCCAGATCCTGCATCTTGCCCGCGCGTTTGAGCGCAGCCGTCAAATCAGACGTTTGGATGGGATTGCCACCAACCTCTGCCCAATAGCGCCTCAGGCTGAAGGCGATACTGAACAGAGGCAGCAGGAATGCAGGCGCAAAGATCGCGACCATCGCGTTATGCGATAGGACGGCATAAAACCCTTCGCCTCCACTGGAACCGATGGCGCGGGTCGCCCAGAACAACAGGGCAAATCCGATCACCAACGCCAAAGCGATGGCCCCGCCATGGGTGTGGAACCGGCGCGCCAGCGGTTGCGGCCATGCCAAGCTCTCCCAACTGTCCCGTCGCACCTCGGCCAGCGCCTTGGGCAGGTTCAGGTCAAATGCGTGCGGGGCGGTGTACTGACAGGCGTAGTAGCACCCCCGGCAGTTGTGGCATAGGTTGGCCAGTTGCGTGATGTCCCCATCCGAGAACGCGCGTTCCGCATGAAGCGACGGGAAGACCGAGCAATAGCCCTCGCAATAGCGGCAGGCGTTGCAGATCTCGGCCTGGCGGCGGGCTTCCTGAATAAGATCAGTTTGCATAAGCGGCGGCCTCTCGTCCTGCGATGCGTCCAAAAACAGTTCCGATGGTCATGCCAAAGCCCGCCAGATAGCCTTGCCCAAGGATCGACCCAGCCATCGTTTCCCCGGCCGCCCAAAGGTTTTTGATCTTGCCGCTTGGGGTCGAGCACTGGGCCGTCTCGTCAACCTTCAACCCAAGATAGGTAAAGGTCACACCGGTCCGCAGCGAGTAGCCATAAAACGGCGGTTCGGTAATTGGGCGCGCCCAGTTGGTCTTGGGCGGTATCAGGCCCGAGGTCGCCACCCCGTCCAGTTCGGTCGGATGAAACCCGCTGGTGTCACCGCAGGCGGCGTTGAATGCGCTGACGGTTGCTTTCAGTTTCTCCGCGGGCAGGTCCATCATCCCGGCCAATTCGTCCAACGTGTCCGCCTTTAGCGGAGGGAACACGGACGGCATGAACAGGTTCAGCGATTTGGCGTCGATGATGGCATATCCCACCTGATCCGGCTGCGCCGCCACCAAACGGCCCCAGATCGCGTAGCGTTTGGGCCAGACGTCTTCGCCCTCGTCATAGAACCGCTCGGCATGTTTGTTCACGACGATGGAAAACGGAACGCAGTCCAGACGGGTGACGATGCCGCCGTCGAATTTCGGCGCGCGCCCGTCGATGGCAACGGCGTGGCATTGGGTCGGGTCGCCAACGCTTTCTACTCCTTGGTCCAGCAGATCAGACAGGACAACGCCTCGGTTGTAAGGCGTTCCCCGGATCAGGAAGTTCTTGGCAGGTTCACCCCAGGCTCGGGTGAGCCAATCCGTGTCGGCCTGAAAGCCGCCGGAGGCAACGATGACCGCCTTGGGCGCTATGCGATGAGACTGGCCTTCATAGCTATAGTCGACCCACTCGATCCGATCACCATTCAGTTCCAAATGCGTGACGGCGGCTTCGTACAGCACATCTACACCCAAACCTGCCGCCGTGCGGTAATAGGCATTCACCAGAGATTTGCCGCCCCCCATGAAAAACGCATTGGTCTGTGCCAATGACAATGTGCCGGAAAGCGACGGCTGAAACCGGACCCCGTGTTCTTGCATCCAGGGAAGGCATTCTTCCGACGTGCGGATCGCCAACCGGGCAAGATGTTCATCGGTTTTTCCACCGGTGACTTTCAGCAGATCCGAGAGGTATTCGTCTTCGCTATACGCCTCGACGAGCGGACCCAACGGGCCCGAATGCATGCAGCGAAAATTGCGCGTATGGCGTGAGTTTCCGCCGCGATAAGGTTTTGGCGCCGTTTCAAGGATCAGAACACGGGCGCCTGCCTCGGCTGCAGTCATCGCAGCGCAGAGAGCCGCATTGCCGCCACCGATCACAGCGATATCGTAAGCTTCCTTTGGGGTGGCCATATCCTGTCTACCTACTGGCTTTCGTCGATTGAGCGGTCGCGGTCCTGCAACGCGCGGATGCGCATCCGCTGCGCAGCCTGAATATGCGCGCGCATCTCTGTCTCGGCCGCTGCGCCATCGCGGGCCTTCAAAGCCGCCATGATGCGCCGATGCTCGGCCACTGCGGCCTCGGCGCGGTCGCTATCCAGCAGTTGAGACGGCCCAAGGATCAACAGCGCCTTTTGCAAGGAGAGCATGGATTTTGCCAGAAACCGGTTCTTGGTCGCATCCAGAAGTGTTGCGTGAAAGACCCTGTTGATCCGCGCCGCGTCCGGGCCGGTGCCTGCTTCTGCCAGCCGGTCATTCAGAACCTCAAGCTCATCCAGTTCAACATCCGATGCCGCGCGGGTTGCCAGACGGGCCGCTGTCCCTTCAAGCACCGCGCGCATCTCATAGAGTTCCATGACCTCAGCGTAATCCAGGCTGCGCACGGTGGCACCTTGCCGTGGCACATGTGTGACCAGCCCGTCGGCTTCCAACTGCCTTATCGCCTCGCGCACCGGGGTACGGCTGACGCCCAACCGTTCCGAGAGCTCAATCTCGCGCAGCCGGTCGCCGGGCAAAAGAGTGCCCTCGCGAATCTCGCACAGCAGGCGCTGATACGCAGAATTGCCTTGTGGGCCAGGTTGTAACGGGTCGTCCTGAAGGGTCATCGCAGGCTCTCTTGTCATCTTGCGTCCAGTTGTATACACATGGATACATTATAAGTCAACGAAGCTGGAACGCTTACCTTGCACAGCCAAACCGATACCCCCTCTCTTCTGACGAAACGGGCCGTCACGCTCGGCCTGGCGGTGTCGGGCACTGGGGTATTTTGGGCGCTAAACCTGCCGCTACCTTTTCTGTTCGGGCCAATGAGCGCATGTTTGGTTGCAGCTCTTGCGCACGCACCGATGGAAGGCTTTGGACAGGTCTCGGTTGCCGCCCGCACTATACTGGGCGTGGCGGTAGGGGCATCGATTACGCCGGCTCTGTTTGCTGAATTGCCAAAAATGGCCGCGTCAATTGCGCTGATCCCGTTCTTCATCCTGCTAATCGCGCTGGTAGGTGTGCCATTCTTTCGCAAATTCTGGGGCTTTGACTCCACAACGGCTTTCTACGCAGCCATGCCGGGCGGTTTGCAAGACATGATCATCTTTGGCACAGAGGCGGGGGCCAATCCGCGTACCTTGTCCTTGATCCACGGTACGCGCGTGCTGATCATCGTGACGTTGGCCCCCTTGTTCCTCACCGTGTTCTATGATGCCCAACTCACCAATCCGATTGGCGAGCCCGCGCACAACCTGCCAATACATGAATTGGCGCTGATGGTTCTGGCCGCCATTATCGGCTGGAAAGGCGGGGAGCGGATCGGCCTGTTCGGGGCGTCAATCCTGGGGCCAATGATCCTTACGGCCGCCTTGTCACTGGGCGACTTAATTCATACCCGACCGCCTCGCGAGGCCATCCTTGCAGCGCAGTTTTTCATTGGCTGCGGAATTGGTGTGAAATTCGTAGGTGTCACATGGGTCGAACTACGCCGGGTAGTGGCAGCGGGCTTCGCCTATGTCATTGTCCTTGCCGTCCTGGCAGCCGCTTTCACCGCCGTTGTCACCACCTTGGGACTGGGCCAACCTGTCGAGGCGTTTCTGGCCTTCGCGCCCGGTGGGCAGGCAGAGATGACGGTGCTGGCCATCGTCTCGGGCGCGGATCTGGGCTTTGTAATCACCCACCATCTGACAAGGATCGTGCTGGTGATCATCGGCGCGCCCATTGCCGCAAATCTTATTCTGCGCTGGTCCAAACCTCGGGGTTGATCATGTGGATCGGAGCGCCTTCGGCATAGGCGTTCACCTGATCGAAAATATCCGCGAATTGCAGGTCGAACTCGTCTTCAGTGACAAAGCCGATATGTGGGGTCGCGATCAGGTTGGGATGTGACAAAAGCGGGTCGGTCGAATCAATCAGTGGCTCGGAATCAAACACATCAATTGCCGCTTTGCCGGGGCGACCGACGTTCAGCGCCTCAAGCAAAGCACCCGGCGCGATTAGCCCAGCCCGCGAGGTGTTTACAAACAGCGCCCCCGGCTGCATCTGTGCGAAATCCGATGCGGTGACGATCCCGCGCGTGTCCGGTTTCAAGCGCACATGGACCGAGACAACATCGCTGCTGCCAAAGAACGCTTCACGGCTGGGCGCGACCTGCGCGCCATCCGCCTGCGCACGCGCTCGGCCTTCTACGGATGACCACCAGACCACATTCATCCCAAAGGCCTCGGCATAACTTGCAATGGCGCGAGCAATGCGGCCATAGCCATAGAGCCCCAACTGACGCCCCCTCAGCGTCTTGCCCACGCCCGCCTGCCAGCGCCCTGCTTTGACCGAGGCCATTTGTGCGGGCAAATCCCGCATCCCGGCCATGATTAACGCCCAAGTAAGTTCGGCTGCAGCATATGACGGCGTCCCGCCATGCATGTTTGAGCACAGCAGCACGTCGTGATCTGTGCAGGCCTCAACATCGACATGAGGATAAACGCTGCGCTGGCTGATCAGTTTCAGATTCGGTAATTTCTCCAGCAAGGCGCGAGTGACTTTGGTACGTTCGCGGAACAGGACAAGCACCTCCGCGTCATGCAGTCGTTCGGCCAGAGTGTCAGTGTCTTCGACATGATCCGTCCATAATGTCACCTCATGACCGGTGAGTTTCTCAAAGCAAGGCAGGCCACGCAGCGTGTCAAACCAGTCATCAAGAATGTGGACCTTCATCGGCTTTCTATACCCTGCTCGGTGTTCAGTTTTCTTGGCGTCGGCACAAAATGACATGTGTCGAGAGCGGCCAGCGCATTGCGGACCCGTTCGCTTTGATCCAGCAGATGGTTGAACTGCTCATCGCACCCAGCGATCGGTGTCGGGTACTCCGCGATATCCCGCCTTAAGACCGCTTGCGCCAACCTAAGTTCCTGACGCGCGATATCGAGGCATTCTGAGTAATTGTCCATCGCGACCTCCAATATTGTATACTATAGTATACTCAATCTGGGCTGCCCGATCAACTCCCCTTCCACACCGATTTCGGAACATAAACATGCCCGTCCGCCAGCTTGCGTGCGGTTCGCACCAAGCCCGCCGCTTTCACGGTGAATCCCTCATCGGTTGAAAAATCCACCAACACGTCGATATTGCCCGAGGCGTGTTCCAGAACGACTTCAGCCGGGCTGGTCGTGGGGCGATCCAGCAAACCGTCGGCGACGGTTCCGGGAGTCAAAGCGCAAGACGCCATGCATTGCGCGCCGGTGACCGCCATGGTCGGGTGGGTTTTCCACGGCATGAAATACCGCACTGCGAGCGTTCCGCCTTCTCTGGCCGGAGCAACAAGGCCGAACTTAGGGGTGACCGATTTGGACACATCCCCCATACCCATCCGCTGCCCTGCTTCGATCCTAACGGCCTCCATCCGGTCAAAGAACGCGCGGTTTGCGTCCAGCTCATTGGCGCTCTCATAGCCCGTCAATCCGAAGTCTGTGGCGCGGGCGATAGCCATCGGCATAGCGACATCCATGCAGGTCAGTTCGACGCCCTGAACTGCATCGCGCAGGTTGCCCGTAGGCAGGAACGCTCCGGTGGCCGAGCCCACCACGCCCATGAAACTCAACTGCACCGGCGCTGAATGACCGGGAACGCCGGCGATCTCCGCATCACCCTCATAGGTCAATTCGCCCCCGGGTGTATTCACCTTGGCCACGATCCGAGCCCCAGTGTTGACGGCCCGAATGCGAACTTCAGTTTCATCACCCTGCGGTTTGAACAAGCCCATCTCGATGGCAGCAGGGGCAACGCCAGACAGGATATTGCCGCAAGTGGGTTTGAAATCGACCAGCTTGTCCTCGACCGAGACCTGCGCGAAGAAATAGTCGATATCGGCCCAGTCATCCTCGCCGACCGACAGCATCGCGACCTTTGTGGTCACCGCCGCGCCGCCGCCGATGCCGTCGATGTTCAGCGACTGCCCGGACCCAAGAGCGGCGATCAACACCTCGGCCAGCGCGTCCAGATCCTCAGGCAAATCCGAGCGGCGGAAATACGGGCCTTTCGACGTGCCGCCACGCATCAAGATATAAGGGATTGCGGTTTGAGTCATTTTGAACCCCTCACTTCAACGGCCAGGGCAGGCTGACCATGTCCTGCAACAGACCTGGCGGGAAATCGCGGTTCAGAGCGCCCGCCATCAGGCACATGAACCCGATGCCGCAGGCGGTCAGGATCAGAGTCATCTGCCAGCTGGACCCGGCGCGGATACGGAGAAAGGCGATCAGGAACCCTATCAGGGCGAGGATGAAGCCCACCACCCACGTGGCCGCGATCAAACTGGCGAACCACGCCAGAGTGGACCACAGACCGTGGGGTGCGCTGGCGTCTTCACCGGCGATTTCCTTGTCGGCAAAGATCACGTCGCCTTCGGGACGTCGCATCATCTGGATCAGAAGGATCACGCAACAGAATAGCGAGACGCTGCCGATAACCAGCGGGATGATCTTGTCGGTCATATTGTAGTCGGGGATCATGTTGGCGTTGACCAATGCGACGATCAGATAGGCCATGATCACCAGCAGAAAGATAAGCGGCGCGCGTTTGGTACCGGCCTGAACATCACCCTCGGCCATGATCATCTTGGCCTGCCGGATACCCAGAATGACCGAAACAACCGTGACCACGATCAGCACGATGACGATAGGGCTGAAGACATATTCCATCCCCTCGCCAAAGCTTTTGCGGAACCGGAATGAGGCGATCTGGAACGCCTGATTGGTGAACTTCTCAACCGGGTTCGACAGAACGAAACCGATCAGGAAGGCCGGGCGCGACCAGTCGAAACGGCGTAAAAAGATGCCGATCAGGCCGATCACGAACAGGGCCAGCAAGTCTTCGAAGTTTTGGCCGGATTGGAACGCCGCAAAGCTGATCAACATGAACAGGAACGGCGCCAGATAGGTGAAGCGGATCGTGGTCAGCTTGGCGATCCCGCCCGATGCCGCGATGCACAGGATGGTCCCGACGACGTTGGCCAACGCCAGCAGCCAGACGATCGAATAGGTGATGTCGAGATTGTCCTTGAGCATGCTCGGACCGACCTCGATATCGCCTGACCCCAGCAAAGCCACCGCGCCGATGAAGATCGCCATCGAGCCTGAACCAGGGATGCCAAACAGCAGAGTTGGCACCAGCCCTCCACCCTCTTTGGCGTTGTTCGAGCTTTCCGGGCCGATGACGCCGCGCACTTCGCCTTTGCCGAAATTGCTCTTGTCCTTGGTGGATTGCACCGAGTGACCGTAGGCGATCCAGTCGACAACCGAGCCGCCGAGGCCGGGAATGACTCCAACAATCACGCCAATGATCGAACAACGCACCGACAGCCATATATTTGCGAACCAGTCTTTGATGCCGTCCAGCCAACCGGCGCCCAGTGAGGCCCCCTTGGCAATCGACCGATCTTGACGCAGCAGCGATACGATCTCGGGCACCGCAAAGATACCCAGGCCAACGATGACCAGCTTCAAACCGTCCGTCAGATAAGGAATGTCGTAAGTTGCCATGCGCAGCGAACCGCCTGCATCCGCCTCACCAATCGTGCCAACCATCAGGCCCAGACCGGCGGCGGCGACTCCTTTCAGCGGGATCCGCCCGGCCAAAATGGCGACCATCGACAGGCCGAGAATTGTGATCATCAACATCTCGGGCAGGCCGAAGGCCAGAACGATGGGTCGCGCGATAAGTATGAACATGGTCAGGAAGGTCGCGCCGACGAGCCCTCCGAATAGGGACGAGGAAAAGGCTGCTGACAAGGCCCGTGCAGCCTCGCCCTTTTTCGCCATCGGAAAGCCGTCCAGCACGGTGGCCTGCGAAGCAGAACTGCCGGGGATGCCCATCAAGACGGACGCAAACGTGTCCGAGGTCGGCACCACCGCGACCATCCCGATCATCAGCGCCAGACCAAGGATCGGGTCCATTCCGAACATGAAAGGCAACAGCAGGGACAGACCGGCAATACCGCCAAGCCCCGGAAAGACGCCCACAGCCAGCCCCATGACGACGCCGAGAATGAGATACCCCAGAACGATGGGTTGCAGGATCAAACCCCACGCGTCACCAAGCGCAGGTAGAGCGGTGGCGAAAACCTCCATAGCGGCCGCCTTTCATAAACTGTTTTGTATGTAGAGAAACGCGCGCCCTTCGTTGGGCGCGACGACGTGTCAGCTTAGTTCAGCTCGACGCCGTAGGCCTCTTTCAGCCAGTTCAGGACGTATTGCTTGGCATTGTCATCCACATTGGTCGCCGTCTGCAGAGCAGATTTCGAGCCGTCGCCGACGAACACCGGATACTTGCCGACGTGCTTCGAGGAGATATCAGCAAAATCACCCCGCTCGGTCACTGCTTGAAACGCTGCGGTATAGGCGTCGACGACCTCTTGCGGCGTGTCACCGGGCAGGAAGGCCAGCTTTTGAACCGGGAAACCTGCCACGAAGAAGGCTTTCCATGCGTCCCATGCCTCACCACTGGTTTCGCAGCCATCGGTGGCCTCGCAGACCTCCTTGAAAGTCGGAATGCCCGGGAAGGTCGGGTCACGAACGATATTGCCATCAGCATCCAATGCGCCCCAAGTCATCATGGGAACGGCCTGACCGGCTTCGACCAGCGGGACCGAACCACCCAGATAGCCCGAGGACGTCTGGTAATCGATATTGGCTTCACCACGTTCAAACATCAGCCGACCATCCCCGCGGCCTTTGATCCCAAATACCGGTTCCACATTCATACCCAACATCTGCCAGGCCAGCAGAGGCACAAGGTCCAAACGGGTTGCACCCTGCGAGCCGTAGATGAAATTGGTGTCCTTCAGCGCATTGGCAGAGCCGTCAAACTTGGCTCCGTCCTCGGCGTTCAGATACGCAACACCACCCGTTCCAGATGCCATTACCGGAATCCAATCGTTGTATTCATAGCGTACGCGGGGATCGCTCAGCAGATACGGGAACTGAGTAGACCCGGACGTGCCAAACAACAGGGTACCGTCATCATGGCTTTTTTCCTGAAACCAGTTCGCGCCTTTGGTTGATCCCGCGCCCGGCATGAACTTGACCACCACAGTCGGCTGACCGGGCAATGCCTCGGATAATAGTGGCGCGAAGAAGTTGGCCCATTTAGCCGACCCGCCCGTTTCCGAGAACGGAATGACCCATTCGATGGTCTTGCCCGAGAAATCGACCTCGGCAGCGGCAGGTGCAGCGAATCCGGCAGCGGCGATCAGCCCCACGACGGCACGACGAGTGAAGTTGGAAATGGCCATTGGTTCCTCCCTGTTGACCAGACAACCACGTCGGCGCCCTCCGCGCCACCGTGATTGCAATTAGAACTGCGGGGTTGATTCCCCCTCCCATCTGGCAATCATGGGGCGCCAACCTTGCGCGAAACTTGCGGGAGACCTGATGCGGATCGTCATCGTCGAGGATAATGAGACCCTTGCCAACGCCATTGCCTATCGCCTGCGGGATCGGGGCCATGCCGCTGACGTGCTGACAGATGGCGGCGCGGCCGATTTGTATCTGGAGCAAGAAGGCGCAGATCTGATCGTTCTGGACATCAACCTGCCGGGTCGGTCTGGGCTTGAGATTTTGCGGTCCCTTCGCAACCGGGGTGACAGCGCGCCCGTCATCCTGCTGACCGCGCGCACCGAGACCAGCGACCGCGTTTCGGGTCTGGATATGGGCGCCGACGATTACTTAGTGAAACCCTTCGAGATGGATGAACTCGAGGCCCGCATCCGTGCCCTGTCCCGCCGCAAACAACTGGATTACGGTGCGCGCGAAACGATCGGAGACCTGGAATTCGACCGCACCGCCCGGCAGGTGAGCGCAAAGGGCCAAGTTCTCGATGTGCCGCGTCGGGAAATGGCTGTGCTTGAATGCCTGCTGGAACGTCGCGGCAGGATCGTCCCCAAAAGTCAGTTGATCGACTACGTCTACGGCGTGGGAGCCGATGTCGACGATTCGGCCGTCGAGCCGCATGTGTCACGACTGCGAAAACGCCTTCAGAACCTTGGCATCCGGATCAAGACCGCCCGTGGCCTTGGATATCTGCTAGAGGTGCAGAAGTGATCCGGCACGGCTCACTCAGGCTCAGGCTTTTCATTCTGATCCTGACGCCATTGGTGCTGCTCGCAATCCTGCTTGGATACTGGCGCTACACGGTTGCTCAACAAACGGCACAGGAGCTTTTTGACGACAGCCTATTGTCCGCCGGTCTGGCCATTTCTCGCGATGTGGCGGTGTCAGAAGGCGATGCCCTGTCGCCCACCACGCGCAGCTTGATCCGCGACGCATCGGGCGGAGAGATTTTTTATCACGTGACCGGACCCGGTGGCATCTACGTCACAGGGTATGCATACCCTCCGGCCGCTGCAAACCCGTCTGAGCAAGACGCGTACCAGCCGAGGTTTTTCGAGGCGATCTATCGGGATGAGCCGGTGCGCGTACTGAAAATGACCGAGCGCGTCACACTTGATAACCTTGTGGGCGATGCGACAGTAACAGCTTGGCAACGCGTTGCGGATCGCAACGCCTTTGCCAACGAACTGTCGATCCGCGCCGCGATCCTGATGGGTATCCTGCTGGCCACCCTTGCTGTTGTCGTGTGGTTCGGCGTCGCGCGAGGGCTGCGGCCCTTGCTGGATTTGCAGGATGCGATCGACCTACGCTCACCTGACGACCTGAGCGAAATCAAACGCCCGGTCCCGGTCGAGGTTCATGGCATTGTTCAGACCTTGAACCGGCTGTTTGGACAGGTCGAGCACAGCATCAACGCCCATCAGGTGTTTATCTCAGAAGCCGCGCACCAGCTGCGAAATCCGGCGGCAGCGGTCCAGTCCATGGCCGAGGCGTTGCGGGACGCAAGATCGGATGAGGACAAGGACAAACGGATTATCGAGCTTGTGTCGGCAGCGAAAAACTCCGCCACGGTGGCCGAGCAGCTATTGTCGTTGGAGCGGTTGCGGCAACCTACGCATCAGGATCAGATGGACAAGATTGATTTCCGTGCGGTTGTGGAAGAAGCCTGCGCTGACATGGGTGTACAGATCCTCGCAAAAGGGATCGAGTTTGATGTTATGATGCCGGACTCGACAATTCCGGTTTCAGGAGATCAGGTTTTTTTAACTGAGGCCATCAAAAACCTGCTGGACAACGCAATTAAGCACGGTGGGACTAAGTTGAGCCAAATTTCAGTCGCGCTGCGCTCTGATGGCGAGAACGTAAAGCTTACCGTATCTGATGACGGAACCGGCCTTTCACCCGACCAAAGCGAAGCCGTTTTCAGTCGATTTTCGCAGCTGGAATATTCCGAAGGTAGCGGTTTAGGGTTGTCGATTGTCTCAGCTGTAGCGAAGCGCCACGGAGGAGTGGCCGCGATCAACCAAGTCGAAAAAGGAGCAAGCGTCACGCTTCAGCTTCCCATAGCCCTGTAGTTTGTTTCAATTTCTGCTCGGAACCCGAAACCTGTCACAATCAAAGAGAGTTTTTCGATTACAGCGAATGACCGGTTTCCACCCCAGGTGCCGGACACGGTGGTCTTGATACGTCTTCACCGGACTTTGAAGCCTTTTGCAGCGAAATGGCGCTTGGTCCCGCTTAGCGGGCGTTCAGGGGCCCCTTGGGCGTGACATTCCCGGGCATGGCAGGTTCTTTCCGCAAGGCAGATGTCGCCACCCTCTGTCGAGGGCGTCTCAGCCCTCCATCGCTTCCAGCTCATCAATAAAGCCCGAGATCATCGACAGGCCTTTGTCCCAGAACTTGGGATCGCTGGCGTCCAGGCCGAACGGGGCCAGCAATTCCTTGTGGTGCATTGAACCACCAGCGCGCAGCATGTCGAAATACTTGTCCTCAAACCCATCCGCGCCGCTTTCGTAAACGGAATAGAGCGCGTTCACGAGGCCGTCGCCGAAGGCGTAGGCATAGACGTAGAAGGGCGAGTGGACGAAGTGCGGGATGTAAGCCCAGAAGGTCTCGTACCCGTCCATGAATTCAAATGCGGGGCCAAGGCTTTCGGCCTGAACGCTCATCCACAGGGCGTTGATGTCATCCGGGGTCAGCTCGCCCTCACGTCGGGCGGTGTGCAGCTTGCATTCAAAGTCGTAGAAGGCGATCTGGCGGACCACCGTGTTGATCATATCTTCGACCTTGCCAGCCAGTAGAACCTTGCGCTGTTCCGGGGTTTCAGCCTGTTCCAGCATCTTGCGGAATGTCAGCATCTCACCAAAGACCGAGGCGGTTTCCGCCAGTGTCAGCGGGGTGGATGACAGCATCTCGCCCTGACCGGCGGCCAGCACCTGATGGACGCCGTGACCCAGTTCATGGGCAAGCGTCATCACATCGCGCGGTTTGCCCAGATAGTTGAGCATCACATAGGGGTGGACATCGGTGACCGTCGGATGGGCGAAGGCCCCCGGCGCTTTGCCCGGTTTCACCGCCGCGTCGATCCATCCTTTTGAGAAGAAAGGCGCCGCGATTTCACCCATCCGGGGGTCAAAGGCATTATACGCGTTCATCACCGTCTTTTGGGCCTCTTCCCAATTCACGATACGCGTGTCTTCCATGGGCAGGGGCGCGTTGCGGTCCCAGACCTGCATGACGTCCAGTCCAAGCCACTTGCGCTTCAGCTCATAATAGCGATGGCTCAGCTTGGGGTAGGCGGCCACGACCGCCTCGCGCAGGGCCTCGACCACCTCGGGCTCGACATCGTTCGACAGGTGACGCCCGGTCTGAGCGGTCGGCATCTTGCGCCAGCGGTCGACGATTTCTTTCTCTTTGGCCTGCGTGTTGTGAACGCGGGCAAAGGTTTTGATATTGTCCTGAAAGACCGAAGCCAGTTCACGCGCCGCGGCCTCACGTTTCGCGCGGTCCTGTTCCGTCAGCAGATTCAGGGTGCCTTCGATGTTCAGTTCTTCACCGTCGACATGGAAGGCCAGTCCGGCAATCGTTTCGTCGAACAGACGTTCCCACGCGTCGCCGACAACCCCCAGATCATGAAGGAACTTTTCCAGTTCATCAGACAGCTGATAGGGCTTCATTGCGCGGATGCGACGGAACACAGGTTCGTAGCGGGCGAGATCCGTGTTCGCCGCAAAATGCGCCTTCAGAACATCGTCTTCGATCCGGTTGATCTCGAGCGTGAAGAACACCAGCGGAGTGGTGAAGATCGTGATCTTTTCCTGCATGTCCGACAGGAATTTGGCGCGCTCTGCATCTGTGGTCAGTTGATAATAGCGCAGACCGGCAAAGGACATGATACGCCCGGCGATGGCGTTGATCTTTTCGTTGCGATGCACACAGGTCAGCAGGTCTGCGGCCTCCAGATCAGCCAGCTTGCCTTCGTAATCAGCAGCAAACGCGGCACATTCACCTTCCAGCCAATCCAGATCGCGCGCTAATTCGGGTGCGTCTTCCGAGGTATAGAGATCGCTCAAATCCCATTCCGGAAGATTGCCCAGATTGCCGGAACCACCGATTGCGTTCGCGTCACGGACAGGGAAGGGAAGGTCGCGCATGGATCACCTTTAGTAGACTGCTTTTGCAAACATCTAGGGCTGGCGCGCCCGGATCACAAGCGGCCAATCCCAAAGGTGAAAAGGTTTACGAGGAAACCAGCTTGGAAGCGCCATTGGCCTGGTTGGCCAGAAAATGCGCCGCGATCTGGTCCAGAACAGGCCCTCGAACCTCGGGTGCTTCCATCAGCACCTCGTGTTCACCATCCGGAATTTCGATCAGCGTTCCGTTGGGCCAATTGGCCATGCGCGCACGAATTGCCTTGCGGTCCACAATTTGCTCATGGCTGCCCAAAAATGTCAGGCAAGGAGATTTCGGGGCGGGCTGTTCCATCAACCATGCACATTCGTCCAGCGACTCGCGCAGCCACAGGTTTGAAGGGGCACCCAGCGCGAGTTCAGGATGTGCGTTCAACTGATCCTGCATCATCCGGTACATGTCCGGGTCGCGGGTCAGCATGTTTCCCTCGAAAGGTTGCGACAGAACATAGCTTTTGAGCGTTGTGGTGGGGGGTGTGCGCTCGCCCAGGCCAAGCGCCGTGCCCCAATAGGCTGTCACGCGGCTTAAGGGTTTCATGACCGGAGTGAAGAAAATTCCCCACATAGGGCCCGTGAAGGCACACGCAGCAAAGCAGCCATTCTCGATGACGGCACGCAACCCGATTGCACCGCCCATCGAATGCCCGACCACGTACCATGGTTTTGGCAGGTCCAGCGCGCTTGCAAGTTTCAGGGTAACCTGAACGTCCTGCTGGTAATCGGTGAACTGATCGACATGTCCGACCCGAGCATCGTCCAGCAACCGATCTGCAAGACCCTGACCGCGCCAGTCGACAGCCAGCATGGCGAACCCACGCTCTACGAATTCGCTGGCAGTATTGCCGTATTTTTCTATGTATTCCGTGCGTCCCGGAAACATCATGACAGTGCCATGTGCCTTTCCGCCCGGAAGCCAGTGAGCAACGCGGATGCGTTTTTGATCCGACGTCGTCAACCAGTGGGCCTTTCCACCGGCGGGGCCGCCGGCCACGTCTTCAAACAGGGGGGCCGGCGAGAACTCCATCAGGCCAGTACCGATGCAAGTTTCATGGCAACACCCATGTCGCCATCAATGCTCAGCTTGCCGGACATGAACGCACCTGTAGGGTTCAATTCGCCGCTGAGGATTTGTTCGAACGTGTCGGCATCCGCGCTGAGGGTGACATCAGCATCGTCGTCGCTGACCCGCGCACCGTTAGAATCCAGGACAATGGCACCCAGATCGGCGATATCAAACTTGGCCGAGGCATCAAACGCGCCGCCTTCCAGTTTTTCATTCAAAGCGGCGGCTGCCTTTTCAAGAGTCTCGCTCATGTTTTTCCTCATATTGTTAGTGCGCCGTGAATGGACATCCCCGGTCGCAACGCTACACTGACTATTGTTATGAGCATTGCAATCTACAATCTCAAAGGTATCGTCGCGGCACTTTTTGTCCTAGTCACGATTTCCTCCACTTGCCTCGCGCAACAGGCGGATTTGCGCGATGAGGGCGAATTGCTGCAAAAACTTGCCCAATCGACGCCCGAGCAGGCCATTGCTCTGGATCGGCAGTTGCAAGCTCTGTGGGCCCAGTCCGGTTCAGCATCGGCCGATCTGCTGCTGGAACGTGGCCGTGAAGCGCTGGATGACGGTGACGTAGGTGCGGCGCTGGAACATCTGACCGCCCTGACGGACCATGCGCCCGATTTTGCTGAAGGCTGGCACCTGCGCGCTTCGGCCTTTTTCGGGATCGAACGGTTTGGCATGGCCGCTGCCGATCTGGAACATGCCCTGACCCTGAACCCCAACAATTACGAGGCAATCTACGGTTTGGGACTGATCTTTGAGGTTATCGGACAACCTGACAAAGCCTACGAGGCCTATTCACGGGCATTGGCTATACATCCCCACCACGAAGAAGTAACCAATGCGGTGAATCGACTGAAGCCGCAGATTGACGGCGCAGCGCTGTAAGGTCCGGGCAGGGGGCAAAGGTGAGCGGGTCATCCCGAATAGTGGCCGTTTTGGGCCCTACGAATACAGGTAAAACCCATTACGCAATCGAACGGATGCTGGGATACCGCACAGGTGTCATCGGTCTGCCGCTGCGTCTGCTTGCGCGCGAGGTCTATGACAAGATCGTCGCCATCCGCGGGCCATCGGTTGTTGCTTTGGTTACCGGCGAAGAGAGGATCGTGCCGCCTCGGACCCAGTATTGGGTCTGCACGGTCGAGGCGATGCCCGAAGGTATGGGCGCGGATTTCGTGGCAATTGATGAAATCCAGCTGTGTGCCGATCCCGAGCGCGGCCATGTCTTTACGGATCGCCTGCTTCGGTCGCGCGGAACAAACGAGACACTTTTCCTTGGCTCTGACACCATGCGCGGCCCGATTGCCGCGCTGGTGCCCGAGGCGCAGTTTGTCCGGCGCGAGCGGATGTCACAGTTGGTCTATTCCGGTTCGAAGAAACTCAGCCGGATGCCTGCACGCAGCGCTATTGTCGGGTTTTCGGTTGAGAATGTGTATGCCATCGCGGAGCTTTTGCGCCGTCTGAAAGGTGGCGCGGCGGTGGTCATGGGTGCTCTCAGCCCACGAACCCGCAACGCTCAGGTGGAACTTTATCAAAATGGCGAGGTTGATTATCTGGTTGCCACAGATGCCATCGGCATGGGCTTGAACCTGGATGTAAACCACGTTGCATTTTCATCCCTGACCAAATTCGACGGGCGGCGGATGCGCCCGCTGGCCCCGAATGAACTGGCCCAGATCGCAGGCCGTGCCGGGCGTGGCATGTCGGACGGCACCTTTGGCGTGACCGGAGAGGCGCCGCCGCTGGACGAAGGTGTCGCCCAGGCAATCATGGACAGCCGGTTTACGCCGATGAAAAAGCTGAACTGGCGGAATGCCGCTCTCCGGTTTGGTTCGATTGATGCGCTGATCAGCTCGCTTGAGGTCAGTCCGAGTGACGAACACCTGATCAAAGCCCGCCCTGCTGATGACCTGAATGTGTTGAAATCGCTGTCACAACAGGCCGAGATTGCCGCCCGTGCAAGTGACGGTCCATCCATCCGATTGCTGTGGGATGTGTGCAGAATCCCTGATTTTCGCGGCATCAGCCATGCAGAGCACGCCAGTCTGCTGGAAGTGATCTATGGCCACCTGCACGAACGCGGCAGTATTCCCGACGATTTCATGGCCCGGCAGATACGGCGGATTGACCAAACCCATGGGGATATCGATGCGTTATCCAAAAGGTTGGCATATATTCGCACCTGGACATATGTTGCGCAACGAAACGGTTGGGTGCGTGACGAATCACATTGGCGTGACGAAACGCGCACTGTAGAAGACAGGCTGTCTGACGCACTACATGAGCGACTGACTCAAAGATTTGTGGACCGGCGTACATCGGTTTTGTTGCGGCGGCTCAAACAGAAGGAGGCCCTTTTGGCCGAAGTAAATGACAAGGGTGAAGTGACCGTCGAAGGCGAATTCGTCGGTCGTCTGGAAGGGTTCCGGTTCAGCCCGGACAAAAGCGCGCAAGGAACCGAGGCGAAAGCGCTCAAATCGGCATCCCTGCAAGCACTCGCGCCGCAATTCCATCTGCGTGCCGATCGCTTCTACAATGCGCCCGATACCGAAATTGATTTCACCGATCAGGGTGGCCTGATGTGGGGCGAATATGCCGTTGGCAAATTGGTTGCCGGGGCCGAACCTCTCAAGCCCGTGGTCGAGGTTTTTGTGGATGAGGCCGCCGGTCCGGATGTTGAACAGAAGGTGCGGCGCCGGTTGCAGCACTTCATCGACCGCAAGATCGCTGCGCTGTTCGAGCCATTGCTGAATCTGTCGCGCGATGAGGAACTCAACGGGCTGGCCAAAGGATTTGCCTTCCGCATGGTCGAGGCGCTGGGCGTACTGCCCCGCGCAGGGGTCGCACAAGAGGTCAAGGATCTGGATCAGGACGCCCGCGGCGCCTTGCGCAAGCATGGTATCCGGTTTGGCCAGTTCACCATCTTTATGCCGC
This sequence comes from Ruegeria sp. AF7, assembly GCF_056541885.1. Lineage (NCBI taxonomy): Bacteria > Pseudomonadati > Pseudomonadota > Alphaproteobacteria > Rhodobacterales > Roseobacteraceae > Ruegeria > Ruegeria sp. AF7. The sequence goes on along the minus strand of NZ_JBQFYX010000001.1, from coordinate 892,229 downwards.
TGCTGCTGAAACCTGCTCCCACGCGTCTGCGTCTCGTGCTTTGGGCGCTGTCCAGCGGTTTGCAGGAATTTCCCGAAGCACCGCCTCCGGGTCTGGTCACTGTGCCGGTCGCCAAGGATGCACCACAGGGCTATGACACCATGTGCGGCTACCGCGATGCGGGTGACCGATCGATCCGGATCGACATGTTGGAACGTCTGGCCGATATGCTTCGTGCGGAGGACAGCCGTGGCGGGTTCGAAGCCAAGCCGGATATGCTGTCGATCACCGGTATGACGCTTGAACAGTTTGCTGACCTGATGCAGGGGTTGGGCTACAAAGCCGAACGCGGCGAGCGTGACAAGGTCAAACCAGCCCCGGTAGAGCAGCCTCCTGTGACAGAGGCGGCGGAACAAGCCGTTATCGGCGAGACGCCAGCACCTGACGCGGCCTCAGAAGAGGTCGCCGCGCCCGCCGAGGCGACAGCCGAGGCCACCGAAAGCACCGAGGCGGCAGCCGAGGCTGTCGCAGAGGGTCAGGTTGCGGAACCTGCGTCGGATGAACCCGAAGTTGAAGTGTTTTACACCTTCACCTGGGGCCGTCAGCGTCAGCCGAACCGTGGCCCGCGCCGCGAGCCGGGGCAGGGCAAGGGGAAACCACGGGGCAAACCGCAGGACGGCCGTGGCAAACCGCACGGCAAGAAGGGCGGCAAGCCGCAGGGTGCCAAGACCTTCTCGTCACGGCCACCGAAAAAGGAAAAGGCCATTGATCCCGACAACCCGTTCGCCGCAGCGCTTATGGGTCTGAAGGACGGCAATTGACGCAAGATGGCCGAGGCCAAACTGCGAATTGACAAATGGTTGTGGCAGGCGCGGTTCTTCAAGACCCGCAGCCTTGCCGCCAAACAGGTCAGTGGCGGCCATGTCCGGCTGAATGGAAACCGGGTGCTGAAACCGGCCCAAGCCGTGGCCCCCGGTGATGTTTTGACCTTCTCGCAGGGCCGCATTGTCCGCGTCATACGTGTGGAAAAACTGGGGGAACGCCGCGGTCCGGCGCCCGAGGCGCAAACGCTGTACTTTGATATGACCGAAAAGCAGGAAGCGCCTCTTGTAAATCCGGGTTTCGAGGGAAAAGGTCGGCCAACCAAGAAAGATCGACGTGCTATTGATCTTTCTCGCCCGGAAGATCACTGATCCTGTCTTGAAGAGCGGGCCAGACTGAATTAGCTAGTCGCTCAAACCGCAAACAGGAATCCGACCATGACCTATGTAGTCACCGAAAACTGTATCGCCTGCAAATACACCGACTGTGTCGAAGTGTGCCCGGTGGACTGTTTCTACGAAGGTGAAAATACGCTGGTCATCCATCCTGACGAATGCATTGACTGCGGCGTGTGCGAGCCCGAGTGCCCCGCCGACGCGATCCGCCCCGATACCGAGCCGGGCATGGAGGAGTGGGTCGAGTTCAATCGCAAGTATTCCGAACAATGGCCGGTGATCGTCACCAAGAAAGACCCACTGCCAGATGCGGAGGAGCGTGACGGTGAAGAGGGCAAGATGGAGAAGTATTTCTCGGAAGCGCCCGGCGAAGGCGGCTGAGTGATTCGTTCCAAGCGGCCTGTTTTGGCATAAAGACCGCGGCACAACCTGTTGAATGCAGGTTGAATATGATAAATTCCCGTAAGGTAAACTTTCGGGCGTCGTAAATTTGTGATATACTATATCTACATGATGACCGAGATTGGGATGCGCTCCGTAAGTATGCTCACTTTGGAGTTCTGAATTTGTGACAATATCGCCGCCTGACGGGGCTGAGACAGTCCCCGCATGTGGTGCTTTTGTTGTCCGTGTCCCGTCCGCTAGCAAGGAAAAAACTGAATGACAAAGTCGAAAAAGCTCGAGTTCCGCCCGAACGACTATGTTGTCTACCCCGCCCATGGCGTGGGCCAGATTATCTCGATCGAGGAACAGGATGTCGCGGGATTCTCGCTTGAGCTGTTCGTCATCTCATTTGAGAAAGACAAGATGACGTTGCGCGTTCCGACCAACAAGGTAACCGAGTCCGGTCTGCGGTCGCTCAGCTCGCCCGATGTGATCAGCCAGGCGATGAAAACGCTGAAAGGCAAGGCCAAGGTGAAACGCGCCATGTGGTCCCGTCGCGCACAAGAATATGAACAGAAGATCAACTCGGGTGATCTGATCTCGATCGCCGAAGTGGTCCGTGACCTGCACCGCACCGATGATCAGCGCGAGCAGAGCTATTCCGAGCGCCAGCTGTATGAAGCTGCCTTGGAGCGTCTGACCCGTGAGGTCGCGGCTGTTTCAGGCGCTGGCGAGGTGTCAGCCGCCAAACAGGTTGACGAGGTTCTGACCTCACGCGCTGCCTGATCGAAGGTACATTGACAATACGGGCCGCTCCAAATTTGGGGCGGCCTTTTTCGTGGCTTGGTGAATTGTTCAAGTGGCGCTAATTTCACTGTGTATGCAGCAGATTACCGGACGCACATGAAGCAGACTGTGAAATACCTGTACATCGGACACGACCCTGTTTCGGTCTGGTTTAGGTATGCGCTGATCCTGTTCGATGTTGCGACAATCATTTTCTTTGTCGGGACGGCGCACATCCCGCATGGGCCGGGCTTAACCGTTGCAAGCCAACTGGTCGGTGTGCTGATTTTTCTGGATTTCTCTGCGCGGCTCTGGATCTCAAAAGACCGCTGGAGATTTTTGCGCCAGATTTACACAGTGGCGGATATCGTGGTCATCCTCTCGCTGGTGCTTGATCCGTTTTTGACAGGCAACCTCGCTTTCCTGCGGATTTTACGTGCCCTGCGTCTGATCCATTCATATCACCTGCTCTGGGATCTGCGGCGCGACAGCCGTTTTTTCCGCACGCACGAGGACGCAGTTATTGCGGCGATCAACCTGCTGGTCTTTGTTTTTGCCACCTCAACGGCCGTTTTGGTATTTTTTATCCCCGAAGACGCGCAAACACCTTACATAGACGCGCTGTATTTTACCATGGCGACGCTCACCACGACCGGGTTTGGCGACATCACTTTGGTCACACCGGGCGGCAAAATGTTTTCCGTCTTCATTATGGTCGTTGGCGTAGCCTTGTTCGTCCGGCTGGCGCAGGCGATTTTCGCGCCACAGAAGGTCCGCCACAAATGCCCCAGCTGCGGGCTGTACCGGCACGACCCCGACGCCGTGCATTGCAAACATTGCGGCGATACGTTGCGAATTGAAACCGGGGGCGCGTCTTAGATCTGGGCGCTGATGGCAAGCAGAAATGTGATTTCCGCCAATTGTTGTGATGCGCCCAGAATGTCTCCGGTTTGACCGCCGATCTTGGTCTTCGCGACGAGCCCCAAAACAGCGACGATCAAAGCCGCGAAGAGTATCGCGGTAAGCGCCAGACTTCCGCACAAGCTGTAAGCGACCAGAATCGCGATGCCCACAGCGATACAGGCTGATCCTGCGCCGGGGGTGCCAACTGAATGGCTCAGGCCCGACTTTCTGGCGTTTGGAAGAAGAACCATTAGAGCTGGCATCAGGGCGCGGGAAAATACGCAAGCTGCAACAACCATCCAGATCGGACCAACAGCCAGCATGGTGGAAATCGCGGATATTCGTAAAATCTGCGAGATCATCAAGGCAAGCACGCCGTACGTTCCAATCTGGCTGTCCTTCATGATCTCCAGCCGACGTTCAGCGGTGAAACCGCCCCAAAGCCCGTCGAACGTGTCGGCCAGACCATCCTCGTGCATAGCGCCCGTCAACAGGATCAGTACCGCGACCAGCAACGAGGCTGCGACAAACGGGGGCAGTTGAAACCCCATCGCCAGCCAACCGGTCAGGCATGCCAGCCCGCCAACGACCAGCCCAACCAGTGGAAATGCCCATACCGATTGTGCCTGCCGGGCAAACACGGCTTTGGGCAAACGGGGCAGGGGCAGGCGGGTCAACAGCACCAGGGCCAGCGGAACATCCCACAGGGAAAACGGTTTGGTGTCGTTTTTTTGCACGCCCGTGCCTTTCGGGGTCTTGTTGGTTTCGATCCTTCGGTTAAACACGCAGGACCACTCTGATGCAATGAGGCTTTCATGCTGCCTGAACTGAATGATTTGAACACGTTCCGTGCTGTCCTGGCGGGGGCTCCGGGCCCGGATGCCGCTGCGGTGCAGGGCGCGGCCGAACGAAATGGACAATTGACCAAACCCCCTGGTGCGCTTGGTCGGCTTGAGGATCTTGCGGTCTGGTATGCAGGATGGCGAGGGGACGCCCGTCCACAAATCAGCGCGCCTCAGGTCATTGTGTTTGCCGGAAATCACGGTGTTAGCGCGCAGGGTGTTTCGGCCTTTCCGCCGGAAGTAACCGTGCAGATGGTGATGAATTTCGAACATGGCGGGGCGGCGATAAATCAGTTGGCAAGGGCGGCAGGCGCGAAGATGGATGTTCACGCGCTGGATCTGGACAAGCCGACCGCGGATTTCACCCAAACCCCCGCCATGACAGAGGATGAGTTGCTGGCCGCGTTGCGCACTGGCTGGCTGGCCGTTGATCCGCAATCCGATCTTTTGGTGGTCGGCGAAATGGGGATTGGCAACACCACCCCGGCTGCGGCTATTGCCTGCGCGCTGTTTGGTGGCGACGCGTCCGATTGGACAGGGCGCGGAACCGGTGTGGATGACGCCGGTCTGGTCAACAAAACCCGTGTCGTGGCCGAGGGCGTCGCGAAACACACGTCGAATGATGGTCTGGACATCCTGCGCTGTCTGGGTGGGCGCGAGATTGCTGCGATGGCGGGTGCAATTGCTGCCGCGCGGGTGTTGCGCATCCCGGTGATCCTGGACGGGTTCATCTGTTCGGCCGCCGCAGCCTGCTTATGGAAGCTGTCCGATGGCGCGCTGGATCATGCCGTGGCAGGCCACCAAAGCGCCGAAGCGGCCCATGGTGCCGTGCTGGCAAAATTGGGTAAAGAGCCGTTGCTGAGCCTTGGCCTGCGGTTGGGCGAAGGGTCCGGCGGGGCCTTGGCGATCAACATTCTGAAAAGTGCCGTCGCCTGTCATTCCGGCATGGCTACCTTTGCCGAAGCTGGGGTTTCGGACGGCTAAACCCGCACCTGACCCGGGCAAAGGCCTGGGTCAGGCCGATTTCTTGGCGTGCTCTTCAGCCAGTTCCAGCAGCGCGGTTTCCAGATCCTTTTCCAGCGCCTGCGAACGCTCGATGTATTTCTTGTTTTCGGCGATTGGCATTCCGGGGACCCAAAGCTCGGCCAGATCGCGCACTGCCTTCCTGTCATGGTGGTAAAACGTCTGTTCAGCCTGGGCTGCTTCGTATTCACTCAGTCCGATATTCTCCAGAACATAGCGACCTGCGCGCAGCGAACTGTCGAACATTTCCCGCACGATGTCATTGGCACCCGCCTGATACAACTCGTATACATGGGTCCGGTCGCGGGCGCGGGCGATGATGTGAAGGTCAGGACGCTGCCGTCTGGCATAGCTGACAAGCCGTGTGACTTGCTTGTGATCATCCATAACGGCGACAAGAACGGATGCTTTGTCCAATCCCGCCGCGCGCAACAGTTCCGGCCGAGTGGGATCGCCCAGAAAGCCTTTGACGCCAAATCGGCGCATCAGCTGAATCGTTTCAATATTGTGGTCCAGAACGACTGTCTTGAAACCGCTGGCCCGCACCAGCCGGTTGACGATCTGACCAAAGCGACCAATGCCGGCGATGATGACCGGGCCCTTTTCGTCAATCACGTCAGGTTCAGGGCTGGCCGCGGAATCGCCAATCTTCCGCGACAACGCATCGTAGACGATGAAAAGAAGAGGCGTGATTAACATCGTCAGAGCAACGATCATTAGCAGTTTCTGCGACAGGTCGGGCGGAATGACATTCTGTTTCGTCGAAAATGCCAGCAGGACAAAACCGAACTCACCAGCCTGCGCCAACCCAAGGGTGAACAACCAGTGATCACGCCCCCGCAGTTTGAAGGCCTTGCCCACCAGAAATAGGATGATCCCCTTGGCAAGTATCACAAGCAGCGCCAGTCCGATCAGGTCCAGCGGGTCGTTGAAAAAATAACCGAAGTCTATTCCGGCACCGACCGTGATGAAAAACAGCCCCAGAAACAATCCTTTGAACGGCTCAAGGTCGCTTTCCATTTCATGTCTGAATTCAGAACTGGCCAGAACAACGCCTGCCAGGAACGCGCCCAGGGCAGGTGATAGGCCGACCAGTGTCATCAGAAACGAAATGCCCACGACAATCATCAGTGCCAGTGCGGTGTACATCTCGCGCAGACGGGTTGCGTGGATGAAGCGAAACAACGGTCTTGTCAGGTAGACACCGGCCAGAATGACAAACACCACCGCGCCGATTGTGACAAGGGTAACGGCCCAGCCCGGCAGCCCTTCGACCAGCGACAAACTGTGATCGCCTGCGCCATGTGATCCTCCGGCCCCCCGGTCAATCGATCCATCTGCTTGGAAACGCGGCATGGCGGGCAGCGCCAGCAGTGGCAACAAAGCCAGAATTGGGATCACCGCGATGTCCTGCGTCAACAGAACCGAAAATGTCGCGCGGCCGCCGTTTGTCTGCATCAGGCCTTTTTCTGACAGGGTTTGAAGAACGATCGCAGTCGAGGAAAGCGAAAGGGTCAAACCCACCGCCAGGGCAACCGACCATGGATGGTTGGCGTACACAGCCACGGCAGCAATCGCGACTGTTGACAGCAACACCTGCAAACCGCCCAGACCCAATAGTTTGTCGCGCATATCCCATAAGGCGCGTGGCTCCAATTCCAGACCAATGAGAAACAGCATCATCACCACGCCAAATTCGGCCACATGCTGAAGATTTTCAGTTTCTGCTCCGACTAACCCCAGTACGGGTCCGATAATGATCCCGGCTGCAAGATAGCCCAGCACAGATCCCAAACCCAGTCTGGCAGACAGGGGAACGGCAATGACTGCCGCTGCCAGATAGATCGAAGCCTGGTATAGAAAGTCGTCCATGTGTGTCCTCGGAACCTTTTCAGGTGGGAAGGGGGGCGTCGCGTTTAAGTTGATCCATTACAATCTGGCTCTGTACTCGTGCAACGGCAGGATGCGGCAGGATCACCTGATGTAGCAAGCTGTTGAGGGCGGACAGGTCGTCACAGTAGATGTGCAGCAGATAGTCTGCCTCACCCGTCATCGTCCATGCGCTGGTAATCTCGGGGCGGGTGTCGACCATGCGGGCAAAGCTTGCGGATTGCTCGGGGCCATGGGTGCCCAGATGCACCTGAACGAACCCCTGCACCTGCAGGCCCAGTTTCAGCGGGTCCAGCCGGGCAGCGTACCCGGTGATGTACCCTTCGACTTCAAGCCGCTGTCGGCGGCGTCCCGCTTGGCTGGGCGACAGGTTCAGCATTTCACCCAGTTGTTGCGCTGTCAGATGTGCATCTTTTTGCAGCGCGGAAAGCAGTCGCTTGTCGGTTGCATCCAACATGTGCGGAAAAATCCTGATTTTATTAACTGATATGCGCATTTTGCGCGTCATCTTGCAGTTTATACAAAAACAATGCGCAGAAACAGCGTCAGAAAAGTCGTATTTTTGAATCAGCAAAGAAATTCCTGTTTTCGTAGGAGACGCCCATGGGTCCTTTCCCGCACAATGCCCCGAAATCCGTGATCAGCGAAGAAAACCCTGCCGGAACAGATGGGTTTGAATTCGTCGAATTCGCCCATCCAGAACCGCAGGAGCTGCGTGATCTGTTCGCAAAGATGGGGTTTGATCTGGTGGCCCGCCACAAGGAAAAACCTGCTGTCGAGCTTTGGCAACAAGGGGATGTCACATACATCCTGAATGCTGACCCGGACAGTTTCGCGGCTAAGTTCGTGGCCGAACATGGGCCCTGCGCGCCATCGATGGGCTGGCGGGTGGTGGACGCGCAAAAAGCGTATGAGCATGCCGTGTCAAAAGGTGCGGAACCTTACGACCACGCTGACAAAACCATGAATGTGCCTGCGATCAAGGGTATTGGCGGGTCGCTGATCTATTTCATTGATCAGTACTACGACACATCGCCCTATAATCAGGAATTCAACTGGATCAAGGAATCCAAACCTCGGGGCGAGGGGTTCTTCTATCTCGATCACCTGACGCACAATGTCTACAAGGGCAACATGGACAAGTGGTTCAAGTTCTATGGCGACCTGTTCAACTTCCGTGAAATTCGTTTCTTTGACATTCAGGGAAAATTCACCGGCCTTTATAGCCGCGCGCTGACATCACCCTGCGGTCGTATTCGTATTCCGATCAACGAGGACCGCGGTGAGACCGGGCAGATCGTGTCTTACCTGAAGAAATACAAAGGTGAAGGCATTCAGCATATCGCGGTTGGTAGCGATGACATCTATGCCTCGACCGATGCCATTGCTGAAAACGGCCTGAAGTTCATGCCGGGTCCGAATGAAGCTTATTACGAGATGTCCAGGACCCGCGTGGTCGGTCATGAAGAGCCGCTGGACCTGATGATGAAACACGGCATCCTGATCGACGGTGAAGGTGTCGTTGACGGGGGCGAGACGCGCATTCTGTTGCAGATCTTCTCGAAAACGGTGATTGGCCCGATCTTCTTCGAGTTTATTCAGCGCAAGGGTGATGATGGTTTCGGCGAAGGGAACTTCCAGGCGCTGTTTGAATCCATCGAGCGCGAACAGATCGAAAACGGCGAGATTTCCGCGGCTTGATCCAAATGAACCAATAAGTCGGGGGCGGTTCTGCTGCCTCTGACGTGCCTGTCTACAGGTGATCGGTCACGGTTTTGAGCGCCTATGTCAGCTGCGTGGCATCGCCAGGGTCACGTTGCGACCTTTCTTTTGATAACGCAGTTCACTGTCACTGATAGCAATGACCTTGCCGCCGTCAATACTGTCCCCAACTTTCAGTTTTTTGTAGCGCCCACTGGGAAGCCGGACCAAGGCGCGACGGTTTGCGGGTGTGCCGTAAACGCCGATCAGATTTAAGCGACGCAGATTGATCGCGTTATCGAGTGTAGCCTGGCGGGCTACAGATGCGGTTGTGGGAATCTTGGGTGCAACCGATTTCGCCTGAAACGATCCGGCGTCGTCTGAACTCTGGTCCAGCGCGGCCGTTGATCCAAGATTGGAGTTACCAGAAGCAGGTGCCTTTGCCGTGTCCAGACCCGCCGGTCGCAACCTAGGGCGCGGGACGCGGACAACGGCCAATGCGGTTGGCGTCTCGTCGATTTCTGTGCGCGCTTGCAGACTGTCCGGGCGTGCTTTTGGTCGCTTGGCCGAAAGCTCTGCCAGAGACCGCCCCCCCAACTGCCCGCGCTCGAAGCTCTCGACCAGATCTGCGGGGCGGAGTTTGGGGCGAAGACCGGCCAGTCTTTCGTCGACCTCGTCAAGTACGGGTTCGTCTTCGAAACGCACTGGCGTCGCCGGAGGAACCTTCGGTGGCCGGCCCTGATAAATGACAATCCCATCCGGGTTCAGCGTCCCTTCCGGCGTGGGCGTTACCAGCCCGCGGTCATCCAGATTGAACCGGGCTCCTGCAATGCCATGTTGCACGTCCCGAACGAAGGGTTCGTCGGTATCGAAACTGGAAGCCGGGGGCAGGGCAACCGCATCGCTTGACAGGTCGGATTTGTCAATCGACGTCAGATACAGATCGTCCGGTTCCGGGGCTTCTGGCACATCCAAAGCGGCCGGAGGCGTTACATTCACACCGGAGGCAGCGCTGATATCCTCATCTGCCTCGGGGTCCTGAGCTACAGATTCAACAGGGGTCGGGGCCACCTTGAGTGCCTCAAGGATTGCTGCGTCGGTTGGGGTGAGTTCCGGTTGTTCTACGGTATCTGCCTCGGCGGGGTCTGGTGTAGGGGGCACGTCCCCGTCCAGAGCAGGCTCAGGCGGCAAGTTTTCTGGGGGGGCAATTGCCAAAACTTCGGGCACTGTCGGTGGCAGGGCGTCGATATTCGGCTCGGAAACACCAATCTCGGTTGGAGTTGGGCTCAGTGCGACCTGATCTGTTTCTCCACCGCTGTCCAAGGCCAGCCAAACGCCGAAAACGCCGCCAAGAAGAACCGCCGCGGCAAATGCCGGGATCGCAATGCGCGGTGCCTGCGCTTTCGTATTCGCAAACTTTTTGTCAGGTGTTTCGGGGGTCAGAAACACGTTTGGTGCCGCGGCGCCTGCAATGGGATGCGCTGGTTTCCCAGCGGATTTTGCCGGTTCGGGCTGGTCTGTGTTTTTTACCGGCAGCGGGGGCTCTGTTGGTTGGGTTTTCGATGCGCCCGAACGTTCTGTGAACAATGCCTCTCGGGGGAATGCGTCTGCGTCTTCCTCGGCGCAAAACAAAACCGGTACGAAACCATGGTCCGAGGCAAAGGTACGCGCCTCGCTCAGCGTTTCTTGCGCAACAGCTGCAACATAGGTGGTGCCGCCTTCGGTCTGATAGTCGTAGCTGAGCTCGGACAAAGCGTAAGGCGTTGCGTCGGCAAGTGCGCTCTCAATACGTTCGACCGTGTCTTCGGGGGGCAAGTCATCGGTTGCAACCTGAAGGTATCGAACCTGTTCGGAAGGCAAAACAAGCTTGCAGCTTAGGTCGTTTTCCAACGCAAAGGCGTTTTCCCGCAAAACCTGCATCTGACCGGACAGGTCCGGCGAATCCAAGGGAATCGAGCCGATAACGAACCATTCGTCATCCGAGTGATGATACAGTGATATTCTGGTCGCAGAAAAAGACAGCGCAAAGGCAGGTTTCATAATCCGCAGGAACCATAATTATCAACGTCAATGCAAACACCTTGGCGTTCGCAGACCGACATTAAAGCAGGAACTTGCCGAGGGAAAGAAAAAGGCAAACTCTCCTCTTGTATGGCAATGCATCGCCGACCCATCTTTAACGCAAGCAAATCGGAGTGATAACATTGAAGACATTCGCTTTTCTGGCCGCAATGATGGCCGCAACGACCGCTGGACTTGCCCATGCGGAAGAACGTCGCATCACCGTTGACGCAACCGGAACCATCGATGTTGCCCCCGATATGGCGACGATCACATTGGGTGTGACAAATGAAAATGCCGAGGCTTCAGCAGCGATGCAGGCCACCTCGGACGCAGTTGCGAAGGTTCTTGCGCGCCTGACCGGGATGGGGATTGAAGACCGCGATATTCAGACCCGCGATCTGTCGCTTTCCCCTGTTTGGTCTGGGCGGCACGGGCAGAATGGAGAAACACCGGAAATCTCGGGGTTTGCTGCCTCGAACCGCGTGTTTGTACGTGTGCGTGATCTGTCCAAACTTGGAAGCATCATGGATGCGGTCATTCAGGATGGCGCCAACGATTTTGGTGGATTGAGCTTTGGGGTGCAGGATACCAAACCAATCGAAGCCCAAGCGCGCGCGCAAGCCGTCGGCGAAGCTATGGCCAAGGCCGAGCAGCTGGCACAGGCCGCGGGTGTAACCCTTGGCGCGGTGCAAACGATTTCGGAACAAACGGGGGGCGTGCGCCCGATGCCCGAGATGCGCATGATGAGCATGGCTGACGCAGGGGGTGTTCCTGTCGCAGGTGGTGAGGTTTCGGTGTCTGTCAGCGTCTCGATGGTGTTCGAGATCTCGGAATGAATTCAACCTGTCGCACGGGCCGTCAGCGGTTTTCGTTGCTGGCCCGAAGCGTCGAAATTGTCGGGTGACAACCAGGCCTCGAAAGCATCACGGATGCGTGGCCATTCGGTATCTATGATTGAATACCAGGCAGTGTCGCGGTTGCGCCCTTTGTAGTGGGTTGCTTGGCGAAACACGCCTTCGAAGGTAAACCCAAGCCGCTCTGCCGCACTGCGCGACGGACCATTCAGCGCGTCGCATTTCCATTCGTAACGCCGGTAACCCAGTTCATCGAACACGCGCCGCATCATCAGATACATGACTTCGGTTGATTGCGGCTTGCGCTGAAGCAGGGGTGAAAAGTGGATATGCCCGACCTCAATCGCTCCGGCGGCGGGTGCTATCCTGAGGTATGAAGCCATGCCCAATGGTATGTCATCACCGTCCAGAACAGTATGGAACATCGGGTCCGCATCCATGCAGTTGGCGCGCGCCCAGTCTTCGAACTCAGACTCGCCAGCAAACGGGCCGTAAGGCAGGTACGTCCAGTTGCGGCCATCCGTGTCCTTTGCAAACGCCCTGAACAGTCCGGGCGCATGCCTGTTCACATCAAGGGGCACGACAGAACAATACCGGCCCACCATCGGCGTATTGGGTGGCGTCGGGCGTGGAAAGTCACCCGAAACCGGTAAACCGATAGGCTGGCCAAGGTTGTTTGTGTCGTGCTGGGTCATGGTCAGGCGGTTGCTTTGGCCAGGGCTTGATCAAGGTCGGCAATCAGATCGTTCACGTCCTCGATCCCGATGGACACGCGCACCACGCCCGGACCTGCGCCTGCGGCTTCCTGCTGTTCCGGGGTCAACTGACGGTGCGTGGTCGATGCCGAATGAATGATCAGCGAGCGCGCGTCGCCCAGATTGGCTACGTGGCTGAAAATCTCCAGCGCATTGACCAGCTTGATACAGGCGTCATAGCCGCCCTTCACAGCGAATGTGAACAGGGCGCCGGCACCGCGTGGATACTGAGCCTTCACCCGATCCTGATAGGGTGAAGAGGGCAGCCCGGCATAGGTGACGTAGTCCACGCGATCATCCGCTTCCAGCCAGGCCGCGATTTTTTGCGCGTTTTCAACATGACGCTCCATCCGCAGCGATAGGGTTTCGATCCCCATCAGCGTGTAGTGGGCTGCCTGCGGGTTCATGGTCATGCCCAGATCACGCAGACCGATGGCGATGCCATGGAAGGTGAAGGCCAGCGGGCCAAAGGTCTCGTGGAACTTCAGTCCATGATAGGCCGGTTCGGGTTGGCTGAGCGAGGGGAACTTGTCATTTGCCGACCAGTCGAACTTGCCCGAATCCACGATGCAGCCGCCGGTGACGGTGCCATTGCCGGTCAGGTACTTGGTGGTTGAATGCACCACCAGCGTCGCTCCGTGATCGATCGGGCGGCACAGGTAGGGCGTGGCCGAGGTGTTGTCGACAATCAGCGGAATGCCCGCCGCATCGGCCACATCTGCCAGTGCACGGATGTCCGTCACATAGCCGCCGGGATTGGCGATGGACTCGCAGAAAATCGCACGGGTATTCTCATCGATTGCGCCCTTCACCGCGTCCAGATCATCGGTGTCGACAAACTTGGCAGACCACCCAAAGCGTTTGATTGTCTGGCTGAACTGGGTGACCGTGCCGCCATACAAACGGGTTGAGGCGACCACATTGCAACCCGGACCCATCAGCGGGAACAGCGCCATGATCTGGGCCGCGTGCCCGGACGAGCAGCAAACGGCACCAACGCCGCCTTCAAGAGTCGCCACGCGTTCCTGTAGAACGGCGACGGTTGGGTTGGTCAGGCGGGAATAGATAAAGCCCACCTCTTGCAGGTTGAACAGGGCCGCTGCGTGGTCTGCATCGCGAAACACATAGGCTGTGGTTTGATAAATGGGTGTCTGGCGCGCTCCGGTCGCCGGGTCGGGGCGGGCGCCCGCGTGAATTTGCAACGTGTCGAAACCGTAGGTGGGGCCGTCAGACATCTTGAAAATCTCCTGTTGGAATTTGTCTTGCGAAATCTGTAGGCCATTGCCCGCCTGCGCACAACGATCCTGTCAGCGCAGCCAGAGGCCCTTGCTTTTGATCGTGTTGCGGATGGCCTGTTCACGTCGTGGCAGTTGATCCCGGTCAAACAGGGCGCGGACTTTTGCGCCTTTCCCCTGCAGAACCATCTTTTTCAGTGGCTCGTATTGCTTGAGAACCTTCTTGACCTTGTTTGGAGCGACGACGGTCTCCAAAACGTCAATCACTTGGTCGCTTTCACGGGCGTAAAGCAAGGGAAACAGGCGATAGTGGCAACTGACGGACCCGTCCAGCAAACCTGAGGGTAAAACATCACGACCGCCGCCGAACGAGTGAATGACAAGGGGCAGGGCGACCTGATCCAGCCAGGGGTCAAGGCTTTGGCCAGTCAACTCCGGAATGTTTTCGTCGCGGATTGTCCTGGCGTAGTCCAGAAAACGCTCACCAAATTTCCGCGGGCATTTGCAGAAGAAATAGCCTGCATTGAAATACAGGTACCGCCGCCAGTGATCATGGGGTTGATCGGTGTCCAGCGAGCTTTCGAAATCCAACCCGAACCGGGCGTAAAGCGCGCGCCAGATACCGTCAAAGCCGGGGCCATACAGCGTTGGTTTGGGCCATGTCCCTTCAACCTTCAGTGATGCGCTGGGGCGGTCGAAGTCAAAAGGTACAGATGTGATCTCGCCAGTGATCAGCGTGTCGGTGTCAAAGAACACAAAGGGCTCATCTTCCGGCAGGGCCATCAGCGCTTCGATCTTGTTGCCGTAGGGATAGCTTTCACCGAATACATGCGAGTCGAAGGGCAGAATTTCGGCATCCAGTTGTTTCAGGGCATTCAGAACTTCTTCGTCCTGAATGCGGGGATCCTGTTTCCAGCGTGGCCCCGGATTGGGCGTGGCGACAAACAGTTTGCCCTCGAATTGCGGCGAAGAATGGCGCAGTGAAGCCGCAAACAACAGGGCTTCGTATTGCAGGCGGTTGTTTTGACCGACGACCGCGATGTTGAATTTCTGTGACGTTGCCTGCATCTATGCCCGTTTCCCGACAGGTGTTTGACCGTGCACCTTGAAGTTCGGATTACAGCAAGCGGCCCAAGGCGTCAAAAGCGGAAAATTTGAAATTTCATCACGCGATCCCATTTCTTTCAGGGGTCGCAGCAGAAAGGGTTACACATGCGGATCAATGCGGATTTCACAAAACGGGTCGCAGTTCATTTTGACAATAGCGAATGGGTCGCTTCCCCTGCGGCTGGCGTCGAGCGTAAAATGCTGGACCGGATTGGTGATGAGGTGGCCCGCGCAACGACCATTGTCCGCTTTGCGCCCGGCAGCGCTTTTTCTGCCCATACCCATGACGGCGGCGAGGAATATCTGGTGCTGGACGGCGTGTTTCAGGACGAGACCGGAGATTTCCCCGTCGGCAGCTATGTACGCAATCCACCGACGTCCTCGCACACTCCGTCTGCAGCGGAAGGCGCGACCATTCTGGTCAAGCTGCACCAGTTTGACCCGCAAGACCGTACCGAGGTGCGCCGCTCGATAAATGGCGATTCTGACGTACAACTGTTCAAAGATGAACATGAGGACGTTTTTGTGCGGACATGGGCGGCGGGGGACGTGGTCGAGCTGGATGCGCGCGACGGAATGGAAGTGTTTGTCATAAGCGGCAGTTTCTGTGAATCGGGGGAGGAATTTTCGACATGGGACTGGTTGCGCTTGCCGCCCGGAACGCACTCGCGGGCCGTTGCAGGGCCTGACGGCGCCCGGGTTTGGACCAAGTCCCACCATCTTGGCGAAATGGTCTGAAAGCTTTTCGGCCCTGAAATTAACCAAAATGCCAGTGAATCCGGGTTTTAAGGCCCGGATTTTCAATTTTTTGATCATCTGACAAATTTTACCAATTGATAAAAAATTTATTTGTGGCAAGCTGAGGTCATAACAAACATATCTACAGGGAGTAGAGTGATGGCACAGGGCCAGATGGCACCCGGCATCGTCGCCGGGCGGCTTTCAAGCGATGAGCTGACCTCGAATTTCACCGATCTGCATCCGCCATTGGCCCCGCATGAGGCCGCAGTTGCAGCAGACCGTTGTTATTTCTGCTATGACGCGCCTTGCGTCACAGCGTGTCCGACAGACATCGATATTCCGCTATTCATCCGTCAGATTCAGGCCGGACAGCCGCAGTCAGCCGGGCGAACGATCTTTCAGCAGAACATCTTGGGCGGGATGTGCGCCCGTGTCTGTCCGACGGAAACACTGTGCGAAGAGGCCTGTGTTCGTGAGGCGGCCGAAGGTAAGCCGGTCGAGATCGGGCGACTACAGCGCTTTGCGACGGATGATCTTATGTCCTTGGGCGCGCATCCGTTTGAGCGTGCGGCATCAACCGGGAAAACGGTTGCTGTCGTGGGGGCAGGGCCTGCTGGTCTGGCCTGCGCGCATCGCCTTGCCATGCTGGGCCATGACGTGGTGATCCACGAAGGCAAACCCAAACCGGGCGGTCTGAATGAATACGGGATTGCCGCCTATAAATCGACCAACAATTTTGCGCAGGCCGAGGTCGACTGGCTGCTGAAAATCGGTGGTATCTCGATTGAAACCGGGTCGGTTCTGGGTGAAAGCATCTCACTGGATGGTCTGGTCAAAAACTACGACGCGGTGTTCCTGTCCATCGGACTTGCCGGGGTGAATGCCCTGCGCGCGGATGGTGTTGACAAGGACGGCGTGCGGGATGCCGTCAATTTCATCTCGGACGTGCGGCAGGCTGGTGATCTTGCAAAGCTTCCTGTCGGGCGGAACGTCGTCGTGATTGGCGGAGGCATGACTGCCGTGGACGCAGCGGTAAAGTCCAAATTGTTAGGTGCCGAGAATGTCACCATTGCCTATCGCCGGGGCCGCGACGCCATGGGTGCCAGCCGGTACGAGCAGGATCTGGCAGCCTCGCACGGGGTTCAGATCTTGACCAACGTGCAGCCGGTGGCGGTACACGGCAATGGGACTGCCGCCGAGATAGAACTGGAGTATACCTCAAGCCAGAACGGCCAACTCACCGGAACCGGTGAAACGGTCCGGCTGCGGGCAGACCAGATTCTCAAGGCCATCGGTCAGACTCTGGAAGGTGCGCCGGAAGGGCTGAAGCTGGACGGCAACAAGATCGCTGTCAGCGGTGCGGGACGCACTTCTGTGGCCGGAGTCTGGGCAGGCGGAGATTGCGCGGCGGGGGGCGAGGACCTGACCGTAACGGCTGTTGCCGAAGGCCGGGATGCAGCGATGGACATCCACGCGACGCTGGTTTCGTGATAGGATGGGGTATTCACCCCATTCCTTTCGCTGCTGAGGTATTCCTATGTCCCAGATCGAACAAGCCGTAGCGCAACATTACACCACCGGAGCACTGACCGACCGCGTCCGCGCGGCGCTTGAGGCCAGCGGTATCGATCCGGATGCGGCCACGGTCGCAGACCTGAAAGCAGGGGACGAGTTCCACACGGGTGGCGTTCTGGCGACCAACAACCTGTTTGCGCAGTTGTCGCCGACCCATGCGACGCGCGTTCTGGATGTCGGATGCGGTATCGGCGGAACCTCTCGCTATGTTGTGGATCGCTATGACTCGACGGTAACGGGCGTCGATCTGACACCGGAATTCGTTGAAACCGCCAGGGTGCTCAGCGATATGGTCGGGCATTCCTCGAAAACCAGCTTTCATGTGGGCAGTGCCTTGGAGATGCCGGTGCCGGATGCTGGGTTCGATCTGGCTGTCATGATGCATGTGGGCATGAACATTATGGACAAGGCCGAGCTGTTCGCCGAAGTGTCGCGGGCGCTAGCCAAGGGCGGTACTTTTGCCCTGTTCGATGTGATGGGCGGAGACGTGGACGAGCCGCTGGCTTTCCCTCTGCCGTGGTCCACTGTGGCCGAAACCTCGTTCGTGGATGCGCCGGATGTTTATAAGTCTGCGGCAAGCGCCGCGGGTCTTGAACTGGTGACAGAAACGGATCGCACCGAATTCGCGATACAGTTCTTCGAGGACGTCTTTGCAAAGATTGCTGAATCCGGCCCGGCACCGCTGGGCATTCATCTGATGATGGGCGAGACGGCACCCGAAAAGTTCCAGAACTACGTCAAAAACCTCAAGGCCGGGCGCATACGCCCGACCGAAATGATATTCAAAAAATCCGGCTGAGCCGGGAAGGGAGAAGCCATGGCCGATCTGACGACTAACTTTCTGGGCATTTCCAGCCCCAACCCTTACTGGTTGGCCTCTGCGCCGCCGACGGACAAGGAATACAATGTTCGTCGCGCGTTTGAGGCCGGTTGGGGCGGTGTTGTGTGGAAGACGCTGGGGTCCGAGGGGCCGCCGGTCGTAAATGTGAACGGCCCGCGGTATGGCGCGATTTATGGTGCCGACCGCCGTTTGCTGGGACTGAACAATATCGAACTGATCACCGACCGCCCGCTTGAGGTGAACCTCGAGGAAATGGCGCGGGTCAAGTCCGACTATCCGGATCGCGCCCTGATCGCTTCGATTATGGTGCCCTGCGAGGAAGAAGCCTGGAAAGCCATTCTACCGCGCGTGGCCGAAACCGGCGCGGACGGAATCGAACTGAACTTCGGTTGCCCGCACGGGATGAGTGAGCGCGGTATGGGGTCCGCCGTAGGGCAGGTTCCGGAATATATCGAAATGGTCACGCGGTGGTGCAAGCAATACTATGACCGTCCGGTCATCGTGAAACTGACACCGAATATCACCGATATCCGGAAACCTGCGGCGGCGGCCAGAAATGGCGGCGCGGATGCGGTGTCGCTGATCAATACGATCAATTCGATCACCAGCGTAAATCTGGACACGTTCAGCCCGGAACCCTCGATTGATGGTAAGGGCAGCCACGGAGGATATTGCGGCCCTGCCGTGAAGCCGATCGCCCTGTCGATGGTGTCCGAAATCGCTCGGGCCGAGGCGACGCATGGCATGCCAATCTCGGGCATCGGGGGTGTCACCACATGGCGTGATGCGGCCGAGTTTATCTCGCTGGGATGTGGCACGGTGCAGGTCTGTACCGCTGCGATGACCTATGGGTTCAAGATCATTGATGAATTGACTGCAGGTCTGTCGGAATGGATGGATGAAAAGGGGTATACCAGCATTGATGAGGTGATCGGGCGCGCGGTGCCCAATGTCACCGATTGGCAATACCTGAACCTGAACTACATCGCCAAAGCCAAGATCGATCAGGACCAGTGCATCAAATGCGGCCGATGCTATGCCGCCTGTGAAGATACCAGCCATCAGGCGATTTCAATATCGGATGACCGTGTGTTCGAGGTGATGGATGACGAATGTGTCGCCTGTAACCTCTGCGTTGATGTCTGCCCGGTGGAAGGCTGTATTTCGATGGTGCCGATGGCGGCAGGTGAAATCGATCCGCGCACCGGGAAAGAGGTTCAGCCGACCTACGCGAACTGGACCACGCACCCGAACAATCCGATGGCCAAAGCAGCGGAATGATCGAGACAGGGAATATCCCCGAGGGGCCGCTGACGCGGCCCCTGCATTCATGGCGTCAGGAGCTTTCGGTACAACGTCTCTACAAAGGGTTCCGCACCTTCAAACGGGTCTTCGTGGCCCAGAATAGCCCGCACCTGAACGTCGAAATCGGCATAATGCTGCGTCAGCGCCCAGATCGAAAACATCAAATGATAAGGGTGCAACCGTGCGATTTTGCCCTGATCCATCCAATTGGTGAGAATGGTGACCTTTTCGTCAACCAGTTGTTTGAGATCATTGGACAAAGCGTCGTGAATGCGGGGCGCGCCTTGCACAAGCTCATTGGCAAAAAGGCGGCTTTCCCGTGGTAGCACCTGACTCATTTGCAGTTTCCGGCGAATATAGGCCAGCATTTCCTCCATCGGATCACCGGTCTCATCCAGATCGTGCAGGGGCGCCAGCCAGGTTTCCAGCAAGCCCGAAAGCAATTCGGTGTGGATCGCCTCTTTCGACGCGAAATAGTAGAGGAGATTGGGTTTGCTCAACCCCGCCTCGGCAGCAATCTGATCGACGGTTGCCCCACGAAACCCGTATGCGGAAAACACATTCAGGGCAGCCTCGAGAATCGCGGCTCGGTTCTTCTTCTGGATTCGAGTCGGTGCGCGGTCATTCGGCATGATTTCAGTGTGTCTCTTTTTTCGTCGGATAGGCGCGGATTACACTGAAATATCAGGCTTTGCCGCGCAATTTCTTGACTGATACCGAACCCGTGATAGCGTGAGTTTGACCAGTTGGTCAAATCAAGACACCAATAGCGAGCAAAATCGCAAGCAAACAGGGAATAAGACAATGGCAGCTCCGGCGCAGAATCTCAGGATCAATGGCGACAGGTTGTGGGACAGCCTGATGGAGATGGCCAAGATCGGTCCCGGTGTTGCGGGGGGGAACAACCGGCAAACTCTGACTGACGAGGATGCCGAAGGCCGCGCCTTGTTCCAGAAATGGTGTGAAGAGGCTGGATGCACCATGGGCCTTGACCAGATGGGCAACATGTTTGCGCATCGTGAGGGCACCGACCCGGACGCTTTGCCGGTCTACGTGGGATCGCATCTGGATACGCAGCCGACCGGCGGAAAATATGACGGCGTTCTGGGCGTTCTGGGCGGGCTGGAGATTATCCGCACGCTCAATGATCTCGGGATCAAGACAAGACATCCCATCGTGGCGACCAACTGGACCAACGAGGAAGGGACGCGATATGCGCCCGCCATGCTGTCGTCTGGTGTCTTTGCGGGAATGCACACGCAGGATTGGGCTTATAACCGTGAAGATGCCGAGGGTAAGAAATTCGGGGATGAACTGAACCGGATTGGTTGGCGCGGCGAAGAAGAAGTTGGCGCGCGCAAGATGCGCGCTTTCTTTGAGTTGCATATCGAACAGGGCCCGATCCTTGAAGCCGAAGGAAAGGATATCGGCGTCGTCACCCACGGTCAGGGTCTGAGCTGGACACAGGTCACGGTGACCGGCAAGGATGCCCATACCGGTTCAACCCCGATGCCGATGCGCAAGAATGCCGGGCTTGCGATGGCGCGCATTCTTGAGAAAGTGGACGAAATCGCCTGGTCTCATGCACCGCATGCGGTCGGTGCCGCGGGGCATGTCGACGTATTCCCGAATTCTCGCAACGTAATCCCCGGAAAAGTTGTTTTCACGGTCGATTTCCGCTCGCCCGAGCTGGAGGTGATCACCGACATGGAAAATCGCCTGCGGGTGGCGGCGGAAGATATTGTCAAAGAAATGGGCCTGCAGATCGAATTCGAGAAAGTCGGCGGTTTCGATCCGGTGAAGTTCGACGACGATTGCGTGTCTGCCGTGCGCGATGCGGCTGAAAGGCTGGGCTATTCGCATACCAACATCATCTCGGGCGCGGGGCATGATGCCTGCTGGATTAACCGCGTGGCCCCGACCGCCATGGTCATGTGCCCCTGTGTCGACGGGCTGAGCCATAATGAGGCTGAAGAGATCAGCAAGGATTGGGCGGCAGCCGGGGCAGATGTCCTGCTGCATGCCGTGGTCGAGACTGCCGAAATCGTGGAATAGGGGGCGCTGCCCCCGTCGCCCAAGGGCGACTCCCCCGGGATATTTTTGGCCAGATGAAGCAAGCGGCGCAGACCGCATCAGGGAGTTCAAAATGAGTACTGTTATTAAAAACGGAACCGTTGTCACCGCGGATTTGTCATACAAGGCGGATGTATTGGTCGAAGGCGGCGTCATCACCGGGATCGGGATGGGTCTGAAAGGTGATAACGAGCTGGACGCGACCGGCTGTTATGTGATGCCCGGTGGGATTGATCCGCATACCCATCTGGAAATGCCGTTCATGGGCACCTATTCCAGCGACGATTTCGAAAGCGGTACGCGGGCGGCCCTGGCCGGGGGCACGACGATGGTTGTTGACTTCGCGCTGCCCAATCCGGGCGAAAGCCTGCTGGATGCCCTGAAGCGTTGGGACAACAAATCGACACGGGCGAATTGCGACTACTCGTTCCACATGGCGGTGACATGGTGGGGCGAACAGGTTTTTGACGACCTCAAGACCGTGATCGAAACGCGCGGCATCAACACGTTCAAGCATTTCATGGCCTATAAAGGCGCGTTGATGGTGAATGACGATGAGCTTTATGCTTCGTTCAGGCGTTTGGCCGAACTGGGCGGCATCGCAATGGTGCATGCCGAGAACGGAGACGTCGTTGCCGAACTGAGCGCCAAGCTGCTGGCCGAGGGGAACTCTGGCCCGGAAGCGCACGCTTATTCCCGACCGCCGCAAGTAGAGGGTGAGGCGACCAACCGGGCCATCATGATCGCAGATATGGCGGGCGTGCCGCTGTATGTTGTTCATACATCCTGCGAAGAGTCTCATGAGGCCATTCGCCGAGCCAGAATGCAGGGCAAGAGGGTGTGGGGAGAGCCGCTGATTCAGCATCTGACCCTCGATGAAAGCGAATATTTCAATCAGGATTGGGACCACGCCGCGCGGCGGGTCATGAGCCCGCCGTTCCGCAATAAGCAGCATCAGGACAGCTTGTGGAATGGCCTGCAATCAGGATCGCTGAGTGTTGTGGCAACCGACCATTGCGCCTTTACGACCGAACAGAAACGCTTTGGAGTTGGGGATTTCACCAAGATCCCGAACGGGACCGGCGGTCTGGAAGATCGGATGCCGATGCTGTGGACGCACGGTGTGAATACCGGACGCCTGACGCCCAATGAATTTGTTGCAGTGACTTCAACAAACATCGCCAAGATACTGAATTGCTATCCGAAAAAAGGCGCGATCCTTGTTGGGGCGGATGCAGATATCGTCGTGTGGGATCCTGAAAAAACGAAAACGATCACAGCCAGTACGCAGCAATCTTCGATCGACTACAACGTGTTTGAGGGCAAAGAGGTCAAAGGCCTGCCGCGCTTTACGCTGACCCGTGGACAGGTTGCGGTACATGATGGTGAAATCCGCACGCAGGAAGGCCATGGCGAGTTCGTCGCGCGCGAGGCAAATACGACCGTCAACAAGGCTTTGAGCGCGTGGAAGGAACTAACCGCCCCTCGGCCGGTTGAGCGGACAGGTATCCCGGC
This sequence comes from Ruegeria sp. AF7, assembly GCF_056541885.1. NCBI lineage: Bacteria > Pseudomonadati > Pseudomonadota > Alphaproteobacteria > Rhodobacterales > Roseobacteraceae > Ruegeria > Ruegeria sp. AF7. The sequence continues at coordinate 869,439 of NZ_JBQFYX010000001.1, read as the reverse complement.
GACGGGGGTTTGATCCGTTGGGCCGCTATCTGGGCGGCCCCGGCACCACTCTTTTCAAGGCAGTAGAATGACCACTGAAAGCACGACCCAGCACGTCATCGAAGCAAGGCAGCTTGACCTCACCTTTCAAACCAATGACGGGCCTGTTCACGCGTTGAAAGACGTGAACCTGACGATCGACAAGGGTGAATTTGTTAGTTTCATTGGCCCCTCGGGCTGTGGAAAAACCACTTTCCTGCGCTGCATCGCGGCCTTGGAGACACCGACCGGCGGGTCGCTGACTGTCAACAGAATGACCGCGGACGAAGCGCGGCGGAACAGGGCCTATGGGTATGTCTTTCAGGCGGCGGGCCTTTACCCCTGGCGCACCATAGCAAAGAACATCAAGTTGCCGCTTGAGATCATGGGCTATTCCGCGTCCGAGCAGGAAGAAAGGGTGAGAAAAGTCCTGGAACTGGTTGATCTTGAAGGATTTGGCGGAAAGTTTCCATGGCAGTTATCCGGCGGGATGCAGCAGCGCGCCAGCATCGCGCGGGCCTTGGCCTTTGATGCTGATATCTTGTTGATGGATGAACCGTTCGGTGCTTTGGATGAGATTGTGCGCGACCACCTGAACGAGCAGCTTTTGGCGCTTTGGGCAAGAACTGAAAAGACCATCGGATTCGTGACGCATTCGATTCCCGAAGCCGTATATCTGAGCACCAAAATTGTCGTGATGAGCCCGCGGCCGGGGCGGATTACGGATGTGATCGACAGCCCGCTGCCAAAGGAACGGCCGTTGGACATTCGTGACACTCCGGAATTCATCGAAGTGGCCCATCGTGTTCGTGACGGGTTGCGGGCGGGGCATTCTTATGACGACTGATCCGGCGGCAGAAACCATCAGACGGGCCGTGGTAGGTGACGTGCCGGCTTGTGCCCGCGTGATTTACAACTGGGCCTCGCAGACGGAATGGATGCCTGATGAATTGCCGGTGGAGGAATTGGCGACCCTGATCCACGAAGCGTTCGACAGTCGCGAGATCTGGGTCGCGGGTGATCCGGTTGATTGCTACATGTCCATAGATCCGGCGCAGTGTAAAATCGGTGCGTTGTATTGCAGCCGGACGGGGCAGGGAATTGGCAAGCGTTTCGTTGCCAAGGCGAAGCAGGGTCGGACCCATCTTTGGCTAACAACACACAAACCCAATCAGGCGGCGCAGAGGTTTTACCGTCGTGAAGGGTTCGAGGTAACTGCCGAAGAACCACCCGTACCGCCGGATACAGTGCCCGTCTATCGAATGGAGTGGCACGCATGAAGCAGATCATTGCCGTTTTCACCGTCGTCGCCGTGGTCGTTTTGTTCTGGTATGTCGCTTGCGTTCCGATGAACATCAAAGGGGTTTTGACCGAGCTTGAACGTGGCGGTGCCGAGGTTCAGCCACCCACTGCAAGTGCGCGCCGGGATCTGGGAGAGTTCGGTCTGGTTCTGAATAATTCGTTCGCGATTCCAGCAACTTGGGAGCAAGGCAAGCCCCGTTTGCCATCCCCTCATCAGGTGGCGATTGAATTGTGGGATACAACTGTTCTGAAGAAAATCAACTCGAAAAGATCGCTGATCTTTCATGGGTGGGTGACACTCAGCGCTACGATGCTGGGCTTTGTCATCGGGACCGGGCTGGGTGTCCTGTTGGCCGTTGGGATCGTGCATAGCCGCGTGATGGATTTGTCGGTCATGCCATGGGCTATCGTTAGCCAGACGATCCCGATTATCGCCTTGGCACCGATGATTATCGTGGTTCTTTACTCGGTCGGGGTTCAGGGGATCATTCCCAAGGCGATCATATCAGCGTATCTGAGCTTTTTCCCGGTTGTCGTCGGCATGGTCAAAGGGTTGCGCAGCCCTGACGCGATGCAACTTGACCTGTTGCGGACTTATAATGCCAGCCAATCGCAGGGGTTCTGGAAACTGCGCCTGCCGGCGTCGATGCCATACCTGTTCACCTCGTTGAAGATCGGTATTGCGGCGTCGTTGGTCGGCGCAATCGTGGGTGAGCTGCCGACAGGCGCTGTCGCAGGATTGGGTGCTCGGTTGCTGGCAGGCAGTTACTATGGTCAAACCGTGCAGATATGGTCAGCGCTGTTTGCTGCGGCCATTCTGGCTGCCTGCCTGGTCGGTTTGTTGGGATTGATTGAACGGTCGGTTCTGAAGCGGATGGGGATGGCGCAATGATGTTGGTTGTCTTTGCTTTGCTGCTGTGGGCTTTCGGCTGGTGGTTGAACAGCCGATTGGCCAGTGGCCCGCAAGCCGACAGCCAGATGGTACGCTTTCTGGCACCGGTGATTTTTGGTCTGACCATTGTTGGAGCTTGGGAGCTGGTGGTCCGTGGGCTTGAAGTGCCGCTGGTCATTCTGCCGGCACCGTCTGCCATAGCGGTGCGATTTGCAGGTAGCCTTGACATTCTTTGGGCCGACTTTGTTCAGACGATCCTGAAAGGAGCGCTCAGCGGATATGTCATCGGCTGTGGATCGGCCTTCCTTATGGCGATTGCCGTCGATCGGTGGGATTTCCTGCGTTTGGGGTTATTGCCAGTAGGGAATTTCGTCGCGGCTTTGCCCATCGTGGGGACGGCACCCATTCTGGTCATGTGGTTCGGGTTTGATTGGCATTCCAAAGCGGCGGTGGTCGTTGTGATGGTGTTCTTTCCGATGCTGGTCAACACCGTGGCCGGACTGCGCGAGGCCACCGCGATGCAGCGTGACTTGATGGAAACCTATGCAGCAAGCTATTGGCAGAGCTTTCTGAAGCTGCGGCTGCCTGCGGCGATGCCTTTCATTTTCAACGGGTTGAAGATTTCAACAACTTTGGCTTTGATTGGCGCCATCGTGGCTGAATTCTTCGGATCGCCGACACTGGGCATGGGATTTCGGATATCCACCAGCGTCGGTCAATTGTCGTTGGATATGGTCTGGGCCGAAATCGTTGTTGCCGCTATCGCGGGTACGGCTTTTTATGGCCTGGTGGCGGGAATCGAAAAAGTGGTGACGTTCTGGCACCCCTCACAACGCGGATAAGACGAAGAAAATCAACAGACCCTGAAAATCGGGGCGCAACAAGCAACTAGGAGAAATGAAGATGAACAAGCTATTCAGCGGGGCGGTTGCCGCCTTTGGTCTGGCAGCCAGTACGGCGCTGGCGGCGGATGAAGTGACACTGCAACTGAAATGGGTCACGCAAGCACAATTCGCGGGCTACTACGTTGCCAAGGACAAGGGCTTTTACGAGGAAGAAGGGCTGGACGTTACCATTCTGCCCGGCGGGCCTGACATTGCTCCGACACAGGTGATTGCGGGCGGCGGTGCTGATGTGACCGTTGAATGGATGCCTGCCGCTCTGGCCGCACGTGAAAAAGGGTTGCCGTTGGTGAACATCGCCCAGCCGTTCAAAAGCTCGGGCATGATGCTGACCTGCTGGAAAGATGCCGGTATTTCGTCACCTGAGGACCTGAAGAACCGCACGCTGGGTGTCTGGTTCTTTGGCAATGAGTTCCCGTTCATGAGCTGGATGAGCCAGTTGGGCATCAGCACTGATGGGAAAGGCGACAACGGTGTGGAAGTTCTGAAACAGGGCTTCAACGTCGATCCGCTGCTGCAACGTCAGGCGGATTGTATCAGCACCATGACCTACAATGAATACTGGCAGGTCATCGATGCCGGTGTCAGCCCGGATGAACTGGTGACCTTCAAATACGAAGACCAGGGTGTCGCGACGCTGGAAGATGGTCTTTACGTTCTGGAAGAAAATCTCAGCGATACGGCCTTCACCGACAAGATGCAGCGGTTTGTTCGCGCCTCGATGAAAGGTTGGAAATACGCCGAGGAGAACCCCGACGAAGCGGCAGATATCGTGCTGGAGAACGATGCAACGGGTGCGCAGACGGAAGAACATCAGAAACGCATGATGGGTGAGATCGCCAAGTTGACCGCAGGTTCGAACGGCGCGCTGGACCCGGCGGATTTTGATCGCACCGTTAGTACCCTGCTGGCCGGAGGTTCTGATCCGGTGATCACCAAGGAACCCGAAGGGGCCTGGACGCACCAGATCACGGACGCTGCTCTGAACTGACGCTAACCGTTTATCTGAGTGAAAAAAACGCGGTCCCAATCGGGGCCGCGTTTCGTATTCGTGGTGTCGGAATTGTGTCTGTACTTGGCACCGATATGAAGTAGTATTTCCATGTAATCTAACGTGTTTTGTACGAAGTGTAGGTATTTGGGAAGGAAATGCAGGAATTTTCATTAGAATTCAGCGCTGCGATTGCCTTGATCCTTGGGGTAGATTCTGAGCTGTGGGCAATTGTGCTGTTGTCTCTGAAAGTGTCCGTGTTTGCGGTTCTGGTTTCTGCTCTGATTGGAATGCCCGTGGGGGCTGCTTTGGCCGTCGCACGGTTCCCCGGCCGCCGGATGCTGATCGTCCTGATGAATGCACTGATGGGGTTTCCGCCGGTTGTCGTAGGCCTGCTGGTCTATCTGATGCTGTCCCGTTCGGGTCCTTTGGGAGTGCTTGAGCTTTTGTACACTCCGACCGCCATGATCATTGCGCAGGTCGTTTTGGTCACCCCCATTGTCGCGGCTCTGACGCGACAGGTTGTTGAAATGTTGGCTGAGGAATATTCTGAACAGCTGCGGTCCTTGGGCGTGTCACGGCTGGCCTCGGTTCCGGTTTTGTTGTGGGATGCGCGACTGGCACTTGTCACGGCCCTGCTTGCCGGTTTCGGACGCGCCATCGCCGAGGTGGGCGCGGTTATCATCGTTGGCGGAAACATCAATCATGTGACCCGCGTGATGACCACAACCATTGCGCTTGAAACGTCGAAGGGAAATCTGTCGCTGGCACTGGCGTTGGGGGCGATCCTGATCGGGATTGCAATTGCCGTAAACGCGATGGTCAGCGCGGTCAGTTTGCGGGCCGAACAGGAGGGGTTGCGCCATGCGTGACGTGATCTGTGACATGTCGAACTGTCTGACGGTTGAAAACGTGCAAATTCGCAGCAACGGCAAGGTTTTGCTGGATGTTCCTTCATTGGTTCTGGATGGTCCGGGGCCGACGTTGCTTCTTGGCCCTAACGGTGCGGGCAAAAGCCTGTTGCTGCGGTGCTTGCATGGCCTGATTTCGCCGGATCGCGGGCGGGTGGTGCAGGATGGAAACCCTCTGGGCGCTGCGCAGAAAGCGCGCCAAGCCATGGTATTTCAGAGACCGGTTCTGTTGCGACGCTCTGTTGCTGCAAACCTGGGCTTTGTCCTCAAGCGTCAGGGCATGGGGCGAGCGGCGAGAAAGGCACGTATCATCGAGTTGCTGGCCGAAGGCGGGCTGGAGGGGAAGGCCTGGCAATCTGCCCGGTCGCTTTCGGGGGGCGAGGCCCAGAGGCTGGCCATTTTGCGTGCCTTGGCGCTGGAGCCCGAAACACTGTTTCTGGACGAACCGACCAGCGCCCTTGATCCCGGCGCAACACAGATGATCGAACGTATGGTTCTGCGCGCCTCGGCGCGGGGTGTACGGATCGTGATGGTGACACATGATATTGGGCAGGCCCGTCGTTTGGCCTCGGATGTGGTCATGATGCAGGGCGGTCATGTGGTTGAACACGGCCCAGCAAAACAGGTTTTGGATACCCCCGAAAGCGAAGCATCGCGTCGCTACCTCGCGGGTGGATTGGTTACCTAACAATAAAACGGAGAAAATGATGTTCCGCGCAATACTTCGGGCGGCAGTGATGGCCCTTGGTCTGTCGGCAAATGCGGCCTTGGCAGAGACACCGTTCATTGTCGTGCAGTCTACGACATCCACCCAGAACTCGGGGCTGTTGGACTATATTCTGCCGTGGTTCGAGGCCGAGTCGGGCATTGACGTGCGCGTTGTGGCCGTAGGAACCGGTCAGGCAATCCGCAACGCAGTGAATGGTGACGGGGACGTTCTGCTGGTTCACGCCAAATCCGCCGAAGGGAAATTCGTCGCTGATGGATATGGCGTGGAGCGGAAGGACCTGATGTATAACGATTTTGTATTGGTGGGCCCCAAGGCAGATCCCGCCGGAATTCGCGGTGGTGCCGACATTCTGAGCGCTCTTACAGCGATTGCAAAGGCTGAAGCCCCGTTTGCGTCGCGCGGTGATGACAGTGGAACGCACAAGGCCGAGCTGCGGAATTGGTCGGCTGCGGGGCTTGACCCAACCGGCGCGTCCGGCAGTTGGTATCGGGAAACCGGTTCAGGTATGGGGGCGACGCTGAACGTAGCCAGCGGCATGGACGCGTACACTCTGACAGATAGGGCGACGTGGCTGTCCTTTGGTAACAGAGGCAATCTTGAGATCCTGGTCGAAGGTGATCCGCGTCTGTTCAATCAATACGGTGTGATCCTCGTAAATCCTGAAAAGCATCCGCATGTGCGCGCTGCCTCTGGTCAGCGGTTCATCGACTGGTTGACCGGGCCGGACGGGCAGGAGGCGATCGCTTCTTTCCGGCTGGACGGTCAGCAGGTGTTTTTTCCCAATGCGCAATAAGCTGGCCTGCGGCCAGCCCCTGCGGGGCGAGTATCTATGAAAAGATGAAGGCGCGGGTAGAGGTTCACCCGCTGGCCCCATTGTGGTGGATCGTGCCAAGACCAGACAGGTCATAGCCGCTAAACTCGCGTGCCCGCTGGGTGAACTGACCCGAGCGCAACAGGGTTAGCAGTTTCTGTATTGGCGGATCGAAAAAGGCCCGACGCCAGATGGCAAGATCCAGCCTCTCGGAATGAGTGGGGACAAAACCCAAGTTGTAGAGACCGGCTAGGGCGCCAAGCCCAAAACCGGCCTCGGCCTTCCGGTCATGCAGGGCGATTGCCAGCTCTTCTTCTGTACGTGCGCAGCCTGGTCGAGTATCCAGATCATCCCGGCTCAGGCCGTGGGCTTTCAGTTGAGTGTCGAACAGGCGCTGGCTTGCCGCACTGTCCTGACGCAGCATGACGGTGCGTGACTTGAGGTCATCAAAAGAACTGATGTCGGATATGCCCGGAGCAAGAAGCAATCCACGCTCACGCCGGGCGATTTCAAACAGGATTACCGGGGCTTCGCCCAAAGTGTCTTGCAGGGATTCTTTGTTGAATCCGCCATTTTCGTGGATGTGCAACACAGCGGCCTGCGCGCTGCGTTCGCTGAGCCTGATCAGCCCGTCAAAAGAACCGTCGTAATAGGTGGCCAGCCCCGACCCACTTTCACGCAGCGCCCAGTCCAGCAAAGGATCGTGGCTGCCCGCTATGATCGGGGGTAGGGGCGGTTCGGCAACCTGTGGGCCAGATCGCGACGCGTTGAGCCAGGCAATGATCTCGGCCCGCGGAAACAACAGTTTGCCCATGGCGCGCACGCACGGTACCTCACCTGACGAGGCAAGGTCATAAGCCTTCCGCTCGCCAATGCGCAGCAGATCGGCCAGTTCACGGGTGGTCAGATATTGTGCCATTCAGTCGAGGCGCACGGCGGCGCCGGATGTGGTGTCAGCGGTGCTGAACCCGATCTGTTCCAGCACAAACGGGGCTGCGCCTGCAATAATGACCATCGCGGCGACAGCGGCGAGAAAGGCTTTCATGGGCTCCTCCGGTTCAGTTCCGGTCAGTTGTTGCGCGACGCAGAAAAGCGATAAGGTCCTGGCGATCCTGTGATTTGGCAATCCGCTGCATCGGCATTTTCGACCCTGGAATGTAGTGGTCTGGCCCTTCGTCGAAAAGGGCATTTATTGTCTCGTCATTCCAAATGATATCAGAGCCTTGCAATGTATCCGAGTACAAATATCCTTGAACCGTGCCGGCCTGACGTCCAAATACACCGTGCAGGGTGGGGCCTGCACGTCGTTCGTTATCGGAAGACAGGCTGTGACAGATCGAGCATTTGCGCGCAAACTGGCGTTCTCCGTTGTCCATCTCGTCAGGATTTTTTAGGAAACTTGGTACTGCCGAGGCCATCTGGTGTTGGTCGGACAACGCATCCACAGGCCAGCTGTACATCGCCTCGTCAAGCCCGCCCGCATGGATGTTCTTACCGTCTGTGGAAAATGCCAAAGCCCAGACCGGACCGCGCAAAGTGGCGCGAAAATCCTGTGCAATGCGCCAATCGACGGTGTCGATGACCATAATATACCCTTCGCCATCGCCTACGGCCAAAAGTCTCCGATCCGGGCTGAGTGCAAGGGCAAGGATCGGGCGGCGGTCCAGAGTGAAATCGCGCTCTTCCCCGGTGGCAAGGTCAAGGACACGCGTGACACCGTCAACCGCGCCATAGGCGATCCAGTTGTCCTGCGCATTCAGGGCCAGTTCATTGATGCCGAACCCGTGCTCGACCAGACGCCTTGTTTCCTGCCCGCTGGATACATCCCATAACCGCAAAGCGCCGTCGACTCCCGCCGAATAAAGTTGCGTGCCGTCAGGTGAAAATGCGACCGCATTCACGCCACTGCCGGTCGGTTCAAGCCGCGTGGGTTCTGTGCCATCGACAGGCCACAGGCCGATTGTTCCATCCCAGCTGGCGGTTGCAATTACGGTTTCTGAAGCCGCAAGGCTGACAATCTTGCCCTTGTGTCGGCCAATGACTTCACCGCTGGGCCACTTGCGCAGGGTGAAGTCGTCTCCGGCAGAATAGAAAGCGGAGCCGTTGAACGCGACTGTGTTCACAGCGGCTTCGTGACCTTCGTACCATTCTGGTGTTTGCCCGGTCCAAAGACCCACTGAGTTGTCGAAACTGGCTGTTGCGATGCGACCGTCAGGCGCGGTGGCGATGCCCATGATGGGGCCGCCATGCCCTTTCAGCGTGAAGAATTCTGCCACGGCGGGCAGGGGAACCAGCACCAGCGCCAGAACCAGCCCACGCATCTATTCAGCGGGTGAGGCGGCTGCTTTACCAGCCTCTTTTTCCTGCACCTCTTCAAGCCAGAGTGAGTGATGCTCGCGCGCCCATTGTTCCTCGACCTCTCCGGTTCCCATGGCGTCAAACGCGCCCTCCATCCCGACCGAGCCGAGATAGATATGCGCAACGATGATCGCGATGAACACATAGGCAATCATGACATGCCAGACTTGGGCGAATTGCATCTCTTCCTGAGGTGACATCTGCACCGGCAAGGTCAGACCCAGCGCCTGCGGAATGCCCGTCGCGTTTGCGACCGAGAAGGTCTTGGCGAACAGGGGCATCTCGAACGGGAACAGCAGTGACAAGCCGGACAGGCTGATCGACACGCCTAACAGAATACAGGCCCAAAAAATGATCTTTTGCCCCGCATTGAATTTCCGGGCGGGCGGGTGGTTGCCCTTGGTGAACAACCCTCCTCCGGCGGCGAGCCATTTCAGGTCGGTCCGGTTGGGGATGTTATGAGCAATCCAGTTCACCGTGACGATGATCAGACCCAGCATAAAGGCCCAGGCCAGATTGTTATGCAGCCACTTACAGCCCAATGCGATGGTAGCGAAACCCTCCTTGCCGAAGATCGGAATCAGGAAGTCGCGGCCATAGAGCGTGAGCAAACCAGTAATGCCGAGGATCAGGAACGATCCTGCAAACAGCCAATGGCCAAATCGTTCAATTCCGTTGAAACGGGTGACTGTGCGGCCTGTTTTCTCTCCATCGATGCGGATTTTCCCACGGATCAGGAAGAACAGCAGAATGATGCCCAGCATCCCGGCGATGATATAGGTGCCATATTCGCGCAGCGGTCCGCTGCGGAAGTTCAGCCACCACATGCCGCCATCCTGTATTAGCACGCTTGCCGCCGGGCCGTTTGACGATACGGTCACATCGGCCGAGCCATAACGCAACGCACGGTACACATCACTATCCGACGCGACACCACGGGTGCCAAGCTGACCCATCAGGCCTTCTACATTGCTCTGACCGGTATTGCCGGAGCGATAGCGGTTATTCACCTTCTCGCCACGTTGCCGGGCGAGGATGTCTTCGAGGGTCGTCGCTCCGCCGGTTCCCGCCCTTTCAGGCGTTGCGTTGCTGTCATCGGTCGTTTGGGCGGCTGCCGAAAAGGTCAGCCCAAGGGTAAACAGAAAAGCGATGAGAAAGCGGAGCATCTGAACCTCGGTCAAATTCCAAGATCGGAAAACCCGCGCTGAGCGGGTTGTCCATTGCTTTGTGCAGACAGCAGCTTAGCCGTCTTTCTGGTCGTAGGCAGTACCCCAGCCCCAGGCGCCCGAGCCGAAACCGCGCGCCACGACGCGTTCACGGTAAACAGCCGACACCACGTCGCCGTCACCGGCAAGCAGGGCCTTGGTGGAGCACATTTCGGCGCAGATGGGCAGTTTGCCCTCGGCGATCCGGTTGCGACCATATTTGGCGAACTCTGCGGTCGAGTGGTTTTCTTCGGGACCGCCGGCGCAGAAGGTGCATTTGTCCATCTTGCCGCGTGAACCGAAATTGCCCGCCTGCGGGTATTGCGGCGCGCCAAACGGGCACGCGTAAAAGCAATAACCGCAACCGATGCACAGGTCCTTGGAGTGCAGGACAACACCTTCTTCGTTCTGATAGAAGCAGTCGACCGGACACACCGCCATGCAGGGCGCATCCGAACAATGCATACAGGCCACCGAGATCGAGCGTTCGCCCGGATTGCCGTCATTGATCGTCACCACCCTGCGGCGGTTGATACCCCAGGGTACCTCATGCTCGTTCTTGCACGCGGTTACGCAGGCGTTGCATTCGATGCAGCGTTCAGCGTCGCAGAGAAACTTTGCTCTAGCCATTAATCGTCCTCCTTACGCTGCCGAGATCTTGCAGAGAGTACACTTGGTCTCCTGCATCTGGGTCACTGAATCATAGCCATAAGTCTGGGCGGTGTTGGAACTTTCGCCCAGAACATAGGGGTCAGCGCCTGCGGGGTATTTGTGCCGCAGATCCTCGCCCTGGAAATGGCCGCCAAAGTGGAAAGGCATGAAGGCGACACCGGCACCGACCCGATTGGTCAGCATCGCCATCACCTTGACCTTACCGCCTTCCGGACCTTCGACCCAGACCTGTTGACCGTCCCGAATGCCAAGGTTGTTGGCATCGCGCGGATTGATCTCGACGAACATATCCTGCTGAAGTTCAGCAAGCCATGGGTTAGACCGGCTTTCCTCGCCGCCGCCTTCATATTCGACCAGACGACCTGACGTCAGGATTATCGGGTAATCCTTTGAAAAGTCGTTCTTCTGGATCGAAGCATAAAGGGTGGGCAGGCGATATGCGTGCCGGTCCTCGTAGGTTGGATAGTCCGCCACCAGATCGCGCCGGTTCGTATAAAGCGGCTCGCGGTGCAGTGGGATCGGATCCGGGAAGGTCCAGACAACCGCGCGGGCTTTGGCGTTCCCGAAGGGCGCACAGCCATGAGCGATCGCGACCCGCTGGATACCACCTGAAAGGTCGGTTTTCCAGTTGGTCTCGGGGCCTGCAACGGCATCGATTGCGGCGCGTTCTTCAGCCGTCAGGTCACCATCCCAGCCAAGATCCATCAGCATCTGCATCGTGAATTCAGGGTATCCATCCTGAATTTCCGACCCGACGCTATAGACCCCTTCGGCCAGCAGATTGTCGCCATCCCGTTCCACGCCAAAGCGTGCGCGGAAGGTCAAGCCACCTTCGGCCACCGGTTTGGACATGTCATAGAGGTTCGGTGTCCCCGTATGACCCATCTCTGCCGTTCCCCAGCAAGGCCACGGCAAACCGTAATACTCGCCGTCGTTGGGTCCACCAATGGCTTGTAGTGTGGTTCTGTCAAACGTGTGCTGATTGGCCATATGGCTTTTCAAGCGTTCCGGTGACTGCCCGGTATATCCGATGGTCCAGAGGCCCGAGTTAAACTCACGCGTGATGCTTTCAACATTCGGGGTCTCGGGGTCTTCCATCTCGATATTGCGGAACAGGCGATCCGCCCAACCGAACTTGTTGGCGAACTTGGCCATGATGACCTCGTCCGGCAGGCTTTCGAACAGCGGATCAACCACCTTGTCACGCCACTGTAGCGAGCGGTTTGACGCGGTGACCGAGCCACGGGTTTCGAACTGCGTACAAGCGGGCAAAAGGTAGACGCCATCGGTGCGGTCATGCAGAACAGCGGAAACGGTGGGATACGGGTCGATCACGACCAGCATGTCCAGCTTTTCCATTGCCGTTTTCATTTCCGGACCCCGCGTTTGCGAGTTCGGCGCGTGACCCCACAGAACCATGGCACGGACATTGTTGTCCTGATCCATGTTCGCAGGGTCTTCCAGAACACCGTCGATCCAGCGGGATACCGGGATACCGCTTTCATTCATCAGCGGTTTGTCCTTGCCGTCTTTGCCCTTGATCGTGGCGAACTGGCCCTTCAGCCAATCCAGGTCTTCGCCCCAGACGCGGCTCCAGTGGCCCCATGCGCCTGCGGACAGGCCGTAATAGCCGGGCAGGGTGTGGGACAACACACCAAGGTCTGTCGCGCCCTGCACGTTGTCGTGGCCGCGGAAGATATTGGTGCCACCACCCGAGGTACCCATGTTGCCCAGCGCAAGCTGAAGCACGCAATAGGCGCGGGTGTTGTTGTTGCCGTTGGTGTGCTGCGTGCCACCCATGCACCAGATGACCGTGCCGGGGCGGTTGTTCGCCATGGTTCGGGCAACACGTTTCAGTTGTGAGCCGGGCACGCCAGTGACGCGTTCTGTTTCTTCGGGCGTCCATTTGGCCACCTCATCCTGAATCTGGTCCATGCCCCAGACACGGGTGCGGATGAATTCTTTATCCTCCCAACCGTTGTCGAAGATGTGCCACAGGATGCCCCAGATCAGAGCAACGTCTGTGCCTGGGCGGAAACGGACATATTCATCCGCATGGGCCGCCGTGCGCGTAAATCGCGGGTCGCAGACGATCAGTGGGGCGTTGTTCTGCTCTTTTGCGCGCAGAACGTGCAGTAGAGAGACAGGGTGCGCCTCAGCCGGGTTGCCGCCAATGATGAAGATGGCGCGCGAGTTGTGGATGTCGTTATACGAATTGGTCATGGCACCGTAGCCCCATGTATTCGCAACACCCGCAACGGTGGTCGAGTGGCAGATACGGGCCTGATGGTCCACGTTGTTCGTGCCCCAGTAGGCAGCGAACTTGCGGAACAGATAAGCCTGTTCGTTATTGTGTTTTGCTGAGCCCAGCCAGTACACGCTGTCGGGCCCGGATTCCTCGCGGATGCTCATCATGCCGTCGCCGATCTCGTTGATCGCCTCTTCCCAGCTGATGCGCTTCCACTCGCCGCCTTCCTTTTTCATCGGATATTTCAGGCGGCGCTCGCCATGGGCGTGCTCGCGAACCGAAGCCCCCTTGGCACAGTGTGCACCCAGATTGAACGGGCTGTCCCAACCGGGTTCCTGCCCGACCCAGACACCGTTCTGTACTTCGGCAACGACGGTACAGCCGACCGAGCAGTGGGTGCATACGGATTTGATGTTTTCGACGGCCTGATTGGCCGCTGTCTGGGCACTGGCTGGCGTCACGGTTCCACCTGTGGCGCTGATCGCGGCAAGGCCGCCGATCGTCAGGCCCGAGCCACGCAGGAATGCGCGGCGATCGACGGTTTTCTCGCCGACCTGGGACAGGATACTTGTCCGCTGGGGGCGTCTCGCAACCCCGTTGGTCTTTTTCCTAAGCATGTCTTTCCTCCCTTGCGCGCCGTGTCAGCCACGGCTGGCTTGGTACTGCTGAAACCGACGTCAGGGCCAATCGCAACCGTCTGCCGGGTGTGAAAGCGTCCGGTCCTAGAACCGGGTGCTCTCGATGTAGGCGCGTGTATGCGCAGTATCCTGAATGCGGGTTTCGTCGGTCGGTAGCGCCGCGGCTTCGGCCTTCCCGGTCAGGCTGGCGGCGGCAACGGCAGCAGGCGCTGCGGTACCGGCCAGTTTGAGGAAGTCACGGCGCGTGGCGCCTTCTTCCTTGGTCTTGCTCATGGGAACCTCCTTTCCCAATTGCGGTTTGGTGCCCATGGGACACCGGCGATGTGCGGATTACCCCGCCGTCATCCGGAACGCTTCGCGCTCGATCTCCATAAACACCCGCCCGGCAGTGCCGACGGATGCATAAAGGACCGAGTTCTCGGCTGCTTCCAAATCCGAATAGAAATGCGTGGCCCAGGGGCCGATGTGCTTGCTCCAGAATGCCTTTTGGTCATCCAGGGAAGCCGGGCCGCCAAAACGCCCGACGATCATTCCGGCCATCATCTCCATCAATGAGGCGATGTTATCTTCGGGCTCGAACACGTTTTGGGCACGTGTGATCCCGCGAACCGCCATGTCATTGCGCAGCTGAGCCAAGGGTTTCTCGTTCAAAAAGCCCGTCAGGTAGAAGCTGGCATATGGCAGCAACTCACCCCGGCCCAATCCGATGAACAACGCATTGAATTCCCGTTCGGCAGCGGCTGGCTTGGTGACCTTAGCAACCCGTGCCATGGATTGAACGGCCTTGCCGAGATCCGTGTCATCTCCGACCAGACCAGCCATTTGGTCCAGCAACATCTGATCCGGAGGACCTGCCAGTAACAGACCCAGAAAGTTATAGAAATCCGCGCGCAGTCGATCCTCGGCTGAAACATCTAGAGTGTGCGCGTCACTTGCGGTCATTCGGTCATCCTTCAAATTCAAATGTCATTCGACGTGGCGACGGGGGACGCTCGAGTTCTTCCGGCTCTTCTACCTGAGCAACTGAAACCGGCTGTGGCACGGGATCAGGGTCAACCGGCACGACCTCTGGTTCAGAGAGCGTATCAGCCTCGATTTCGTTTTCTTCCGTTTCTTGGGGGTCGGCGGCCAGTGCTTCGACATGCGCCAGCATGCCTTTTCCAACCTGATAGGCGGTTTGGATGTTTTCGATCACGCAGGCCGCATCGGTGTAGTCCTCGCCGTAATCAACCAGCCCGTCGACATTGGCCAGAACAGGGTTCAACCGCCACAACCGCCGCAGGGCGCGGCGCCGCAGGCGATCAGGCACTGCCTTGGACATAAAGCCGGAAACATCATCGCCGGGTCCGAGGGTATCGGGATTGGGAAGGTTGAATTCGGCCAAAATCTCGGCGTCACTCTTTTCTTCAAGTTCGGCGTGATGGGCTGCGATCACCTGTTCTTCAAGGACCAGCGCCTCGGCTTCAGCTTCGGCCTGAACGGCTGCCTTTCGGCGCGACCAGAAATCACGCCGCTCTGTCATTGCAGCACCCGTCTTGGTGCGCGAAATACATCCGATGCCTGACGGATGCGCGCGTCGCCCTTACCATCCTCCACCAAATCGGTTTGCTTTCTGTCGCGGTGGCGTTTGATAAACACTTCGTGCTGATGATGTTTCAGGGTGAAATCCCGCACCCAGGCGATCAGCCCTTCCGTCATTGGGATTTTCTCGACAATTTCTTCGCCGGTATCTGCGTAATCCTGCCCCTGGAACGGAGAAGCGGTGATCAGAACTGCATTTAGCGGCGTGTCGCCCTTCAGCTCATTCCGCAGTACAAGATAGATCGAAGGCTGCCCATCCGACAGGTTGACCATGTAGGCTTCAGTCTCGTCCGCCCAGAGAGTCAGGGGGAGGGTGGCAGCGTGGTATTCTACCGCCTCGCCTTCGCGGCGCAGTTCCTGCCAGTCCGCAGGTCCGGCACCGGGCAACACGGCGACCGCGCGCCAGTTCCAGCGGGCCCAACGTGTGACCCCGGGTGTTTTGCGCACAATGACGCCAACCGGCATGTCGATCTGGCTTGCGGCCTTGGCCACTGGATCCTCCCCGAAAGGCTCTCCCCTGCCTTTCCATGTCCACTATGGTACACAAAATAGCCGCGTGCCAAGCCTGCGCGTTAATACTTTGGTCGTATTCCCAGTAGCGTCTTCGTGATCAAAGTCTGAGAAGGCTTTTGTTTTAGGGGATTTTGCCGCGAAATTCTGACCGGCGAATTGCATGCTGTGCAGGGTTGAAGTTGCCTCATCGGGAATGCACCCTAAAGTGCAAAGGATCAGGATTGCTTCCCGAGGGAGGGGACATGGGCACGAAACTTTTGCTCTGCGATTGCGCGGGAACTCAGGCGCTGGATCCGGACAGAATCGAAAGCGCCTGCGGAATTACCTGTTCAAAGGTGCATACCGCGCTTTGTACAAAAGAACTGCAATCCGCTGCGGCCTTGATGCAAGAGGGCGATACCGTCATTGGCTGTCTGCAAGAACAAGAGGTGTTCCGGTCTCTTGCCGAAGATATGAATATCGAAATCCCCGGCTTTGTCGACCTGCGGGATCGTGCTGGGTGGTCCGATCAGGGCGCGGATGCGACAGCCAAAATGGCAGCCTTAGCCGCCGAAGCGTTCCTGCCGCAACCGGTGACGCCCAGCGTTGATGTTATCAGCGAAGGCACGTGTTTTATCATTGGTCCTGGTACCGTTGCCTTTGGACTGGCGGAAAGGTTGGCCCGAACACTGGCGGTAACCGTTCTGGTCACGGATCAGGCTGAGCCAGACTCTCGGGCCTTCGATGTCATTCGGGGACAATTGCGGTCTGTTTCGGGTGCTCTGGGTGGGTTTTCCTTGCGTCTGGACAATGTGCAGCAAGTTGTTCCCGCAGGCAGAGGTGCTTTCAATTGGACGGAACCAAGAGATGGGGCGCAATCGGCCTGCGATATCATTGTTGACCTGACGGGGGGCACGCCCTTTGTGCAGGCTCCGGCCAAGCGCGAAGGGTATTTGCGGGCTGATCCCAAGGATGCGGTTTCTGTAGAACGTCTGGCTTTTGACGCCGCCCAACTGGTCGGAACATTCGAAAAACCTCTGTACGTGCGACTGGAGGAAACACTTTGCGCCCATTCGCGGGCGGAACAGGTCGGATGCTCAAACTGTCTGGATATCTGCCCAACCGGTGCAATCACACCCTCGGGCGAGCATGTGGCGATTGATCCGATGGTCTGCGCCGGGTGTGGCGAATGCGCGGCGGTCTGCCCGTCATCGGCGATAACCTATGAAGATCCACCTGTTTCGGCCTTGCTGTCACGGATGCATATTCTGGAACGCACGTACCGAAGGGCAGGCGGAATCGCACCCCGGTTGCTTGTGCACGACGCCTACGGTGCCGAAATGATAAGGCTTACAGCAAGGTTCGGCCGGGGATTGCCTGCGGATGTTATCCCGCTGGAATTGAAAGTGATATCCGGGTTCGGCCATTCGGAGATGCTGGCCGCGCTGGCACATGGATTTGCGCGTGTGGATGTGTTGCTGGCCCCGAAGACCGAACGGGATGCGCTGGATCGCGAAATTGAACTGGCACGTGCCATAACCAGTTCGGATGCGATCGGGCTGATCGAGGAGGTGGACCCTGATGCGATGGCAGACTTGCTGTATGCGCAAAATGTCCCCGAACCGTTGGCAAATCCGGTCTTGCCACTTGGCAACCGCCGACAAATCGCGCGGCTGGCAGCACAGGCCCTGAACCCGCAGGCCAAAGCCCCGCTGCCATTGCCTGAAGGTGCGCCTTACGGTGCCGTTGCTGTGAATACAGACAGTTGCACGCTCTGTCTAAGTTGCGTGTCGCTGTGCCCGTCCGGGGCTTTGATGGATAACCCTGACAAGCCCCAGTTGAACTTTCAGCAGGATGCGTGCCTGCAATGCGGAATGTGCAAGACGATCTGCCCCGAAGACGCGATCACCTTGGTGCCGCAACTGGATCTGACCGATGCTGCCCTGTCTCAGCAGGTCCTGAACGAGGAGGAACCGTTTGCCTGCATCGAATGCGGGGCTTTGTTCGGGGTGAAATCAACCGTTGAACGGATCATGGAAAAGCTTTCGGGCACGCACCCGATGTTTGCCACGTCGGATCAGGCACGGATGATCCAGATGTGCGACAATTGCCGGGTGAATGCTCATTTCCAGCAGCAGGACAATCCGTTCCAGTCAAAACCCAAGCCTCGGGTCGTTACCACCGAGGATTACTATTCGGATAGAAAGGATCACTGAAGCTTTAGCGGCGCGCCCAGATCAGCGGCGTCTATGCGCGAAACAAACGCCAGGATGGCTTCAAGATCGTCCAACGTCATCTTGACCGGGTGAATTGGGGATGGGCGCTCGGGATCAAAGGGCGGTGTCAACCCGTCGATCTGCGTGAATGCGGGGTGGGGATTGAGGGCAAAGAACGCTTCGAACCGTTCCGACCAATCCGGCATCGCGCGCAGGACGGCGAAAGAGGGGGTCGAGCCAAGCCCGTTCATCCGATTGCGGGGGCCAATCACATGACATCGACCACAATGGGTCATCGACAGTTCTTCGCCCAACACGGTGTTGCCGTCCAGGGTATCGTCCGACTGGGTGACCTTGGGATCAAAGCTGGCGCTGAACGGTTCACCCACCACAGGAGGAAAGCTTTCGACAGTGCGCTTGCCGATCTCTGATTGCAGCCAGTCGCGAAACCGGATTTGACGATCATCGCCTTCGATCCGCAGGTGATAAACCACGCCACCACGGGCAAAGACAGGATCGCCGGGTGGTTCGGTTACCAGCACCATGGCACCGGCATCATCTGCGACAACGCGTATCCCGGTCTTGAGAGAGAAGCGAGGAAGGATATGTTGCAACAGACCGGAGTCGTTAACCTCTGCCGGGGCCGCAAGGCCAATCGCCTCCTGCGACAAGGAGGGGGTGGCGGTGAGCGTCAGGCTCAGGCACAACAAGACAAGGCGCATGGTTTAGCCTAACTATGAAGGCTGTTACGCGTCAAATGAACAGAAAGAGACGGAGACACATGCAATGAGCGGCGACCAATACATGTCGACACGCACGCCCCTGTCGGCGGGGCATACCAAGGAGAGAACAGCGTGAGTGTTCGTGACGCGGTTCTGGCGAACCTGAAAAAGATCACCGATCCGGTTTCAGGTCAGGACATTGTCAGTGCGGGCATCGTGCGTGCGCTGAATGTCGAGGGCGATACGGTTCGCTTTGTTCTTGAGATTGATCCGAAGCATGCCGAAAAAATGGAAACTGTGCGCGCAACAGCTGAAAAGGCTGCGCAGATGGTTGAGGGCGTTGCAAATGTATCGGCCCTGATGACTGCGCATTCCGATAAGGCGCCGCCGGATTTGAAGCCGAAACCCAAACCATCCCAAACAGGACCGCAGGCCGTTCCCGGTGTCGACCGGATCATTGCGGTTGCTTCTGGCAAAGGGGGTGTGGGCAAATCCACCGTGTCGGCCAATCTGGCCTGTGCGCTGGCCACAGAAGGGCGGCGCGTGGGTTTGCTGGACGCGGATGTTTACGGGCCGTCGCAGCCTCGGATGTTGGGTGTCTCGGGCCGTCCGGCCAGCCCCGATGGCAAGACCATCCTGCCTCTGCGCAACCACGGCGTCACCATGATGTCGATGGGGTTGATGACCAATGAAGGGCAGGCCGTTGTCTGGCGCGGGCCGATGCTGATGGGGGCGCTGCAACAGATGATGAGCCAGGTGCAATGGGGTGCCCTGGACGTGCTGATCGTCGACCTGCCGCCCGGTACCGGCGACGTGCAACTGACGCTGAGCCAGAAATTCAAGGTGGACGGCGCTATTGTCGTCTCGACGCCGCAGGACGTGGCGCTGATTGATGCCCGCAAGGGAATCGACATGTTCAATCAGCTCAAGACGCCTATCGTTGGGATGATCGAAAACATGTCCACGCATATCTGTTCGAACTGTGGGCATGAAGAACACGTCTTTGGTCATGGTGGTGTCAAGTCCGAGGCCGAGGCGATGGGCGTGCCGCTGCTGGGTGAAATCCCGTTGCATCTGGACATTCGTATCGCCGCAGACGGGGGTGCGCCTATTGTGGTCAGCAAACCAGACAGCCCTCAGGCCGAGGCTTTCCGCAAGATCGCCCGCGACATGATCGCCAAAGGCACCGCATGAGCCAACCGGTCTTTCCCCCTTTGTTGACGGGTCACCCGGTTCAGGGTGGGGAAGACCCGTTTGAACGCGCCCAGGCTATGGCGGCTTTGGGCTGCGATGCGGGGGCGGTTGTTTATAACATTCAGGCCGATTACCTGCGTGTCGCGATCGTTTTCGCGCCCGAGGTGCCGCTTCGGGACGCGATGGCGATGCTGCCGCTTTGTGCCGTTGGGTTTCAGAATGCGCTGGGCGCTCTGGCCCCACCCGAAGTGGCGGTGCATCTGGGGTGGGATGGTCTGATTTGTGTGAATGGTGCGAAATGCGGTGTGTTCCGCGTTTCGGCCTCCGGGGAAAACGCGGAAGAAGAACCGGATTGGCTGATTGTCGGCTGGGAGCTCGCATTGATGCAAACCAGCACCGCGCCCGGCGAAACGCCGGATGTCACAGCCCTTTATGATGAAGGTTGTGCCGAGGTTTCGGCCACGCAACTGGTCGAAAGCTGGTCACGCCATATGCTGACCTGGCTCAACCGCTGGCAGGAGGATGGCAACGCGCCCCTGCATGCCGAATGGATGGGCCTGCTGCGCGGGGTAGGTGAGCCACTCGTCGATGGCGGTGTATTCCTTGGTACGGATGAGCGGTTTGGAATGCTGATCCGCGACGGGGTCAACACCCGTCTGCGCCCGCTGACGGAACTATTGGAGAACGGACGATGAAACTGGCCCGCGCGATCCATTTCGATGAAAGCGACATGAACGTGTTCCATTCTCCGGCACGTACGGGCGAATGGTGCGTTTCGGGCGGGTTCGAGTTTTCGAACTGGAGCGGCGCAGATCTGGAAGGTAAGGCGCGTCAGGCTTTTGCGAATGGCTGGCTAGGGCTGGAAACCTTTGGCCGAGTGACGTTTGTGGCGGTAACCCAGATCGAAGTCGCTGAAAGGGATCAGATCATCCGCAATCTGGCAGATCATTTCGTGCAGTATTACGGAGCGCCCTCGGTCGAAGCGGCATTGGGCGTGGCACAGAACGAAATCGATCACATGTCAGAGCTCTGTGAAGACCATGCCGCCAACACGCTGCTGACCGTCGCCAGAGAATTGTCTGAGACAGGCGTGCACGAAGCCTTTCGTGTGATCACTCCGCAAGACGCACAGCTAGAGGTGCTGGCGGTGCATGGGTCGCTGGACGACTAGAAAGGGTCTACGAACCCGCCGAACTGACCGCGCTTGAAGATCAGACCCTTGCCGGTGCGGTACATGACCTGATCCACATGACTGACAATGATCAGATGATCTCCGGCCTCGTGCCGGGCATGCAACCGGCAGTCAAACCGTGCCAGACAATTGGCCAGCTGTGGGCGATCAGCCTCGTCCGCCGTCCATTCGGCATGGGTGAAATCCACACCGTCGCGGGCAAATCTAAGCGCCTGGTCCTGTTGATCCTGAGCCATCACGTGGATCGAGTAATGCGTGCAGGTGCTGAAAGTGTCGAAGCGGTTTGACTCTCTGGCCAGGCACCACAACACCAGCGGCGGGTCCAGGGACACCGACGCAAACGAGTTTACGGTGATTGCACGTGGGCCGTCTTCGGTTTGCGCAGTTATCACGGTGACGCCCGTTCCGAAACATCCCAGCGCCTCACGAAAGGCGTGGCTTTGATCCGGGGTCGGTGTGAAAATCTTTTCCGTCATATCGCGCGCGTGTTCCTTGGCCGCGCATCAGGTGCCATGCGTGGCCCGGATTGTCCACGAAAAGCTGAACGGCGTTTGCAAATTTCAGCGTTAATTCAGGTCTTCCAGAAGACGCCCGTGTTTGCGGGTCTGGACGATGACTTCGCCAAAGGTGTTCAACCCGCGGGCCTGCAGGATGGGCAGCATCTTGACCAGTGCCTCGGCTGTTGCCACTGCGTCACCCAATGCCGTATGGCGCAGCGCCTCGGGGATCGTGATGTCCAGCCGTTCACAAAGTGCGTCCAGTGTATGTGTATCGCTCGCACCGAACAAAACAGCCGACAACAGAACAGTGTCGAGTATCGGGTGATCCCATTCGACTTCCATACGCATGGCATGGCGGCGCAGGAACGCCATGTCGAACGGGGCGTTATGGGCCACGATCACCGCATCGCGTGAGAATTGGTGAAACACACGTCCGGCTTTGACGATATCCGGTGCGCCCTGAACCATGCGATCACTGATCTTGTGCACGCGGGTCGAGGCGGCAGGGATCGGAATGCCCGGATCAACAAGCATGTCCAGATGCTCGCCCGCGACGATCTTGCCTTTCACAACGCGGACCGCGCCGATTTGAACAATCTCATCCTTGTGTGGCAGCAAGCCGGTTGTTTCCGTGTCGAAGACCACAAAACACAGATCCAGCAAAGAGCGGTTTTCGAACGCGCCGTCACCCGGCGTGTCCAGCAACTCGAAATCATAGACCAGCGGGCGGGCCTCATCTGGCGACATACGGGCAACGCTGTCTTCGAACACCAGCATGTAACCGGGTGCGTCCCCCAGTGGCTTCATGCGGGCCGAATAGGTTTGTCGGCCGTCCACGCTGGTCAGGGTGCAGAAGACATCCTTACCAGATTTGCACAACTTCCCATACGCGTCCGTCAAACCCGTCGATTCGATGTATTCGAAGAGAGAAGCGTTTAGGCGAGGATGCGCGATCTGGGCCAGCACCTCGGCCGCCTGTCCGTCATACAAAACGATTTGGTGTTTCGGACTGGCCAGCAACATGGCGACCGGGATTTCGGTCAGAAGGGCGGTGAGGCGCTGTTTTTCCGCCGCCAGATGAGCGGTTTCGGCGGCCACCGCCTCGGCTGTGTGCATGGCATTTGCGGCAAGTTGCTCGGCCAGGCCAGCCGCTGCTGGGGCCAGATCGCCCAGGTATCGCGCGGCTTGCATGTCCAGATCGGTGCTGACACCCGCATGAGCGCGGGCCCGCAGTTGTGCTGAAAGCCGTTCGATCGGTTTGGCGACATTGTCGTCAAACAACAGCCAGATACCGGCGATCAAAGCCAGTAATCCAAACCCGATCAGAACCTCGGCAAAGATGAAGTCATCAAACAGGTCAGGTTGCGCTGCCCGGGCATAGGTGATCCACAGGGCGGCGGAACTGATTGATATCCCGCCGAGCGCGAGCAGACAGAAAAACAGAAATATCCTGAGCCTCAGGCTTAACCCTGTGAGCATGGTCAAACCCCGCAGGTGGCGTCGATGATGGGGTCGGCAGGCCCGGCAGATATCCAGTCTGCATTCAGCAGACGTCCGTCATCGGAAAACTCAGCACCGTCCGCCAGATTGGCGCGACGATTCTCGGCACAGTTTACGGCTACGGGCAGTTTTGAAACCGGGGCCCAGCGGCCGAAGAAGTAAAGATCGACAAGCCGCTGGTCGGGCACGTTTTCGTTTGTGCGCACCGACACGGTGTCGATGGCGGCAAAGCGGTCGACGAAGGGCATGGCGTAGGTCCACGGGCGGTAGAGGGCGCGGCTTTCAACCTCTTGTACGATTGCCATTTCCTCGGGAAGCTGTTCGCGCGTGCGGTCATACCAGGAATACTCGCTGGAAATTGTCACAGCGATCATCCCCAAACCCGCCGCGACCGGAGTAACCCATTTGGGCAACCGCCCTCCGGTCAGCTTGTTCAGCACAAGTACGATGCCCGCAAACGCGAAGCCCGCAAAAACAGTGCCGATCAATTCCAGAAACATCGTGTCACTCCGTTCTTCAGATACGTGTCAGCCCAGCATTCCCTTGCCGTGGCCGACCGCCGATTGCATCGTTTTTACCACAACGAAGGCGTCACGAAGATGACTTCGCTCAAAGTCCGAAAGATCGGAAGGTGGCAGATAATTGTCTGGTTTCTTGCCTGATTTGACCAGTTGGACCTGATGTTCCAGCCGGGTTTCGGCGATCAGATCATAGGCGTCCAGTAAATCGCGTGCACCCGACGCGCTGAGAACGCTATTGGCCTCAGCCGCTTTAAGGCGGGCGCGGGTATTGGCCTCGGGCAGTTCGCCTTGCAAGGCGTAGATCCGCGCCAGATCCACGACCGGAACAACACCATTGTGTTTCAGATCCAGCGTATTGCGGTGTTCGCCCGACCGGATGGTTGCAAACCCACGCAGCAACCCCAGCGGCGGGGTGTGTTTCAACGAGTTCGAGATCATATGTGCGACGAAGATCGAATTGGACCTGGCCGCCGCCAATGTGTCGGCCTGCAGGTCGGCGAACAGGTCGAACGCGCCGCCAATCGGACGCAAGTCAAACATGACCGAGGCCAGCATCTGCGCTTCGGGGTTCGGTTTGGCGATCCATCCCTTGAAATAGTCGCGCCAGACACGCACCGGCTGACGCCAGCGCGGATTGGTCGCCATCATGTCGCCGGGGCAATAGAAATAGCCACAGGTATCCAGCCCGTCCGACACAAACTTGGCCAGCTTTGCAAAGTACTCCATATCCGCATCGGTCACGCCGTCATCCAGCATCAGGCAGTTGTCCTGATCCGACACGCCTGTCTGCTCCTGCCGCCCTTGCGAGCCGCAGGCCAGCCACAGATACGGCACAGGGGGCGGGCCCAGTTTCTGTTCGGCAAGGGCCAGAAGGCGCCGGGTAACCGTGTCAGCAATGTCGGTGATCAGGCGCGTGACGATTTCGTGCCGGTTCCCACCTGCAACCAGTTGCACCAGCAGCTGTGGGATTTCCGCCGTTACCCGCGCCATATCTTCGGCGGTATTTGCCTGCGCGATGCGTCGCACCAGTTCGGCCGAATTCACGGCCTGATAATGTGTCAGGTCGGTTTGTGTGACGATACCGACCAGCCGACCGCCCTCGGAAATCGGGACGTGGCCGATGCCGCGTTCCATCATGATGTGCAACACGTCCGAACCAATGTCGCCGGGTGACAGGGTGACGGGGTTCGCGGTCATGATTTCGGAAACCGGCGTGGACGGAGGCAGGCCGTCCGCAACGTACTTGCCCGAGATATCCCGCAGCGTCGCGATGCCCTGCAACGTGTCGCCGTCTGTGATGCACAGTGACGAGATGTGTTTATCGCGCATGATCTGCGCCGCTTTCTGAACTGGCGTATCCGCGGGGCAGGTGGCCGGGTTATGTGCCATCAGAATATCAATGGAACTGGTCGCAAGGCTTTGCGGGCCACTTCTGTCGCCGCGTGTCCGGTCGAAGAACTTGGCGACCACATCGTGACCGTCGATCAACTCGCGCACCAGATCCGGTGGCAAAACAATCAGGACCGACGGAGTGTGCGCACGCGCCTTGGTGGCTGCCTTACCGTCTTTCAGCAGTCCGCGCTCTCCAAAAGAATTGCGCAAACCCAGTTGAGAGACAACGGCACCATTCTCATCGGTGATTTCAACCTGTCCTTCATAGATCACGAACACACCGGGAAGCGCATGACCCAGTTCATAGACCGAGGTGTCCTCCTCGACTTCCCAAACCTCGATCTGTTTTACGATCTGATCCAGGGCATCAGCCGGTAACGCGTCATAGGGATGAACGGATTTCAGAAACCGGGCGATTTCATCGTGGGACAGGGGCATCTGATGTCTCCGATGTTTTGGTGGAAAAATCCCGCCCAGTGGTATGCCGGGCGGGAGTAGTGGATCGAAAGACGCGGTCGAAGGCAAGAGCCAACGACCGCATCATGCTCACTTGTTCTGAGCTGCACCCGCACCACGGGGAATGCGAACGCTTTCGACCAGTTCCTTGATCTCCTGCGGAGTTTCCTTGGTCATGCCAGCCACGACATAGGCGACAGCGAAGTTGACCATGGCACCGACAGCGCCGAACGAGGTCGACTGGATCGGACCCAGCAACGGATCGGCATCGGTGAACGAGTTGGTGTCCGGAATGAACAGCCATCCCTTGTGCAGGAAGATGTAGACCAGTGTAACGACCAGACCTGCCAGCATACCTGCAACAGCACCGGTGTTGTTGATGCGGGTCGAGAAGATCCCCATCATCAGTGCCGGGAAGATCGAGGCTGCCGCCAGACCAAAGGCCAGAGCAACAGTCTGTGCCGCAAAGCCCGGAGGATTCAGACCCAGCCAGGTCGCTACAGCAATCGCCACAGCCATCGCAATCCGTGCCGACAGAAGCTCGCCTTTTTCCGAGATCTGCGGGTTGATTGCGCCCTTGATCAGGTCGTGAGACACAGCCGACGAAATCGCCAGCAGCAGGCCAGCAGCTGTCGACAGAGCAGCCGCAAGACCACCAGCAGCGACCAGACCGATCACCCAACCGGGCAGGTTGGCAATTTCGGGGTTGGCCAGAACCAGGATGTCGCGGTTGAACTTGGTCAGCTCATTTCCGACCCAGCCATTTTGTTCCGCAATCGCCTGCATCGATTCAGACTTGTCATTGTAGTACTGAATCTTGCCGTCGCCGTTCTTGTCTTCCCAATCCAGCAGACCGGTTTTCTGCCATGTGGCCATCCAGTCGTACCGAGCATCATTGTCGATCTGTTCGACTGTAACGGCACCACCTTCGATGCCACCATTGGGCCACATCATGTCGGTGATGTTCAGACGGGCCATTGCGCCAACAGCCGGAGCGGTCAGATACAGCAGCGCGATGAAGACCAACGCCCAGCCAGCCGACCAGCGTGCATCAGCAACTTTGGGAACGGTGAAGAAGCGCATGATAACGTGCGGCAGACCGGCGGTACCGATCATCAGCGACAGGGTGAACAGCACCATGTTCAGCGTGTTCGAGTGATGGGCCGTGTATTCGTTGAAGCCCAGCTCTGTCACGATGCCGTCCAGCTTGGTCAGCAGCGGTACACCGCTTGCAGTGTCGCCAAACAGACCCAGCGCCGGAATCGGAGTGCCGGTCAGCTGTAGCGAGATAAAGATGGCAGGGATGGTGTAGGCGGTGATCAGCACGCAGTACTGAGCGACCTGTGTATAGGTCACGCCCTTCATCCCTCCGAACACCGCGTAGGCAAACACAACGCCTGCACCGATCAACAGCCCGGTGGTGTTCGACACTTCCAAGAAGCGGCCAAAGGCAACCCCAACACCGGTCATCTGACCGATAACGTAGGTCACCGATGCAACAATCAGACAGATCACCGCAACGATGCGTGCTGTCTGGCTGTAGAAGCGGTCGCCGATGAACTCCGACACGGTGAACTTGCCGAACTTCCGCAGGTAAGGCGCAAGCAGCAGGGCCAACAGCACGTAGCCACCCGTCCATCCCATCAGGAAGGTCGAGTTGTCATAGCCGGTAAAGGCAATCAGGCCCGCCATCGAGATGAACGAGGCCGCAGACATCCAGTCTGCCGCTGTCGCCATACCGTTGGTGACCGGGTGTACGCCGCGACCGGCGGCGTAGAACTCTGATGTGGAACCCGCGCGGGCCCAGATCGCGATGCCGATGTACAGCGCAAAGGATGCGCCGACAAACAGCAGGTTGATGGTAAACTGATCCATTATCCCCGCTCTCCCTTACTCTTCATCCACGCCGTGTTCGGCGTCCAGCTTGTTCATGCGCCAGGCGTAGTTGAAGATCAGCACCAGAAAGACCAGGATCGATCCTTGCTGAGCGAACCAAAAGCCCAGATCAGTACCACCGACGGCGATGCCCGACAGCAGCGGACGCAGCAGGATGCCGAATCCAAATGACACCAGCGCCCAGATCACGAGGCTGATGTAGATGAGGCGCAGGTTGGCCTGCCAATAGCCCTTGTCGGCTTCGGCTGCCTGCGCGGAGTTTGTAGATTGATCCGCCATTGCGGGTTCCTCCTTCGCTTCCTCGTTTGGCGGCCCGGTGCCCAACTCCTCCAGTGCGTCGGTCCGCTTCTCGACAATGCCCAACACCGTGTGGTGACAGGCAAAACTCCACCAGTCCGCCAAGGCGGTCTTTTGAAGTATTCTTTTTAGGATCAAAGCCTTGTGGCTTTTCTCCTCCCCTTAACTCATTACGTCGCCGACGATCCCTTCGAGATCGCCTGCGATATCTTCGATCCTGCCCATAGCATTGATGCGTTTCAGAACACCGTGACTGTCGTAGTAGGTGATCAACGGCGCGGTCTGTGCGTGATAAGCCGCCAGGCGCGAAGCCACGGTTTCAGCGTTGTCATCCGCGCGGCGCTTGAATTCGGTGCTGCCGCACTTGTCGCACTTACCGTCTTCGGCAGGCTTCTTAAACTGGTCGTGGTACCCTTCACCGCAGCCCGCGCAGGTATAGCGGCCCGAGATGCGGATCACCATTTCTGCATCTTCCACTTCCAGGCTGATTGCTGCGTTGATCTTTTGGTCATTGGACGCCAGCAGACCATCCAGCGCCTCGGCCTGAACCGTTGTGCGGGGGAACCCATCCAGAATGACACCCTTGGCGCAATCTGGTTGCGCCATACGGTCGCGCAGGATCGCAATGACGATCTCGTCACTGACCAGATCACCGGCTTCCATCACGGCTTTGGCGGTTTTGCCTGCTTCGGTACCTGCGGCAACGGCTTCGCGCAGCAGGTCACCCGTGCTGAGTTGAACAAGTCCGAATTTTTCTTCCAGCATCCGGGCCTGCGTGCCCTTCCCGGCGCCCGGAGGGCCGAGAAGGATAAGAACTGCGGGTGTGGTGATTGTGGCAGCTTCCATCACATCCTCACTTGTTCGCGCGGTTTTCGATCAGGTCTTCGACCACCGACGGGTCGGCCAGCGTCGAAGTGTCACCCAGCGAACCGAAGTCGTTTTCGGCGATCTTGCGCAGGATGCGACGCATGATCTTGCCCGAACGTGTTTTGGGCAGGCCCGGGGCCCACTGGATCACATCGGGGCTGGCGATCGGTCCGATCTCGGTCCGGACCCAGGTGCGCAACTCCTTGCGGAGCTCTTCGCTTGGTTCACGGTCGTTCATCAAAGTGACATAGCAATAAATGCCTTGCCCCTTGATTTCATGAGGATATCCGACAACAGCAGCTTCTGCCACGGCGGCGTGCGCAACCAGTGCGCTTTCCACCTCGGCCGTTCCCATACGGTGGCCCGACACGTTGATCACATCGTCCACGCGCCCGGTGATCCAGTAGTCGCCATCTTCATCGCGACGGCAGCCATCACCAGTGAAGTAGTAGCCTTTGTAATCCGAGAAATAGGTCTTTTCGAACCGCTCATGATCGCCCCAGACGGTGCGCATCTGGCCCGGCCAGCTGTTTTTGATGCAGAGCACGCCCTCGACACCATTGCCTTCGATCTCGACGCCGGACTGCGGGTCCAACACCACCGGTTCGATGCCAAAGAACGGCTTCATTGCCGATCCGGGCTTCATTGCATGGGCACCGGGCAGGGGGGTCATCAGGTGACCGCCGGTTTCCGTTTGCCACCATGTATCCACGATGGGACATTTGCCCTTGCCGACGACATCGTTGTACCAGTTCCAGGCCTCCGGGTTGATCGGCTCGCCCACGGTTCCCAAAGTGCGCAGATCGCTGAGGTCGCATTTCTCGACAAACTCTTTGCCCTGACCCATCAGGGCGCGGATCGCTGTAGGCGCGGTGTAGAATTGGTTCACCTTGTGCTTTTCGCAGACCTGCCAGAAACGCGAGGCGTCCGGGAAGGTTGGTACACCTTCAAACATCAGCGTGGTCGCACCGTTGGCCAGCGGGCCATAGACGATATAGCTGTGGCCGGTGACCCAGCCCACATCCGCCGTACACCAATACACGTCGCCTTCGTGATAATCGAAGGTGATCTCGTGCGTCATTGCGGCGTAAACCAGATAGCCGCCGGTTGTGTGAACAACGCCTTTTGGCTGACCGGTCGAGCCAGAGGTGTATAGGATGAACAGCGGATCTTCGGCGCTCATTTCGGCTGGTGCGCAGTAGTCGTCCGCCTCAAGGGCCATTTCGTTGTAATCAAAGTCACGACCGTCGATCCAGGTGGTCTGACCACCGGTGCGTTTTACGACAAGGCACTTGACGGTATCCTTGCAGTGCAGCAGCGCCGCGTCGGCATTGGATTTCAGGGGCGTTTTACGACCACCGCGCGGAGCCTCGTCCGCAGTTATGACGACCTTGGCGTCACAGCCATTGATCCGGGCCGCCAACGCGTCCGGCGAGAAGCCTGCAAAAACGATAGAGTGAATTGCGCCGATCCGCGCACAGGCCAGCATGGCATATGCCGCCTCGGGGATCATCGGTAGATAAATGACAACGCGGTCGCCTTTGCGCACACCCAAAGATTCAAGGACATTTGCCATGCGGCAAGTGCGGCGGTGCAACTCCGCGTAAGAGATATGCTGAGCCGGATCATTTGGATCGTCCGGCTCCCAGATGATTGCCGTTTGATCACCGCGGGTTTTCAGGTGGCGATCCAGACAGTTGGCCGAAACATTCAAGGTGCCATCGGCATACCAGTTTATCTTAACCGAACCGAAATCGTAGTTAACGTCTTTGACCTGGGCGAAGGGTTTGATCCAGTCAACGCGCTTGCCTTGCTCGCCCCAGAATGCGTCGGGGTCGCTGATCGAAGCGGCGTACATGTCGGAATATTTTTCGGCATCAACATGCGCACGTGCGACGGTTTCTGCGGATGGCGGATAGGTCTTGGCATCTGCCTGGGCAGCGGTGGTCATTTTTGAGGCTCCTCCCTCTGGACTGGATTTCGTTGGGATATTTTTTGCCACTTGGTCCGGCAATGTCGATCCCGTTCCTCCCCGAGGTCGAATATTACCGAGTTCTGAAAATAAATAAATAAATTGCCGGAATCCCTGAATTTATTTGTAAAGAAATTTCTAACTATGGTCGCACGTAGTAAAGAAAGTTCGAAAATTCCGTAAAAACGCATTTAAAATAAATGGATATGTGTAACACATTTCCTGCCTGCGATGCTTGGCATAAGCGGGTGTCGGTCCGTGAACATCTGGTTTTTCTTCGTGCGCAATCCAAGCGGGAACTCCTTCCGAGGCCGGCGGATTACCAGCGCAGGGTTGGCACATTAGAATGTTGGCGCTAGCTTGATCCTCAAGCGCCTCGGGAGGAGGCGCATCAATGGGAGATCAAATGATGAAAAACATGTTGAGCGGCGCCGCCGTCGCCGCCCTGAGCTTTGCCTTTGTCGGCGAAGCTTTTGCTACTGAATGGAACGCATCGGTCTGGGGCAAGCGTCGAGCCTTCACCGAACATGTCGAAAAACTGGCCGAGCTTGTCAGTGAAAAAACCGGTGGCGAATTCACCATCAATGTCAGCTATGGCGGTTTGTCCAAGCCGCGTGAAAATCTGGACGGTATTGAAATCGGCGCATTCGAGATGGCTCAGTTCTGTGCGGGTTACCACCGCGACAAAAACCGCGCGATTACCGTTCTGGAGTTGCCTTTTCTCGGCGTGAACAACTTGCAGGAGGAGGTGGCGGTAAGCCATGCGGTATATGACCACCCCGCAGTCAAGGATGAGATGGCCCAATGGAACGCCCGCATCATCATGACCTCACCTATGCCACAGTATAATCTGGTCGGCACCGGCGAGCCGCGCGATAAACTGGCTGATTTTGAAGGAATGCGGGTCCGGGCCACTGGTGGTTTGGGGCAAGCCTTCGAGGCAGTCGGAGGCGTTCCGACATCAGTTCCCGCAACCGAAGCGTTCAATGCAATGGAATCCGGTGTGGTCGATACCGTGGCCTTTGCCCAGCACGCACATCTGTCTTTCGGGACGATCAACGAAGCCGACTGGTGGACGGCTAACCTGAACCCGGGAACGGTAAACTGCCCGGTCGTGGTCAACATTGACGCTTACGAGGCTCTGCCGGCTGCGCATCGCGAGGCGCTGGATAGCTCGATTGATGAGGCGATTGACCACTACCTGACAAATTACGACGGATTGCTCGAGCAATGGGACAGTGTTCTGCAAGAAAAGGGTGTCCAGAAAGTCATGATTGATGATGCCGTGATTGCAGAATTCCGCACCAAAGCAGCCGACCCGATCCGTGAAAAGTGGATCGCGGAAATGACGGAACAGGGGCTGCCAGCGCAGGATCTTTATGATCTCGTGCAGATGACGCTGACGCAACAGCGCGGCGGCAACTGATCCTGAACCCGGGTGCCTGCCAGGCACCCGGTACACTAATATTGGGGAACACTGGAATGGCAGGACAGGCCACGGTGCTGGTGGACGGAAGCCGTCTGAGCCAGCTGGATCAGCAGTTGTTGAAACTGGAGCGTTTTCTAGCGCTCATCAGCGGTTTGGCAGTATTTGGCCTGATGGTCCTGGCGGTTATCTCGGTCAGTGGGCGCAATGCCCTGAATGCCCCATTGCCGGGATATGTTGACTGGATCGAACAGGCGATGCCATTGATCGCATTTCTTGGCATTTCTTATGTTCAACGCGACGGTGGCCACATCCGCATGGACATCGTTCTGTCGCGCCTTCACGGCAGAGGGTTGTGGCTTTTCGAACTGGTCTCGGTGGTTTTGATCCTGCTTCTGATGCTTGCGCTAGTTTGGGGCAGCTGGTCTCACTTCGACCGATCCTTTGATTTGGGCGCACCATTTTGGAGCCGGGACAGTTCCATTGATATCGGAATTCCGTTGTGGCCCGCGAAACTACTGGCCCCCATCGCGTTTTCCGTTCTGTGCCTGCGGCTTGCCTTGCAGGTCTGGGGATATGGCCGCGCACTATGGCTGGGATTGGAAGCTCCGGTCGCCGTTCCGTTGATACAGGACGCGGCAGCACAAGCAGCGGCTGAGGCCGAACAGTTCGAAGGGCAGGACTGATTTATGGACACGATTGAAATTGGCCTCTGGGTCACGGGCGGGCTTCTGATCTTTGTCGTGGTCGGCATGCGCGTGGCCTTCGCTGCGGGCTTGGCCGGGCTAATTGGGCTTGTTTGGATTTTTTGGGCCAAGTTTGGGTATGATCCGGCGCGGTTCGGTAAAGCGCTGACTGTTGCGGTCAAAACCGCCGGGCAAGTGCCGCATTCCAAAGTTGCCTCTCATACTCTTAGCCTGATCCCGACCTTTATCCTGATCGGGTATCTGGCTTACTACGCAGGTCTCACGCGGGCATTGTTCGAGGCTGCAAAACGCTGGGTCGCATGGGTTCCCGGAGGGTTGGCGGTTTCAACCGTATTCGCCACTGCTGGTTTCGCCGCGGTGTCGGGTGCCTCGGTTGCCACCTCTGCCGTTTTCGCCCGCATCGCGATCCCGGAAATGCTGAAGGTAGGCTACAACAAACGCTTTGCTGCTGGTGTGGTGGCCGCCGGAGGAACGCTGGCATCACTGATTCCACCATCGGCTATTCTGGTGATCTACGCGATCATCGTCGAGCAGGATGTTGGGAAGCTGCTGTTGGCGGGGTTCATTCCGGGCGCGTTTTCAGCGATCATCTATGCCGTGCTGATTGTCGGGATCGCTGTGATCTTTAAATCTGTCGGTCCTCCAGTCACAGGCTTTACATGGAAACAGCGCTTTTCGGCCCTTCCCGGAGCCATTCCTATTGTCGCCGTCATCCTGATCATCATCTGCTTTGTCTATAACCCGTTTGGTGAAAAAGCGTGGGGCACACCGACGGAAGGCGGCGCAATCGGCGCCTTCATTGTCTTCTGCTTCGCCTTGTTCCACGGGATGCGATGGAGTGAGTTCAAATCAGCGTTGCTAGAGACGGCCAAGCTTACCGCAATGATCTTTTCGATCATCTGGGGCGTTCTGATCTATGTGCGGTTTCTAGGGTTTGCAGATCTTCCCGGCGCCTTTTCAGACTGGATAACCAGCCTTGAAATGTCACCCATGATGATCCTGATCTGCATTCTGCTGGCTTACGCGGTGCTTGGCATGTTCATGGATGCGATAGGAATGCTTCTTTTGACCTTGCCTGTTGTTTATCCGGCGATCATGGCGCTGAACGGTGGTGAAACGGTCAGTGCTGCAGACAGTGCGTTTGGCATGTCCGGGCCGATGTGCGCGATTTGGTTTGGAATTCTGGTCGTCAAGATGGCCGAGTTTTGCCTGATTACGCCGCCAATTGGGTTGAATTGCTTTGTCGTCGCCGGGGTGCGCCCGGATTTGAGTGTTCAGGATGTCTTCAGGGGTGTGACACCCTTTTTCGTGGCCGACGCCCTGACCATAGCAATGCTTGTGGCATTTCCTGGTATTGTACTCTACCTGCCATCGCTAGCGGGGTAGGTAGGATGCGAGGCTCTGCCTCGCGCTCCGGGATATTTAGAGCCAGATGAAGAACGGATCCCCTGCTTCATCTGGCCAATAAATATCCCGGGGGAGGCGTCCGGCACGGGTGGCGGGGCAGAGCCCCCTTAGGCGCGCCTAACCGGCCCGCATCAGCATTCCGAACAGGTCGCGCGGATCGTCCGGGTCGGCCAACATGTCCAGAGGCTCAAAGAATGCAGTGCCTTTGATCGCCTGCTTGACATAGCGTAGGGCTGAGAAATCTTCGATCGCGAAGCCAACACTGTCGAACAGGGTGATTTGGCGGTCGTCGGTGCGCCCTTTGGCGGCACCGCTCATAACCTGCCACATCTCGGTCACGGGATGATCGGCATCCAGCGCCTGAATCTCGCCCTCGATCCGGGTTTGCTCGGGGTATTCGACGAAGATGTCTGAGCGTAGCAGGATATCGCGATGCAATTCAGTCTTGCCGGGACAATCGCCACCGATGGCGTTGATGTGGACGCCGGGGCCGACCATGTTGTCGGTGAGGATGGTGGCGTATTTCTTGTCGGCCGTGCAGGTGGTGATGATATGAGCACCTTCAATAGCGTCTTCCGGCGTCTTGCATGGGACGACCGTCAGGCCGTTGCCTTGCAGGTTTGTGGCGCATTTCGCTGTTGCACCGGGATCGGTATCGTAAAGCCGGACAGTGTCGATCCCGCACATTGCCTTGAAAGCGAGGCATTGGAATTCGGACTGCGCCCCATTGCCGATCATGGCCATGGTCGTGGCATTCTTTGGGGCAAGATAGCGCCCGACCAGAGCGGACGTCGCCGCCGTGCGCAATGCAGTCAGCAGCGTCATTTCGGTCAGCAGAGTGGGATACCCGGTGTAAACATCCGCCAGCAATCCGAATGCGGTCACAGTTTGCAGACCCTCGGAGGTGTTTTTGGGATGTCCGTTCACGTATTTGAACCCATATGCCTCCCCATCCGAGGTGGGCATCAGTTCAATCACTCCGTGGGGTGAATGCGCCGGAATGCGCGGGGTCTTGTCAAAGCTCTCCCACCGTTTGAAATCGGATTCGATCTGATCGGCGATCTGAACGATCATCTGTTCGACACCGATGTGGTGAACCAGCCGCATCATGTTGTCGACGGACACAAAAGGCACGAGTGCCTTGTCAGAAGGTTGCATCGTACTCTCCTATCGGCGGGCAAGGTGGACGCCTGCAATCATGCAGCGCACTGATCCACCAGCAGTTTCAATTGTTGGGACGGACAGTGGCAAAGGCGTTGCACTGGCTTGGATTATTTTGATTTGATCAGGGGTGAGGGCGCCTAACGCTCGGCTCGACAAGGCCAGCACCAATCCATCGCGTCCCTTCAGCTCAATTGCATTCCCCGCAAACTCGGCGATTTGGTCATGAGTCAGATCAATCACGGTTCGACCGGATTCCTCTAACCGATTGCGAATAGTCATGCGGCGGTCGGGGTCCGATATCATGTCGAGGCAGATTAAGGCATAATGAGTGCCGATCCCCATCAATACGTTGGTATGATAAACGTCCCTGCCTTTTGCGTCGCGGGCCTGAAAGGCAATAGGTTCATAGTTGAAATGCGTGCAGAACCGTTCCAGCAAGACCGGGTCGGCGCGATTGGATGTGACCGTATACGCGATGCGGGCAATGTGGTCCAATACCATCGCACCGGTCCCTTCCAGCGCAAGGTTGTCTTGTTCCAGCCCGGAATAGTCTATGACATCCTGCACGCGATACTCGTGTTTGAGCAGTTCGATTACATCGGTTCGCCGCTCGCGTCGGCGAGATGGCACGAACATCGGGTAAACTGCTATGTGACCACCAGGATGTGTGGAAAACCAATTGTTCGGGAAAACGCTGTCAGGTGTGTCGAGATCGCCAAAATCGTCAAATACGTGAACAGTGATTCCTGTGTCGCGCAGGCGTTGAACTGCCTGGTCATGCTCATCTCTCGCAGCTTCCGACGTGGCTTCGTCAGACGTGATGCTCAGCGTTTGAAACGCGTTGTCATCGCGTGTTTCCGGGTTGGAGGCAAAAGCATGTGGCCGGATCATTACCGCGGCAGATGGTGCTTGTAGCGATAGCATCAGAAACTCCGGGTGGGGCGGTCAAAGATGCGGCGGCCCATAAGTGAAGCGGCCAGATCGACCATCAGCTTTGCCGTGCGGCCACGTTCATCCAGAAACGGGTTCAGTTCGACTAGATCCAGAGAACTGACCAGTCCGCTTTCATGCAGCAGTTCCATGACCAGATGGGCTTCGCGCTCGGTCGCGCCGCCAGGAACAGTGGTGCCGACGGCAGGGGCAATGGCCGGGTCCAGGAAATCAACATCCAACGAGACGTGAAGAAGGGCGTTTTCAGCTTTGACGCGATCCAGAAACGCCAGCAACGGGGCCTTGATCCCATGTTCGTCAATGCTGCGCATGTCGGCCAGCATCGCGCGGTTCTGTTCCAGCGCAGAACGTTCCGCCGGATCGACAGAGCGCAGGCCGATCATACCGACGCGGTCCGTTGGCACGATAGCGGGTAAGGGTGGAAGCGCCTCGAAGCCTGGCCTTCCTGTAAAATAAGCGACGGGTGTCCCATGCAGGTTGCCGCTGTCTGTGCTGTTGGGGGTGTGAAAGTCGCTATGCGCATCCAGCCAAAGAACGAACAGCGGGCGGTCGACCTTAGCAGCATAGGCGGCCATCCCGGTCACGGTTCCCATGGATAATGCATGATCGCCGCCCATGAAGATTGGAATGCCCTGTTCAGCCGCTGTTAATGCGGCCTTGCTCAGCGCTTGTGTCCAACCGATGCATTCGGGCAGCGCGAACAGGTGCGGATGCTCAGGCAAGCCGGTTTCTTCAGGTTGTACGTTGCCCCAATCGCAAACGGAGTGACCAAGATCGGTCAAGGCCTGATCCAGCCCGGCCACGCGATATGCGTCGGGACCCATTCGGCAACCCTGACGCCGTTTTCCGGCGTCCATCGGCGCGCCGACTAAAATGATGTTTTTGCGTTCCATGTGGTTCATTTAGGCCGTCGTTGTGTCTTGCGTGAAGAGCACAAAATGCTCAAAATGGTTCAGGAAGTTCCTTAATGGGAAAGTGATATGGACGAATTGGATAGTCGTCTGCTGGGCGCATTGCAGCGCGACGCGCGCGCCAGCCTGTCAGAGCTGTCGGAAACGCTTGGTGTGACCCGCACGACGGTGCGCAGCCGTTTGCAACGGCTCAAGCAATCCGGTGAGATCGTCGGTTTTACCGTGTTGACGCGTCGGGATCTGGCACAAAGCCCGGTACGTGGGCTGATGATGCTGGAAATCGAGGGGCGCGGCACCGAGCGCGTGATGTCCCGGATCGGAGCCATGCGGCAGGTCACGGCGGTCCATTCGACCAACGGCAGTTGGGATTTGATTGCGGAAATCAGTACGGAAACTCTGGCCGAACTGGACGAGGTTTTGTTTCAAATTCGCAAGATCGACGGCGTTACACGTTCGGAAACGAACCTGCTGCTGTCAACGCGCAAGGGGCGGCTCTAGTGCTTTGAGATGAATGCGACTTGTGCCAGAGTTTGTGAGCAGACAGGGTGCGGCTTACCCTAAGGTAGGCCGCTTGCTGTCTAAGGGTTCAGTATATCCGGAAGGCTTACGGCATGACGACATCTGAAAAAGGCGACGGGCCTTTAGCCGGACAATGGGCCGAACGACTTGTTGCCCTGCTGGAAAAACCTTGGCTGCGCATCGCGTTACCGGTCGTTATTACCGGGATTGCCCTTTCGGTTTTGCACGATCTGTCGGCCCATGTGAAATGGTCGGATGTCCAGACCGATATTTCGGCGACATCATGGAAACTGATGTTTTTGGCGGTGTGCTGGACAGCGTTCAGCTTTTTGTCGCTGTCGCTTTATGATGTGTTCGCGGTACAAAGCGTGGCGGACGGGAAGGTGCCGTTACCTGTCGCGGGGATGGCCGGAGCCAGCGGATACGCGGTTTCGAACTGCCTTGGGTTTTCCTACATTACAGGAACTGCGATCCGGTATCGTATATATGCGTCGCTTGGCTTGGACCTTGGCCGGGTGGCTGGCGTAATCGCGACCTCGTGGGTGGCGTTCTGGATGGGTCTGATCCTGATTTTGGGTTTGTTGCTGACCCTGCACCCGGATGGAATATCCAAGGTGATGCCCGTCAGCGAAACGGCCGAAACCATCATAGGATTGTGCTTGCTGGCTGCATTTGTCGCGATGTTCATATGGTTGTCCAGCGGTGGCCGGCGGTTGGCTGTTGCGGGCGTCGGTTTCGATCTGCCCGGCGGGAAACTGGCGGGCCTGCTGACGTTGGCTGCCATTGGCGACCTATTTGGCGCATCCATGGTGCTTTACGTTTTGATACCGGATGATCTGGGTGTCGGGTACCCGTACTTCTTCACGGTCTATATCGCTGCCATTGCCGTTGGGATCCTAAGCCATGCGCCGGGTGGGATCGGCGTGTTTGAGGCGACATTGATTGCCGGTCTGGGGGCGTCGGGTCGTTCGGATGTGATTGCTGGGTTGCTGCTGTACCGGGTGGTTTACACTTTTTTGCCCTTTGCAGTCGCCAGCCTTTCCATTGCCGTTGCATCGGTCTTGACCCAAAGACACATGATCGGCGGTGCCGCTATTTGGGTCTATCGCGTGATCCGTCCCATGGTTCCGATGGTCGCGGCCGGAGTAGCGGCAGTGGCCGGAGTGATCTTGCTGGTGTCGGGCGCTTTGCCAGCTGGGGCGCAAAAGCTCGGCACGCTGAAAGATATTCTGCCGCTTTCGTTTGTCGAGGCTTCGCATCTAGCAGGCAGCGTCGTAGGCGTGTTGCTGTTGCTGGTCTCGCGCGGGTTGTTCCGCAAGCTCTACCGGGCATGGATCGTTGCGATGGTGCTGATGGGGGCAGGGTTCTTTGCTTCGCTTGCAAAGGGGCTCGACATCCACGAAGCGCTTTCGATGCTGGGAACGATTGGTCTGCTGGCCATGTTTCGTGGCGCGTTCTACCGAGTCAGCGGCGCGTCGATATTTAGGCTGAACATCCCATGGCTGATCAGTGTCGTGGTTCTGCTGGCGGTGATTTTCTGGATCGGGCTGTTTGCATATTCGCATGTCGAATACCAAAACGATCTGTGGTGGCAGTTTGCCTGGAACGGTGACGCTTCGCGCTTTCTGCGGTCCAGCCTTGTTGTGGCCGTGATCGTGGGCATTGTTGCCGTGAACTCTCTGTTCGGGCGTGAGATACCGACACCGCAGCGGGTTGAAATCCCAAAAGTTGTCGAGCGGCTGGTGATGGAGAGTGAGGATACGGAATCCCAGATCTCGCTTACCGGCGACAAGCAATTCCTGATCTCACCGGATGAGACCGCGTTTATTGCCTACGCCGACACGGGCAATGCGCTGATTTCAAAAGGAGAACCGGTTGGTGACGAGATGGCCGGGCAGCAACTGATCTGGCAACTTCGGGAAATGGCGGATCGCGAAGGTAAACTCTGCGCGTTCTACAGTGTCTCGACCAAATATCTGCCGACTTTTCTGGATCTTGGACTGTCGATCCTGAAGATTGGTGAGGTTGCGCGGGTGTCATTGCACGACTTCTCACTGGACGGAAAGTCGCGCAAGCGGTTCCGGCAGGCCAAGAACCGTGCTCAACGCGAAGGATATGTGTTCGAGATCATTCCGAAGGAAGAACTGGCGCCTCTGTTGTCAGATTTGCGTGGGATTTCAGACCGCTGGCTTGCGCAAAAGGCCGGTGCAGAAAAGGGCTTTGCGCTGGGTGGATTTGATGATCAATACCTGTCCTATTTCGATCATGCGATCCTGCGTGATGGCAACACCGGCAAGATCATGGCCTTTGCCAACCTGTTCCAAGGGGGAAATAAATCCGAGTTATCACTGGACCTTATGCGCTATGAACCCGATAGCCCAAGTTTCGTCATGGACGCTCTTTTCGCCGACATGATGGATTGGGGTGCGCAGCAGGGTTTTCACTGGTTTTCACTGGGTGCCGCACCGTTCTCAGGGATTGAGAACCGTCAGCTTGCCTCGCTTTGGAACCGGATTGGAGGGTTCGTTTACGAACATGGCGAACAGTTCTACCATTTTGAGGGTCTTCGTGCGTTCAAGCAGAAGTTCGATCCGGAATGGAGCCCGAATTATCTGGCCAGCCCCGGCGGGCTGGCCGCGCCCCGCATCCTTTATGAGGTCAATATCCTGATCTCGGGCGGGTTGCGCGGGTTAACCAAGTAGCACCTAATTCAGGCTCGCGCGGGTTGGGGTTTTCTGCAGCAGATCGCCCCAATCCGTGCGATAGGCCATCTCGGCCAGAACGGTTTCAGGCAGGAATTCCTGATTTTGACGGATTTGCCATCCGCCGCCCAGGCCCTTGTAAACCGCCACCAGATTGCTGGATACCTGCTGCCGCGCCTCGATCAGGTTGGCCTGTGATCGCAATAGCGCGGTCTGGGTGTTCAGAACACGCGAATAATCGGCAATGCCGTCTGTATACTGGTTGACGGCGATTTCGGCAGCTTTGCGTGAGGCGTCGACGCTTTGCTGATAGAACCCGACCTGCTTACGTGCCTGCGCATAAGCGACCATGGCACTTTCAACTTCGGAATAAGCGGTCAGCACAGTGTTCTGATAGTTCGCAATCAGCGCCTGGTAAGCGGCGTCTTGCGCGCGAACATTGTTCTTGATGCGGCCATAGTTCAGCACATTCCAGACCACACCAGCACTGGCCAGTCCCGTTGTGCTGCCACCGCTGAACAGATCGCGCCCGCCGGATGCCTGCAGACCGATCGCGCCCGACAGGATAAATTGGGGATACAGGTCCGCCATCGCGATGCCCACCTGTGCTGATTGCGTGGCTGCCGCCAG
Organism: Ruegeria sp. AF7; assembly: GCF_056541885.1. Taxonomy (NCBI): domain Bacteria; kingdom Pseudomonadati; phylum Pseudomonadota; class Alphaproteobacteria; order Rhodobacterales; family Roseobacteraceae; genus Ruegeria; species Ruegeria sp. AF7. The sequence goes on along the minus strand of NZ_JBQFYX010000001.1, from coordinate 828,546 downwards.
TTCAGCCGCGCGCACATCCGGGCGGCGGCGCAGCAATTCAGCGGGAACGCCCACAGCCACATTTGCTCGGGCCGATGGAATGCGTCCGGTATTGCCCAACAGACCGGTCATGCGTGAAGGTGTTGTGCCCAACAACACCGCAAGCGCGTTCTTGGTCTGTTGCAGGTCGCTTTCCAGTTCCGGTACCAGCGCCTTAGTGTTGTTCAGTAGGGCGGTGGATTCTTGCACGTCCAGTTCCGTGGTGACGCCATTGTTGAACCGCAGCTGAGTCAGGTCTGCCGAGTCCTGCTGCAATTTGATGTTCTCGCGCGCAATTGCCAGCGTCTCCTGCAACGCCCGGATATTGACGTAAAGCGCGGCGACGTCCCCGGTCAGCGTAACCAACGCGTCGTCGTAATTCGCCACTTGCAGGGCCAGGTTGGATCGCGCCGCCTGAACACCGCGCCGCTGGGCACCCCAGACGTCCAGCTCCCACTGGGCATCGAAGCCGACTTGCGAGGTCGAGAATTCGGTATCCAGCGGGATGACGCGATTAACATCCGAAATCGGCCCCAGATTGTCACTGATCTGGCGCCGATCAAGCGATCCGCCTATGGCCTGCGACTGTGGATAAAGCTCGCCAAAGGCGATACCCAGTTGTGCGCGAGCCTGCAAAACCCGCGCGCCAGCGACCTGAAGTGTCAGGTTCTGGGCGTAGGCCTCGGCAATCAGTTTGTTGAGGGTCGGATCATTGAATGTCTGCCACCATTTCACGACAGGCGCACTGCGCGACGTCAGCCCGCTTTGACCAGTGCTGGGGTTGTTGACCTCGATCCACTGTTTCACGACCGGTGAGTTGGGGCGCACGAAATCCGGCCCAACGGGTGTGCAGGCCGCAAGAGTGGCGGCACAAATGGCGGTTCCCAGCAACCTGCGGAGTGTCATGGCGCGCATCCTCAGATATCCAGAGGTCGGATGAAGTTGGCGAAAGAATAGAGGCGGATGTTGATACGCCTCAGAAACTCAAAACTTTTGCCTTGGCCTGTATAGATCGCCACAGCGGCATGGCCGCCCGCTGGGAAAATGTGGTCTTCCGGCACATCGACGGTGATTTGAACCGCAATCCGACCGGGCAGTTTGGGCAGCTCGAAACCGGGCAGGCGGCCCGACGGGATGAGTTGCCCTTGCCGGGTCGCCCACCAGATCGCTTCGACCTTGCCCGTCAGGATTTCACCGGGATAAAGATCAAGTGCGACTTCGACCTCTTGCCCCGGCTCGACAAATTTCAGGTTCTGCTGGCGGAATGTGGCAAGGATATAAGGGCTTTCATCAGTCACAAAGCTGGCAATCGCACCCAACCGGACGTCACCGACTACCAATCCGGGACGAGCCTGTTGCGAGACGATCATGCCATTTTCAGGCGCATAGATTGTTGTGTTTTCCAGAAAATACTCGGCTTCGGCCAATTGCGCCTGCGCTTGAAGGATGCCGGTGTTCACGCCGTCAATCTGCGATTCCAGCGCCAGCTGAGCCTTGGCCAGGTTCGCCTCGGCCTGTTTGACGGCGGCCTGATCTTCCGTCACCTGTTCGTTCCAACGGTCGAGTTCGTCTTGACGGGCGCCTCCGGCGGGAACAAGGTTTTCATACCTTGCCTGTTGAGTTTGCGCATAAGCCAGTTGTGCATTGGCCCGTTCGACAGCTTCGGTCGAGGCAATGACATCCTGTTCAAGGATTTTGGCGTTCTGCTGTGCCGCCACCAGCTGGGCCTGCGCATTATCGACCGCCAGAGAAAACACCGTATCGTCGAACCGATAAAGCGGATCGCCCTTTGTGACCGGTGTGTTCGGTTCAACAAGAACCTCGGAGAGGATCGTCGGCTGTGTCAGCTTGGGGATGATCTGTATGGTCGAACGTACCACGTGGCTGTCTGCGGAAAACGGCTGAAAGAAACGCAGCGCCACAAGGAAGATCAGCAGCAGGTGTGCACCCACCCAGAACGAAACAATGCCCCAGGCTATGTTGAACTTCAGCCATTCCAGCTTGAAGAAAATGAGCCAGACGAAAATGATGTAGAACAGCGTGATGCCGAGGGCGACGAACATAGGTATTAGGGTCCTTCGGCTTTAACCGGGTTGTGTGTCGTCTGTGTCCAGACGATCCTGGTATTCGGGCTTGACCTTGCCGCCCAGACGTTTGATTTCATCGCGAATGGCATCTTTTTCCTCGTCCGGGCCGCGGCGAATATCGACCGTGACGCCATCGTGGAAAGCCCACATGAAGGCGTGAACCCAAGGCACGACAGCCAAGAACCCCATCCATCCCATGATCTTTACAGCTTCGGCATGGGGATGATTGCGTTTGATCGCGATCCGCCCCGGAAGGCCCATAATGAACAGGAACAGCGCCATAACCGCTGCAAGTAGCAGGATCAGCGCGGCAAATGTCAGATAGTCATAATAGCCAAGCGGCTGGCCCAATAGTCCCATGCGTTTGCCTCCATCAGGGGAAGGTTAGGGTATCCTCAATCATTCGCTTTCAGTTCGTCAATCAACTTGTAGTCCGTAGGCGGGTCATCACAAATGCCCGGTCCGCATTCCAGCAGAGTTGAACCGGCATTCAGCACGGCCAGTGCCAGCATGACAAAGAAGGCGATTTTGGCCAGCTTGTTTCCCCCAAATCGCCCCTCGCTGGTCGCGCCCGAGCCGTATTGGCGTTCAAAAAGCAGCATGAACGACGTACCCAGCAGGACAAGGAAAAAGGCGATGCCCGCCCAAGTGTAGTAATGCAGCCCCAGAACGGGCGAACCGTAGTGGCCGGTTCCCGGCACAATGTGCAACAGGATTTGCCGGATCGAAACACTGCCGCCATACAAAGCGGCAATCAGCATAATGGCATAGTGCTGCGGTCGCGCGCCATACAGCAGGTTCAAGCCCAGCCCGACGCCGACAGCAACAAAGCCGACACGCTGCAACAGGCAAAGCGGGCAGGGTAGTTCGTAAAGGGCAAGTTGATAGAAGAACGCCAGCGCCAGAACAAGACAGACAGCCAGCATTCCGATCGCGTTCAGTGTACGTGACAGTTCAGGTGTCATGACGAGGCCCTCAAAGCTGAATTGTCAACTGACTGGTGGCGTGGAATTTCAACCAGTAGATACTCAGGGCAATCGTAAGGAAGAACAGCGCATTGCCTGCCTTCGTCATGTTGAAATAGTTGAGCCCCATCGTGGCAGTAAGTAATGCAAATAAAAGCGCAATCATGGCCCGGTGCTCCCCTCCCGTGCACATATCTTTATGCAAACGATAGTGTCAGGCCGGGTGGCATCTGGCAAGCGGCGCGGTAAATTGGAGACTATTCTTAATGTCCGCTAGTTACACAGGACGATGTCCGTTTGCCATTCCTGACTGCGCAGGTGCAGATCGCCTGGTAACGGCGCATCCGTGTAAATTGCGTCGATTTCTGCCAAAGAAGTGATGCGCGCCGGAGCCGAGCGGTGAAACTTTGAATGGTCGGCAACCAGAAATGTGCGGCGTGCCTGCGCAATGATGGTCTGGCTGACTTGTACCTCCTGAAAGTCGAAGTCCAGAAGATCTCCGTCAGTGTCCAAAGCTGAACAGCCGATTACGGCAAGGTCAAATTTAAATTGCCGAATGGTCGATACGGTCAGATTTCCGATCAACCCGCCGTCGGTGCGCCGCAGAACGCCACCGGCCATGACGACCTCACAATCCGGGTTCTCAATCAGAATGTTTGCGACATTCATGTTGTTGGTCACAACCATCAGATTCTTGTGGTTCAGCAATTGCCGCGCCACGGCCTCGGTCGAGGTTCCGATGTTCATGAAGATCGATGCGCCGTCGGGGATATCGATGGCGCAAGCCTGTGCAATACGGGTCTTGGCGTCGGCGTTCAGGGCACGGCGGTCTTCATATCCGATGTTTGACACGCCCGAGCGCAGCACCGCGCCGCCATGCACCCGATCCAGTTTACCTGCCTCGGCCAACTCGGTCAGGTCGCGCCGGATCGTCTGGACCGTGACACCAAATCTTTCGGCCAACCCGTCAACGGTGACGCGACCTTCGGCCCCGGCAATGTCCAGAATGTCAGATTGGCGGAAAGACAGCGACATGGGTGTTTCCAGACTTGAAGTATTTCTTTCGTTTTTGTTCTTTCTGGCCGGTTTTGCAAGAACGGCATGCGAAAATATCAGGTCAGTGTTGCAAAACGAAGAAATTCGAACATAAACATTGACCATACGAAGAATGTTCTGGCAAATGCCTATCATCCATCCTGACAAGGAATCATTGGCATGCAGTCAGCGGACGTTCAGACAACGGACCTTTTTATCATCGGTGGCGGGATCAATGGTTGCGGCATCGCACGGGATGCTGCTGGCCGCGGGCTGTCAGTTGCTTTGGCAGAGATGAATGATCTGGCCTCGGCCACATCATCAGCCTCGACCAAACTGTTTCATGGCGGGTTACGGTATCTGGAGTATTTCGAAATCCGTCTGGTGCGCGAGGCCCTGATCGAGCGTGAAACCCTGTTGCGCGCGATGCCGCATATCAGCTGGCCGATGCGCTTCGTGCTGCCATACCATAAGGATATGCGGTTTGACTCGGAAACGCCGACCTCACGGCTGCTCAGCACGGTCATGCCGTGGATGCGCGGGCGGCGTCCGGCCTGGCTGATCCGGTTGGGTTTGTTCATGTATGACAATTTGGGTGGTCGCAAAATTCTGCCGGGCACCACGTCGCTGAACCTGCGATCGGCTCCGGAAGGGGCCCCACTACAGGACAAATTCGAAACGGCTTATGAATATTCCGACTGCTGGATCGAAGATTCGCGGTTGGTGGTCCTGAATGCCCGCGACGCCGAGGCGCGCGGTGCGCAGATCATGGTGCGAACCGAGGTGATTTCCGCCGAGCGGGTGGACGACCTTTGGCAGGTATCCATTCGCGATCGCGACAGCGGTGAAACCCGTCTTGTCCGGGCCAGAATGCTGATCAATGCAGGTGGCCCTTGGGTCGGGGACATCATCCAGTCCAAGATCCGTGTGAACTCACGCGAGGGTGTTCGGCTTGTTCGGGGCAGCCATATTGTGACACCCCGGCTGTATGACCACGACAAGTGCTATTTTTTTCAGGGCGAAGACGGCCGCATCATTTTCGCCATTCCGTATGAGCAGGACTTTACCTTGATCGGCACAACGGATCAGGATCACCCGGACCCTGACACGAAACCCGTCTGTACTGAGGCCGAGCAGGAGTATCTGTGCACTTTCGCATCGAAGTATTTCAAGCGCGCTGTGACCCGCGAAGATGTTGTGTGGACCTATTCCGGTGTGCGACCGCTTTATGACGACGGTGCCAGCAGTGCCACCGCAGCAACGCGAGATTACACGCTGAAAGTCGATGCGCAGGGTGGGGCGCCTGTATTGAACGTGTTTGGCGGCAAGATCACCACCTATCGCAGGCTCGCGGAAAGTGCTCTGGAGAAGGTTGGTGAATTCTTTCCGAATATGCCGGGCCCCTGGACCGCTGGTGTGGCGCTGCCGGGCGGTGACTTTCCGGTTGACGCTGTTGAAGCCCTGACTGATCAGCTTCAGGCCGCGTATCCGTTTCTGGGTGCCGCCTGGGCTGCACGCCTGATCAGGGCCTATGGAACCGAAGCAACAGATGTCCTTGGGGATGCGCAACAGCTGTCTGATCTGGGTGAGGATTTTGGCGCAACCCTGACCGCGCGGGAAGTCGCGTGGTTGATGGACAAGGAATATGCACGGACCGCCGAAGATGTCGTCTGGCGGCGCAACAAGCTGGGCCTGCGACTGAATGCCGAGCAGAATGCGCGGATCGACGGCTGGATGACTGAACGGCTGGCCCCCGGCTCGACCTGATCCATCTTTCTATCCTCTTGGCGCGTGATGAGTGTTGTGCTAGCCGTTGGATACGGTCGGCAGACACCGAGGCGTCGCTGCTCTTACCCAGAGTGCTAAACCTGCCAGTGTATGTGAAACTATCGCAACCATCAGGGCGTTGTTTCGTCAAGTCAGCGACCAACGATCGCGCAAAACGCCCGATATGGATTTGTGATGAGCAAAACTCCTGTACCCTTGCACGCCGATGATCTGACCGGATTCGTGCGTATCCTGTCCCAACAACTTGGCGACTCCAGCCCGTCGCACCTGACCCTGATGAATATGGTCGCCCGTGCCGCCGGGTTTCAGAACGTGCAACATATGCGCGCCACCAGTGCCGCTGCCCGGCGGACCGAGGCCCGCCCGAAACAACCGACTGCTGACATGCGCACGGTTGAGCGCACATTGCACCTGTTCGACGCACAAGGCAGGCTTCGACAATGGCCGTCAAAACGATCGGTGCAGACTTTGTCTTTGTGGGGGCTCTGGTCTGCGGTACCGGCAGCCGCGGTGCTGCAAGAGGGTGAGGTCAACGCGTGCCTCAATGCCGAACATTGTTTTGATGACCCTGCAACCCTGCGCCGGACCATGATTTCCTGTGGGCTGCTGACACGGAACCGGGATGGATCGGATTATCGCCGGGTCGAGCAGGCACCGACACCAGAAGCAAAGGTGGTGATCCGCGAACTCTCTGAACGTCGGCGGGGAAGACCAGACTGACGCCAGAAAAAAGCCCCGCCGAAGGGCGGGGCTTTGATTGGATCAGGCCGCTTCTTCTGAAGGGCCGGGATCGTTTTTGCTGCCTTTCAGCCACTCACGCATGCTTTGCATCAGGGCGTAGAGGACAGGCACCACGATCACGCCAACCAGCGTCGCGGCCAACATGCCACCGAACACGGCGACACCGATGGCTTTCTGGCTGGCCGCACCCGCACCATTGGCAGCCAGCAGCGGTACGACCCCCAACAGGAAAGACAGGGCAGTCATCATAACAGCGCGGAACCGCTGATGAGCGGCCTCGACGGCAGCGTCCTTGATCGAAAGACCCTTGGCGCGCTGTTCCATTGCAAACTCGACGATCAGAATGCCGTTCTTCGAAGCAAGGCCCACCAGCATGATCATACCGATCTGCGTATAGAGGTTTATGTCACTGCCAACGATGGCAACCGCGGCCACCGCCCCGAACAGGGCCACGACCACAGACAGCAAGATCGAGACCGGCATGGTCCAGCTTTCATACTGTCCAACCAGAAACAGGTAACCGAATAGGATAGCCAGCCCCAGAATGATGATCACCAGGCTGCCGGACGCCAACTGTTGTTGTGCCGTCCCCGTCCATTCGAACGAGTATCCCGGCGGCAGGGCCGAAGCAGAGACCTCTGTCATCGCGGTGATCGCATCGCCGCTGGAAAGGCCCGGTGCAGGCACCGCCGTCACCGTTGCCGACCGGAACAGGTTATGCCGTTTCAGCAGAACCGGCCCCAACACGTTTTCTACGTCGATCAGGGTACCCAGTGGCACCATGTCGCCCTTCTGAGAGCGCACATAGAGGCTGGCAATGTCATCGACATTGTCGCGATAGCTGCCTTCCGCCTGGATCATTACGCGATAGACGCGACCAAACAGGTTGAAGTCGTTGACATAATACGACCCCAGCTGGGCCTGCATGGTCTGGAAAATCTCAGCCACCGAGACGTCCAGTGTTTTGGCTTTCTCGCGGTCCAGATCCACGAACAGCTGCGGAACGTTGGCGCGGAATGTCGTATAGGCCTGCCCGATCTCGGGGCGCTGGTTGGCCGAATAGACAAACGACCCCACAGCCGATGCCAGATCCTGCGGCGAGCCGCCTCCGGTTTGCTGCACCTCCATCTCAACCCCGGCAGACATGCCAAGACCCTGAATTGGTGGCGGGTTGAAGGCAACGGTCGAGGCTGCGGTTTCGTTATTCGCGATGGCCAGCACCTTGCCCAGAATGGCCTTGGCGCTCAGGTCCTCCTCCTGCCGTTCGGCCCAGTTGTCGAGGTTCACGAAAATGGCAGCGCCGTTGGTGATTGTGCCGTTCAGCAATGAAAAGCCATTGATCAAAACGGTGCTGGACACACCCGGGATCTCGCGTATCTGGTCATCGAGGCGCTTTGTCACGGCCTCGGTCCGTTCCAGCGTCGCGGCGTCAGGCAGTTGCACGTCAACAAAGAGATAACCATTGTCTTCCAGGGGGATAAACCCGGCTGAGGTGTTCGACATGATTGCCCCTGTTCCCATGCCGAGACCAACCACGATGGCCAGCGCGATAGCCGGAAAGACAAGCAGTTTGCGCACAATAGCGACATAGCAGTTACGAACGCCACCAATGAAGTTTTCGAACAGCGCAAGCAGCCCTTTGGGCGGCCCTGAGCGGGCCTTAAGGACCAGCCCGCACAGGGCAGGTGACAGTGTCAGCGCGTTGATGGACGAGATCACAACAGCGGTCGAGATCGTGACAGCGAACTGAGAGTACAACCGCCCTGAGATGCCCGGCATGAATGTCACCGGCACGAAAACCGCCAACAGAACCAGCGTGGTCGCGATGACCGGGCCTGTGATCTGCCCCATTGCCTTACGGGTGGCTTCTGCCGGGGGCAGCCCCTCATCAGCGATGATGCGCTCGACGTTTTCGACCACGACAATGGCGTCATCAACCACGATGCCGATGGCCAAAACCAGTGCGAACAGCGAGATCGTGTTCAAAGACATGCCGAAGGCCAGCAAGAAAGCAAACGTGCCAATCAGTGAGACCGGGATGGCAACCGCCGGAATGATCGTGGCACGCCAACTGCCGAGGAACACAAAAACGACCGAGATCACAAGTGTGAAGGTCAGGATCAGTGTGGAAACAACGTCATTCAACGAGGCTTCGACAAAGTCGGTCGTGTTGAAGGGGACATCATATTCGACATCCGACGGGAATGCGCGGGACAGCCGCTCCAGTTCCGCCTGCACGCGCTCTGAAACGGCGAGGGCGTTTGCGCCGGGGGCTTGATAGATGCCGATCACGGTGGCGGGTACAGACTGAAAATAACCGGACGCCGAGTAGAACTGTGCACCAAGCTCAACCCGGGCGATGTCTCTTACGCGGACAATTGCGCCGGCATCTCCGGTACGGATCACGATGTCGCCAAATTCTTCGGCTGACGTCAGTCGACCTTTGGATTTGATCGTGTATTGAAAGGTCTGCCCTTCGGGCACAGGCGGTGCACCGATCGAGCCTGCAGACACTTCGATATTCTGTTCGCGGATCGCGTTGATCACATCACCTGGTGTGATGGACAGGGCTGCCATCTTGTCAGGGTCCATCCAGACCCGCATGGCGTATTCAAGGTTGGTCAGAACATCAGCCTTACCCACGCCTTGCACACGCGCCAGCGCATCGCGCAGGTTGATCGAGGCATAGTTGGAAAGAAACACGCTGTCATAGGTGCCATTGGGCGAGGTCAGCGTGACCAGCATCAGCATATTGGTCGACGATTTTTGTGTGACAACGCCCGAAGATGTCACTTCGGCGGGCAACGAAGACATTGCCTGCGCCACCCGGTTCTGCACGTTGACCGAGGCGATATCGGGGTCGGTGCCAACTTCGAAGGTTACGTCCAACGAATACGAGCCGTTGTCAGACGATCTGGATGTCATGTAGATCATGTCGTCCACACCGTTGACCTGCGCCTCGATCGGTGCGGCCACAGTGTTCTCCACTGTTTCCGCATTTGCGCCGGTGTATTTGGTGGAGACGTTGACCACGGGCGGGGTAATGTCCGGGAACTGCGCGACCGGCAGCACCAGATAGCCGATGCCACCCATGATGGTCAGCACCAGCGAGATGACAAACGCCAGCTTTGGCCGGCTGATGAACAGGGCTGAGAACATCGATTATTCTCCCGGCTGTTCAGAGGCGACGACCGCGTCAACAGCCACACCGGGACGGACCCGTTGCAGGCCCTCGACAATCACGCTTTCACCCTCACGCAAGCCTTCGGTAACGATGATGGCGGTACCTTCCGTGTTGCCTGTGGTGATATATCGCTGCTCCACCATCTGCTTGTCGTTTACAACCAGAACAAAATCACCACGCTGATCGCGTTGCAGCGCAGCTTGCGGCACCAGAACTTGCAAGGTCGGTTGCAACGCTTCGATCTGCACATTCACGAATGCACCGTCCAGGATCAAACGGTCGGCATTTTCGAACTGGGCGCGCATTGTGATCGCGCCGGTCAACGGGTCGATACGATTGTCGACAAATACGATCCTGCCCGTTTCATCCAGCTTGGTTCCATTTGGCAGCGTGATATGCACGTTGGGGCTTTGCGGGCTGTCCGCAAGAGAAGCGGAATTTGCGCCAACGGTCTGAAGAACCGAAGTAAAGAGTTTTTCGTTGAGCGAGAAATTCACATAGATTGGCGTCTCGCTAACAATGTTCACCAGCGGCGGGTTAGTCGGGCCGACCACATCACCGACACTGGTGGTGATGCTGCCTATACGTCCATCAAAAGGCGCGTGGATCTGTGTATAGCTGAGGTCCAGTTCGGCCTGCTGGATCGCTGCATTTGCGGCCTTGACCTGAGCCTCGGCGACCAGTTCGTTTGCCCGAGCGATGTCGCGTTCGGATTCAGGTGTCGCGTCGCGCTTGTAAAGCTCTTCCTTACGCGCCAGGTCCACCTTGGCCAACTCAAGATTTGCCTCGGCTCGGTTCAGATCAGCTTTTCGGGCCTCCAATGTCGCCTCGTAAAGGTCCGGTTCGATGGTGAACAACAGGTCTCCTTCCTTGACCGTAGCCCCATCCTCGACATTCCGGCTGTTGAGAAAACCATTCACGCGGGCCACGATATCGACTTTATTGATCGCCTGAGCGCGCCCTATGAAGGAAGCCTCGTCGGTGATTTCCTCGGTGTAGGCGGCCGCAATCGTGACTTTCGGTGCCGCCCCTTCGTCCTGTGCAGTTGCAGGTTGGGCCAGTCCCAAGGATATCAGCAATAATGCGGTGGCAATTGGATTGCGGGCCTGAGTTGGAAAAGGGAAAACTTGGGACATGGCGAAAGCCTCGTGCATTTCAGAAACAATTGGTGTCCATCCCGGCGGTCACAAACGCGCGAGTCGACAAAACTTGTTTGCAGGATGGCTTGTTTACCACGAATTCTCAAGCGCGATGAATCCCGAGGTGGTTTGCGATGACGTCAAAAATTACAGCAACTAAGCTGGTTTAGGTGTCGGCCCGTTCCGAGGTGCCGAACGAAAACAGGGGCCAACGGCCCCCGTTTGAGCTGACGAATGTCAGGGTGATCAGCTGCGTTTGCCGGCGAATTTTGCCTGCCATTCTTCGCGCTGTTCGTCTGTGATCTTGGCGAACAGAACGTCTGGCACGGTAAAGTCGTGACCCGCGGGTAGCGCGTTCAACGCTGCGGCCACGTCCTCGGGCCAGCTGGTGTCGAGCGTGTTCATGGCGCTTAGCATCTTGGCCGAGGTATCAGGGATGAACGGCGCGCTGAGCACGGCATAGAACCGGATCAGGTTCAGGCCCAGACGCACCTGCGCAGCGGCCCCTTCGGGGTCTTCCTTAAAGGTTGACCACGGCGCTGCAGCTTGCAGGTATTCATTGCCAGCCACCCAGATGGCCCGCAGTTCCTGAGCCGACTTGCGGACGTCCATTGCTTCCATATGCGCCTCATAAGCACGGACGCGTTTGGTAAGTTCATTGATCAGAGCGTTCTCACGCTCGCCAAACTCACCGCCTTCTGGCACCACCTCACCAAATTTCGAGCGACAGAACTTGGTGATGCGGCTGACGAAGTTGCCCAGAACATCGGCCAGATCCTTATTCACGAATTGTTGGAAGTTCTCCCACGTGAACTCGCTGTCGCTGCTTTCCGGCGCATGGCTCAGCAGCCACCACCGCCAGTAGTCGGCTGGCAGAATCTCGAGCGCCTGATCCATGAAAACGCCACGCCCCTGCGAGGTCGAGAACTGGCCGCCGTCGTAATTCAGGTAGTTGAAGGATTTCAGGTGGTCGACCATTTTCCACGGCTCGCCCGACCCTAGAATAGTGGCGGGGAAAGAAAGCGTGTGAAATGGCACGTTGTCCTTGCCCATGAACTGGACATATCGCACATCGTCCGCACCCTTATCGGTGCGCCACCAACGTTCCCACTCGGAATCGGGTTTCCCCTTGGAATCCGCCCATTCCTTGGCACAGGCGATGTATTCGATCGGCGCGTCGAACCAGACATAGAAGACCTTGCCTTCCATACCGGGCCAGTCCTGATCGCCTTTCTTGACCGGAACGCCCCAGTCCAGATCGCGGGTGATCCCCCGGTCTTGCAACCCGTCGCCATCATGCAGCCATTTCTTGGCAATGGATGTGGTTAGGATCGGCCAGTCGGTTTTGCTGTCAATCCAGGCATCCAGCTGATCCTTCATTGCCGATTGGCGCAGATAGAGGTGCTTGGTCTCGCGCACTTCCAGATCCGTCGAGCCCGAAATGGCCGAGCGCGGTTCAATCAGGTCGGTCGGATCCAACTGCTTGGTGCAGTTTTCACACTGGTCGCCACGTGCGTTCTCGTATCCGCAATTGGGGCAGGTGCCCTCGATATAGCGGTCCGGAAGAAAGCGACCATCTGCGTTGGAATAGATTTGCTTTTCCGTGACCTCGCGGATCAACCCGGCCTCATCCAGCTTTCCGGCAAAATGTTGGGTCAGCTTTTTATTCTGCTCGCTGGATGAGCGGCCAAAGTGATCAAAGCTCATCCCAAAACGTTTGGCGATGTCGGCCTGAATTTCGTACATGTCCGCGCAATACTCGGCCACCGGCTTTCCCGCCTTGGCCGCGGCCAGTTCGGCCGGGGTGCCATGTTCGTCGGTGGCACACAGGAACATGACCTCGTTCCCCCGGCCACGCTGGTAGCGTGCATACAAGTCGGCAGGCAGTTGCGAGCCGACCAGGTTGCCGAGATGCTTGATCCCATTGATGTATGGGATCGCCGAGGTGATGAGAATCCGAGCCATATTCCGTTTCCGCGTATCTAACTGCGCGTTCGTCTAACCTAAGTCACCGCTCAGCAAAAGCCCGGTTTCGTAGATGACTGGAATAACTCTTATTTGTGACGCGCACCTTATGGGACGACCAAGTCACGTGTGGCCGTTGTAAACCGGTCAGAATGTGGTCAGCCAATACGCATACTCGCCGAAATGCAAGGCTGCGGATCCGCTATTCATTCCTCTCGGGCGCGTTTCAGCAGCCTTCCGACAGTAAATGATGTACGCGGCGCGTAAACATAATTGGTTCTCTCCTCTGGCGTTGGACGGGAACGCATCCGGGCCAGTCCGAACCCGATCAGGAACACATGTCCAACCGCGACAAATGCAAACAAAGCGCTGGGACCGAAATCCTGGATCAGTGTTGATGTGATATAGGGAGATGCAATTGCCCCCAGCGCGTACCAGAACATCAGGGCGGCAGACAATTCGACCCTTTGTTCGGTCGTCGCAAAATCGTTGGCATGCGCGGAGGACACCGAAAAGATCGGGAATGTCGTGAAGCCAAAAAGCCCTGCGGCCAGCATGACACCGACGGTTCCCGTGTCGCTTGCCGCCATTGTGACCCCGCAGCTTAGTACCGCCGCGACCGAAAGCCAGATCAAGACCCAGCGCCGGTCATACTTGTCAGCGAGCCATCCCATCGGATACTGCGCCAGTGCGCCGCCCAGAACGAAAGAAGCTAGGAAGAAGGCGATTTGATCCACTCCCAGCCCGACTTCCTGACCGTAGACGGGCCCGACCATTCGGAAAGATGCTGAGCTGAGTGCAGAAACAATGACGCCTGCAACGGCCAATGGCGAACTGTGCCAAGCCAGTTTCGGGCGCAGCCGAGGTGCGTCAGGCGTCCTCGGTTGACTTGCGCGTGTCAGCGTCAGCGGCAGCAACGAGGCGCAGCACAGGATCGCCAGGAGGTTATAGGAAACATACGAGGCGGGTGGCAGGACGGCGATGATCAACTGAGCACTCAGCGAGGCACCCATATCGACGATGCGATAGGTGCCCATGGCTCGTCCACGTGTCTCATTGGTCACTTTTGCATTCAGCCAGGCTTCGATGACGGTGTAACTACCTGCCACACATGTGCCCGAGGCGATACGCAACGCCGCCCATACATAAGGATTGTCTGTCAGGGTGTGCCCGATCAATCCCATCGCGCCCAGCGCCGTGCATACAGCAAATGCGCGGGAATGCCCGACGCTGCCCATCAGTCGCGGCGCCCACCAGCAACCTATGAAAAAGCCGAGGAAATGTGCCGAACCCAGCATACCGATCTGTTCGGTCGAGAAGTTCAGTGTGATTCCGGAAATGGCATCAAGTGGCCCGACGCCGCCCGTTGAAAGCTGAAGCAGAATGACCGAAAGAAACAGAGCGGCAAATGAAATGATCGTGCGCATGGTTTTCTCAGATAGGCGGCGTCACCGGACAATGCGCGCATCTATTCGACTTTATCCAGTCATTTTTTGCTTTTTGTGGTTTAGGTTGCGCGAATGATCTCGGCATGGATGTTCAGTCCGACGTTTTTTCCGACCAGATCATGATAGCCCGAAGCGTCGAAGTCGTGCCGGTTCAAAGTCCCCGTCAAACCTATGGACAGGCGGTTCAGGTCGTTCGCGGCTGTTCCGGGCTGGCGGTAGAGGTTGGCCTCCAAGGTGACCGGGCGCGTGATACCGCGAACTGTCAGTTCCCCCGTGATACGAGCACCATTCGATATGCGCCCATCCGCGCCCAGTTGAATGTCAGTCGATACGAACTGAATTGTCGGAAAGGTTTTGGTGTCCAATACACTGGGACCGAGCATTGGCATGCGGGCAAAGGGCAAGCGAGTCTTGGCCATGTTAACATCCAGAACCACTGTGACCTGGCTGTTTTGCAGGCGGTGCATGTCAATCTGTACGTCAGCCTGCCGGATCGGCATTGAACCGGTCTGGGGAATGCCAGACAGATCAAAGGTAAAACCGACCACGGTGGCTTTCGTTGATAAGATGTATGGCTGCAACGCGGCCTGCGCTGTACTGGCCAAAGGCAGAGCCGCCATCCCTGCAAGCACCTTTCGGCGGGTCAGGAGTCTCATGCCATGACCGCGCCTCGTCTGGGACGGGATCTTTTGAGCAACATCAGTATGATGGCAATGTTCAAACCGTTCCAAAGAATGCCGTTGACGAAAGCGAGTTGGTAACTTCCGGTGACATCGTAAATCCAGCCTGACATCCAGCCACCAAGCGCCATGCCAAGAATTGTCATCATCATGACGAATCCGACTCGCGCACCGGCTTCTTGCGGCGGCATGTATTCGCGGACAACCAAAGCGTAGCTGGGCACGATGCCACCCTGCGCCAGACCGAATAGCAAGCTGATCACGTAAAGTGAGACCATCCCGTCATATGGCAGGAACAGGAACAGCGCGATGCACTGCAAGACTGAGCCGATCAAGAGCGTCATGACGCCGCCCAGACGGTCGGCCAACAGGCCCGAGAGAATACGGCTGGCGACGCCACCTAGCAGCATCAGCGATAGCATTTCAGCCCCCACTGCGGGGCCATATCCCAGCCCGACGCAATACGACACGATATGGACCTGTGGCATGGACATTGCGACACAACATCCAATGCCGGCCAGACCAAGAATGTACTGCAACACGCGTGGTGAAACACCGACACTGCGCGCGTTGATCCGGGCTGTGGCCGCGGCGGTGCTGTGCGCCTCGATTGGGACCTTGCGGCGCAACAACAAGGAAAGGGGGATGACAACCAGCAGCGTCAGAGCCGCCAATGTCAGATAGACCTGCTGCCAGCCGTCGCGTGCCAGAATACCGGCGAGCAGGGTGGGCCAGATTGCCCCAGACAGGTAATTCCCGCTGGCCACCAGTGCGACGGCGATTCCGCGCCGTTTCATGAACCAGTGCGATATATCGGCGATCAAGGGCCCAAATCCGATCGATGTTCCCAGCCCGACCAGCAGATGCGCCACAGATAGAAGCATGATATTTGGAGCCAGCGTTGCCAGCGCATAACTGATTGCGCTTAAAACAGCTGCGCCGATCAGCGCGCGTGTTACCCCCAACCGGTCAACCAATTGCCCCAGCCACATATTTCCCAGCGCGAAACCTATCATCGTAAGCGTATATGGCATTGAGGCTTCAGCGCGACCGACGCTGAACTCGGCTTCGACGGCGGGCATGACCACGATGACCGCCCACATTCCCACATTCGCCACAGTTGCGATGGCGAGCGTGATCAGGAGGCGTATCCAGGAATAGCGGCTGTCATGGATCGGGTGGCTCATGCGGCGACGCTAGGGTGCGATCCGGAGTTTGGCGAGTCACATCTTGCGTGATCCTTGCGGCTTCACGTCAGAATGTCCTCTGTTTCAATGCGTTTCAGGTGCAGACCGGTGCGGGCAGCAGTCTGAGTGGCCTGCCAGCTGACCGGGGGCAGGGCGCGGGCGCGGCGGCGGGTCAGGGTCCAGTGCCTGGCATCCCCCTGATGGGCGGCGGCCATGTGCCAGCGTGTCTCAACCCCTTGTGCGCCGCCCTCACCGGGCGTCAGCAGCAAGCCAAGCGGGGCTTGGCCCATCGTGCCGCCTTGTTCTGCGGCCAGATGCATCCGCCGCACCGGCGTCAGCCCCGGTGCGCCGGGCAGGTCGCCTATGATCAGCGGGATGGCCCCGCTGCGCAGCGCCTCTTCAATACACCATAGCAGATCTTCGGCGCGGGTGGGGTGGACGAACAGAAAACGCGCCGGATCAGCAAAGGCCATAATTCCGTCAGGGTTCAGTTGAGCGGGCTCCCACGCGGGGGAAATCCACAGCACGGGACCCTGTGTCTGACCGGCCAGCCAGATGGCAAAGCTGCGTCGGGCGGGGCCGCAAGCCTCGTGCACGCGACCCGGTTGCAGGGTGATCTGCGAATGGAGATTTATCCCCGGGATCTGACGTGCAGGTTTGGGACCAAGAAGCTGAGCAGACATGCCCGCAAGCTATCATGTTCCACTTTTGTTCTCAAGAGGTGAGGAGCATCAACGGGACAGGATCAGCTTGCCATCCGCAAACTGAATGCTTGAAAAACGGTGCAGATATTCCATCCCCAAAAGAGACTTATCCAGTTCGCCCTCGTTGACCCAGGCCGAAACGTTCTGATCCGTAATGGGTCCTATCGTCAGGGTCTCAAGCCGCACCGGCGCGGTACGCACCTCACCGTTTGCAGTCAAGGCGCGCCCGAAATAGTTCAGCTGATCGGGATCAATGCCTGCCCGTTTGGCATCCCGCGCGTTCAACACGATCTGGCTGGCACCGGTGTCGACAAGAAAGGTGATCAGCTCACCATTCACCAGAACCGGAAGGTAATAATGGCCATCATAAGCGCGGGGAACCTCAACCGAGTTACCGGTGACACTCATCTGCGGCGCGGGAGCGACCGAGGAACGAATATCCTCCCACAGACCGACCAGTGCAATGACCCCGACAAAAATGAACACCCATGCCATGACCTGCTGAAACGTCTTGCCAAGCGACTGCCGATTATGCGTGACAAACCACATCAGCAGCGCCGCCCCCAGCAGGGCCAGATAGATCAGGCGTCCAATATCGAAACTGTCCATGCGGTTCCCGGAAATCCCCTTAACCTTGTTAATATGGGGGCTTAAGATGCGAATCCAAAGGCCTTGAGGCCATCAAGAATAAACTGAACAGATAATGCAGCCAGCAGCATCCCAAGAAGCCGGGTCAACACGTTCAGCCCGGTTTTCCCCAAAAGCCGTGCCACGGCCCCGGATGTAAGATACATCACAAAAACCATTGCCAGAACGACCAGCATAACGCCGATGACAACCGCCAGACCCTGAATGCCGGGATGTTGACCGGCCAGCAGGATCATGGTGGCAATCGCACCGGGTCCTGCAATCAGTGGGATGCCCAGCGGAAACACCGACGGGTCCGGATGTTCTTCTTCTTCGGCACTGTTTTCACGACGTTTGGTCCGGCGTTCAAACAGCATGTCGAGCGCGGTCAGAAACAGAAGAACACCTCCCGCAACGCGAAACGCCTCCATCGAGATGCCGACAAAACCCAGCAACGCTTCGCCAAAGGCCGCGAACATGGCCAGAATGCCGCCTGCCGTCAGGCATGCGCGTATCGCGACAGAGCGGCGCGTGTGCCAATCCATGTTCTGGGTCAGGGCCACAAAAATCGGCGTTTGCGCCGGTGGATCAAGAACCACGAAAAGCGTTGTGAACGCAGTGATCAGAAATGCGGTGTCAATCACTCTTTGCTACTCTGTTGCAGATGTTTCAAAATTTTTAGGGCGTCTTCGGCCCGTCCGGAGGGAACATAAACATGATCGTGGTGATAGCCCGCAACCATGTTCGCCGGAATTCCGGCCTGTGCCAACACCTCTGAGACCGCAGCGGTCAGACCCACGCCTTCGAGCGAGGAGTGCACTTGAAGCGTGATACAACGCATAGCAACCGCCTCTTTTGGTGCGCAATGGAACGGAACGATTAAAGACAGACCTTCGGCCTCGACATAACTGGCGCGTGTCCCGTCGGGCCAGTCCATATCTTCGGGCCAGACCACAAATGCGAATTCGTCGGGTTGAATTTCGGGGTGCATTCCCGCGATCATCGCTTTGGTTTCAACAACGGGATCGCTCATACCGTTTCTGCCTGTTCCAGTCGCTCGGCAGCGGCGATCCAAAGCGCTTCTGCTTTTTGCATGGCCTCGACCACCTCGGCGAATTTGCGGTTCCAGGTTTCCAGATCGTTGATCTTGTCGTCCTCGTATAAAGCCGGGTCGGCCAGTTTTGCCGCGAGCTTGTCGTGCATCTCTGTCAGTTTCTCGACCCGGTCCTCGCATTTGCGCAGGTCCGCCCGCAGTGCCAGCATGGTATCGCGCGAGGTACGTTTGGGCTTCTCTGTTTGCGGCTTTTCTTTCACCGGCTTGTCACGCGCCAGCAAAAGGGCCCGGTAGGATTCAAGGTCACCGTCATAAGATTTGACCGTACCGTCCGAGACCAGCCACAACCGATCGGCAACAAGCGACAGAAGGTGCATGTCGTGGCTGACCAGCACGACAGCGCCGGAATAGGCGGTCAGTGCTTCGACCAGCGCCTCACGGCTTTCGATATCCAGATGGTTCGTCGGTTCATCGAGGATCAGCATATGCGGTGCGTCGATGGTGGCCAGCAGCAGCGACAGGCGTGCTTTTTGCCCACCCGACAGGCGGCCAACCTCGGTTTCCGCCTGAGCTGCGTTCAGGCCGAATCCCGCTAAACGCGAGCGCCACTTGCCAGGCGCCTCGTCCGGGCGCAGGCGGCGCAGGTGGTCCAGTGGCGTTTCGTTCACATAAAGCTCGTCCACCTGATGCTGAGCGAAATACCCGATGCGCAGCTTGTTGCTGCGGGTCATCTTGCCAGCCATCAGGGGCAGGCGGTCTGACAGAAGTTTGGACAGGGTAGATTTGCCCTGACCGTTCTTACCCAGCAGCGCGATGCGGTCATCCTGATCAATGCGCAGATTCAGGCGGCGCAGTACTTCGATCTCGCCATAGCCGGTGACACCACCTTCGATCTGGATGATCGGCGGCGACAGCTCCTCGGGTTCGGGGAAGGAAAACGCGCGCAGCGCGGCCTCTTGCGGGGTTGAGACCAACTGGATGCGTTCGATCATTTTCAGGCGCGATTGGGCCTGAACGGCCTTGGATGCCTTGTAGCGGAAGCGATCCACAAAGCTTTGCAGGTGTGCGATGCGGGCCTTGGCCTTGGCGTTTTCCGATTCCGCCTGCGCCAGACGTTCTGCCCGCCGTTCAGCGAATTTGTCATATGGCACCGCGTAATAGGTGAGCTTGCGATCCTCCAGATGCAGGATCGACCCTACGGCACGGTTCAACAGGCCCCGGTCATGGCTGATGATAATGACCGTGTGCGGATATTTCGCCAGATAGCTTTCCAGCCATAGCGCGCCTTCAAGGTCCAGATAGTTGGTCGGTTCGTCCAACAGCAACAAATCTGGTTGCGAGAATAAAACCGCCGCCAATGCCACTCGCATCCGCCAACCGCCCGAGAAATCCGAGCAGGGGCGCAATTGGTCCGCGTCGTCAAACCCCAACCCCTTGAGGATCGAGGCTGCGCGCGCCTCGGCTGACCAGGCGTCGATATCGGCTAGCCGGGTCTGAATTTCGGAAATTCGCGTGGGATCCGTTGCGTTGCCAGCCTCGGCCATCAAGGCGCTGCGTTCGGTATCAGCGGCCAGAACAGTGTCGATCAGCGAAACGTTGGACGAGGGGACCTCTTGCGCGACCCCGCCAATGCGGGCGCGCTTGGGGACCGAAATATTGCCCGATTCCAGCGCCAGCTCCCCGCGGATCAGGCGAAAAAGCGTGGTCTTTCCCGTGCCATTCCGGCCCACAAGGCCAACCTTGTGACCGTCTGGTATGGTTGCGCTGGCGCCATCAAACAATGGGCGGCCTTCAACGGCATAGGTGATGTCTTCGATCCGTAACATGGGGCGCTCTTAGCAGAGGTGTGATGCCGCCGCCAGCGGCTTGGCGTTTTCAAGCGTCAAGCAATGTGTTAGCGCTGTCTCGTTTGCTTATTGAAGCGGTTTTCCACATGCGCGCGGCCCGGACGCCTCCATCCCTGATCACGTTGATCTTTGCCACGGCGCTGTCGGTGCTGACGCTCAACATGTTCCTGCCGTCGCTCGCGCATATGAGCGAAGATTTCGCCGTGGATTACGGCCTAATGAACCTGTCGGTCGCGGGGTATCTGGCGATTTCGGCAGTGTTGCAATTGATCATGGGCCCGTTATCGGATCGCTTTGGGCGCAGGCCTATCCTTTTGATTTGTATGTCAATATTTTCCCTCGCGTCGATCGGATGCACACTGGCCGGATCGATCTGGGTTTTTCTTGGCTTCCGCCTGCTTCAGGCTGCTGTCGTCGCGGGCTCGGTCCTGTCCAGTGCGTCGATCAGAGACCGTTACGCACCAAATGAGGCGGCAAGCAAACTCGGTTACGTCGCGATGGCTATGGCTTTGGCCCCGATGCTTGGGCCGATGTTGGGTGGGGTGCTGGATATGCTTTTCGGCTGGCGTTCGGGGTTTGTCCTGTACTCGTTGCTCGGGGCAGGGTTGCTGGTGCTGCTTTGGTTCGACATGGGCGAGACCAACACGAACCGCTCGTCCACATTTGGTGCCCAACTGCGCGAGTATCCACATCTGTTCCGTGCCCGCAGGTTCTGGGGCTATGCCTTATGCGCAGCGTTTTCGATTGGGGGGTTCTACAGCTTTATCACCGGTGCGCCGCTGGTTGCTGCAGCGTGGTTCGACCTGAGCCCAGCAACGCTGGGGCTGGGGATTGGCATCATCACCGGCGGGTTCATGGTTGGCAATTTTGTTACCGGTCGGATTGCCGCCCGGACGCGTCTGACGACGATGATCTTGTCAGGGAGGATCGTGGCCTCGACCGGGCCGTTTTGCGGATTGATGCTGTTTCTCGCCAATCAAGGATCGGTCTGGGTCTTCTTCGGCTCGGCAATCTGTGTCGGCTTTGGCAATGGTTTGACCAATGCCAATGCCGCGGCTGGTGTAATGTCGGTACGCCCCGGGCTGGCAGGTAGCGCAGCAGGGCTGTCGGGGGCGATGATCGTGGCTTTGGGCGCTGTCCTGACCTCAATGACCGGCGCATTCGTCAGCCCCGAAAACGGGCCGTATCTGGTACTGGGCATGATGTGGGCCTGTAGCTTTGCTGGCTTGCTGGCGGTGCTTTACATCCGTCGATTGGACCGCGTCGACCCTTTGCCAGAGACAATCTGAACTACAAAGCCACCGGCAAAGCATCATTACACTTTTCATGGACCAAAGACCGTGATACCCGGCGCGCGATGGATTTCGGCGCGGGTCCCGCGTCATATTATAAGGAGAGGCCGACATGGCACTGGAACGCACATTCTCGATCATCAAACCTGATGCAACCCGCCGCAACCTGACCGGCAAGATCAACGCCAAGTTCGAAGAAGCTGGCCTGCGCATTGTGGCGCAAAAGCGCATTCACATGACCAAAGCTCAGGCTGGCAAATTCTATGACGTTCATGCCGAGCGTCCGTTCTATGACGAACTGTGCGAATTCATGTCGTCGGCTCCGGTTGTTGTTCAGGTTCTGGAAGGCGAAGGCGCCATTGCAAAGAACCGTGAAGTCATGGGCGCAACCAACCCTGCAGACGCAGCGCCGGGCACCATCCGCGCCGAGTTTGCGGAATCGGTCGGTGAAAACTCGGTCCACGGTTCGGACGCTCCGGAAACCGCAGCAGTTGAAATCGCATATTTCTTCTCGGGTATTGACCTGGTCGGCTAAGCCACAGCCATTGCTGACAAATAGGGGCCGCATCCTTGGTTGGGTGCGGCTTTGTTCGTTCAGACCTGCTTTAGGTCCTTTGGTGCAACACGAACCCCGATGGCGTCCAGATCTGCAATCATCTGGTTTTCCGGAGCCGCCCCGTTACCGGCTTTGATTGCGTCGAACCTTTCGCGCAGGGCTTTTTTCTCGTCACCCTTGCAGTCGTTCCACGGGCGGCCCTGCAATCCCATCACCAGAACATAATATCCGATGAAATGCGCCCTGGTGCCTGCCCGCAACAGGCGGGCGTAGGCTTCGTCCGGCCCTAGTTCTCGCAGCGCTTCAGCCGAATGGATACCAGCGCGTGCGCAAGCCTGTTCAAAGGCCGGGCCAAGGTTTCGGATCGAAGATACTGGTTCGCTCATAGCTGTTTCTTACTTCGGCACCCGGGGCCTGTCACCCCGTGAATATACTCGCTCGCAGTCATAATGGCTTGATGTCCTTTCGGGTTCCGCCGAGATTGAACAAGAAAACCCAGAATGGCGTTGGGGCAGCCCGCCAAACAAAGGGGCGGGCGCGCAAATGACCGTTGAGAAACCCGTAAACGGGTTTCTGAAATTGAACTGGAAAGGCGTATCATGACCAGATCGTCAGGCGATCAGTTCATTTTCCCAGCGAGGATTGACGAAACGGCTCTGGCAAATGCCATTGCCGGGTTTTCCCAAGAAGTTTCACCCGGTAGCCCCGTCAAAGCTTTCGCATTGCTCGATTGTCACGATCAGTCATTGCGCGCCTCGGGTCGTGCTTTGATCGATACCGGCGGGGTGTTGCACCTGCTGCGGAAGGATCACGGACCTTTGTCTCAGCAATACTCGGGGCATCTGCGATTTGTGCGGGACTTGTCAGAAGGGCCGGTTCAAAAGGCGCTGAGCGACTTTCCTGAACTGCGGGCGCTGACGCGGATCGGTGTTGGAGAGATCAGGGTTCAGACCTTTGCCGTACTAGATGACCTGCAAAAGACAAAAGTCAGGGGAACTTTAACGTACATGTCGACGCCATCAGGGCAGGCGACCATTGTACGAATTCAGAAGTTGCGTGGGTACAAGAAGGCTTATCAGTTGGTCTGTTCCTCTATCGCCAGCATTACGGGCAGTGTTCATGATATTGAAACGCTCTATTCCAGCCTGATTCCAGACATGGTTCCCTATCAGGCCAAGCCTGAAATAAAGTTTGGTCAAGCGGATCCTTCCATCGAAGTCGCTGCGAAAATCATTCAAACATATCTGCGGGTTACGCGGCAAAACGAAGAGGGTGTGATCGCTGACATCGACACCGAGTTTTTGCACGATTACCGAGTATCGTTGCGCAAGATCAGGTCGGTGATCAGCCTGTTCAAGGGCGTGTTGTCCGAGTCTCAGACGACCGAGCTGAAGCGGGTCTTTTCCGACCTCATGACCCGTACCGGACCTCTGCGCGATTTGGATGTCTATCTTCTGGAAAAAGACAAGTATTTCAATCTTATCCCGCCGAACCTTCACGTGGGATTGTCCGAGATGTTTGATCAGGTGCAAACGGAACGTGCACAAGAGCAACTGCGCCTGTCACGCTGGTTGCACAGCGCCGACTACACGACGACCATGACCGACCTGACCGCACTGTTTGCAAGTCCGGACCACTTGGACCTTGGACCAAACGCGCATCGCGGCACGTATGACTATGCCTGCGCGCTGATCTGGAAGCGCTATCGCAAGGTGTGCAAACTGGCGCGCGGTATTACTGTCAGTACGCCAGACAAGACGGTGCATGACCTTCGCATTGAATGCAAAAAGCTTAGATACCTGATGGAGTTGTTTGACCCTCTATTCGATTGGAATGGTTTGAGAATGATCCTTAAGCCGTTGAAAAAACTCCAGGATAGTCTTGGCTTGTTAAACGACTATTCTGTTCAGCAAGATGCGTTGCTGACCTTTGTAGCGTCGCGCGCCGATACGCAAGGCCGCGTGGATGCGCAGATCGGTTTGTCCGTGGGCGGGCTAATCGCTGTGCTTGATCAACGCAAGAAGACCGAACGAATGCGTGTTGTCGCAAGTTTTCATCAGTTCGACGGGCAAGACGAACGACACATGTTCCGCAGCCAGTTTCACCACAAAGAGGAGTAAGGAATGAAGATCATTGCCTGTTACAGCAACAAGGGCGGTGTCGGAGAAACCGCGACTTCGGTGAACCGGGATTATGCCTATGCACAGACTGGTCAAAGGATATTGTTATGCGATCTCGATCATCAGGGTGCGTCTGGGTTCTGTTTTCGAGCCGCCGATGAGATCGTTGTTCCCGTCAGTCGCACAACCTTGACCGAGCGGTCATTTGGTCAACTGGATGGCTTCTTCAACAAACGTGAGCTGCGCCAGAAAAGTTGCGAACGTTCTTTTCGATGGTGCAGCATCGGGTCTCTGTCGGCACTTACGCAGATCGCGGCGCGGTTGGTACGGCATATCGGGTGCTGTTTGATAAGCTGGAAGATTGAGCGGGGGTACCCTTATGAGCAGGGAAATTGAGCGCAAGTTTCTGGTGGCAAGGATGCCGGACCTGAGCCGCGCGGAAAAAGCAGAGGTGCGTCAGGGGTACCTCACCGCGCCGGAGGACTCGACCGAATTGCGCTTAAGGCAAAAGAACGATGTGTTTTTCCTGACCTTAAAAGGAGGCGGTGATCTTGTACGTGTTGAGCGTGAGACAGAGATAACCCGGGACCAGTTTGAAACCTTCTGGCCGGAAACTCGAGGACGCCGGATCGAGAAGGTACGTTACACGGATCAAATGCCGGACGGCCACCAGTTCGAGCTGGATGTTTTCTCAGGCGGCCTGGAACCCCTGTGTTTGGTTGAAGTTGAATTCCATACCAGTGAAGCCGCAAATGCCTATGTCCCACCGGATTGGTTCGGTGCGGATGTCACCGAGGATAAACGTTATAAAAACATGATATTGGCGGTAAACGGACTGCCGGGTTAACTCTGAATTGCTAGATTGATCGTGGTTTCCAAACCTGGGTTGCAGTTTCGGGCTGCGAATGTCCCGCCATGCATATGAGAAATCGCGGCAACCAGCGCGAGCCCCAATCCCGCATTGCGTTCCGTGCGCGCCGGATCAAGCGTGACGAATGGAAGCTGAAGGCGATCCAACTCTCCGGGCGGAACACCCGGACCACGGTCCCGAACCCGCAATTGGGCTAATCCGTCCTCGGTACCGATTGAGATCGTGATTGTGGTATCTGCCGGTGCGTAGCGCATAGCGTTTTCCAGCAGATTGGAAAGAGCCTGCGAGAGGAGGGGCCGGTGCCCCTGAATTGCGGGGGCAGAGCCTATAACCTCAAGACGGACGTCCTGATCCGCGGCCACCGGATCATAAAGCTCCACGACATCGCCAACCAGTTGCTGCAAGTCAATGTCTTCGAATTGCTCGCGCCCCAGACCGGCCTCGGCCCGCGATATCTCGGTAAGCTGCCCCAAGACCCGCAAAACATGGTCGATTTCTCCCGTTGCCCGCGCAATGTCGATCTCGCGGTCCAGATCGCTTTTGCCGGGCTCGGAAAGGGATTCGACCCGTTGGCGAAGGCGGGACAGAGGAGAGCGCAAATCATGTGCGATAGAGTTCGAGGTGGTGCGCAGATTACTGACCAGCTCTTCGATCCTGTCGAGCATGTTGTTCAAAGTGCCAGAAACCTGATCGAACTCGTCCCCGGTTCCGCGCAGGGGCATCCTTTTGGAAAGATCGCCGGAAACGATGTTTTCGGCTGTGCTTGCGATGTCCGACAGGCGTGAAAACACCAGACGTGTGAACAGCCAGCCGGTGATCACGCTCAGGACAAATGCAATTGCCAGTGCCAGTGCCAGCGAACGGAACAGCACGCGGTCGAATTGTTGACGGGCCGCCGCATCCCGGCCCACCAAAAGGCGTTCGCCACCGGGCAGGCGGATCGATGCCGCCGAGATAGGCACCAGTTGGTCATTGTCAGCTCTGCGCAACTCAAGGTCGACCCAGCCGCTTCCGGCGGTCACATTGACCGGCCAGGTTTTCAGGTTACCCACAAGCTTGACGCCTTGCCGATCCGCCAGAAGATACAGCGCGTCTCGGTCGGGCGCGCTTGGAAGACGACGCTCGATCGCTGTGATCAGCCCGATCAGCCCGCGCCGTTCATATTCATCTGCAAGCCCGGTCAGTTCGGCGGACACGACTGATCGGGTCTCGGATTCGATGCTTCTGTTGGCTGTCACATAGACCAATGCCAACACGGACGCGGTCAGGAACGTGCTTAGCACCATGCTGGCGGCGACAAGTCTTGTTCGTGAATTATTAAGGGAAAGCCGAAGGTTATCCATCGGACATCATGTAACCCGCACCGCGAACAGTTTCAATCAAAGGTATGTCTCCGCCTTCATCCAACTGGCGGCGCAGCTTTGAGATGTGAACATCCACAACGTTGGTGTTCGGGTCGAAATGATAATCCCAGACGCCTTCAAGCAGCATGGTACGCGACACAACACGGTTCTTACGGCGCAGAAAGAATTCAAGGATCTGGAATTCACGAGGTGTCAGCGTAATCTCATGGCCGTCCCGCGTAACCTTGCGGGTCAGAAGATCCATTTCAAGATCCTTGCAGGTCAGAGTCGGCGTTTCCTCGGATTCTTGCGGACGTCGTAACAGGGCTTCGATCCGTGCATGAAGTTCCTGAAATGAGAAGGGCTTGACCAGATAATCGTCGGCGCCTGACCGCAATCCTTTGACGCGCTCGTCTACTGCGCTCATGGCCGTCAACATCAAGACAGGTGTTTTCAACCCTGCTGCACGCAGGGATTTGATCAGCGACAGCCCGTCCAGACCGGGAAGCATCCTGTCCAGAACAATGGCGTCAAACCCGCCATCCGTGGCGTGGTACAATCCTTCGCGGCCATCAGCAGCCGTTTCGACCACATAGCCCTCTTCGCCAAACCCTTTGGCAATGAAATCCCTGGTGTCAGTGTCATCTTCGACGATCAACAGACGGCGGCTCATGATGTGGTTCCTTTCCCTAAGGATTTAAACACAAAATTCAAACAAAGCATATGGTTTGCTGACGATCTTGCCGGGTGCTGGGCACGCACCCGGCAAGCCCGACGGACAGCGGACAACTCAGTTCCGTCGGGTGAGGCGCGCGCCGGTTCTCCCCATCAAGCGGCGCGCGCATGGTATTGATCAGACCAGTTCGACGGCAACGAAGATCTGGCTGCCAGCCCGGTTGATCAGCACCAGTGCCGGGTCTGTTTTTTCGCTGTCCAGTGCCGCCTTCAGCGCTTCGGGTGTGAACGTGTCCTGATTGCCCAGTTTGACGATCACGTCACCGCGTTGCAGACCCGCCCGAGCCGCAGGGCTGTCCGGTTGCAGGTCTGTGACGACGACACCTTCGACGGCTTTGGCGATACCTGTCTCGGCTCGCATCGTTTCGGTCAGCGGGGCCACGGTGACACCAAGCGACGTGCCCGCCGCTTCGGATTCGACAGGGGTATCGGACTGAGCCAACGCTGCCTGATGCTGGCCAACGGTCAAAGTGACCGTTTCCTGTTTGCCATCGCGCAGAATGGTCAGATTACTTGCGGTGCCGACCTTGGTTGTGCCCACCAGAATGGGCAAGTCACCACTGGAGTCTACGGCTTCGCCGTTGAAGGACAGGATAACATCGCCTTGCTCCAGAACGCCATCTGCAGGGCTGTCAGCGACAACATCTGCCACCAGTGCACCCGAGGAGGCATCAATTCCCAGTGCCGCCGCAAGCTGCGGGCTGATATTCTGGATAGATACACCCAGCCATCCACGGCTGACCTGCCCGTCGTCCTGCAGATCGACCGCAATATGTTCAACGATGTTCGAGGTTACAGCAAATCCCAATCCGACAGATCCGCCACTGGGGGAATATATGGCCGAGTTCACGCCAACCACTTCGCCGTCCATGTTGAAAAGCGGGCCACCAGAGTTGCCCTTGTTGATGGCGGCGTCCGTTTGAATGAACTCGGCATAAGGCCCGTCCGAGATATTGCGCCCTTTGGCCGATACAATGCCGGTGGTAACTGTCGAGCTCAAACCAAACGGGTTGCCGATCGCAACGACATCTTCGCCAACGCGGATTGCATCGCTGTCACCCAGTTCGACAGCTTGCAGACCCGGGCCTGCATCGATCTTCAAGACTGCGATGTCTGTCAGCGGGTCGGTGCCAACTACCTCGGCCTCAAATGTCCGGTCATCACTTAGGCGAACGATTACAGTCGCGGCATTGTCCACCACATGGTGATTGGTGACGATATAACCGGCTTCATCCAGTACAAACCCTGACCCGAGCCCTTGTGCCGGCCCGCGTTGAGGCATGTTGAACCCTTCAGGCCCACCAAAGCGCTTGAAGAATTCCCCAAACGGATGACCGTCGAAATCAAAATTCTGCCCCTGTGCGGGGCTTGGGGCGGCCTTTTGTTCGGCAATGATGGTTACAACCGACGGGGAAACGGTTTCGACAAGATCGGCAAGCGCCTCATCCGCCATCGAAGGTAAAGCGGTTGTGGCCAGCATGGCTGCGCCCAATGCGCTGACCCCCATCCAGTTGGATGTGCGGGGAAGTAAAAGCGAAGATTTTCGGATGCTCATTTCTGTCTCCTGGTTTGATCACGCAATTTCCGTTGCGCGTTGAGACATGAGATGCACTGGCAGGATTGGGGTTTCCTGACTGATCAATTAAAAAATCTTAATTTTGCCACAAAGCGGGTGTTTTGTGGCGAAGGACGTTGATCAGGATTCGCTTATTTAACCGGGTAGGTCGAAGGCGAATCGGAGGATTGTTGCCAAAACAGACGTCAAACTTTCAAAAAAGTTGAATTTTCATTGTTTTGTTGACAATGCTTTCACTGAACAGTGGGGAAAAATGCTGCTCTTCCAATGGTTGTGGGCGAGTCCG
The DNA here is from genome assembly GCF_056541885.1 of Ruegeria sp. AF7. NCBI lineage: Bacteria > Pseudomonadati > Pseudomonadota > Alphaproteobacteria > Rhodobacterales > Roseobacteraceae > Ruegeria > Ruegeria sp. AF7. Next base: position 799,298 of record NZ_JBQFYX010000001.1, on the reverse strand, counting down.
GGAGTCATCGGACTTGACGCTGTAACTTTGCTGACAGGCAGCTGAATGGGTGCATAAGTTTGCGCTTAATCCCGAATCGTTGATATGCGCACCGGACTTGGATCGCCTATAGGTTGAACAAGCCCTGGGGCTATGTTGCCTAAAAGCCAAATCGAGGTGCGCGAAATTAACCTATTCTTCCAATTTTACGTTGTTTCTAAGGATCGGATAAGTGAGGATGAAATTGCCCAAGTGAGGGGAAGCCAAAAGCGCTAGGGGGCGCTGGCGGCTAACTCAGTTACCGGAAGTTTTAGCGGCGTGTTAACGAGGGGGTCTTGTTTAGGTTTAGCTGCTAGGGAACCAGAGTGTCTTTAAGACCTATTGGTCAAACTTTTGGAATTGTAGAAAGTGGTAGTCCTGTATTGGGCACCGGCCCGGTCGATATCGACCGGGCCGTGTTTATTCAAGAAGTACACTTTTTGCGCCAGGCGTCCCAATCTTCCGGTGTATCCAGATCTAAAACCGCGTTTTGACCGGGCAGGGGTTGCAGGAATACGCCGCACTGTTGCGAGCGAACCACCGCCTGCGCGCCGTGATCACCGTGTAATGCCGAAAGCTGAGTGAAAAGCGTCCGATCGAAGATCACCGGGTGCCCGGGCTTTCCATCTGCGGTTGTTCCGCGCCAGATTACATTGTCGGGATGTAATTGACGTGCATTCAAGATCGTTCTCAGATCAGCCTGGGTCAGGTCAGGTAAGTCGGCCAGCAAGACCATGACTGCGGGTGCGTCTACAGGAAGGTATTCTATGGCGGTGCGCAAACTGGCGTTCATTCCCTCTGCCGCGTCCGGGACCGGAACGGTCTGAACATCCAGTCCCGCAAGTGCGTCATATCTTGGGTGTGGACGCGGTGGCAGGGCGACAAGGACAGGCGCCACACCACGCGCAAGGGTCGCCGTACGGGTCAGCAGTGGAATGCCGTCGATTTGCTGCAAAAGCTTGTCCAACCCGCCCATACGACTGGATTGACCGGCGGCAAGCAGGATGATTGGGATTTCGGTCATTGTGCCTCACTGCCGTCAGTCATGTGTGCTGTCATCCCCTCATGCGTGTGCCATCTGAGTCAAACAAAGGTGTCGAGATAACCTTCGCTTTGCGCATCTGCCCCAGAATCTCGATTTCAACCTCCAGACCATCTTCTATGCGCCCGGACGGAAGAAAGCCCATGGCGACGGATTTTTGCGCAAAATGAGAGTAGCCGCCCGAGGTACAGAACCCGACAACCGAACCATCCAGCCAGATCGGTTCATAGGCGTTGACGTCTGCATCGTATGTTTCAACTTCGAAGGCTGCCAGCTGGCGGGTGGTTCCGTTGGCCCGTTCTGCTTCCGCTGTATCGCGGCCGATGAAACGGGTGCTTTTGTTGAAAGCAATGAACCGGTCCAACCCCGTTTCTGCGGCGGTGTAATCTGGCGAATATTCCCGCATCCATGAGCCAAAGAACTTGTCTAGCCGCAGGCTCATCATTGCGCGCATTCCGAACGGAACAATGCCATGGGGTTGTCCGGCCTCCCACAGCGTCCACCAAAGCTGACGCTGCGCTAAGGGGTCGCAATAGATTTCGTAACCAAGATCACCCGTATAGCTGACACGCTGAACGATACAGTCGGTCATGCCGACAGTCATCCGGCGCACGTTCAGGAAGTTGAAATCGGCCAAGTCGTCTCGGGTGCAGGCTGCCAGAACCTGCGTTGCCTTCGGGCCGGCAATCTGGAAGCCGTTCAACCGGTCGCTGACGTTTTCAATCCTCACGCCGTCCTGAGCGTTTTGCTGGAACCACCGCATGTGGAAGGCCTGACTGCCATAAGACGCCGTAAGCTGGAAGTCGGTGTCAGTCAGGCAGGAAACGGTGAAATCACCGATTAGCTTGCCCTTGTGCGACAGCATCGGGGTCAAAGACAGCCGACCGGGTTTCGGAATGCGGCCAGCCATGATCCGGTCCAGCCAGTTCCGAGCATCGGGTCCGGTGATGCGGTATTTGCCGAAATTGTGGACTTCGTTGATACCCACAGCTTCACGCACCGCCCGCACTTCGCGCCTTGTCGCCGTGAACGCGTTCGAGCGGCGGAAGGATGGCGTTTCAAACCCCGGCTCATCTTCCTGAGCAAAATAGTTTGGGACCTCAAGGCCGTATTGCTGCCCCCAGACCGCGCCCAGCTCGCTGAAGATGTCATACATTGGTGTTGTGCGGTTGGGGCGCGCGGCAGGCAGTTCTTCGTTCGGATAGGCGACACTGAAGCGTTTCTGATAATTCTCGATGACTTTGGGGCGGGTGTAACCTGGGCTGATCCAGTCTCCGAAGCGGGCAACATCCATGGCAAACACATCGCGCTCGGGCTCGCCTTCGATCATCCACTGCGCCAGCGTCAGGCCAACGCCGCCACCCTGACTGAACCCGGCCATGACACCGCAGGCCGACCAGTAGTTGCGCATTCCGGGTACAGGGCCGACCAGCGGGTTGCCATCAGGGGCAAAGGTAAACGGCCCATGGATCACCGATTTTATCCCAGCCTCAGCCAGCACAGGAAAGCGGCGATACGCGAATTCGATACTGTCGGTGATCTTGTCATAGTCATCGGGCAGCAACTCGTGCCCGAAATCCCACGGGGTGCCGTCTACTGCCCAGGGCTTGCAGGTCTGTTCGTAGAACCCGATGCACAGGCCACGCCCTTCCTGCCTTAAATAGCTTTCACCTGCCGGATCCATGACATGCGGATGCTCGCCACCCGCATCGATAATTGCTTCGATCTGTGGGATCGCGTCGGTGACAAGATATTGATGCTCCATCGGGTGCAGGGGAAAATAGACACCGGCCATGGCGCCAACTTCACGTGCCCAAAGCCCGCCTGCATTAACAATGTGTTCGGCATGGATTGTGCCCTTGTCGGTGACGACATCCCAGCTTCCATCGGGGCGCTGGTTGGTTTCACGCACCATACAATGGGTTTCAATTGTGGCACCGCCCATTCGCGCGGCCTTGGCATAGGCATGGGTGGTGCCTGAGGGGTCCAAATGTCCATCCAGCGGATCATAAAGAGCACCGATAATTCCGTCGATATTTGTAATGGGCGCGATCTTTTTGATTTCTTCCGGGCCGACGATTTCTGTTTCAAGCCCCATGAACCGATGCTTGGCGCGTTCCGCCAGCAGCATATCAAACCGGTCCTGATTGTCGGCAAGTGTCACACCGCCCACGTGGTGCAGGCCACAGGACATGCCGGTGATCTGTTCCAGTTCTTTATACAGCCTGATCGTGTATCCCTGTAGCGCCGCCATGTTGGTGTCGCCGTTGAGGGTGTGAAACCCGCCTGCCGCATGCCAGGTCGATCCGCTGGTCAGTTCGGACCGTTCCAGCAACATGACGTCCGACCACCCGAGCTTGGTCAGGTGATAAAGAACCGAACATCCGACCACACCGCCACCAATGACGACCACCTGGCATGTGTTTTTCATCCGCTCCTCCTTTTCTGGTAGGACGGTGCAGATCAATGGCAAAGCATTCTGTCAAACGAGCGACAGAGCGCGTCGTTTTTGTCTAGCGTCCAAACCCTATAAGGGCCGCACTTTCAGGGCTGTGATACGATTGCCTTCGCGTGCTGTAACCTCGAACCGGAAGCCATGGAACGAGAACACTTGCCCAACAACCGGGATCATCTGGGCTTCGTGGATGACCAGACCAGCAAGAGTGTTGGCTTCTTCATCCGGTAGCGACCAGTCCAGCGCACGATTGACATCGCGAATGGTCATAGCACCTTCGACAAGGAATTGGCCATCATCCGTCCGCACGACCGGCACCTCTTCGGCGATATCGAACTCATCGGCGATTTCGCCCACGATTTCTTCCAGAATATCCTCAAGCGTGATCAGTCCACGCAATGAGCCGTATTCGTCCACCACCAGCGCAAAGTGACCGTGCATTCGCAGAAACTCGCGCATCTGGTCATCCAGAGTTGTGGTCTCCGGAACGAAATAGGGGGCATTTGCGACCTTGCCGATGTCGAAGCTGGCCAGCCGGTCGGTGCCGCCATCGCTGCTGCCAGCCTGTGCATACATCGCGCGGAACAAGTCCTTGGCGTGAACAACGCCAACTATGTTCTCCTGCTCGTCCCTGAAAACAGGCAGACGAGTGTGAGGGCTTTCAAGGCATTGCCTTAGGATAGCTTCGGGTGGGGCGTTCGCATCGATCATTTCGATGTTGGAACGGTGGAGCATGATCTCTTCCACCGTGCGGTCGCCCAGATCCAGCGCGCCGAGGATGCGGTCGCGATCTTCCTTTTCAACCACCCCTTCGGAATGGCCCAGTTGCAGAGCGCCTGCGATTTCTTCGCGCACGGCCAGAATGTTGCTGTCAGGATCGATCTGAACTCCGAACAGGCGCAATACGCCACGCACCAACAATCGAACGGCCGCGACGACAGGTGAAAACACCGTCACTACCACGCTGATGATCGGTGCAACGGCCGCAGCGGCCTTTTCGGAATTGGTGATGGCGTAGGTTTTGGGCAGCACTTCGGCAAAGATCAGCACCAGAAAGGTCATGACCAGGGTCGCCAATGCCACGCCGCTTTCGCCAAAAAGACGTGTGAACAACGCTGTCGCCAGCGACGCGGCCAGAATGTTGACGAGGTTGTTGCCCAGCAGAACCGACCCGATCAGACGTTCGTTGTCGTCGGTGATTTCCAGAGCCTTTTTGGCCCCGCGCGATCCCTTGTCGGCCTGAGCGCGCAGTTTCCCCCTAGATGAGGCGGTCAGCGCCGTTTCCGAGCCCGAGAAAAATCCGGACAGGATAAGCAGGAACAGGATAGCGCCGGTCGTAAACCAGAATGCGCCGTCGATCATAGAAGGTAAGGGTTCCATTGGTCCTTGATAGGTTTGTGTACTGCATCCGTTATGGGGACGTCGCCCCGCTGGATCAAGGTCTTAGCCCTTGTCTCCATTGCGGTCTTTGCTCAGCGGGTGATGTTGCAACACCAGTTCCGCCAGACGTTCATCCAGAACATGCGTATAGATTTCTGTCGTCGCTACGTCTGCATGGCCCAATAACGTCTGGATCGATCTCAGATCAGCGCCGTTGGCCAGCAGATGCGTTGCGAATGCATGGCGCAGCGTGTGTGGTGTGACTTTTTCAGAAGAAACACCGCCGCGCACAGCCAGCTCTTTCACCAGCAAAAAGAACCTGTGCCGTGTCAGATGACCGGACTTTCCGCGTGATGGGAACAGAAAGCGCGAGCGCTGAGCGCCTTTTTCCGCGGCCAGGTCCTCGGCCTCGTCCCGCGCGGTCAGCCACGCGGCCAAAGCATCCCGGGCCGGCGGCGACAGGGGGACCATTCGCTCCTTACCCCCTTTTCCCAGCACCAGTAGCATCCGGGGGTCGCCACGGGCCGAGGAGACGGGCAGGGAGACAAGTTCAGTCACCCGCATTCCGGTGGCGTACAAAACCTCCATCAGGCAGGTGTTTCTTAGCCTGTCAGATTCGGTTCTCCCGGTTTTTCGGGCAGCCTCCAGCAAACGATCAACTTCGGGCACATCCAGCGTCTTGGGCAGCCGTTTCTGCCGGCCGGGACCTTTGATCTGAATGGCAGGATTGGTCGCGCGCCAGCCTTCCTCGAAGGCAAACCGGTACAGCTGTTTGATAGCAGACAAACGCCGCGCGCGGGTCGAACGTGACAAGCCCTGTGCATCGCAGTCGATCAGGTAGGCTTCGATCAGGTCGCGATCTGCCTGATCAAATCCGGATTTCTTGCGGTCCAGCCATTCGGCAAAATCTTTCAGGTCGCGCCCATAGGCCAGCAGCGTATTGGTAGCCGCGCCAAGCTCTGCCGCCTGCGCCTGCAAGAACGTTGAAATCCACAGGGCATCTGATGCCGGAGAGCCCATGATCAACGCTTTTGCAGGATCAAAAGGGACAGGGCCGCACGTCGCGCGGTGTCTTCCAACCCAACGCGCCGGAATGTTGCAATCGCCGCTGTCAGGTCCACCAGATTGCCCCGTGCGCCATGTGCAAACAGTTGCATGGCTTCAATAATGGCTTCGCCCAATTGACCGTTGGCCAGCAGCGCATCAATGTCGCCCGGCACAGGCGCTGCCCATTCAAACCCCTGAGCGACAGCATCAGCCAAAGGGGACGGGGACACCGCGCGCCCGGGGTCACCTTGTGCCAAAGCGGCAAGAAATCGGGTTTCGTTGGATGTGTCGGGCGCTGCCAAGGCGGCCTGTTCGTAAAGCCCCGACAGCATCAGAATACGCCAGCGCAGGATTTCGGTGGTGGCAACCGGCAATGTGACAGACGACAAGCGCTCGGCGAACAGTTCGGCAAACGGAACCTCAAGCCCGACACCGCGCATCTGTTGCCAGACCGGTTGCAAAGTCTTTCCGATCGCTTCCGCGTTCCCGGTGTCTAACGCGCTTTCAAAACGCTGAACGGCGGCCACCCGATCCCAGACAGCACCTGAGGCTGCCGGATCACGCTCGGTATAAAGGCCCAGCAGCTGATTGGGGGTTAATGCGCCAATACGGGTAAGCCGTTCCGCTGCTTCGATCTGTGCCTTCCAACCCGCGACATCGCGCAGATCCGCATTGGCAAACGCCCGTGGCAGCGGAGCGGAGGGAAGCCGTTCGCCAATTGCCTCAAACAAACGGAACGTCAGGGGATCAGGGTTTTCCGGCTGCGGCAGGTAAGCTGCGCCTTCATACAGTTCCGGGCTGAGGAAACGGTCCAGAACCGCCAGATCCTCTGGTGGAAGGATTTCAAGCGCATGTGCTGCCTCAAGTGTCAGCGCGGCTGAAACCCAATCCCCGCGGCGGGCCTTGCAGAAGATCTGAGCCGCATAGTCCCGCGAAAGATGCGGTTCAGCAATAAGGGCGGTACAACTGCGATCCTCATCCCCGGTCAAGAGCGTCGCATCGAACCAGCGTTTGAAACGGTCCTGCGTGTCAGTGGGCCCGGCCAATTGAACAAGCGACTGCGCCGGATCAGCAGCGCCCAGTTGCATCAATCGGTCCAGCCGTGCCAGCAAAAGGATTTCTTCAGCCAGAGGCCCTGACGGCGCGCGGGTTTCAGACAAGAGCAGCGTGAACAACAATCGCTGCATGGCCGGGTTGTCACGCACGTGGACGTCGGCGATCAGTTCGGCCAGGCGATCCGCATCGCTGCCCTGCCAAAGGTCGACGGGCAGACCGGTGACAGAGGACGAAACAAGGCCCAGCGGCTGCGACAGTGCCTCAAGCGAAGTCACCTCAATTTCCGGCAATGCGCCATCTTGCGTAACCGGTGGTTCCAGCAGAACGGTTCCCGGCAGGTTTTCCGGCGGGTCTGTCAGCCATTCGATGGCGGATAAAGGTTCCTGCGCATGTGCCGACCCGGCCAGTGTGATTGCCAAAAGCAGTTGCTTAGTTGACATCCAGTGCAACCGGCTCGCGAATTTCACTTTGAGGCGCAGAGAAATCCGCACCAAAGAATGGACCGACATAGGCATAGGCGACCAGCCCGATGAATGCCAGGCACAGAACATATATCAGGAATTTGATCAGACGGCTCATGGCGTCACGCTGCCTCAATTTTTGATTTTGACCAAGTTATAACTGGCATTTTTCCCAAGATCACGTCATTCACGGTGAAATGAGCGAAATTAAGCATAACACGCACTCAGCGGACGCGCAGACCCGGTTTGATCTGCACAAAACCGTGGTTCTGGTCGGTATGATGGGGGCCGGAAAGTCAGCCGTGGGTCGTGCTTTGGCCGCTCGACTGGGTGTTCCCTTTCTGGACAGCGATGCCGAAATCGAATCAGCTGCGAACATGACCATCCCCGAAATCTTTGAGCGGGACGGGGAACCTTTTTTTCGCACCAAAGAATCACAGGTTATCAGCCGCCTGCTGGATGACAAAAAAGGCGTACTTTCAACGGGTGGCGGGGCGTTTCTTCAGCCTGACAACCGGCGTATGATCACCATGCGGGGTGCGTCGGTCTGGCTGCGGGCAGACCTGAAAGTTCTGTGGAGCCGTGTCCGCCACAAGGACACGCGCCCGCTGCTTCGTACTGCCGATCCTTATGCGACATTGAAAGCCCTCTACGAGGCGCGTGTTCCGGTTTACGCCGAGGCGGATCTGATCGTGGATTCGGATGGCGAAACTTCGATCGAGAATATGGTGGACCGGGTTGTCGACGCCTTGTTGGCGCGCCCTGATGTTTTGGAAATCAGATAATGCATCAAACAGTACACGTTGAACTTGGGGACCGGTCGTATGACGTAGAAATCGGTCCGGATCTTCTGGCGCGCGCGGGCGATTGGATTGCACCGCTATTGGCGCGTCCTAAGGTGGCCGTCCTGACAGATGAAAGTGTCGCTGATCTGCATCTGGAAACGCTGCGTGCGGGTCTGAAAACCACCGGGATCGAAATGTCCGCGCTGGCCTTACCCGCCGGAGAGGCAACAAAAAGCTGGCCACATTTCGAACGCGCGGTTGAGTGGCTGTTGACTGAAAAGGTTGAACGCAGCGACGTTGTTGTGGCCCTTGGTGGTGGGGTAATTGGTGATCTTGCCGGCTTTGCCGCAGCCGTTCTGCGCCGAGGTGTTCGGTTCGTACAAATCCCCACGTCTTTGCTGGCGCAGGTCGACAGCTCTGTCGGGGGGAAAACAGGGATCAACGCCCCTCAGGGGAAGAACCTGATCGGCGCTTTTCATCAGCCATCGCTGGTTCTGGCCGATACATCTGTGTTGAAGACCATGTCCCAGAGGGACTTTCTTTCAGGGTATGGCGAAGTGGTGAAATACGGCTTGCTTGGGGATGCTGATTTCTTTGAATGGCTTGAGGCGAACGGGCGAAGTGTGTCTTCAGGCGACATGGCCGCACGTGTGCGTGCGGTAACCCGCTCGGTTCAGATGAAAGCCGATATCGTGGCCCGGGATGAAACCGAACAAGGTGACCGCGCCCTGCTGAATCTGGGGCACACCTTCTGCCATGCCTTGGAGGCCGCCACAGGGTATTCCGACCGTCTTTTGCATGGCGAGGGCGTGGCCATTGGCTGTGCACTTGCGTTCGAGCTTTCGTCCCGCCTTGGCCTGTGTTCACAAGAGGACCCAAGCCGGGTACGCGCACATCTGCGGGCGATGGGCATGAAAACGGATCTGGCTGATATTTCGGGCGAATTGCCAAATGCCGAGGTACTGGTGGATCTGATGGGGCAGGACAAAAAGGTCGTGGACGGCCAGCTGCGGTTTATCCTGGCCCGCGGAATTGGTCAGGCATATGTGACCTCGGATGTGCCGAAGGATGCGGTCTTGTCGGTTCTGTCGGACGCTCTCGCCCCGGTGTGACGCAAGGGGCTAACGACCCTGAATGACCATCAGCTCGCCGATGTTTTCGCGGGTTATGTAACCGATCATGCGACCGCCATAGGTCAGAACTGCAATGGCCGGCGCCCCATTGTGCAGGTGTTCCAGCACGTCCTCAAGGCCGGTTGTCAGCAAGACTGCGGGGACGTTTGTATCCATGATCGAGGTCGCGGGCGCAGTTCTGGGCTGGTCGCTTGCAAGGGCGGTGAACAGGCGATCGCGTGTCACAAAGCCCAGCAACGTGTGATTTGGGTCCAGTATCGGAAATTCGTGCTGCGTGGTGTGAATGACGGCTTGTGCTGCTGTGCTCAGCGTATCACTGGGAGAAAGTGCGTGAAACTCGGTGATCATCGCGTCACGGGCCAGAACACGACGAACCGCAGATCGCAAAGCGACTTCCTGGCTTTCTGCATTGGCTGCAAAGAACACGAATACGGCGATCAATACCAGAATTGGATTGCCAGAGCTCAGCCCTAGAAATCCAAACCCGATGGCGACAACCTGGCCACCAACGGCTGCAATTCGGGTGGCTTTGACACGATTCATGCGTAAACACAGAAGTGCGCGAAAGACGCGGCCTCCGTCCATTGGGAAGGCCGGGATCAAGTTGAAGATGGCCAAAAGCAGATTGATATAGGCCAGCTTGTCCACAATCCTCACATTTGGTGACTCCAATTGCGCGAGGGTCTCAAGCGGCATACCTGCGCCAAGCGCGGCAAGGCCAATAAAGATAGCGATATTCACTGCCGGACCCGCAAGCGCCACCAGAACCTCTTGCATCGGTTTTTCCGGCATTCTCTCAAGCCGGGCCAGGCCGCCGATGGGCAAAAGGGTGATGTCGGGGGTTTTGATACCATAACGCCGCGCCATAAGGGCGTGACCGAACTCATGCGCGACAACGCAGGCAAACAGCGCCAGAACAAAGAGAAGGTTTTCTATCGCGGCTGGCAGGCCACCGGCTGAGAATGCGGCAAAACCGACCCAAGCGAGCAGCAGAAAAAAGGTGACATGGACCCTCAGTTCGGACCCGAGCAATCGGCCGAGAGAGAAGGACCATGTCATGTTGTTTCTCCGTTTTACTTAGAACGGAATCTCGTCGTCGTCGATTCCGCCCGAGGCTGGTGCCGGAGAGCTGGATGGACCGCCATAGGGGTCACCGTAACCGCCACCGGCCTGGCCGCCACCATACCCGCCGCCGCTGCCGCCACCGCCTTCACTACGACCGTCCAACAGGGTCAGTTCCCCGCGATAAGGGCGCAGGACAACCTCGGTCGTGTACCGATCCTGACCGGACTGATCCTGCCATTTGCGGGTTTCCAGCTGGCCTTCGATATAAACCTTGCTGCCCTTGCGCAGATATTGCTCGGCGATGCGGGCCAGCGGTTCCGAGAAGATGGCAACCGAATGCCACTCTGTCCGTTCACGACGTTCACCCGTGTTGCGGTCTTTCCAGTTTTCCGAGGTGGCAATGCGCAGGTTGCACACTTTGCCACCGTTCTGGAACGACCGGACTTCGGGGTCGCGGCCAAGATTTCCCACCAGAATGACCTTGTTGACTGAACCCGCCATGTAAATCCTCGTTCTGTTCTGCGTAAATGCGCCGAATCTGGCGCAATGAGTTTCGTGAGACCCTATACGGCCTGCATCATGGTTGAAAACAGTTGATACAACACTGTCGAACAAGAGTCTTACTGTACTATTTACCAAGCTTTCATTTTTTGCGGGAATACCTATACTCCCACTGGTTTTGATCGAGCAGGATAAGCAAAGATGCGTTCTTGGGTTGCTGGGTTTTCCGTTGCCTGCCTTGTATTGGCCGTTGCGCCGGTGCAGGCACAAACATTGTCCAGCAAAAGCCGCAAGGATATTTTCCTGAAACAGGCGAAAGTTCTGGATTCTCGTGCGGCAACCCAGTACCGCGACTCGGCCCGGCTGAAACCCAAAACAACGCGTGATCAGGTCAGCAAACGGTATTCAGGAAAGTATCGCGGAGAATATCTGGAAATCGCGCGCCGTGTTGCTCGCCTTCACAGCATCCCTGAAGATCTGTTCTTGCGTCTCGTGCAGCAGGAAAGTGGATGGAACCCACAGGCGAAGTCACATAAAGGTGCGTTAGGACTGGCGCAGCTTATGCCACAGACGGCCGAGCTTTTGGGCGTAAACCCCCATGATCCCAAGCAGAACCTCGAAGGCGGTGCCAGATATCTGTCCTGGCAGTACCGCAAGTTCAAATCGTGGCCTTTGGCGCTGGCGGCCTATAACGCGGGTCCCGATGCGGTTGAAAAGCATGGTGGTATTCCGCCGTACAAGGAAACCCAGAACTACGTGAAGGTTATCTGGGGCGGCTGAAACCGATGCTGCGCCGCAGAACGTCCTATTCTTGATTCAGTGCAAATCCTCCAACTAACCTGACAGGGTATCGCCCAGAAACTGGTGAGGCCCCTAATGCCTGCTGATCATCCGCAGATTCCCAAAGAAACGCTGGCAAACTGGCAGCAACTTGTTGATCTGGTCGCAGAACTGGCCGACGTGCCCGCAAGCCTGATCATGAAAACCGACGTGCCGGATCATGCGGTTTTGATCACATCCGATCACCCCGAGAACCCGTATCCGGTCGGTCTGAGTTTCCAGTTGAACCCCAAGCTGTACTGTCAGGGTGTTCTGGAGCGTGACGGAGAGTTGGTGGTCCAGGACGCCAAATGTGATCCGGTTTGGGCGGACAACGACGACCTGGAACACGGAATGACCTTTTACATCGGCTTACCGCTGAAATGGCCCGATGGATCGGTGTTCGGCACAATCTGTGTTCTGGACCGTAAACAGAACCGGCGGGCCCTGTTGTTCCGAGAGGGGCTGGCGCAATTCGCGCGCATGGTCGAGTCGGATTTGGCTTTGTTGCAAGAGGTTTATCTGAGACGCGCGTTGGAGGAGAAACTGAACGAAACACTTGCCCAGCTTGAAACGCGTGTTTCGGATCGAACCCGAGAGTTGCAGGAGACGAACACGGCGTTGCGCGTATTGCTCTCAAGTCTCGACGATGACCGCAAAAACCGGGATCACGAAATCGTCGAGCAGGTTCGCAGCAGAGTATTACCACATCTTGAAAAGGTTCGGGCGCAGCTTTCCGGCGACGAGGCGCAATTTGTCTATCTTGAGCTGGCCGAAAAGAACCTGAACGAGATCACATCTTCGCTGTCTGACAAGTTGACGGATGCCTTCGCGGCAATGACCCCGACCGAAATGGAAATTGCACAGATGGTCATGTTTGGGAAAACCACAAAGGACATTGCCAAGGCCCTGTCCCGAGAGACGTCGACAATCGATTTTCACCGCAACAACATTCGTCGAAAACTAGGACTTGAGGGACGGGATCAAAACCTGCGCAGTCATTTGCTCTCGATTTCGTGAATGCCGAATATGGGGATTGCCCCCATATTTCACCCCCATTTTTTCGGTCTGAGCCGATGTGCTTTGGCTTGTTACCCTCTGGGTTGAGGTGCGGAAAAACGGCGCACGTCCAACAGAGAGGTACAAAGATATGGATCGCAAGGATCTGAAACCGACCATCCTGAAAGGGGACAGGGATCATCTGGCACCGGGGCTGTCTCGGCGGTCATTTTTCATGGCGGCAGGTGCTGCCGGTGTTGGCGCGACAGCTTCAGTGCTGGGGGCAAAACCGGCCGAGGCGCAATCGCAAGTCTGGTTGCAGCCAGGAAACAATAACCACGTGATCGACCTGCAGGGATCGACGGGTCAGGCCAGTGCCGGAGTTGTCGGTATCGACTATTATGGCCATTGCGCCATAAAGATCACCTCGCCCAACGGCGCAACGGTCCTGTTCGACCCCTGGCGTGATGACCCGTCGGGCGCGTGGGGGCTTTGGTTCCGCAATGAATTCCCCCAGATCCCGGTGGACATTACCTTGTCGACACATGCGCATTTCGATCACGACGCGATCGAACGACCAAGCTCGACCATGGTGCTGGACAGGATGGTGGGCAATTTCGAGTTCGCCGATATCAAGATCACCGGTTTTGCAGATAAACATGCCTGCGTGGCGCCGGGGTGGTACAACTGGACCAATGCACTGGCCGAGTTTGGGGTCGAAGCCTGCCCACCGAACAATGTGGGTCATATGGATATGGTGGTCTATCTGGTGGAAACAGGCGGCATTCGTACGCTGATCTGGGGTGATAATCGCCACAATCCGCCTCAGGAGTTTTGGGACGCCGTCGGACAGGTCGATGTTCTGACCCTTCCGGTAGACGGGTCGCAACATATCCTGAGTTTCGATCAGGGTAATGACATCGTGGCCAAGCTAAAGCCCAAGATCATTATCCCAACTCATTACCTGAACGAAGTCACGTCTTATACGCTGACCACGCTGCAATCAGCAGACGAGTGGGTAAAGGGACAGCAAAGCTATCAGATGCTTGACAGTGCCAGCCTGAAACTGGAGGCCGGAGAGATTGCTGGTATGAACCAGGAGTTCATGCATTTCGGCAACAATGTCATGACCGGCTGAGAGTCTTACAGGGAACCACCACTCACAGGCGCCGCCAGTTTCCTCGTGAAACGCGGCGCTCACAGAAAGGGCCGGTCAACGACCGGCCCTTTCCAGTGAAGATCCGCAAACCTACTCGGCCGCGACTTTGATCACGGGTTGCATCCGTGCCAGCACCTCTTCGGACAAGTGGCACTTCACCTGATGACCCTCGGCCAATGTCTGCACCGGTGGCACATGTGACTCGCAGCGGCCGTCAGGCACTTCGGATTTCCAGCGACACCGTGTCTGGAACGGGCATCCCGGTGGCGGGTTCATGGCTGAAGGAATATCACCTTCCAGTACGATGTGCTGCTTTTCGACCGATGTATCGGCGATGGGAACAGCACTCAGAAGCGCTTCGGTATAAGGGTGGTAGGGGGGGGCAAAAACCTGATCAGTTGTGCCCAGCTCGACCACGTGGCCCAGATACATCACCATCACTCGGTCGCTGAGGTATCGCACGATGGAAAGGTCATGGCTGATGAACAGCAACGTGGTTTTGTGCTCGCGCTGAATTTCCATCAGCAGGTCGGTCACCGCAGCTTGCACCGAAACGTCCAGCGCCGATACGGGCTCGTCGGCTACCACAATGCGCGCATCGCCGGCAAAGGCGCGCGCGATACCTACGCGCTGCTTCTGGCCACCCGACAGCTGACGCGGCATTCTGTCGGCAAAGGCGCGCGGCAGTTTTACCAGATCCAGCAGCTCCAGCATCCGCTTCTTGCGCTCGGCCTCGGAATTGCCAACACCGAAGATTTCCAATGCCCGGATGATCTGGCGCCCAACGGTCATCGACGGGTTCAGCGTGTCGAACGGGTTCTGAAACACCATCTGAACTTCACCAACGGTCTTTGCGTCGCGCTCTTCTATGGGCACCTGTTCGATATTGCGGTTGTCCAGAAGAATCTGCCCGTCCGTGGCCGTCTCAAGACCCATGAGAACTTTGGCAAAGGTGGACTTGCCGCAACCGGATTCGCCCACAATGGCCAATGTCTCGGATTCATGCGCCTCGAAACTGAGCGTTTCGTTTGCCTTCACAACCTTCTTTTCGCCACCGCCGAACAGGGCATTTGCTGCAACCTCATAGTATTTCTTGAGGTTGTCCATCTTCAGAACGACCCTGCCGATCTCACCTTTCTCTTTCTGTTCACCCACCGTGATTGGTGCGTTCCAGTCAATCTCTTTGAATTTAAGGCAACGGGTATGGTGCCGGTCATTTCCGGGCACCGCCTCCATCAGGATGTCCTTGGCGTCACAGCGACCTTCTTCGAAATAGTCGCAGCGCGGACCGAAGTTACAACCAGGGGGCCGCTCATGGGGTAGGGGAAAGTTCCCCGGTATAGCCACCAGCGGACGCGAATTCTTGTCGGCCCCCGGCAGCGGGATCGACCGGAACAGGGCCTGCGTGTAAGGATGCTGCATCTCGTCAAACACATCCTTGATCGAGCCGCGCTCGACCGCCTCACCCGAATACATCACGCAAAGCCGGTCACAGGTTTCCAGAACCAGCCCGAGGTTGTGCGAAATGAACAGCATCGAGGTGCCGTATTTCTTGCCCAGATCCTTCACCAGCTCGACCACGGCAGCCTCAACCGTCACGTCAAGTGCCGTTGTTGGTTCGTCAAGGATCAGCAGCGCCGGTTTCGACATCAAGGCCATCGCGATCACGATGCGCTGCTGTTGACCGCCTGACAGCTGGTGCGGGAACGAGTTGAGCATTCGCTCGGGGTCCGGCAAGCGCACATCGGTGACAACTTCCAGCGCGCGCGAATACGCTTCTTCCGCGCTGACGCCCTCGTGAATCATGGGCACTTCCATCAGCTGCTTACCGATCTTCATTGCCGGGTTCAGTGAGGCCATCGGCTCCTGATAGATCATCGCGATCTCATTGCCGCGTATGTCGCGCAATTCATCTGAACTCATTTCCGCCAGATCACGACCCTTGAACTTGATTGTACCGCCAACGATGCGACCGTTTTTGCCAAGGTCCTGCATTACACCCAACGCCACCGTGGACTTACCGCAGCCGGATTCACCGACCAGACCAACAGCTTCACCGGGTTGCACGCTGACAGAGAAATCCATCACGGCCGGAATTTCCCGCAGGCGGGTAAAGAAGGAAATCGACAGCTTGTCGATCTCCAGGATCGGGCCGTCATAATCCGCCATCTTGCTCATCTTGTATCTCCTCACCAGATCGAGGGGATCCTCTTCATCTGGCAAAAATATCTCGGGGGGTCCGGGGGGCTGGCCCCCCGGTCGCTTTCACATCAGTCTTTCAGACTTTCTTCGCGCAACCCGTCGGCCAGCAGGTTCAGACCCAGAACCAGCGTCAACAAGGCCAGCGCGGGTGGCAGAGCAGGGTGCAGGTAGATCGACAAAAGCTTGCGCCCCTCGTTGATCGTCGACCCCCAGTCAGGGCTTTCAGGTGGCAGGCCCAGACCAAAGAAACCTAAGGTTCCCAGTAGGATGGTGGTATAGCCAATACGCAGACAGAAATCGACGATCAGCGGGCCGCGCGCGTTGGGCAGGATTTCCCACAACATGATGTACCACGGACCTTCGCCACGGGTTTGTGCTGCTGCCACGTAGTCCCGTGTTTTGATGTCCAGCGCCAGTCCGCGCACGATGCGGAAAACGGTGGGCGAATTCACAAAGACCACCGAGACGAAGACCACCAGAATACCACCTGGAATATCGAACAGATCCAGATAGGTCGGCAGACCCCAGATACGATAGGCGTCGGTATTGATGATGTAGCCACCGGTCGAAATCAGAGACAGGTAGAACCAACCCGCTACCCCTAAAACTCCGATCAACAGCGGTGTTCGGAAGTTCGGTCTGGTATAGTAGCGTGAGTTCAGCAGCACACCGAGGAAGATGATCGGGAATACGAACAAGACGGCCGCCATGTAATTCGGTACCCCGGTCGCAACGATCTCGGGCGTGACCAGCAGATAGAACAGCAAGATCACCGGGAAGGCCAGAATCAGGTTCGCAAGGAACGACAGCAAAGTATCCAGCCGACCACCATAATAGCCTGCCGGAAGGCCCAACGTGATGCCAACCATGAAGGCAAACATCGTGGCAAGCGGGGCGATCTGAACAACAATCCATGCCCCTTTGACCATGCGGCTGAACACATCGCGGGCCAGATTGTCGCCACCCAGCAGATACCAGGCGTATTGACCGTCCTCTAGATTGGAAAGTGGCGTACCTGGCACTTTGTTCTTCATGCCCGAAACCTGTGACAGCGGGTCATGCGTGACGATCAAATCCATCGCGCCGAATACCCCGGTGAAAACCCAGAACATCACAAGGCCAAAGCCGATCATGCCGATGGGGCTGTCAAACAGTTTGCCGTAGAGGCCAAGCTTGCGTTTGAAAGCGATCGACATGGCATAAAGGATGATCAACGACACCCATACAGGCAAGAACTGCTGGGACATGGCGCCAATAATCCCGGCGCTGGTGCCCATCACAACGCCCAGCACGATATAGGCGAGTGCGATTCCGACACTGGCCAAGAAACTGTAGCGCAGTGCAAGTTGTATCAGTGTCCGCAGGCCTGAGCTTGAGCTCAACGTACCGTCCGGGTTCACCGTCATCTGGTCTTCGGGCAGCACGATGCTGGCCAGCATCCAGACGGCAATGGATAAGACCATTAGCGCAAGGCCAAGGGCAAAAAGCGGGTTCAGGAAGGCGATAGAGCCGGTCCAGGTAAGTGGTTCCATGATCTAACCCTCCTTAAGAAATGCGGATGCGCGGGTTGAGGTAGACATAGCCGATATCCGAAATCAGCTGGGTCACCAGCACCACAAAGACCGAAACGACCGAAATCGCCAGCAACAGCTGAATGTCGTTATTGCCCGCGGCCTGAACCAGCGCCCAGCCGAAGCCCTTGTAGTTGAACAGGGTCTCGACGATCACCACGCCATTCAGCAGCCAGGGGAACTGCAGCATGATGACGGTGAAGGGTGCGATCAGCGCGTTACGCAACGCATGTTTCATGACGATATTGGGGAAGGACACACCTTTCAGACGCGCTGTCCGGATATATTGGGCGGTCATCACTTCGGTCATCGAAGCGCGAGTCATTCGGGCAATATAGCCCATCCCATAAAGTGCAATAGTCAGGACCGGCAGGAAGAAGTTCTCAAAGGTCGGGTTCTCCATCGCTTGCGTGGCCGTGCCTTTGAACCACTTCAAACCAACTGCGGATGAGGTGAAGATCGCGATAAAGATCACGCCCGAGACATATTCCGGCGTCGCCGTCGTTGTGATGGCGAAGGTCGATAACGTCCTGTCAGTGGCAGATCCTTCTTTCATTCCTGCCAAAACACCAAGGATCAACGCGGACGGAACCATCAGCAACATGACCCAGAGCATCAGACGACCAGTCAGAGCCAACCGGTTCCCAACAACGGTGGAAACCTCTTCCTTGAAGACAGTCGAATAGCCCCAATACCCTTGCAGGATTCCGCAGAAATTCGGAGATTCTTCGGCGGTTTTGCCCGGCAGAATGCATCTTCCCTGAACGGTTCCGTCTTCATTCGTGTACCGATAAGAGGGCAGGACACCTAGCCATTCGCCGTATTTTATCGGAGTGGATTGGAGGTAACCATTTTTGCTCAGGTAGCTCTCAACCTGTTCATCCGACATCCGAAAGTTGCCCTGCGTTTTCGCCAGCTTCTCGAGGTTCGGATAGAGGTTGGTTAAGAAGAAAACCAGGAAAGTCAAACACAATGCCGTCAACAGCATGATGCCAACGCGCCTTAGAATGAAAAGTCCCATATTTGCCCCTGTGGGTCGGCTAGCGCGGGTTTCAAGGAACACCACGCTTAGCTGTTATTATTTGTTCGTCGCGTTCAGGACGAAGAGGCCGCGCCAGGGTGGCGCGGCCTTTTGCGTTTTGGCTCAGGACGTAAAGCCGAACTTATAAAGCTGCGGCAGGTCTGCGATATGCTTTTCGACACCCACCAAATTGTCGCGGTGATGGCGCATCGCTGTCCGCCAATAAGGCTGGATCGTGACACCTTCGTCGATCATGATCCCCTGCAGTTTGGCCATCACTTCACGACGTTTGTCGACATCTGCGATCGAGTTCGCCTCGGCCAGCAACGCATCAAACTCTGCATTGGCGAAACCGGATTCGTTCCATGCGACTCCTGATTTATAGGCCAGTGCCAGAACCTGAGTGCCCAATGGGCGGTGGTTCCAGTTCGTCGACGAGAAGGCGTATTTCGTCCAGTCGTTCCAGAAGGTCGATCCCGGCAGAACTGTATGCTTGGCCTTGATGCCCGCGTCGTTCAGCTGCGCTACAACCGCGGCTGTGGTGTTACGGCGCCAGTCATCATCGATTGATTGCACTTCGTGCTCAAAATCACCCATACCCGCTTCGTCCATCAGGGCTTTCGCCCCGGCGGGATCATACGGGATACGAGTCACGGCCGAGTCATGTTCAGGGTGCATCGGCCCGACGTGGCAGTTGTCTGCTGGAATGCCGTAGCCCGACATGCCCAGCTCCAGACACACCTCGTTGTCGACCGCCATGGCCAAAGCCTGACGAACGCGCTTGTCGCCGTAGATCTTGTTGCCGTTTTCGTCTTCGGCCAACTGGTTCGGGCGGATAACGATGGTGAAGCCTGACGGGATTTCCGAGCGCACAAGCCCAATGCCATCAAAGATGTCGACGAATTCGCCAACAGATTCCCAGTTCATGTCGATCTCTTCGGCCTCATAAGCCGCAAGGAATGCAGCCGGGTCAGTGCCGTAGTCAATGAACTCGATGCGGTCGATATAGCCGCCTTTGCCAGCCTCATATCCCCACCAGTCGAAACCTTCGTTGCGCACCAGCACGCCTTTGACACCAACTTCGTGGCTGTCAGGCAGCATGAAGCCCGTGCC
Source organism: Ruegeria sp. AF7 (assembly GCF_056541885.1). Lineage (NCBI taxonomy): Bacteria > Pseudomonadati > Pseudomonadota > Alphaproteobacteria > Rhodobacterales > Roseobacteraceae > Ruegeria > Ruegeria sp. AF7. Next base: position 779,471 of record NZ_JBQFYX010000001.1, on the reverse strand, counting down.
GACGGGGTTTGAAAGCATGTCGTTCGCATCGAAGCTGCTATGAACGATTGCGGCGGGATAGTCCGCCATACCCGGGATGATCGTGATGTCAGGCGCGTTGCACTTCAGTTTGACAGTATGGGAGTCAACCACAGTGATTGCACCGTCCGCAGCTTGCTGAGTGCTTTCGTCAATAAGCGACGCCATACGCGATGCCATCGAGTTGCCTTCCAGACCCGCGTCACACCATCCTGCAATGTTGCGGGCCACGTCTTCGGCTGTGAAATCGTCGCCGTTGTTCCACTTTACGCCCTTGCGAACGTTCAATGTGTATTCAGTGGCGTCATCATTGGCTTCCCAGCTTTCCAGCAGCATTGGCTTGAACGAGCCGTCGTTGTTGTATTCAACGAGGTACTCCAGCCAGCCTGCTGTGAAAGTGGCAATTTGCGTCCAGTCATAGGTTCGCGGATCTTTGAGCGCGCGCACTTCCATCTGGTAGCGGATGGTACCACCGCGCTGCGGCTCTTGTGCCGCCGCAGGCGATTGCAGACCGATCAAACCATAGGCCGTCGGTACCGCGACACCCAGCGCCGTCGCACGGACCAGAAATTCCCGGCGGCTAAGCTTGCCGTCACGGTATTCCTGCGCGTGCATCTCGGCCGCCCAGTGCACCTTGTCGTTGGTGATTGCCGTATTGGTCATAAATGTCTCCCTGTGACATTGATTTTGTTGATTTGTTATTGTTCTAAGCGACGCGGGCTTGTCCGGTCGAAAGAAAGAAGGATTCCGGTTTTTGGACTCTGTGCATCCCCATGCCGCCATTCGGCACCAGAAATCACTCAACGTCAACGTTCGGAATCGACATAAAATGCACAAAAACGACGTTACCGCATTGTTGATATTTCGATAGGGATATTCCTACTTGACACACCGCAGAGGGAGAACCTTGCGGAACTTCGATGTCAAATTACTGATAAAAGACGAGAAACTTCTTCTTTATCTGTTGATCAAATTGCTTTCGCTATCAAATCCAGAGGAATGAACAACACCAGATATCACTTTGAGAAATCAACGTGATTCCATGTTTTCATTCTGGCCCGGAACCACGTGCGTTGACGTTTGGCAAATTGCCGGGTCGAGATCGTGGCCCGTTCACGGGCCTGATCCAACGTCATCATTCCATCCAGATAGGCCATAAGTTCTGGCACGCCAATGGCTTTGCAGGCGGGAAGAACGGGGTCGAAACGATCCCGCATCGCGCTCACTTCGTCAATTGCACCCAGTTCAAGCATCTGATCAAAACGGCGTTCAATCCGATCCAGAAGCCACGCTTTGTCGACGTCAAAAAAGATAGGAACCGCATCATTCAGCCTTAATATTGGCGGTGGCGTATCGGCCTGCCAAGATAACAGGCTTCGCCCCGTGGCACGCTGCACTTCCCAAGCGCGCTGCACGCGCGCGCGATTCTGCGTATCCAGGCCAGCCAAAGTCTGTTCGTCAACCCCGGCGACAAGCTCGGCAACGGTCAGCAAGTCTGCTTCGGCCCGCACCTGCACCGGAGTTGCGGGGATCTCGGCCATGCCTTCGGTCAGGGCCGAGAAATACAATCCTGTCCCGCCGACAATGATTGGCCGCTGGCTCCCGGTCAGCAGTGGCACCACTTCTCGCAGCCAGTGACCGGCTGAATAATCCTGATCATAGGCGATGTGACCATAGAGCAGATGCGGTACGCGTGCTTCTTCTTCGGCAGATGGTCGGGCCGAAATCACACGCCAACAATCATAAACCTGACTTGCATCTGCATTGACGATGACCCCGCCATGGCGTTCGGCGATCTCCAGCGCCAGCGCTGATTTCCCGGATGCAGTCGGCCCTGCAATCAGGACAGGTTTGTCATCGGGAATAGGGGGCAATTGCCGAAATATCGCGTCTGTTGATCGCCGGGTCATATGCGGTTGCCTCAATCCTCACCAACCGCATTGAACCTGCGGAGCTTTTGCTTCATTTTGCGCCGGAAATTAACCCCGTGCCAGCCCGGAGCGCAACATGAGCCTTTCCCCGTCTTCTGAAACTGCCGAAACCCCGAAAACCACATACAAACGTGTCATGTTGAAAATTTCAGGAGAGGCATTGATGGGGGATCAGGGCTTTGGCCTGCACCCGCCAACCGTTCAGCGCATCGCGCAAGAGGTGAAATCGGTTCACGATCTGGGCGTTGAGATCTGCATGGTTATCGGTGGCGGAAACATTTTCCGGGGCCTGAGTGGATCTGCTCAGGGTATGGAGCGGACGACAGCAGACTATATGGGGATGTTGGCCACGGTGATGAACGCACTGGGTATGCAATCTGCCCTAGAAGAGATTGGGGTGTTCACCAGGGTCATTTCGGCCATTCGCATGGATGAAGTGTGCGAGCCGTATATCCGCCGCCGCGCCGTACGACACCTTGAAAAGAAAAGGGTTTGCATCTTTGCGGCCGGCACCGGCAACCCGTATTTCACCACCGACACCGCGGCGACCTTGCGCGCCAATGAAATGGCGTGTGAGGCGATTTTCATGGGCAAGAACGGTGTCGACGGCGTTTACGACAAGGATCCCAAACAACATGCCGACGCGGTGCGTTATGACACGGTCACCTATGACGACGTTCTAGCCAAGCGGTTGCGGGTCATGGATGCGTCAGCCATCGCGCTGGCGCGTGACAACAACCTGCCTCTGATCGTCTTTGGTCTGGATGAGCCCGGCGGTTTCCGTGGAATTCTTGCAGGCGAGGGGACATATACCAAAGTTCAGGGTTGAGGCCCGAACGAGACCCGCCCCAGAGTGTTGGAAATTCAGCCCCGGCAACCCCGCCGGGCTTTTTCTTTTGCTTCAGCTTGACGGTCGCGGATGGTGCTGTCTAAGTAGCGTTGTCCTTCCGAAGAGAAGGGCTGCCCGGTGTTTCGTCAGCTCATGGCGCAAGCACAGGCTGGGCTGGAAGACCTGCCATGATTTCTGAGATGTCCGGAAACATGAGCGGGCATCTTGTTGATATGACAGCACAACTAAGGAGCAATGAGGCATGAGCTCTCTGGATATCGATTTCGTTCGGGCACAGTTTCCGGCTTTTTCCGAACCCAGCCTGGAAGGACAGGCTTTTTTTGAGAACGCTGGCGGGTCTTATACTTGCAAGCCGGTGATCGACCGGTTGACGCGGTTCTATACGCAACGAAAGGTTCAGCCCTACGCCCCGTATGAAGCAAGCCGTCTTGCAGGTGCCGAGATGGATGAGGCACGTGCGCGCATGGCCGCCATCCTGGGTGTTGAAACTGATGAGTTGAGCTTTGGCCCTTCGACAACACAGAATACCTATGTTTTGGCGCAGGCATTCCGGCAGTGGATGAAACCCGGTGAGGCGATTGTCGTGACCAATCAGGATCACGAGGCAAATTCGGGCCCATGGCGTCGTCTGGCCGAGGCAGGGATTGAGGTGAGGGAGTGGCAGATCGATCCGGAAACCGGATCACTGAACCCACAGGATCTGGAAAACATGCTGGACGAAAAAGTGCGACTGGTCTGTTTCCCGCATTGTTCCAATGTGGTGGGAGAGATAAACCCGGTCACCGAGATCACTGCGATTGCCCACGCGGCCGGCGCATTTGTCTGCGTGGACGGCGTATCTTACGCCCCGCATGGGTTTCCGAACGTTGGTGATCTGGGGCCGGATATCTACCTGTTTTCGGCCTATAAAACCTACGGCCCGCATCAGGGGTGCATGGTCATTCGCCGCACACTGGGAGAGTTACTGCCCAACCAAGCGCATTATTTCAACGCTGACGTTCTGTATAAACGCTTTACCCCGGCGGGCCCGGATCATGCACAGATTGCTGCAAGTGCAGGTATGGCCGATTACGTCGAGCTCTTGTGTGCTCATCACGGCGGGCCTGACGTGGGCGCGGCAGAGCAGGGTGCCTTTGCTCATGATCTGATGCGCGCGCACGAGGTGTCCTTACTGCAGCCTGTTCTGGATGCGGTAAAGGATCGCAATGCGGTACGTCTGATCGGCACATCAGACGCCACCCGGCGCGCGCCGACTGTTGCGCTGTCGTTGAACCGCCCGGCTGAACCTGTTGCAGCGGAACTGGCGCAATACGGTGTTATGGCTGGTGGCGGCGACTTTTATGCTGTGCGCCCATTGCAAGCGATGGGAGTAGATCCGGCACAGGGCGTTTTGCGGGTCAGCTTTACGCATTATACCTCGCAGCAGGAGATTGATCAGCTTTTGGAGGCGCTTGAACGCGTTTTGTGATCCACTCTGCTTGGGGCTTCGTAGAACGAAGAAAACCTCAGGGTGGATATGGAAAACGAGCCGTCTCCGATCATCTTATGGTTCCGACGGGATCTGCGCCTGTCGGACCATTCGGCATTGACTGCTGCTGTTGCAAGCGGCCGTCCGATCATACCAGTCTTTGTTCATGACCCTCTTGTGCAACACCTTGGCGCGGCCCCGAAATGGCGGTTGGGGTTGGGTCTGGAGGTCTTTTGCGACGCTCTGACGAGGCTTGGTAGCCGTCTGATCCTGCGGCGTGGCGATGCGCTTGAGCAGTTGCAGACACTTGTCAAAGAAACCGGTGCCAAGGCTGTTTATTGGTCGCGGGCCTATGATCCAGCGGCGATCAGACGCGATACACAGATCAAAACGGCACTGACCGAACTGGGTGTAGGCGCAAAGTCCTTTCCCGGTCATTTGCTTTTTGAGCCCTGGACGGTAGCAACAAAGCAGGGCCAGCCGTTTCGTGTCTACAGCCCTATGTGGCGCGCGGTTCAGCGGCGGGACGTGCCAACGCCGGATGCATTGGTGTCACGCTTGGCGGGGCCTGCAACCTGGCCTTCCAGTGATAAACTGAGCACCTGGCATATGGGTGCGGACATGTACCGAGGCGCTGCAATCGTGCGCCCCTATGTCCAACCCGGCGAGAAGGCCGCCCGCGATCGACTTGAGCACTTTCTCGACCAAGTCCCCCGTTATTCCAATGACCGTGACCGGTTGGATCTGGACGGAACATCAAACCTGTCAGAATACCTTTCATTGGGCGAGATCGGGCCACGCACGGTCTGGCACAGGGTTCAACAGGCTGCGATGACGGGAACCCCCGGCGCCGAGGCATTTCTGCGGCAGTTGGTCTGGCGTGAGTTTGCCTATCACCTGATGTTTCACTCACCGCATCTGCTGACTGATAACTGGAAAGCGGAATGGGATGATTTCCCGTGGAATATCGATCCAGATCACCCTGAAGTTGCCGCCTGGAGGCAGGCCCGAACCGGAATTCCTGTCGTCGATGCTGGCCTGCGGCAGATGTATGTGACAGGCCGTATGCATAACCGGGCCCGGATGATTGTTGCCAGTTACCTGACCAAACATCTGATGACACACTGGAAAATCGGGATGAACTGGTTCGAGGATTGCCTGATTGACTGGGACCCAGCCTGTAACGCCATGGGCTGGCAGTGGGTTGCGGGATCAGGCCCCGATGCGTCGCCCTTCTTTCGTATATTCAACCCCGAAACGCAGGCGGAAAAGTTTGATCCGCAGGGGGCTTACATGCGGCGCTGGATCGCCGAAGGCCAGACGAAACCCAGTGACGTTGCACTTTCCTATTTCGCTGCGCTTCCCGGTTCATGGAACCTGTGTCCGCAGGCGGATTATCCCGAACCTGTCGTGAAACTGGCGGATGGACGAAACCGCGCCTTGCGTGCGTATGAAAGCCGAAAATCCCACTAAGGAACTGAAAACTTGCCAGAAACAAAATCGCGGCCTAGCCTGATACCTGTGCCGCAGAGGGGAGAGCGGATGGTGCTGACGACGATAGAGGGGCAGTCGGATCTGCCCAGGTATTTCGCCCAGGTGTTCAAGATGCTGGCCCGAATGGAGTCGGGGCGACTAGACATAACATTGCCTGATGGCCGCATCTTTCGCGCAGAGGGGCCAAAGGCAGGGCCTGTTGCTCAGATCGATATCCACGACGGAGATGTTTTTGCCCGTCTGATCCGCGAAGGCGAGCTGGGGTTTTCTGATGCCTACCTTGAAGGACATTGGAGCACGCCTGATCTGCGCTCATTCATGGATCTTGTCCATCTGGGGTCCGAAACCGTCTATGACGGGTTTACTGGAAAGTTCCTTGTCCAGGCCTATGAACGGCTGCGGTTCTGGCTTCATCGCAATAGCCGGACGCAGGCGAAAAAGAATATCTCGTACCACTATGATCTGGGTAACGACTTCTACGGTTTGTGGCTGGATGACACGATGACTTATTCCAGCGCCATTTTTGAGACCGGGCAAGAAAGTCTTGAGAAGGCGCAAACTGCCAAATATGCCAGCCTTGTCGATGAAATGGGGGCCAAACCCGGTGACCACATTCTGGAAATCGGATGCGGTTGGGGCGGTTTTGCCGAATATGCCGCGAAAGAGCGGGGTTTGCATGTAACCGGCCTTACGATTAGTGAGGAGCAGTTCAAGTTTGCCAATGAACGCATTGAAAAAGCAGGACTTTCTGATAAAGTAAAGTTCAAGTTGCAAGACTATCGCGACGAGCGTGGGCAATATGATGGCATCGCCTCTATCGAAATGTTCGAGGCGGTCGGTCAAAAATACTGGCCGGTTTATTTTGAAACCGTTCGTGAACGGCTGAAGCCGGGGGCGCAAGCGACCTTGCAAATCATAACGGTAGGTGACCACCGCTGGGATTATTACAAGAACGGTGTTGATTTCATTCAGAAATACATATTTCCGGGTGGAATGCTTCCGTCGCCCACGATCCTACGGCAGCAGATCAATCTGGCGGGTTTGAATGTGGTGAAGTCGAAAGAATTCGGCAAAAGTTACGACCTGACGCTGCGGCGGTGGTATGAGACGTTCAATGCAAAATGGGAACAGATCGCAGACCTGGGCTTTGATGAGCGTTTTCGCCGCATGTGGAATTATTATTTGACTGCCTGTGGCGCAGCCTTTGACACGCGCAATTGCGATGTGACACAGATCACCGTAGCAAAGCAAGTTAACTGACGGACCGTAACATGCCCACTGCCTCGCGTCTTGTAGCCGCCGTTTGCCTCATCGTGCTGGCATTCATTGTCTCTGGCATGATTATCGAGAACGGCGAAGAAGGTAAGGATTACGGGCACTTTACCCTGGTTAACATGGGCCTTGGCGCGGTTTGCGGGTGGGGCATCATGGGCAAGCGTGCAGGGCGCGGCTGGACTGCTGGGATCAATAACGGCCTGACTGGTGTCGCCTCGCTGATATTCTGGGCGTTGTTCGTGCAGGGCTGTTACGAAATGTTCCGGCTTGCCATGCGCAACCGTTACGGTGGCCCATTTGAGGCCATCCTGGCCATTTTCAAGATCGGGATTGAGTACGGTAAGCTGCTGATTTACCCGGAAATCCTGATTGCATTCCTAATTGGGGCTTTTGTCTCGGGGCTGGCCACAGAACAGGCCAGCCGGTCGTGGCGCTGATCCGTTACTGACAAGAGAGATCGAATTTGTCTGATTTGTTCTTTTATGGAACGCTGCGACACTTGCCGTTGTTGGAACGCGTTCTTGGCCATCCTCTGAGCGAAACCAAAGCGAGGCCCGCCCAACTTCGAGGCCATGCTGTCCATTCTGTTCAGGGGCAGGATTTCCCAATGATCGTGGAATTGGAAGGTGCCAGTGCTGAAGGTTTACTGGTGCAGGAATTGTCGTCTGTGGATCTGGCTAGGCTGGATTATTACGAAGGGTCTTTCGACTATGATCTGAAGTCTCTGAAGGTCGAATTGGAAGACGGGACCGAGGCCCAAGCTCAGGTCTTTTTTCCTGCCCCCGATGCTTGGAGACCGGGTGATTTGTGGTCGTTTCAGGACTGGGCGGACAGATTGGGCGAACTTACAACGCTCGCCGCTGAGGAAGAGATGGCCTATTTCGGGAAGGTCGATCCCCGGGTCATGGCCCGCAGTGTTCGCGCCACGCAAACGCGCGCCTGGTCAAAGATCATGGCCGGGCAGCGGCGAACCGGTGATCCGCGGGACATTGCAAAAGACGTGATCGTGCATCGCCATGACCGGGTGTATCTTGATTACTTCGGGATGGAGGAAATCGATCTGCAACACCGGCGGCATGACGGCAGCATGGGTCCGGTTCTGCGCCGTGGAAGTTTGTTGCAGGGCAGTGCGGTCGGCGTTCTGCCCTATGATCCGGTCAGAGATACCGTTTTGATCGTGGAACAGTTCAGACCGCCGGTTTTCCTGAACAACGATCCGGAACCCTGGCTTTGGGAAGCGGTAGCAGGGATGATTGATCCCGGCGAAACACCCGAACAGGCCGCGCATCGCGAGGCGATGGAGGAGGCGGGTATTCGGTTTGACAGGCTGGAATATGCTGGCGGTGCCTATACCTCGAGCGGATCTTCCACCGGGTTCATGTATCTTTATGTTGGTCTGGGTGAATTGACGCACACCACAATCACTGGCGGCCTTGACACAGAAGGTGAAGACATCCGCAGTCAAATCTTGCCATTCGGTGAATTCATAGACATGACGGATCGCCATGTTTTCAAGGATCTACAATTGGTGTCTCTGGCTTATTGGCTGGCCCGCCACCGGGATAGATTGCGCGGGTGACTATCCCGCTTGTGGTCGCCGCGGTGCGGCTGTAAATCTTCGATGGTACAAAACGACAAGGGGCCATCATGCGCATTGCACGAGATCTTGCTGACGCAGTAGGAAAAACACCGCTGATCCGGCTGCGCCGCATCAGTGAAGAAACTGGTTGCGAAATTCTCGGCAAAGCCGAATTCATGAACCCCGGTCAATCCGTCAAGGACCGTGCTGCACTCTATATTATCCGTGATGCCATTGCGCGGGGCGATTTGAAGCCCGGTGGCACCATTGTGGAAGGCACCGCCGGCAATACCGGTATTGGTCTGGCGCTGGTGGGGGCGTCAATGGGGTTCAAGACCGTGATTGTGATCCCGGAAACCCAGTCGGAAGAAAAGAAAGACATGCTGCGGCTGGCCGGTGCACAACTGGTTCAAGTTCCGGCTGCACCTTATCGCAATCCCAACAATTTCGTGCATTATTCCCGGCGTTTGGCCGAGGAATTGGCGCAGACGGAACCCAATGGGGCAATCTGGGCCAACCAGTTTGACAACGTGGCGAACCGTCAGGCCCATGTTGAAACCACTGGACCCGAAATCTGGGAACAAACAGACGGTAAGGTCGACGGGTTTATCTGTGCTGTCGGGTCGGGCGGTACGTTGGCCGGGGTTGCCGAAGCGTTGCAGCCCAAGGGTGTGAAAATCGGTCTGGTCGATCCTATGGGTGCGGGTCTCTACTCTTACTACACCACCGGTGAAATCGCGATGGAGGGAGGATCGATTGCCGAAGGTATCGGACAGGTTCGGATAACAAAGAACCTGGAAGGGTTCACGCCGGATCATTCCTATCAGATCACTGACACCGAGGCGTTGCCCTATATCTTTGACCTGCTCCGTGACGAGGGGCTGGTCATGGGCGGGTCAACCGCGATCAACATGGCGGGCGCCGTGCGTCTGGCCAAAGAAATGGGGCCGGGCCACACGATTGTGACTGTCCTTTGCGACTATGGCACGCGGTATCAGTCCAAGCTGTTCAACCCGGATTTCCTGCGCGAGAAAGAATTGCCGGTGCCGGATTGGATGACTGAAGCACCGCGCAGCATTCCCGGCGTTTTCGAGGACGTGTGATGCCGAGGCAGGTTCGCCTGTTTCTGACACTGGTATTCCTGTGTCTTGTCGGGCTCGCAGGCGGTGCTGTCGCGCAGCTGACCGACAGGCAAAGTGAGTATTACCGGGGCTGGATAAAAACGGCTGACCGTGCCGAGTCCGTGATTGAAGCGAACCGTGCGTCAAACGCTGCGTTTGAGAATTTACGTTCTGAAATAAACGGTTACCGAGAGGACTTTAACAAGGCACGCAGCGCCAACACAGACCGTATCGCAACGCTGGAAAGCCAGATCAAGGCGCTTGGTCCAAAACCCGAAGGGGACGCGGCCGAACCTGAAGACATCGCTAAATTGCGAACTCATCTTAATGAGCAGCTCAACAGTTTGCGGGTGCCGCGCATCATTTCCGAAGAAGCTTATACCCGCGCAAATGGATTGATCAGTGAAATCGATCGGATCATCCGGACGCGGCAGACAAAACAATTCTTTGAGCGCGGGCCGTCACCGATCAACCCCGTATATTGGGGACCTGCTTGGCAAGACGTAAAAGAGGCGCTTCAGAGCCTGACAAATGAAACAATTACCAACCTGCGTTCGGACGTAGTGAAAGAACGTATCCGTGATCGTGGCTTGGGAATCTTGTTTCTGGTGATCCTGGCCGCGGTTTTACTGATCTTCGGCAAACGTTGGTCCGAACGGGGCGGCGACTATCTGAGGTTGCTGGGCGGAGCGGGCACTGGTGTTTGGTCCTTCATCATTTCTCTGTTGCGGATTCTGTTGCCATGGATCGGTGTCGTTGCCGCCATCGCCGCAATCAGTCTTTCGGGTATTCCGGGTCTGCGAGGCAGTTTGTTGCTGGAAAAAATCCCCTACTGGGCGGCAATTGCCTTCTTCTACGACTGGATTGGCCGACAGATTTACGTGATTGGCGCTTCACAAGGATTCAAGCGCCTGTCTGCTGCTCGGATTACCGAATTGCGGATATACATTGATCTGTTGGCTTTGATGTTGATCCTGCACGAACTGGCGCTTCTGTTTCAGCAGATCGAAAACGTCTCGGATGCGACTCGTGCGGTGATCAGCTTTCCCGTGATTGTTGGAACGGCATTGCTTTTGCTCCGCGTGCGGCAGATCAGAACGAACGACCGCCTGCTGGACCAGACGGCGTCTACCCGGGCCGCCGGATTCAGCCAGTTGTTGGAATTCCTGCGCAAGGCCATGTTCCTGCTGGGGATCGCAACACCCGTACTGGCACTGGCCGGCTATACCAATGCGGCCGAAGCGATCGTGTTTCCGGCGGTAAAAACGCTGGTTCTGATTGCCGCTCTGGCGATTTTCCAACGGTTCGTCAGTCAGATATACGGATGGATCACAGGGCAGGGCGACGCTGCGCGCGACTCTCTTTTTTCGGTCCTGGTGGGCTTTGCACTCGCCATCGTCGCGCTGCCTGTTCTGGCGATATACTGGGGCGCGCGCGAAACGGACCTGCTTGAGGTGTGGTCGCGTCTGCTGCTTGGCTTTGACATCGGCGGTGTCATGATCTCGCCCAGCAATTTCCTGACATTTATCGCTGTTTTCGCAATCGGATATACGCTGACACGGTTGTTGCAAAGCGGGTTGCGCAACTCGCTGTTGCCCAAAACCAGCATCGATCCGGGCGGGCAGAATGCGATTGTCGCTGGCTCTGGGTATATCGGGATCTTTCTGGCTGCGTTGGCAGCGATCATGGTCGCGGGGTTTGATCTGTCGTCGCTGGCAATTGTCGCTGGCGCACTGTCTGTCGGTATTGGCTTTGGCCTGCAAACGATTGTGTCTAATTTCGTGTCCGGCATCATCCTTCTGGTCGAACGGCCGATCTCCAAGGGTGACTGGATAGATGTGAACGGGATGATGGGCTACGTGCGTGACATCTCCGTCCGATCGACCCGGATCGAGACGTTCGACAGAACGGATGTGATCATTCCAAACTCGGACCTGATCAGCGGCGTCGTCACCAACTACACACGTGGCAATACCATCGGTAGGGTGATTGTACCGGTCGGTGTCGCCTACGGAACAGATACACGGCTGGTCGAGACCATTCTGGGCGAGGTCGCAAACAACCACCCGATGGTTCTGGCCAACCCGGCGCCCAGTGTAGTGTTTCAGGGATTTGGAGCGGATGCGTTGGATTTCGAGATCAGAGCGATCCTACGGGATGTGAACTGGGTTTTATCCGTCAAATCCGACATGAACCACGAGATCAATCGGCGCTTTCTGGAAGCGGGTATCGAGGTGCCGTTTGCACAGCGTGATATCTGGTTGCGCAATCCCGAAGCTTTGCAGACCTCGAACAAGGTTAAAGAGGCAGGCCTTGCGCCCAAACAGAACACAACCGATTCAACGGCAGGAAAGCCAGTTGAACTGACAGAATCTGATCTGGACCCTGACGCGGGCGATGAAATCTGACGACCAGTCCGACAGCTGAAAGGTCGCGTTTCTGGTCGCTTGACGCTCTGGGTAGACTACCGGATTTAATTGATCCTTTCCGGTGATTTCACCGATTTGGGGCCTTGCAAATCTCATGACATTGGTCCAAACATCGCCGGCACGGAGAGGTGGCCGAGTGGTCGAAGGCGCACGCCTGGAAAGTGTGTAGGCGGGGAACCGTCTCCAGGGTTCGAATCCCTGTCTCTCCGCCATTACCCCCTTAGACAGAAACCCAAACCAGCCCCGGCGTCTTGGCTGTGTACAACTTGGTTTCGTGTACCACGCCGGGTCTTCGAAAGCGCAGGATTTTAAATCCCGGACACTTTTGCTTTTCCTAAAATGAACGCGCGTTAAGCCGGAAAACGAAAAAAATACCATAAACATTAACAAAAATGTCCATTTGATATAGAATTACAGTGTTTTTGTTCGGTAACTCTTGGGTTTTCGTGTGGCGCAAACGCTTTATGATAAATACGGTGGCTTCAAAACAATCAGCCGTGTCGTGATGACCTTCTATGAAATGGCGTTGGATTCGGATGACATCGGCCATTATTTTGAAGATATTGATATGCCGCGGTTGATTGATCATCAGACGAAGTTTGTATCGTCCCTGATTGGCGGACCGGCGTCATTCAGTGATGACAGGATCGAAGCCGTACACAGGCATCTGAGTATTTCACACGACGAATTTGATGTGATGGCTGAGCTGTTTGGCGAAGCGCTGAGCGTGCATGGTATGTCCGATCAGGATATCAAAACCGCGCTGGCTGCAATTGAAGGGAAGCGTTCAATTATCGTCGCCCGAAACGCGGCATGAGCATTCATGCAATAAACGAACAGCTGTTACGCGCCATCGGTGTCGGCATTGCCGTGGTGCGCGCCTCGGATCTTCAGTTCGTTTTTCATAACGGGCCGTTTTCGGAGTGGTTTGGAACCCCCGAGAACGGCAGTACTCTTACGGACATTCTTCCCGCCCTTGATCCCAAAGAATTGGAAGACGTCAAGCAATCGGGCTTGAGATATTCGGTTGAATTGCAAATCAAGCCGAAGCGGCGGACCTTGATCTTTGCAGTCGCAGTTTCGTTGGCCAAAGGGCTGTCCGAGCAGGTTCTGATTGTCGAATGCCAGAACATCACGCGCATTCGCGAGCTGGAAAGCATGATCGACAGCTATTCCACCATGGTCGAACGCAACACGCGAGAGCTGGAGCGTGAGAAAGAGCGGGTTGAACGGCTGCTTCTGAACTTGATGCCACGGGCCGTTTATGAAGAGTTCAAAACCTTCGGTGTTGTCACTCCGCAGCTCTACAAGCAGGTGTCTGTTGTTATGCTGGACTTTGTGGGATTCACTGATTTCGCGGCCAAGACCGACCCGACAGTGACCCTGAGCGAGTTGAACGACATTTTCACAGCGTTTGACAGGATCGTTGAGCAATTCGGGTGTGAAAGGATCAAAACAATAGGTGACGCATATCTTGCGGTCTCAGGCATGCCTGACCCGACACCCGATCACGCGACGGCAGTGGCCCATTGCGCGGTACGTTTCCTGCGTTATCTCGAACGCCGGAACGAAAGCCACCCGCACAAATGGCAGGCCCGGATCGGTTTGGGCATGGGGGCCGCGGTCGGGTCTGTGGTGGGTATTCAGAAATACGTCTACGACGTTTTCGGTCCGGCGGTAAATATCGCGTCCCGACTGCAAATTTTCGCCAATCCTATGAAAATCGTTGCGCCGGAAGAGATGAAATACGCCCTGATTGACGAATTTCAGGTCTCGGACCTGGGACGTGTTGACATAAAGGGAATGGGCGAGATGAATCTGATCAACGTAACGTCCGGGCTGAGCTTACCGCAAAGCAGCCGAACTTTTTGACAGGTGTCAGTCGTCCTGCGGGATCAGACCCAGCCCTCGCAGGTAGATTCCAATGCCGCTTTCCAGCAGGTCTTCCGGGGGGAAGGGAGACGTCGCGCCGGTATTGCGCGCGTATAATTCAACCACACCATGGCTCATCGCCCAGATATGTGCGCTGAACATCGACGCGGGCGGGCGCTTTTCAGGGGGAATATGTTGTGACAGGTCGTCGGCGGCTTTTTCAAGAACCGATTTGGCCCGATTGGCGGCCATTGATAGTTCGGGGGTGCGATTCAACGAAATTCCACTTTCGAACATGGCGATGTAATGGCCGGGGTTCTTCCGCGCAAAAGCCAGATAGGCCCGCCCGGTTGCCTCGAAGGCCGCCAGGGCAGAGGGTTGGCCCTTGTCATAAGCGTATTGCATCAGGTCCGCGAACATCTCGAACCCTTGCCGTGCAGCTTCGGCGATAAGGTCTTCGCGCCCTTCAAAATGGCGATAGACAGCGGCGGGTGTTACGCCAGCGGTTTTGGCGGCTTCAGATAACGTAAAACCTGTCGGCCCCTTTTCTTCGATCAGGGACAAGGCTGCCTCGATCAGGGCTTGCTTTAGGTTTCCGTGATGATAACCGCGTTTTGACATCCCGGCCTCAGGTTCTTTGATTAGGTATTGGAAGACAAGGGGATAGACCAAATACACACGGTCGTCCAACGCTTGCCCTTGAAATCCTTGGCCGGGCAGGGTGAAAACGCAACCTAGGCTTCCCAGACATCCGGACCACCGCAGATCAGGGGATCAATGTCGCCAATGCTTTTTGCGTCCTTCTCATCATAGTCCAGCGTGTGCAGAACCGTTTGAATTGCTGCAAGACGGGCGCGTTTCTTATCGTCCGACCGGACAATTGTCCAAGGAGATACGTCTGAATGTGACCGGGTCAGAGTTTCTGAAATCGATTGTGTGTATTCGTCCCACTTGTCCAACCCAGCCACGTCAATAGGGCTGAGTTTCCATTGCTTTAAGGGGTCGGTTTCACGGGCCAGAAAGCGGTTCAGCTGCTCAGCCCGCCCGACATTGAGCCAGAACTTGAAGAGTTTGATGCCATCATTGACCAGACCCGTTTCAAGCGGCAGAACCTGACGAAAGAACCGCTCGCGCTCTTCCTGGGTGCAGAAACCAAAGACGTTCTCGACCACGCCGCGATTGTACCAGCTGCGGTCAAAGAACACGATCTCGCCAGCGGCAGGCAGGTGAGGGATGTAGCGCTGGAAGTACCATTGACTGCGTTCAGTTTCTGAGGGTTTGCTGAGCGCCACATTGCGCGCGCCGCGTGGGTTCAGGTTTTCGCGAAACCGTTTGATCGTTCCGCCCTTGCCGGCGGCATCGCGGCCTTCGAAGATGATGGCGATCCGTTGCGCCGTGTCCTTGACCCAAGACTGCATTTTGACCAGCTCGATCTGGAGCAGTTCCATCTGCTCATCATAGTCCTTGGTCTTCATCTTCTCGCTATACGGGTAGGTCGGGTTCAGGATTTCGCCTTTCTTCGAATTCTCGATCTCATCCCGCACAGCTTTGGGCGCGCTTTCCTGAAAATACTTCTCTATAGAACCTTTTTCGGTCCGGGCCATATGTCACCTCACGATAAAACCCATATCCGACTATGGATTAGAGCTTGGATTAACGCAAACCTGCACGCCGCGCTGCACGATCAATTGCGGAGGCAACCTCGGGCGCTGCGACAACCTGCGGCATGTGACCGATCCCTGGTAACGCGACCAGTTCGGCCTGCGGGATTTGCTGGATCAGACGTCGGGAATGCCACTCGAGGCCGACAGTGTCGTCGGCGGTGCCGTGAACGATTTCGGTTGGCACTGAAATCTCACCGTATTTCGGCTGCAATTGGGTTATCTCATCCAATAGATTGGCCCGTTGCTTGGCATTTGCATGCATGGAACTGCGCCGGATGGTCAGGCCGGGTCCGAAATGTTCGGCGTATCCAGCGGGGGTCGATTGAGGCGCAAATACAGTGTCCAATGCCCGTGCCACGTACCAATCGGGCACGAATGAAGAGATCAGGGGCAGGGCGAGCGCGTTGCCGACCGTGGTAGACGCCAATTGGTTAAACCCATCCAAAGGCGTTTCCCATGGAATGGCAGCGGGTGCGATCAGAACAAGCGCCGAGAGATCCTCGGGCCTGGTGACCGCCCATGCAAGCGCCACTGAACCGCCATAGCTTTGGCCCGCAACGATAGGCTTTCCCGCCCCAAGCTGGGCAGCAGCTTTTTGCAGGATATCCGCTTGTTCCGTGATCGTTTCACCGTCTGGGTTGAAACTTTCTGAAAATCCCAGGCCGGGCCGGTCAAAAACGATGACGCGGTAGTTTTCAGCCAGAATGGGTGCCAGCGCAAAAGTCATGTCGCGGGTGTTGCCGCTTGAGCCGTGAAGAAGGACCACATCTGGCCCTTTCCCCATGACAACCGCATGAACGGCGATCCCGTCGACATCAAGAATCTGGCCTTCGGGTGGGAAAGCCGCTTCTGCCTGCGCTTCATTCCGGGCGCTGCGCCACGCAGTCACAGCAGCAAGGCCCAGAATGATGAGGCCAAAGGATATCAAGTTCTTAGCGGCCAATTTCACTCATATCGAAAGGTGTCGACTGATAGATTTCGTTTATCCAGTTGCCATAAAGAAGATGCGCGTGACTGCGCCAACGATTTTGAGGTGTCTTGGATGGGTCATCATCCGGATAATAGTTGATCGGCACGTTGATGGGCGTGTCATTGGCGACGTCGCGGTCATACTCCTGTTTCAGCGTGTCGCTGTCATATTCAAAATGATTGAAGATATACAGCGCGCGGTGGCTGGGATCCTCGACCAGACAAGGGCCTACATCGTCGCTGCCCAGAAGGGTCGTCAAACCCTGTGCGGCGTCGATCTCAACTTGTTTCATTTCCGTCCAGCGGCTGACCGGGATAACACAATCGTCAGAGAACCCACGCAAAAAAGGTGATGCAGGGTTCAGATTGCGGTGACGGAAACAGCCAAAGGCCTTGGCATCCAGCATGTGTTTTCGGACACCATGAAAATGGTTGATCATCGCCATCCCGCCCCAACAAACGCCAAAGGTTGAGTGAACGTTTGTCTGAGTCCAGTCGAAGATTTCGCTGATTTCATCCCAATAGGTGACGTCACAAAATTCCAGATGCTCGATCGGTGCGCCAGTAATGATCAGGCCGTCGAACTTTTGGTCCTTGACCTCCTGAAAAGGCTGATAGAACTCGGACATATGCTCGGCGGCGGTGGTTTTTGTCTGGTGTTCCGTCATACGGATCAAAGACAGTTCGATCTGCAACGGGGTTGCGCCGATCAGGCGCGCAAACTGGTTTTCCGTTTGAATCTTCTTCGGCATCAGGTTCAGCAGCCCGATGCGCAGGGGGCGAATATCCTGACGCATTGCCTGATCCTCGGACATGACCATAACGCCCTCTTTGTTCAGGACGTCAAAGGCGGGCAGATCTGAGGGAATTTTGATGGGCATGTGTCTGACTTCGAAGAGATTAGGGAAAACTGGTAGTTAGGCGTTATTGCGTCTGGCCTCAAGGGTACGTTCGATCAACTCATCGAAATCGGCCGCATCGCGGATCTTGCCGATGTCGTTGGCATCAATCGTCACGCCCCAGTTCTTTGCCATCGCCTCGTACCGAGGATGACGATGGGCCAGGGCTTGTGCGTAGGTCCAGCGGACAAAATCATCGGGGTTGACCTCGACCTCTGCACAGCCGTGTTGATCCAGATACTCGGTCCAGGAACGGGTCAGGAAATCGGCCTGATAGGACATGGGTTTTGGGGCCTTGTCGAAACGGCGCACAAGATCGGCCGTATGACCCTCGTCACCCTTCAGCCAGATCATGAGGGTTTGCCGCGCGAGTTCAGACAAAACCTGATCTCTTGGGTCCTCGGGATCTACCCACTCGCAGATGGATCCGCCCGTATCGCATATAAAGTGAGGATATTTGTACAGACGCTCGGCGCGGTCGATGAAGTATTCGGTGTCCAGCAGCGCATGAATTTCGGCCAAGCGAAACTGTTCCTGCCTGCGGCGGTATTCTGGCATGTCCAAGCCGCCCAGATCGGGGTTTCCCGGCTTGCCCAGATAAGCAGCAACAGGTGTCAGATTGGCGAATGAAATATTCGAACCGATATAGATCGAATCCGACAACAGCAGTTCACGCAAGAACGGAACTTTCATAGCCTCGGCCTTGGCATTGTCGGTGATGTACTCGCCCATATAGCGCGTTCCGATCCGGTAATCGATCGAGTAGTGGAACCAGTTCCCGGAATCTCGGAGGATGTTGGATACGTAGGTCTTGCCCAATCCTGACATGCCAAAGAACAGCACTTTCTTGCGGCTTGCGGTGCGCCAGTCATTGGCTGAGGTGTAGATCATTTTGCGCTGTCCTTTTTTGCCCTAGCTAAATCGGGCAGCGCACGGCGTCAATTGGGCCGGGACGAACGATTCAGAACCAAAAGGCCAATCGCCAGAACGGCAAAGCCCAGAAAGGCGTTTGGGGTCAGGGACTCTTCGCGCAGCAATGCGCCCAGAACAATAGCGACCGGGGGTATGACAAGCGTCACCAGCATAAGATTGCCACTGCCGGCCATTGCCAAAACCCGATAGTAAAGCAGATATGCGCCGGCCGTTGCGACGATCGCATAGTACCCGATGGCCGCCCAGGTTATTGCGGGTAACGCCAAGCTGGGTACTCCATCAACTGCTAGTGTTATTGGCAATACCAACACTGTCGAAGCCGTCAGCATACCGGCGGCGGCAACCACCGGTGGAAGGTGCGATAATGTCTGCCTCGCCCAAGCCGCGGCGCATGCGTAGGAAACTGTTCCGGCCAACACTGCAAGCTGAGCGGTGCTTTGCAGGCTGAAACTCAAGAAATTCTGCGCTCCGATCGCGATTGAGACACCAAGAAAGCCCAGGCAGACACCCAGTAGCCGGGTCTTTGTCAATCGTTCGTCGCGAAAAAACAGTGCTGCAATCAGAACGCCGAAGATCGCGGTCGCCGCGTTCAGGATCGCCGTCAGACCCGTGTCAATGTACAGCTGCCCCCAAGCCATCAGGCTAAAGGGGATGACGTTGTTCAATAGCCCCATGACCAAAAAAGCGCCCCAGATACCGGGCGAGCGCGGCACCTTGATCCCCTTGATCCAAGTCACCAGGCACAAGACCAGCATGGCCCAGAATGTGCGGTGCAAAACTGACGTCATCACGGGAAGTGTGTCCAGAGCGACCCGGATGGAAACAAAGGAGGCGCCCCAGATCAGTCCAAGCAGCAAAAGCTCGGTCCACCCGCGGAGGGAGAGGTGTTTTTGTTCGTTCATGCGGGCACTGTTTCATTGAAGTTAACCAACGGCGACCCGGTTCATGCGAAAAAGCCCCGCAGAAACTGCGGGGCTTTGTAGTAAATATGATTACTCAGATCAGTTCAGAGCGTATGTGATCTGAAAACCAACGCTCCAGGCGCTGTTGCCAGTGAATGTCCCACGTGCCGCCGGACCGGCGCCATTCGCGGTGGCATCTCCGATATCCGTGTAACGCACACCACCGGAAATTTTGGCATTCTCAAGAGAATAGGTGCCACCCAGACCGATGCTCCAGAACCCATCTGTCGGGCCGAGGTTCGACACCGGCGTACCTTGGGAAGATTCGTAGCCCAGTGTCACAGCACCAGAAAATTCTTCCGAGAACTGATAACCCAAACCCAGCGAGTAGGTGAACGTGGCTTCGTCATAATCAACCAGGTTCGTCGTCGGCGGATAGTTTGGCGGGTTATACACAAGCTGTGGCCAGTCGACCCAACGGATCGAGCCAAACAACAATGTCTTGGGCGCCACACCGGTCTGGAAATCCAGGTTGATTGACTGCGGTGTTTCAATCTCACTTGTGGTGTTGAACGTTGCCACAGTCCCTGGAGGGGCCGGGGGTGGCGGGTTGAGCGATTCCGTCTGTGAAAGGTCGTGGCTGATCTTGGAGTTATATGTCAGCGACACACGTGCCGCGATTTCGGGTTTTTCCCACGCGACGCCAACGACATACCCAAATGCAGTATCAGCGCTGGTATCCACCTGATAGCCAGCGGTAATTGGAACGGTTATCGAAGCCTTGACGCGCTGCGCGCGAATACCACCGATCGCACTGAAGCCACCATCGAATTTGTAGCGCAGCAGCGCAGTGATGGCATCTGTATCCGCTGTCGCTCTCAGGCTGTCGGTTCGACCACCGGGAACTGGGTTGATAGACAGAGGATACGTGCTCGCGTACTGAATATCGGCACCAAAGGGCTGATCATACATGATGGCGAAATCAAGCTTTTCCGTAAGCGCCGTTTTGTACCCCAAGTGTGGCGTAAAAAAATCGTTTGCGACTTCGCCCGAGTCTTGAGGTTGACCGATATTTGGTCCAGCAAGCGCAGGCATCGTGCCGGTCACGCTTGGATCTGTATACCCCAACCGAAACTGAACTGCAGAGCCTTCTTCAAAGATCAGGTTGATACCCTGACCGCTGCGGTCCAGACCGCCTGCATAACCAGCCGTTGCTCCAACGCACAAAGCGCACGTTGCGAGTAGTGTTGTTTTCATTCTGTCCTCCCGAACTTTTTTCGAGTATTTGCTTGGCGAAGAATTGAGTGAGTCCAGCGCCTACCCGTGTGTAATGCGCGATACTTTCTTTTCAGTTAGTTTAAGGTCAACTGGTGACGGTGCGTTACTTGTTGCCACTACAGTTCTGAACTGTTGCTAAACTGTTACGATTTTCGGACCAGATGTTCAGGAAAATGCCTGCAAAGATGACAGCGGCGCCGATCAGAACCCAATGGTCGATGGGCTCGTGATAGAGGATCATCCCGATTACCGCGATTGTCGGAAGGCGTGCAAAATCAAAGGGAATGACGACGGTTGCCGGGGCGATAGACAGGGCATTGGTAATGCAGAAATGCGCCAGCAAACCCGCCAACCCAACCAGAATCAAGTAGGGCGCGGTTTGCATTGTCGGAAGCACAATCTGACCGTCGATGCCAGCGGCTGTGGCCCCAAGGACCGCTTGCATTGCGGTCAGCCAGAAAACGATACACCCAATACTGGCAAATCGCGTAAGCTTCTTGGTTGTAATCGTTGTAAACGCAAAGAAAACCGCTGATGCCGCTGCTGTTATTAAGCCGGGGCTCAGGGGGGCAGCGCCTGGGCGTGTGACGATCAGAACCCCTGAAAACCCAATTAGCGCCGCAATCAACTTGAGCGGGGTCAACCGTTCGTTCAGAAACAGCGGCGAAAGCAGGATCACCCAAAGCGGTTGAGTGAACTCCAGCGCGAAAACCTGTGCCAAAGGAGCCACTGCCACGGCGTAGAACCAGAGATTTTGCCCTGTAAAGTGTAAGGTGTTTCGTAAAGCATGCAATCCCAGCCGTTCGGCTGAAACCTGCTGCCAGTTGCGCGTTAAAGTCAGGACTGTTGCAACAACAACGAACCCCACGATGCTGCGATACATCATGATTTCAAAGGTATCATGCGCAGAACTCAGCTCACGCCCTGCAACCGCCATGGATGAGAATGAGGCGATCGCACCTGTCATCCATAGACCGGCCTTCAACACGTCTTTCTGCGCATGGCTCATTTCGGGCGTCCCTCAGGTTCGTCGCGTAGCCGCGCGGCCAAAAGACCGCAAGGCCAAGAGCTTATGATAAGCAGGCTAGGTTTGCCCGGCCATTCAAACGTCGAAGGTGCACCAGATTCAAGGTCGTATAGATGACTGCCCCGAACAAAGGCTTGAACGAGAAGGACGTTTTGCAGCTCAATCAGTTAAGTTTTACGCAGACACCCACCGGTTATTCCCACTCGATGGTGCCGGGTGGTTTCGATGTGATGTCATAGGTGCACCGGTTGATGCCCTTAACCTCATTGATGATCCGCGTTGCCGTTTCGCCCAGGAACTCATGGCTGAACGGGTAGTAGTCTGCGGTCATGCCATCGACAGATGTGACGGCCCGCAGCGCACAGGCGTAGTCATAGGTGCGTCCATCACCCATGACGCCTACCGTGCGCACTGGCAAGATGGCGACAAAAGCCTGCCAGATGTCGTCATAGAGGCCGTGTTTACGGATCTGGTCGATATAGATCGCATCGGCTTCCCGCAAAATACCCAGTTTTTCACGTGTGATCTCGCCGGGGCAGCGGATTGCCAGACCGGGCCCGGGGAAGGGGTGACGCCCGATGAAACTCTGCGGAAGGCCAAGTTCACGGCCAAGCGCGCGAACCTCATCCTTGAACAGCTCTCGCAGGGGTTCGACCAGTTTCAGGCCCATCTTTTCCGGCAAGCCACCGACATTGTGGTGCGATTTGATGGTTACAGAAGGTCCGCCCGAAAATGACACCGATTCGATTACATCCGGATAAAGCGTTCCCTGGGCCAGGAACTCGGCCCCTTCAATGGTATCGGCGTGTTTCTGGAACACGTCGATGAACAGTTTGCCGATGATCTTGCGTTTGGTCTCCGGGTCGCTTTGCCCTTCAAGCTCGCCAAGGAACAGTTCGGATTCGTCCGCGTGGATCAGTTGGATATTGTAGTTGTCGCGGAACATGCCGACGACTTCTGTCGCCTCGTTCTTGCGCAACAGCCCGTGGTCAACGAAGACGCAGGTCAACTGGTCTCCAATCGCCTCGTGGATCAGGATCGCCGCGACCGAGCTGTCAACGCCGCCCGACAAACCGCAGATGACCTTCTTGTCACCAACCTGCTCGCGGATCTTGCGGATCATCTCCTCGCGATAGGCCCCCATGGTCCAGTCGCCCTTGAAACCGGCCAGCTTGACGAAGTTCTCGTACAGCTTCGCGCCCTTGGGCGTGTGGTGCACCTCGGGGTGGAACTGCACGGCATAGAAATGGCGCGCTGGATCGGCTGTGATCGCAAAGGGCGCGTTAGGCGATGTGCCAAAGACCTGAAATCCCGGCGCGATTTCACTGACGTGGTCACCGTGGCTCATCCAGACCTGTTCATCCCCGTCGTCAAACCAGCCCTTCAGAATTTCCAGTTCGTCTTTTGGCGTGACAAAAGCCCGACCGAACTCGGCGGTGCCATGGCCACTTTCGACCTTGCCGCCAAGCTGGTGCATCATCACTTGCTGGCCATAACAGATGCCCAGAATCGGCACGCCGTAGTCAAAAATCTCTTGCGGAGCACGGGGCGACCCTTCGCGCGTCACACTGTCCGGCCCGCCCGAGAAGATCACGGCGCGCGGGGCCATTTCCCGCACGAAATCCATCGTGACATTCTGGTAAGGGTGAATTTCGCAATAGACATTCAGTTCGCGCAGGCGGCGGGCAATAAGCTGCGTAACCTGGCTGCCGAAGTCGATGATCAGAAGGCGGTCGTGGGATGTCTGGGTCATGTCAGCGCCTTAGGGCAAGCCTGCACATTTCGCAAGAGCGAGGTCCGATTCCGGCGCGGGATTCGATGAAGATCGCCACACAGGCCTTCGGCACTCGTGTTTCCCGCCGTTCGTGATCCGAAGTAGACAGGTGCGGTAACAATTGGGCCGCACTTTCCAAAATCCGATTATCCCCAATGGCAGCCCGTTGGCGGGATTGCAGAACGGCAATGTCGCTTTTTCCCCCAACGTGCCGCAATCCCTATGCTTGCGTTCCGGCAAACCTGTATCAAACGCTCAATCTAACCAACAACACGGGATCTTCTCATGACCGAGGCAAACACCCGGCGCAGGGCGAGAGGTGGCGGTGGCGCTGCCCGCCGTGCCGAGCGGACTGCAGTTCGTATCGAGACCGCGAAATACATCGAACGCAACATTCCGAACTTCGAAATCCTCAATGAAGAGGCACTGGAGATCATCGAAAACAATGCGGAAACCGTGTTGGAAGAGATCGGTGTTAACTTTGTTGATAACCCTGCCGCTCTGGAACGCTGGCGCGACGCTGGCGCGGATATCGACGGTGAACGCGTGCGCATTCCGCGTGGCCTGGCTCGTGAGCTGATCAAAACTGCGCCCAGCGAGTTTACCCAACATGCCCGCAACCCCGAGAAATCGGTCGTAATCGGTGGCCGAAACATGGTTCTGGCCCCGGTTTACGGCCCTCCTTTCGTGCGCGATGCACAGGGCGGCCGTCGTTACGCGACGATGGACGACTTCAACAAGTTCGTGAAACTCGCCTATATGTCCAAGTGGTTGCACCATTCGGGCGGCACGGTGTGTGAACCGACCGACATTCCGGTGAACAAGCGCCATCTGGACATGTTGAAGGCGCACATGACCCTGTCGGATAAGCCTTTCATGGGTTCTGTGACCGATCCCAGCCGGGCTCAGGATTCGGTCGAAATGTGCGAAATCCTGTTCGGCAAGGAGTTCGTTCAGCAAAACACGGTGATGACGTCGCTGACCAACATCAACTCGCCGATGACATTCGACGATGTGATGATGGGCTCGCTGGAAGTCTATGCACGTAACAATCAGGCCTGCATCATCTCGCCCTTTATTGTGGGCGGCGCGATGGCGCCGGTCTCGGTGGCCGGTACTTTGACACAGGTTCTGGCCGAGGTTCTTGCCGGTGTGGCGTACAGCCAGATCGTCCGTCCCGGTGCACCCGCGATCTTTGGTGCATTCGTGACTTCGATCGACATGAATTCTGGTGCGCCGACCTTCGGAACACCAGAAGCTGCGCATATCACCTATGGCGCGGGTCAACTGGCGCGGCGTCTGAACTTGCCCTATCGGTCCGCAGGATCGTTCTGTGGCTCGAAACTTCCGGATGCGCAGGCGGCTTATGAAACAGCGAACTCGCTGAATATGGGACTGTTGGCTGGCGTGAACTTCATGTTGCATGCCTGCGGCTGGCTGGAAGGCGGCCTGGTGGCCGACTTCGAGAAATTCGTTATGGATGCCGACCAGTTGGGTGTTTTGCATTCGCTGGCCAAGGGCGTGGCCTATGACGAAAACGCGCAGGCCATGGATGCGATCCGGGAAGTTGGCCCGGGCGGGCATTACCTAGGATGTGCCCACACGCAGGCGAACTTCAAGGAATCGTTCTGGAAGTCCGATCTGCTGGACTACAAGCCATATGAAACCTGGCAGGAAGAAGGCGCACGTGATACGCGGGCTCTGGCCTCTGCGCGGGTTGAACACCTGCTGGCAAATTACCAGCAACCGCATATGGAACCGGATACAGCCGCAGCGCTGGAAGCCTATATCGCCGAGAAAAAGGCCTCCATGCCGGATGCGTTCTCCTGATTACTGAAGGACCGGGGCGCGGCTGGCCTGATACAGCCGCGCCTCACCCAACAGCGCGATAAGAATGTCGAGATGTCGGACCAGAGAGTATGCGGCATCATCTTCTTTGCGCAGTTCATTCACCTCTTTTTCCATCTCAATCAGACGCAGCAGGGCTTGACCTGAACCCGGCAAGGACTCGTATCCCAGAATACGTTGCAGATGCCTGTCCCGGTTGTACTCCCTCGCTCCGAAATTGGCGGCTCTCGCCAACATGCGTGGGCGGTGAAGCATTGAGATCATTGTCATCAGGTCCTGCATCTTATGTGTCCTGTGTCTGAGGTTTACGGGACCATTAAATGCACAACCTAAGCGGGTGTTGCCTTCGTGACAGCCTCTCCGAACGATGGTTTCACGACTGTTTATCTTTTTGAATCAAATCTGGTTCGTGCCTTGTGTGGTTAACGAACGAGTAACGAATGGGCCTCTAGTTAGATTTGGTTAACCGGCTATCCGAGGGCGATAAGTGACATTTTGTTTTGTCGACGAGGGCAAATAATCATGGAAAACAACATGGCTTTCACCATTCCGGCATGGGTTCCAGAGGGGGCGCAAAGATACCTTGCTCATACCGAAAACGGACGCTCGATCCGCGATATCGCGAGATCGGCAGGCTGCCATGCGTCAACCATCCTCCGGCAAATCCGGCGTATCGAGATGCGCCGCGACGATCCTTTGGTGGATGCCGCGTTGCAATCGCTGGCAGAAACACATTTTTCCATGTCCGACGACACAAACGGGGCGGCCGCGATCGCGGATGAAACAGCCCAGGAAGAGGCGTTCGAAAGAGAGGCATTGCGCATTTTGCGCCGCCTGAGTGAGACGGGTTCGGTTCTTGCCGTGGCTGAAGAGATGGACAAAGCGGTAGTCGTTCGTGACACCTGCAATGCCGGAGCCACCAGAACCGCAGTCGTCGATTGCGAGATCGCTCAGGCTCTGGCCTTAAAGGACTGGATTTCCTGCGATAATCCCGGTCGAATATCGCGGTACAGGATTTCCGCAGCAGGCCGAACGGCCCTGAGCCACCTGATCGCAAAAGCGGAAAACAAGGCGCGTGTGGGAACCGAAGTCGGCTTTGCCGAAACTCAGTCGTTGTTTCAGGTAAAAACATCGGGTGGGGCGACAGACCGGATCAGGCGCATTCGCTATAGTGCCACGGAAAGCCCGTTGGTTGCCCTTGCACGCAGACGCGACCGCGATGGCAAGCCTTTTCTGGATGAATCGCTTGTCAGCGCCGGAGAGCGTTTGCGCGAAGATTTCGAGTTGGCGCAGATTGGCCCTCAGGTTTCACAGAATTGGGAGCGGTTTCTAACGGCTGGTAGCTGCGGCAGTTATGACAGTGAAAGCCACGGAGGAAAGGGGTCATCCGACGCGCGGGACCGCGTGGCGCGGGCCTTGTCTGATCTTGGCCCCGGACTAAGTGACGTTGCCCTGCGGTGCTGTTGCTATCTCGAAGGGTTGGAACTGGCGGAAAAACGCATGGGCTGGTCAGCACGATCCGGAAAGATTGTTCTGCGGATCGCGTTACAGCGGCTGAAGCGCCACTATCAGGATCAGGCTGAACGCGACCGCATGATAGGCTGAAGGCACAAAAAAGGCCCGTCAAAACGGGCCTTTATTCGTCTTGTTAATACTCAGGCCAGTTCGGGCTCTGCTGTTGCCTGAAGGTGTTTCATCAGGTTTTCGGGCGAAGACACGCCATAGGGATCTTCGGGGCAGTTATCCATCAGGCCAGGTTCTTCGAACCACGCTTCGACAACGCCGTCGTTTACGATGGCCGCATAGCGCCATGACCGCATGCCAAAGCCCAGATTGTCCTTGTCAACCAACATACCCATTTTGCGGGTGAACTCGCCAGATCCATCGGGAATGACCTTGACGTTGGTCAGACCCTGATCTTGGGCCCATTTGTTCATCACAAAGCTGTCGTTGACAGACATGCAATAGATTTCATCGACACCCCGGGCAATGAAATCGTCATACCCGTTTTCAAAGCCGGGCAGTTGATATGTCGAGCAGGTGGGCGTGAACGCGCCGGGCAACGAGAACAGGATCACGCGTTTTCCGGCAAAATAGTCAGCGGTGGTCTTGTCTTCCCAACGGAACGGGTTTGGTCCTTCGACTGAGTCATCGCGGACACGGGTGTGAAAGGTCACGTTGGGCAGTATTGCGCCGGATTTCATGGTCAAGCTCCTGTGATTCACCTGTGGTTTTGCCGTGGCTTAAAACAGTTCTAAACTGCCTTCAATCGACGAAATGCCGCATTCTGAATTAATAATTTATTCTCATTAGGCATTGAAAACATGCGGTAAAACGGGAATTTGCAATCGCGTTCTTGCTCATGCGCGGTGGCGTTGCATAGCGGCTATGCGCCACTGGTGTAACACTGCACATCTGTCTATGTTATGAGCGACAAGATTGACCCAAAGTCAGGAATACTGCCCGTGCGAGATCTGAAGATCCCCGAACAGCGCCACCCGGAGAAAGCGCACCGCCCAGATAATGCGCAGCCCAAGAAACCGAACTGGATCAGGGTCAAGGCACCCGGCGGCAAAGGCTATGCAGATACGCGCCGGATCATGCGCGATAACAATCTGGTCACCGTCTGCGAAGAGGCGGGATGCCCCAATGTCGGCGAATGCTGGAGCCAGGGCCACGCCACTATGATGATCATGGGCGAGATCTGTACTCGTGGCTGCACATTCTGCAATATCGCTACTGGCCGCCCGGACGACCTTGACGCCTTTGAACCCGGCCGGGTGGCACATGCGGTCGAAAAACTTGGCCTGAACCATGTGGTTATCACCTCGGTCGACAGGGATGATCTGAGCGATGGCGGAGCCGAGCATTTTGCGCAGACCATCCGCGCGGTGCGGCACCGCTCTCCCAAAACCACGATCGAGATTCTGACGCCCGATTTTCTGAAATGCGATGCGGATGTTCTGGAAATTGTGGTCCAGGCAAAGCCGGATGTCTTCAATCACAATCTGGAAACAGTACCGGGTCTGTACCCCGAGGTTCGCCCCGGCGCGCGGTACTTCCATTCCCTGCGTCTATTGCAGCGGGTGAAAGAGCTTGATCCGTCGATCTTTACCAAGTCCGGTATCATGGTTGGGCTTGGCGAAAACGAACAGCAGGTGCGTCAGGTCATGGATGACATGCGCGCGGCGGATATCGATTTTCTGACAATTGGCCAGTATCTGCAACCGACACCGAAACACCATGGCGTTGATCGTTTCGTAACACCCGAAGAGTTCGCGTCTTACGAAAAGGCGGCTTACGGCAAAGGCTTTCTGATGGTATCCGCGACACCTTTGACCCGGTCTTCTTATCATGCAGGTGATGATTTTGCCCGGCTGCGCGCGGCGCGTCTAGAAAAGCTACAAAAAGCGTGACGCCGGACCAGAGCGCGCGACTGACCCTTCTGCGCCACGAGTTGCATCAACATCCTGAACTTTCGGGGCAAGAAAAGAATACCGCGGCGCGGGTGGCTGAATTTCTGCGCGACGCTGGTGCTGACCACGTCATGACCGGAATAGGTGGGCACGGGATCGCTGCTGTTTTCGAAAGTGGCCAACCCGGTCCCACGCTGGGCATTCGCTGCGAAATGGATGGGCTGCCGATCCAGGAGTTGGCGAACCATTCCCATGTATCACAGGTCGCGGGCAAAGGGCATTTGTGCGGCCACGACGGGCATATGACAATGGTTCTGGGCGTGGCAGACGTGTTGAATCATCAACGCCCCAAGAAGGGCCGCGTCGTATTGATCTTCCAGCCAGCCGAAGAGACCGGCCATGGTGCAATCGCTTTCCGAGCTGATCCCCAATACGCCGAGGCTGCGCCCGACCTGGTGTTGTCTTTGCACAACTTACCGGGATTGGAGTTGGGGGCGGTCGAAATTTGCAGCGGTTCTGCCAATTGTGCCTCACGCGGGATGCAGATTGTTCTGACCGGAAAGACGTCACATGCTGCCGCTCCGCAAGATGGGGTGTCACCTGCCGGTGCGCTGGCACGCCTGATGCCGGCTTTGACCGTGTTAGGGGACGGCGGGGATCTGAATGACGGCTACGCGTTGACGACCGTCACACATGCCACGTTGGGTGAGCGCACGGTCGGAGTAGCACCGGGGCGGGCCGAGCTATGGGTGACACTTCGCACGGTCACAGACGCGCGAATGGTGCAGCTGATCAGCGACGCTGAATCGTTGGTCCGTGAAATGGCCAAAGCCGAAGGACTGGCGGTCGAAATCAGTTATGACGAAGTGTTTGAGGCTTGTGCCAATCACCCGGAAGCAGTCTCGATCCTGTACACGGCCTGCACGGAGCAGGGCGTTGCTTGCAGGTTTGTCGATCAGCCACAGCGGTTTTCAGAAGATTTCGGCCAGTTTGGAAAAAGTGCGAAGGCCGCCATGTTCTGGTTGGGGTCGGGGAGCGACCATCCCCAGTTGCACAACCCGGACTATGACTTCCCGGATGCGCTTATCCCGATTGGGACCGGGATATTTCTTAAGGCCATAGAATCTATGCTCGGAAAAGCCATCTAGGGGCTAATTTTTCATTTTTATTAATAATTACAAGAGGTTGGGGCGAAGTATTCGTACAGCGCGACGTCAACTTTTTCTTCAGTTCAACCATGCTGTTGGTTGGACTGTGACAGATTCTTTATAGTAATCGAAAGAGTTACAACTCGGGTGTCTGGCCCGAAAGGAGCGGCAAATTGCCCGCTCAGCTATTCGTCTGTAAAGCGGACTTTGCCAATATAGGGCAGGTTGCGATTGCGTTGGGCGTAGTCAATTCCATATCCCACGACAAATTCGTCTGGAATCTCAAACCCGATCCAGTCTGATCGGAAATCCACTTCACGGCGGCTCGGCTTATCCAGCAGGGCAATGGATTTCAGGCGCGCGGGGTTACGGCTTTGCAGCAACTTGGTGACATGGTTCAACGTATGACCGGTGTCAACGATATCCTCGACAACCAGCACGTCGCGCCCTTCAATTGCGCCGCGCAAGTCTTTGAGAATACGAACTTCCCGGCTGCTCTCCATCGCGTCTCCGTAAGAAGAAGCTTCAAGGAAATCCACTTCGATCGGAAGGTCAAGTTCGCGCACAAGGTCGGCGATGAATACAAAGCTGCCGCGCAGCAGACCCACGACCACCAGCTTGTCGGTGTCTTTGAACTCTGCCGAAATGTCGCGACACAGCTCCTCGATTCGAGCAGCGATGGCCTTTGCCGAGATCATCTCATCTATCATATATGCGCGGTCAGTCATCGCAGCCCCCTTGATCTTTGGCGCGCAACATACGACATGACGCGCCATTGTCACCTGCAAATACCGGACGCCATGCCTATCCATTCGGAAACCCGCCACCTGCCTTATACAGCCCAGCAGATGTACGACTTGGTTGCCGACGTGGCCAAGTACCCCCAATTTCTGCCGTGGTGCGCGGCTGCCCGTATTCGCAAAACCTATGAGCTGGGTGAGGCTGAAGTGATGGAGGCTGATCTGGTCATCTCGTTCAAGGTGTTCCGCGAACGTTTTGGCAGCAAAGTAACCCTGTTTGCGGATCAAAAGAAAATCGACACCGAATACCTGGACGGCCCCTTCAAATACATGAAATCCGACTGGCAGTTCGAGGACGCGCCTGATGGGGGTTGCAACGTCTCGTTCCATGTGGACTTCGAATTCAAGAATGCCATCCTGCAAGGGATTATCGGCGTGGTATTCAACGAAGCCATGCATCGGATCGTGCGCGCGTTTGAGGCGCGCGCGCAACAACTCTACAGCTAGGTCTTTACCCTTGTCAGGCGCACGCTAGACTACGCGCATGACGGAATTTACTGCATCATTGGCCGCTTTTGCGGCAGGCCCGGTTTCGACGTCGTCTCAGGCAAGAATCGTCACGTCGCTTTCTGTTCTTGACTGGGTCGCTGTGGGCCGGGCAGGCGCGCGCGAACCTGTCTCAATCACGGTTCGTGACATGATACTGTCCGAGGGCGGGAACCCTCAGGCGCATCTCTTTGGCGGCGGCTCGGCGCCGCTGCGTGGTGCTGCGTTGGTCAATGGCACGGTGTCTCACGCGCTGGATTACGATGACACGCATTTCGCCCATATCGGACATCCTTCCGTCGCCATTTTGCCCGCAGCCCTTGCGGTGGCCGAATGGGATGATCGTATTCTTGTCGATATGCTCGAAGCCGCTTTGGTGGGTATGGAAACCTCAATCCGAGTTGGCTTGTGGCTGGGGCGCGGCCACTATCAGGCAGGATTTCACCAGACGGCAACATCCGGTGCCTTTGGGGCGGCTGTCGCTGTCGGTCGTTTGCTGGGTTTTGACGCAAACCAGATGCGAATGGTTCTGGGTCTGACGGCAACGCGTGCGGCAGGGCTGAAGGCGCAGTTCGGAACCATGGGCAAGCCGTATAACGCCGGACTTGCCGCCTCGGCAGGGGTCGAGACAGCATTGCTGGTGCAGCGCGGTTTTCAGGCCAACGCCGACGCGCTGGAAGGTCCTTTTGGGTTTGGCGCAACGCATCAAGGCGCGGCAGACCAAACTGCTCTGGATGGGGTGGGTAATGAATGGCTGTTTGAAACGGTCAGCCACAAGTTTCACGCCTGTTGCCACGGTCTTCACGCCGCGTTGGAAGCCGCGCGGGAGTTGGACATAGCAGAACCCGAGGTCGCCGAGATCCAGATAAAAACGCATCCGCGCTGGATGAGTGTGTGCAATCAGCTGTCACCGACAACCGGACTGGGGGCCAAGTTTTCCTATCGGACAGTGATCGCGATGCAGGCGCTGGGATATGATACGGCTTTGCCAGGCAGTTTCACTGACAAGGTCTGCCTTGACCCGCGTGTTACGTCTTTGCGCGACCGCATCACGGTCGAGGCAGATGACAGCCTGTCAGAAACGCAGGCGCGTCTGTCCCTGCTGCGTCGCGATGGTATTCGCCGCGAAGCAACGCATGATCTGCTGAACCCAATATCGCTGTCTGACCGCGAGGATCGCGTGCGCGACAAAGCGACCAAGCTGATCGGCGCGGATGAGGCGGACACGATCTGGTCGATGCTGCGCACCGGGGGACGTGCTAGCGATTTGGCCGAACAAGTGGCGGGTTAAGCCACGCGCCAGTGCAACGGAAAGCCCGGGTCAAACACAGTGACCGGTCCATCGCCTGTGTCAATCTTTGAGGGATACGAAACGGGCTCACCCTTGGTCAGGGTGATCATCTCCTGGTTCACGGGCAAGCGATAGAAACCTGGCCCGTTGAGCGACACAAATCCTTCCAGCTTGTCCAAAGCACCTTCCCGGTCAAACATCTCGGCGACCAAAGACATAGTGTTGGTCGCTGTGAAACAACCGGCACAGCCACAAGCCATTTCCTTGTTTGCATCCGTGTGCGGGGCGCTGTCTGTACCCAAAAAAAACCGCGCATCGCCCGACGTTGCGGCGGTTAGCAGGGCCAGACGGTGTTCCTCGCGCTTGGCGACGGGAAGGCAATAGTAATGCGGTTTGATGCCACCAACCAAGATGTTGTTGCGGTTGATAATCAGGTGATGCGCCGTGATCGTTGCACCCAGATCAATCGCGTTGGCTTTGACATAATCCACACCATTGGACGTGGTGATATGTTCCATCACCACACGCAGGCCCGGTGTCGATCTGCGGATCGGATCCAGAACACGGTCGATGAACACGGCTTCACGGTCAAATATATCGATCTCGGGATCCGTCACCTCGCCATGTACGCACATGGGCAAGCCGATTTCGGCCATCTTCTCAAGCACCGGGCGCACTTTGTCGAAATCGCGCACACCCGAGGCAGAGTTGGTCGTAGCCCCGGCAGGATACAGCTTGACGGCTTTGATCACACCGCTGGCATGGGCCGCTGCGACATCTGCGGCGTCTGTATCTTCGGTCAGATACAGGGTCATCAGCGGCTCGAACGTCATACCGTCGGGCAGGGCCGCCAGAATGCGGTCGCGATAAGCGGCGGCCTGATCGCCGCGCACAACCGGCGGCACTAGGTTCGGCATAATGATCGCACGGGCGAAATGGCGCGCGGTTTCGGGCAGAACGGCTTGTAGCATCGCGCCATCGCGCAGATGCAGGTGCCAGTCGTCGGGGCGGTGGAGCGTAAGGGTGTCGGTCATGGCCTTCCGCTAGCATAGCTGTTGCGAAAGACCAACTGCGTCCGCGCAAGCCACAAAGAAAATCTTGTCAACCGACCTGAACGTCGTAGCCCCGACCAAGGTTGAGGCCTTGACGGCCAGACGGTTGCATGACCTGTTTATCCCTAAAGCAGAGAGGGGTTCCATGACACAGCCAGTTTCCATCGATGCCGTGCAGCAGATGCTGGGTCGTCAGGGCTATGTCTGTGGTCGCGCCCTTGCGACGGTTGTGTTCCTGTCGCTGAAGCTTGGACGCCCGTTGTTTCTGGAAGGCGAGGCAGGGGTGGGAAAGACCGAGATCGCCAAGGCTCTGGCATCCGGGTTGAACCGGCGCCTGATCCGTCTGCAATGCTACGAAGGTCTGGATGCGTCTTCTGCCGTTTACGAATGGAACTTTCCGGCGCAGATGGTCGCGATCCGAACGGCCGAGGCCGCGGGTGGGGCCGACCGGGGCGCGTTGCAGGCGGAACTGTTTTCGGATGAATACCTGATCGAACGCCCCTTGTTGCAGGCAATGCGCCCGGACGAAAATGGAGCGCCGGTTCTTCTGATCGACGAACTGGACCGGACCGATGAACCGTTCGAAGCCTTTCTACTGGAAGCTCTGAGTGATTTTCAGGTCACGATTCCTGAACTGGGCACTGTTGTAGCACCCGAACCACCGATTGTAATTGTCACGTCGAACCGGACCCGCGAAGTGCACGATGCCCTCAAGCGTCGCTGCCTGTATCACTGGGTTGATTATCCTGATTTCGAACGTGAGATCGAAATTCTGCATGCGCGCGCGCCTGAAGCTGCGGAAGGGCTTAGTCGCGAGGTTGTAGCCTTCGTTCAACGTTTGCGCACCGAGGATTTGTTCAAGAAACCCGGTGTGGCCGAGACCATCGACTGGGCGAAATGCCTGTTGGCGCTGGATGTGTTGAACCTCAGCCCCGAGGTGATCGGCGACACGCTGGGTGCGATCCTGAAATATCAGGACGACATTCAAAAACTTCAGGGGTCCGAGGCCAAACGCATCCTCGACGAGGCCAAGGCCACGCTCGAACCGGTCTGATGTTTCATCTTTTTCCAAATACTCCGGGGGTATGGGGGCAGAGCCCCCATAACGTCTGATGGCCGAACAACTTCCGCTGGATATCCCAGACAACCCAAAGCTGGCGCACAACATCACCCATTTTGCCCGCGCACTCAGAAAGGCTGGGCTGCCAATCGGACCCGGTCGTGTGATCGACGCAATTCGTGCGGTGCAGGCGGCAGGTTTTTCCGAGAAACAGGATTTCTATTGGACCTTACACGCCTGTTTCGTGAACCGCCCGGAACACCGCGTGGTTTTTGCGCAAGTCTTCCGAATGTACTGGCGAGATCCGCGTTACATGGAACACATGATGGCTATGATGCTTCCTGCAATTCGCGGCGTTCAGGAAGAACGCAAGGCCGATGCCGGTGAAAAGCGCGCAGCTGAGGCGCTGCTGGACGGGGTTGAGCGTGATTTGCCGGACGCTGCAGGACAAGGGGAAGACGAAACCGAGATCGAAATCGACGCAACCCAGACTGCATCGTCCGAGGAGCGGCTGCGCAATCTGGACTTCGAGCAGATGAGCACGGCCGAAATCGCGCAGGCCAAGCGCGTATTGGCGCGGATGACACTGCCAGTAAAGCCAATTGAATCACGCCGCGGGCAGACCAGCCATCTGGGGCACCGTATCGACCGTGCCCGCACCTTGCGCGCGGCCATGCGGCAAGGGGGTGAGTTGCGCGATATTGCCAGACTACAACCCAAACCGCGCTGGCCAAATCTTGTCACGCTTTGCGATATTTCCGGCTCGATGAGCCAGTACAGTCGGATCATCCTGCATTTCCTGCACACGGTATCGAACGCCAAGGGTGCGGGTTGGGCCAAGGTCCATGCCTTCACATTCGGCACACGCCTGACCAACATAACGCGCCACCTGCACCAACGGGATGTAGACGCGGCACTTGCCGCCGCAGGGGCCGAGGCGCAGGATTGGGAGGGCGGCACTCGCATCGGAGAGTGTCTGCATCAATTCAATCGGGACTGGTCACGCCGGGTGATGGGGCAAGGGGCGGTCGTTCTGCTGATCACCGACGGGCTCGAGCGGGGTGATCCCGAGCTCCTTAGGAAAGAGATCGAGCGTCTGCACCTTTCCTCAAAACGCCTGATCTGGCTGAATCCCTTGTTGCGTTGGGACGGGTTCGCGCCCAGGGCGCAAGGCGTCGCCGCGATGCTGCCGCATGTTGACAGTTTTCGCGCAGGGCATTCGATTGCCTCACTCGAAGACTTGGCCGCAGCGATTTCACAACCCGACGACAAGGGCAGAAAGCACGGCTGATGGCCGCGCTTTCCGACTAGCCGATTACGACAGTTGCTCTTCGTTGCACTTGCGGGCCATCTCCATGGCTTTGTAAGTGCCTGTCAGATCGACCGTGAAGGCATAGGATGTCTCGGGGAACACGATCATGACCTTTTTCTTTGCCAGATCATCCGCGAACTG
This sequence comes from Ruegeria sp. AF7, assembly GCF_056541885.1. Taxonomy (NCBI): domain Bacteria; kingdom Pseudomonadati; phylum Pseudomonadota; class Alphaproteobacteria; order Rhodobacterales; family Roseobacteraceae; genus Ruegeria; species Ruegeria sp. AF7. Next base: position 743,434 of record NZ_JBQFYX010000001.1, on the reverse strand, counting down.
AGGGCTGTCCGACAGGACATAACCACCGGAATAGCCTTTGGTGATGTTGCCTTTCATGCCGGTCGCTTCACCCAGATAGATGTTGTCGCCCAGCAGGATGGCGACTTCTTGCGTCTCGCCACGTTTGATATCGGTTTCAGCCTTGGTGAACACGCCGACATATCCCACACCGCGATCTTCGGTCAGACCCATCTGAACGACGTTTTCCGCATCATCAACGGCCTCGATCAGGCAGGATTTCTTTTCATTGTCGATGAAGACTTTCCAGCCTTCAACCTCTCCATAGCGTTGGAATGTGTCAGCCCACGCTGCGGTTGAAGTCAAAAGACCAACTGCCGCGCCCAGTGCAAGAATACGTTTCAACTGCATGTCTCCGATCTATGAATTGTTTGGTATGCAAGCCAGACCCGATGCCGGTTGCCTGTACAGGCTAGAACTCGGGTCACAAACAATCAATGCTATGATTTGTTGAATATCTTTCAGGCCGTGGCGTTGCCTAATGGGGTCCAATATAGACCTTTTGGTAAGCTTGGTGCGCTTTTCATCCCGCAAATCCCGCTTATGTTGGTGTAATAGGTCATCCAGAGGTTCCGATGAAGCGATTCGACAACAGTCCTGAAACGGCGCTTGACTGGCACCGCAGCGGGCGCGGCGCGGCGCTCGCTACAGTTGTCGAAACCTGGGGCAGTGCGCCGCGGCGGGTGGGATCCCAATTGGTGATTGGTGGCGATGGTCGGATCGAAGGTTCCGTTTCTGGCGGATGTGTCGAAGGTGCTGTTATCGTCGAGGCGCTTGAAGCCATTGACGAAGGCGAAGCGCGTTTGCTTGAATTCGGGGTCAGTGACGACGATGCCTTTGCGGTTGGTTTGGCTTGTGGGGGGACCATACGCATTCTTGTCGAACCCATAGGACAAGTCCTGCCCGAACCTATGTTGGCGGAACTGGTTGCCGCTCGGACCGCTCGTGCACCCATTGCCTACGAAGTCAATGTCGAGACCGGGCGCAGGGCGTTGCGCCGCAATGCTTATGCCGACAGGCTGCGCATGGATCGGTCAGGGTTCGAAGAAGATGGCCAGACCTTTGTCGCAGTGCACAACCCGCCGCTAAGGTTGCTGGTCGTTGGGGCGGTTCACATTGCGCAGGCTCTGGTGCCGATGGCGCGGATTGCGGGCTACGATCCAACCATCATCGACCCGCGTGACGCCTTCGCGTCCAGTGCGCGTTTTCCCGGCGAAACGATCCTGACGGATTGGCCGGATGAAGCCGTTGCGAATCTTGGACTGGACGCGCGGACCGCGATTGTCCTGCTGACACATGACCCAAAACTTGATGATCCGGCGCTACAAGCCGCATTGGACGCCGATGTGTTCTATATCGGTGCATTGGGGTCAACACGCACCCATGCCAAGCGCATTGAGCGTATGAAAGCGGCTGGTTTCACCGATGCGCAAATCTCTGGCATTCATGGGCCCATTGGCCTGGATATCGGGGCCGCCGGTCCCTCGGAAATCGCGGTTGCGATACTGGCGCAGATCACTGCAGTTCTTCGAGGGAAGGCATGAAATTTGGGCCTGTACCGGTCTCCCGGGCAGAAGGAGCTATTCTGGCGCATTCGGTTACAGCGGATGGGCGAAAGCTCCGCAAAGGGCTTGAATTGCGCGCGGAACATGTAGCGCAACTGGAAAAGGCTGGTTTAAGCGAGGTCATTGTTGCCCGGCTGGATACCGGTGATTGCCATGAAGATCAGGCGGCACGCAAACTGGCGTCTGCGCTGGCACCTGATCCAGCTTCAGCCAACTTGCGGGTAACCGAGGCTTTTACCGGGCGGGTAAATCTTTTGGCCGATGGGCCCGGGGTTGCCGTGCTTGATGTTCACGCACTTGAAATGTTCAATCAGGTCAATCCGATGATTACCGTTGCGACCGTTCCCCAGTACCAGCAAATGGGGGCGAACGGCATGGTGGCGACCATCAAGGTCATCTCATATGCCGTGCCAGAGGCTGATGTTCAGCGCGCCGCCGGGCTGGCAAAAGGAGCTGTGCGTTTGGCGCGGCCAGTTCATCGGACAGCCGGTCTTGTTGTCACGGAAATTCCCGGTGGGCCGCCGAACGAAAAGGGGATTGCCGCAATTCGGGGACGGGTCGAGGCATTGGGAATGGAGCTTTCGGAGGTGCAGATTGTTCCGCATCGAACGGATACTTTGACCAGCGCGATTTCTAAGGGGAAAGGTGATCTTCTGATGATATTGACGGGTTCGGCCACCTCGGACCCGAACGATGTCGCACCGTCGGCCGTTCGGCTGGCTGGCGGGACGATTGATCGCTTTGGTATGCCGGTTGATCCGGGAAACCTGCTGTTTCTGGGGGACCTGCAAGGCCGACCTGTGATCGGTTTGCCGGGATGCGCCCGCTCTCCGGCGTTGAATGGGGCGGATTGGGTGCTGTCGCGTGTCGCATGCGGGATTGAAACAACAGGCGCAGATATTGCCGGAATGGGGGTTGGCGGGTTGTTGAAGGAAATCCCGACCAGACCCCAGCCGCGAGCGAAACGAAACGACTGACCGCCGCCAAGGTCCGCTATATTGCGTATGTACTATTGATATTCTAGGGTTTTCTCATCCTTGGCAAAACGCCGGGCCGCCAATACGCGCCGGTGTCCTCCCGCGCTTTTTGAAACTGTTCGACCCTATCCCGTGCAGCTTCGCCCCCTGCATCAAAGAGATGACCGAGCAGGCATTCCAGAACCGCCATCGCGCCGGAAAAGCTTGAAAACGGATGTAATGTGCGGGTGCTGACGGGCAGAACCACATCCGGGTTGACGCCGGGGGCAATCACCTCGCTATCCGACAGCAGTACAATCTTTATGGCCCTGTCGCGGGCAAAGCGCATCGACTGGATCGTATCTGCGGAGTAGGGATGGACCGTGATGGCAAACAAACAATCCTCGGACGTGGCCTCGACCAGGTCATCGATGGCCGAGCCCATGTGCCGAGGTATCAGCTGTAATCCGGGATGGGCCATGCGCCCCGCGTAGTGAAAATAATAGGCCAGCGCATGACTGGACCTTGTGGCGGTCACATAACAGTGACGTGCAGACACCATGTATTCAACGGCACGCTTGGCCAAATTCGGCTCCATCAGACGCAGAGAGCGGGACACAACATTCATCTCATTGCGCGCGAATCTGGCCTGTGCGCCGTGGAAAGGGTCTTGTCCGGGTGATGTGGTTAGCCACCCATGACCTATCCTGTCTTCGCTGTCTGTTGTGAGGGCAAGGCGAAATGGGTGGCGGAAGGCGTCAAAACTGTCGAAACCCATACGCTGCGCCAGTCGAACAAGAACACTGGTGCTGATGCCGATCCGGTCAGCGGTCACCCGGACCGGGTTCAGGCCGAAATCACCGGGATGGTCGATGATATACTTCGCCGCGACTTGCATCTGCGCAGGCATCTCATCGATCTCGCGCCGAATTTGGCTGGTCAAGGCTGCAAGGGTGGGTGTCATGCAGAAAAGAAACATATGTTTTCTTTAGTGTAAATTGAAAACGTCATCCAGCGACTCTAACTGAGGGCAAAGACTTGGGTGGTGCTATGACATCAAAAACAACTGACAGCTTGGACAGGCCCTACATTCTGGTTGCGCCAAACGGCGCCCGGCGGAGCGCGTTGGATCATCCCGCCTTACCGCTCAGGATTGATCAGATCGTCACGTCAGCACGGGATTGTCATGCTGCGGGTGCGGACGGGTTGCATCTGCATATTCGAGATGCAGACGGACTGCATTCACTGGACGCCGGATTGTACCGGGAAACGCTTGCGGGATTGCAGCGCGAGGTTCCAGGAATGGAGCTACAGATCACGACCGAAGCAGCCGGGCAGTTCGACGTAGCATCGCAACTGGACTGTTTGCAAAAGGTGCGACCTGAATGGGCCTCAATCTCGGTGCGTGAAATCGCGCGCGACCTGAACCTTGCGCCCAGGGTCTATGCACAATGCGCGGATCAGGGCACGCGGGTTCAACATATACTGTATGATGCTGACGATGCACGACTACTGGACCATTGGCGCGCTCAGGGCATCGTACAGGCGGATCAGACAGACCGTTTGCTTGTTCTGGGGCGATACAGCGATGGCCAGCAATCTATGCCAGCCGATCTCGAGGCTTTTCCAAAAAGCCCGGCTCGTTGGATGGTGTGCGCCTTTGGAGCGCAAGAACATGCCTGTCTGGCCGAGGCTGCACGACGCGGTGGTGACGTGCGGGTTGGTTTTGAAAACAGTCTGACGGGGGCCGATGGCAGACCGTGGACAGATAACGCGGCTTCGGTCGCAGCATTAGTCGAATTGCTTGGAAGGGCACAGAAATGAGTCATGTTTTCCCACGTCACACGAAATCGGACCTCCCTGTCGCGGTTGGTGGCGATGGCTGTTATCTAATTGATGCAGAGGGCAAGCGTTACCTGGATTGCGGTGATGCGGCGGTGTCTTGTTTGGGCCATTCGAATCAGGCCGTGATCCAAGCGGTACAGCAACAGGTAGAACAGATCGCTTATGCACATACCGGCTTCATGACATCGGAACCGGCCGAGGCTTTGGCTGAATTGTTGATCCGGCACGCGCCGGGGGATCTGGACCGGGTGTATTTTGTTTCGGGCGGGTCCGAGGCGACCGAAGCGGCAATCAAACTGGCGCGCCAATACTTTCTAGAAATCGGACAACCTGAACGCCGTCACGTTATCGCGCGAAAGCAAAGCTATCATGGCAACACTTTAGGGGCTTTGTCCGCTGGGGGTAACGTATGGAGACGGGCGCAATTCGCCCCGATGCTGATCGAGATGACCCATATCTCAGCCTGCTACGAGTATGCCGAAAAACCGGAAGACGAGAGCAGCTTTGACTATGGCCAGCGTGTGGCGAATGAGCTGGAATCTGAAATCCTGCGGCTGGGTCCCGATACGGTCATGGCATTTATGGCCGAACCAGTGGTTGGGGCCACCCTTGGCGCGGTCCCGGCGGTTGAAGGGTACTTCAAGCGTATTCGCGAGATCTGCGACCACTATGGTGTGTTGCTGACTTTGGATGAGGTGATGTGCGGTATGGGCCGAACCGGTCACATGTTTGCCTGCGATAATGACGGCATCGCGCCAGATATTCTATGTATTGCCAAGGGGTTGGGGGCCGGATATCAACCAATCGGAGCTATGCTGTGCACCGGCAAAATCTATGACGCGATCCGCGACGGATCAGGGTTTTTCCAGCATGGGCACACCTATGTCGGTCATCCGGTCGCCACAGCCGCCGCATTGGCGGTAGTCCGTGAGTTGACCGAACGGGAATTACCGGCGCGTGCCGGGGTCATGGGCAACAAGCTGCAATCCGCCCTCGAGGCTGCATTCGGACAGCACCCGAACGTGGGAGATATCCGTGGGCGCGGGTTGTTCCGTGGTGTTGAACTGGTCGCTGACCGTGACACCAAGGCACCCTTTGATCCATCACGTGGCATCGCAGGAAAGGTGAAAAAGGCAGCGCTGGCCGAAGGGTTGATTTGCTATCCCATGGCTGGCACGCGGGATGGCCGGAATGGCGATCATGTCCTGCTGGCGCCGCCCTTTATCATCGAGGAGGCCCAGATTGAGGAGCTAGTACAAAAACTTGGTCGCGCATTGGCTGTTGCTATCTAGCACCGTGAGAACAAAAAAGGCTCTCGCTAAATCAGCGAGAGCCCTTAGTCTTTCAACTGGTTTTCGATTACTTATGCGGAAGCGGGCCGATCATCATGACCATCTGACGGCCTTCCATCTTCGGCATGTTTTCTATCTTGCCGACCTCTTTGATGTCTTCAGCCACACGTTCCAGCAATTCGCGACCCAGATTTTGGTGTGCCATTTCACGGCCACGAAAGCGCAAGGTGACTTTGACCTTGTCGCCCTTTTCCAGAAACTTAAAGACGTTCTTCATTTTGACGTCATAGTCATGCGTGTCGGTGTTTGGCCGGAACTTGACCTCTTTTACCTCGATGATCTTTTGCTTCTTGCGGGCTTCGGCTTCGCGTTTTTGCGTTTCGTATTTGAATTTGCCGAAATCCATGATCTTGCAGACCGGCGGGTTTGCGTTAGGCGAGATTTCGACCAGATCAAGACCTGCATCTGCGGCCATCTGCATGGCTTTGGCGGGATGAACCACCCCGACGTTTTCACCTTCGGCGCCAATCAGGCGAATTTCGGGGGCACGGATCTTATCATTGACGCGCGGGCCGGTGTCTCTTTGTGGCGGCGCGTTGTGAGGTCTGCGAGCTATGGGTTCATTCCTTTGATGATTGCAGAATTTCGAGCCCGGAATTTAAACCGGGCAGGGCCGCACTTCAAGCGGCATAAATACAGGGTAATGCGAAAAAACTTGTTTTCTGCCGGTGTTTTTCGCGTTCAGGGCGGCCAAGTCCTGAACGCAAGCCCACTTTAACCGACAAAGGCTTTTTCGATAACAAACTCCTTGGGTTCCGAGTTGGCACCTTCGCGCAATCCAAACCCTTCTAGGATTTCCTTGATATCCAAGTTGAAAGCCAGCGAGCCGCAGACCATTGCACGATCGGTTTCAGGCTTGATGCCGCCGTCAATACCCAGGTCGGAAAACACGGTGCCGTCCTGAAGCAAGGTCGTGATGCGGCCCATCTTGGGGCTCTCTTCCCGTGTGGTAGTCGGGTAATAGCGGATCTTGTCGGCAAATCCTTCACCGATCAGTTCGGCCAACAGTTCGTCCTGACGGATGCTGTCGATCAGTTGACGGCCATATTCCAACTCTGCCACTTCGCGACAAGTGTGGGTGATGATGACCTCGTCATAGTCCTCATAGGTCTGCGGTTCACGCAGCAGCGAGGCAAAGGGCGCAAAGCCGGTGCCGGTCGCAAAGAACCACAGGCGTTTGCCGGGCAGCAGGGCGTCATGCACCAAGGTGCCAACCGGTTTTGGACGCAGGATGATCTGGTCACCCGGTTTGATATGTTGCAATTTCGAGGTCAGCGGGCCGTTCTGAACCTTGATCGAATAAAACTCCAGCTTTTCATCCCACGAGGGCGAGGCGATGGAATAGGCGCGCAGCAACGGCTTGCCGTTGTCGCCCAGAAGACCAATCATCACAAACTCGCCCGAGCGGAAACGCAGCGAGGCCGGGCGCGACACCTTGAAAGAAAACAGGCTGTCGGTCCAGTGTTTGACATCGGTTACAGTTTGCGCGTCCGGCAGGACGGGGACTTTTACGGCGGTTGCTTCGCTCACGGGCTTCATCTCTGTCATCGTTTACCTGCCGGTCTGCTAAACCGACATCTCCGTTTAATCTTTGATCCAAGTCAGGAAAAGGGGACAGATTGCCCCCTTTGCGTCACAAGCTGGCGAGTGCGGGGTTCAGCCGCGCAGGCGAGCCTGATAGTTATTCTCTTTCCAGTTCGCGCGGGCTAGCCATTGATCTTCGGGTTGGCGGTCTGCCAGTTCTCCGTCGATCTCGACCTCGTCAAAGCCGCTGCGGCGCGCCATGGCGTATTGATCGGCAAGCACATGCCCTTTGGCGCGTAACCGGCCTTTGTAGCCCTTCAAGCGCAATGTGCGGGCGATGGTAAAGCCGCGACCATCTGCGAAAGACGGGAAGTCCACCCGAACCAGCCTGGTGCCGCCCAACCGGTCATACAGTTCGTCTGGGTCAGTCTCGGAACTGACGTCCAGCGCGACCACGTCATTGGCGGCGTCATCCAGAGTGACAAAGCCGTCGGTCCAGTCATCGGGCGAAAAGCCCTCATCCGTTACGATTACGTTCATGTTTTCTCTCCGACGCGCATCATCTTGCCATCGACAAAATGGATGCCGCATTCTTCCTTGTTCTGGTCGCGCCACCGTCCGGCGCGGGGGTCTTCGCCCTCTTTGACCGGCGAGGTGCAGGGCGCACAGCCGATCGAAGGGTATCCTTTGGCCACCAGCGGGTGCCGGGGCAGGTTGTTTTCTTCCATATAGGCCAGCACATCCTCGGGTGCCCAATGCGCCAGCGGGTTGACCTTGATCCGGCCTGTTCCGTCCTCGACCTCGAAGAATTCCAGCGCGGCGCGCGTGCCTGCCTGAAACCGCTTGCGTCCGGTTATCCAGCCATCGAACCCCACCAGTGCTTTTTGCAGTGGGAACGTCTTGCGCAGGTTGCAGCACGCGTCCGTGTCGCGCAGGCGCAACGCGCCGTATGGGTCTTCGCGCTCAACTTCTGCATCCTCGGCCCGGATGATGCGAATGTTGGTAAGCCCCAGACGCTCGCTCACCTCTTGCTGGTACTCCAGCGTTTCGGTGAACAGCATCTGCGTGTCCACGAAAAGAACGGGCGTTGCCTTGTTCACCACCGCCGCCATATGCAACAGCACGACGGATTCCGCGCCAAAGCTCGAGACCAAGGCAAGCTCGTCGATCTCGTCAATCGCTCCATGCATGACATCATGAGCGCTGTGGTGCCGGAACTGGGCATTCAAGCCTTCGACACGTTCAGTCAGTTCGCGTCTGTCCCGGCCCAGTTCCGTCTGGATCAGGTCAAGCGGCATTTGCGCGGGCCTCGGGGTAGAGGGCGTTTTTGAATGGCGCCATGCCCACCCGGCGATATGTTTCCAGGAATGTCTCCTCTGCGCTTGCACGCTGGTTCAGATAGGTGTCGACAATGCGCTCTACGGCAGGAACGATTTCGTCATAGGCAAAGCCCGGACCGGTGCGATCACCAATTGCCGCAGTTTCGGTCGCATCGCCACCCAAAGTGATCTGGTAGTTTTCGACACCTGCGCGGTCCAAACCCAGAATGCCGATGTGGCCAACATGGTGATGACCGCAGGCGTTGATGCAGCCTGAGATTTTGATCTTCAGGTGGCCGATGTCATGCTCAAGCTTCAGGTCCTCGAACCGTGTTGCAATTTCCTGAGCAACCGGGATCGAACGCGCCGTCGCCAGCGCGCAATAATCCATACCCGGGCAGGCGATGATGTCGCTGATCAGACCGATGTTGGCGGTGGCCAGTTCGTATTCCTTCAGCTTGGCGTGGATCGCGGGCAGGTCCGATTTGTGGACATGCGGTAGGATCACGTTCTGCTCGTGGCTGATGCGCAGCTCGTCATAGGCGAATTCTTCGGCCAGATCGGCCATAACGCGCATTTGCTCGGCAGTTGCATCGCCCGGTGTTGCTCCATGCTTCTTGATCGAGATCGTGACGATCGCATGGTCCGCGTTCTTGTGCGGCGCGATGTTGGTGTCGACCCACGACCGGAAGACCGGATCGTTGGTATAGGTGCTTTCAAACGACGCGACCGAGCCTTCACGGTAGGCAGGTGGTGCAAAGTGGCCCTTGATCTCTTCCAGCAGGTTCATATCCGCGCCTTTGAACTGCGGGCGGACCTTCAGGAAGCGTTCGTTGACCTTGGCGCGGATAGCGTCGATGCCATGCTCGTGCACGGTGATCTTGATACGTGCCTTGTACTTGTTGTCGCGGCGACCAATCTGGTTCCATACGGAAACTGTGGCCTCCAGATAGGCCAGCAGGTCGTCAAAGGCGACGAACTCGGACAATTCCTTGCCGATCATGGGCGTACGGCCAAGGCCACCACCAACAATGACGCGAGCGCCCAGAACGCCGTCACGTTCGACCAGTTGCAGGCCGATGTCATGCGCTTTGATCACGGCACGGTCATTTTCTGAACCGGTGATGGCGATCTTGAACTTGCGCGGCATGAACTGGAATTCGGGGTGGTCGGTCGACCACTGGCGTAGCAGTTCGGCATAGGGGCGCGGATCTGCGACCTCGTCCGCTGCGGCACCGGCGAAATGGTCGGCGGTCACGTTGCGGATGGTGTTGCCCGAGGTCTGGATGGCGTGCATGCCAACCTCGGCCAGCGCGTCCAGCATATCCGGTACGTCGTTCAGCTTTGGCCAGTTGTACTGGATGTTCTGACGCGTGGTGAAATGGCCATAGCCTTTGTCCCACTTCTCGGCCAGCAGCGCCAGTTGACGCATCTGCGCACTGTTCAGCGTGCCGTAGGGAATGGCGACACGCAGCATGTAGGCATGCAGTTGCAGATACAGCCCATTCATCAGGCGCAGCGGCTTGAATTCGTCTTCGGTCAACGAGCCGTCAATGCGACGCTCGACCTGGGCACGGAACTGCGCGTTACGTTCTGCCAAAAATGCTGTGTCGAACTCGGAGTAGCGATACATGTCTAGCTGTCCTTGTTTGCAGCCCCGAACCTAGGGGCCTTGAAAGGGGAGAGAGATGGCCAGAGGTCAGGCCCGGGGCTGCTGGGAAGTTTCCTGTTTGCCGTGGGCATAGTTGGACGGACCAGTCCGGCGGAAATCTTCCCGAAAATGGGTGGGTTCTGGGCCGTTTTTGCCAGCAACGGCATCAGCCAGATAGGCGCCCACGACTTTACTTGCCTGACGCGCCGCATCCAGCAGACGCACCTGTGCATGTGCTTCGTCAGTGATCAGTTCCGCCTGCGACAGTTCACGCGTCCAACTGTCATCTTCGGTCTGGTAAATGACGTCACCTACCAGCAAGTCATTTGCGGTGACGACTTTGGGGGTAAAAGCGCGGGCCATCAGGCAAGCTCCTTGTTGAATTCGGTTACGGCCTGCGCCGCTTCGCGCGGGGCAAGGCCATAGAATGTCAGGGCCGGTCCATCCATTTCGGCGGCGGCCAGATCGGCGGGCAGTTGATCCAGTGTGGTGGCCAGTATCTGCTGGTTCGGACGCGAAGCGTTTTCGACCAGTGTGACAGGGGTGGCGCGATCGGCGCCATGCATGATCAGGCGACCCTGGATAAAGCGGACAGATTTCTTGCCCATATAGATCGCAGCAACCGAACCGGCCCGTGCCAGGGCATTCCAGTCATGATCCGCAAAACCATTCATGTCGTGCCCGGTCAGGAACCGAACCGAGGAATTCCGGCCGCGTTGAGTCAGACTTTGGCCGATGCCTGCCACCGCGGCAGAGGCCGCTGTGATCCCAGGAACGATCTGCCACGAAATACCCGCCGCCTCGACGGCCTCAATCTCTTCATCCAGACGGCCAAAGACAGTAGGATCGCCGGACTTCAGGCGGACCACGCGGTTACCATTCAAGGCATATTCGACCAAAAGCGCGTCGATATCACTTTGCTTCCAGGATGGGCCGAACCCGGCTTTGCCGACATCAACCAAGGCGGCGCTTTGACCGGCTATGTCCAGAACGGGTTCACTGATAAGGCGGTCATGCAGCACAACATCAGCCCGCTCAAACGCGGTCAGCGCCTTGAGCGTCAGCAACTCGGGGTCGCCCGGACCTGCGCCGACAAAGTCGACATGTCCTTTGGGGCCTGTTGTGCGAACGTCCTGCATCGGATCATCTCGGGTGTGGTTTGACTTGACCCTCAATATAGGAAATATTCCCACCAAAGCGCCATATGGGCGCTAAAATAAGGATAAACGTTCCATTTATGCGAAAATATGGAACGAAAGCTTCGATGTGGAAGGGAAATTGGAATGTCGGTGCGGATAGATGATACGGATCGGAAAATTCTGGCCGAGCTGCAACGCGATGCAGGGCAGTCACTGGATGAAATAGCGGCTCGGGTCGGCAGTTCAAAGACGCCTGTCTGGAATCGTATACGCAAGCTCAAGAGTGCAGGAATAATAGGTCAGCAAACGGTTTTGCTGGATGCCGAAGCGCTCGGGTTTGAAGCGACTTTCTTTGTTTTGATCCGCACATCGGAGCACGAGGCCGAGTGGCAGCGAAAGTTCCTTAAAGCATTGCGCGATCATCCCGAAGTGCAAGAGGCGCACCGGCTGGCCGGAGACATTGATTATATCCTCAAGGTTCGGGTCAAGAACGCGCGCGCCTATGACCAATTCTACCAGTCGCTGATATCGGAGGTGCGGGTGCACAACGTAACCGCGCTTTTGTCGATGGAAGAAATCAAGTCCACAACCATGCTTCCCCTCAACGCATTGGTTGAAGGGGCGTAAAAGGCAGGTGCTTCCAACGCCGGATCGAGCCGCGCCTTATACAGGTCAGACCTGAACCATTAACCGTTCCAAACCATGGAAGTGATAGCTGTCTGAATAGGTTGGCTCTGTAGCGAGCCGCAGGTTCGGGCAGCTGTTGAACAGAATGGGCAGGGCTATGCGCATTTCCAACCTTGCCAAAGGGGCGCCGACGCAGAAGTGGATGCCTCCGCCAAAACTTGTGTTGACCTCAATCGAGCGCGTCGGATCAAACCTGTCGGGTTCATCCCAGACCGCAGGGTCGCGGTTTGCAGCGCCAAGCAAAAGTGCGATCTGATCACCGCGTCTGAACGAATGCCCAAACATATCAACGTCTTCATACGCATAGCGTGTGAACATGTGTAGGGGCGGGTCATAGCGCAGGATTTCTTCAATCGTTGCGTCGATCTGGTCCGGGCCTAGAACGTCGGGGCTGGTATGTGTTTGCAACAGGGTTTTCACACCGTTCGCCAGCGAATGCACCGTTGCTTCGTGACCTGCATTCAACAGCAAGATGCATGTTGCGACCAGTTCGTCGATGGACAGCTTTTCGCCTTCCTTCTCGGCGCTGATAAGCCGGGTGATCAAATCGTCACGCGGATCGTTGCGTCGTTGTTTAATGTATCCCAACAGGAAATCCGTGAACTCCTGAGAGGACTTGGCGGCCTTATCCTCGGTCGCCTGCGTCCGGTTGGCCTGATACATGGCGACCATGTCATGCGACCACTGCAACAGGTTGGGTGCCATGTCTTCGGGAACGCCCAGCAGTCGGCAGATGGTTCTCAGCGGGACCTGCGTGCAATAGGCACTCAACAGGTCGAAAGGTGTATTCGGAAACGTCTCGATAAGACTGTGGCATAGCAATTCAATGGAAGGCTGCAATGCAGAAATTTCCCGCGACGTGAAAGCGCGCATGACAAGCGCTCTCAGGCGGGTATGTCGCGGGGGTTCAGCTTCAAGCAGCGAGTGGGCTTCGATAGCCAGCCAGGGGGCCAGATGGGCAGGGCCCTGTGTCGCGCATTCAGGCGGAACTTCCCGCCCAAACCGGCGGTCGCGAAGAAGTGTCCGCACCGCCTGACAGGACGTTGCAGCAACCATATTGTAGTCGCGCCAATAGAACAGATCACCAGCAGTGCGGGCATGATCATAGAAAGGGTAGGGGTTCTGAACGAAACCCGGATCTGTCGGGGATTGCGAGAATGACTTCATGCGACGCACACTTGCCACGAGCCGCGTTGAATGCAAGACCCTGTCTATGCAGAGAGTTTGGATCATTGTCGGTTTTTTGTCCGCTGTCGGGCTGCTATCGAGTTTTGTTTGGTCTTATGGTTATCGTCAGGCGCTGTCTCAGCTAAGTGACAAGGCCGAAGCTGACCTTGAACTGGCGGCGGATCGGCTCAGTACCCAGATGCAGGTCTATCAGGAACTGGCGGTTCTGATGGCGACACATCCCGCCTTGCACGCGTTGGATACACCGACACAAATACATGACGCGCAAGCGATGTTGCTGGACGTCGCCGACAAGACAGCGGCCGTCAACATGATGTATCTGGATCGCAGCGGTCGGGTTCTGGTCACCGCACAGCCAGTGGCACAGCGAGATATGTCCGCACATCCAGCGTTCAGGCGCGCCATGCAGGGTGCGGTGGGCACCGCCCATGAGGTGGTTCCAGAGAGTGGCGAACGGATATATTCCTATGCCGCTCCGACTTTTGCTCCGTCTGGGCAAGTCGAAGGTGCAGTGATGGTGGTTGCCGACGTCCAGGACATTGAACAAACCTGGCGGGGCAGTACCGAAGCCGTGTTCTTTGTTGATTCTGACGGTGTCGTCTTCATCTCAAACCGATCAGACTTGCTGTTCTGGAGCCGCGAGGCTGGCCAGTCCGGGCTGACACCGCCAGAAGGTGCGTCGGTGGATTTTGCAGCGACGCGGGTCGGCCAGCATGAATTGTGGCGGTTGAACTGGGGGCGGTATTTGCCACGCGACGCGTTGCACCTAACGCTTGAACTGCCTGTGATCGATATGACCGCCGAGGTTTTGGTGGACGTGGCCCCGGCCCGGCGACTTGCCGGGTTGCAGGCGGCGGCGGTCGCAGCGATCTGTCTGGCGTTTGGCGCGATGCTGTATCTTGCGATGGAACGGCGACGGACGCTGGCGAATGCCAACACGGTTCTGGAAAGCCGGGTGGCGCAGCGTACCCGTGCTTTGACCCAAGCAAACACCGCATTGCGCCGCGAAGTTGCAGAACGTCAGGAGGCCGAAGCCGCACTGAAGAAAGCGCAGGCCGAGCTGGTGCAGGCAGGTAAGCTCAGCGCGTTGGGGCAGATGTCGGCGGGGATTAGCCACGAACTTAACCAACCGTTGATGGCGATCCAGCAATTCGCCGACAATGGTACGGCCTTTCTTGAACGCGGCAAAGGCGACAGGGCCAGCGAAAACCTTGGACGTATTTCGGAAATGGCCGCCCGCATGGCCCGCATCATCAAGAACCTGCGCGCGTTTGCCCGCAACGAAAGCGAACCGATGGGCCGGGTCGATCTGGTGCAGGTTCTGAAAACTGCCGTCGAATTGACCGAAACCCGATTGCGTGACGATGATGTGACGCTGGAATGGGAACCGGGACAGTCTGCGGTTTATGTTTGGGGGGGGGAAGTCCGTTTGGTGCAGGTCTTTGTTAACCTGATCAACAACGCGGCGGATGCGATGCTGGGGCGACCCAAACGGCACATTTCGATTGTGATGCACGAAGAAGACCGGTTGCGCGTTTCTGTGCGGGATACCGGTCCGGGGATTGAAGACCCTGACCGGGTGTTCGAGCCGTTTTATTCGACCAAAAGCGTAGGATCATCTGAAGGTTTGGGGCTTGGTCTTTCTATATCATATGGTCTTGTTCAAAGCTTTGGGGGTGAAATCCGCGGGGCAAACACGGCTGATGGCGCAGTGTTTACCGTCGAGTTGGAGCCCTATGGAAAAGAAGAGGCAGCATGATGCGCAGGGTTCTGTTGGTCGATGATGACGCAGCTGTTCGCGAGGCATTGGCGCAAACCATTGAACTTGCAGATTACGCACCGACAACAGCCGGTTCTTTTGTGGCGGCCAAGGATCATATTCGGCGGGATTTCCCCGGTGTGATTATTTCGGACATTCGAATGCCCGGGCGGGATGGCTTCCACTTGTTGGCGTATGCTCGGGACATCGACCCCGAGCTTCCGGTGATCCTTTTGACCGGAGAAGGTGATATCCCAATGGCCGTAGAAGCCATGGGAAAAGGAGCGTTCGATTTTCTCGAAAAACCCTGCGCTGCGTCTGACCTGATGGATGTTCTTGAACGCGCATTCGCAGCCCGCACCCAAGTGTTGGAACAGCGCGCCCTGAAATCCGAACTTGAAAGGGGGGACCCGGCCGCACGTTTGCTGTTTGGCCTGTCTCCGCAAGCTGAGGCGCTGCGGGATCGCGTGCGGACCGTCGCACCGACAGGGGCCGAAGTTCTTGTTACCGGCCCGCCGGGCAGCGGCATATCCAAAGTAGCCGAAGTGGTCCACCTGATGTCGCCCGCTGGTCAGGGGCCTTTTGTCAAACGTCCGGCTTCAAGTCTAAGCCCCGATGACCTTGCCCAAAGCTGTGGCGATGCCGTGGGTGGTTCCCTGTTTCTGGACGAAGTGTCTGCCATGCCCCAAGCCACGCAGTTTGCGGCGTTGGAGATCATCGAGCGCGGTCCGGGGGGGCGTATTATCGCAGGAACAACCGCCGACCTATCCGCGTTAAGTTCGGAAGGGCGGTTCAACGCTGATCTGTTTTATCGTTTGGATGTGATGCGGGTGCGTGTTCCTTCATTGGCGGAACGCCCCGACGACATTCCGGTGATTTTTCGCCACTATGTGGCGCAAGCGGCCGAACAGGCTGGCATCGCAATTCCCGAGATTTCGTCCGAACATCTGGCGGCCTTGATGGCCAGCGACTGGCCGGGCAACGCCCGTTCGCTGATGTCAGCAGCAATGCGGTTTGTTCTTGGAATGCCCGAGGAGGTTACGCAGGCTACGGATCTGGGGTTGAGCGAACAGATGGCGCGGGTTGAACGATCTTTGTTGATTGCAGCTTTGGGACGCCACAATGGAAAAGCATCAGATGCAGCCAAGGCGCTGAAGCTGCCGCGCAAGACCTTTTACGACAAGCTGGCGCGCTATCAGATTCGTCCCGAGGATTACCGCAGATAAGCAGGAACCGGATTGGCGCATCTGATTCGAAGAAGTGATTCGGAAATTGTGCGGAAATCCGCACAAGCCGCTCTGAGGATGTGCGAGTTTTCGCACGGCTCGGGACTGTGAAGCGCAGAACCTGAACCAGTAACGACGTAACACTTTGGTATTAAACAGGTAATCAGACACGTTCCGCAATCGCAGTCAAAAGTTGTGTGCTTTACCCTGAGTCGCTTCACTGCACGCCATACGGCGCTTACCCGGCGTCGACTGCAAGTTTCAAGGAACTCTGGGAGGATATCAGATGAAGCTTCTGACAACGGCAGCAACTGCGCTTGCTCTGACGGTAACCGCAACGGCTGGTATGGCTGCATGCGATGAAGGCGAAATCGTCGTTAAGTTCGCACATGTGACGAACACCGACAAACACCCCAAAGGCATCGCGGCATCGCTGTTAGAGCAGCGGGTCAACGATGAAATGAACGGCACGATGTGTGTTGAGGTCTACCCGAACTCGACTCTCTACAACGATGACAAAGTTCTCGAAGCGATGTTGCAGGGCGACGTGCAACTGGCCGCGCCCTCGCTGTCGAAATTCGAGAAGTTCACCAAACAGTTCCGCCTGTTTGACCTGCCGTTCATGTTCAAGAATGTCGACGCTGTAGACGCGTTCCAGGCCTCGGCCGAGGGGCAGGCGATGAAAGACAGCATGCAGCGCCGGGGCCTGCAAGGTCTGGCGTTCTGGCACAATGGCATGAAGCAGATGTCGGCCAACAAGGCTTTGGTTGATCCGTCGGATGCAAACGGTCTGAAGTTCCGCGTGCAGTCGTCAGATGTGCTGGTGGCACAGATGGAAGCCATCGGTGGTAGCCCGCAGAAAATGGCATTCTCGGAAGTGTATGGCGCGTTGCAACAGGGCGTTGTGGACGGGCAGGAGAACACTTGGTCGAACATCTACGGCAAGAAGTTCTTTGAGGTGCAGGACGGTATCACCGAAACCAACCACGGCATCATCGACTATCTGGTCGTGACATCGGTGGATTGGCTGGACAGTCTTGATCCGGCGGTGCGGGATCAGTTCCTGACTATTCTGGCCGAAGTTACCGAGACCCGGAACAAAGAAGCCTTTGCTGTGAACGAAGCGGCCAAAGCGTCGATCATCGATGCAGGCGGCGTCATCCGTGAACTGACCCCTGAACAGCGTCAGGCCTGGGTCGACGCGATGAAACCGGTTTGGGACAAATTCGCCGGTGACGTGGGTCAGGACAAGATCGACGCGGCACAGGCCATCAACGCCGGGTTCTGATCCGGTCAAAGACCGCGCGTCCGGGGACTGGGGAGTATTCGACGCGCAGGCCGGGCGGGCTGAAATGGCCCGCCCCATTCTCAACTCTCTCTTCAATAAAATGCGGGGACTGAAAGATGTCTGGTGCGAACTCCGGCCAGGGCGGGCTGATCGACCATATCGAAGAAACCCTGATCGCGTTGCTTTTGGGCCTTATGACGGTCGTTACATTTGCCAACGTGATTGCGCGGTTTGTCTTTAATTCCAATATCCTATGGGCACTTGAGTTGACAGTGTTCACGTTTGGCTGGCTGGTGCTCCTGGGCGCGTCTTACGCAGTCAAGAAACATGCTCATCTGGGCGTGGATGCAATCCTGAACATGCTGGCGCCAGCACCGAGGCGCCTAATGGCGCTGGTCTCGGTTGGATGCTGTCTGGTGTTTTCTCTGCTGATGCTCAAAGGGGCATATGATTATTGGGCCGTCTTTGCAGATCTGCCGCCAACATCGGGCCGCTGGTTCCCTACCGGGTTTGATTTCGGCGCACGCAGCCAGAGTTTCTACGAGGTAGACGACATCCCCATGGTCGCGCCGCTGCGCTTTCTGGAAGACCTGATCAACTATGGCGAGGGGTATGAAAAACTGCCCAAGGTCGTACCTTACCTGGTTCTGCCGGTATCCATGCTGCTGCTCGTGATCCGGTTTACGCAGGTCGCCGTTCAAATTTGGCGTGGTGAGACCGATCGCCTTGTCGCCAGCCACGAAGTCGAGGACGAGATTGAGGAAGTCCGCGCACAACAAGGGGTGCATGACTGATGGACGTTATCCTTCTTTTCTCGATGGTCATCGGCCTGCTGCTGATCGGCGTTCCGATTGCGGTTGCACTTGGCCTCAGCTCGACCCTGTTCCTGCTGATCTATTCCGACAGTTCGCTAGCTTCAGTCGCAGGCACGCTGTTCGAGGCGTTCGAGGGGCATTTCACCCTGTTGGCGATCCCGTTTTTCATTCTTGCCTCGTCCTTCATGACGACGGGCGGTGTGGCGCGCCGGATCATCCGTTTCTCGATTGCTTGCGTGGGGCATCTGCCCGGCGGTCTGGCGATTGCGGGTGTGTTTGCTTGTATGCTGTTTGCCGCGTTGTCAGGATCGTCCCCGGCCACGGTTGTAGCTATCGGGTCGATCGTCATCGCAGGTATGCGCCAGGTTGGGTATTCCAAGGAGTTTGCCGCCGGTGTGATCTGTAACGCGGGTACGCTGGGCATCCTGATCCCACCGTCCATCGTGATGGTTGTGTATGCCGCCGCCGTCGAAGTTTCAGTTGGGCGCATGTTTCTGGCTGGCGTTATTCCCGGTCTGATGGCTGGCTTCATGCTGATGATCACCATCTATGTCATGGCAAAGGTCAAGAACCTGCCCAAGGGTGAATGGAAGGGGTGGGGTGAGGTCTTTACCTCGGCCCGCGAGGCCGGTTGGGGCCTGTTCCTGATCGTTATCATTCTGGGTGGTATTTATGGGGGTATCTTTACCCCGACCGAGGCTGCCGCGGTTGCTGCCGTCTATGCCTTTTTCATCGCCAGTTTCGTCTACAAGGACATGGGTCCGCTGAGTACGGAAGGGGACGCACAGAACCTGCCGCTGCTGAAAAAGCCTTACGCGTTGGTCACGGCGTTCTTTCACCCCGATACCAAGCATACACTGTTCGAGGCGGGCAAGCTGACGGTGACGCTGTTGTTCGTGATCGCCAACGCGCTGATCCTTAAGCATGTTCTGACGGACGAACAGGTGCCGCAGCATATCGCCGAGGCGATGCTGACCGCAGGGCTAGGGCCGGTGGCGTTCCTGATCGTTGTGAACGTGATCCTGCTGATCGGTGGTCAGTTTATGGAGCCGTCGGGCCTGTTGGTGATCGTCGCACCGCTGGTGTTCCCGATTGCCATCGAGTTGGGCATTGATCCGATCCATCTGGGCATCATTATGGTGGTGAACATGGAAATCGGAATGATTACGCCTCCGGTTGGTCTAAACCTGTTCGTAACCTCGGGCGTTGCAGGTATGCCGATGATGAGCGTTGTTAGGGCAGCGCTGCCGTTCCTCGCTGTTCTCTTCGTCTTCCTGATTATGGTGACGTATATTCCGTGGATCTCGACATTCCTGCCCAACACCTTCATGGGCCCGGAAATCATAACCAATTAGGTGGTTTGACGATGCACGTAGCCGGGCGGTTTCGACTGCCCGGCTTTTTCGTATCTTGAACCCCGGCATCAAGTGCTTAACTAGGGTTCAGAGGACGACCTCCCCATAATGGGACATCTTTCGGGACGACCCGAACGAATACGAGGTTGTCTTATGCCCTGGGTATTCCTTCTATTTGCTGGCCTGTTGGAAATCGTCTGGGCCGTAGCGATGAAGCAATCGGCTGGTTTCACCCGATTGTGGCCTACGGCCTTGATGGTGCTTTCGATGATCGGGTCTTTCGGTCTTCTGGCGCTGGCGATGCGGGACCTGCCGTTGGGCACAGCTTATACCATCTGGACGGGTATTGGTGCAGTGGGGGCGTTCTGTGTCGGTATCCTGTTTCTGGGTGAAGCCCTATACCCTGCGCGGATTCTCGCGGCCCTTCTGATCGTGTCAGGTCTTATCGTGATGAAGTTGTCGTGAGGCCGTCATTGACCAAGTCTTTGCGCTTGGGCAGGGTTTGGGAAACACGGGAAATGGAGACCGGAATGTTGACCGAGACCGACAAGCGCTTGCTACGCGTGGCTTATGACGAGGCCAAAGCCGGGTTTGATGAAGGTGGATGCCCGATCGGGTCAGTTCTGACGCGGGGTGGCGATATTGTTTCACAAGGGCGCAATCAACGTGTACAGGGCGGGGATCCGATCGCACATGGCGAAATGGATGCCTTGCGCAAAGCGGGACGTCAGAAAACCTACCGGGATACGGTTCTTTACACGTCATTGTCACCTTGCATGATGTGCTCGGGCACTATCGTTCAGTTTGGTATCCCGCGTGTGGTGATCGGCGATACCCAAAACTTTGGTGGCAACGAAGACTTTCTGCGCGACCGCGGCGTCGAGGTGGTGATAGCCAACGATCCCGATTGTATCGCGCTGATGCAGCGGTTCATCGAAGAAAAGCCAGAGCTTTGGGCCGAAGATATTGCCGAGTAAAGGCGAATCCTAGGCGCTCTCCAGTGCCTGAATAATGCCCGTGAAATCCCTGGCCTTCAGGCTGGCGCCGCCCACAAGCGCACCATCGACATTTGAAACCGCAAAGATCTCCGCCGCGTTGGAGGGTTTGACTGAACCGCCATACAGAAGTCGGACAGAGCGACCCACACCTTCGCCAAAGCGGCGCTCTAGCCGGGCGCGGATGAAGTCGTGAACTTCCCCAATCTCATCAAGCGTCGGAACCTTGCCGGTGCCGATGGCCCAGATCGGCTCATAAGCAATGATCAGGTTCTCGCCGGTTGCCTGATCCGGGATCGACCCCGACATCTGACCGCCGA
Organism: Ruegeria sp. AF7; assembly: GCF_056541885.1. Taxonomy (NCBI): domain Bacteria; kingdom Pseudomonadati; phylum Pseudomonadota; class Alphaproteobacteria; order Rhodobacterales; family Roseobacteraceae; genus Ruegeria; species Ruegeria sp. AF7. The sequence continues at coordinate 722,432 of NZ_JBQFYX010000001.1, read as the reverse complement.
TTATGTCGAGCGTGTTGGCCGCCTCGCGTTGCTCCAGACTTTCGCCTACGCAAATGATCGCTTTTAACCCCGCGTCCATCGCTGCACGGGCCTTGGCGCGTATATCCTCGTCATGCTCTTCATGGTCTACGCGACGTTCGGAATGACCCAGGATGACTGACGTCGCGCCCGCGTCCAGCAGCATCTCGGCGCTGATATCGCCTGTATGCGCGCCCGCGCTTGCCGCGTGACAATCCTGCCCACCAACGGTGACTGCTGACCCGCGTACGGTGTCTGCGGCACGGCTGAGCAATGTTGCCGGAGGGCAGATGAGTATATCGACCGAAGCGTCTGGGTGAGACTTGCACAGTGCTTCAAGCTCGCTCAGCGCAGCACCGGTTCCGTTCATTTTCCAGTTTCCTGCCGCAAGCCTGCGCCGCATACCCGTATCTCCCTGATCATTCGATGATTTAGGATGCGGATAGCATTGTCGACGCGATCTTACAATTCCACGGATCGGGTGGGTTCACGCGCTTTGATCGACAACACGGCGTTCGGGCGGGCCCGTGTCACGGGATTATCCGGCGCAAACTAGGATTGCTGCGTGATGCTTTCATCGAATTTGATGGATTCACCGCAACCGCAGGCGTCGACAACATTCGGGTTCCTGAACTTGAAACCTGATTCCAGCAACGACACCTCGTAATCGATTTCAGTCCCGAACAGGAACATCTGCGCCATTGGCGCGATCATGACGCGTGCTCCATCCTGTTCGACAACTTCATCATGCGGATCAGCCTGATCGACATATTCCATGGTATATTCCATGCCTGCACAGCCGCCTTTCTTGACGCCAATGCGCAAGCCAGCGTGGCCACCCGAGTTCATCAGGCGGATGATTTGTTCTGCGGCTTTAGGCGTCATGGTCACAGCCTGCTTGCCGGGAATGCCGAACATGTAAGTCTCCGTTGTCGCGCGTTGCGTTTAATTTAGGGCTCAGGAGGTCAAGGCTCAAGACGGTGTGTTATAAAGAGTTTTATCCGGATGAAACAACCCGGCATTCAGAATGGGTTCGCTGAAGATATCCAACTGTGAGACCGTGGAACTGAATGGGTTCAAGTTGGTCAGCCGTTAACTCGGTTTGCTTTGAAATACTATCAGAAAGGATAATATTGTGAATGAGTTACAGGCGATTGTTAATTCGATCTTGATGCGCGCGGTGCTTACCATTGCAGTTCTTCTGTTTGTTCCGGATGATGCGGCGGCCACCAATGATGGAGAGAGGCATCCAGTAAACTGCGCGACCGCCGAGGGCGATTTGCGCGCCATCGCGGCCGAGAAAAAGCACGCGCAGGACCAACAGTTGGAAAGTGTTGCTGCCATTACTCCTGCCGGGGCACTTTTGGGGCTGGTCACAGGAACGGAACACAAACGGCTGCAAATGCTGTCGGGGGACTACATCAATCAACTTGACGCCAGATCTGCGAAAATCAAAAAGACCTGCAATTTGAACTGATTACCCGACGTTCGGTTATCTGGGTAAGAAAAGGACCGTTCTCGGGCAAGAACGGTCCGTGTTTCGGGGCCGGAACTCGGGGGGGCGGTCAAATCATGTCTGGCCCGAGGCGACACTGATTGGTGCCGTCCACAGGTCTTTTCCTGCAACATTGTGACAGGGACAGCACGAGCAGGTAACAAAAACGCCAATGTTTTGTGACAAGTACCCGGGAAACTGTGGCAGGTGCCTACATAAATCCCAGTTCCAGACGTGCTTCGTCTGACATCATCTCCATACCCCAGGGCGGCTCCCAGGTCAGTTCCACGTCAACCTCTTTGACGCCTGCAACAGGCTCGATCGCTTCCATGATCCATCCGGGCATGTCGCCGGCAACCGGGCATCCGGGGGCTGTCAGCGTCATGATCACCTTCACGGCGTTGTCCGAGGAAATGTCGATCGTGTAGATCAGGCCGAGGTCATAGATGTTCACCGGGATTTCCGGATCGTAGACCGTGCGACACGCCTCGACCACGGGCTCGTACAGGGGGTGCTCAATGGTTGACGGCGCAATCAGCGGTGTGCCTTCAAACTGTTCGCTCGGGTGAGTCATCTTTGCCTCGGGTCAGTTGCCTGAGCGATTATATAGGGAATAGGAGCAACAGGGTCCAGTAGGGCGGCGGCGCCGATTGGGGCGCCGCGGCAATTTAGTCGTTGATGTCGTGGTTGAAAGTTTTGACCTGACCGTTCGGCAACGCAAACAGTTTCCGCAAAACAAGCCACGCAATCAGTGACATCACTGCAAAGATCAGCGCCAACACGTTCAAAGACAGAGCCATTCCGGATACGGCAAGGATAAGGCCCGTGACTGCGGCTCCGATTGCAAAGCCCAGAAAAATGAACCCTGGCAGGACAATCTCAAGGATACCCAGCGCCAATGCGGCGGCGAGCCAGATCCACCAGGTCAACCAGAATGGGTCTGCCATCATTTTCCTCCTTTTAGCATTTTGAATGCATCACCAAAGGCTTCCAGTGCGTTGGCAGGCACAACAATAGTTTGCTTGCCAGTACCGTTTCCAAGCGCATTCAGGGCTTCAACCTGCTTCAAGGCAACCTGATACTGGGCCGCTTCTATGCCGTTATCCTGAATGGCCTTGGCGACCACACCTGTGGCATAAGCTTCGGCTTCGGCCTGAATGCGCCGCGCCTTGGCGGTTTGTTCCGCCGCATAAAGCTCGGCGTCGGCATGCAGCTCGACTGCGCGCTTCTTGCCCTCGGCTTCTGTCACCTGCGCACGACGGGCGCGTTCGGCGTTCAGCTGTTGAAGCATGGCGTCACGGGTGGCCTGATCCAGATTTACGTCCAGAATCTCGGCGCGGGTGACTTCGATGCCCCAGTCATCGACAGCTGTTTCAACGCTTTCCTGAATACGCGTGATCAGTTGGGACCGGTTCGACTGAACCTCATCCAGATCCATCTTACCAATCTCGGCGCGAACGATCCCGGCGACAGTGGTGGCAATCGCGCCATCTACATCGCGAATCCGGTAAACCGTCTTTTCAGGTTCGAGAATACGGTAGAAGACCGATGTATCGATCTGCACCAAAACGTTGTCCTTGGTGATTGCGTCCTGCGTCGCGTTTGGCAGCTGGCGTTCCAGGATCGAGATCTTGTGGCGCGCAACGTCCAGCAGCGGAACGATAAAGTTGATGCCGGGGCCAAGTACGGAATGCAGGCGCCCAAACCGTTCAACCACATATTTTTCGGACTGTGGTACAATCTTGATGCCTTTGAAAATGATAAAAACTACCAGCACTGCTGCCAGCAGGTAAATGATGTTCGACGAAAGCAATCCGATGATTTGGTCTTCGGTCATTCTGTCCTCTTTTTGTTGTGTACTATAGTATACATGTGGCGATTGAATCGCTCGATTTCAACTCTGGTATGAGGGGAAAGCAGCGTCATGCAAATGCCCAGGTAGTGAAACGCGGCATTGAAAATTAGTGCTGTGACCGCTTTGCATCCCTGATTGTTTGCGATATCGGGCTTGGATGAAAATGATAATCGATACAGATCCTGGCATCGATGATGCCATGGCAATCGCCTATGCCGCCGCAGCGCCCGAGATCGAGCTGATCGGCCTGACCACCGTGTTCGGAAACACGCATGTTCACCAATCCAGCCGCAATGCCCGGTTCCTGCTTGATAAGCTGGGTCTGGATCTGCCTGTCGCGGAAGGGGCTGCGGTTGCCTTGGGTGCCGATACGCATTCGCCATCCGAGCATGTGCATGGCCCCGAAGGATTCGGTGACCTGACTGATATACCCGAGATCGGAAGAAACCACGCTCTGCCAGCTGCGGAATTTCTGGTCGATATGGCACGAACCCATAAGAAAAAGCTGGTGGTTTGCGCCGTGGGCCCCCTGACCAACATCGCCAACGCTATTCGTCTGGATCCGGAATTTGCCGGGAATCTTGGGCGTTTGGTGATCATGGGCGGCGCTGTGTACTGCCCGGGCAATATAACCAACCATGCCGAGGCCAACATCTACCATGATGCTATTGCGGCTGAAGAGGTCTTTGCCACACCGCCGGATACCGTACTTGTCGGTTTGGATGTTACGCTGAAAACGCTTTACGAGACTGCGGATTTCGAAAGCCTGGCAATGCGATCACCTGACATGGGATCCTTTCTGCGCGATATCTCACGCTTTTACCTGAAGTTCTACAAGGACGTCGGTGGTCTGGAAGGCTGCGGCCTGCACGATTCGACCGCTGTGATTGCTTGTTCTCACGGTGCCATGTTCGACATGGTTGAAACAGGTCTTCGGGTTGTCACCGAAGGCGACCAGAAGGGGGCGACGCAACCTGACCCGGAACGTCCCACAGTTCGGGTCTGCCGCGATGTGGATGGGGCAGGGGTTGTGCAGCTGTTTACAGACCGTGTTGCCTCGCTACCCTGACGGGTTGCAAAGACCGGTCGGATCGGGCAAAGCCTGCCCGGTTCGGTGACCCGAGGCGATGACATGACCCAGCACTTTTCATTTGAACTTAAGGCCACAGACGGCAAAGCCCGGACGGGTGTGATCAGCACACCGCGCGGCGACGTTCGAACGCCTGCCTTTATGCCGGTTGGCACTGCGGCAACGGTCAAGGCGATGATGCCGGAAAGCGTTCGGGCGACAGGTGCAGACATCCTTCTGGGGAACACCTATCACCTGATGTTGCGCCCGACCGCTGAGCGTATTGATCGACTGGGTGGACTGCACAAATTCATGAACTGGGATCGGCCCATTCTGACAGATTCCGGCGGATTTCAGGTCATGTCGCTGGCCGGTTTGCGCAAGCTGACTGAAAAGGGCGTGACCTTTAAATCCCATATTGACGGGTCAAAGCACGAATTGACGCCGGAACGGTCGATGGAGATTCAGCGCCTTCTGGGGTCGGACATTGTCATGTGTTTCGACGAATGCCCCGCGTTGCCAGCTGATCGTGATCGCATTGCCGAGTCGATGCGCCTGTCGATGCGTTGGGCCGAACGGTCGCGTGATGCGTTCGGCGATCGTCCGGGGCATGCGCTTTTTGGCATCATGCAAGGTGGGTTAGAAAAAGACCTGCGCGAAGAAAGCGCCGAGGCGCTGAAATCTATCGGTTTCGAGGGCTATGCAGTTGGTGGCCTAGCCGTCGGCGAAGGGCAGGAGGCCATGTTCTCTTGTCTCGATTATGCCCCCGAGTTTCTGCCATCGGACAAGCCGCGCTATCTGATGGGCGTCGGCAAGCCCGACGATATCGTCGGTGCCGTTGCCCGCGGGATCGACATGATGGACTGCGTGTTGCCCTCGCGGTCCGGGCGTACAGGGCAGGTTTTCACCCGCTACGGCGTGGTGAACATCAAAAATGCCCGTCACGCAGATGATCCGCGCCCGCTGGACGCGCAGTGCACTTGCCCGGCCTGTTCGAATTACTCTCGCGCTTATTTGCACCACGTGTTCCGCGCGAATGAGATGATCTCCGGCATGTTGCTGACATGGCATAACCTGCATTATTTTCAGGAGATCATGGCCGGCATGCGCGACGCGATTGCGGAGGGTGCGTTCGAAGCCTGGCAGGCCGATTTCCACGCGCAGCGCGCGCAGGGGGATATCGAACCGCTGTGAAATTTTGCCCCCTCCAAGGCGAAAACGGCCAGTTCTGCGCGGTCGGGCTGTTTTCCGGCGACTGATCGCGCAAGAGCGGGGTGTATTCTACTATTTTGGTGGATATGTTCCCGGCACGCCTTGCAGTCCGCCAAACCTCGGTTCATTCTGATTGGTGATACATGGCGATAAGGTTGAAAATGGGCGATGAGGCCCCACCTTTATCGTCCAAGACAGGAGACGGTCAAATGTTGCCTCGATGAGGGACAAGTACCGTCTTGCCAACGATAAGGATAGAGCATGCAAGAGCCTCTGAATTCCTCCTACCCCGTCCTGCCGCTGCGCGATATTGTGGTGTTCCCACATATGATCGTGCCGCTTTTCGTAGGCCGTGACAAATCGGTCCGCGCGCTGGAAGAGGTGATGCAGGATGACAAGCAAATTCTGTTGTCCAGCCAGGTCGATCCCGGTGTTGACGACCCTGATGAAGAAGGCATCTACCGCACCGGCGTTCTGGCCAATGTGCTGCAACTGCTGAAGCTGCCCGATGGCACAGTAAAGGTACTGGTCGAAGGGCAGGCGCGTGTTCAGATCACCGAGTTTCTGGAAAACGAAGAGTTTTTCGAAGCCCGCGCAGAATACCTGACCGAAATTCCCGGCGACGTCACCACGACCGAAGCGCTGTTGCGCACTGTCGCGGATGAGTTCGAGCGTTACGCCAAAGTGCGCAAGAACATCCCGGAAGAGGCACTGACCGCAGTAGGAGATACAACCGAGCCTGCGAAACTGGCCGACCTTGTGTCGGGGCATCTGGGCATCGAAGTCGAACAAAAGCAAGAGCTTCTGGAAACCCTTAGCGTCAGCGAGCGGCTTGAGAAGGTCTATGGCCTGATGCAGGGCGAGATGTCTGTTCTGCAGGTCGAGAAGAAGATCAAGACCCGCGTCAAATCCCAGATGGAGAAGACGCAGCGTGAATATTATCTGAATGAGCAGATGAAGGCCATTCAGAAGGAACTTGGCGATGGCGAGGACGGCAGCAACGAAGTTGCTGAACTGGAAGCCAAAATCGCCGAGACCAAACTGTCGAAAGAAGCGCGGGAAAAGGCCGAGGGCGAGCTTAAGAAGCTCAAGAACATGTCGCCCATGTCGGCCGAAGCCACAGTTGTGCGCAACTATCTGGATTGGATTCTTGCTCTGCCTTGGGGCACCAAGTCCCGTGTCAAAAAGGATCTGGGCCGCGCGCAGGAGATTCTGGACGCCGACCATTATGGGCTTGAGAAGGTCAAGGAACGGATCGTTGAATACCTTGCGGTTCAACAGCGCTCGAAAAAGCTGAAAGGGCCGATTCTGTGCCTTGTCGGTCCTCCGGGCGTCGGTAAAACATCGCTGGGTAAGTCGGTTGCGAAGGCAACCGGGCGCGAGTTCATTCGCATCTCATTGGGTGGTGTACGCGACGAATCCGAAATCCGGGGCCATCGTCGGACTTATATTGGCTCGATGCCCGGCAAGATCATTCAGGCGTTGAAGAAGGCGAAAACAACGAACCCGCTGATTTTGTTGGATGAAATCGACAAGATGGGGCAGGATTTCCGGGGTGACCCGGCATCCGCGATGCTTGAGGTGCTGGACCCCGAACAGAACAACACGTTCATGGATCATTATCTTGAGGTTGAATATGACCTGTCCAACGTGATGTTTCTGACCACGTCGAACAGCTACAACATGCCCGGGCCCCTGCTTGACCGGATGGAGATCATCCCGTTGGCCGGTTACACCGAGGACGAAAAGCGTGAGATCGCCAAGCAGCACCTGATCAGCAAACAGGTCAAGAACCATGGTTTGAAAGCCAAGGAATTCGAACTGACCGATGAGGCGCTGCAAAAGATCATCCGCACCTATACCCGTGAGGCGGGCGTACGGAACCTTGAACGTGAAATCGCCAAGGTTGCGCGCAAATCGCTGACCAAGATCATCAAGAAGGACGCGGAAACCGTTAAGGTCACACCCGAAAACCTGCAAGATTTCCTGGGTGTGCCGAAATTCCGTTATGGCCTGGCCGAGCAGGACGATCAGGTTGGTGTTGTCACCGGTCTTGCCTGGACATCAGTGGGTGGCGACCTGTTGCATATCGAAGCGTTGAAACTGCCCGGCAAAGGGCGGATGAAGACGACCGGTAAGCTGGGCGATGTGATGAAGGAATCCATCGACGCCGCTTCGTCCTATGTGCGTTCGATTTCACCTCAGATCGGGGTAAAGCCGCCGCAGTTTGACAAGATCGACATTCACGTTCACGTACCGGATGGCGCGACACCCAAGGATGGCCCATCGGCTGGTCTGGCCATGGTCACGTCGATTGTCTCGGTTCTGACTGGTATTCCCGTTCGGAAAGACATTGCTATGACCGGCGAAGTCTCACTGCGCGGGAATGCGATGCCAATTGGTGGTTTGAAAGAAAAACTGCTGGCCGCGCTGCGTGGTGGGATAAAGACCGTTTTGATCCCGGAAGAGAATGAAAAGGATCTGGCGGATATCCCGGACAACGTCAAAGAAGGGCTGAAGATCATCCCGGTCAAACATGTCTCGGAAGTTCTGGAACATGCTTTGGTGCGTAAACCGGAACCGATCGAATGGGACGAAGCCGCGGAAGAGGCCGCAGCAGCGGCGGCCGCGTCGCCCGGTAATACCGGACCTTCCGCAACCGCGCATTAAGGCTTTGGTGAGTCAACAAAAGGCGAAGCAATAGCTTCGCCTTTTTTGTTGGGGGATGTAGTGAAGACCGCACCATGCAGCGCCAAGACGCTGCATGAAACCAGCGTTTCATTTTGGGCATCGGTGTGCTCTGGAAAATGGTGGGTGATAACGGATTTGAACCGCTGACATCTTCGATGTGAACGAAGCGCTCTACCACTGAGCTAATCACCCATGGGACGGGGTGATATCTTTCCCGAAGGTTGGCTGCAAGGGAAATAGAACCCGCGGCATCCGCAAAAAATCGCGCCGTATACAAAAATCTGGAATCTGGCAAAAAACTTGAAAACGCCGCTTGACGCTGCCCGAGCGTAGCCATAATACACCCAAACGTTCAGCAATGAACATGCAGCGGGCGGTTGTAGCTCAGTTGGTTAGAGTACCGGCCTGTCACGCCGGGGGTCGCGGGTTCGAGCCCCGTCAACCGCGCCATCGCTGCCATCCTTGGTCCAGGCAAAAGGCCACGAAAATAGATGCGCGGTTGTAGCTCAGTTGGTTAGAGTACCGGCCTGTCACGCCGGGGGTCGCGGGTTCGAGCCCCGTCAACCGCGCCATTTTCCTCCTCAAAAAGATCAACGGTTGCGCCATTTCTGGCAACTTTTTGCAATCCTGTGTTCATTGCAGGTGCTAATCGGCGAAATTTCGATTGTTCACTAAATGTTCTAACTTTTCTGTTGGAGTCTTGGTCTGGCTCGCCTATCTCTTAACCACTTGTTTGTTGGGGGCCGCATATGGCTGAGCTGAAGAATATCGAGGTGCGCGGCGCGCGCGAACATAACCTCAAAGGTATAGACGTTGATATCCCTCGGGATCACTTGGTGGTCATCACCGGACTGTCGGGTTCGGGGAAGTCCTCATTGGCGTTTGACACCATCTATGCAGAAGGCCAGCGCCGGTATGTCGAAAGCCTTTCGGCCTATGCCCGGCAATTCCTGGATATGATGGAAAAGCCGGATGTCGACCATATCAGCGGCCTGTCTCCGGCAATTTCGATTGAACAAAAGACGACGTCCAAGAACCCGCGTTCAACTGTTGGCACGGTAACCGAAATCTATGACTATCTGCGTCTGTTGTTTGCCCGCGCTGGAACGCCCTACAGCCCAGCCACCGGGCAGCCGATTGAGGCGCAGCAGGTGCAGGACATGGTCGACCGGATCATGACAATGGAAGACGGCACGCGCGGCTATCTTCTTGCCCCCATCGTGCGCGACAGGAAGGGTGAGTACAAAAAAGAATTCCTGGAGCTGCGCAAACAGGGTTTCCAACGCGTCAAGGTAGACGGAGAGTTCTACGAACTGGATCAACCGCCAGTGTTGGATAAGAAATTCCGCCACGATATCGATGTGGTTGTTGATCGACTGGTTGTGCGGGAAGGTATGGAAACGCGCTTGGCCGACAGTCTGCGCACCGCTCTGGATCTGGCCGACGGGATTGCCATATTGGAAACCGCCCCGCGTGAGGGTGATCCGGAACGCATCACATTCAGCGAGAATTTTGCCTGCCCGGTCAGTGGTTTCACCATTCCCGAAATCGAACCACGCCTGTTTTCGTTCAACGCGCCCTTCGGTGCCTGCCCGGATTGTGACGGTCTCGGGGTCGAGTTGTTCTTCGATGAGCGCCTTGTGGTGCCGGACCAGACGCTGAAACTCTACGATGGTGCTTTGGCCCCATGGCGCAAGGGTAAATCCCCTTATTTCCTGCAAACCATCGAGGCCATTGCGCGCCATTACGAGTTTGACAAGAACACGCCCTGGAAAGACCTGCCTAAAAATGTGCAGGAGGTCTTTCTGCGTGGGTCCGGGGATGATGAAATTCAATTCCGGTACGACGAAGGCGGGCGTGTCTATCAGGTGACCCGCAGCTTTGAAGGCGTGATCCCGAATATGGAACGCCGGTACCGCGAAACCGACAGTGCGTGGATTCGTGAGGAATTTGAACGATATCAAAACAATCGTCCCTGCGGTGCCTGCGAAGGCTACAGGCTGCGGGCCGAAGCGCTGGCGGTAAAGATCGCCGGGTTGCATGTGGGGCAGGTGGTGCAGATGTCGATCCGTGAGGCTTTGGCGTGGATCGAAGATGCGCCCAACCACCTGAGCGCCCAGAAAAACGAAATTGCCCGCGCCATCCTCAAGGAAATTCGCGAGCGACTTGGTTTCCTGAATAACGTTGGTTTGGAATACCTTACGCTGTCCCGTTCAAGCGGAACGCTGTCAGGAGGCGAAAGCCAGCGTATTCGTCTGGCCAGTCAGATCGGCTCGGGGCTGACCGGGGTCCTCTATGTGCTGGATGAGCCTTCGATCGGACTGCATCAGCGTGACAATGACCGGCTTCTGGATACGCTCAAGAACCTGAGGGATCAGGGCAATACGGTGATCGTTGTAGAACATGACGAGGAAGCCATCCGCGAGGCTGACTATGTTTTCGACATCGGTCCGGGGGCAGGTGTGCATGGCGGTCAGGTGGTCAGTCACGGAACGCCTGCGCAAATCGCGGCAGATGCGGCCTCCATTACCGGGCAGTACCTGGCAGGAACGCGTGAAATCGCGGTTCCGGTGCAGCGTCGGAAGGGGAAGAAGCAGAAAGTCACGGTGGTCAAGGCCACGGGCAACAACCTGAAGAATGTCACAGCCGAATTCCCCTTGGGCAAATTTGTTTGTGTCACCGGTGTGTCGGGCGGGGGTAAATCAACCCTCACGATTGAGACATTGTTCAAAACCGCGTCAATGCGGCTGAACGGGGCACGTCAGACACCAGCACCCTGTGAAACCATCAAGGGGCTGGAACACCTCGATAAGGTCATCGACATCGACCAGCGCCCCATTGGGCGAACGCCGCGTTCAAACCCGGCGACTTACACCGGGGCCTTCACCCCGATCCGAGATTGGTTTGCCGGGTTACCTGAGGCTAAGGCACGCGGGTACAAACCCGGTCGCTTCAGCTTTAACGTCAAAGGCGGGCGGTGTGAGGCTTGTCAAGGTGACGGTGTCATCAAGATCGAGATGCACTTTCTGCCTGACGTCTACGTGACTTGCGAAACCTGCAAGGGAGCGCGGTACAACCGCGAGACGCTTGAGATCAAGTTCAAGGGCAAATCCATCGCGGATGTGCTTGATATGACAGTGGAAGATGCGCAGGAGTTCTTTAAGGCCGTGCCCTCAATCCGGGACAAAATGGACGCCCTTGCGCGTGTGGGTCTTGGCTATATCAAGGTGGGTCAACAAGCCACGACTTTGTCAGGTGGCGAGGCGCAGCGGGTAAAGCTGTCAAAGGAACTGTCAAAGCGTTCAACCGGACGAACGCTCTATATTCTAGACGAACCGACAACAGGTCTGCATTTCGAAGATGTTCGCAAGCTGTTGGAATTGCTGCACGAACTTGTCGATCAAGGCAATACGGTCGTGGTGATTGAGCATAATCTGGACGTGGTTAAAACTGCGGATCATATCATCGACATTGGACCCGAAGGTGGTGATGGCGGTGGCGAAATCGTCGCCACTGGAACACCGGAAGACATAGCCGACGTTGAACGCAGCCACACCGGGCGATACCTGAAGCCGATGCTGAAAGGGGCGCGCGTCGCGGCAGAATAAGTGCCCAGACGCGGCCTCAGTTCAGGATATCTGCGATCGCGCCAATCAGGTTCAATACTTTGCGTGTCTCGGGGTCGACCCGGTACACATAATCACCGGCACGGACATAAGAGTAGTTTCGGTTCAACCCATAGCGATAAGGGTCATTGATCCAACGGTAATCATTGGTAATGAAGTCACCATCGCGATAGATTTTCTTTGCCTGACCAGGCGGCACGCAGGGAACGGATTTCTTGGCCAGACCCGGAGGGCAATGCCCGGCCTTGTTCTTTGCAACCGCGGCAACCGGGGAAAGGGCCAAAGCCGCCAGAGTTGCCGTCGTTACCAAAAATCTCGTCATGTCGCCGTCCTTTGCGAATTGGCCAGCCGGGCCTTTTGTTCATGACTGCCTAGATGGTCGCTTGCCCAAGATCTGTCAAATCGTTGGGCAAGATGCCGCCAGTTGTTTCAGTCACGTCCGCGGTTTTCGAACCGTGGCAACATGGCACTGAAATCGCGTCCCTTGCCATCTTCGTTCTCGACAAATTGCTCATAAAGCGCGGTGGCCGCCTGACCCATCGGTGTATCTGCATCTGCACTCTCAGCCGCCTGCTGGCTGAGGCGCAGGTCCTTCAGCATCAGCTCGGCCGCAAAACCGGGGGCGTACCCATTGTCGGCCGGGCTTTGCGGGCCGACACCGGGGGCAGGGCAATAGGCGTTCATCGTCCAGCTGTATCCGGACGACGTACTTACCACGTCAAACATCTTCTGCCGGTCCAGACCCAGTTTGTCGGCCAAAGCGAAGGCTTCACAGGTTGCAATCATGGTGACACCAAGGATCATGTTATTGCAGATTTTGGCAGCTTGACCGGCACCGGCCTCACCACAGTGAACAGCTTTCTGCCCCATGATGTCGAACAGAGGGGATGCCTTGGCAAACGCGGCTTCTGATCCGCCAGCCATGAAGGTCAGCGTGCCAGCCGCAGCACCACCGATGCCGCCAGAAACTGGCGCGTCTACGGACAACAGTCCGGCGTTGATGGCCTGATCCGCAACTGCCCGCGCGCTTTCCACATCAACTGTCGAGCAATCGATTAGCACGGCACCTTGTGCCATTGCAGGAATGATCTGATCCGCAACGGCCCTCAGAATCGCACCGTTTGGCAGCATCGTGATGACAGCATCGGCCGTTGCAACAGCTTCCGAAGCGGTTGCGGCCTGAGTTACCCCTTCAACCGTCACGCCTGCTGTGTCAAAGCCAATAACCTGATGACCGGCTTTTGCAAGATTGGCCGCCATTGGCGCGCCCATGTTTCCCAGTCCGATGAAACCGATTTGCATCTCTTAATCCTCTTCGAAAGTCAGGGCGTCCGCACCCAGTGGCTGCAGCATTTTCGACACGGCCACCAGAGGGACGTTCATGTCAGGAAACTGCCAGTTCGGATTGCGATCCTTGTCGATGATCTGCGCGCGGATGCCTTCCAGAAAATCGCCATGCTCCATCGCGCGGTGGGTGAAACGATACTCCATCTCCAGAGCTCGGCGTATGCTCAGAGAAGGGGAGCGCAGGCGATGAAGAGCCTCGATTGTGCAAGCCACGGAAAGCGGCGCGTTTTTCCTCAGCATGCCCAGAGTTTTCGCCGAAAACTCACTGTCGTCGCTGCGCAGACTGTTCAGAACGTCGCCAAGGGTTTCACCGGAAAAATGCTGATCGATTTGGGCCTTCAAGTTCACCAATTCACCATCAGTCGGTGTATCGGCGTGGTCAGCCAACAGCTCAGCGTTTCCAGAGGCTTCGAGCAACTCGATCAGATCGGACCATTGTGATTGCGGGATGAAAAGGTCGGCAAACCCTGCATAGATCGCATCCGCAGGCCCCATCCGATAGCCCGTTGTTCCCAGAAACTCACCCGCGCGTCCAGGTGCAAGGGCCAGCATCAACGAGCCGCCGACATCCGGCACCAGTCCGATGGAGCATTCTGGCATGGCAATCTTTGCGCTTTCTCCCACAATGCGATGGCTGCCATGGCATCCGATGCCAACACCGCCGCCCATCGCGAACCCCTGAAGAAAGCTGATGACCGGTTTAGGATATTCGAAGATCAGGGCATTCAGACGGTATTCGTCACGCCAGAATTTCTGACCGTAAGAAAAATCACCCTTGGTGCCGGTTTCATAAAGTTCAGCAATATCACCGCCCGCGCAGAAGGCCTTTTCCCCTTCGGCGTCCAGGATGATCAGGTCAATCTCATCGTCCTCGCGCCAGTTGCGCAGCGCTGTGTCGATAGCCATGCACATGTCATAGGTCATCGCGTTCAGCGCATGAGGACGGGTCAGGGTGATACGCCCGGCACGGCCTGTGGTGCGGATATCGATATCTGACATGGGCGCCTCAGCGATTGGCAAGCAATTGGCGTGATACAATCACACGCATGATCTCGTTCGTGCCTTCCAATATCTGGTGTACACGAAGATCACGCACAAGCTTTTCGATGCCGTAATCCGCAAGATAGCCATAACCGCCATGCAATTGCAGGCACTGGTCCACAACTTTCGATCCAGTCTCGGTAACGAACTTCTTGGCCATGGCGCAGAACTTCGTGGCATCCGGCGCGCCCTGATCCAGCTTCCAGGCTGCCTGCCGAAGGAACGTACGCGCGGCCTGCAATTCGATCTCCATATCCGCCAGACGAAACTGAAGGGCCTGAAACTGGTCGATGGATTGGCCAAAAGCCTTTCGTTCGGACATGTATTGCAGCGTCATATCCAGCCCGGCCTGAGCGGCGCCAAGCGAGCAGGCAGAAATGTTAAGCCGTCCGCCATCCAACCCCATCATCGCATATTTGAATCCGTCACCTTCCGCGCCCACAAGGTTTCCGGCCGGTATCTTGCAATCGTCGAACTGAACTTGCGCGGTGGGTTGGCTTTTCCAGCCCATCTTCTGCTCGAGCGCCCCGAAGCTGAGGCCGGGCGTGCCGTCTTCAACGTAAACGGTCGAAATCCCTTTGGGCCCGTCCTGGCCGGTACGCACCATACAGACGTAAGCGTCGGAATATCCGCCGCCTGAAATGAAGGCCTTTGTTCCGTTCAGCGTATAGCCTTCGTTGGTCCGTTCGGCGCGTGTTTTCAGCGCTGCCGCATCCGATCCAGAACCGGGCTCGGTCAGGCAATAACTCAACACAGTTTTCAAGTTCAGAACATCGGGCATGATGCGCGCCTTGAGGTCATCGTCGGCAAAGTTGTCGAGCATCTTGGCGCACATATTATGGATCGACAGGAACGCCGCGACCGACGGGCAGGCCATCGATAGGGCCTCAAAAACCAGAGTTGCATCCAGACGGGTCAGGTTTGACCCACCGCTGGCCTCGGACACGTAAAGGGCGCCGAAGCCAAGCTCTCCGATTTGGGGCCACAAGGCTTTGGGGATTGTTCCTTCAGCCTCCCATTGCCGGGCAAAAGGGGCGATATGTTCCTGCCCAAAGGCATGTGCCATGTCGAAAATGGCTGTTTGTTCCTCGCTGAGTGCGAAATCCATGGCGCTCCCTCCCATCGGCAATGAATTGAACAGTTGTTTATTTCTGAATTCTTACAGAAATTTTGCAGGTTCAACAATGGCTCTGGGCAGGGGACTGTTGTCGCCACTGTCTAAAGATCCGCGTGGAACTCTTCGATCAGGTGGCGCACGACGGCCTTGCCGGGATCTTCCCCGCGCGCGGCAGCCTCGGCATGAACGCGACGTTGGCGTGTGGCCGAGGTGCCGTTTTCGGCGATCTGCCGCAGCCGGGCCAGATCCGACATTGTACCCAGTGCCTCGGCATCTTCGGCCAGCAATCCCATCAGATCACCGATCAAATCGGACATGGGTTTGATCGAGCGATCGCCGAAATCGATCAATCCTTCGCCCACACCGTATCGCTGCGCGCGCCAGCGATTTTCACCTATCAGAAAGCGATCATATTGCCGCCAGCGCAAGTTGCGATCTTTCAAGCGGCACAACATTCGCGTCAACGCCTGCACAAGGGCGGCCAGTGAAAGCGTGTGCTCCAACCTTGGTTGGACATCCATAATCCGCGTTTCAAGTGTTGGAAAGCGATGCGAGGGGCGAAGATCCCACCAGATCTTTGTGGTATCTTCAATGACCCCCAGTTCAATCAAAATTCCCGTGGTGCGTTCATATTCGCCCCAGCTTGCAAAGACCGGCGGCAGACCGGTGCGCGGCAGATTGTCAAAGACGGTCAGACGGTACGACGACAGGCCCGTATCTTCGCCGTTCCAGAAAGGCGAGGACGTCGACAACGCCAAAAGATGCGGCAAAAAGTACGACAATTGCGGCATCAGATCAGAACGCAAGGCTTGGCTTTCAACCCCGACATGAACATGCATTCCGCAGATCAGCATCCGGCGGGCCACACCCCCCAGCGCGTGTTGCAGCGCATCATAGCGTTCCTTTCGAGTGTGATGCTGATCCTTCCAGTTCGCAAAAGGGTGGCACGACACGGCTATTGGCGACAGGTTATATTCCGCGGCCCGTTCCGAAACACAGGAGCGCAGGCGTTTCAGGTCCTCGCGCGCTGAAGCGATGGTTGTATGTGGGCGGGTGCCGACTTCGATCTGGCATTGCAGGAATTCGGGGCTGACCTGTCCTTCGAAATCATTCTGACAGGCTTCCATCAACGCTTCGGGAGCTTCGGACAATTGGAGGCTGTCGCGGTCTACAAGAAGGTATTCTTCTTCGATCCCGATCGTGAATTCCTGCTGCATGGCGGCCCTCGCGGTAGTTATTTTGATCAGTGAATACGGAAATTTTCTTTTTGCCAAGGGTTTGCCCGGCTTGTCCTTGCAGAGGAACGACCAGCAAAGGTATGGAATAACGCAGCAAAGACCACGGAGCCAGCGACTTGAAACCCAGAAAATTCCCGCAGATCAACGCCGCCCTGGATGAGCTGGGTGTGAAACTGGTCGACAAGGTCACCGAACAGGATGAGCGCGCGCGGCTGGAAGCTTTTGAGGCTGCCGGAGGTCTGACGCGCCCCGTCTATGCTTTGTCGCCGGGAATGGATGGGTTTGATATTTCGCAACTGGTCAGTGAATACGCCGCGCATAAGCATGCGCTGGACGCGCTGAAGGATCCTGAGCGCAATCAGACCGGCTATCGTGCTGGAAACGGCTATTACGACAGCCCCGACGCGGATGCCTTGTATCTGATGATCCGACGCTTTCAACCCCGGCGGGTGATTGAGGTTGGATGCGGAAACTCGACCAGAGTAACCCGGCAGGCGGTCATCGATGGCGGGTTTGACACCAACATTACGGCAATTGATCCGTATCCCCGCGCTGACATCGCCCAAGTTGTTGATCGGTTCGAACAAAAACGGCTGGAGGACGCCGACCCGGCGCTGTTTTCAGAGCTAGAAGCCGGCGACATCCTGTTCATCGACTCCAGCCATGTTGTTCGGATGAGCAACGACGTCGCGCACTTGTTCTGCCGCATCATTCCGACACTGAAGCCCGGAGTGGTGATCCATGTGCACGATGTTTTTCTGCCCTACGAATACCCCAAGCGGTTCTTTTATGACTGTCCGGGTTGGGGCGAGCAGTACATGTTGCACGCTTTGCTGCAATCTGGCGCGTATTCAATGCTTTGGCCGGGATATTACCTGCAACAGGATCGACCCGATGCCGTCGCCAATTTCCCCTTTTTGGCTGAAGGGCGCGCTCAAAGCATCTGGGTACAGCTAAAAGAAAAATGAATTCAGACTGATCCGGCGTGACGATAGCCCCGTACCCCTTTCCATAACAAGCTGGAGAGGAGAAGACAGCCATGTTTCGTCGTACTTTTATGGGTGCCGCCGCCGCATTTGCATTTGCCATGCCGGTCAAGGCGCAGGCTGCGGATATCGTTGATACCGCTGTAGCGGCCGGATCGTTCAACACGTTGGTTGCCGCAGTTCAAGCTGCAGGTTTGGTAGATACCCTGAAAGGAAAAGGTCCATTCACCGTCTTTGCCCCAACAGACGAAGCGTTTGCCGCTTTACCCGAAGGCACGGTGGAAACGTTGTTGTTGCCGGAGAACAAAGATCAACTCGTGTCAATCCTTACGTACCATGTTGTACCAGCCAAGGTGATGTCCGGCGACATAGCTGGCAAGCGCGCGAAGGTTCTGACTGTACAGGGTGATCGGCTGAGCGTGAATGCCAAAAACGGCGTCAAAGTGAATGACGCCAAGGTCATACAGGCGGATATCGAAGCCAGCAATGGCGTGATCCACGTGGTTGACGCTGTTATCCTGCCGGAATGATGCTCTGCTCCTCAAGAAATCAAAGCCCCGGCGTATGACCGGGGCTTTTGCTTTTCTAAGCTGGTAAATTAGACCAAACGAACCTGTGTGCCGACCTTAACCAGTGGATACAATTCTTCAACGTGTTGGTTATACAGGCCAATGCATCCTGACGAGCTCTGCCGACCGATCTTGCGCGTGTCGTGCGTGCCGTGGACGAGATAAGCAGGCCAGTCCAGATACATGGCGCGCGTTCCCAGCGGGTTGCCTGGATCGCCACCTTCCATCCGAATAGGCAGGTTGGGGTCACGCTCGCGCATCGAGGCGGTCGGTGTCCAGCTTGGAAATTCGGTCTTGCGTACAACTTTTGTGTAGCCGCGTTTTGTAAGCTCTTCGCTCATGGGCACAGAGCTGGGGTACAGCTTATAGGTGCCATCCGGCGCCCAATAGTGAACCGCGCGGCTGGTAATGTCGGCCAACAGGCAGCCAACGCCCAGCTCATCAAAGTGATCCTGCCAGTTTTGTTGCGCGAAGGATGATACATTGCGCCGTACCGGTAACTGTGTGCTGATCGCGTCTTCTGTCTCCGGAAACGCGTCCGTGCTTTGGGCCCGAACAAGGGCGGGGGTCGCCATCAGGGATGCAACGCCCAGCAGGGCGGAACGACGGGTTATTCGGGAGTGGGACAAGGGTGCCTCCGGTAAATTCACTGCTCAATGTGTATTTGGCGGCAAGATATTTCCATTGGTCGCAATTTTCCAGAGTGACGCACCTGAATTTCTTGTGAACGTGGGGAATTTGAACGCTGCTCGGCGGAAAAATGCAAAAACCCGGCCCTGAATAGGGCCGGGTTCCATAGTCATGCAGGCTGAAATCAGTCCATGGCTTTGAAGTTGAACTCGCCACCTTCCTTGATGCCCGACGGCCAGCGTGCGGTTACTGTTTTGGTGCGGGTGTAGAACTTGAAGCTGTCCGGGCCATGCTGGTTCAGATCGCCAAACATGGATTTTTTCCAACCACCAAAAGTGTGATAAGCCAGCGGAACGGGGATCGGAACGTTGATACCCACCATGCCGATATTGATCCGGCTGGCAAAATCGCGCGCTGTGTCACCGTCGCGGGTAAAGATCGCTGTGCCGTTTCCGTATTCGTGGTCCATCGCCAGACCGATCGCCTCTTCGTAGGAACCTGCACGGACAGTCGACAGAACCGGGCCAAAGATCTCCTGTTTATAGATGTCCATGTCCGGAGTGACGTGGTCAAACAGGTGCGGGCCGACAAAGAAGCCGTCCTCATAACCTTGCAGGCTGAAATCACGGTTATCGACGACCAGCTTTGCGCCTTGCTCGACACCCGAATTGATCAGACCAAGGATACGCTCTTTCGCGGCGGCGGTTACTACAGGGCCCATGTCGACATCGTCACCAGCGGTGTAGGGGCCCACTTTCAGCTTTTCGACGCGCGGGATCAGCTTTTCGATCAGCTTGTCCGCGGTTTCTTCACCAACCGGAACCGCAACAGAGATTGCCATGCAGCGTTCGCCTGCTGCGCCAAACCCGGCACCGACCAGCGCGTCGGCGGCCTGATCCAGATCGGCGTCGGGCATGACGATCATGTGGTTCTTGGCACCACCAAAACACTGGGCGCGTTTGCCGTTTGCGGTGGCACGGCTGTAGATATACTGAGCAATCGGGGTAGATCCTACAAAGCTGACACCCTGAATGATCTCGCTGTCGAGGATCGTATCAACGGCCTCTTTGTCACCATTCACGACCTGGAACACACCCTTGGGCAGGCCGGCTTCGACAAACAGTTCGGCCAGCATCAGCGGAACCGAGGGGTCACGCTCGGACGGTTTCAGAACAACGGCGTTACCGCAGGCCAGTGCAGGACCGACATGCCACAGGGGCATCATCGCAGGGAAGTTGAAGGGCATGATCGAACCCACGACGCCCAGCGGCTGGCGCATGGAATACATGTCGATGCCGGGGCCTGCGCTGTCGGTGAACTCGCCTTTCAGCATCTGAGGCGCACCGATGCAGTATTCGATCACTTCCAGACCACGCTGCAAGTCGCCTTTGGCATCGGGAATGGTCTTGCCGTGCTCGCGGCTTAGTGCCTCGGCCAGTTTGTCCATGTCGCGGTTCATCAGGCCGACCATTGCCATCATGACACGTGCACGTTTCTGAGGGTTGGTTGCGCCCCATTCGGGCTGGGCAGCGGCTGCGGCCTCAATCGCCGCCGTGGTTTCCGCAGCACTGGCCATCGGGCACTTGTATTGAACCTCGCCCGTTGCCGGGTTGTAGACGTTGTCGAAACGACCGGATGTACCGGCGACCATTTCGCCGTTCAGGAAATGGGTCAGATCTTGCATCAATAACTCCTCCGATAGATTTGTGCGCACAATAGGCTTGCAGAAATCCCGCGAACAGAGGCAATATCTCAAAAGAGTTTTGCAAAAATGCAAAGGTAAATGGTGTGACCCCAAACTGGGATGATATGCGGATCTTTCTGGCCGTGGCACGCGAGGAAAGTCTTTCTTCCGCAGGTCGTATCCTGAAAATCGATCCCGCTACGGTGGGGCGGCGTGTTGCGCGATTGGAGGCGACGCTGGATTCCACGTTGTTCACCAAGTCGCAGCAGGGCTATGTCCTGACACCGGCAGGTCAGCGCCTGTTGGAGCATGGGTTGCATGCGGAAGAGGCGATGCGGGCAGCCGCCGGAGCTGTGGCCGGATCCACGAAATCACTCAGCGGGCAAATCCGAATAGGCGCGCCAGATGGCAGCGCAAATTACCTGTTGCCCCAAGTCTGTGCCAGGATCAGCGATTCAAACCCGGAACTGGATATTCAGATTCTGGCTCTGCCGAGGGTGATCAACCTGTCCCGTCGCGAGGCCGATATGGCCGTGACTGTCAGCGTGCCAACCGCAGGGCAGCTTTTGGTCAAGAAAGTCAGTGATTACAAACTGCACATGGTCGCGACCGATGAATATCTGAAACGTCACGAACCAATCCACTCGGTCGCCGACCTCAAGGGGCACCGGTTGATCGGTTACATTCCCGACATGATCTTTGACCGCGAACTGGATTACCTGAACGATATTGGGGTTGACCGTGTCGCGCTTGCATCGAACTCGGTCTCGGTGCAATTGCGGCAGGTCAGTTTGGGAACTGGCGTTTGTGTGGCACATGACTTTACGTTGCCTTTCCATCCGGGGCTTCGGAAAATCCTGACGGATCAAGTGAGTCTGACGCGCAGTTTCTATCTGGTCCGGCATGAAGGAGATCAGCGCAACGAACGGTTGAACCGCTTTGCCGATGCCCTGACACGCGGCATTCGCGAGGAAGTGCTTCGATTGGAAGCAGATGCCGGTGCTTGACAGGTCGCCACAATCGCGCAACGCTTTGGAATAAGTGTTATTATTCCGGAGGAGTTCTTCATGTTGGTACAGGCTATCCTGACGTCCAAAGCGACAGACGGCGTTGTAACGGTGGCGCCAACGGCGACAGTTTCAGAAGCCTCGAAGATTCTTGCGGAAAAGCGGATCGGGACGGTTGTTGTTTCTGACGATGGCGGAAAAACCGCAATTGGAATTCTGTCTGAGCGCGACATCGTCCGTGAGCTTGCCGCCAGCGGTAGTGGCTGTCTCGACCAGCCTGTAAAATCTTACATGACGCAGGACCTGATCACGACGACGCGTCAGGCCTCTGTTCAGGATATCATGGCCCGCATGACAGAAGGGCGCTTTCGCCATATGCCGGTTGTCGAAGACGGTAAACTGATCGGCATCGTCACACTTGGTGACGTGGTAAAGGCCCAGCTGGCCGAACTGGCGATGGAAAAGGACGCCTTGGAAGGCATGATAATGGGGCACTAACAGCAAGGGGTGTCAAAGCAATCACTTGCACCTGCAGCAAAGTTGTGTTTGCTTGCGCAGAAATTTTGTTGCGCAGGAGGGCGTGATGCGGGTTGGTTTGTATCCGGGAACCTTTGACCCTATCACCATAGGGCACATCGATATCATTCGCCGGGCGGCTGCATTGGTGGATAAACTGGTCATTGGCGTCGCCATCAACCGGGACAAAGGCCCGTTGTTCTCGCTGGAAGAGCGCGTCGCGATGATCGAGGCCGAATGTGTCGAACTGACCGAACAAACCGGCACAGAAATCATCGCTCATCCCTTCGAAAATCTACTGATCGATTGCGCAAGGGATGTCGGTGCACAGATCATCGTGCGCGGTTTGCGCGCTGTCGCGGATTTTGAGTATGAGTTCCAGATGGTTGGTATGAACCGCGCACTGGACGACTCGATCGAGACTGTCTTTTTGATGGCCGAGGCACGCCATCAGGCGATTGCTTCAAAACTGGTGAAAGAAATAGCCCGTTTGAACGGGGACGTGTCAAAGTTTGTCACGCCCCGTGTCAATGCCGCACTGCGTGAGCGGTTAGGCTAGGGCGCCCATCGCGGCGGCCGTATCCAGCATCCGGTTCGAAAAGCCCCATTCGTTGTCATACCAGGCCAGCACGCGAACCAGCGTACCGTCGGTGACTTTGGTTTCCGCCAGTGACACCGTCGAGCTGTGCGAGTCGTGGTTGAAATCGACCGACACCAGAGGACGGCTTTCCGCCGCCAGAACACCGGGGATCTTTGCAGCGGCATCAATGAACAGTTGATTGACCTCATCTTCGGTCGTTGGGCGTGAAACCTCGGCAACCAGATCAACGACCGAAACGTTCGGGGTGGGTACCCGGATGGCCTGACCCGTCAGTTTGCCCCTGAGTTGCGGCAGTACCAGCCCCACAGCGGCGGCTGCTCCGGTAGTGGTAGGGATCATCGACAGTCCAGCGGCGCGCGACAGGTAGGGGTCTTTTCCAACTGTGTCATGAACAGGCTGGCTGGCGGTATAGGCGTGAACGGTGGTCATGTTGCCATGTTTGATGCCAAGACCTGCGTCCAGAGCTGCGGCAACCGGAGAAAGGCAATTCGTGGTGCAGGATGCGTTCGAAACGATCAGATCTTCGGGCGTCAACTCGCTGTCGTTGACGCCAAAGACGATGGTTTTCACACCGCCGTCACCTCGTGCAGGGGCTGAGATCAGGACTTTCCGTGAACCGTTCTTGAAGTGACGTTCAGCCGCTTCGCGCGTGCGGAAAACACCGGTGCATTCCAGAACAACGTCGATGTCAGACCAGGGCAGGTCTTCGGGATTACGCTCACTGCTCAGGCGGATCGGGCCGCGCCCCACATCGAGGCCGGCGTCTGAAAGCGTGACAAGGTTGGGATAACGGCCATGAACACTGTCAAATTCGAACAGATGCGCGTTCATGTCGGGCTTGCCCAAGTCGTTGATCGCGACGATCTCAACGTCTGTACGCCCGCTTTCCATCACCGCGCGCAGAACCCCGCGCCCGATCCGTCCAAATCCGTTGATCGCTAGTTTCAGGGTCATGGCTCGCTCCATAAAATATCTCAGCTTTATGAGTTAGCGCTAACAATTACAGATCAAGCGAAATGTCAAGAAAAACCTCTCTCATCGCCAAAAAGCGAGCCAGTCCAGAAAGTCGTAAAGCTTCTTACCGAGGAACAACATGTGCTCGGTTCCATACAAGGCTACGTCCAGCATCATGCCCCCAAGCAGTAGGACGCCAAGCCAGATAGCGATTTGATTGTTCATGTCGGTTCCGAACGAAAATGCCCGCCCAGATAACCTGAGCGGGCACCAACGTACAAGCGAAGTCCGAAAGGTCAGTTAAGGCGACCCATGGCGACGGCTACGTCTGCCATGCGAACCGAGAAACCCCACTCGTTGTCATACCAGGCCAGCACGCGCACCATGCGATCATCGACGACGCGGGTCTGATCGGGTGCGAAGATCGAGCTTTCTTCGGTGTGGTTGAAATCGGTTGATACCAGCGGTGCGGGCTCATATCCCAGAACACGCTGCATCGGCCCTTTGGCTGCTTCTTCGACGATTGCGTTGATCTCGGCCACCGAAGTGTCACGCGACGCGCGGAAGGTCAGGTCAACCGCAGAAACGTTCGGGGTAGGGACCCGGATGGCGGACCCGTCCAGACGGCCTTTCAGGTTTGGCAGAACTTCACCCAAAGCTTTGGCAGCACCGGTTGAGGTCGGGATCATCGACATCGCGGCAGCGCGGGCGCGATAGAGGTCACTGTGACGACGGTCCAGCGTGGGCTGGTCTCCGGTATAGGCGTGAATGGTGGTCATGATACCGTGTTCAATGCCGACACCTTCGTCCAGCACCTTGGCAAGCGGGGCCAGGCAGTTTGTGGTGCAGGAGCCGTTCGACACCATGTTGTCGTTCGCGGTCAGGGTGTTGTGGTTCACACCAAAAACGATGGTCTTGTTCACGTTCTTACCGGGGGCGGACAGCAGCACCTTACCTGCACCGCGATCCAGATGTGTTTTGGCCTTGTTGCCGTCATTGAATTTACCGGTGCACTCCAGAACGACGTCACAGCCCTCCCAGTCTAGTTCATTCATATCGTAGGTCGAAAACATCTGCATCGGGCCACGGCCCAGATCCATTGTGTTGCCTTCGATCGAAACTTCGCGCGGGAAACGCCCGTGAACGCTGTCATATTTCAGCAGATGCGCAGAGGTTTCCAATGGGCCGGTTGCATTGACTTTGATCACTTCGATGTCGTTACGCCCCGACGCGGCGATGTGCGACAGGGTGCAGCGGCCAATACGGCCAAAACCATTGATACCGACCTTGATGGTCATGTGACGTCTCCTGATGCGCTTGCGTTGAGGGCCATATAGCGGCGAAATGGGAATCTCAAAAGGGCAAAAACGGCATATTCTTAAGGTGTTAGCGCAAACCTGCGACGGTTGCGCTAACGCTTGCGCTAGCCGTTGGATCAGGTAGGGTCCAGATGCGGCAGCGAAAGGGAAAGGAAACGCAATGAGTGGTCTTTTGGCCTTGTTGGACGATGTGGCCGGGATCGCCAAGGTTGCGGCGACATCGGTGGATGATGTCGTGGCTGCGGCGGGCAAGGCTGGGGCCAAGACTGCGGGAGTGATCATCGACGACGCCGCAGTGACACCGAAATACGTTCAGGGCTTTGCCCCGGCGCGCGAATTGCCGATCATCTGGCGTATCGCGCGCGGTTCGGTTTTCAACAAAATCATACTCCTGTTGCCGGTGGCCTTGTTGCTGGCCAATTTCGCCCCGTGGCTGATTACCCCCCTGTTGATGCTGGGTGGATCATATTTGTGTTTTGAAGGCGCCGAGAAGATTTTTCACGTCCTGTTTCCTCATGGTAGCCATGTCATTGAAGAGGATATGAAAAACCGGGACCCTGGCCATCTGGAAGAGCAGAAGGTCAAGGGCGCGATCAAGACCGATTTTATTCTGTCTGCCGAGATTATGACCATTGCACTGGCGGCGATTGAAGCCCCGAACCTATGGATGCAGGCCGCGACGCTGGCCGTTGTAGGGATCGGCGTGACGGTGGCCGTCTATGGGTCGGTGGCTCTGATCGTGAAGATGGATGATGTTGGGCTTTATCTGGCGCAGAACGCGCCAACACCTATCGGTCGCGGTCTGGGCCGAGGGTTGGTCAAGGCAATGCCCGGGGTGATGAAAACATTGTCCGTTGTCGGAACTGCGGCGATGCTGTGGGTCGGCGGGTCAATTGTGATCCACGGGATGGAGGTGTTGGGCTTTGGATGGTTGGGCCATCATATCCATGATTGGGCCTATGCAATTGGGCATTCTGTGTCTGATCAATGGGTTGGTGCGGTTGAGTGGGTATCCAAGGCCACGATGGATGGCGTATTTGGTTTGGCTTGGGGATTGGTTTTGATCCCTGTTGCGACCCGGATCATAGCACCACTGTTAAGTAAGAATGCGAAACACTGAATTGACCCGTTACCGTCTGGGCACGACCATCGATGGCCCGCTTATTCGAAAAGTGGGCACGCGCGGATCAAAAGGCAGATCCACAATTATTTCTGCTTTGAATGTTGCGGCCGACGAAGTCCCATTCGATGAATCCGAGCTTCTCAGTTTCTTGCATTTTCGTGTTGATTCCGCTTTCAGGGCGCAGGAGCGTAGCCGTTGGTTCGGGGGACGCTTTTACAACGCTTTAGTGGGTCAATCGGCTAATTATGTCCCGCTGTCTGGAACACATCTTCGCCAAGCGTTGTCTTGCCTCGGCCTGCAAGCACCTGAGAAAGTGGTGGTGCAAGGACGGTATGAGTTGCGGTTGGATTACGCTCTGAAAGCCTATGAAGAACTTGCACTTCGGGTTAAGGCTGAACCCAAATGAAAAGGGCGGCCAAGGCCGCCCTTTGCTCGATCAGATGGGACTGATTTACAGCCCCAACAATTCCTTGACCTTGGCCACGGTTGCTTCGGCGGTGATGCCGAAATGCTTGTACAGCTCACCGGCAGGGGCCGAGGCACCAAAGCTGGACATGCCGATGAACCCGGCTTTGGCTTCGCGGCCACGTTCACCCAGCAACCAACGATCCCAGCCGCCAGCACGAACCGCAGCCTCGATGCCAACGCGGACCGGACCTGCCGGAAGGACGCGCTTGCGGTAGGCTTCGTCCTGTTGGGCGAACAGCTCCATGCAGGGCATCGAGACGACGCGGGTGCCGATGCCTTCGGCTTCGAGCATCGCTTTGGCTTCCATGGCCAGCGACACTTCGGAACCTGTGGCAATCAGGATCGCCTGACGCTTGCCTTCTGCTTCGGCCAGAACGTAAGCACCCTGCGCGGTCAGGTTCTTGGTCTTGTGCTCGGTACGAACCGTTGGAACACCCTGACGGGTCAGCGACAGGACCGACGGGCTGTCCTTGAAGGTCAGCGCCAGTTCCCATGCCTCGGCGGTTTCAATGGTGTCAGCGGGGCGGAACACAAAAGTGTTGGGGGTTGCACGCGAGATCGCCAGATGTTCGACAGGCTGATGGGTCGGGCCGTCTTCACCCAGACCGATCGAGTCATGGGTCATCACAAAGACACTGGGGATCTTCATCAGCGCGGCCAGACGCATGGACGGGCGGGCATAATCTGTGAAGGCCATGAACGTACCGCCATAGGGGCGGATACCACCATGCAGCGCCATGCCGTTCATCGCGGCCGCCATGCCGTGCTCACGGATACCGTAATGGATGTAGCGACCCTTGCGGTTATCCGGAAGGAATACACCCATATCGGCCGATTTGGTGTTGTTCGATCCGGTCAGGTCCGCCGAACCACCAACGGTTTCGGTCATGATCGGGTTCACAACGTTCAGGACCTTCTCCGACGACGAACGGGTGGCCAGTTTTGGCTGATCTTCGGACATCTGTTTTTTGAAGGCACGAATGGCTCCGGCCAGACGTTTGGGGGCCTCGAACGCATAGGCGCGGGTGAACTCAGCCTGCTTGCGCTCGGACAGTTGTGCAAAACGCGCTTCCCATTCCGCACGCTCGGCAGCGCCACGCGCACCGATGGCTTCCCATGCGGATTTGACATTGGCAGGCACGTCAAACGCATCATGCGCCCAGCCATAGGCCTTTTTGGCGTCCTTCAGCTGATCCGCATCGGTCAGCGCGCCGTGCCCCTTTGACGTGTCCTGCGCCGCGTGGCCCAAAGCAATGTGGGTTTTACACGCAATCATGGTCGGCTTGTTCGACTTCTTCGCCTGAACGATGGCCGCGTCGATGGCCTTGGGGTCATGACCATCGATTTCGATCACATGCCAGCCCGAGGCCGCAAAGCGACGAACCTGATCGGTGCGGTCAGCGATATCGACGGTGCCGTCGATGGTGATATTGTTGTTGTCCCAGAAAACGATCAGCTTGCTCAGCTCGTGACGGCCGGCCAGGGTGATTGCCTCCTGGCTTACGCCTTCCATAAGGCAACCGTCGCCCGCGATGACATAGGTATAGTGGTCAACAACCTTCTTGCCATAATGTGCACGCTGGATTTCTTCGGCCATCGCAAAGCCCACGGCGTTCGAGATACCCTGACCCAGCGGGCCGGTCGTGGTCTCAACACCAGCGACCAGAAAGTTTTCGGGGTGGCCTGCGGTTTTTGCGCCCAGCTGACGGAAATTCTTGATCTCCTCCAGTGTCACATCTGCATATCCCGTCAGGTACAGCAACGAATAAACCAGCATCGAACCATGGCCTGCGGAAAGGATGAAGCGGTCGCGATCCGGCCAGTTCGGGGCCGAGGCGTCAAACTTCAGGTGCTTTTCGAACAGGACGGTGGCGACATCAGCCATGCCCATGGGCATACCGGAATGTCCGGAGTTTGCAGCGGCGACGGCATCAAGGGTCAATGTGCGGATGGCCGCAGCTTTGTCCCAGTGTTCGGGGTTGGCATTGCGCAGCGCAGTCAGGTCCACGGGCGTTGTTCCTTTGGATAAAAAGCAGATTGCGGGCTCAATACCACTCAGCACTCAAAGTGCAAGCAGAACCGGGGTTTATCCGCCTGGATTGCTTGAAGTGCGTGGCCCAAGTGGTTGAAAGCAAACAGTGGGTATTTTCTGTCGCATTCCGTTAGACTGGCGGCAGGCGGGATTCGATTTTGATTCGGATCGCTTCGCAACAGAATGAACCTTGATAAAGAGGTGACAGCGGCATGAGCCAACTTGAGGAATTACAGCACCGCATAATTGCGGCGATGGACCGTATCGGAGCGGGCGTCGACGCATTGGGCGGTGCGACCGCAGACGCCCAGCCGGATGACGGCGTCAAGGCGGCACTTGAAGATGAAAGAGTTGCGAACGCGCAGCTTCAGGAACGGCTGAAATCCCTGAAGGAGCAGCACGAACAGGAAGTGGACGGGTTGCGTGCCGATCTTGAGGAGTTGCGTACTGCGTCTACCGATACAGCCGAAACAGACGCTCTGCGATCCGAGCTGGAAGAAGCCCGTGCGAAAATCGCGTCGGTCGAAGCCGCGCGCGCTGAATTGGCCGAAGCCAAGGCCGCATTGGACAATAGCACCGAGCTGGAGGCGCTGAAGGCGGAAAACAGCCGGCTAAAGGAAGAACTGTCAGACACTGTTCGCGTCGACGACCTGAGCGCCGAGCTTGAGATGCTGCGCGCTGAACGGACCAGCCACGGCGCTGCAATGTCGCGGCTGGACGACGATCTGCAACGGATGCGCAAGGCAAACGAGCAGTTGCGCACTGCGATAGACGAATTGCGCGCCGCCGCCGCCGAAGGTGTCGCAGATGCCGAGCTGCTGAACCGGGCCACCGTTGCGGAACTGGAAGCAACGCGCGCGGCGCAGGCGTCAGACGCCGCCGAAGCGCAGGCCGTTCTTGCAAGGTTGGAACCTCT
Organism: Ruegeria sp. AF7; assembly: GCF_056541885.1. NCBI lineage: Bacteria > Pseudomonadati > Pseudomonadota > Alphaproteobacteria > Rhodobacterales > Roseobacteraceae > Ruegeria > Ruegeria sp. AF7. The sequence continues at coordinate 692,918 of NZ_JBQFYX010000001.1, read as the reverse complement.
GCTGTCGCAGGCGAAACTTGTTGAAGGTGAGGTAGAGTAATGCCCGAAGTGACAATTCATATCGGCGGGCGCGGTTTTGACGTATCCTGCCGGGACGGGGAAGAGCCCTTTCTGCACGCTGCCGCCAAAGTGTTGGACGACGAGGCACAGGTACTGTCCGATCAGATCGGTCGTATGCCGGAATCCCGCATGTTGCTGATGGCCGGTTTGATGCTGGCCGACAAGACTGCGGCCACAGAGGACAAGGTCAAATCGCTCGAAGGGAAACTGGCCGCAGCCGAAGCCGAGCTTCAGGCGCTGCGAAGCGCCCCGGCGCCCGAACCTGAGCGCATCGAAGTGGCCGTGGTTCCACCATCCGTTACAGATACGCTGGCCGAACTGGCCGCACGAGCCGAAGCACTGGCCGCAGTAGTTGAGGAGAAAAAGGCACGATGAGGTTCCTGCGCAAATTCATCTGTGCGGCGGCGCTGGTTACGCCCGCGACAACAGCATTGGCTGAGATTGATATTCTGTCTGTCACCTTCACCTGCGAGAGCGGAATACCGCTGCCTGTCACCTATTTCAACGCGCCGGACAGTACGGGTGCAGCGGCAACCTTGGTGGACAACTCACTTGTTGTGATGCGCCAGGTCGAAAGCGGGTCTGGTATCCGCTACGAATCCATTGGTGATGGCGGAACATACATCCTGCGCTCGAAAGGGTGGGACGCGTCCGTAAGCTATTTGGCGGCAGGCGCCGCCGTTGAGCAGGAGATATACCGGGGTTGTTCCAGCCGGTAGGCCGGATTACGCGTTCGCTTCGCGGATTTTGTCGGCCGCTTCCTTGTTGTAGCCGACGTTGTTTTCGTCGAACAACGCGTCCAGTTCGCCCGAAAGGGTCATCTCGGTGATGATATCGCAGCCGCCAACAAACTCGCCTTTGACATAAAGCTGGGGCACGGTCGGCCAATCGGAATAATCCTTGATCCCCTGACGCACTTCTTCGTCGGCCAGGACGTTCACATCCGTGTATTCAACGCCCATGTAGTTCAACACCCCGGCCACGCGCGAGGAGAACCCGCATTGCGGCATTTCCTTGGTGCCTTTCATATACAGCACCACATCGTTGGCTTTGACGGTTTCGTCGATCTGGGTCTTAACGTCGGTCATCTTGTTTTCCCTTTTCATCCGCATCTGCGGGGATTGTTCCATCACTGGGCAAGCTGGGTGCCCATCCTTCCGTTTCAAGCCGCCGGTGTTCGGCCTGCGCCATTTTCACAGGATCAAGCCCGTATCTCTCAAGGCCACCCACTTTGCTGAGTTCACCCGGATCCGGACGCATATCGGCGAGGTTGCGTTTTCTGTTCCGCTTCACATAGGCTTCGATCACTGAAGCGGCAACTATCAAAGCTGCGAATATACCTATCCAGAACAACAAGCCATTCATAATTGGGCGCTCTCAACCTTTGCGTTGTGTGAGTTTTCGCCGTCTCATATTCCTTGTGACGCGCCAATATCTGGGCCCATATTTAAGAAGCTTTGGCAGATCACAAAACAGGATCGCCAAGGAGTTGATAATGTCAAAGAACAGAAAGGTTAGTCTCAGTAGAGCCCATCCTATCGGTTCTTCCACTATTCAGGCACTTTCGTCGTCAACGCCAGTGCGTGCAGCTCTCCATCCGGGCCATCCATCTTGCCCTTTAGGGCTGCGTAAACCGCGCGTTGTTGCTGCACCCGGTTTTTGCCGCGAAAGCTTTCGTCCACCACCAGGGCGGACATATGAACACCGTCGTTGCCGCCGACCTGAATATCCGCATCAGGAAAAGATTCTCGCAGCAGGTGTTCGATTTGATGGGCGCTCATCGGCATGTAGGTAACTCCTGAAGGTCTTTCCAAAGATGTAGAGCGCCTGAACCGGGCGCGCAAGGGCACATGAATATGCCAAAACGACGAAACCTGCGCTTATTCAGAACGCAGGTTTCGAGCGAGATTTATTCAGCCTGATCAGGCGACGGCGTCGGCAAAGCTGTTGCGGAAAACGGTCGTCAGGTCTTCTAGCGAGGCCTCCGAACCGCCGATCCTGACGGTATCTCCAGTAAAACGACCTACAGAGGCCAGCGGAACACCTGCCTGACCTGCCGCGATCATCAACGCCTCGGCCTGATCAAAGTTGCACGCGATCAGATACCGTGCCTGATCTTCCCCGAACAGGAAGTCCGTCGGTGCATCATCGAGACAAACGCCAACCCCGGCGGCCTCGGCCAGTTCGAAGGCCGCAAGCGCAAGACCGCCATCACTCAGGTCTGTGCAAGCCTTGATCATACCTCGATTGGCGCGAATGAAATCACCATTGCGTTTCTCGGCGTCCAGATTCACATGTGGCGCGTCGCCATCTTCTCGGTTGAAGACCTCGGCCAGAAGGGCGGACTGACCCAAATGGCCTTTGGTTTCGCCGATCACCAAAGCCACGTGGCCTTCGCGTACCTCGTTGCCGATGATTTCATCACTGTGGTTCAGCAGCCCGACAGCGCCAATTGTGGGGGTGGGCAGGATCGCCTGACCGTCGGTTTCATTATACAGTGACACGTTGCCTGACACGATCGGCATATCCAGCGCGCCGACTGCGGCGCCGATGCCCTGAATGGCGCCGACAAACTGACCCATGATTTCGGGCTTTTCCGGGTTGCCGAAGTTCAGGTTGTCTGTTGTGGCCAGCGGTTTGGCGCCAACAGCCGTCAGGTTGCGGTAGGCTTCGGCCACCGCCTGTTTGCCGCCCTCAACCGGGTTGGCACGGACGTAGCGTGGGGTCACATCAGAGGTAAACGCCAGCACCTTGTCGGTGCCGTGGACGCGCACCATACCCGCACCCAGACCCGGTGTTCGGTTTGTATCCGCCATCACCATCGTGTCGTACTGCTCATAAACCCACTGCTTGCCCGCGTAGTTGGGCGACGAAAGTAAGGCGCGCAGGCCGTCAATCGGGTCGATCTGAGGCACTTCGGCCAGGTCCTCGGCTTCGGGCGTCGGCACCCAAGGGCGATCATATTCGGGCGCGGTCGAAGACAGTTTGGACAGGACGAGATCGGCCTTGACCTCACCGTTGTGCATGATCAGGAAGCGGTCTTCGGCAATGGTTTCGCCAACGATTGCGAAATCGAGATCCCATTTTTCGAACACGGCGCGGGCTTCGGCCTCAAGTTCGGGTTTGAGAACCATCAGCATGCGTTCCTGAGATTCGGACAGCATCATTTCATAAGCTGTCATGTTCTCTTCGCGCTGGGGGACGTTTTCCAGATCCAGACGCACGCCCAGACCGCCCTTATCGCCCATCTCAACGGCGGAACAGGTCAGGCCCGCAGCACCCATGTCTTGAATCGAGATCACGGCACCGGTCTGCATCAGCTCAAGCGTTGCTTCCATCAGGCGTTTCTCGGTGAAGGGATCACCCACCTGAACAGTGGGGCGTTTTTCCTCGATGGTATCGTCAAACTCGGCCGAGGCCATCGTCGCGCCGCCGACACCGTCGCGTCCGGTCTTGGCACCCAGATAAACCACAGGCATGCCCACGCCCGACGCGGCAGAGTAGAAAATCTTGTCACTGTCGGCCAAACCGGCGGCAAAGGCGTTCACAAGGCAGTTGCCGTTGTAAGCCGGGTGAAAGCGGACCTCGCCCCCAACGCAAGGCACACCGAAACAGTTGCCATAGCCGCCAATGCCTTCGACCACGCCGTTAACCAACTGGCGGGTTTTGTGGTGGCCGGGTTCACCGAAGGACAGCGCGTTCATCGAAGCGATCGGGCGCGCACCCATGGTGAACACGTCCCGAAGGATGCCGCCGACACCCGTTGCCGCGCCTTGATAGGGCTCGATGTAAGACGGGTGATTGTGACTTTCCATCTTGAAAACAACGGCCTGACCGTCGCCGATATCCACGACACCGGCATTCTCGCCCGGTCCGCAAATGACCTGAGGTCCCGAGGTCGGAAGAGTGCGCAACCACTTCTTCGACGACTTGTAAGAACAATGTTCGTTCCACATAGCCGAGAAAATGCCAAGCTCGGTAAAGGTCGGTTCACGCCCGATGATCTCGAGGATCATGTCGTATTCCTCGGGCTTGAGCCCATGTGCGGCAATCAGATCGGGTGTGATGGCGGGCTCTTGCATCTTCTGTCCTGTGTCCAAGTGGGCCGAGATTGCGCGCCTTGTAGGGCAAGCACGCGCGTGTGGAAAGGGTCAAGTCGGCGCAGGTCGCGTCTTTCAAAGAAAAACGGAACCGGCTTCACGGCCGGTTCCGAAAAACTGCACAGCAGTCCTGTTGCAAATCGCAGACGTAATCCCCGAAGGTTACGCCGATCCCTGGTCCTTGTTGACTTCAGCAGCAGCTGCGGCACCAACAGCAGTCTTCTGTTCGGGCGTCAGATGCTCGACCTCTTCCAGTCCGGGAATCGCAACGCGCACCTCGCGGCGGGCAAAGTCGATACCGTTTTCTTTGAAGGCTGCTTTGACCCGGTTGAAGATTTCCTTGCGCAAGGTGAATTGCTTGCCCGGTTTGGCCATAAATTTACCGCGAATGATCATGCCCACATCATCAAAGTCGAACACGCCCTGAGACTTGAAGGGCTGTAGGAAGCCTTCTTTGTGGGTTTCGTCCTCCATCATTTCAGCCCCGATCTTTTTGAAGATTTTCTTGACCTTGTTGGGATCGGTATCGAAGGGAACGGTGAATTTCAGCTTCATAATCACCCAGTCACGGCTGTAATTTGTCAGTTTCTGGATTTCTCCATAAGGGATCGTGTGCACAGGCCCCCTGTGATGACGCAGTTGCATTGAACGGATCGAGATTTTTTCGACCGTTCCGGTGGTTCCGCCCACATCGACATATTCGCCGACGCGGAAGGCATCATCGACCAGAAAGAAAACACCACCGACGATATCTGCCACCAGTTTCTGAGCACCAAAGCCGATGGCCAGACCCAGAACACCGGCACCGGCCAGAAGCGGTGTGATGTTGATACCCAGCGCACCCAAGGCCAGCAGGCCAAAGATTACCGAAATTGTGACTTGGGCCGTAATCCGCATCAGCGGCAAGACCGTCGCCAGACGAGAGCCTCCGGCACCGCCGCCTTCACCGCTTGCTTCCTCGTCGACTGCTTCAGCTGCGGTCTGTTCCTTGGCCAGCCTGCGGTTGATCCATAGTGAAACAACCTCGTTCAGGATGTAGCCGACCGCAATGATCAGAAGGAATTCAATGACAGCGCCGCCAACTTCGGCACTGACACCGGCCGAGGCGACATTGCGCAGGTCAAGATGCCACGCGCGGGCGATCATGAAAACCACGACCAAACCCGCAATAACCCGCCCAATACGGATATAGCTGCGCTTGGCCGCGCGATGAGCGCGTTCGGCCAGCGGGCCTTCGCCTGACATTGGTGGCTGCAAATGGCGTACCAGCCCGCGGATCAAAGTGTCGAGAGCAGGGGCAATCAGTAACCAGAACATGGTTGTGAAATGCGCACCACGACCCAACAATCTCAGCGTCGATGGATCGCGTTGTGCGACCAGGAATTCGACCAGCAGCCAGATTGTCACCGAAACACCAATGGCGAAGTAGGGATAATAATGCGCAACTTCTTCATCGAATTTCGTGTGATCCGGATCTGTTCCCAGCATCATCTGAGACAACCCTTCGCGCGCGGTCCATGCGATAATAGCGATATAGACATGGGTTGCCGCGTTCAGCCAGAAGCCGATGCGTGTATCGTCACCTGTCACGCCATTAAGAGCGTTAAAGCGCACAACAAACAGTGTGAACCCAATCAGGATCAACAGCCCGATCAGATTGCGATGCAGATATTTTGCCCAATGGTCGTCAATACTCACCAACCGATATTTGGGCTTCTCCGGTGCCAGAACAAAACGTGAGGCCGCAGCCCCCAGGCGTGGAATCCAGATCAGATAGAAAACAAACGGAGCGGCATAGGTGATCTGTTCGGGTGTCAGAAGCCCGCGACCAATCACGCGAATGACAACATAGAACACGATCAGCCCGGCAATTTCGCGGCAGAACCTGCGGAACAGGTAACTGATGGCGCCCCTGAGATCGGCCTCATCCCCAACTTCGGTCGCTTCATGCCAGCGACGGGTCAGGAAAATGAACAGTTTCTCGGCTATGAAACCCGCAATCAACACAGAAAGAATAAGCCCAAACAGGGTAAGGACGCCGGACGTTCCAAACGTGTCGCTGAAATTGCCAAACGCAGTTATCTGTGCCGTGACAATATTGGGAAGCGTGGTCAGAACATGTGTCCAGGACGAGACCATCTCGGCCCATATCTCACTGATTTCGGTCAGCGGGTCTTCCACGTTCGCCTTCTCGGCAGCCTGCTTTTCGGCGACCGCATCAAGGCGCTCTAACAGAATGGCGCGCACCTGGTCATCTGACATGCGGGCAACCAGACCATCGACCTGCTCAGGTGTTAGATCGTCCGGAATGGTCACTGAAGAAGTTGAGCCGGTATCTTGCGCATAAAGCGGAACCGCCAAAAATAGAGTGCAGACAATCGCCAACATAAGGCGGAATGGGTGGAACATGATTCTCCCTCGAACACGAAATTATCTCGTTTTTTTGGGATCATATGCCTATGCGTGTATTTTTCCCAGAGCTTTCGCTGACTTGATGCAACGCCTAGAGCAAAAAAAAGGCCGAGCAATAAGCTCGGCCGTAGTCCAACAGGGAGGTATGAAGATGATGAGCGTTTCAGCATCACCGCCTTCGAGTGCTCATTTAGGGGTCAGTTTATAAACGTTCAAGGAATTTAACCCTGAAATGTCCTCATGTCCGCTATGCTATTTGTGCATAGCTAAAGTTTTCCCATCTTTTTCAGTTGTTTGCGCTGTGCGATGATCTCGTCCTGCACAAAGTCGCGGAACGCCCCGACACGTTTGGAGTGTCGGAGTTCTTCGGGATAAGCCAGATAGACCGGCACGTCAGCGGTTTCGACATCCGACAGAACCGGCACAAGATGCGGGAAATCCTGTGTGACGTAATCTGGCAGAACCCCAATGCCGAGATTGTGCAACACTCCCTGAAGGACGCCGAAGTAGTTGTTTACAGTCAACAGGGATGCGGGATTGTAGGTCATTAGGTGGCGAACCATGGCCGCGCTGGCGCCCACCTGGGGTGCCGCGGGTGTTTGACAGATCAGCCGGTGATTTTGGATATCCTCCAGAGATTTCAGCATTCCGCCATGCGCTTCGATGTAGTTGTGCGTCGCGTAAAGCGCCATCTGAACCGTCATCAGGCGTTTTCGCACAAGATCTGCCTGGCTGGGTTCCTTCATGCGAATGGCGACATCCGCTTCTCGCATGGGAAGGTCCAGAACACGTTCTTCCAGCATCAGGTCGATGTTCAGATCAGGATATTGTTCATAAAGCTTGGGCAGGCGCGGGGCGAGCCACAGTGTGCCGAACCCAAAGGTCGTCGTGACCCGAAGAACGCCAAAGACCTCTTCCTCACTGTCGCGAATGCGTGCAGCAGCTGCGTCCAGCCGTTTTGACATGGCGGATGTGGCGTCGAACAACAGTTCACCCTGTTCAGTGAGAATCAGCCCCCGGGCGTGGCGGTGAAAAAGGGTGGCATCCAACGACTCTTCCAGCGCGCGGATCTGTCTGCTTACGGCGGATTGAGACAAATTGAGCTTGTCCCCGGCATGTGTGAGGCTGCCCGCATCGGCCACCGCGTGAAATATTCTAAGCTTGTCCCAATCCATCGCCGCAACTTTCGTTATCTTTTCGAACGCCTATATGAAACAGGTAACAAGTTCTACAATCAAAGGCCGAAATCGTTACGGTTCAGTGCATAAAACCTATACAGGTCAGAAATTATGACCTAAAATGTACTACGAACATGCACACTGATCTGGCGAGGGGAGACGTCTGATGAGTCAGCCACAGATTACGTTAAACGACCGGTTCGATCTTGAGAAAAGCCCCGTTCTCCTGAACGGAACACAGGCGCTTGTCCGGTTGATGTTGATGCAAAAGGCCAGAGACCGGCAGGCGGGGCTGAACACTGCGGGGCTGGTGACTGGATATCGTGGCTCGCCACTTGGCGCTGTTGATCAGCAGATGATGCGGGCGCAAAGGCAGTTGTCCCAAAGCGATGTTACGTTTCAATTCGGATTGAACGAAGATCTGGCGGCAACGGCGCTGTGGGGCAGCCAACAGGCCGGCTTGCGCGGCGACGGCAAGTTCGATGGGGTTTTTGGGCTTTGGTACGGCAAGGGGCCGGGCGTAGACCGGTCCGGTGATGTCATGCGCCACGCGAATATGGCCGGAACCGCCAAGCATGGCGGTGTGCTTATGGCGATGGGTGATGACCATACCGGCGAAAGCTCGACCGTGTTGCATCAGTCCGAATGGTCACTGGTAGATATGTATATGCCTGTCGTCAGCCCGGCGGGTGTGCAGGAAATCCTCGACTACGGAATTTACGGCTTTGCGCTCAGCCGTTTTGCTGGGGTTTGGGTTGGGCTAAAAACCATGAAGGACACAATCGAAGTAACTTCGGTTGTGGATGGTCGCCCCGACCGAATGCAGGTTGTTGTACCTGATTTCGATATGCCGGAAGGTGGTTTGAATATTCGCCTTGGGGACACGCCGCACCTGCAAGAAACGCGCGTCATCGATTACAAAAGGTTTGCAGCCGAGACGTTTTCGCATGCCAACAAGCTGGACAAGCGGATTTGGGGCAAACCGGGTGCAAAGATCGGGTTTGTTGCCGCGGGCAAGAACTGGCTGGACCTGACCCATGCGCTGTCGCTTTTGAACATCGACGAGTCTGAAGCCGAACGGCTGGGGATCACCACCTACAAGGTGGGACAGACCTTCCCGCTGGACATGGTCGGGTTCCACAACTGGGCCGAAGGGCTGGACCTGATCGTGATCGTCGAGGAAAAGCGCAAGCTGATCGAGGTTCAGGTCAAAGAAGCTATCTTTGACGACCGCCGCGGTCGCCGGGTTTATGGGTGGTACAAGGGCGGCGCCGGTACGTTGCACCGCGATGAACTGTTCCCGACCCGCGGCGCGCTGGACCCTATCATGATTGCCGAAAAGCTGGGTGAGATCCTGATCGAAGAAGGGCGTGAAACCGATGGTATTCGGGCTGGGCTGGCCTCTTTGTCCGAGGCGCGCCGGGCCGACAACGCACAGGAAATCGCAACACGGCTTCCTTATTTCTGCTCGGGCTGCCCGCATAACAGTTCGACCAAAGTCCCCGATGGCAGCCGTGCCTATGCAGGGATCGGTTGTCATTACATGGTCCAGTGGATGGACCGGAATACCACGGGCTTTACCCAGATGGGCGGTGAAGGCGCGAACTGGATCGGTGAGGCCCCGTTTTCGACCACCAAACACGTGTTCCAGAACCTTGGCGATGGCACCTATAACCACTCGGGCGTTCAGGCGATCCGCGCGGCGTTGTCTGCGGGCACGAACGTCACCTTCAAGATCCTGTTCAACGATGCCGTCGCCATGACGGGCGGGCAGGAGAATGAAGGCGATCTGACCGCAGAACGGATCGTTGCCGAAGTCAAAGCCATGGGTGTCCGTGAGGTTGCTCTGGTCTATGACGAAAAGGAAGACGTGAACTTCAAGGCTCTGCCGTCGAGTGTTCAGACATTCGAGCGTGCGGAACTGATGCACGTGCAAGAGAAATTTCGCGAGATCGAGGGCGTCTCGGTCATCGTTTATGTTCAGACCTGTGCGGCCGAAAAACGCCGTCGCCGCAAACGCGGCACGTTCCCGGACCCGGACAAGCGCGTATTTATCAATACCGATGTCTGCGAAGGCTGCGGCGATTGCGGGGTGCAGTCGAACTGTGTGTCGATTGTGCCCAAGGAAACAGAACTCGGACGCAAGCGCGCCATCGATCAGTCAAGCTGCAACAAGGATTATTCCTGCCTGAACGGCTTTTGCCCATCCTTTGTCACGCTTGAGGGGGCGAAAATCCGCAAAGAGGCAACGACCGAAATCGACTTGCCGGACCTGCCGATGCCGGTGTTGCCCAAGATCAGCGGCACCCATAACGTGGTGATCACGGGTGTCGGGGGAACCGGTGTTGTCACGCTGGGCGCGATTCTTGCGCAGGCTGCCCAGATTGACGGCAAAGGCGCGGGCATGATGGAAATGGCGGGCTTGGCGCAGAAGGGCGGCGCGGTTCACATCCATTGCCGTCTGGCCAACGCACCCGAAGACATCAGCGCCATCCGTGTCGCAACCGGCGAAGCCCATGCGCTGATCGGCGGTGATCTGGTGGTGTCCGCTGGAGCCAAAACTTTGGGCCTGACGCGCACAGGCCGTACAGGCGCCGTTGTGAACAGCCATGAGACGGTAACAGGCGACTTTACGCGCAATACCGAGTTCCGCATTCCTGCCGATCAGCTGGAACTGGCCCTCCAGGCACGGTTAAAAGAAGGTGTCTCGCTGTTTGACGCGACCGAGTTGGCACGCGCCGTGATGGGCGACTCGATCTATTCCAACATGATGATCTTTGGCGCGGCGTGGCAGCGGGGGTTGTTGCCCGTCAGCCATCAGGCGATCTTTGATGCCATCGAATTGAACGGAACTACGATTGAACGGAACAAGCGTGCGTTCGATATCGGGCGTTGGGCGGTTCTGCATCCCGCTGAAGTGCAGTCCATTCTGTCCCCGACCGTGACCGAGATGCCCAGATCGCTGGATCAGAAGATCGAATTCCGCGCAAGCCATCTGACCGATTACCAAAGTGCGCGGCTGGCCAAACGGTATCGCAAGCTGGTCGACAGTGTTGAGGATGCGGATATCCGCGAGGCGGTGGCAAAAGGCTATCACAAGCTTTTGTCCTACAAGGATGAATACGAAGTCGCGCGCCTTCTTCTGACAAGCCGTGACAAAGCGGCTGCCGAGTTCGATGGTGATTTCAAGATGACGTTCCATCTGGCCCCGCCCTTTTTGGGGGAATCGGGCAGCAACGGCAGACCCCGCAAACGTGCGTTTGGCGAAGCCATCCTTGGCCCACTGAAGCTTTTGACCCGGTTGAAGGCACTGCGCGGTACGCCACTGGATATCTTCGGCTATTCGTCGGAACGCAGGATGGAACGTGCGTTGATCCGTCAATATGAAAAGGACATGCGCGAGGTTCTGCCGCTTGTATCGCAGACAACACGCGATGCGATTGCCGCCCTGGCTCGTTTGCCGCTGGATATCCGTGGGTTTGGCCCCGTATTGCGCGAGAACGAGGCCAAAGCAGCCAAACGGCGCGAGGAGTTGCTGGCCGTCATTCGCGGCGGAGGGACAGGGTTGCAGGCTGCGGCGGAATAAAACGTCACAAGCGTGTCACGATAGCTAGGCAAAATTGTTACTTGCACTTATTTTGCAGGCAGCAAACCGGAGACCCATATGCCTTCTCGTCGTCATGCCGTTCGCGACATTTCCTACGCGCATTCCGCCGATACTAAAGGCGGGCGGATGGTTATCAAGCTGATGGAGAACACCACAGGCCGTATGCGCCTGATCAAACGTGCGGACGGGTACGAGAAAGACGTTGCCAATGGGCGCGACTTTTGGGCCGTGATGGTTGAACGTTATGGGCTGACACTGGACGTGGCAGGAGGATCGCTTTCGAATATTCCGAAAGACGGTCCTCTGATCCTGATTGCCAATCATCCCTACGGAATTCTGGATGGCCTGATGATGGGACATATCCTGTCCGAGACACGGGGTGATTTCCGCATTCTGGCCCATCGGGTGTTTCGCAAGGCCGAAGACCTGAATCGCATCATTCTGCCAATTTCGTTTGATGAAACGAAAGAGGCGATGCAGCTGAACCTTGAGACCCGCAAAACCGCACTCACATATCTGGGCGAAGGCGGGGCGATCGGCATTTTTCCCGGCGGGACGGTCAGCACCGGGGTTAAGCCGTTTTCCCACCCCATGGATCCGGGTTGGCGCGGGTTTACCGCGCGGATGGTGGCAAAATCTAATGCCAAAGTTGTTCCGGTTTTCTTTGATGGCCACACGTCTCGTCTGTTTCAGATCGCCAGCCATCTGCACAGTACTTTGCGGATGGGCCTGCTGATCAAAGAGTTCAAGAAACGCGTTGATACACCGGTGAAGGTCGTAGTCGGAGAGCCGATCAGGCGCGACATTCTGGACCCGCTCAGCAAGGATACGCGCAAGATGATGGATTTCCTGCGCAAAGCCACGTATGAGCTGTCTCCAACGCCGTTGAAGTCTTATGATTACGGCTATGAGTTTGAGGAACGGCATCGCGCCTGAGTGATCTAATGGCAGTAGGTATCTTTGATTCCGGTTTGGGCGGTCTGACCGTCCTGAGTGCCGCACAGCAACGTCTGCCGGACGTTGATTTCCTGTATTTTGCAGACAGTGCACACGCGCCATACGGTGTGCGTGATGCCGAGGATATCTATCAGCTGACCCGCAAGGCGGTTCAGGATCTGTGGTCGCGTGGCTGCAATCTGGTGATTCTGGCCTGCAACACGGCCAGCGCCGCAGCGTTGCGGCGCATGCAGGAAGAGGGCGTGCCCAGCGGCAAACGCGTTCTTGGCGTTTTTGTCCCGTTGATCGAAGCGCTGACCGAACGGCAATGGGGTGACAATTCTCCGCCGCGCGAAGTGGCCGTCAAACATGTGGCATTGTTTGCAACGCCTGCCACGGTATCCAGTCGGGCTTTTCAGCGTGAATTGGCCTTTCGGGCCATCGGTGTGGATGTCGAGGCACAGGCCTGTGGCGGCGTTGTGGATGCCATAGAAGATGGCGACATGATCCTGGCCGAAGCCTTGGTGCGCAGCCATGTGGATGCGCTCAAGCGCAAAATGCCGGAACCTCAGGCCGCTATTCTGGGCTGCACGCATTACCCGTTGATGGCCGAAGCATTTCAGGCGGCGTTGGGTGAAGATGTGCAGGTTTACAGCCAGGGTGCGCTTGTTGCTGACAGTCTGGCAGATTACCTGCAACGTCACCCCACCATGTTGGGCGACGGCCCAAGTGGTTTCCTGACAACAGGCAAACCCAATGTTGTCAGCGACCGGGCGACGCAGTTCCTCCGACGACAAATCACGTTCCAGGCTGCCTGACTTAGGTCAAGGACGCAGCCGCTCTGCTTCCCTTATTTCAAGGCCGTCGCATCGGCGGTCGAGACATGTGACACTCAAGTGAAAGAGGTCTGACATGACCCACAAAATCGCAATTCTGGGCGCTTCGGGCTATACTGGCGCTGAACTGGTGCGGCTGATCGCCGAGCACCCGAACATGGATATCGTCGCGCTGGCCGCCGAACGTAAGGCTGGCATGACCATGGCGCAGGTCTTCCCGCATCTGCGCCACATGGATCTGCCGGATCTGTGCAAAATCTCCGAGATCGACTTTGCGCAGGTCGACCTGTGTTTTTGCGCCTTGCCGCACAAAACCAGTCAGGAAGTGATCCGGGACTTGCCGAAAGACCTGAAAATCATTGACCTGTCCGCAGACTTCCGGCTGGCAGACCCCGACGAGTACGAAAAATGGTACGGTAATCCGCATATCGCGCTAAAACAGCAGGAAGAGGCGATTTATGGTCTCACCGAGTTCTACCGCGAAGACATCAAGACGGCACGGCTTGTTGCGGGTACCGGGTGCAATGCGGCGACCGGGCAATATGTTCTGCGGCCACTGATATCTGCCGGGGTCATTGATCTGGACGATATCGTTCTTGATCTGAAATGCGCCGTATCAGGGGCAGGGCGGTCACTGAAGGAAAACCTGCTGCACGCTGAACTGAGTGAAGGCAGCAATGCCTATTCCGTCGGTGGGACACACAGGCATCTTGGCGAGTTCGATCAGGAGTTTTCGAAACTTGCCGGTCGGGCTGTGCATGTGCAGTTCACGCCCCACCTTATCCCTGCAAACAGGGGTATTCTGGCCACAACCTATGTGAAGGGTGACCCGCACAGCATCTACGAAACGCTTGCCAAAGCCTATGCGGATGAGCCGTTCATCCAGATGCTGCCGATGGGTGAGACCCCTTCGACCCACCATGTGCGGGGGTCGAATTTCTGTCACATCGGTGTTGTGGCCGATCGGATTGAGCGGCGCGCAATTGTGATTGCGGCGCTGGACAACCTGACAAAAGGTAGCAGTGGGCAAGCCTTGCAGAACGCGAACCTGATGTTAGGTGAAGATGAAACTCTGGGCCTGATGATGGCCCCGCTTTTCCCGTGAGGATGGTATGAAAACGCTCAAGAAACGTCGGCGTGTACAAGTCATTCTGGTGGCAGTTGTTGCCTTGGTGGCGGCAACTGCGTTGATTGGTTGGGCATTGCAGGACGGGATCAACTTTTTCCGCTCGCCCAGCGAGGTGATTGCAGAGCCGCCGAAACCGACCGAAGTGTTTCGGATTGGCGGCTTGGTCGAAGAAGGCTCGATCATCCGCGGACAGGGCGAAACCATCCGTTTTGTTGTAACGGATGGCGGCGAAAGCGTTCCGGTCTCGTTCACAGGTGTTCTACCTGACCTTTTCTCGGAAAATCAGGGAATGATCGGCACGGGAAGTTACGTGAACGGCGTCTTTGAAGCGACTGAAATTCTTGCCAAACATGATGAGACCTACATGCCGAAAGAGGTCATGGACGCTCTGAAAGAGCAAGGTGTCTACAAAGGCGCGGAAGAAAGCTGAAGCCGTTTGAATCTGTTACGGAGCGTTGCGTGCATGGTGCATGCAGCGCTCCGTTTCGTTTTAAATCATTAATATCTGTCGGAAACGGTGTGGCCACCTAACGTTACGAGGGTGGTATGCAAACGGTTCGGCAAATTGCCAAAGAGATTGTGGCCCGTGAAGGGGGCTTTGTTGATGACCCCGACGATCCGGGCGGGGCAACCAAGTTCGGGGTCACGATTCACACCCTGCGCAGGCTGGGTTTGGATCTGACTGGCGACGGCCGGGTTGACGAGGCGGATGTGCGCGCATTGTCCCCTCGGCAAGCGGTCGACATCTTTGTGCAGCACTATTTCGACAAGCCGCACATTGCGGAGCTTCCCGAAACCCTGCATGCTTCGGTTTTCGACATGTATGTGAATGCGGGTGCGCAGGCGGTCAAGATCCTTCAGCGGCTGCTACAGGAAATGGGGTTTAACGTCACCACCGACGGCGTGATAGGCCCGCAAACCGTGGCGGCCTGCCAAAGCGCGGCGCAGCCAGAGCCCGACGTCCTGCGCGACGCCTACGGGATTGCGCGGCGAAACTACTATTTTCGCCTTGCTGATCGACGGCCTGCATCCAGAAAATACGCGCGCAACCGTTCAGGCGGCAAAGGTGGCTGGATAATACGGGCCGAAGAGTTTCTTTCGCCGCGTTATCATCTTTCGGACAGCGAATTTACCAGAAGGATCGCGGCATGGGGCTGATTTCAGGTGTGCTGGCGCTTTTGTTTGGTAACGGGCGCAACGTCTTACAGGAAACCGCAGAACTCTATCGTGAAAACACCGAAGCAAGCGCAGTACGCGCCAATGAGATTCAAACTCAGGCCATGTTACAGTTTGGCTCTGAATTTCAGGCACCTCAAAAGGGGCTGTTTGACCGTGTCATGGACGGCGTGAACAGGTTACCGCGCCCGGCGCTGGCATTGGGAACGCTTGGCTTGTTTGTTGCCGCCATGGTCGACCCAATATGGTTTGCCGCACGGATGCAGGGCATAGCCTTGGTCCCAGAACCGCTGTGGTGGTTGCTGGGCGTGATCGTATCGTTTTACTTTGGCGCGCGCCACCAAAGTAAAATGCAGGATTTTCAGCGGGATATCCGCTCAACCATGACGCAACTGCCAACGGTCATGAGCAATATTGAGGCCTTGCGCACGATGCAGAGCGACAGCCCGGGAGTTGCTGATCCCGGCCCGGATTCTGTGCTGAACAGCGATGTCATACGTCCCGAGGAAAACCAGGCGCTGAACGATTGGCGAAAGCTTCGCGGTATCTGACCCGCGACACTTTGTGCGTGCAGAACAAGCTAAAGGTCATGGCCCCCGGTTCCGCACCGGCGTATATTCCGGGGCATGATTACAGAGCTTGGCCACTTCACCCTGATCCTCGCGTTCTTTGTCGCAATTGTGCAAAGCGTTGTTCCCCTGATCGGCGCCTCAAAACGCTGGGCCGGCTGGATGGGCTTTGCAGAGCCCGCCGCGATCGTCCAGTTCCTGCTGACAGCGTTTGCATTTGGTGCATTGATCTGGGCGTTTGTAACGTCTGACTTCTCCCTCAGGATTGTGGTCGAGAATAGCCACACAGCAAAGCCGATGCTGTACAAGATCAGTGGAACATGGGGCAACCACGAAGGATCTATGCTGCTGTGGGTGCTGATCGTCACCCTGTTTGGTGCGATGGCGGCCTTCTTTGGTGGTGGCTTGCCACCGACACTCAAAGCCCGTGTTCTGGCCGTTCAATCGGCTATTGCCGTGGCGTTTTTCGGTTTTATCCTGTTCACGTCGAACCCGTTTGACCGGCTTGCCATCGCGCCGTTTGACGGGCGCGACCTGAACCCGCTGCTGCAGGATCCCGGGTTGGCCTTCCATCCGCCGTTTCTGTACCTCGGCTATGTCGGGCTGAGCATGGCTTTCAGCTTTGCGATTGCGGCCCTGATCGAAGGGCGTATCGATGCAGCATGGGGCCGGTGGGTACGCCCCTGGACGCTGGCGGCATGGGTTTTCCTGACTATCGGTATCGCGCTGGGGTCCTGGTGGGCTTATTACGAACTGGGCTGGGGCGGTTTCTGGTTCTGGGACCCGGTGGAAAACGCATCCTTCATGCCCTGGCTGCTAGCGGCGGCGCTGTTGCACTCGGCAATTGTCGTGGAAAAGCGCGAAGCATTGAAAAGCTGGACCATTCTGCTGGCAATTATTGCGTTTGGATTTTCCCTGATCGGCACGTTTATCGTGCGTTCAGGTCTGCTGACCTCGGTACATGCTTTTGCCAATGATCCTGAACGCGGTGTGTTCATCCTGATCATTCTGGTCTTCTTCATCGGTGGCGCGCTTACCTTGTTTGCCGCGCGGGCGCAGGCGATGGAGGCCAAGGGCGTTTTTGGCATGGTCAGCCGCGAAAGCGCGCTGATCGTGAACAATGTCCTTCTTGCGGTCAGTTGTTTCGTTGTCTTTGTCGGGACGATGTGGCCGATGGTGGCCGAGATGATGTTCGACCGCAAACTCTCGGTCGGGGCGCCGTTTTTCAACGCGGCCTTTTCACCGTTCATGGTTTTGCTGGGTCTGATCCTGCCGATCGGGGCCATGCTGCCGTGGAAACGCGGTCGGTTGGGCAAAACGGCCTGGTCCCTGCGCTATGCCTTTGGTCTGGCGCTGGCGATTGCGTTGTTGGTTTGGGCAATGCAGACCGGTCGCAGCGCGCTAGGGCCCGTAGGCCTGTTTCTGGGGGCATGGATCACTTTCGGTGCCGCCATTGATTTGTGGAGCCGGACAGGCCGCAATGGCAGCTTCAAACGTCTGATCCGACTTCCGGGCGCCGATTGGGGTAAGGCAGTTGCCCATACCGGTCTTGGGGTGACGATCTTTGCGATTGCCGGTCTGACCGCGTGGGAGGCGGAAGATATCCGTGTGGCGCAACTGAACCAGCCCTTCGAAGTGGGTCAGTTTACACTGACATTGCAGGACGTGCGACGGGTTCAGGGGCCGAACTATTTTTCAACCACGGCTGATGTTCTGGTCGAAAAGGGCGGTCCCGTCATCGGAACGCTGCATCCCGAGAAGCGGGATTATCCCGTTGCACGCATGCCGACGACCGAGGCCGCGATTGACTATCGTTTTCTTGGTGATCTTTACGTCGTCATCGGGGATCAGCAGGCAGATGGTGGCTGGGTCATGCGCACCTATATCAAGCCTTTGGCGAACTGGATTTGGGGTGGTTGTATCCTGATGGCGCTCGGTGGTGTCCTCAGCCTGAGCGACAGGCGGTTCCGTGTCGCCGCAGGTGCGCGCAAATCACCCGCTGGCGGAGTACCCGCAGAATGAAACGCCTTGTATTGATCCTGCTGCTGCTGGCAGCGCCGGTGTTTGCGGTACAACCTGACGAAGTTCTGGACGACCCTGTTCTGGAGCAGCGGGCGCGCGACCTGAGTGTTGGGTTGCGATGCCTGGTGTGTCGCAATGAAAGCATTGACGAAAGCAACGCTGAACTGGCACGCGATCTGCGCTTGCTTTTGCGTGAACGCCTGGTTGCGGGTGACAGCGACGAAGAGGCTGTCGCGTTTATCGTTGACCGCTACGGCGAATATGTCTTGCTCAAGCCCACCACCAGCGGTTCGAATCTGCTGTTGTGGCTTGCCGGGCCAATCATGTTGCTGATCGCTGCCGCAGTCGGGTTGAACTTTCTTCGCACACGCGCTAGGGCGCAGGTTTCAGATGAAACCGAAGCTCTAAGCGCGGAAGAACAGGAACGCCTTCGCCAGATTCTTGAAGACTGACGTTTGGTTCTGCTTTTCCCATCCTGCCCGGACAAGTAAATGTGCTGAAACACGTGGCGCGAGGGGAAAAGTCTTCATGAATTACGAAACGGTTCTATTGGACATATCGGGCGGTCTGGCGGTTCTAACCCTGAACAGGCCGGACAAGATGAACGCGCTGACCACTCGGATGCGGGCAGAGATTACCCACGCGATGAAAGACGCCGCGGTTAAAGCGCGCTGTATCGTTATCACCGGGGCAGGGCCGGCGTTTTGTTCCGGGCAGGATCTGGGCGATGCATCATCAACTGGCAAGATCGATCTGGAACGGTCATTGCGCGACGAATACGAGCCGATGCTGGAAACCATCCACAGCTGTCCGGTTCCGACGATTGCAGCTGTGAACGGACCTGCTGCGGGGGCAGGGGCCAATCTTGCACTGTGTGCGGATGTGGTTATTGCAACTGAGAGTGCGTATTTCCTACAGGCCTTTGCACGTATCGGCTTGCTGCCCGATGCCGGGGGCACCTGGTTCATGCCGCGCCAGATGGGCTTGGCCAAAGCGATGGGGGCCGCCTTGTTTGCTGACAAGATCAGCGCCCGGCAGGCCGAAGAATGGGGTATGATCTGGGAAGCTGTGCCCGATGATGCGTTTGCCGCACATTGGCATAAAAGGGCAGAATATCTGGCCAAAGGTCCAACTGCGGCCTATGGCGCGATCAAACGAGCCATTCGCGGGACGTACGAAAACACATTGCAGCAGCAGCTTGCAACCGAGGCGCATCTTCAAGGTGAATGTGGCCGGTCGCGAGATTTTGCTGAAGGCGTGGTGGCGTTCATGGAAAAACGCCCTCCGAAATTCGAAGGGCGTTGATAAGCGTTAGGCGCGGCGGCGGCGACGCGTGCGGCGTTCGGGGCCCGCGTCGTCCTCGGTTCCGTCCGAAGCCGACGAAAACGGACCCAGTGCCTCGGTGATCTGATCCAGTGTCGGGCGCTCGCCGCGCGAAGTGGTATCCAGCGCTTCGCGCATTTTGCGCAGATGATCGGGCATGGTGCCGCAGCACCCGCCGATGATTGTGGCGCCCGAATCTCGCGCCATGGCAGCATACCGACCCATCAGTTCGGGTGTCCCGTCATAGTGGATATGGCCATCCACGTATTTCGGAATGCCCGCATTGCCCTTTGAGATCAGCGGGCGCTCGGTGCCTTGCGCAGCAAAACCCAGAACCGTGCGCAGGATATCCGACGCGCCGGTACCACAATTGGCCCCAAAAGCGATCGGTGGGTTTGGCAAGGTTTCAACCAAAAGCGCAAGATCGGCCGAGGTGACACCCATCATTGTGCGCCCGGCCGTGTCAAAGCTCATCGTGCCGCACCAGGGCATGTCGGCCAGCGCAAAGGCCTCGGCTGCCGCGCGGAACTCCTCGGGCGCGCTGATGGTTTCTACCCAAAGAACGTCAACCCCGCCCGCTTTCAAAGCCTCGGCCTGTTCATGGAACATTTCAACCGCTTCGGAATGCGACAGGCTGCCGACCGGCTCCATAATCTCGCCGGTGGGTCCAACAGATCCTGCCACGACTACAGGGCGCCCGGCTTTGTCTGCGACTTCACGTCCAAGTTCTGCGCCGATACGGTTCAGCTCGCCCACGCGGTTCTGCGCATCATGCAGTTTCAGACGCGCCGCAGTGCCTCCAAACGTATTGGTCAGAAACAGGTCGCTGCCCGCATCGACTGACCCCTGATACAGCGCCCTGATCTTGTCTGGAGCATCCACGTTCCACAGCTCAGGCGCATCACCTGATTGCAGACCCATGTTAAATAAGTTGGTCCCCGTTGCACCGTCCGCAAGGATGGTGTCTTTGGTGTCCAGAAGTTTGCTCAGCGCGTTTGTCATAGGGTTATTCCAGAAAAAGCGTATAAACGCTGCAAAAAAACAGAGACGCCCCATGTCTCATGACCAGGGCGTCAAATCAAATTCATAAAACTCATGAAGATCATGAGTTTTGCATTTCAGGCAATCAATGCTCGCCTTCCGCCATCACCTGTTCTTTGGCCTCAACCAGAAGCTCGGCCATTTTCGAACGGATCGTGGCTTCGTCCGCAAGATCACCCAGGTAGGCTTTGACTGCCTCGACAACATCGTCCTCGCCGACATGCTGCAGGTCGGTATGAACCAGTTCCTGTCCGTATTTCCGTGCCTGTTCAACAGTTTCGCCCTTCAGCGCGGACGCCCAGACAGCCATAAAGCGGTTGCGGCGCATCCGTGCGATGAACTGCATCTTTTCGTCATGGGCGAATTTGCTTTCAAACGCGGCTTCACGTTCGTCGAATGTGGTCATTGGTTGGGGACCCCTTGGATTACCGTTTCTCACTGATGATATGACAATAGGACACCCCGGGTGCAAGGTATTTGCGCTGCGTCAAAGGCCCTCGGGGCAGCGAACTTGCGGGAACGCAGGGCTTGCACTATGAGGACGCCAACGTGAAGGGACTCATTCCCTTTCGCCAGTCTGGAAAGGTCGCTTATGGCGCGTCGCAAGAAAATCTACGAAGGCAAGGCCAAAATTCTGTATGAAGGCCCCGAGCCGGGCACCATCGTACAGTATTTCAAGGATGACGCCACCGCATTCAACGCCGAGAAGAAGGACGTGATTGACGGTAAAGGCGTGCTGAACAACCGTTTGTCCGAGTTCTTCATGACCGGGCTGACCCAGATTGGCATTCCGAACCACTTCATCCGGCGCCTGAATATGCGCGAACAACTGGTGCGCAATTGCGAGATCATTCCGCTGGAAGTGATCGTGCGCAATTACGCGGCGGGTTCGATGTCGAAACGTCTTGGCATTGCCGAAGGGACGCAATTGCCTCGTCCGATCGTTGAATATTGCTTCAAGGATGATGCTTTGGGCGATCCTCTTGTCACCGAGGAACACATCGCCGCGTTTGGCTGGGCCAGCCAGCAGGACATGGACGACATCCTCAGCCTTGCGCTGCGCGTGAACGATTTCCTGAGCGGCGTGATGCTGGCGGTGGGAATCCGTCTGGTTGACTTCAAGATTGAAATTGGACGCGTGTTTGAAGGCGACTATCAGCGGCTGGTTGTTGCGGACGAAATCAGCCCGGACAGCTGCCGCCTGTGGGATATCAAGACCGGTCAGAAACTGGACAAGGATGTATTCCGCCGCGATCTGGGCAGCCTGACAGATGCCTATTCCGAGGTCGCCCGAAGGCTGGGTGTGCTGCCTGCCAGCAATGTCACCAAGCCGACGCTGATCAACTAAACACTCCTTCTCAGCAGCGCCGCCCCCTCAGGGCGGCGTTTTGCCTTTGCCAAGTTGTTGGCCGAGCAGGGTGTTTGCGTGTGGCCGGGTCGTTTGATCAGATGACTATTCCGAAGTTTCCAGCTGCTGCGCCAACAAAACTACTCAGGTCCAACTGACGGCGCAGGATCGTCACTCGCCTGCGGCAAACTGCGTTTGAAACAGGGTTGTCGAAACCCATCAGGCGCGCTATCCCCCGCGCAACGAAATGGGCCTTGTATGCGGCCCACAGGTGGAGTTGCCAAAATGAAAGCACGGGTTCATGTGATGCTCAAGAACGGGGTGCTGGACCCGCAGGGCGAAGCAGTACGGCACGCATTGGGTGCTATGGGCTTTGATCAGGTCGAAGGCGTGCGCCAAGGCAAAGTCATCGATCTTGAGCTTGCCGATGGCGCGACCGAGGCAGACGTGACCGAGATGTGCGAGAAGCTTTTGGCCAACACCGTCATCGAACGCTACGAGATCGAACTGGCCTGATTGATGCGGGCCGCGCGTCTGATCACCTATCGTCAACCGCTTGAGGTGTCGACGATCCCCGACCCGGTTCCCGCCGAAGACGGTGTTGTGGTGCGGGTGCTGGCCTGCGGCGTGTGCCGGTCCGACTGGCACGCCTGGTCGGGCTCAGACCCCGACGTTGTCCTGCCCATGACACCCGGTCACGAGTTTTGCGGCGAGGTGGTCTCGGTCGGAACGCGCGTCGCACGGTGGCGTGTCGGGGACCGGGTGATTGCGCCCTTCATCCTAGCCTGTGGGCATTGTCCGGACTGCGCGCAGGGTCATCAGACAATCTGTCCTAACCAGGTCGTACCCGGCTTTACCTGTGACGGGGCTTTTGCTGAATATGTTGCCGTCGCTCATGCCGATGCCAACCTGACATCCTTGCCCGACAGCATCGCGCCTGAAATCGCCGCCGCATTGGGGTGCCGCGTAACCACGGCGTGGCAGGCGCTTGTTGGCCGGGCGCAGGTGCGGGGTGGTGAGTGGATTGCTGTCTTTGGCGGCGGCGGTGTCGGAATATCAACGCTTCTTCTGGGCAAGGCGCTTGGCGCGTGTGTAATCGTTGTCGATATCGCCGAAGACAAGCTGGCCTATGCCAAAACTCTGGGCGCCGATGCGGTGATCAACGCCGCGACATGTGATGCCCCACAGGCGGTGAAGGACATCACCGGTGGCGGTGCCGATGTTGCGATCGAGGCACTTGGCGTCCAAGCCACGACCGTTTCCGCCATGCGATCCCTGCGTAAAATGGGCCGCATGGTGCAAATCGGAATGCCCGCGGGGGACCATGTGCAGATGTCGCTGCCGATGGATGTGCTCTATTCTGGTCAGCTCTCCGTGTTTGGCACCCGTGGAATGCCAAGCTGGCGCTATCCATCGCTGTTGTCCCTGATCACCGGTCAAGGGGTCGACCTGAGCCCGCTGGTGACCCGGAAAATAACCCTGAACCAGGTAAGCGCCGAGCTTGCCGCTTTTGACCATCCAACGCCTCCGGGTGTTGCGGTTGTCACAGATTTTGTCTCGTAGGAGGGCCCGCCATGCGCGCAGCCGTAATCGTATTCCCCGGATCCAACTGTGACCGAGATCTTGCCGTCGCCTTTGAGCAGGCCGGTTTTCAGGTCGATATGGTCTGGCACAAAGACGCGGCTTTGCCCGAAGGTATTGATATCGTGGGTGTTCCCGGCGGGTTCTCTTACGGAGATTACCTGCGTTGCGGCGCAATCGCGGCGCAATCGCCGATTTGCAAGGCCGTGGTCGAACACACGCAACGTGGCGGTTATGCCGTTGGAATTTGCAACGGTTTTCAAGTTCTGACGGAAACCGGCATCCTGCCGGGCGCGTTGCTGCGCAATGCCGGGCTGAAATATATCTGCAAGACCGTCGGCCTGAAGGTCGAAACCAGCGACAGCGCGTTTACCAGCGGTTACAACGCAGGCGATGTGATCGGTATTCCGATAGCGCACCACGATGGCAATTATTTTGCGGATGACACGACACTGGCCGCTTTGAAGGATCAGGACCGGATCGCGTTCACCTATGCCGAAAACCCGAACGGCTCGGTCGGGGATATCGCCGGGATCCTGTCGGAAAACCGCCGCGTGCTTGGAATGATGCCGCACCCCGAACGCGCAGCGGATCAGGGTCATGGCGGCACAGACGGGGTGGCGTTGTTCCGCGCATTGTCAGGTGTGTTTGAAGCGGCGTGACTTGAGGTCTCGCCCGCCGGGGCTTAACCTTTCACCATGAACCCCGAAGTTCGATCTGGCTGGTCAAATATGTTGAAACCGTTTCGTGGTGCACCGCTGGGCTGGCGGTTGCGGCTGGCGGTTCTTGTTCTGCTGGTCGCGACAATTGCAACGGTATGGATCACGAACCGACTGTTGACCGACAGGTTCACCGAATCCACGCGCAACCGGGCGGAACTACGGCTGACTCTGTATTCGGGCAACTTGCTGAGTGAGTTGCGCCGCAACTCGATTGTTCCGCAATTGCTTGCCCGCGACCCGACGTTGATTTCGGCATTGCAGTCAGGCGATTACACCCTTTCGACACAGCGCCTTATTTCATTCGTGGAAGAGATCGGCGCGGCCTCACTGGTTTTGCTGGACAGCGACGGGCGCACAGTTGCCGCGACCGACCGGAACAGGTTGGGTGAAGGGCATCGAAACACGCCTTATTTTGTGGATGCGATCCGCTCGAACGCAACGATATTTTCCGTTATCCCCAAGGACGCAGGCGGATACAGCTTTGTGTATTCGCGCCGGTTGGAGAACGGGGCCGAGTTTCTGGGGGTAATCGTCGTCGAGGTTGACCTGCAAAAGTTCGAACGCGCTTGGGCCGGTATCTCGGATGCAGTGATGGTTACCGACAGCGCCGGCAACATCATTCTGTCTACGGAACCCCGGTGGCGCGGGCTGGATGAGAACACGGCGATGTTGCGCCAGCCTCCACAAGGTGCGATCCAGCGCGCCATCCGCGCTACAACCGATTGGACCGCGCTGCCGCCTGATGCCTATCTTCAGGGCGAAGCGGTAATGCGGATCGAAACGCGTATTCCGTTCCGCGGCTGGCAGATGACGTCGTTCACGACCTATGCCTCGATCCGGGAAAAGGTGAACAGCGTTCTGGCGCTCGAAATCATGGGGTTTGCGATTCTTCTCGCGCTTGCGTTCTATGCGTTGAGCCGCCGTGCCACGTTGCGCATGACCCTGTTCCAGCGCGAGTCGGCAGAGCTTCGCGCATTGAACGCACGGCTACAGCGGGAAATCGCTGAACGTGAACGGGTTGAAAAGACGCTGGATTTGGCGGAACAGACGCTTGCGCAAAGCTCGAAACTGGCCGCCCTGGGCGAGATGTCGGCCGCGGTCAGTCACGAGTTGAACCAGCCACTGGCGGCAATGAAAACCTATCTGGCCGGGGCCCGCCTGTTGCTGCGCCGCAACCGCCCGGAAGAGGCCCTTGCCAGCTTTGGTCGCATCGATGGTCTGATCGAACGGATGGGCGCAATTACCCGGCAGCTGAAGTCTTATGCACGCAAGGGGGCAGATGCGTTTTCACCAGTAAATCTTGGTGAAGCGCTGGCCTCGTCCCTGTCGATGATGGAGCCGCAATTGCGTCAGCGACACGTGAAGATTACGCAGATCGTACCAGAGGAACCCGTGATCGTGATGGGGGACCGAATGCGCATCGAACAGGTCATGGTCAACCTCTTGCGAAACGCACTGGACGCCACCAAATCAGTGGCGGAGCCGGATGTGGAAATCATCCTGGCAGCGGGTGACACGGCCGTGCTGACCGTACGCGACAACGGGCACGGAATCGAGGATATCGAAAACTTGTTCGAGCCGTTCTACACGACCAAACAGCCCGGCGACGGTGTTGGTCTGGGGCTTGCCATCTCGTCAGGGATCGTGAACGACCATGGGGGACGGTTGACTGCGCGCAACGGCCAATATGGCGGTGCGGTGTTTGAAATGCAGTTGCCTGCACTGGGAAGCGACGGCCTTGAAGCCGCGGAATAACGAGGAATGACTATGGCACAAGCCATGAAAATTGCCATTGTTGACGATGAACAGGACATGCGCCAATCGATCAGCCAGTGGCTCGCTTTGTCCGGCTATGACACGGAAACCTTCGCCAGCGCGGAAGATGCGCTCAAGGTGTTGGGTCCGGATTATCCGGGGATAGTGATTTCGGACATCAAGATGCCCGGAATGGACGGCATTCAGCTTCTCAAAAAGCTGATGGGCGCTGACAGCACCTTGCCCGTGATCATGATCACCGGTCACGGCGATGTTCCGATGGCTGTCGAGGCGATGCGTGTCGGTGCATTCGATTTCCTTGAAAAACCCTTCAACCCCGACCGCATGTCTGAACTGGCCAAACGGGCCAGCAATGCGCGGCGTCTGACGCTGGACAACCGCGCGCTGCGCCGGGAATTGTCCGGCGGCACCCAGATCATGAACAAACTGATCGGTGCCAGCCCGGTTATGGAACGCCTGCGCGAGGATATCCTCGATCTGGGCCAGGCGGATGGCCATGTGCTGATCGACGGAGAGACAGGGACCGGAAAGACGCTTGTCGCACACGCCCTGCATGCGGTTGGAAGCCGTGCCGGCAAGAAATTCGTGCTGGTGTCCTGCGCGGCGCACGAGGAAGACGCGTTGGCCAAACGTCTGTTTGGGCCGATGATGCCTGAAGACGCCCAATTGCCCGCCATCGAAGAGGCGCGGGGCGGAACGCTGGTTCTGGAAGATGTCGAAGCGCTCAACGATTCCCTGCAAGCCAAGCTGCTCAGCGTGATGAACGAGCAGGGCACGCCGGCCGAGACACGCATCGTAGCGATCTCGAACCTGCAAGAGGCGGGAAAAACCTCCGAAGATGTCTTACGGCCGGACCTGTTCTACCGACTGGCCGCCTTGCGCATCACCATGCCGCCCCTGCGCCAGAGGGGCGAGGATATTCTGACCCTGTTTACCCGTCTGAGCGAGCAGTTCGCCGAAGAATACGGCTGCGATGCGCCTCAGGTAAGCGCTCAGGAAGCCGCGCAGCTGTTGCAGGCACCCTGGCCGGGGAACGTGCGCCAGTTGATCAACATTGCCGAACGCGCGGTGCTGCAATCGCGCCGTGGGTCCGGAACGATCGCCTCGCTGTTGATGTCGGATCACGAGGAAATGCAGCCGGTCATGACCACTGAAGGCAAGCCGCTGAAGGAATATGTCGAAGCCTTTGAACGGATGCTGATCGATAACACTATGCGGCGGCA
The DNA here is from genome assembly GCF_056541885.1 of Ruegeria sp. AF7. Classification (NCBI taxonomy): domain Bacteria; kingdom Pseudomonadati; phylum Pseudomonadota; class Alphaproteobacteria; order Rhodobacterales; family Roseobacteraceae; genus Ruegeria; species Ruegeria sp. AF7. The sequence continues at coordinate 665,879 of NZ_JBQFYX010000001.1, read as the reverse complement.
CAAAGGCTCAATCGCGTCTGTGATGGATGAGCTGTGCCTGCCGCGCCGGACGCTGAATGAAAAGATGGCCAAATACGGCCTCCAGCGGTCGGACTATCTGTAAACTTTGTGGCGGGGGCTCTGCCCCCGTCGCCTTTGGCGACTCCCCCGGGATATTTTTGGCCAGATGAAGGCGATCCCGCACGCCGTCGCAGGGGCGGTGCAGTTTGCCCATTGTCTTTTCCACAGGACTGCTTTTATTGTGTCCGGACGGGCCGGGCCAGTTTTGTGTCCATAAGCCCCGAATCATTGAGTTTCGCTGCTTTGCTGATGGTGATGACGGATTGTTCGCCGCAAAGCAGACCGATTGTGCCTCATTTGGGGCAATGTAGTACCTGAGTCCGACATGTCGGGCGAAAGGAATAATGGGCAGGCTGCGGCTAACGCGCCTGTCGGAGAAGAACCGCGATGACGCGCGCGCAACGATTGAGTGACCGGGCAGGGGGCCACAGCGCCAGACCCTGCCGCGCGCCGTCCAATATCGCCCTGACAAGACACCTCCCCAAATGTGCCTGTCCACCTGGACGGGTCAGGATAACGCGTTTGGCGCGGTGCACCAAGGACACATGGCTAAGAAAATGCTTATCGATGCCACCCACGCGGAGGAAACCCGCGTCGTGGTGGTCGACGGAAACAAGGTCGAGGAGTTCGATTTTGAATCCGAAAACAAGCGCCAGCTTGCTGGCAACATCTATCTTGCAAAAGTAACACGGGTTGAGCCGTCGCTTCAGGCGGCCTTTGTGGATTATGGCGGGAACCGGCACGGCTTCCTGGCGTTTTCGGAAATTCACCCGGACTATTACCAGATCCCCATCGCCGACCGTGAGGCGCTGATGGAGGAAGAGCGCGCTTATGCCGAGGCCATGAAGGCGCGGGATGAGGCCGACGAAGGCAAGCCGAAGAAGCGGCGTTCGCGCTCCCGATCGAAGGCCGCGGATCTTAAATCGGACGATCTGGTCGAAACGATGGAAGTTTCGACCGAGCCGACCGGTATGGAAACCATCGACCTTGACGACAGAGACGATGCCGACATGGAGGTGCCCGAAGGGACATCGCCAATGGAAGTCGTCGCTGAAACACCTGTTGAGGAGCCTGAGGACAACGAAGCGTCGGAAGCTGTGTCAGATGACACTGCAGGGGAAACGGCTTCGGAAGACGAGGCTGAGGTTGAAACGGTTGAGGCTTCGCAAGACGACGCAGCAGGGGATTCTGATGACCCGGCGGACGCTTCAAGCGCTGATGATGGCGATGACGCATCTGAATCGTCTGAGGATGACCAGGACGCAGAAGATGGCGACGCGGATGAAGAACACGCTGACGCAGCCGCGAAAGATGACACGATTGAAACCGTGGCCGAGGAAGATGACAGCGAGGACATCCGCCCTCCACGCAAGCCACGCCCGCGCCGGTACAAGATTCAGGAAGTGATCAAAGTGCGCCAGGTGTTGCTGGTGCAGGTCGTCAAGGAAGAGCGCGGCAACAAGGGGGCAGCCCTGACGACATATCTGTCGCTGGCCGGTCGCTATTGTGTTCTGATGCCAAACACCGCGCGTGGCGGTGGGATCAGCCGCAAGATCACCAACGCGGTTGACCGCAAGAAACTGAAAGAAATCGCCGCGGATATTGATGTGCCCACGGGGGCAGGTTTGATTATCCGGACTGCGGGCGCCAAGCGCACCAAATCGGAAATCAAGCGCGACTATGAATACCTGCAACGCCTGTGGGAGCAGATCCGGGCATTGACCCTGGAATCCATCGCACCTGCGAAGATTTATGAAGAAGGGGATCTGATCAAACGGTCGATCCGGGACCTTTATAACCGCGATATCGATGAGGTTCTGGTCGAGGGCGAGGGCGGATACCGCATCGCCAAAGACTTCATGAAGATGATCATGCCGTCGCACGCCAAGAATGTGAAACGGTACGAGGACGCGCTGCCGCTGTTTGCACGCTATCAGGTGGAAAGCTATCTGGCGGGGATGTTCAACCCGACTGTTCAGCTGAAATCTGGCGGGTATATCGTGATCGGCGTGACCGAAGCGCTGGTGGCGATCGACGTGAACTCGGGCCGGGCCACGAAAGAAGGCTCGATCGAGGAAACGGCGCTGAAAACCAACCTGGAGGCTGCGGAAGAAGTGGCCCGCCAGTTGCGTCTGCGTGACCTTGCCGGTCTGATTGTCATCGATTTCATCGATATGGACGAGCGCAAGAACAATGCGTCCGTTGAAAAGCGTCTGAAGGACAAGTTGAAAACCGACCGTGCCCGCATTCAGGTCGGCCGGATTTCAGGTTTTGGCCTGCTCGAGATGAGCCGTCAGAGGCTGCGCCCCGGTATGATCGAGGCGACCACGCAGCCATGCCCGGCATGCCACGGCACCGGCCTGATCCGTTCGGACGACAACATGGCACTGTCGATCCTGCGTCAGATCGAAGAGGAAGGCACCCGCCGCCGCTCACGCGAGGTTCTGGTGCGCTGCCCGGTCAGTATCGCGAATTTCCTGATGAACCAGAAGCGCGAGCATATTGCACAGATCGAATCGCGCTATGGCCTGTCTGTACGGATCGAAGGCGATGTGCATCTGGTCAGCCCGGATTTCTCGATGGAGAAATTCAAGACCGCCAGCCGCATTGTTCCCGAAGCGACAGCACCTGTCGTGTCGGTCGATGCCTCGCTGATGGATCTGGTCGATTCTTCGGACGAGGAAGAAACCGAAGAGGATATCGCGCCGACCGAAGATGACACCAAACCCAAGCGCAAGCGCCGCCGTCGTCGTCGCAAGAAGGGCGGGGGCAATGGTGACGCGCCGGAACAGGGCGCGGATGACGGTGAAGGGGCAGAGCAGGAGGATGCCGCAGGCGAATCCGCTGAAACCGAAACCGCTGTCGAGGCAACCGAAGCCGAAGCGGCGGAAGAGGAAAAACCCTCCAAGCCCAAACGCAAGCGCGCTCCGCGCCGTCGTAAGAAAGATGCGGTGGCAGAAGAGGCTTCGGAACAGACAGAAGCAATTGATGCCGATACCGGGGCTGATGCACCGGTGGTAGTTGAAGAGGCGGCCTCAGACGCTGAATCCGAGCCTGCCGAGGCGACTGTCGCCGAGCAAAGCGAAGCCGCTGAGACTGCTGACGCTGAGCCGGAAGCAACAGAGGTGGCCGAGCAGACTGAGGAAGTCGCGCAAGCTGAAGCGGTCGTTGCGGTGGAAGAACCTGAAATTCAATCTGCCGATGAGCCGGTCGAAGACGCGCCCGTGGAAGAAACACCCGTGGCAGCAGAACCTGAACCGGTGCTTGAAACTGTGGCAGATGAACCTGAGCCAGAATCCGACAGGCCCAAACGGCGCGGATGGTGGTCGTTGGGCAACTGATGAAAGGGCGGGCAGATTTGCCCGCCTTTTTTATATCATTAAGTCAGTCGGATTTTTGGATCAGATAGACCTGATGTTCGCCATCCAAATCCTGAGACAGCAATGTGTGGCCAGCTTCGGCGCAAAAATGCGGGACATCGATGATGGCTGCCGGGTCATCAGCCAGCACACGCAACACAGAACCTTGCGGCATGGATTTCAGCCGTTTGCGGGCCTTGAGGACGGGCAGCGGGCAAAGAAGGCCCAGCGCATCCAGCGTATCTGTAATCTCTGACATGATTTTCGGGATAGGGCGTAGTTGTAATATTGTCCAGATTCCAAGCACGAGGATGTGACTCATTGGCCCCGTGACGGACCGCCAATCATCACTTATGTGCTTAGACATGTTCGGAATAGAAATCATAGACGCGGGGCTGCTGCCCGCCATGTTTGTTGCCCTGCTGGGTGGCCTGATCAGCTTTCTGTCGCCTTGTGTGCTGCCCATCGTGCCGCCCTATCTGGCATATATGAGCGGCGTCACGATCAACGAAATGCAGGATGAGACCCGCGCCCGGCGCAAGGCAACCATGTCAGCGCTGTTCTTTGTGCTGGGCCTGTCGACGGTTTTTCTGCTGTTGGGCTTTACCGCATCTGCCTTTGGAGTGTTCGTGCTGCAAAATCAGGTGCTTTTTGCCAAGCTGTCCGGGGCCGTTGTCATTGTCTTTGGCCTGCATTTCCTGAATGTCCTCCGCATCCCCTTTCTGGACCGCGAAGCGCGGATCGAAACCGGTGATTCCGGTGGCTCGGTCTTTGGGGCTTATATTCTTGGATTGGCCTTCGCATTCGGCTGGACGCCCTGTATCGGGCCCCAACTGGGCGCGATCCTGTCCCTTGCGGCGACCGAGGCCTCGGTGGCGCGGGGCACGCTGTTGCTGGGTGTCTATGCGGCTGGATTGGGTATTCCGTTCCTGCTCGCAGCCATGTTCCTAAACCGCTCTATGACGGTGATGAACCGGATCAAGCCCTATATGGGCGTGATCGAAAAGGTCATGGGGGGGCTGCTGCTGTTCGTGGGCATCATGCTGGTCACAGGCCTGTTCACCCGCTTCAGCTGGTGGTTGCTGGAAACCTTCCCGGCACTTGCGAATTTCGGCTGAGCGTCTGACCCCCTTACCTTGACCTAAAGCCTGCGTTAACCTGCGCGGCAGAAGGTAAAGGCATGAGCAGTCAGAGAAATCAGTCACAGGTGCGCAAACGCCGGGTGTTCTACATCCCCGGTTATGACCCGATGCCGCCGCGACGATATCGCGAGCTTTACCGAACCGAGTCGCAAGCGCAGGCCCGGATTTCGGGATATGAGATCGCCATGGCTCCCAAGTCCGCGGAGGGTCTGTTCGGCTGGTCCGTGACGTCCATTCAGGACGGTGCGTCCGTCGAGACTGAAATTGAAGTACTGGTCTGGTCAGACATCGTGCGCGACAGCATGTCCGCGTCGATCCCTGCCACCTATGCGCAGTTGGCCCACACGGCGTGGATATACATTTCGACCGGTGCTTTGTGGCGCCTCATGCGGTTGCGCAAAGGCCCGGTGATTGCGGCGCTCTATCCGGTGGCGATGTTGGTGTCTCAGCTGCTGGTTGCGTTTGCAGTCGTGTGGGCATCCGTGGCGATGGCTGGCTGGTGGGGTCTGTTTCCGGGTATCGCCGTTGCGGTTGCGCTGATGCTGTGGTTCCGCAAGATCGACAACCGGTTGTTTGCCTACTACCTGATGCATGATTACGCCTATTCCGCACAGTTAAAGGGGGAAACTCCGCTAAAACTGAAGGAAAGGCTGGCCGCATTCCGCAAAGCGATTGAAGCCGCGCTGATATCCAGTGTGGATGAGGTTCTGGTGGTGGGCCACAGTTCGGGTGCGCATCTGGGGGTGTCTGTTCTGGCCGACCTGATCCGCGACAGGGCCGTGCCGCAACAGGGGGCAGAGTTGTCGTTCCTCAGCCTGGGGCAGGTGATGCCTATGGTGTCCTTTCTGCCAAAAGCGCATGGCCTTCGGTCCGACCTTCAATTCCTGTCCTCCAGTTCAGCCATCACATGGGTCGATGTCTCGGCCCCCGGGGATGGCTGCGCATTTGCGCTGTGTGATCCGGTGGCCGTTACAGGGGTGGCCAGGCCGGACAAACGCTGGCCGCTTGTCCTGTCGGCGGCCTTTACCCAAACCCTGGCGCCTGAACGTTGGAAAGCCCTGCGCTGGCGGTTTTTCCGGCTGCATTTTCAATACCTTTGCGCATTCGATAAGCCGGGTCCGTACGACTATTTCCGAATTACGGCAGGCCCTTTGACGCTGAAACAGCGGTTCCTTGGGCGCACACCTTCGCGCAGCCGGATTGAGACGCCAGTGTCCAAATACACGTCGGTGCGTCCATGACCCCGCCCAAGCCCCAGCCGCGCGCAGACAAGGTTTCCCTACTGCGTTACCTGAAACTGTTTCGTCAGGATCTGCTGTCTGCACAGCCAGCGCGCCTTTATCGCGCGTGGATGGCCGAATTCAGGACACCCTTCTTCCGGTCCTTCCTGGTCAATGAACCGGACCTGATTGACATCGTCCTCAGGAAAAGCCCCGAAGATTTTCCTAAATCGGGCCGGATCAGCGAAGGCCTGCGCCCCTTGCTTGGAAATTCGGTGTTTCTAACCAATGGAGAGACGTGGAAACGTCAGCGACGCATCATTGACCCGGCATTTGAGGGCGGGCGGCTGAAAGACACGTTTCCCGCCATGCTGGCCGCAGCAGACGCTTGTGTTGAGCGGTTGCGCCCCCATGTCGGCAAACAGATCGAAGTCGAAGAACAGACAAGCCACGCCGCAGCAGATGTGATTTTTCGCACCTTGTTTTCGGTGCCGATCGACCACGCCATAGCCAGCAAGGTGTTTGAAAAGTTCCGCAACTACCAGCGCGAACAACCTCTGCTGAACCTTGCAGCTTTCGTTCCGCTGCCCAAATGGATGCCTCGGTTCCACTCCCGGACGACACGGAAAAACGCCGAAGACATTCGTAACCTGATCACTGACCTGACCCATGAGCGGGCAGAGGCGATCAAGGCCGGAACCGCCCCCGATGATCTGGCAACCAAGATCATGACAACCGCTGACCCTGAAACCGGTCAGTTTTTCGGGCCCAAAGAAATGGTTGATCAGGTCGCGATCTTCTTTCTGGCAGGCCATGAAACCAGCGCATCGGCCCTGGCGTGGACATTGTATCTGCTGGCGCTTTATCCCGAATGGCAGGAAAGGATTACTGACGAAGCTGCCGCTCTGGACGACCCGACCTTTGCCTCGGTTTCCAAACTCAAGATCAGCCGCGACGTGTTTCGCGAGGCACTGCGCCTGTACCCACCGGTTCCCATGATGGTGCGAGAGGCCAAGTGCCCACACCGTTTCCGAAACAGAGACGTTCCCAAAAGGTCACAAATCGTCATCAGCCCCTGGCACCTGCACCGTCACGAACGGTTATGGGACAATCCCGACGGCTTTGACCCGACCCGCTGGAACAGTGAAAACGGCAAAACATGCCAGCGCGAGGCATATATCCCATTTTCCGCAGGTCCCCGCGTCTGTACCGGAGCCGGGTTTGCCATGGTCGAAGGGCCGCTGATCCTGTCGATGCTGGTGCGAAATTTCAAATTCGAAACAATCAGCGGCAAAACGCCGGTTCCGGTGGCCCATCTGACCGTTCGATCCAGGGATGGCATATGGTTGCGGCTGGTTGAGCGCTAACAAACTACCATCGGTCCTGACTGTGATGTATGCGGGGGAAGACATCGGAATCATCATTGAACGGGAAAACATTATGGCCAAAGCAGAACAGCGCGCGCAGATGATCAACGGCGCAGGCTTTATCGCGGCATTGGATCAAAGCGGCGGCTCGACCCCGAAAGCTCTGGCGTTGTACGGCGTTGATGCGTCGACCTACAGCTCGGACGCTGAAATGTTCGGCGAAATTCAAAAGATGCGCGCGCGGATTATTCTGGCAAATGACTTCACCAAAGACAAAGTCATCGGTGCGATCCTGTTCGAACGCACCCTCGGGGAAGAGATCGAGGGCCGAAAGGTCGCTGATTACCTCTGGTCAGTCAAAGGCATCGTGCCATTCCTGAAAATCGACAAGGGCCTCGAGGATCAGGCCAACGGTGTTCAGTTGATGAAACCGATCCCCGGTCTGGCCGACACGCTGGCTAAGGCAGAAGGCGTGTTCGGTACCAAAGAACGTTCGGTCATCCACGAGGCCAATGCCGAAGGCATCGCGGCCGTGGTTGCCCAGCAATTCGACGTTGCCCGTGAAGTGACTGACGCCGGAATGGTTCCAATCGTCGAGCCGGAGGTCAACATTCATTCAGAAACCAAGGCCGAGGCCGAGGACATTCTGAAAGCTGAAATCCTGAAGAACCTCGACCAGCTGGCCGAAGGGCAGGAGGTCATGCTGAAGCTGACGATCCCGACACAGGCAAACCTGTATGACGAACTGGCCGACCATCCGCGTGTTCTGCGCGTTGTCGCGCTTTCAGGCGGGTATTCGACCGAAGAGGCCTGCAACCTGTTGGAACAGAACGGCAAAATGATCGCGTCTTTCTCGCGCGCACTGACCGAAGGTCTCTCGAAACAGCAGTCGGACGCCGAATTCAACGCCGCTTTGGGCGGCAATATCGACAAGATCTTCAAAGCCTCGGTCTGATCCTCAGACAGGTTTCGTGAAAAAGCGGCGCAACTGTGCCGCTTTTTTTCTGCTGATACAGCCTTCGGCATGGTCATTGACCAGCCCCATGGCCTGCATGAACGCAAACACCGTCGTGGGGCCAACAAACTTCCAGCCCCGTTTCTTGAGGTCCTTCGACATAGCCACCGACTCGGGCGATGTGGATGCCGATTGCGGGGGCGGCGGGGTTTCCGCCTCATATCGCCAGACATAGGCTGCCAGCGATCCTTCTGACGCCACCAGTTCCTGCGCGCGGCGGGCGTTGTTGATCACCGCCTCGATCTTGCCCCGGTGGCGAATGATCCCATCATTTTGCAGCAGACGTTCAACATCGGCTTCAGAGAACTCAGCCATCTTGTTGAAATCAAATCCGTAAAACGCTTCTCGGAAATTCTCGCGCTTGTTCAGGATCGTGCGCCAGCTAAGACCCGATTGAAAACTTTCCAGGCACAGTTTTTCGAACAATCGCTGATCATCCGAGACCGGAAACCCCCATTCGTTGTCATGATAGTCAAAGAATTCCGGCGCTGCCTGGCACCAGGAACACCGAGGTTGACCGTCAGGTCCCAATACCGTGTTACCCATGAATGTACCCCTTTTGTTCCTTGAGGACGTTATACCCAACAGCCAAGATCTGACAAGCGTTAAACCTTGTCTCGGTACCAGTTCAGAATAAACACGCGAATAGCCGAGGCCAATCCGGTTTCCGGGTCGCGGTCAACATCAATTTGCGCGGCCAGTGCATTGATTGGCTGATCTTTTTCTTTCGCAATATCGCGAAATGCCCGCCAGAATTCGTCTTCAAGCGAGACTGATGTCCGGTGTCCCTTGAGGGTCAATGAACGTTTTACCGGTCGACCGCTCATTCATCCAGCTCGTGATTGTCAAGGTCACGCTTCTGCTTGTCCTGCTGAAGTTTGACGATTGTTTTCTCGGACTTGGTGCGCCCAAAGGCGACGGCATTCTGATCTGCGCGGGCCTTCTTTTCGGCCCGCGCCTTTTCTTTTCGATACCGGTTCAGGTTGACCGGCTTGCCCATCAGTCTTTCGGGCCGATCATCTGTTCGGGGCGCACAACGGCATCAAAGGTTGCCTCGTCCACAAACCCCAGCGCAATGGCTTCTTCCTTGAGGGTTGTGCCGTTCTTATGCGCGGTCTTGGCGACCGTGGTGGCGTTGTCATAGCCGATGGTCGGGGCCAGCGCCGTCACCAGCATCAGCGATTCCTTCATCAGCTTGTCGATGCGCGGCTCATTGGCCTTGATGCCCAGCAACATCCGCTCGGTAAAGCTGTCGGCGGCGTCGCCCAGCAACTGGATGGATTGCAACAGATTGTAGGACATCATCGGGTTATAGACGTTCAGCTCGAAATGGCCCTGACTGCCTGCAAAATTCATCGCGGCGTTGTTGCCCATCACATGCGCAGCAACCTGTGTCAGCGCCTCGGCCTGGGTCGGGTTCACCTTGCCGGGCATGATGGACGAGCCGGGCTCGTTCTCGGGCAGGATCAGTTCGCCAAGCCCCGAACGCGGACCAGAGCCCAGGAAACGGATGTCGTTGGCGATCTTATAGCAGCTGCCCGCGATGGTCGCCAAAGCCCCGGACATAAAGACCATGGCGTCATGGGCGGCCAGCGCTTCGAACTTGTTCGGCGCGGTCACGAAGGGCAGGCCGGTGATCTGCGCCATATGGCCCGCCACAGCTTCGCCCCAACCGTTTTGGGTGTTCAGGCCGGTGCCTACGGCGGTGCCACCCTGCGCCAGCTCATAAATACCGGGCAGCGCTGCGTGAACGCGTGCAGTCCCCTGACGGATCTGGTGGGCATAACCACTGAATTCCTGCCCCAGTGTCAGAGGTGTTGCATCCTGCGTATGAGTCCGGCCGATCTTGATGATGTCCTTGAACTCATCTGCCTTCTGCTCAAGACCAGAGGCCAGCTTTTCCAGCCCAGGCAGAAGGACGTCACGAACACTCATCGCTGTGGCGATGTGCATCGCGGTGGGAAAGGTGTCATTCGACGACTGACCCATGTTGCAGTGATCGTTCGGATGCACGGGGTCTTTTGAACCGATGACACCGCCCAGAATTTCGATGGCGCGGTTCGCGATGACCTCGTTCGAGTTCATGTTCGACTGGGTGCCGGAACCCGTCTGCCAGACGACCAGCGGAAAGTTGTCGTCAAACTTGCCTTCGATCACCTCACCCGCGGCCTGAATGATGGCATCGGCAATCCTGGCATCCAGTTTTCCGGTCGCCTTGTTCTCCATCGCGCAGGCTTGCTTGATCACGCCCAGCGCACGCACAATGGCGATGGGCTGTTTCTCCCAACCGATCGGGAAGTTCATGATCGAACGCTGCGTTTGCGCGCCCCAATACTTGTCGACAGGAACCTCGAGCGGGCCAAAGCTGTCGGATTCGGTGCGGGTCTGAGACATCTGTCACTCCGTCTGGTATGCTGTTGTATGCCGTTTAGCCGCAGCCAAGCCGTGACGCAATCGGCCAGTTGCGCGCACCTTAAACCCAAGGGCGTCAAAGGTATAGGCGCGGGGTGCGTCACTTTTATTGTTATCGTCGGGGAATGTGCCATTGTGCGCGGCCCCCTCTCAGCTACAATAGGTTCGTAGCCGCCTTGGAGGACAAGATGTCGAATTTCCATCGCATTACGCTTGAAAAAGCGATCGTGTTATTTGCTGTCTGTGCTTTGTGGCTGTCTGTTCTGGGCGCATCTGCGCGCGCCGCGGACATTACCCCGTTCCTGGGGGATTATGTGGGCTCGGCAAATGTCGTGGATGCGGACGGAACCTCAACCCCGCGGGATATGAGCGTTTCCATTTTCGAGACCAAAAACGGGTTCAACGTCAGCTGGCAAACCACGACCTACAAGCTGGACGGGCGGGTAAAAGAACAGCAGTTTTCCATCGACTTCGTGCCCTCGGACCGCCCGGATGTATTTTCGGCCGCAATGAAACGCAACGTGTTCGGTCATGAGGTTCCGCTGGATCCGATGAAAGGTGAACCCTTCGTCTGGGGGCGTATCGAAGGCGAAACGCTGACGGTGTTTTCGTTGTTCATTGACGTTGACGGCGGATATGAATTGCAGCAGTTCGACCGAACCCTGGCCGAAGACGGGCTGAACCTGTCATTTTCACGCTTCATAGACGGCCAGAAATCCCGATCAGTCGAAACATTTCTGATGAAACGCTGAACCCCGCGCCGGGCGGGGCTCAAAGGCTTATTTGCGGAAGCTGTCCAGCGACACGACATCGGCGTCGTGATGTGCCTCTTCTTCCTCTTCGACCTCGATCAAGTCATCTGCAACATAATCGTCCTCATCTTCGTCGTCCGGGCTTTCGAACCGCAGTCCAAATTCCACCGATGGATCGACAAAGGTCTTGATCGCGCCATAAGGAATATAGAGCGGTTCCGGCGCGTCCCCGAAATTGAGAGTAATGGCGAACCCGTTCTCTCCGACTTCGAGGTTTTCAAACCAGTGCTGCATGACGATTGTCATTTCTTCCGGATACCGGTCGCGCAGCCAATCCGCGATGTCCACGCCATCTTCGCGTGTGTCGAAGGTAATGAAAAAGTGATGCGCTCCGGGCAGACCGGATTTCGATACATCCGTCAGCACAGTCTTGATAAGCCCGCGCATGGCGGTGTGCATCAGGTTGCCATAGTCGATGCCTTGCGACATGTGTCATCCTCAAAAGTGGTTAAGCTCAGCATAGGGGTTTTGTTCGGAAACGAAAGGGCAGGTATGATCGGATTGATCAGATATTATGCGCAGCCAGCCCTGCCATTGACATCAGAACCAGCACCGTACCGATCCCCAATTTTAGTCTAAATATCAATATTCCAGCAATAAAGGTTAACGCAAGCGCCGGGATATCGAGCGAGGACAGTCGGGGCACGGGTATTGCCGCCGGACCCAAATTCATATCTGGCACCGATTCGAAAAGAACATTCAGGGCAAACCACACGGAAAGGTTGAGAATCACTCCGACAACAGCGGCGGTGATACCGTGAAGGGCGGCAGACAGGCGGGGACGTGTGGCCAGACGGTCAAGGTAAGGGGCCGTCAGGAAAATCCACAAAAAGCAGGGCACAAACGTTGCCCATAGCGCAACAGCGCCCGCAGCAAGCGCCAGTGAGAACCCACCGTTGATCTGTCCCGCCAGCATGGCGACAAACTGTGTAACCAGTATCAATGGCCCGGGGGTGGTTTCTGCGAGACCCAATCCGTCAATCATCTGGTCTGCACTGATCCAGTGATACTGATCCACAACCGTTTGCGACATATAGGCCAGAACGGCATAGGCGCCGCCAAAGGTCACAACAGCCAGACGGGCAAAGAACCACCCCAGATCGCTGAGCAATTGATGGCCGCTGAGTGTTAACGCAACAAGCGGCCCCAGCCAAAGCGGCAACCAGATCGCTATCGTCCGGGCCGAGCGGGCAAGGTGCGGCGTGTCCTGAGCCGCGGTTTTCCCGATGGGTCCATTATAACGCAAATACCCCCAAAGGGCCGCGATCAAAATGATCAGGGGGAAGGGCAGGTTGAACAGAAAGATCGACAGAAACGACAGACCCGCGATGACACGATGCTCCGTATCCGTCAGCGCCTTACCTGACAGCTTGCGCAGGGCTTGCAGGACGATCACAATGACGGTCGCCTTGATGCCGGTAAATGCGGATTGCACCAGTGGAACGTCGCCGAATGCTGAATAAAGCGCGACCAGAACAGTAATGACAAACGCCCCCGGCAACACGAACAGGCTGCCCGCAATCAGCCCGCCCGCGACGCCGCGCAAACGCCAGCCTGCGTAGGTTGCTAATTGCATTGCCTCGGGACCGGGCAGCAACATGCACAAGGAAAGCGCGCGCAGATAGGTCTGTTCATCCAGCCAGGGCCTGTGCTCGACCAGTTCCTGATGCATCAGCGAGATCTGGGCAGCGGGCCCCCCAAATGACAACAGGCCGATCCGTCCGAATACCTTGAAAAGGTCCAGTGTCGAAGGTTTCATGCGCCATGACCCGATGGCCAGTCATGCTTTTCATCAAATCCGTCGCGTGCCCAGCGGAACAGGGCATCATAAAGGTGCAACCCAGCTTCAAGCTGAGCATGATCATCGCGATACTGGCGGGACAAACCAACCGAGAACGCCAGCAACCCAGCGGCTTCCGGGGCCAGATCGTGCTGGTCGGTATCCGCAGCGCGTATGATCCGGGCCATACGCTCAAGCGCCTCGGTTCGCAGGTCAAATGCCCGGATCATCGTGTCAAATGTGCAGCCGCTGTCCTGATGTGTCCAAAATGCATTCGGAACGTCAAAGGGGGTGGCATCAAAATGATCAACGACTCCCTGAACTTCTTCCGACGCGACGAAAAGGAACCGTGCATTGCGGTCAACAAACCGGCGGATCAGCCAGGGGCAGGCGATACGATCAATTTTGGGCCTTTGGCGCGTAACCCACAATGTGCTGCCATTAATGGGCGCCGGCAGAATCGACTGTGGGATCAACGGCGCCTCGCGCTGCTCGTGCCACCCTTCAAACCCGCCTTCCAGATGTTCGGCGTTTTTGCCCATCCCGCGCAGCCAGGACGCCACCCCCTGGCTGAGCTTTTTGCCCTTGTGGCAAATAATTACACAAGGGTCGTTGCCAATCAGACGGCTTATTGCGTCGATTTCCGTGTGCGGTAAGCGAGTTGATCCCGGTATCAGCCGCGGGTCCTCACTGAAATCCGCGTCGGTGCGTATGTCGATCAGAACGGGTACCTGAGGCGTTCCGATCAATCGGCTCAATTGGGTTGGTGTGATGGCGTTAAGGGCAGCCATAGCATGTCTCCTTTAGTCATTCGGATCCATGCGAAGCTTGGGCTGACGCCTCACGGGGTGTTCGCAAGCTGACCCCCTGCATCAGTGCTACCGCGCAAGAACGTAGGGGGTCAAGTTTACGGTTTGAACCGTCAGGCCCAGTCGAGCCTCTGACCGGTCATGCACACCGGAAGGGTGTCGGCAGGAAACTGACCCATCTCTTCAAAAAACGAGATGAAATCGAAATGATTATACGCTTCGACCATCTTATTGTTTTTGAACCGGGCCATGACCTGACCGGTCACCTCCAAAGGGGCACCATTATCGGCCCGGCACGTCTGCACATGCAGGATTGCGGATACCCAATCGCCATTCTCGATGATCTTGGGCAAATCCACCTTGATATCCCCCAAGACATGGCGAAACGCCGTGACGAGATCCCGAAAATCGTCCGCACCCACCTGCATTTCGGGGATCAGCCCCTCGGCCATGGTTTCTGGCGCAAAGAACTGATCGATCGCCTCGGTGTTTCCGTTTTCCCAAACCTCAGAATACCAGGATCTGAGTATCTCTGAATTCGTCATCCCAACGCTCCTGTCCAACTGCGAACACGATGGCAAAAAGGAATGAACAAACTCTGAATCTGCGCAAAGGCGGCGTAAATCTTAGACATATTGGGGGGAAGTGCAGGTTTCTGTTGCCAGGTACCTGCGAACCCCGCCTTACGCGGCTAGGCGCAAGGACTTAAGTTTCGGTCTTGTTACTGCTTACGCAGCAACTGCAACCGGAGCACGATTGTCGTTTGCAATTGTACTGTTTTCGCCGGTAACGGTGGCAGACAGCCGAGACAAAGCTTACCCCTTTAGACGTTCGTCGATCCTGTTTCGGCCCCGTGATCCTCAAACGAAGGATTTTGGTGGAGCCGCCGGGTACCGCCCCCGGGTCCGATCCGCTTATTACGAGCGCGTTTATGTCCATAGTCCCGAAGGACACCTCATATATAGGTGAGGAGAGCTGCGGATGCAAACCCGGAATGCACATCTTTGTTAGCTTTAATTACAAAGTGTTACGCGTCCCTGTTGAAGTTGGCGGCGATCAACCATATCGCCAGCACCAGTTCGATTCCACCAAAGGTTGCTGCCTTCACAAAAGGCGGGTTATCCAGCGCCAGTGACAGGAAGCGGCCCAATGCGGCACCCGCATAGACTATGCCCAGCATCGTGTAGGCCATCGGAGCATTCAGCCAGATGACAGCAATGCCCGAGACCACAAACAGCCCTCCGACCGAAGCGCGCAGCTCGCTCAGACCCATGGTGCTGTTGGTGGGTGCCAGATCCAGCGCGTTGGCGGTATGAACTGGCGCCAGAAAGCCGAACAGGCCAAAACCGATTGTCAGCAACGCGGCAATGACATTCAGGGTCGTGATCATCCGGGCCTCATTGAATTGTAATATCAGCACCTGAGGATAGTGTGTTGCGGCCCAAAGGAAAGCGATTAAACCGCCGACCACAGCCCCAAAAGACCAACTAAAACAAGGCTGAGCGCCCAGATGAGTTCAAGGTTGAACCAGCTGCGGGACAGGAAACGCAGCCCCAGCCAACGATAAACAGCGAAGGCCAGAAACCCTCCGCCCAGAACCATGGCGGCGGTGTGCAAGGCCGCAACTCCCAGAACCAGCAGACCGTTTGTTGTCATGATTTTGGAGATCGCCTGATGACCGGCATCCAGTTCATCCAGCTGGCACAGACCAAGATAGATCGGAACCAGCATAAGGGCGGCCCCGTGGGCAAGCGCCACCAGAAACGACCACAGCGCCAGTTTGCTGGGCGGTATGCGCGACAGAAAACGGGGATGACGGCGGGTGATCGCAATGTATAGCCCCATCGCGATGACAATCAACGCAGCCCCGATGCGGATTTCCCGTTGATAATCGACCAGAACGGCCATCAGCGCAAAAGGCAGAAGGACACCCAGCATGGCAATGAAATGTCCACCTGCCAAAGCTGCCAGCGCGCGCCAGAGGGCGGATTGGCGCTGCTCCATCAGGGCCGAGGAAACCGCCAGCGGCCAGCCCATCCCGGGGTTCAGCCCGTGATACGCGCCGCTTAGAACAACGGCCAGCCAAAGGCCAGCCGTTGATGTCATCAGGATCTCCAATTCAGACCGAAGGGTAACAGAAACTGTCGGTTGAACAATCTCCACCCTCCAGCCGGATTTGGTGGCTGCGATATCCTTTGGGGAAATCAACCCAGAACTTCGGGTCCAAAACCAGCCCGCCATTCTCGCCGACATCGGCCTTGACCATGGCCGCGCCGCCTTCTTCGGGATAGAACTGATCGTCCCACGTGGAATAAAGTGAATTGGTCCAATAAACGCGTTTACCATCGCGGCTGATCTCGACCATTTGTGGCCCATAGCCAAAGGTCTGTCCGTTCGGATGTTTGGTCTTTTTTACAATACCTCCGATTTCAACTTTCCCGGCAAGGGTCGGGTTCATCGGATCGGATACATCATATTGATGCATCTCGCCGGTGCCCCAGCAAGCGACATAAAGGTATTTGTCATCCAGGCTCAGGTCGATATCGGTGACCAGTGGTGGTACGGCGGCAAACCCCTTCAGAAGTTCAGGAAGATCATCTGGATCAGCGGGTTGCGGGTCGATGGTGATCGTTTTCTTGGCTTCGAACGTGCCATCTTCATTGCGCCACCACGTAAAGATTGCGCCTTGCAGGTTGGTGGTATCGACGACAACACCACAGAACCCGTATTGTTTGACCGGGTCATGCGCGGGCCGGATTTCCAGCGCCATCTGGTGGTTTTCGCCCAGATCGATGGTTTGGATATTGGTCCGGTTGCGCAGGTTCCAGAAATGGATGCGGTGACCGTATTTGTTCGAAAGCAGATCCTCGGCCACCAGCCCGTTTTCAAATTGCGGGGGAAGGCCCCATTCGGAACTGACCATGTAATCGCGCGGCAGATTCCACCAGAAATCATAGTGCTTGTCCTGCACGCCGCGCTCGATCTCATAGCGCCCGATGATCTCGAAGGTTTCACAATCCATGATGAAAATACCCGGAGGGCCATCCGTGCCGTCCTCACCGCCGCCGCCCAGCGTGCTCACATAGATGCCTTCCGGCCCGCAATGGATCGTGTGTGGTCGTGAATACCCGGTTTTGTCAAAGACTTCCTCGGGCTCGATGATCTTGTGAATCTTCGCCTCAAGCGGGTTCTTTACATCGATGATGTATATCCGGCTCGACCGGATACCTGGGATGATCAGATAGCGACGTTCCAGAAACGCATGACCGCTGAGCGGGGAAAGCGACGAGGAACAGGCATTCCAACCGAAATGGTGAAACTCGTCGCCTTTTTCGGGCATGATCACCTGATGCACGATCTTCCCGAAATCGGCCGAGGTCGGATCGACATTCACAACTGCCAGCCCGTCAGGTTGCGAAAAATCGGGGCTGAGCATCAGCGTGAATGCAAGCGTTTCAGCGGGGCCTTCCATCGCCAGCTTGGCCGACGGATAAAAGGTTGGGTCCGGTCTTTTGTTCATAACGTCCTCCCGTAAATCATTGTCATTCAATTCTTATTGAGAGTTCCGGTCTTGGCGCCGGATGACATTCTGCCTGCTCGTACCTCTGCCTTTGAAAGTATGTTTCCGTTTAAGCCTTCAGGCCGGTTTGCGTTTGCGTACGGCCACATCGTGGGCCAGTTGCTGTGTGTAATGCTCCAGGTCGACCAACGCCGTGTCGACAATATCTGCGTCTCTGGCTTCAAGCGCGTCCGCAATTCTGGTGTGCAATGCGATGATTTCTTCGCGCGACCGAGCTGTGAAGGTAATCATGTTCATCAAAGGTTGCATCGCCTCGACCGCGCCAGCCAGTTGATAGGACAGGACCGGGTTGTCGGCCCCGTCTACCAGGGCCCTGTGAAAGGTGACGTCTGAGGCACAAAACGCCTCATCCGTCAGACCGGGCTGGGACTGGCGAAAGATTTCCGCCCGCATCGTGGCAAGCTGATCCGCCGTTCGTCGTTGGGCAGACAGGGGGGCACAGGCCCGTTCCAGCGCATAGCGGGCCTCGCAGGCCGTATCAAAGCTGACCGCGTTCATCGACAGCAGCAGGGTCGAGGTCGTGATCTGCTGCGAATAGGCATCTTCGAAACTCAGACGGTTTACGAACGCACCTCCGGTTGCGCCACGCTGCGTGCGGATCAGGGATTGCGCCGCCAGTCGTTTCAAAGCCTCACGCACAGTTGGGCGCGAGACTTGAAATTGCTCGGAAAGTTCCGCTTCCGAGGGTAGGCGCGCATCCACGATCAACTCGCCTGAGACAATCGCGTCCCGGATGGCATGTGCAATCTGGGCAGACAGGTCGGCGGTTTTCCGAGGCGCGGTTTTCATGTTCAGAAGACCCTGAGCAAATTTTTATTTGTCTGACATTTAAAAGTCTGACATTTGAAAAGCAAGAGAGTTGAGTCGGGAGGCCGAAGTGAGTCGTACTTGGCTACGCAGCGGAATGTGGCTGGGCTTTTATGTCCTGATCCTGTGGGGATGGTGGGTCATGTTCGCGATGGGCCGCGACATGGATCTTGACCTGATCGGTCGTCCGGGGCCCATGGGGCAGGCGATGGCTGCGATGGACCCGCGCATGGACATGTACATGCCCATGGCCGAGTTTGGCACGCTGTTCTGGATGTGGGCGATCATGATGGCGGCCATGATGCTGCCAACGCTTGTTCCGACCCTGCGCAGCTATGACGACCTGATCCAAAGCGCCAATGGCACCCGTGCCGGGTGGCTGGGTGTGCTTGCAGGGTATTCCTTGGTCTGGGTCGGATTTGCGGCTGTGATCGCGGGAACGCAACTGGCTTTGCTGTTTGGTGGTGTGATCGACATGCTGGGCATTGCCAGATCCGGCTGGGTTGCGGGCGGGTTGATGATCGCGGTTGGCGCGTTTCAGTTCTCGCGCGTCAAAGAGGTCTGCCATGGCGTGTGCCACGCCCCAATGACCTATTTCCTGGGCCATTGGAAAACCGGATTTGCGGGCGGTGTGCGCATGGGGCTGGGCCTTGGTGCCTTCTGCGTCGGATGCTGCTGGGGTTTCATGGCGCTGGGATTTGTGGGCGGCGTCATGAGCCTGTTGTGGATGGGTCTTACGACCCTGTTCATGGTATTGGAGAAACTTCCCCAGATCGGGCATGCTGTGACCCGGCCAATGGGGTTTGCGCTGATTGCGGGCGGTCTTGTTCTGCTCGTTTATCCAATTAGCTACGGAGGATAAGCCAATGGCTAAGAACAGAAAACCAGACGCCGACCGGTTGCCCGTCAGCCAACGCATCGACAGCCGGATGCCCAATCCCAAACGGCGCGAGATGAGTCCGACGGACTGGGCCATCAAGGGTGAGTTGATCCTGAACTGCTCGTGTGATGTGTTCTGTCCCTGCGTCGTTTCACTGGGCGCGCACCCTCCGACCGAAGGGCATTGCCATGCCTGGATGGGTATTATCGTTGATGAGGGCCATTATGAGGGCGAGGACCTGTCAGGTCTGAATGTCGGCCTGCTTGTAGATATTCCCGGCCGGATGGGTGAAGGCCAGTGGAAAGTGGCGGCTTACGTCGATGATCGCGCCAGCGGCAAAGCCTATAACGGGTTGCTGCAAATCTTCAGCGGGCAGGCGGGCGGTACCACCGGTCTGTTCACCATGCTCGTCAGCGAAATCATCGGGGCCGAACGGGCGCCGGTTCAGATCGAGCGCGACGGCACCAAACGCCGCATCATGATCGGTCGCAAGATTCAGGGTGAGATCGAGATGTTGGCGGGCAAAGACCCCGAGCATCCCGTGATGGTTTCAAACTCAAAATACTGGATGGGACCGGACATCATCGTGGCGCGCGGCACCAAATCGAAAGTGCGCGACTACGGTCGCGTTTGGGATTTTGGCGGCAAGTCCGCTGAGATTTGCCCGATTGATTGGCACGGGCCCAAATGATGATCACAGGCGCGTTTGCGCAAGATGTGGCGCGCCAAAAACACTGGCAAAACTCGCAGTTGGCCGAGTTTCTGCATTAGCTGTCGCATCAGGAACTGACCTGTTTATCGGGCCAATCTCCTGTTGCTTAGTCGTAAAAGAGGTCGATGTCACAATGCCTTACGAAAACTATGTGATCCATTTCTTCAACCATCAGACCCACCACCGGGGTCAAATGCGCAAGATGCTGACCGAAGTTGGGTCGCAAGCGCCCGTCAGCGATATCGTCTTTATGCCCAAGGAGGTTTGAATGCCGCAGATTTCCGCCTCTCGCCGGTTGCGGCGCACACCGTTTTCAGACGGGGTCGAGGCCGCAGGGGTCAAGGGGTACACGGTTTATAATCGTATGCTGTTGCCCACGGTCTTCGAAAGCGTCGAAGCCGATTACCGGCATCTGAAATCCCATGTGCAGGTCTGGGATGTCGCGTGCGAGCGGCAGATCGAGCTGCGCGGACCGGACGCCGCGCGCCTGATGCAGATGCTGACCCCGCGCGATTTGCGGGGAATGCTGCCGGGGCAATGTTTCTATGTCCCCATCGTGGATGAAACCGGCGGTATGCTGAATGACCCGGTTGCGGTAAAACTGTCCGAAGACCGCTGGTGGATTTCAATCGCTGACAGCGATCTGTTGTTGTGGGTCAAGGGAATCGCCGTTGGATATCGTCTGGATGTGCTGGTGGACGAACCGGATGTGTCACCTCTTGCTGTTCAGGGTCCCAAAGCTGACGATCTGATGGCGCGTGTCTTTGGCGACCGGGTGCGCGACATCCGGTTCTTCAAATTCGATATGTTCCAGTTTGAAGGTCGCGATCTGGCTGTGGCGCGATCCGGTTATTCCAAACAGGGCGGGTTCGAGATTTATGTGGAAGGCAGCGATATCGGCATGCCCCTGTGGAACGCTCTGTTTGCGGCAGGGGAAGATTTGCAGGTGCGCGCCGGATGCCCGAACCTGATCGAACGGATTGAAGGCGGTCTGCTGTCCTATGGCAATGACATGACCGACGACAACACCCCGCATGAGTGCAGTCTGGGCAAGTTCTGCAACACACATACCGCGATTGGCTGTATCGGCAGGGACGCGTTGCTGCGTGTGGCCAAGGAGGGGCCCGTTCAGCAAATCCGCCCCATCGCCATTGCGGGCGATCCGGTGCCTGGCTGCGACCGTCCATGGGACCTTTACGGCGACGGCAAGCGTGTGGGGCAGGTGACCTCGGCCGCGTGGTCACCCGATTTCAACACCAACGTAGCCATTGGCATGGTACGCCTGAGCCATTGGGATGCGGGAACAGAGCTGGACGTGGAAACGCCAGATGGGATGCGCCGCGCGACCGTGCAGTCGCATTTCTGGATTTAAAGGGGGGTTTTGGGGGCGCTGCCCCCGTCGCTGCGCGACTCCCCCGGGATATTTAGGGCCAGGTGAAGCAACGGGCCGGCTACAGAAACACGAAAGGAATTGAGAGATGTTCAATGCACTTATGATGGACAAGGACGAAGAAAGCGGTTTGGCGAGCGCGTCGGTCAGGCAGCTCACGCTGGATGATCTGCCCCATGGCGACGTCACGGTCGCGGTTGAATATTCCACAGTGAACTACAAGGACGGTCTGTGTCTGTCCCCCAAGGGGGGCGGTTTGGTGCGGGCGTATCCGCATGTCCCCGGAATTGATTATGCCGGTACCGTCGAGGCATCTTCCGACGCGCGTTACAAGCCCGGTGACAAGGTCGTTCTGACCGGGTGGCGGGTAGGTGAAGCGCACTGGGGTGGTTATTCGCAGAAAGCCAGTGCCAAAGCGGACTGGCTTGTGCCTCTACCGGATGGGCTTGACGCCCGGCTGGCGATGGCTGTTGGGACTGCCGGGTTTACCGCGATGCTGGCCGTGATGGCGTTGGAGGATCACGGGCTGACCCCCGATCGCGGCCCGGTTCTGGTAACCGGGGCGGCCGGTGGTGTCGGTTCGGTGGCAACAGCCATTCTGGGTCATCTCGGCTATCAGGTGGCCGCCGTGACCGGGCGACCTGAAACCGGCGATTACCTGAAATCGCTTGGTGCAACGACAATAGTGCCTCGCGATGAGCTGAATGAGACAACCAAGCGCCCGTTGGAAAGTGAAACCTGGGCTGGCTGCGTGGATGCCGTGGGCGGCGCGATGCTGGCGCGTTTGCTTGGGCAAATGAAATACGGCTGTTCGGTCGCGGCCGTGGGTCTGGCGGGTGGCGCGGCGCTGCCTACAACGGTGATTCCCTTCCTGCTGCGCGGTGTGAACCTTCTTGGCATCGACAGTGTGATGCAGCCTTATGAAAACCGGGTTCGTGCCTGGCAAAGGATCGCGACCGACCTGCCGATGGAAAAGCTTGAGGCCATGATTCAACCGGCGGCTTTGTCCGACCTTCCGCAATTGGGTGCCGATATCCTGAAAGGGCAGGTCAAAGGGCGCGTTGTTGTCGATGTAAATACCTGAGCGCAGAGGACGACCCAAACCTGACCTGATGCGCCGGGTCGGGTTTGGGGGAGGCGCGTTTGGTACAAAATGATCGCAACACCTCTGGCCATTGGTACAAAACCGCCTCATGATTGCTATACATCCCAAATGTGATGGCGTAAGACCCATCCAAAGAGTACCTGAATACGGGGAGTGAGCAGCATGTCTGACGACTTCGAACTGGACACCGATGACCTGAAACGCCGCATGGATGGCGCAATGGTCAATCTGAGAACCGAATTTGCCTCGCTGAGAACCGGGCGCGCATCGGCCTCGATGCTGGAACCTGTCATGGTCGACGCATATGGTTCGATGACACCGATCAACCAGGTGGGCACCGTCAACGTGCCAGAGCCGCGCATGGTCACTATAAATGTGTGGGATAAGTCATTGGTCGGGAAGGTTGAAAAAGCCATTCGCGAAAGCGGACTGGGCATCAACCCGCAGCTGAACGGCACCATCATCATGCTGCCGATTCCCGAGTTGAACGAAGAGCGTCGCCGTGAACTGGGCAAGGTCGCTGGCCAATATGCGGAAAGCGCCCGGATCGCGATCCGCAATGTGCGCCGGGATGGCATGGATCAGATCAAAAAGGCAAAGGCGGACGGTATGTCTGAAGACGATCAGAAGCTGTGGGAAAGCGAAGTGCAGGATCTGACGGATGCGATGATCAAGGCAGTCGATACAGCGCTTGAAACCAAGCAAACTGAAATCATGCAGGTCTGATCTGGTCTGATGCCGAAAGATCCCCAAACCGATCCGGTCTGCGGCCCGCGCCATGTCGCTATCATCATGGATGGCAATGGCCGCTGGGCACAGGCGCGTGGTCGCCCAAGGCTGTTTGGGCACCATGCCGGAGCGCGGCGTGTTCGCGAGGTTGTCGAGGCCTGCCCGCATCTGGGGATCAAGTACCTGACAGTGTTTGCATTCTCGACTGAGAATTGGAAGCGAACGCAGGTTGAGGTGGCCGGGTTAATGAGCCTGTTTCGGCGCTACATCATCAAGGAGACACGGACCCTGGCGGATAATGGCATCCGGGTACGGTTCATTGGCGATCGGGTACGGTTGGATTCGAAACTGACCGAATTGATGGATTCACTGGAAGAAGAAACCAAGGACAACGACCTTGTTCATCTGACAGTCGCACTGAACTATGGCGGTCGGGACGAGGTGGCGCGCGCCACCAAGCGCCTTGCGCGGGATGTGGCCGACGGGCGGCTTAAACCCGAGGATGTGGATGAAGAAACGTTACCTAAGTATCTGGATACACGCGTTCTTCCGGATCCTGACCTTGTCATTCGGACCAGTGGCGAAGCACGGATTTCGAACTTTCTGCTGTGGCAGTCCGCCTATTCCGAGTACGAATTCATAGATACCTTGTGGCCGGATTTCACCGCGGCGGAACTCGAAAGGCTTTGTCGCAACTACGGGGCCAGAGAACGCCGTTACGGGGCGGTTCTGGCATGAGTGATGGCCGGTGGTCTGATCTGACGAGCCGGGTCCTTTCTGCCGCCGTTCTGGTTGCGATAGGGGCCATTGAAGTCTGGCTTGGTGGTCTCTGGTTCGAGGTCTTCATTGCGGCTGCTTGTGGCCTGATGACCTGGGAACTGGTTCGGATGATCGACCCTGAAAGCCAGGGTGTGGCCGTCCAGTTGGGCGTTCTGACTGCGTTTGCCGTTATCCTCAGCTACCACCTGCCAGCGCTGTACACGCTCCCTGTCGTGCTTGCGCCGGCTTTGGTGGGTATGGGACAGATCAGCCGCTCGAAAACCTTGTACGGCATGTTCGCGATCTGGATTGTTGCGGCTGGGCTGGGTTTCATTTCCATTCGCGAAAACTCGGGTTTTGGCTGGATGGTCTGGCTGATTGCGGTGGTGGTTGCCACCGATGTGGCGGGCTATTTTGTGGGTAAAATGGTCGGTGGTCCCAAGTTCTGGCCAAAGGTCAGCCCCAAGAAAACATGGTCGGGAACGGCGGGCGGATGGGCTGCCGCAGCCTGTGTCGGTATCGCCTTCGCAAGCCACGCGGGTTTCGGATTTGCCTTTGTTGTTGTTTCCGTTTTCGCATCAATGGCCAGTCAGGCGGGTGACATAATCGAAAGCGCGATCAAACGTAAGTTCGGGGTCAAGGACAGCTCGAACCTGATCCCGGGTCATGGCGGTTTTCTGGATCGGTTTGACGGCATGATGGGGGCCGCGGTGTTTGTTCTGATTGCAGGGCTTCTGTACACGCCGGGTGAGATGTAATGCGCCGGATTTCCGTTCTTGGGGCCACGGGTTCGATCGGGCAAAACACGCTTGATCTGATTTCGCGTAATCCCGAAGATTATGATGTGGTGGCGCTTACCGGCGGCGCGAATATTCGACAACTTGCCGATGACGCTCGTCGGTTGCGCGCTGATCTGGCTGTCACGGCGCATAAAGACAAGTTGGAGGACCTGCGCGCCGCCTTGGCGGGCAGTGGGGTCGAAGTGGCGGCCGGAGCGCGTGCGATCGACGAAGCTGCCGCGCGTCCGGCGGATTGGGTGATGTCGGCTATCGTCGGAGCAGCGGGCCTTGCGCCTGGGATCGAAGCCCTGAAACAAGGGACGACACTGGCCTTGGCCAACAAGGAAACACTGGTCTGCGCCGGATCATTGGTTCTGGACACTGCAAGAAACCATGGCGCGCGTTTGCTTCCGGTCGACAGTGAACATTCGGCGGTGTTTCAGGCGCTGGTTGGCGAAGATATCGACGCGGTCGAACGCGTGATTATCACGGCAAGCGGCGGAGCATTCCGGGACTGGCCGCTGAAGGATTTGGCAAACGCCACCGTTGAACAAGCGTCCAGCCATCCGAATTGGGATATGGGCCAGCGGATCACGATCGACAGTGCCTCGATGTTCAACAAGGCATTGGAAGTCATAGAGACAAAAGAGTATTTCGGAGTTTCCCCGGATCAAATCGAAGTTTTGGTTCATCCCGAATCCATTGTCCATGCAATGGTCGGGTTTTGTGATGGCGCGATGATGGCACACATGGGTGCCCCCGATATGCGCCACGCCATTGGGTATGCGTTGCACTGGCCGGACAGGCAGGAGTTGCCGGTTCAACGGCTGGACCTGACTAAGCTGGGACAGCTGCGCTTTAACGAACCGGATCTGACACGCTATCCAGCCCTTAAACTTGCCTGGGACGTGATGGAGCGTGGTGGGCTGGCCGGAGCAGTTTTCAACGCCGCCAAGGAACGCGCGCTGGATCACTTCATTGCGCACCGGATCGGTTTTCTGGATATGGCCGATACTGTCTCGGCGGTATTGGACAGATTTGACGCAACGGGTGGCCTTATTGATGCCCCGATGACACTTGATAACGTACAGCAAACCGACCATCTGGCACGTCAGTGGGTCGATAACACTGTGATGGAACGAGCAGGATAGAATTTTGGACGTACTTTCCCTGATCCCGCAATTCGGCAATCTGCTGTGGACGATTGTTGCCTTTGTTATTGCGCTGTCGGTCATTGTTGCCGTGCATGAATATGGCCATTACATTGTGGGCCGGTGGTCGGGTATCCATGCCGAAGTCTTCTCGCTCGGGTTTGGGCCGGTGCTCTGGAGCCGCAAGGATAAGCGCGGAACCAAGTGGCAGATCGCGGCGTTGCCTTTTGGTGGATACGTGAAGTTTCTGGGCGATGCCAATGCGGCCTCGGGCAAGGATGAAGAAGCGATGGAAGACATCGCGACCCAAAGTCCTGAGGAGTTGCGCCGCACCATGCATGGTGCCCCGCTATGGGCACGAGCCGCCACTGTCGCCGCTGGCCCGGCCTTTAACTTTGCCATGTCAATTCTCGTTTTTGGCCTGATCTTCTGGTCGCAGGGCGTTTCGCGCGAACCCCTGACTGTTGGCGCGTTGCAGCCTTTGCCAGGCACCGTGCAGGAGTTACGCGAAGGCGATGTGATCACGGCTATCGCCGGTCGTCCTACGCCGGACTATGACGAAGAAGGCGCATGGAAGGAGTTCATCGACGACCTGCCTGTTCAGCCGGTTCTGGATTATTCTGTGATCCGGGATGGTGAACCCCTTGAGGTTCAGGCCCCTTGGATGTTCCCGCCGCTGATCCGTCAGGTTGCCCCGCGCAGCGCGGCGATGGATATCCAGCTAAAGCAAGGGGACGTCATCACCTCGGTCAACGGTGAACCGATCTTTGCCTTCGATCAGCTAAAGGATCATGTCGAAGGATCGGACGGTCGCGTCTTACTGCTTGAGGTCTGGCGGGATGGGTCCGAGTTGGAATTTGCCCTTGCGCCGCGGCGCACGGACGAGCCCCAGCCTGATGGTGGCTTTGTCACGCATTGGCGCATCGGAATCGTCGGTGGCATGATGCTGGAGCCAGCAACCGTACCGGCTGGGCTTTTCGATTCCTTTAGGGGCGGTGTCATCCAGACTGGTCGCATCATTGAAGGGTCCTTGTCTGGCATGTGGCACATGGTGACGGGCGCAATCAGTACCTGCAACATCTCAGGGCCAATCGGAATTGCCGAAACCTCGGGGGCAATGGCCAGCCAGGGGGCGCAGAACTTTATCTTTTTCATCGCTGTCCTGTCGACGGCGGTCGGGTTGTTGAACCTGTTTCCCATTCCTGCATTGGATGGC
The DNA here is from genome assembly GCF_056541885.1 of Ruegeria sp. AF7. Taxonomy (NCBI): domain Bacteria; kingdom Pseudomonadati; phylum Pseudomonadota; class Alphaproteobacteria; order Rhodobacterales; family Roseobacteraceae; genus Ruegeria; species Ruegeria sp. AF7. The sequence continues at coordinate 638,795 of NZ_JBQFYX010000001.1, read as the reverse complement.
GGGCATCTGGTTTTCTACGCCTACGAGGCCATTGCGGGGAAACCACCCAGCGACCGAGCGTTGCGTGTGCTCATGGGCATTGGAATTGCGATCATCCTGACGCTGATGCTGTTTTCGGTCAGCAACGACCTGTTCTGCTGAATGTGGCGGCTGGAGCAAATTCCAGCCGCATTCCCGCCATATTTCGACGTTACAGTATTCCCGTCTAAAGGGAACAGTCATGTCCAAAACGCTGAAAAAATCGTATCAAAGCTTTAGCTTCCTCTTCATGTTGAACTGGGACGTTATGCTGAGTTTTGCCGTTACAGCGTTGGCAATGGCTGGAGCCGCTTATCTGGCGGGAATGTGATTCTTCGGAAAATCGTAGGCCTGTTGTCGCGTGGCTGTCAGCCTGACTGCTTCGATATCGCCTTTTGACAAGCTCATTCAATCCCGTTACTCAGCATTAAAGTCTCAAAATTCTGGGTAGAGCATAAAATGACTGACAGGCGAGACGCAGGCACATCCTGCGGGGGGCATAAGCCAACAAACAATATTTTGTGGCAGGCGCTAACGGTTTTTTTCCTTTTTGTTGCGGTAAGTTTACTGGCGTTTCCACATGCGGCATCGGCGCAAAGCTACACGATCAACTCGTTTGATGTTGAGGGGAACCGCCGGATCGAAACCGGAACAATTATCGCTCGGACCGGAATCGAACCGGGCCAGACTGTAACTGCCGGGCAGCTTAACGATGCCTATCAGCGTTTGCTTGACAGTGGTGTATTTGAGACAGTTGAACTGACGCCGCGCGGCACGACTCTGGCCATTCAGGTTCAGGAATACCCAACGATCAACCAGATCAGCATCGAAGGGAATGCTCGCGTCAAAGACGATGTTCTTTTGGATGTGATCTCATCGCAACCACGCCGGGTCTTTACACCTCAGGCGGCCGAAGCGGACGCTGATACCATTGCCGAAGTGTATTCGGCGCAGGGTCGCGTCGCGGCAACTGTTATTCCCCGCATCATCCGTCGTAGCGATAATCGCGTTGATCTGGTTTTTGAAGTGGCAGAAGGCACGACCATTGAGGTCGAGCGCGTCAGCTTTGTCGGCAACCGCGCCTTTTCGGACCGGAGGCTGCGCCGGATTCTGGAAACCAAACAGGCAACGTTCCTGCGGACATTCTTCCGCAACGACACGTTTATCGGCGACCGCATCGAATTCGACAAACAGGTCATTCGCGATTTCTACCTGTCGCGGGGCTATATCGATTTCCGTGTGAACAGCGCCAACGTCGAGTTTACCCGAGAGCGGGATGCGTTCTTTCTGGTTATGAACGTCACCGAAGGCCAAAAATTCTCGTTTGGAAGGATCACGACGGTTAGCGAAATTCCTGGTGTTGATGCGGCACCGTATCAGGATGCGCTGAAAATCAAACCTGGCGTGACCTATACGCCGACGCTGGTGGAAAACTCGATCGCGCGGCAGGAACGTCTTGGCCTGAAACAGGGTGTTGACTTCCTGCGGGTGGAACCACGTGTGACGCGCAATGACCGCGACCTTACTCTGGATATCGAATTTGTTCTGACGAAGGGTCCGCGGATCTTTGTCGAGCGGATCGATATCGAAGGCAACACCACCACGCTGGACCGTGTGATCCGCCGCCAGTTCGACACTGTAGAAGGTGACCCCTTCAACCCGCGTGAAATCCGTCAGGCCGCGGAACGCATCAATGCGCTCGGGTTCTTTGCCGTTGCCGAGGTCGAACCTCGGGAAGGGTCGTCCCCCAGCCAAGTCATTCTGGATGTGGATGTTGAAGAACAACCTACAGGTTCGCTCAGCCTGGGCGGCAGCTACTCGGTCACAGACGGTTTTGGGATTGCAATCGGCCTGAACGAGGCAAACTTCCTGGGGCGTGGTCAGAATCTTGGCGTGTCGCTGTCAACAGCGCAGGATTCGGAACAGTACACCATTAACTTCACCGAACCCTATCTGCTTGGCCGCAAGCTTCGTTTCGACCTTGGACTGGGTCTGTCGGCAACCAATTCGGGCTTTGCAAGTTACGACACGAGCTCGTTGTTTTTTAGACCTCAGTTGACCTACGCAATTGGGGAACTGTCTGCTCTTCGGCTGCGCTACGGCTGGGACCGCAGCGAAATGACACAGCAGAGTAATCAGACCAGCGGAGCGGTGATTGCGTCCGAGATCGCGCAGGGAAAACGGACGTCCAGCTCGCTGGGACTATCCTACATCTATGACAGCCGTATTGGTGGTCTGAACCCGAACTCGGGTGTTCTGTTCGAAGTGGGCGTCGATGCGGCAGGCCTTGGCGGCGATAACAAATACTTCAAAACCACCGCGCGCGGGATTGCTCAAACACGGGTCTGGAACGAAGAGGTTGTTCTGCGTGCAACTCTGGAACTTGGCGCACTGAATTGGTCTGGTAATGGTTTCAGCCGTGCAGTTGACCGATTTGTGTTAGGGCCCAGTACCTTCCGCGGCTTTGAGCCTGCAGGTCTTGGCCCGCGTGATTTGTCCAACGGCCAGGATGATGCCATCGGCGGCAACTATTACTGGGTCGCGCGTTTTGAAACCGATTTCCCCTTGGGGCTGCCCGAGGAGCTGGGCCTGCGGGGCGGTCTGTTCTATGACGTTGGAAACCTTTACAACATCAACGATGTGAACACTGCAGGGGCAAATATCGTTGGTGCAGACGGGTCCATTCGTCACGTAATCGGCATCTCGGTCTTGTGGGAAACGCCGTTTGGACCTTTGCAGTTCAACTTCTCGAAAGCTCTGAAAAAGGAAACGTTCGACAAGGAGCAGAACTTTGACCTGACCATTCAGGCCCGGTTCTGATCTGCGATGACGAACAGGTTCTTTACCTTGATACAGGGCCCGCTTTGGGCCCTGTGTGCATTTTTGATGCTGTTTCAGGCCCCTTCGGCTGAGGCACAGCAACTGGGTGTTCCGCAAGCCAGCGTGGTCACGTTGTCCGGCGAGCAGCTGTTCAAGAACTCGGCATTCGGGCAGCGCGTACTGCGCGAGATCGAAAAAGAAAGCGCGATGCTGGCGGAAGAAAACGAACGGATTGTCGCGGAACTCAGCCGAGAAGAAAAAGACCTGACCGAAAAGCGCGCGACCATGCCAGCAGAGGAGTTTCGCCCACTGGCCGACGCGTTCGATGTCAAGGTTCAGTCCCATCGCGACGGGCAAAGGGCAAAGCTTGACGCGCTGGCACGTCGCAGCGAGGAAGCGCAACAAACGTTTTTCGATATAGTTCGCCCGATCCTTGTCGATTTGCTGCGCGAATTTGGTGCCAGCGTGATTATCGAACGCTCTAATGTCGTTGTAAGCACGTCTGATATCACAGAGGCTGCGATAATCCGCGTGAACACGGCAATTGGCGATGGCAGCGGACTTCAAAAGGACACAAGCGAATAGGTTCGCTTGCCCTGGCGAGGCTGTATTGCTAACCACGCTGAAAAAGAAACATCCAGAACAGGATAACCGCATCATGACAACGGAAACCAAAAGTGCCGATATTCAGTTGATCCAAAGGATCCTGCCGCATCGTTATCCGTTTTTGCTGGTCGACAAGGTGGTGGACATCTCTGGCTATCAATCGGCTCGAGGTATTAAGAACGTCACCATGAACGAGCCGCATTTCCAGGGCCACTTCCCGGGAACACCGATCATGCCGGGTGTTACCATCGTCGAGGCGATGGCGCAGACCGCAGGCGTAATGCTGGGCGTAGGGATGGATGTCATCGACACCGAGTTGCTGATCTATTTCATGAGCATCGACAAATGCAAATTCCGCAGGAAAGTTGTTCCTGGCGACGTGCTGGAGATGCATGTCGAAACGGTTCGCGGCAAGAAGGGTGGCAAGCTTTTCAAGTTCAGTGGCCGGGCCACTGTTGATGGTGAAGTGGCAGCGGAAGCAGAATTCTCGGCCTATGTCGATTGGGATATGGAAAAAACAACATGAGCGGTATCCACCCCAGCGCGATTATCGAAGACGGGGCGCAGATCGGGCAGGATTGCGTCATCGGTCCTTTCAGCTATGTGGGCGCTAATGTAAAACTGGCTGATCGGGTCGAGTTGAAGTCTCATGTTGTTGTGACCGGTGATACATCGATCGGCGAAGACACCGTGATCTTTAATTTTTCGGTGATCGGTGAGATTCCGCAGGACCTGAAATTCGGCGGTGAAAATACGCGCCTTGAAATCGGTCAGCGCAACCGCATTCGCGAGCACGTGACGATCAATACCGGGACCGAAGGTGGCGGCCGTGTAACCCGGATTGGGGATGATTGCCTGCTGATGGCAGGTGTTCATGTGGCCCATGATGTGCAAATCGGCAACCGGGTAATCATGGTGAACCACGCCGGAGCAGCGGGTCACTGTATTGTCGAAGATGATGTGATCGTCGGTGGCATTTCGGGCCTGCACCAGTGGGTGCGTGTTGGTCGTGGGGCGATCATCGGTGCGCTCACCATGGTGCCCAAAGACGTCATTCCCTACGGTTTGGTACAGGCGTCCAGGGGTGAGCTTGAAGGTCTGAACCTCGTGGGGCTCAAGCGTAAAGGTGTTTCGCGCGAAGACATCTCGGCATTGCGTGCCGCGTTCAAGGAGCTGTCTGAAGGCGATGGAACGTTCATGGATCGCGCAAACCGTCTTGGTCAGGGTAACGAAAGTGACTATGTGCAGCGGATCGTTGATTTTGTCACCGGACACAGCGATCGGTCGTTCCTGACACCGAGGAAATAGGAACATGCTTGCGTTGATTGCGGGAACCGGGGCGCTGCCGACCGAATTGGTTGCCCAACTGGCGGAACGCCCGCTGATCTGCGCGATGGAAGGGTTCCTGCCGGATGATCTGGTCGCGGATATCGTGTTTCCGCTTGAACAGCTTGGAAGTTTTATCGCCGGGCTTCAGGCAAGGGGCGTGACTGAGATCTGCATGGCGGGTGCAGTTCGGCGCCCGCAGGTTGATCCCAAACGTATTGACGCGGCAACGATGCCGTTGGTTCCGGTGATCCAGCAGGCCATGCTGTCGGGTGATGACGGAGCATTGCGGGCTATCATTGGCCTGCTGGAAGGTGCCGGTATGCGAGTCCGGGCAGCGCAGGAAATCGCCCCAAGCCTGTTGCCGCCTTTGGGCTGTCTGACCGAAGTGCAGCCATCCGAAAGTGACATGACAGATGCAGACCGTGCTGCCGGAATTCTGCGGGCCATGGGGGCTGCGGATATTGGTCAGGCCTGTGCTGTCTCAAAAGGGCAGGTGTTGGCAGTCGAGGGCAGCTTTGGAACCGCCTGGATGCTTCAATCCCTGACGCAACGCCCGGACGCGGGGGGTGGCATACTGTTCAAAGGCCCAAAGCCCGATCAAGATCGGCGTGCTGATCTGCCTGCCATCGGGCCCGACACCGTCACGGATTCGGTCGCGGCAGGCTTGTCTGGCATCGTTCTGGAAAAGGGCGGTGTGCTGGTTTTGGAAAAAGAACAGGTCATCGCCGAATGTAACCGTCTTGGGCTGTTCCTGTATATTCGCGAGCGGGCGGTCTGATGCGCGTCTTTCTGGTCGCCGGTGAACCTTCGGGCGACCGGCTGGGCGGCGCGTTGATGGAGGGGCTGAAATCCCTGATCCCCGATATTGAGTTCGAAGGGGTGGGCGGACCTTTGATGGCTGCTCAGGGGCTGACCAGCCGGTTTCCGATGTCGGAACTTTCGGTGATGGGTTTGATCGAGGTTCTGCCGAAGTTTTTTCACCTCAAGCGTCGGATCTCGGAGACCGCGCACGCAGTGTTGGACACACAGCCGGATGTTCTGATCACCATCGACAGCCCCGATTTCAGCCTGCGTGTCGCCAAAATCGTCAAGGGCGCCAGTAGTATTCGCACCGTGCATTACGTTGCGCCCAGTGTCTGGGCCTGGCGTCCGGGGCGGGCGGATAAAATGGCAAAGGTCATCGACCATGTGCTGGCACTGCTTCCGTTCGAGCCGCCATACATGGAGCGGGCAGGGATGGAGTGCGACTTTGTCGGCCACCCTGTTGCCAGCGAACCGACGGCAACACAGGCCGAGATTGCGGCCTTCCGGAGCAAGTACGACCTGGGCGATGCTCCAGTCCTGCTGGCTCTGCCCGGATCGCGACGGGGTGAGATCGAACGTCTGGCAGACACGTTCGGTGAGGCATTGCGGCTGTTTTTGACGGACCATCCCAGTTATCGTGTCGTGGTTCCAACCGTGGGTGCGACAACTGACCTGGTCAACGCTCTGACGCAAAGCTGGCCGGGCGCACCAATAGTGCTCGACCCGCGACAAATGGGGGCCGGGCAAGCCACGGTCGAAAAACGCGCGGCTTTTGGCACGGCATGTATCGCGCTGGCCGCTTCGGGTACGGTTTCTTTGGAACTGGCGGCGCAGAATACACCTATGGTGATCGCCTACAAACTCAATTGGCTGACACAGAAAATGGCCGAACGCATGGTCAAGCTGGACACTGTTACATTGGTCAATCTGGTATCTGAAACACGCGCCGTGCCTGAATGCCTGCTAAACGATTGCCAGCCAGAAATGATTGCCAAAGCCCTGCATGATGTGACCAACGCCCCTGACGCTCAGAAACTCGCGATGAACCTGACAATGGAACGGTTGGGGCGCGGAGGAGATGCTCCGGGATTGCGGGCGGCACGGGCTGTGCTGGACAGAATGCAGATTAAGAATGCTTGATCACGCGCTGTTCGCCGCTTCAGCCGGGATTGCCATGATATCCACTAATCTGGACAATCTGGCCGTCTTGCTGGGTTTGGTATTGGTGATCGAGCAGCGCCGCGCCATCATTGGCTTTGCTGTCGCACAGACAATCGTTCTGACAATGGCCATGACCGTCGCATTGGGCGTTGACCAGAGTGGCGCGCCGTTTTGGATCGGGTTTCTGGGTCTTGTGCCACTGGTCTTTGGTCTGCGCGGTATCTGGCGGCAGTTTTTCGGGGCCAATTCTGAAGGAACCGAGGCAAAAGGGGCCGTAACATCGGTGGTTACCCTGTTCCTGAGCCTGTCGATTGACAGTTTCGCGGTCATGACACCGCTATTGGCGGATTCTGCCCCTTCATACCGTGTTGCCGCTTTGATCGGCGCAGCATTGGCTGCTTCAGTTCTGGTCTTTACCGCGGCTTGGGGCGCCCCTCGGGCCAAAAGCCTGGGGCCACGCGTTGCCCGTATGGATCGGATCGCCCCATACATCATGGTCTGCGTCGGGCTCTATATCCTCTTCAATTCGCCCACGGATACCCTGTAACAGGCTTGTTCCGGCGTTCCGTCTCGGGTTTGTGATCCGCGAGCGTCTGTTGCTGCGGAGCGGACTTAAGATATCCTCGCGGAAAAGGAGCTTTCATCATGACCCGCATCCCCCCTTTGGCAGATGCCGAGATGGCAGACGAGACACGCGCGTCACATGCGGCTTTGGGTGCTTATGGCCCGTTCGACAATTGGGCCCGGGTTGCCGCACATTGCCCACCGGTTCTGGAACATGTCGCAGGGATGTTGACGGCGTTGCGGGAACAGCAAACCTTGCCGCGTCGTGCGCTGGAACTGGCCATGGTAACGGTTTCCAAATTGAACGCCTGTGACTACTGCGTCTCGCATCATACTCCGCTGTTGACGGTTGCAGGTCTCAGCCCCGAAGGCGCGGCGCGCCTGCCAGATGTCGAAAACCACCCTGAATTGGACGCGTGCGACAAGGCTGTCGTGCGATACGCCGAGGCGGTGACGACACGATCAGGCCGCATGCGCGACGCTGAGGTTTCCAACCTGCGGGACTGGTTCAGCGATGCCCAGATTGTCGAGTTAACCTGGCGCATCGCATTGTGCGGTGCATTCAACCGGTTCAACGATGCGCTTCAGATCCAGATCGAACCCGTGGTTGAACCCGTTTCAGCCTAGTATCCGCGCCAGATCCAGCCACCGCCAAAGATGCGGCTGCCTTCTGAGGCATAGAAGACGCAGGCCTGACCGGGCGAGATGCCTTCTTCGGGTGTCAGCAATTCCACCTCAGCAGCGGTGTCGGACAGCGGTCGAATAATGGCCTCGCGCGGGGGGCGGGTCGAACGGACCTTGACTGACAGGTGCCATTCTTCGCGCGATGTGAAGGCTTCATCGCCCAGCCAGTTGATCTCACGCACGGGAACGACACGCGTTGCCAGCATCTCTTTGGGGCCGACAACGACCTGTTTTTTGTCCACGTCCAGCTTGACCACATAAAGCGGCTCGCTCAGGCCGCCGATGCCCAAGCCGCGCCTTTGGCCGATCGTGTATTGGATCACCCCGTTGTGCTGCGCCAGAACGCGGCCATCGGCATGAACAATCTCACCCGGTTCCGCAGCACCGGGGCGCAGCTTTTCAATGACGTTGGCATAGTTGCCGTCGGGCACAAAGCAGATGTCCTGACTGTCGGGTTTGTCCGCCACAGACAACCCATATTGAGCCGCCATTTCGCGGGTCGCGTCTTTTGACGGCAAATGACCCAACGGGAAGCGCAGGAAATCAAGCTGTTCGGGCGTTGTCGAGAACAGGAAATAGGATTGATCCCGGTTAGCGTCTTCGGCGCTGTGCAGTTCCGGGCCGTTTGGCCCCATCTTGCGCTGGATATAGTGCCCGGTGGCCATACAGTCGGCCTCAAGATCCTTGGCGGTTTCCAGCAGGTCCTTGAATTTTACGCGCTCGTTGCAGCGAATGCAGGGGACGGGTGTTGCGCCTGCCAGATAGCTTTCCGCAAACTCATCGATCACCGCGTCCTTGAAGATGTTTTCATAGTCCAGAACATAGTGGGGAAACCCACGCTCTTCTGCTACGCGGCGCGCATCGTGGATATCGATCCCGGCACAGCACGCCCCTTTCTTGGCCAGAGCCGCGCCATGGTCATAGAGTTGCAGTGTCACCCCCACCACATCATAGCCCTGATCGGCCAAGTAGGCCGCGACGACGGAGCTATCGACGCCCCCTGACATGGCCACAACCACCCGCGTTTCCGAGGGCGGTTTGGCAAAGCCAAGCGAGTTCAGCGGGGTCTCGGTGTCGAGGGCCATTGGCGGTTCCTGTCCGGGTTAAGAAAGACCGGCAGAATATAGGAAAATTCTACACACTCTCAAGGGGCGGTTTCATACGACCTTAAGTAGGCTGGTGCCAGCTTTGATGCAGCAAAAAGGGTAAAGCGATGTATTTGCACAAAGTGGAAGGGCCAAGGTTTGTTTCTCTGCCGGATGGATCCATACTGACGCGCGCCGATCTGCCGCCGACAAGCACTAGGCGGTGGGTAGCTTCACGCAAGATTCTGGTCGTGCGTGGGGTACTTTACGGGCTGATCAGCCTGTCTGAGGCAAAACAGAAATACGGCATCAGCGACGAAGAATTCAACGGCTGGGTTTCCCTGGTCGCGGAACACGGTGTCGAGGCTTTAAAAGCCACGGCCTTAAAAAAGTATCGACAACCTAAAGGTGAGCAGGAATAAATGATTCAACGGTAACGTCAGATTAACCATTCTTGGTCAGGTTTAATTTTAATTGGAATTATTGACCCGAATTGGAGCAGTGAAAATGCGTATACTTCTTGTCGAGGATGATCCGACCACGTCTAAAAGCATCGAACTGATGCTGACGCATGCGAACCTAAACGTTTATGCAACGGATCTTGGCGAAGAAGGTATCGATCTGGCAAAGCTCTACGATTACGACCTGATCTTGCTGGACCTGAACCTGCCGGACATGAACGGGCATGAAGTGTTGCGCCAGCTACGGATTGCCCGTGTGGAAACACCGATCCTGATCCTTTCGGGCGCAGATGATACGGACAGCAAGATCAAAGGTTTCGGGTTTGGCGCGGATGACTATCTGACCAAACCCTTCCACCGCGAAGAACTGGTGGCCCGCATTCATGCCATCATCCGCCGGTCGAAAGGGCATTCGCAGTCCATCATCCACACAGGTCGCGTGGCTGTAAATCTGGACGCCAAGACCGTTGAGGTGGACGGAAAAACCGTGCACCTGACAGGAAAAGAATACCAGATGCTGGAATTGCTCAGCTTGCGTAAGGGTACGACTCTGACCAAGGAAATGTTTCTGAACCACTTATACGGCGGCATGGATGAACCCGAGCTGAAGATCATCGACGTCTTCATCTGCAAACTGCGCAAAAAGCTCAGCAATGCAACCGGTGGTGAGAATTATATCGAAACCGTTTGGGGGCGGGGCTACGTGTTGCGCGACCCGCAAAGCAACACTCTGGACGAGACGCGAATGGCGGTCGGCCTTTGATTTGAACCGTTTGTGTCGCTGGTGGTCCAGGGCGGCACATTGCACTCACGGCTCAGCACATCTGGACCTGGCCATGGCCTCGCCCTATCACTGAGGTCCAAGAACGCGTGACAGGGCGAGGCCATGAGCAAATCCACTCCCATATCAAACCTGACCGATGATGAGGCGCGTGCCGAACTGGCGCGGTTGGCGGACATACTGTCCCGAGCCAACACGCTGTATCACGCAGAAGATGCGCCCGAGTTGTCGGATGCGGATTATGATGCCCTCAAACGCAGAAATGCCGAGATCGAGGCGCGTTTTCCCCACCTGAAACGTGCTGACAGCCCAACAGAGCAAGTCGGGGCCAAACCGTCGGACGGGTTTTCAAAAGTTACTCATGCCGTCCGAATGATGTCACTGGGAAATGCGTTCGACGATGGGGACATTGCCGATTTCGACAGCTCGATTCGCAAATATCTGGGCTTTGATGCAGGCGCGCCGCTGGCTTTCACAGCTGAACCCAAGATTGATGGCCTTTCTTTGTCCTTGCGTTATGAGAACGGACAGCTGGTTCAGGCCGCAACGCGGGGCGACGGTGAAGTTGGCGAGAACGTAACGGCCAACGCCTGCACTGTCTCTGATATTCCACAGCAGATTGAAAACGCGCCTGACGTTCTTGAGGTTCGAGGTGAGATTTACATGTCCCACTCTGATTTCAAAGCCTTGAACACGCGACAAGGCAAACGGGGGGGCAAACCCTTTGCCAACCCGCGCAATGCAGCGGCAGGGTCACTGCGTCAGCTGGATTCGGAAATTACCCGATCCCGCCCATTGCGCTTCTTCGCCTATGCCTGGGGTGAACTGTCAGAGCCTTTGGCGGATACCCAGATGGGAGCGATTGAGCGTCTTGCGACCCTTGGGTTCCCCACGAATTCCTTGACGCGCCTATGTGCCACGACTGAGGACATGATTGCTCATTACCGGGATATCGAAGCGCAGCGTGCGACTTTGGGGTATGATATCGATGGGGTCGTCTACAAGGTAAACGATCTGTCATTACAGGCACGTTTGGGTTTCCGTTCGACGACGCCAAGATGGGCGATCGCACATAAGTTCCCAGCCGAACTGGCCTGGACCAGATTGGAGGCGATTGACATTCAGGTTGGTCGAACAGGGGCGCTCAGCCCCGTGGCACGGTTGCATCCTGTAACGGTTGGCGGGGTGGTCGTCTCCAATGCCACTTTGCACAACGAAGATTATATCGCTGGGCGCGACGCCAAAGGCGGCACGATCCGTGATGGAAAAGATATCCGAGTGGGCGATTGGGTTCAGGTCTATCGCGCGGGCGACGTGATCCCCAAACTGTCGGATGTCGACTTGTCCAAACGCCCCGCCGATGCACGCCCCTTTGCCTTTCCGACACATTGCCCCGAATGCGAGAGCGATGCGATCCGCGAAGAAGGCGACGCGGTTCGACGGTGCACCGGCGGCCTGATCTGTCCTGCGCAGGCCGTTGAAAAGCTGAAACATTTCGTGTCGCGCAAAGCCTTTGATATAGAAGGGCTGGGTGCAAAACAGATTGAAATGTTCTATGGTGATCCAACCCTTCCGATCAATGCGCCAGCTGATATCTTCACGCTGGAACAGCGGGACTCAGCTAGTCTGACGCGGTTGAAAAACCGGGACGGGTGGGGCGAAACATCCGCCAGGAACCTGTTCGAAGCCATTGATGAAAAACGGAAGATTCCCTTTGCGCGCTTGTTGTTCGCACTGGGCATTCGACATGTTGGTGAAATGGGCGCGCGTGATCTGGCACTTTTTTACCGCGACTGGGATGCAATGGCGCTGGCGTTGGACACTGCACGCCCGGCTGCGCTGGCCCAAAGGCGGGCGGATGAGGCGGAAGATGCCGAACGTGCGGCGGCCCAGCTTGAAGGGCGTCGCGCGCGCGTGAAAGAAGTGCGGGACGCAGCCATCGCGGATGCCAATGTCGGTGCAGATGCCAATGCCGCCTGGGCAGAGCTGATCGGCATCGACGGAATTGGCGCAACGCTTGGCCTTTCATTGTCGGACGCATTTGCCAATGAAGAGGAACGACGGGCTTTCGACACGCTGCGCAGCAAATTGACGGTTATCGCCCCCGACGCGCCAGCCTCGGACAGTCCGGTCGCGGGTAAAACCGTAGTGTTCACCGGAACGCTGGAAAAGATGACCCGCGCCGAGGCGAAAGCGCGGGCCGAGGCGTTGGGCGCGAAGGTTTCCGGTTCTGTCAGCAAGAAAACCGATATTCTGGTTGCGGGTCCCGGGGCCGGGTCAAAGGCGAAGAAGGCAGCGGAACTTGGGATCGAAACTTTGGACGAGGATGGCTGGCTTCAGCTGATAGAAGGCGCATGAGCGGACGGCCCGAACAGCTTTTCCCGCTATTTGCGGGGCTGGAAACGTTGGATGGCGTCGGCCCCAAGACCGCACAAGCCATGGCACAGACCGGGGCGGAATCCCCGCGCGATGTTCTGTTCAGCCTGCCTTATGCCGTGGTGGATCGGCGCAGGCGGGATACAATTCAGGGGGTGGACCTGCCGGCCACTCTGACTGTCGAAGTGACAGTTGGCCTTCACAGGCCACCCCGCAACAAGGGGGGGGCCTACCGCGTTCATGTCGAAGACAGTCAGGCCGATTTCCAGCTGGTCTTTTTCCACGCACGTGGTGAGTATCTGAAGAAAGTGTTGCCGCAAGGATCACGCCGCGTGGTTTCCGGCAAGTTGGAACTGTTCGACGGCATGGCACAGATGGTGCATCCGGACCACATGCTGCCCGTTGAACAAGCCGGAGATATCCCGGAATTCGAACCGGTTTACCACCTGACGCAAGGGCTGACCCAGAAAACAGCATTCAAGGCCAGTCGCAGTGCATTGGCACGCGCTCCCAAGCTAGAGGAATGGATCGATCCGGCGCAGGTGTCACAGCAAAACTGGCCGGATTGGGCTTCGGCCATTCACGCCGGTCACAATCCGCGCGGCGCTGATGATGTCGCGCCGTTTGCCCCCGCGCGACAGCGGCTGGCGTATGACGAGTTGTTTGCGCATCAGCTGACGCTCGCTCTGGCCCGGCAGCGAGAGCGCAAGTCGCGGGGGATCGTCAGCGTTGGAACCGGGGCACTGCAATCAAAGGTGTTGGCAAGCCTTCCATATCGCCCCACTGGCGCACAAACGCGCGCCATTGATGAGATTTCGGCTGATATGGCGTCTGACGCCCGAATGAACCGGCTGTTACAGGGCGACGTCGGCGCCGGTAAGACGCTGGTTGCCTTCATGGCCCTTCTGATCGCGGTTGAGGCAGGCGGGCAGGGCGTGATGATGGCCCCGACTGAAATTCTGGCACGCCAGCATCTGGAAGGATTGCGCCCCCTGGCGGAGCAGGCCGGAGTGGTTCTGGAACTGCTTACCGGACGTGACAAGGGCGCGGAGCGGCGTGCCAAGCTTGAGGCGCTTAAACAAGGCGATATTCACATTCTGGTTGGCACACATGCAGTGTTTCAAAGCGATGTTGAATTCAAGGCGCTGAGATTGGCCATCGTCGACGAACAGCACCGGTTTGGCGTGCGGCAGAGGATGGAATTGTCGGAAAAAGGCAAGGGAGCCGATGTTCTGGTAATGACCGCCACCCCCATCCCGCGCAGTCTGGCGCTGGCGCAATATGGCGATATGGATGTTTCGGTGTTGGATGAAAAACCTCCGGGGCGAAAACCGATCAAAACGGCAATTGTCAGCACACAGCGTATGGACGAAGTCATCGCCCACCTGCGGCGCGCGATTGATGAGGGGCGACAGTGTTACTGGGTGTGTCCTCTGGTCGACGAATCCGAAGTTTCAGACCTTACAGCGGCCGAGGAACGCTTCAAACGCCTGCGGGCCATTTTGGGTGAGGGCGTTGTGGGGCTGGTTCATGGTCAGATGCCACCAGCCGACAAAGACGCCGCAATGAGCGCATTTCAGAACGGGCAAACAAAGGTCCTTGTTGCCACGACGGTGATCGAGGTCGGCGTGAACGTACCCAACGCAACGATCATGGTCATTGAACGGGCCGAGATCTTTGGGCTCGCGCAATTGCACCAGTTGCGGGGGCGCGTTGGGCGCGGGGATGCGGAATCCACCTGTTTGCTGATGTATCAACCACCGCTCAGCGAGGGAGGGCGCAAGCGGCTGGCGGTTCTGCGCGAGACAGAGGATGGCTTCCGAATATCGGAAACTGACCTTGAGATGCGAGGCGCGGGCGATCTGATCGGGACTGCGCAATCCGGGTTGCCAAAATTCCATATCGCGGACCTGGAACGTCAGGCAGGATTGATGGCCGTCGCCCAATCCGATGCGCGGGCGCTGCTAACGACCGATCCCAAACTGACCTCGGACAGGGGACAGGCCGCGCGTGTTCTGCTTTGGCTGATGAAACAGGATCAGGCGATCCGTTTGATTTCAGTGGGTTAGCTTTAACGTTCTCTAAAGTTCACAAATGTTCTCAAAAAGTTCTTTACCTGCGCTTGGAAATATGAGAACAAAAGGTCAACAAAGGATTAAAACTCTGACCGGAGGTGACCCTATGCTGACCCAGATCAAGACCGCTTTCTGCCGCGCGCAATCGACTATCCTGCAGGATGCCGTTGGCGTGGTGTCTTTGGTCGTGATGCTGATGGTGGCCCTTCACCTACCGGTTGGTTTCTAAGCCTTTCTGCCTGCGATCTCGTGCCGAAAAATCCGCGCTGTCATCCCCATTTCAGTCAAGGGTGACCTGCCTGTCCCAAACCCCTTGAGGGGGCCATGCCTCGGCCCCGCGCGGTACACCGGACCCCACACGAGACACGCAATACCTGCCGCCGCCCTTTCGCCCGGAAAGCGCGGCGGCTTTTTTTACAATTGGCCGGTTTTGAAGATTTCCAACAGCGCGGACAGGACTGAGTTAGCAGCTACCGAGGCCAAGATCATGCCCATGACACGGCTGATGATTGCCGCGCCTGAATGACCGATCAACCGAATGATGGGCTCGGCCAAAAGCATCAGTACAAACGCAACCAGCAATACGGAAAGCATGACAAGCGCTGTGATACCCTGATCCGCGATGCTGTAACGGTGGTTGTCAGTTAGGATAACGATTGCCAGCATTGCGCCGGGGGATGCCAGTGAAGGCACGGCAAGCGGGAAAATCGCCGGGTTCTGCTGGTGATACGCGTCTTCACGATCTTCTTCGGCTTGCCTTTGTTCAACCTCTTGTTTGCTTTCACCAAAGATCATCGTCAGCGCAAAAAGAAACAGGATAATGCCGCCAGCGACTTGAAACGAATTCAGCCCGATATCCAGCGCTTCAATCAGCACCTGACCAAACACTAGGAAGAACAGCAATACGGCAGCACTTATTACGGCTGCTAACAGCGCTGTCCGCCGCCGGCCTGCCGCGTCCAATCCGGCCGTAACGGCGATGAAAACGGGAATTGTTCCAATCGGGTCGATAACGACCCAAAGCGTAACGAAATGCTCGAGCAAATTATTCAAACCCATCCCTCCTGAAATCTGGGCAGAGGGTAAACGGGTTTACACCAAATAGCTATAATCAGGCGCAGTTTGCCCGTTCAGCCTGCGCCATGGCCTCAGCCGTGGCATCCAGAACCAGCAGGATCGACGCGTGGCGGTTTTTATAATCCCGTGCGGGCATAAGCACCTCAAGGCCGTCAAACGGCGCATCGGGTGCAGGGCCACCAGTCTTGAGCATGGCCGCCAACTGATCGCGCGCAGCTTCGACCTGCGCCCGCGACGCGCCAATTATTGCATCTCCGACGACCGAGGCGGACGCTTGCCCCAAAGCACAGGCCTTGACGTCCTGACCAAAGGCACTGATCTGACCATCGCGAACCTTGATGTCCACAGTTACTGTCGATCCGCATAAAGGTGAGCGTTTCTTGACGGTTGCATCGGGATCTTCCAGTCGCTCAAGATGCGGAATATCCGCAGCCAGCGCCAGAATGCGCCCGGAGTACAGCTTAATCAGGTCGTTCTCGCCGCTCATGGCTTTCCCTCGTCGTGTGTTACCCATACATAGTGGCGAGCCCACCGGATGCAAAAGGTTTTTGAGATGTCTGACCCAGTCGTGTTTGATCCCTCTACTTTGAGATTTAATGAGGCGGGTCTGATCCCGGCGATTGCGCAGGATGAAACATCAGGCGAGGTTCTGATGATGGCCTGGATGAATGTGCAGGCGGTTGAAAAGACCCTTGAAACCGGGCGGGTAACATATTGGTCGCGCTCGCGGCAGGCCTTCTGGATCAAGGGCGAAACCTCGGGCCATGTACAGGAACTGGTGGATTTCCGGATCGATTGTGACAGGGACTGCCTATTGGTTCTGGTCCGTCAAACCGGTGCAGCCTGCCATACCAACCGACGAACCTGTTTTTTTACCGCCGTTCGGGATGGGATCGAAACTGAACTGATGGCGCCAATGGAATAGGGGTCAAAGCCCAACCATTCGGCGAATGTCGTCTGGCCTGGCTCCTTCGGCCCGGTATTTTGAAATCGCGCGGGCATCGTCGCGTTTGGCCAGCCGTTTGCCTGCATCATCGCGGATCAGATCATGGTGGAGATACTCGGGTGTCGGTAGGTTCAGTAAAGCCTGCAACAGAACGTGGATGCGGGTCGCTTCGAACAAGTCCCGCCCTCGAACCACCTGTGTTACACCCTGAGCGGCATCGTCAAGCACAACGGACAAGTGATACGACGTCCCCATGTCGCGGCGGGACAGAACTACATCACCTATGGTGGCAACCAACTCATCAGGCGTGAAAGTGATAATGCCGGTTTCGCCGCCCGGACCCGATCCCAGCTCAAGAAATTGGTACCTGTCCGGGTTGCGGACCGCCTGACACGCCTTGACCACGTCCAATCGCAAGGGGTCCTGAGTTGGACGAGGAAGGATCGATAAATCTTTGCCAACAAACCTTTTTCGACAGGTCCCGGGATAAACAAGCCCGTCGGGTCCAAGCATCGGCGCGCCTTCCTGCGGCGCACTGGCTGCTGCTGCTATATCTTTGCGATTACACGTGCACGGATACAAAAGCCCCTGCGCCCATAGCTGGTCCAGCGCCTTATGGTAAACGTCCATACGATCCGATTGGCGCATTACGGGTTCTGGCCATGTCAGCCCCAGCCATCTGAGGTCGCTGTATATCTGATCCTCCCATAGCTGTCGTGAGCGGGATCGATCGATATCCTCAATTCGCAGCAAGAACCGGCCGCTTTCAGATGTGGCCCTATCGCTGGCAACCAACGCAGAATACGCGTGCCCGAGATGAAGGGGGCCTGTTGGGGATGGCGCAAAGCGCGTTACAAGAGTCACGCTTTTTCTAATACATACACGTCAGAGTTAAGGTTGATCCCAGGCAGGTGGGGACCGTGTTCACGAAATAACAAACGTGCTGCCCCCATGTCGACCCAATCCGTCAGACGGCAGGTGAATTTATGGTCCGCCAACGCATGATCGTTCAGCGAAAAGCCAAGCAAACCACCCTTGGGCAGTGCGTGCATCAACAAATCCAGTGTCTCGGGCGGGGCAGCACCTTTTCCGATCACTCCTATGGCTGTGATCATCGTGTATTCCCCACGTTTCAACGGCGCGGGCTTGGCGATATCGAATCCGGTCAATGTTCGGTAAACGCCTTTGCTGGCGGCTTCCTGAAGCATGTTCTCTGTTGGGTCCATCCCATCGATGACCTCAAAGCCAACAGCGCGCAGGGCAAGCCCTGACAACCCGGTGCCGCAGCCGTAGTCCAGAATAGGTGTCTGGGGCTTCGGTGCGAAAGACCACAAAGCCGCTGCTACACGGCCCGGCGTGGCGTAACCGTGTTCACCAACTTCCTTTTCATAGGTCGCAGCCCAGTTCTGATAGTGCGCTTCAGTCGCTTCAGGCGTGCCGAGATTGTATGTGCTGTTCAAAAACGTGTCGTTCATTCCAGCATGCTAGGCCGAGACCGCATTAAGCGTCTAGTCAGCAATGTTCCAACCAGTTACTCCATTCAGCTTTGGCCCGATCGGTATAGGCCTTGTACCGGTCTTTACGACCCCGACGCCCGCCTTTCAGGCCATCCACGGGGCGAAACAGACCGAAATTCACGTTCATCGGCTGAAAGGTCTTGGCCTCGGCACCGCCCGTAATGTGATGGATCAAAGCACCCATTGCGCTGTCTTGCGGAACGGTTGGCAGGTCACGCCCCAAAATCTGAGCGGCGGCAAGCCGACCAGCCAGCAACCCCATCGCGGCGCTTTCTACATAGCCTTCGACGCCGGTGATCTGTCCGGCAAACCGGATGTTGGGTTTGGATTTCAACCGCATTTGCGAATCCAAAAGCGTGGGAGAGTTGATGAATGTGTTTCGGTGGATGCCGCCCAACCGGGCGAAGCTGGCATTTTCCAAACCCGGGATCATACGGAACACGTCGGTCTGGGCGCCATACTTCATCTTGGTCTGGAAACCCACGATGTTGAACAAGGTGCCCAGTGCATTATCACGGCGCAGCTGCACCACTGCATGCGGTTTCACATCGGGCTCATGCGGGTTGGTCAGCCCGACCGGTTTCATCGGACCATGGCGCAGCGTTTCGCGACCGCGTTCGGCCATAACCTCGATGGGTAGACAGCCGTCAAAGTAACCTGCTGTCTCTCCTTCGTGAAATTCGGTTTTATCTGCTGCCAGAAGCGCATCTATGAAGGCTTCGTACTGATCCCGGTCCATCGGACAGTTCAGATAGGCTGTCCGCTCTTCTTCAGTCTCGCCCTTGTCGTAGCGTGATTGCATCCACGCTTTGCTCATGTCGATGCTCTCGGCATAGACGATCGGTGCGATGGCGTCGAAAAAGGCAAGTGCGTCAGACCCTGTCTCGGCCTGGATGGACTGACCCAGCGTGGGTGACGTCAGGGGACCGGTCGCAAAGATCCACTGGCCTTCGTCGGGCAGGGTCGTCACTTCTTCGTCGGTTACCGTCACACGCGGGTGGGCGCGAAGTTTTGCGGTCACACTTTCTGCAAACGGGTCACGATCCACAGCCAGCGCGCCACCGGCTGGCAGGCGGTGTTCATCGGCCGTTGTCATGATCAACCCATTGGCGGCGCGCATTTCCCAATGCAGCAGGCCCACGGCATTCTGCTCATCATCATCCGAGCGGAACGAGTTCGAACACACCATTTCCGCCAGATTGCCGGTCTGATGTGCAAAGGTGCCGATGGTCGGACGCATTTCGTGGATCACAACATCCACACCCATTTCAGCAGCTTGCCAGGCCGCTTCTGACCCGGCCATGCCGCCGCCTACAATATGCAAAACTTGTGTCATGCGATGCCACATAGGGCAGACCACAATCGGGCGCAACTGAGGCAAAGCGGTTTCGCGAATTTTATGGAAGGGGTCTTGGGGTCGCCGCTGCGGGATTGTCAGCGCTGGTGAGAGAGACCAGCTGGAGGGACCTTCCGCCCACGGCGACCCAAAAGTGTCCTGAGGCCTTGGCCTCGACCCAGCTTTGCCACAGTGTCGCCCTTTTGAAAAGTGCAAAATTCAAAACAGTGGCGAAAAATGTGCAAAACAATTGCATTATTGGGACCAATTTGGGGGACGTTTTTCGATAAAGGCTGAAATGCCTTCTTCTGTATCCCGGTACAGCATGTTTTGCGCCATTACGTCGCCGGTATAGGCATAGGCCTGATCCAGCGGCATCAGAAGCTGTTGATAAAACGCCTCTTTACCGATTTTGACGGCGGCTCCTAGTTTGGAGGCAACCTGTTCTGCAAGCGCATTGGCTTCTTGTTCAAGATGCGTCATGGGGACAACGCGGTTGACCAAACCCAAATCGGCAGCACGTTCGGCTGATATGAAGTCTCCTGTTGTCAGCATTTCAAATGCCTGCTTTCTGGGGATATTGCGGCTGAGGGCCACCATTGGGGTGGAGCAGAATAAGCCGATATTAACCCCGTTCACTCCAAACCGCGTGTCTGCGGCGGCGACGGCCATGTCACAGGTTGCCACCAACTGACACCCGGCGGCGGTTGCAATGCCGTGGACCTGTGCGATGACGGGCTGGGGCAGGGACTGGATTGACATCATCACCTTCGCGCAGCGCGAAAACAGGTCATTGAAATAAGCTTTGCCGCCATCTTCGGACTGGCGTCCGGCCGTCATCTGTTTCAGATCGTGGCCAGCGCAAAATGCCTTGCCCTGACCCGCCAGGATCACTGCCCGGATCGACGTGTCCTTACGCAACGTGTCCAGTTCAGCCTGAAGCGCCGACAGCATCTCGTCACTCAGCGCGTTCAGCCGCTCTGGGGCGTTCATTGTAAGCCGCGCAACAGCGCCGGTGTCGTTACGTTCCAGAATTGCCATCTTGCCCTCCGATCCCATGTTGGGCCAACTCTAGGTCGGTATGAGCAGGAGGGAAAGCATGGCTTTGGCAATGAACCGGGACGAACTGTCACAATACCTTAAGCAGGTTTTCCCGCAGGTGCACAAAGACTTTGTCGTCGAGGACCTGACCGAAGATACAATCACAATGCGCCTTGTTGTGCAGGATCAGCATTTGCGGCCGGGGGGCACGGTTTCGGGGCCATCCATGTTTGGGTTGGCCGATGTTTGTGTATACGCAATGGTTCTGGCGCGAAAAGGGCGTCAATCCCTGGCGGTCACGACGAACAGTTCCCTGGATTTTTTGCGCAAACCAGAAGGCAACACGGACATGATCGCCAAATGTCGCCTGCTGAAACTGGGCCGGACTTTGGCCGTCGGTGACGTGCTTATGTATTCCGATGGCGCAGAAGACCCAGTTGCCAGAGCGACGATGACCTATTCCCTGCCACCTGCAGGGTCCGTGGCCGCGAAATTCGGATAAAAAAGACCGGGGACAAGCCCCGGCCCAGGAAGAGGTCCCAATAATGGGACTGGGGATCAGTTAAATCTGCCAAAAATGGCGCTTTACCTCGCGGCGCGCATCATGGCGTGTCAGACCGACGTCTTTCAGCAAGCGGTCATCCAGATAACTAAGATTGACGCGGCTACGGCGACGACGCTCCCATTGAGTGACCGCTGCCGCAAACCGCACGGCCAGTGCAGCGGCCAGAGGCAGCCGGGGGCTGTCGGTCAGCAGCAGAAGGGCGGGGGTGTGCATTGTGCGTGTCATCTCGGAATTCCTTTCAATTGTATTGACACAAATTAGCTGTACTTGGTACATGTGACTGATACATTCGAAATTGTGTCAAAAGCAAAGGAAGAATTGTAATGGATACAATTTGGCCAGAGGCGCTACCGAAATCCAAAGGACCGAAATACACTCTGGTTGCTGACACAATTCGAAAAGCCATAGATAACAAATCTTTGGAAGTGGGCGTCAAACTTCCTCCGGTGCGCGAACTGGCGTATCGCCTGCAAATAACGCCTGGTACAGTCGCGCGCGCCTATACAATCCTGACAGATGAGGGGTTGTTACAAGCCGAAGTCGGGCGTGGTACATTTGTTGCGCCGCCAAAATCGCCCATTCTTGACGACGTTTGGGCGCGGCAACTGCATCTTCGGGACGACAAATACAATGCCAATGTAAGTCTGTTCAGCCCTAGGTTGGCAGATATGGGGCAGGTGTCCCTGATCCGTGAATGTCTGAAAAAAGTGTCGCAAGCCGATCCGGGTTTGTTTCTGAATTACCCGACGCGTGACGCGTACCAGCCCGTGCGACAGGCGGTTGTGGACTGGTTGTCAGACCTTCCGCTGGGCGCACTGACCCATGATGATATTGTGTTGACACATGGCGGCCAGAACGGGCTTTGCGTTGTGTTTCAGACGATCCTGCGCGGGCCCAAACCTGTCGTACTGGTCGAGGACCTGTCTTATGCCGGGTTCCGTCGCGCAGGCGAACTGATGCGCGCGGAAGTGGTCGGTGTGAAGATGGACAGATGGGGTGTCGATCCGGCAGCGTTAGAACATGTTCTGCGCCACACGACAGCGCAGGCCGTCTGCGTGTCGCCAGAAGTTCAAAACCCAACGGGCGCACACACACCGTTGGAGCGGAGGAAAGAGATCGTTGAGATTGCCCGTCGCTTTGATTTGCAGATCATTGAAGATGATTGCTATCGCATGGGCGATGCCCGAGAGCCCAGCTTTCGGGCACTGGCGCCTGAACGGGGATGGCATGTGTCATCAATCTCGAAGATTCTGACACCGGCATTGCGTGTGGGTTTTGCTATCGCCCCCAGAGAAAAAAGTGTGGATCTGCGCCGGTCCGCTGAATACGGATATTTCGGATTGGCCCAGCCCCTTGCGGAATTGACCCGCCTTCTGCTGTCCGATCCGCGTACGCGTCAGATCGCCAAGGATGTGCGTACGCGGATGGGGGATTATCTACGAGTTGCCGTCAATACCCTGGGTGGGTTTGATCTGAACTGGGCCCCGGACGTTCCCTTTGTCTGGCTGAGCCTTCCGTCTGGCTGGCGGTCGGCTGCATTCAGTCGCGCGGCCGAGCGGGAAGGGATACAACTCCGATCCGCCGACGAGTTCGCGCTGCGCGATGGGCGCGCGCCGAACGCGGTCCGTATCGCCATGAATGGTCATGTGTCGCTTGAACGGTTCGAGGACGCGATGCAGCGCCTGCGTGTTCTATTGGACAATCCGCCAGAACAAATAAGCGTTTGAAGATGGGGTAAAATAATACCTATTTTGTAACGCGTTGTTTTTACGAATATAAATAAGCCAAGAGCCGCTTGACCTGCGTGCAGGCACCTCATAAAACCCGTCCATCGAATTCGGGCCGCTCCGCTGGGGCGGTCTTTCACATCAAACAGGACTATCCTGCCATGAAAACCTTTTCTGCAACACCTGCAGACATCGACAAGAAGTGGATCCTGATCGACGCCGAAGGCGTTGTTCTGGGCCGTCTTGCTTCGATCGTCGCCATGCGCCTGCGTGGCAAGCACAAAGCGTCGTTCACCCCGAACATGGACATGGGCGACAACGTCATCGTGATCAACGCTGACAAAATCCAGATGACTGGTAAGAAGCGCGAAGAAAACTTCTACTGGCACACTGGCCACCCTGGCGGCATCAAGTCGCGCACCAAACAGCAGATTCTGGAAGGTGCACACCCCGAGCGCGTGGTCTTCCAGGCCGTCAAGCGCATGCTGCCAGGCAACCGCCTGTCGCGCCAGCAGATGACCAACCTGCGTATCTATGCCGGTGCCGAGCACCCGCACGAGGCCCAGGCCCCCGAAGTTCTGGACGTCAAGTCCATGAACAAGAAAAACACCCGGAGCTAATGACCGATGGTTGATCAGATCAATACTCTCGAAGAGCTGAGCGCCGTCGCAGGCGTTGAAACCGTGGCCGAAGAAGTCATCGTGCGTGAACCCGTACGTGACGAGCTGGGCCGCTCCTACGCCACTGGCAAACGTAAAGACGCTGTTGCCCGCGTTTGGATCAAGCCGGGTTCCGGCAAAGTCACCGTGAACGGCAAAGATCAGGACGTCTATTTTGCACGCCCTGTTCTGCAGCTGATCCTGCGCCAGCCGTTCCAGGTTGCCGGCGTAGAAGGTGAATTCGACGTTGTTGCAACCGTCAAAGGCGGTGGCCTGACCGGTCAGGCCGGTGCGGTCAAGCACGGCATCTCGAAAGCGCTGCAACTCTATGATCCGAACCTGCGTGGTGCCCTGAAAGCCGCTGGCTTCCTGACCCGCGACAGCCGCGTTGTGGAACGTAAGAAATTCGGTAAGCGCAAAGCCCGCCGTTCGTTCCAGTTCTCGAAGCGTTAATTCGCCGGGAATACCCAAAAGAAAGGGCTCGCACTTGCGAGCCCTTTTGCTTTGCGCTGGTCAGGCATTCATTCTTCGTAAACGAGTTTCCACGCACCGTTTTCAACAACGTTGACGAACACAGTATCCGCGCCCTGATGGTCTTCAGGGCCATAGGTGATATGGTTGCCAACCAGATCGTCCTGATAATCCAGCGTTTCCATCGCTGCGATGAAACTGTCCTGCGTCAGATCGGGGCCTGCGGCTTCTAACGCCTTGACCATCATCTCAGCCGCCGAATAACCCAGCATGGCAAATCCGACCGGATCTTCGCCCGTGGCTGCCTTGTATTCCTCGATAAATGCGGCCGGAGCAGGTTGATCCGCACGCGCCCAAAGATCCTGCCACGAAGCTGCCGCGTAGAATCCATCAGTCACGCCACCGGGCACCTGCGCCACGACCGTCAGGAAACTGGCCGAGGTGCCGAGAAATTTCATATCGGTCAGGCCCATTTTCTTAGCGGTGCCCACGACAGTGATCGCCTGCCGCACCCCAAGCGCCATGGTGACGATATCGCAACCCTCTTCCTTGAGCTTGCTCAGCGATCCAACGAAATCCGTCTCATCCGGTTTGTGGGTGGTTTCTGATCCAAAAGTGATCCCGGCTTCTTCGGCTCCGGCCTTGCTGCCTTCTAGAATTTCCTCACCAAAATCTGTCGGCAAGTACATGGTGCAGACCGTCTTTGATCCAAACTCGCCAGCCAGATAGTTCACACCGACACGCGCCTGATCGAAATAGGTCGAGAAAGAGGTGAACTTGTTCCGCATGGGTTCCTGCAACATCTGACGCGCAGCAGTAAGAGGCGCCACGTTGGGAATGCCCTTGGGATCCAACAGCTTGAAACCTGCCATGTTCATCGGCGTTCCAAGCGACTGCAACATGGCAAATACCTTGTCGCGATTCAGCAGTTTGTTATAGCCCTGCATGGCTCGCGGCATCTGATAGCCATTGTCTTCGACCACGTAACGAATTTTTCGCCCGTGCACGCCACCGGCTGCATTCACCCGATCAAAGACGACATTTGCACCTTTGGTTGCCGGAACACCCACTGCGGCGAATATCCCGCTCAGGTCGTTGACAGAACCAATGACAATCTCATCATCGGTCACGCCCTGTGTTTGCGCCCAACCAAGTGTTGCCGATGCTGTCAGCAGTGATGCAGCCGCCAGCCTGTTGAGTAATTTCTTCATCTCTTTCCTCCCGTTAATCTTTTGGTCAAGTGTACATATCTTCGATCAGATGCCCGTGTTTCTTTTCAACCAATCCGCGTTTCAGCTTCATCGTGGCTGTAAGCTCGTCGTCTTCAGCGGTCAGCAGGACATCAATCAGACGGAAATCCTTGATCTGCTCGACCCGCGCAAATTCTGCATTAACAGCGGCAATTTCCGAACTGATCAACTGCCTGATTTCCGGTGCTGCGCATAGCGAGGCAAAATTCGAGAAGGGGATTTTATGGCCCTGCGCGTATTTTTCGACATTTTCCTGATCAATCATGATCAGTGCCGTCAGAAATTTGCGCCTGTCCCCGATGATGATTGCATCCGCGACATAATGACTGAACTTAAGGCGGCTTTCGATCTCGGCTGGGGTGATGTTCTTACCACCTGCGGTGATGATGATATCCTTAAGGCGGCCGGTAATGGTGACATAGCCATCCTTATCTATTGACCCCATATCACCGGTACGCAGCCAGCCGTCGGCGGTAAAGGTTTCTGCGGTTTTCGCGTTGTTGCGCCAATATCCCTGAAAAATGTTCAGGCCCTTCAGTTGGATTTCGCCATCGCCCGAGATACGGATGTCGCAGCCTTCGACGGCTTTGCCTATGGTTCCGATCTTATTGCTGTCTGTGGTGTTGAGCGTGGCAAGGCCCGAAGTTTCGGTCATCCCGAACCCTTCCACCAACGGCACGCCGATGGACCAGTACCATTTCAGCAGATCAGTCGAGATTGGGGCGGCACCTGTTCCGCCTCGTCGCAGTTTGTCCAGACCCAGCATCCGGCGCAGGTTTTTCAAAACCAGCTGATCCCAGAACCAGAATCTGGTGGCGACGCCGGTTGGAACAGGTTGGCCAGCACTCAGATATCCGGCACGGCGCGCACCAATTTTCAATGCCAGGCCGAATGCCAGCCGCCCCAAAGGTGTGGCTTCCTGCGTCAGGATCTGGACGTGTGAGTAGATCTTTTCCCAAACCCTTGGCACCGCTGTGAAGGTTGTCGGCGAGACCTCCTGAAGGTTTGGAAAAACAGTTTCAGGGCTCTCGGCAAAATTGACAGTGCAGCGGGCAGCCAAAGGAAAATAGACCGAGACATTACGTTCCAGAATGTGACACAGGGGAAGGAAACACAGCTGTTCATCGCCGGGCAGTGCTGGCAGCGCCCGTGCCGCGGATTCGACGGCGGCCAGAATATTTTCATGGCTAAGCATTGCGCCTTTCGGCTGACCGGTTGTGCCCGACGTATAGACCAGCAAGGCAGTGTCCTGCGGTTTGGCCAATGCAATTTCCGCTTCGAAGCGCCCGGGCTCGGCCAGTTCTGCCTTTTGGCCCAAGGCGAACAGCTCGTCGATCATCATGCAGCGCGGATGGTTCAGGTCATGCAATCCTTCGTCTTCAAGGATGATTACCTTGATCAGATCGGGAACCTCGGTCTCAATTCCCAGAAACTTGTCCAGATGTTCTTCGTCCTCGACAATCAGAAACCGGCTGCCGCTGTCGTTGATCAGATACTGCAACTGACTGGCGGAATCCGTGGTGTAGACGCCGGAAGCGATACCGCCAACGCCCTGAATACCCATGTCGAGCCAGGCCCATTCCTTGCGATCTTCGGACAGGATAGAGACCACATCGCCACGCTCCAGCCCCAGCTTGCGCAAGGCCAGCCCGATCCATTTGGCATGCTGCCAGTAATCGGCCCAGGAATAGGACTTCCAGATACCCAGGTCTTTTTCGCGATGCGCTGTTCGGCTGCCCAGTTCGGCACATCGGCTTTGGAACAATTCAGCAATTGTGATGCAGCCATCAACACGCACCGGGCGCTGTCCTGCCGTTGCGTTGAACTGAACGCCGTTTATCACGACCTGTGGGGGTAGAGGCGTGGCGTCCATCAGTCTTACCTCCACGTCTTTTTCCGCTTCCAGCGGCGGCTTTCGCGCGCGCCTTCTTCTTGTTTTCCAAGATAGAAGCTTTGAATATCCTCGGATCGCAAAAGCGCGTCGGCGGCCCCGTCCATGACGATGCGACCCACCTCCATGACATAGCCGTGATGCGCCAGTTCCAGCGCCGCATTGGCATTCTGTTCAACCAGCAACATCGTCATATTCTGCTCTTCGTTCAAGCGCTTGAGAATGCCGAAGATCTCTTGCACCAGCAGAGGGGACAGGCCCAAAGACGGCTCATCCAGCAACATGATACGAGGTCTGGCCATCAATCCGCGCCCTATGGCCAGCATCTGTTGCTGCCCACCCGAAAGGGTTCCGGCCTCTTGCGACCGACGGCTTTTCAGAACCGGAAAATAACGAAAGACCAGCTCACGATCCTGTTCGATCTGGTCTTTGTCTTTGCGGGTGTAGGCGCCGAGGCTCAGGTTTTCATCAACCGTCAGCAGTGGAAAAACTTCGCGCCCTTCCGGGATGTGGACCACCCCGCGCTGGACAACCTTGTGCGGCTCCCAGCCCTGGATGTCACCGCCGTCAAAGGTAATCGTTCCCTTTTCCGGGTCCATCACACCAGAGATGGTTTTCATCAATGTGGTCTTGCCCGCGCCGTTTGCGCCAAGGATCGACACGATTTTGCCTTCGTGAACATCCAGCGAAACGCCCCGAATGGCCATGATTGGGCCATAGAAACTTTCGATATTGCGAACTTGCAAGATCGGAGCGTTCATGAGGCTTTCCCCAGATATGCCTCGATCACGGCCGGGTGCGATTGCACATCTGCCGGTGGCCCGAGGGCCAGCTTTGCCCCATCTGCCATGGCCAGGACCCGGTCGGACACGCCCGATACCAATCCCATGTCGTGTTCGACCATCAGCACGGTAATGCCCATTTGCCGCCGGATATCGTCGATCCACCAACGCATATCGGTCGTCTCTTCCACCGACAGCCCCGACGCCGGTTCATCCAGCAGCAGCAACTTGGGATCGGTCGCCAGGGCACGTGCAACTTCGACCACTTTGCGCACGCCGTAAGGCAGCCCGGAAATCAACTTGTCGCGATAGGCCTGCAGGTCGAGGAAATCGATAATCTGTTCGACTTTTTCCCGGTTCTCCAGCTCTTGCCGTCGGACCGCAGGGGTGAACAAGAGTTCTGAAATCAGGTTCGTCTTGCGGTGCCGATGCCGTCCAACCAAAAGGTTTTGCAGGACAGTTGCGTGTTCGAAGAGCTCGATGTTCTGGAAGGTCCGCGCCACACCAAAGGCCGCCACGCCTGATGGTTTGGCCTGAAGCAGATCGTGACCATCAAACCGGATCGACCCTGAAAACGGATCGTAAAAGCGCGAGATCAGATTGAAGACCGTCGATTTGCCCGCGCCATTCGGCCCGACTATGGCAAAGACTTCGCCCTGCTGAACCTCGAAGGACAAATTGTCCACGGCCGTCAGACCACCAAATTTCAGGGTAACGTTTTCAAATTCAAGCAAGCTCATCTCAGACGCTCCGTCTTGAGATAGGATTTCTGCCGTTTGAACATGTCCTTGCGATAGAAGGGAAACAGTTCGAACCAGGTGCGGATTTTCAGCCAGCGGCCATAGATGCCCATGGGTTCGAAAAGGATGAAGCCGATCAGGATCATGCCAAAGATGCCGAACTCCAGCCCCGGAATGGCAACGGTGTTTCCGCCAATGATCGCGCCGACATATTCCTTTGAAATCGATAGAAACTGCGGCAAGAACCCGATGACGATTGCGCCCAGGAACGCGCCATGGATCGAGCCCAGCCCGCCAATAACAATCATCATCAGCAATTGGATCGAAATCAGGACGCTGAAGGTTTCATTGTTAAACGCACCAGCAAACAGACCCATCAACGCGCCGGCCCAACCTGTAACCGCACAGGACAAGGCGAATGAAATCATCTTTGTTCGCGCGATATCTATACCCATCGCCTGCGCCGAAACCTCGGAGTCGCGAACGGCGATGAAGCTACGTCCTAGAGGGGCCCGCAGCAGGTTTAAATATCCCAACGTGACCAGAACGGTGACGAACAGAACCAGCCAGTAAAAAAGATCAGGCGTCCCCCAGCGATCAACCGTAAGGCCAAAGATCTCGACCCCGCCGATATATTTACCCGCGACACCACCAGTGATCGGCTCGGACAGAACGATGATGTCATCCATCAGGATGGACAGCGCCATGGTAAAGATCGCCAGGTAGATACCGTGAAGCCGCAGGGCAGGGACTGCGACGGTCACACCCGCGATCCCGGTCAGAATTCCGGCCAGCGGAAACGCGACTAGAAAAGGAACGCCTGCCTCAATCAGGGCCACGTTGGCGTAACAGCCAAAGGCCAGAAAGGCCGCATGGCCCAGGCTGACTTGCCCTGTATGTCCGGTCAGGATCATCAGGCCCAGACCGGCGATGGCCCAGATCAGAACGTTTGTCAGTTCACCCAGATAGAAATCGTCCAGTGCGAAGGGCGCGGCCGCGACGACAAACAGTAGAAGCAGATAAAGGCGCAGCTGGAACCCGTCTTTCCAGGGGCGGATATCCTGCATGTAGTCGGTTTTGAAAACGATCCGCATGGCTCAGACCTTCTTGACCCGGACCTGACTGAACAGCCCGTTTGGTCGGAAGATCAGGACGGCAAGCAGCAAAGCGTATGGCGCGACCTGGCTGTAACCTGCCGCAATGTACCGGCTGGCGAAGGGTTCGATAACGCCGACAATCAGCCCTCCGGCCAATGCACCCGGCAAACTGCCGAATCCGCCGATAACGGCGGCGGCAAACGCCTTGATGCCCAGCAGTCCGGTTGTCGGATCCACAGCGCCTTTTGCAGCAAAGAGAATTCCGGCAATTCCTGCAACGCCTCCAGCCAAAGCCCAGACCCATCCCTGAACACGCCTGACGGGAATGCCCATGTAATAAGCTGCCAGCTGGTTTTGCGAGGCGCCCTGCATCGCCAGACCCAGCTTGGTGCGGCTGAAGAAAACATAGAGTGCCCATGTCAGCAGCAACGTGACAACGATTATCGCGACATCCTCCATCCCCAGTACAAGACCGCCCATACGCACTTCTTTGCCCGCAAGCGGGTTTTGCAGCGTTTGCGGCTCGTGCCCCCAGATCAGACCGGCAACGAAACGGATCACAAAGCCCAAAGCAATGGTCAGTATGACAACGGCGGTCTGGCTTTCACCGAACAAGCGTCGAATGATCAGGCGATCAAGAAGAAAACCGAGCGCGCCCATTATTCCCAATGAAACAGGCAGAGCGAGCCAGAACGGCAACGCCATATATTCGGTATTTGTCAGGCCGATGGTCACAAATGCGCCCAGCATCATGAAATCGCCCTGCGCAAAGTTCACCGCTTCGGTTGCCTTGTAGATCAGTACAAAGCCAAGCGCGATCAGGCCGTAGACACACCCGTTCGCCAGCCCGCTAATCAGCAGCTGCGCATTATCCACACTGTCCTCCCTCCACCGGTTTTCCAGCGTCTTCTTCCGCCCGCGTGTATCCTCCGGCAACGCAGGTGAGTTCTACTATGGGGCGATAATCACCTTTCCGTCACTCTTTTTCAGCGCTTCGGCAAGATTCGACACAAGATTTTCGAGTGTAAGGTGTTCGGAAACATCCGTTTTCCAGCGACCATTGGCAAAGCGGGCCTGAACTTCGGCCACAACCCGCATCTGGTCAGCGGGCGGTGTCGACATCATCCATTGCGTCAGCCAGAAACCTTCGATCCGTTTGCCCATGAAAATCAGCTGGCCGGTCTGGGAAAGCGTTGGCGCTTCGGTCGAAAGTTTGCCGTAGCTGACCCAGCGCGCCCGGTTGGGCATGGCGCAGAACAGTTTCTCGGACAGTTGATCCGTCACCGCATCAAGGAAGACCCGCGGCTTCAGCGTGGCGCTTATCGCGGCAAACTTCTCGACGATTTCAGGATCGGACGTCACAAGCACTTCGGCAGCTCCAAGACTTTTCAGCGTGTCGACTGTCTCGGCCC
Organism: Ruegeria sp. AF7; assembly: GCF_056541885.1. Taxonomy (NCBI): domain Bacteria; kingdom Pseudomonadati; phylum Pseudomonadota; class Alphaproteobacteria; order Rhodobacterales; family Roseobacteraceae; genus Ruegeria; species Ruegeria sp. AF7. The sequence continues at coordinate 607,520 of NZ_JBQFYX010000001.1, read as the reverse complement.
GGCGCACCAGCGCGATGGGTTTCAACCCCAGATCACGCCCGAGGCTGCACATCAGTTTTCCCAATTGGCTGGACGCAGCGGATATCACAAATGCATCGCCGTCTTCCCTTGCCATGTCCACCATCGCCATCGCGGTGAGAGGGTTGACGATTTGCGCGGCGCCGTCATCATCTGAAATATCCGGACGCAAGGGAATACACATTTGCATCTGCGTCACGATGTATTCCGCCCAGGCGCCGGAACCTGCGGCCACGAAAGCGACGCGCTGTCCCTTCAGCGCCTCGGCACCTTTTCCGGTTGCAACGACGTCGCCACAGCCTTCGAAGCCGGCCGCGGCACCTTTGACGCGCGGCTGGCCGTATTCACCCTTAATGAAGTGGAGGTCGGACGGATTGACCGACGACGCGCGCAGGCGGATCAAAACCTGACCGGGGCCGGGATTGGGAACGGGCAGTTCCGCGGGTTCAAGCCAATCAGCCGCATTCTCGATGACTGGTCCGGTCGAAGTGGCCGAGTACCCGCCGTGTTTCAGGATGGCAGCTTTCATTGTTTGGGGCAGGTCAGTCATGGGATCGTCCTCAAGATGGCTAGTTCAATGTGCACACCCCCTTAAACAGGAGATTGCCAACGGGCGACCTCGGGGTGAGGATGTGTTGTCGGGGCAGCCAATCAAAAGCCGAACACTGGGTCAATTCAGAGAAACGATAACGTAAGGGCACGACTGGAAAATTGGCGTGCGGGGTAGGGGCCGGAAACTGGCAACCGGCCCCTTCTTTGTTACTGCTGCGTCAACAGCGCGGTCAGTTCCTGAATCTTCAAGGCGATGGTTTCAGGCGACTCTTTAATGTCATTTACAATCTTGATCGCCTGTTCTTTCAGATCCGTGGCCAATGTGCTGTCCTGAATCGAGCTAATGATACCTTCATAGTCGAAATTGGTGGGGTCCAGCTTGCCTTCCTGAATCCAGGAGCTCAGCAATTCCTGTCCCTGACCCGCCAGCGCCGCCACCTGATCACCGGCTTGCTGTGCTGCCTCGGATGCTTGTTCCGCAACAGACGAAGCTGCCTCACTGGCTTGGTCGGCAACCGACGATGCGGCTTCCTGCGCCTGTTCGGTCAAGGATGAAGCTGCCTCGCTGGCCTGTTCTGTTGCACCTTCCAGCGCATCAGACGCAGCTTCCTGAGCGGTTGACGCGGCATCAGCCACTGCATCGCCCGCCTCCTGCGCTGCGGATTGCACTTGTTCAGCCGGAGTTTGTTCGGACTGGTTGAGATAGTAGTAACCACCAACACCGACAGCGGCGATGATGATCAGGATAAGAATACGCGACATGTGTGTCTCCTTTGGAAAATGTGTCGCCGGGATGCGTTAAATGTAGCGGAGATACAAAGGGGAATTCCTGTGAATTCTCAGCAGAATACAGGTTTGGGCCGTGCTACGCTGATTGCACCAGATTTCACGGCAAGAACACGCCGGGTGACCTAGGCCACTACAGTTTCTGACAGCGGACCACTTGCAATTTTGTTGAGAACCCAAATCAGACCGGAAGACGTTTTCTGACAGCCTTCGATATTGGGAATGTGGCGGAGAGACAGGGATTCGAACCCTGGGTGGGCTTGCACCCACAACGGTTTTCGAGACCGCCCCGTTCGACCACTCCGGCACCTCTCCGCGGGGGTCTGTGAGGGGGGGATTTAGTCAGGAACGAACGGGGGCGCAAGCAGAAAATTCCGGAAATCGTGATTGCCGGGATTTTCCGTTGCCTGCCAGCGCAAAACACCTACTCTGAAAGGTATGACACAGTTTGCACGCCGCATCGCCTTTTGGTTTCTCGCCTCGTTTCTGGCACTTGTTCTGGTTCCTCCTGAGCTTTCCGCAGCGAACCGGGATCGGATTGAGGCTTTTCTGATCACAACGGGCTTTGACGTAGCTCTTGAAAGCATCGCCCTGAGTTCACGGTCCGCGCCGCAGATGTTGGGTGTTGACCCAGAGGGTTTCGGCTCGGACTGGACCCGTTTGACGGACGAGGTTTTTGAAGTCGGTGCAATGCACGACACCGCAGTTTCCATTCTGGAACAGACCCTAAGTGACGAGGCCCTGGCACACGCTGTCGAGTTTTACGCGTCTGACCTTGGTCAACGTCTGGTCGTGGCCGAAAATGCCTCACACATGCAAGAAGACGATGACGTCAAGCAATTGGCAGGCCAAAGGATCATCTCTGACCTGATCAAAAGCGGATCGAAACGGGTCGAAAGTTTTAAACGCATGAACACGGCGATCGATTCCACAGGTACGGCGTTGCGTGCCTTGCAGGAAATTCAGGTGCGCTTCCTGCTGGCGGCCAGCGCATCGGGCGTCATCGAGTTGCAGCTGAACGGAGATGAACTGCGTGAATTGATCAAGCGAAATGAACCGGCAATGCGTCAGTCACTGCAACTTTCTAATCTGGCGGGTGCGGCCTACACCTATCAGGATTTTTCCGACGCTGATGTGGATACTTATGTTGACGCGCTGGAACAGCCGCTGATGCAGGAAGTCTACGAGCTGTTGAACGCCATCCAATATGAGATCATGGCCATGAGGTTCGAGGTTCTGGCCGCACGGATGGCCGAGTTGCACCCGGCACAGGACATTTGATGCAGCGCGTAATTCTGGCATTTGTGGTCGCCCTGTGTTGGGCACTGCCGCTGTATGCCGATGGAAAAGTCGATCGGCTGGCACAAGCCATGCGTCTGACACAGGTGATGGAAATCCTTGTTCACGAGGGGCAGGGCCATCGCGAGACTCTTGACGATACTTTTTTGGATAACAAGGGTGGCGCTTTTTTCGAGTCGCAGGTCAATCGTATCTACGATCCCCTTTGGATGCGGGAACATCTGACGGACGCCTTCAAAGAAGGTATGTCCGATGTTCAGCTTGATCAGGCCATCTTGTTTTTTGAAAGCGATCTTGGCCAGACCATCGTAACACTGGAAAACTCGGCCCGGCGCGCCATGTCGGATCAGGCAATCGAAGACATGGCCCGAGAAGCCTACAAATCCGCAGAACGCAGCACCGCTCAGTTTGCTTTGGTCAAGGAATATATCGAGGCAAATGACCTGATCGAAAAGAATGTTCAGGGGGCATTGACGTCTGACTACAGCTTCTTTCAGGGGCTTGATGTTGATGCGCGGACCGATGATCAGGAACTTCTGGCTGAGCTTTTATTGCAGAAAGATAGCCGGGCCGAGGACACTGAGGAGTGGCTTTTCTCGTTTCTTCTTATGGCCTACCGCCCGTTGGACGAGGCGCAGATGCGCGAAAATATCGCGTTTTCCAGAACCGAGACGGGACAGGCCCTGAATGACGCCGTGTTTGACGGCTTTGATCGCATGTTCAATGATATTTCCTATCGCCTGGGGCAGGCGGTTGCACAGGCGCTGAGGGCGTCCGATCTTTGACACCGCTTTGGTGTTGACTTTTACCTGTAATCTAAGGATAAGCGCGCATCCCGGCCGGTTTTCCGCGCCGGGTATCGTTATTATTTGGCCCTCATGACGTTGTCAGGGGCCATTCACACAGCCCGAAAAGGGCGCGCTGTTCGAGGTGGCTTTCAAGTTTCTTGGGGCCAAAACACCCAACCGGGGACCACAGAACGCGGGTTAGAAAAGGAAAGACGCATGTTTGCGGTCCTCAAGACTGGCGGCAAGCAGTACAAGGTTCAGGCGGGCGATATCCTCCGCGTTGAAAAACTGGCTGCCGACGCAGGTGAAAAAGTTCAATTCAACGATGTTCTGATGCTGGGCGGTGACGCTCCGGTTGTTGGCGCACCTTTCGTTGCAGGCGCAGGCGTTCAGGCCGAAGTGATCGAACAGATCAAAGGTGACAAGGTCATCAAGTTCGTCAAACGCCGTCGTAAGCACAGCTCGAAGCGTACCGTTGGCCACCGTCAGAAACTGACACTGGTCAAAATCACCGACATTCTGGCGTCGGGCGCCGACAAATCGGGCATCAAAGCTGCAACCGGTTCCGCTCCGGCTGGCGAGGCGGCACCCGCTGCAAAGCCTGCCAAGAAAGCCGAAGCCAAGGCTGAAGCACCCGCTGCTGCCGCTGCTGACGATCTGACCCAACTGAACGGTGTCGGCCCTGCCGCCGCCAAGAAGCTGGTTGAGGCCGGTATCGAGAGCTTTGCCGCTCTGGCCGCCTTGTCGGATGAGCAGATTGCTGCTATCGAAACGGTCAAAGTGAAACCCGAATGGGTTGAGCAAGCCAAAGAATTGGCTAAAGGCTAAGGAGAGAGAGAATGGCACATAAAAAAGCTGGCGGTTCCTCCCGTAACGGTCGCGACTCAGCTGGTCGTCGCCTTGGCGTAAAACTGTATGGTGGCCAGGCCGCTATCGCAGGCAACATCATCGTGCGTCAGCGCGGCACCAAGTTCTGGCCGGGTGAAGGCGTAGGCATTGGCAAAGATCACACCATCTTTGCAACTGTCGATGGCGCCGTGAAGTTCCACAAGGGACTTAAAAACCGCACCTTTATTTCGGTCCTGCCAGTGGCGGAGGCCGCAGAGTAAGCCGAGACCCAGAAGGTTTAAGAAAAATTCATGGGGGACCGGCACAAAGTGCCGGTCCCCTTTCTCGTTTTAACGCAGTCGTGACCGAAAGAACCGATGACAGTCGCAACCACCAGTTTCCTGATCTTTGCCGCCTCTCAGGTCGGTACGCCGGGGCCGGCCAACATGGTCCTGCTGGGAACGGGTGCGCGCTATGGGTTTCGTGCCGCATTACCTTTTGTGGCCGGTGTCGTGCTTGGTAAGCAGCTGATTATCTGGCCCGTGGGCTTTGGTTTGCTGCAACTGGCGGAACAGGTTCCGACGGCCTTTGCGGCGCTGAAATATGCTTCGGCTGCATATATTTGCTGGCTGGCGTGGAAGATCGCGAATTTGCGACTGTCGCGCGAAACTGCGGTTGGTGATGTTCCGGGATTCTGGGCGGGGTTGATCGTGCATCCGCTGAATCCAAAAGCCTGGGCCATGATTGTTGCAGGTTTTACGGGCTTTGTCGCGGCGGGGACGTCCAGCTTTGACGCAACGCTCACGATCGCTCTTAGTTTGTTGATCTGCCAGATTTTTTTGCACCCGATCTGGACTTTTGCGGGGGATAGAATCGCGCATGCGGTTGAAGGTCGCCCGGCGGAAAAATATCTGATGTGGACGTTGGCGGGTCTTACGGTCGCGTCCGTACTATTCGTGTTGTTCGGAGGAGGAACACACCAATGAAGCTTGAGACAATAATAAATCAGCCGGTCATTGAAACCGAGCGGTTCGACCTGCGCCCCCTGCGCCGGTCGGATATGGGCCTTATCGAGCATTACGCAGGTGATGAGCGCGTGGCGCGGATGACCACCAGTATTGCACATCCACTGGCCCCCGGTTCGATCGAAGCCTTTGTAACCCGTTCGATGGCTGACAACCGGGACGAGGACGTCTGGGTCATGGATGCCACCAAGGACGGTGGCCCGGAACTGATCGGTGTGATTTCGCTGAAACGGCTTGATCGGAATCAGTCTGAAGTCGGCTATTGGGTCGCGCCGATCTATTGGAACACGGGCATTGCCTCGATGGCTGTGGAAGCGCTTGTTAACGCCAACCCGCTGGAAAACGCGACGATGTTTGCCAGTGTGTTTCAGGATAATCCGGCCTCGGCCCGGGTCCTGACCCATTGCGGGTTCCAGTATCTGGGGGATGCGGAAAGCTATTCGGTGGCGCGCGATGCGAATGTGCCCACCTGGACATACAGTAAAAAACTCTGACTTGTGGCCGATGGGGCCTTTGCAGTAGGGGACACACATGAAATTTCTCGATCTCGCAAAGGTCTACATCCGGTCCGGGGCCGGCGGTAGCGGCTGCGTCAGCTTCAGACGCGAAAAGTTTATCGAATACGGCGGCCCCGATGGCGGGGACGGCGGCAAAGGCGGGTCTGTCTGGGCCGAAGTTGTGGATGGGCTGAACACCCTGATCGACTTCCGCTATCAGCAACACTTCTTCGCCAAAAACGGGCAACCGGGCCGGGGGCAGCAACGCACCGGCAAGGATGGGGACGATATCGTTCTGCGTGTTCCGGTTGGCACTGAAATCCTGGACGAAGACGAAGAAACCGTCATCTGCGACCTGACCGAAGTCGGGCAACGCGTTCTGCTGGCCAAGGGCGGCAATGGCGGCTTTGGCAACCTGCATTTCAAGTCCGCCACCAATCAGGCCCCGCGCCGCGCCAATTCGGGGCAGGCGGGGATTGACCGCACAATCTGGCTGCGGCTCAAGCTGATCGCCGATGTGGGTCTTTTGGGTATGCCGAATGCAGGCAAGTCGACCTTTCTGGCGGCCACGTCGAATGCGCGGCCCAAGATTGCCGACTATCCGTTTACCACGCTGCACCCCAATCTTGGCGTTGTCGGCGTGGACAACGTCGAATTTGTTGTGGCCGATATCCCGGGCCTGATCGAAGGCGCTCATGAAGGCCGTGGCATTGGTGACCGTTTTCTGGGTCACGTGGAACGCTGTGCCGTGTTGTTGCATCTGGTCGATGGCACCTCTGCGACGGTCGCCGATGATTACCGCACGATCATTCACGAGCTGGAAGCCTATGGCGGTGAACTGGCTGAGAAGCCCCGGATCACTGTTCTGAACAAGATCGACGCGCTGGATGACGAAGAACGTGCCCTTGCCGTCGCTGAGCTTGAGGAGGCCGTGGGCGGCCCCGTCATGACCATGTCCGGTGTGGCACATCTGGGTGTAACCGAAGTTCTGCGGGCGCTGCGCAGCCAGATTGACGACAACCGTGTGCGTCAGAAACCCGCTGAGGAGGCACAGCCTTGGCAACCCTGACCTCGGCACGCCGTTTGGTGGTAAAAATCGGGTCGGCTTTGCTGGTTGATCGCGACACCGGCCTGCTGCGGTCTGACTGGCTGCTGTCGTTGGCGCAGGATGTTTCCTGGCTCAAGGGGCAGGGGAAAGATGTAATCCTTGTTTCGTCCGGTTCGATTGCACTGGGTCGCGGCGTTCTGGGCCTGCCGATGGCGGCACTGCCCTTGGAACAGTCACAGGCAGCTGCTGCGGTTGGGCAAATCCGGCTTGCACGCGCTTATGAAGAAGCGTTGGCACCCCATGGGATCACCACGGCGCAGGTTCTGGTGACGCTTGAAGACAGCGAAGATCGCCGCAGGTATCTGAACTCACGCGCAACCTTGGAAACTCTGCTTGGGTTGGGCGTCGTTCCGATCGTCAATGAAAACGACACGGTTGCAACGGACGAAATCCGGTATGGCGACAATGACCGTCTGGCCGCGCAAATCGCCGTGACAGTAGGGGCCGACCAACTGATTCTGCTGTCGGATGTGGATGGCTTCTATTCGGGCAATCCTAAGGAAGACACTTCGGCGAAGCGCTTCGAGACAATCGACAGGATCACACCCCAGATTGAAGCCATGGCCGGTGATGCGGGCTCGGGCCTGTCAAAAGGCGGGATGAAAACAAAACTGTTGGCGGCCAAGATGGCAACCGCGGGCGGTTGCGCCATGGCGATTACCGAAGGGTCGGTTCTGAACCCTCTGAAAACGCTTGAAAACGGTGCCAATTCCACATGGTTTACCGCGACATTGGATCCACACGCAGCCCGCAAACGATGGATTTCGGCGATGAAACCTCGGGGTGAGATTACCGTGGACGAGGGGGCGGCCAAGGCACTGGCCAATGGCAAAAGCCTGCTCCCTGCCGGGATTGTGGAAGTGACCGGAGATTTCGGTCGCGGCGATCCTGTCGCCGTCCTTGATCTGGAATCCCGCCGTCTGGCTCAGGGGATAAGCCGGTATACGGCGCAGGAAGCCGATGCGATCAAGGGGCGTAAGTCTTCTGAGATTGAAGCGACGCTGGGCTATCCCGGCCGCGCAGCCCTCATCCACCGGGACGACCTCGCCCTTTAACCTTCAATAAGATGATCTGAAAGGCACGCGATATGAAAGACTTCGACAGCATTCCTGCTCTGATGGAAGATCTTGGGAAACGTGCCAAAGCCGCTTCGCGTGAACTGGCTTTCGCAACAGCTGAACGAAAGCACGCGGCGCTGACTGCAGCCGCAGACGCGGTTTGGGCCAATCGGGCACGGATCATCGAAGCCAATCAAAAAGATCTGGAATTCGGCCGCGACAAAGGCCTGAGCCCTGCAATGATGGATCGCCTGATGCTGGATGAGGCGCGCGTTCAGGGTATGGTGGACGGGCTGAGAACCGTCGCGGATCAGGCCGACCCGGTGGGTGAGGTTCTGTCAGAATGGAACATGCCCACGGGCCTTAACATCCAGCGCGTCCGGACACCGTTGGGGGTTATCGGTGTGATCTATGAAAGCCGACCCAACGTGACTGCGGATGCCGGGGCGCTGTGCCTGAAATCGGGCAATGCGGTAATCCTGCGTGGCGGATCCGAAAGCTTTAACTCCTCAGCCGCGATCCATGCCTGTCTGGTCGAAGGGCTGAAGGCCGCGAACCTGCCCGAAGACGCCATTCAACTGGTGCCCACACGCGACCGCGCTGCGGTGCAGGAGCTGCTGACGCTGACCGACTATGTCGACGTCATCGTTCCACGCGGTGGTAAGGGACTGGTGGGCCTTGTACAACGAGAGGCCCGTGTGCCGGTCTTTGCCCATCTCGAAGGCATCGTGCACATTTACATCGACAAGGCTGCTGATCCGCAGAAAACGCTGGAAGTTGTGCTGAATGCCAAGACCCGCCGCACTGGTATTTGCGGAGCCGCTGAATGCTTGCTGGTTCATCAGGATATCGCCGACACACTGGGGCGTGACGTCGTTGCGGCACTGGTCCAGTCAGGTGTCGAGGTTCACGCCGACGGTGTCCTCGCTGCGGAGGGTACAGTTGCTGCTACGGCGGAAGACTGGGGAAAAGAGTTCCTCGACAGCGTGATCGCTGCGAAGCCCGTTGCCGATATTGATGCCGCGATTGCTCATATTCAGCAATACGGCTCGAACCACACCGATTGCATCATGACCGAGGATGACACGGCTGCGGCCCGTTTCTTTGAGCGTCTGGACAGCGCAATCCTGATGCACAATGCCTCGACTCAGTTTGCGGATGGTGGCGAGTTTGGCATGGGGGCAGAAATCGGAATCGCGACGGGCAAGATGCACGCGCGCGGACCGGTTGGGGCGGCGCAATTGACCAGTTTCAAATATCTCGTGCGCGGGAACGGAACGATCCGGGCTTAAAACCGAAGTGACACGCGGGTTGCCGAGGTTTCAACGGCAATCCGCCGACCCATCGCAGCTGCCGTTTCAGGCAGCAACGCGAACTGAACGTGCGCGGGCGTGATCTTGGTGGGAAACCGACCTGTCACGACGTTCTTCCAAAGATCACCATCGACATTCAACCGGTCTGCAACCCCGGTCACTATCCAATTGTTGCCCTGATTGACGATTTCGACAGCGCCGCCCAGAGGCATGGCACTTTCGCAGCACATCAGTGCCAGAAAGGCCAGTTTGACCTGATTACGCGGCACTGGCCCGGTCAGGTTCCAGTTGACCCGTATCCGCCCGGCACGCTCGATATCTTTCAGCAGTTCGGTTACTTCGGCCCGACCAAGCGGGTGATCACTGCTCGAGCCAAAGGCAACACGGAAAAAACGAATACGTGCCCCGGCACTTCCGACACTGCCCGAGATCAGTTCCATCTCGGGGCCCTGTACGGCGCCCACCATATCCAACAGCTCAAGCCCGTTGGTGATCGCGCCGATCGGGCTGATCAGATCATGGCAAATCCGCGAACCGATCAATTCGGCCAGGTTGACGTTGCTCTCGCCCATGCGTACCTCCGACTGTATCTGCCGCACGTCCCGGAGGCCCCTATGACAGACATGAATGCTATACTTGCACCGGGCATGTTTGTCCGCCACCCGGATTTTCCCGAATGGGGCGTCGGACAGGTTCAGTCCAACATTGCAGGCAAGATCACCGTGAACTTTCGCGAGCAGGGAAAAGTGGTGATCGACGGAACGCGCATCGCCCTGATGCCGGTCTTTGATCTGTGAAAGTGGTTTAGGAAAGGTTAACAACGCTGACCGAAGCGGGGCTTGTTGCCTTTGGCTGAAAAACTGCGGTATCAGCAGCCAAAAGAACACGGATCACCCCATATGCCGGATACTGGCCCTTCTTTCACCGTAAAACTGGCCGAGACCGAAGCCGACCTGCAAGCAGCTCAACGCCTGCGCTATGACGTCTTCGTGCGTGAGTTGGGGGGCGGCGGAGAGATGGTTGATCACGATGCTGGCCTCGAGAAAGACCGTTTCGACCCGTATTTCGATCATATGTTGGCCTATGATGATCACACCGGCGAAATTATTGGCGTCTACAGGATGTTACCGGGCGAACGTGCTGCGGAACTGGGACAATTCTATTCCGAAGATGAATATGACCTGACCGTTCTCAAGAACAGTGGGCGCAAACTGCTGGAGTTGGGACGGTCGTGCCTACACCCCGACTACCGTGGGGGTACGGCAATGTACCACCTGTGGAACGGTTTGGCCGCTTATGTAGCGGAACGTGACATTGAGGTGCTGTTCGGCGTTGCGAGTTTTCACGGAACAGACGTGGCCACATTGGCGCAGCCCTTGTCGATGCTTCACCACAACCATCTGGCTCCGCCAGAGTTGCGCGTACGGGCGCAGCCCGATGTTTTTCAGTCGATGGACCTTGTGAAACCAGAGGCTTTGGACCGCCGCGCCGCCATGGTTCAGGTGCCAGCATTGATCAAAGCCTACCTTCGCTTGGGTGGTTTCGTGGGCGAGGGCGCCTTTATCGACCACACCTTCAACACAACGGATGTGTGCCTGATCCTCGACACGACGCGCATGAATGAACGGCAGCGTCGAATTTATGGCGGGGCGTGACGCTGTGAACGACCCGCTCTGGAATAGTGAAGACGCGCCCGATCCGATCGAGCTGGGCGTTACCGGATGGGTTCTGGTCATTCTGCGCGGAGTCCCGCTGGCGGCCCTTGTCTTTGGTGGCCTGATCATCCTTCTGGCCGTTCGCCTGATCGAGTATCCGATTTTCGGCGTCCGGCGACCTGTGACGCCGTTCATCACACAGTTTGTCTGCCGCAACGCGTTTCGAATTCTTGGCATCGGGTTCCGCACATCAGGCGCGCTGATGAAAGAGAGGGGGGCGGTGGTGGCAAACCACACGTCCTGGCTGGATATCTTTGCTCTGAACGCGCGCAAGCGGGTCTATTTTGTCTCCAAGGCAGAAGTTGCCAAATGGCCCGGTATCGGCTGGCTGGCCCGTGCGACCGGGACGCTGTTCATCGAACGGGATCGCAAGAAAGCCAAGGAACAAACCAAGCTGTTTGAAACCCGCCTGAAAGTGGGTCATAAACTGTTGTTTTTCCCCGAAGGCACCTCAACCGACGGGCTTCGCATTTTACCTTTCAAAACAACGCTTTTCGCCGCGTTCTTTGCAGATGAGTTGCGTGATTTCATGTATATCCAACCCGTTTCTGTGGTGTTTCACGCGCCCAAAGGCCAGCCAAAACGCTTTTATGGCTGGTGGGGGGATATGGAGTTCGGGCCGCATTTGCTGAAGACCCTTGGCGCACGTCGGCAAGGAACTGTTGAACTAATATATCATGCGCCAGCGCGGGTCAGCGACTTTGAAAACCGCAAGGCTCTGGCCGCCCATTGTGAAGACGCCGTCAGGCATGCGCACGCATTGGCGCAGCTTGAAAAATAAGGGCGATTGGCCCTTGCGTAGCGCGCAAACCTGCCTTATACGCGCGCCATTCAAACCCGCAGGCGGGGTTTGGCCTTTTTGAGGGAGACATCCTCATCAAGACCGCCGGTTGGAGCGTCCGCTTCTTTCACCCCCGCCCAGGCGTAAACCGGAAAAGGAAAATTGCATGGCTCTTCCCGAGTTCACCATGCGTCAGCTGCTGGAAGCTGGCGTTCACTTTGGTCACCAGACACAGCGTTGGAACCCCCGCATGGGCCCGTTCATCTACGGCTCGCGCAATGGCATCCACATCATGGACCTGACCCAGACCGTTCCGATGCTGGATCAGGCTCTGCAGGCTGTTCGTGACACCGTCGCAAAAGGTGGCCGCATTCTGTTCGTTGGCACCAAGCGCCAGGCCGCTGGCCCGATCGCTGAAGCGGCTGAAAAGTCGGCTCAGTACTACATGAACCACCGCTGGCTGGGCGGCACGCTGACCAACTGGAAAACCGTTTCCCAGTCGATCAACCGTCTGAACCAGATCGACGAAGCCATGGAATCGGGCGCAGAAGGCCTGACCAAGAAAGAGCGTCTGGGCATGGAACGTGACCAAGGCAAACTTCAGGCGTCGCTGGGTGGTATCCGCGAAATGGGCGGCGTTCCGGACCTGCTGTTCGTCATCGACGTCAAGAAAGAAGCACTGGCCATCGCAGAAGCCAACAAACTGGGTATCCCGGTTGTGGCTGTAGTCGACACCAACTGCTCGCCCGATGGCGTTGACTACATCATTCCCGGCAACGACGACGCGGCACGCGCAATCGCTCTGTACTGTGATCTGGCCGCACGCGCCGCTCTGGACGGTATGACCGCGCAGATGGGCGCAGCAGGCGTTGATCTGGGCGCATTCGAAGAAGCTCCGGTTGAAGAAGCTCTTGCGGAAGAAGCCGCAGAAGCCCCTGCCGAAGCGTAAGCTGCCCGTCACGTAAATGACATATGGGGCAGGGTATGACCTGCCCCAATTCCGTTTGAATTGAGGAGAGCCAAAAGATGGCAATCACAGCAGCAATGGTTAAAGAACTGCGCGACTCGACCGGCGCAGGCATGATGGACGCAAAAAAAGCGCTGACCGAAACCGGCGGCAACATGGACGACGCCGTTGACTGGCTGCGTACCAAAGGCCTGGCCAAAGCGGCCAAGAAATCAGGCCGTACCGCAGCAGAAGGTCTGGTTGCTGTTCACGTCAACGGTGGCAACGGTGTTGCTGTCGAAGTGAACTCGGAAACCGATTTCGTTGCGAAAAACGCTGAGTTCCAGGAAATGGTCAGCAAGATTGCAAACGCTGCTGAAGGTGTGGACGACATCGAAGCACTGCTGGCCGCTGATCTGGGCGGAAAAAGCGTTGCCGACACGCTGACCGACAAGATCGCCACCATTGGCGAAAACATGTCGGTGCGCCGCATGGCCAAACTGTCAGGTGAAACAGTTGTGTCTTATGTGCACAACGCTGCGACCAGCGGCATGGGCAAAATCGGTGTGCTGGTTGCACTGTCGGGTGGTGATGAAGCTATCGGCAAGCAGGTTGCGATGCACATCGCCGCTGTGAACCCGGCTGCCCTATCCGAGGCCGACATGGACCCGGCAATTGTCGAGAAGGAAAAGCAGGTTCAGATGGACATCGCCCGCGAATCCGGCAAGCCGGAGCAGGTGATCGAAAAGATGATCGAAGGTCGCATGAAAAAATTCGTCGCCGAATCGACATTGCTGAGCCAGCAATTCGTTGTGAACCCTGATCTGACCGTTGAAGCCGCTGCAAAAGAAGCCGGCGCAACCATCACCGGCTTTGTTCGCCTGGAAGTTGGCGAAGGAATCGTTGTGGAAAAAGAAGACTTCGCTGCCGAAGTCGCAAAAGCTGCTCAGGGCTAAAGAAAGGCTCCGACAGGGGCCTTGCTGAACAAAGTGAAAGGGTTACGCGTCGCGTAGCCCTTTTTTGTTGGTGGCACATCAGAGAATTGGCAAAGAAGTGAAGGATTGGAGGGCCCCGCATGATGGGGATGGTCGAGGCCCCCCAAAATTCCGACACAGGTACGCGGACGAATAGGCGCCCCCTTGTCAGAGTGATTGGAGAGCTTTGAAATCGCAAAGATCCAACCGAATGTTCCCTGGCTAAAGCCACCACTCACGGAACACTCTCACTTTGCAACTTTTAGGTTAGATTTGAAAAGTAGTGATTTCCTTACCTAGGGTAAACTGACGCTGGATAGCGTCAGAAAAACACTCCTAAACTTCCATAATGAACATCTGATTATGCAAAGACGCCTTTAACACAGCCTGTGCTGTCGTTTCAACCGACAACGCCTCACGGGCGAGTCGAAGATGCTTTTCAACGGTTGCCGCTGTCAGGCCCATCAGCAGGGCAATGTCCTGCGTGGTTTTGCCGTCACCGACCCATTGCAATGCCTCGCGCTGACGCTTTGTCAGGGCCCGGTTCGGTGGATTGAAAGGCAAGGTCAGGATCTTGAGATGCGCAACGTTGTTCATCAAAAGAATGTCTTCGCCATGTTCGTGCCAGATCGCGTCAATGTCTTCCTGGCTCATCCCTTCCTTGGCGGACAGGGAAATCGCCCCTTTAGACCGCACCGAGACCGAGTTGAAGCTGATGGTGTAACCAGAAACGACACCCATGGACTTGTTGAACTCGAAAACCTCGCGCTCTTTGTCGGTCATCGACCCTCGAGAATGCATGTCCAGCAACATTTTCCAACTGGCGGCGCCTTCATTGTCCAGCGCCCATTTCAACATGGGGGCGTGAAAATACAAACCGTCCTTGATGAAACCATCCACATAGGCACGGTTATGGTTGGTCAGAATGACAAAGTCCTCTGGATCACCCAATGAGGTTGCCGTCCTGTATTGCGTGTGGCCGTAGATAAGACGATCGAACCCGAACTCCGCCATCCGTCGGCAATGCGCATCCCACAGGTCTTCCAGGGTCTTGGCATAACTGACAAACCGCAGAAAATCCCTGAGGGTCATGCCGTGCCACCTGCTTTCAAATGTGCGGCCAGCGCGTCCAGAGCAAGAACATAGCCTTGGGCGCCAAAGCCACAGATCTGCCCCAGAGCAACAGGCGCGACATAGGACTTGTGCCGGAATGCTTCCCTTGCATGGATGTTGGACAGGTGAACCTCGACAACCGGCAGGTCAACTGACGCGATGGCATCCATCAGCGCAACCGACGTGTGTGTGAACGCCCCCGCATTGATCACAAGGCCATCCTGCACACCGCGTGCGCCGTGGATCGCATCAATTAACACACCCTCATGGTTGGATTGCAGATGCGAGACTTCAAGGCCAATGGACGCGCCATGGCGCAGGCACTCCTCCTCGATCATCTTCAGAGTGGTGCTGCCGTAAACCTCGGGCTGACGTGTGCCAAGCAGGTTGAGGTTTGGGCCATTCAATACCAAAACGTTGTGCATGTCTTCACGATCCCCATTAATGGTACATAGACGCCTAAAGGTTGGGTTGTCTACCTGACTTTGCCGGATCGAGTACAGTCGAATAACCGGTGTACGAAGCGGGTCGCTGTTTTAATCCCGGCTTCAACTTTCCGCCATGGTGACAACGATTTTCCCCAGAACGGTTCGCTGCGACAATTGTTCAAGCGCCTCGTGCGCGCGGGCCAGCGGGAACCGGGCGCTAATTCGCGGTCTTATTTTCCCGGCTGTATATAGATCGAACAGATTCTTGACGTTGTCAGCATGGCCGATTGGGTCGCGGAAAACTGACGCGCCCCAAAACACACCAACGATCTGGCATCCTTTCAAAAGAGCCAGATTCAAGGGTATCCGCGGAATGCCCGCTGGGAAACCGACGACAAGATAACGGCCTTTCCAGGCCATGCTGCGCAGGGACGGTTCGGCCAGCGCACCCCCAACGGCGTCGTAGACGACGTCCACGCCATCAGAACCTGCAAGTTTCTTAACTTCGGCTGAGAAGGATTTTTGTGCTTCCTTGTCCATGTCGCGCGGGTAAATCACCACGTCATCGGCACCAATCTGGCTACAGAATTCGGCCTTTTCAGGTGATGAAACGGCTGCGATCACCCTGGCACCCATGGCTTTGCCCAGTTCAATGGCGGCTGACCCCACACCTCCGGCGGCACCTAGTACCAACAGGGTTTCACCGGGCTGAATTTCCGCCCGATCCTTAAGCGCGTGGTAGGACGTGCCGTAGGTGAAAATAAAACAGGCGGCATCTTCATAGGGCATCGCATCAGGAATTCGGATTGCAGTGTCCGCCTTGAGCGTGACATGGGTCGAAAACCCACCATGCCCGGTTAGGGCCAAAACACGGTCGCCTGGCTTAAATCCATTGACGCCTTCGCCCACAGCCAGAACTTCACCCGCAATTTCACCGCCCGGAGCAAAGGGCCGTGGCGGCTTCATCTGGTACAGATCGCGGATAATCAACGTGTCCGGAAAATTCACGCCCGCTGCTTTCACACCGATCAAAAGCTGACCTTTGCCCGGCTGCGGATCTGGTAGGGTCGTAAGCTCCAGGGTTTCGGGACCGCCCGGTGCGACGCTGAGTAATGCTTGCATACCGCCTCTGTTCTGCCTGTACTTTGTGTCGAGGAAGTTTTGGTGCAGCATGGTTTTTTGTCAACGCTGCGGTCCAACGCCTGCCGCCACGGCAAGAGGAATGCAATTTGTATCACGATGAACCGGTGCCAAAGAAACTGAGGAGCACAAAATGACCCCCGACACCCTCTTTTCGCTTCACGGCAAAACCGTATTGGTAACAGGTGGGTCTACAGGTATTGGCCGCATGGCAGCCGAGGCGCTGGTACGGGCGGGTGCGCGCGTGCTCATTGCCTCAAGAAAAGGAGACGCCTGTGCCGAGGTCGCTGCAGAACTGAACGCGCTGGACGCGCCGGGCAGCGCCGAAGGCTTTGCCGGTGACATTGGCAGCGCAGCCGGTATAGGCAAGCTGGTCTCTGACATTCAGGAGCGTACGGACACACTGGACATCCTGATGAACAATTCGGGGGTGTCCTGGGGTGCACCGATGGGGCAGTTTCCCTACGATGCATGGGAAAAGGTCATGTCTGTCAACGTGACAGGGATATTCGAACTGACCCAGCGGCTTTTGCCAATGCTAATGAAATCAGGCACCGCCGAAGACCCGGCGCGCATTGTCAATGTGGGGTCAGTCATGGGTGAAGTCCCAATGGGCGATGGGGCCTACAGCTATTCGGCCTCAAAGGCTGCAGTTCTGCATCTGACCAGGGTCTTGGCCAAGGAACTTTCACCGCACCACATCACGGTTAACGCGCTCGCTCCGGGGCCGTTTGTGTCGCGCATGACTGCCTTTGCGACAGCCGATGAGGATACCAGAGAACGGGTTGGCAAGTCTGTACCTCTGGGTCGCGTCGGACGGGACGAGGATATTGCAGGCTGTATGTTGTTCCTGTGCGGTCGCGGCGGCAGCTATGTGACAGGCGCAGTGATCCCGGTTTCGGGTGGGATCAACGTGGTGACAGCCGGAAACATCTTTGCCGAGGCCCTGTGACGGGAAGACAGCCAATGAAGACCGAAATCAATCTGGATCTGGCAGCGGTAGATGCGTACCTGAGCGCGCATCTTTCCGGCTACAACGGGCCATTGGAGGCGAGGAAATTTGATGTCGGGCAATCCAACCCGACGTTTGAGTTACGCACACCAGAGAAAGCCTATGTGCTGCGCCGAAAACCCGCCGGCGTACTGTTGAAATCGGCACATGCCGTTGATCGCGAATTTCGGGTTCAAAGCGCCCTTGCCGAGAGCGAGGTTCCGGTGCCCAAGATGTATCTGTTGTGTGAAGACGACAGCGTCATCGGCTCGGCCTTCTATGTGATGGACCGCTTGCAGGGCAGGGTGTTTCCGGACCCAACCCTGCCCAAAGAAAGCAACGAAACCCGCGCCGCCATCATTGACGAAATGAACAGAGTTCTTGCCCAATTGCACATGGTGGATATCGATGCCGTTGGCCTGTCTGACTATGGGCAGATTGGCAACTATTACGAGCGCCAGATCGCGCGCTGGACCAAGCAATACCGCGCGTCCGAGACCTCGGCCATTGCGGATATGGATGCGCTGGCTTCAGCGCTAGAGACCTCGGTACCGGCCGATGACGGGCAGCGCACGCTGGTGCATGGGGATTACCGCATCGATAACCTGATGTTTGCGCCGAACCGGGCGGAATGTATCGGAGTGTTGGATTGGGAACTGTCGACGATCGGTCACCCTTATGCAGATCTGGCCGCAGTAATCATGCAATGGCAGTTGCCGCCGGGAAAACAGGGCCGGGGGCTGGCGGGTGTGGATCGAAACAGCCTGGGCCTGCCCAGCGATGAGGCATTCATTGCCCAATACTGCAAACGTCGAGGCCTGGATGGCATAGACAATTTCGGCTTTTATCTGGGCTTCAATTTCTTTCGCATGGCGGGCATTCTACAGGGTGTCTACAAACGCGCGCTGAATGGGAACGCGTCAGACCCCGACCGCGCAAAGGCTTTTGGCGCATATGTTCCTATATTCGCCCAGCACGGCCTGAAAGCTCTTGAGTCCACATTAGAGTGACGACCTATCAAGCTGTTTTTATGTCACTATCTTGCCTTGAAAGTTCAACTTCAAGATTTGGCAGACTGTTCTTTCCAAAAAACAGCTCAGCCCCGGTGAACATGCTGGGAACCCCAAACACACCTCGCCGAACCGACGACTTGGTTATCTCTTTCAGTTTCAGTTTAACGTCGGGGCTCGTCATGGCTTCGCGAATTTTGCGAACGGGCAAGTCGTTTTCATGCAGGATATCCGTCAGGACACCGATCTCGTCCGCCTTCTGACCATGCACCCAAATTGCATCAAAAATCGCGTTTATATATTTGACTTCCCAAGGTTTTCCATTGGCAAAGCACGCACCGCGCATGGCAAGTTTGGTATTGATCGGAAAATGCGGGCTCATATGAAAGCTCAGCCCACGACGGCGGGCAAACCTATGCAGATCATGCGTCAAATAGGCCGTTTTCTGGCGGTTTTCGGAGTATGCCTGAAACGGGCTTTGGTTATGCGTCGCCTTGAACACCGCAGGCAGAAGGACAGGCACATATGTAATGCTTGCGTTATGGCGCTCGGCAAGTTGGGGAAGGATCTTGTGGGCGAGAAACGCGTTCGGGCTGCAAAAATCGTAAATGAAGTCTATGGTCTGCGTCATAGGGTTCCTCCGTTTCGGTCCCTTGAAATCTTGTTCATTGAACTTCAGGCGAATCTGCGTCGAAATCAGTCTAACATTTCATTGTGAGACACGCTGATGAAGTCTGTTCACGAATTTCTCTGCAACACGCAACTTTTTGCTGTTATTTCAGGTCACAAGCTTAAACAGTCGCAATTCAAAACCTCACGGAAGCTCGCGAATGTCCCACAGGCAATCCATGTTTGATCAAACCCGGCTGGATCGGCTTAGCCATTGGATGGAGAGCTATGTTGAGCAGCGCAAATATGCCGGATCATCCTTTTTGCTGCGCCACAAAGGGAATGAGGCCTTTTTTCATGCCAGTGGTGTCAGCAGTCTGGAGACTGGCCGGCCCTTCCAACGGGACACGTTGGTGCGCATTTATTCCATGACCAAACCGGTCACATCGGTCGCGTTGATGACATTGGTCGAACGCGGGCTTGTTCACCTGAACGTGCCTGTGTCTGAGTTTCTGCCTGAATTCAAAGATATGCACGCGCTTGTCCCAGGGGCGGAGAGACTGGATCAGACCGAGGCTGCACCGCCTCCCACTCTGCATCAGTTACTGACGCATACCAGTGGGCTAAGCTATCCGTTCAACTCCGGGCTTTTGCCCCAAGCGATGGATGAACAGGACCTTATTTTCAAACCTAATCAGGGACTTCTGGAACACCTTGTGCGCGATCTGGCAGGGCTGCCACTGGCGTTCCGACCCGGTGCACGCTGGGAATACTCGGTCGGGATTGACGTGCTGGGTCGAGTGATCGAGGTGGTCTCGGGCCAGTCATTGGAGCAGTTCTTTCGAAGCGAAATCCTTGAGCCGCTGGACATGCGCGAAACAGGTTTTTCCGCACCCGCTGGGGCAGGGGATCGTTTCGCATCGCTCTATACCCCATTGGCTGGCGACGCGATGGCGCTGAATTCCGCGGATCACGGTAGCGAAAGCCTGCGACTGTTCGATTCCCACATAGGATCCCCGTTCGAAAACACGACGACCTTTTCCGGCGGTGGCGGTCTGATCTCGACAATCGATGATTATGCCAAATTTGCGGACATGCTTCGAAATCGGGGGGCCGGGAACGGGTGCCGCATACTTGGTCCGAAAACAGTCGATTTCATGATGCGCAATCACCTTCCCGGCGACATTGCGTCAATGGGTCCGCAGAGTTTTGCAGAGCAACCGATGGACGGAATGGGCTTTGGGCTGGCCGGAGCCGTCGTCCTGAACCCCGGTCTGGTAAAAGTTCCCGGCTCAATCGGAGATTTCAGCTGGGGTGGCATGGCCTCGACTTATTTCTGGATTGACTGGCAGAATGACCTGACGGCGATTTTCTTTACCCAACTTTCCCCCTCAAGTTCGTACCCATCCCGCGCCGAACTCAAGGCACTGGTTCATGCGGCCATGATTGAATGATTTCCTCTGTACTGATACCCGGTGCCGGACGACACAACTTGCGAGCAGACGATGACCGAAGCGGAACGTATCTTACTGGATCTTCTGGATATTGAACGTCTTGAGGTCGATCTGTTTCGCGGGACAGGGTCGGGCGGTGAAACGCCCACACGCATCTTTGGCGGACAGGTCATCGCGCAGGCGCTGGCTGCGGCGTATCGGACTGTTGAAGAACGGTTATGCCATTCGCTGCACGCCTATTTCATTCGCCCGGGCGATCCGGAGAAACCCGTTATTTATCAAGTTGATCGAGCCCGAGACGGAGGTTCTTTCACAACCCGCCGCGTGGTTGCGATTCAGCACGGAAAGCAAATCCTGAACATGTCTGCATCGTTTCATGTCCAAGATGAAGGCTGGGACCATCAGCATCCGATGCCCGTCGTGAACGCACCGGAAGCGTACCCGTCCCGATCTGAATTGCGTAAAACATACGTTGAACGTGTTCCGGAAAGGTTGAGGGGTGAATTGCTGCGCGAGCGCCCGATCGAGGTCCGTGAAGTCGATCATCTGGACCCATTCACACCGAAAGTCTCTGATGATCGAAACCAGACTTGGTTCCGTATGCCCGCTGCTGCTTCGGTCGACACCAGAACGCAGCACTTACTGCTGGCTTATGCGTCTGATATGAACCTGATGTCCTCTGGATTGCGGCCACACGGGCTGAGCTGGTTTAGCGGAGAGTTCAACGGCGCAAGTCTGGACCACGCGCTATGGTTTCACGCCCCGGTGAGTTTTCAGAATTGGCATCTTTACGTGATGGATTCGCCGTGGACGGGGCAGGGACGCAGCTTTAACCGTGGATCGATCTATTCCGAGGACGGTACCCTTGTTGCATCTGTCGCACAGGAAGGATTGATGCGCAGAGTTCGCGCGCAATCTTAACTGCTGTCGCTAAATCTCTGATTTAACTTCTGCATTCCAACAAGCCACCGATCATAATCAGCCGCTTTGAACTGCAAATAATCAGCAACTTGTGGATGAGGTAGAACCAAAAACCGTTCATTTCGAATAGCTTGCACGCAGGATTCAGCCACGTCGCTCGGCTCGAGCATTCCATCAATCGAAGCTACTGAGATTTCATGGCCTTCGGTCATTTTCGAACGCACAGCCTGCGGACACAGGACCGAAACTTTCAATCCTTCAGCGCCGTATGTCAGCGAAAGCCATTCGGCAAATCCTACAGCGGCGTGTTTGGTAACCCCATATGGGGCTGCACCAGGTTGGTTCAGCAAACCTGCCGCAGAAGCAGTTATCATTATATATCCGCCGCCGCGACGAACCATGCGTGGAACCAGATGGCGGGCGGTCCAGACATGGGACATGACATTAATCTTCCAGATCCGATCCCAATCTTCGTCCGCAACATCGAGACCGCCAAGCGTCAGAATTCCGGCATTTGCGCAAAACAGGTCAATTGGACCGACAGTTTCTTCAACAAAATCAATCAGAGCCTTGATCTGCGCTTCGCTGGAAACGTCGCAGGGATACGCCTGACCACCAATTTGCTTTGCGACCAAATTTGCGCCAGCGATATCGACATCCGAGCAGATTACACGTGCACCTTCTTGGGAAAACCGTTCTGCAAGACCACGACCAATACCTTGGGCAGCGCCGGTGACAACGACAGTTTTGTTCTCAAGCTCCATGCGTATTCCGGGCAGGTTCGTTACAGTGTTATCAATGTGTTGGCTTGCGTTCTGTATTACAAGTATTGCATTATTACCATAATACCAATTACACGCTAATAGGAAATAACCGAGATATACTCAGATTCCATTGCAATCAGCCATCAGACCAATGCGATCAACACAGGTCTGATGCGAATTATCCCAACGCGTAACCGGCACCGCGGACTGTGCGAACCGGATCATCCCCGCCATGTTGCGTTAAGGCTTTGCGCAGTCGTCCAATGTGTACATCAACGGTACGCGTATCGACATAGATGTCGCGTCCCCAGACCCTATCCAGCAATTGTTCACGGCTCCAGACCCTGCCCGGCTTTTCCATGAACGTGCTAAGAAGCCGGAATTCGGTTGGACCCAGTTTCAAGGGCTTGCTGTCACGGCTGACCTTGTGGGTTTCCGAATCCAGAATGATGTCATCGTACTCCAGTCGCAAACCAACAGTTGCCGGTCGGACGCGGCGCAGTTGTGTTCGGACACGCGCCATCAGTTCGACGATCGAATATGGTTTGACCACATAATCGTCGGCACCAGTTTCCAGCCCGCGAACCTTGTCTACCTCTTCTGATCGGGCCGACAGCATGATTATCGGGATCGAGCGTGTGTCCGGACGGCTTTTGAGCCGGCGGCAAACCTCAATCCCGCTTAGGTTGGGCATCATCCAGTCCAGAACAATGATATCCGGGCAGTCTTCGTCGACCAGCAGCATAGCTTCGTCACCGTTGGCCGCCTTTGAGACGCGAAAACCTTCGGCTTCAAGGTTGTAGGCCAGCACCTCGCGTTGGGCCAACTCATCCTCGACCACCAGAACCGTCGGTTGATCTGCGGACATCTCAAGCCTCTCCTACGCTGTTTGCGACGTTATATCGGCCTTGGGCCGAGCCTCGGTCGGGCGGTCGCCTGTAACCAGATACACCACCTGCTCGGCAATCGAGGTTACATGGTCGCCCATACGCTCGATGTTCTTGGCGATGAAATGCAGGTGCATACAGGCCGAAATATTGCGCGGATCTTCAGCCATGAAGGTCAGGAATTCGCGGAACAGGCCGTTATACATCTGGTCGACCTCTTCATCGCGGTTGATGACGTCGGTGGCCAGTTCCGCGTCGCGTTGAATATAGGCGTCCAACGCGTCGCGCAGCATACGTTCAACCTCGCGCGCCATGCGGCGCAAGGCAGCTGCGCTGCCGCTGATCTCGCCTGCATTAGCCAGAACGGTCGTACGCTTGGCGATGTTCTTCGCGTAATCGCCAATCCGCTCGAGATTACCGGATACTTTCAGGACCGAAAGAACCAGTCGCAGGTCACTGGCCGTGGGCGCGCGCAATGCAATCAGACGCGCGGTTTCCTCGTCGATCAGGTCTTCCAACGCGTCGATGGCCTTGTCACCTTGTCGTATTTCCTGGGCCAGCTCAACGTCACGGCTTTCAAGCGAGCGCGCCGCGCCCATGATAGCGGCCTCAACCAGACCGCCCATCTTCATGATATGCGCCTGGATTGTTTCGAGGTCGCGGTCAAAAGCAGATGCAATATGTTGTTCGCTCATTGTTTGATACCTGTGCTTAGCCGATACGGCCTGTAATGTAGCTTTCCGTGCGCGGATCGACCGGATTGGTAAAAATCTGACCGGTTTCACCGAATTCCACCAGATTACCCAGGTGGAAAAAGGCCGTTTTCTGACTGACGCGCGCGGCCTGCTGCATCGAGTGGGTGACGATCACAACCGAATATCGGGAACGCAATTCGTCGATCAACTCTTCGACCTGTGCGGTTGCAATCGGGTCCAGCGCCGAGCACGGCTCGTCCATCAACAGGACTTCCGGTTCAGTTGCCACGGCGCGCGCGATACACAAACGTTGCTGTTGCCCCCCTGACAAACCCGTGCCAGGCGAATCCAGACGGTCCTTGACCTCATCCCAGATTGCGCCTCGACGCAGTGACTTCTCAACGATCTCATCCAGTTCCGCCTTATTCTTGGCCAAGCCGTGGATACGCGGACCATAGGCCACGTTGTCGTAGATCGACTTGGGGAACGGGTTCGGTTTTTGGAACACCATGCCGACTTTGGCGCGCAACTGAACGGGGTCGACCCGCTTGTCATAAATGTCTTCGCCGTCCAACAGGATATCACCTTCGACACGGCAGATATCGATGGTGTCGTTCATCCGGTTCAGACACCGCAGGAAGGTCGATTTTCCACAACCCGAAGGACCGATAAAGGCCGTGACGGTCTTGTCTTCGATCTCAACACTCACGTCCTTGATGGCGTGGGTATCACCGTAGTATACCTGAACCTTCTTCGCGTTGATCTTGATGTCTTTGGAGTCCACGGTTCTCTCCACTCGTGTCATGTCGTTCATTATTGCCCCCAATTACCAGCGGCGTTCAAAGCGGCGGCGCAGGATGATAGCGATGATATTCATGGTCAGCAGGAACATCAAAAGGATGATGATTCCGCCCCAGGCCTTTTCGTAGAACCCGACATCAGCGCGTGCGGCCCAAGTGTAAATCTGGGCGGGCATTGCCGAGTTCGGCTCGGTAAAGCCGGCAAGGAACCCGTCGGGATATCCCCGCGCCACAAAGCCTACCATGCCGATCAGCAACAACGGCGCGGTTTCACCCAAGGCTTGTGCCAGACCGATGATGGTGCCGGTCAGAATGCCCGGCGCGGCCAAAGGCAGCACGTGGTGGAACACAGCCTGCATTTTCGAGGCCCCTACCCCCAACGCTGCATCACGGATCGACGGCGGAACCGCTTTCAGCGAGGCGCGGGTCGAGATGATGATCGTCGGCAATGTCATGAGGGTCAGAACCAGACCACCAACCAGCGGCGCCGATTGTGGCAGGTGCATGAACTGGATGAACACGGCCAGACCCAGAATACCGAACACAATCGACGGCACGGCGGCAAGGTTCGAGATGTTCACTTCAATCAGGTCGGTGAATCTGTTCTGCGGGGCGAATTCTTCAAGATAAATCGACGCCGCCACACCAATGGGCAGTGACAGGCCCAAAACCACCAGCATCATGAAGAACGACCCAATGACCGAGGCGCCGATGCCCGCACCGCCCGGGTTGTCAACGCCAGAATCCGCGCCGGTGATGAACGGCCAGTTGAAGGCCTGCTTGATGATGCCCGCCTGTTTCAGCGCATCAACCAGATCCAGATCGCTTAGCTGTAGAAACCGGCTGTCCTGCAAGGTGTCACGGGACACGCGGCCTTTGAAATACCCGTCAACCCGGCTGGATGCGGCCAGATCAAACTTGACCGGATCACCCAGCCTGCCGGGGTTATCGGCATAGTAAGTTCGGATGGTTCCACCGATTTTACCAAGAAGACGTTCGATGGCCGCTTCGTCGAAATCAACGCTGATCCCCTGGTCTTCCAGTTCCTTGCTCAACTGAGCGATGAACAGGTTGGAATAGGCTTTGGTCTTGAACAACGTACTTTCCGCCTCGTCTCGTTGCGCAGCAGACAGGGTGAAATCCACGCTGACAACAGTGCGCTGAAAAGCCGGAATGCCCTGCGACAGGATCGAGGCGAACAGAACGATCAGGAAGAACAGGCCCGTTGCAATAGCGACAATCCCGTAGGCCCGAAATCGTTTCTCTGCATTTGCACGTTTTTTGGTATGTGCATCCGCTACAGTCAGCGAGACAGAGCGATGACCTGTTTCAGAGCTTTGCATGCTGGCGTCGGTCATTCGTATTGCTCCCGATACTTACGCACGATGTAGAGGGCAAAGATGTTCAGCCCAAGCGTGAGAGTGAAAAGGGTCATACCCAGGGCAAAGGCCACAAGCGCTTCGGGCGATGCGAAATCCGCGTCGCCGGTCAGCTGGCTCACGATTTTTGCGGTGACCGTCGTCATGGCTTCAAACGGGTTCAGGCTCAGCCGTGCTGCCGCCCCTGCCCCAAGGACCACGATCATTGTCTCACCTATGGCGCGCGATGCGGCCAGCAGGATCGCCCCCACGATACCTGGAAGGGCCGCAGGTAAAACAACCTGACGGATGGTTTCGGATTGCGTTGCGCCCAGTCCGTAAGAGCCGTCGCGCATGGCCTGCGGCACCGCGTTGATGATGTCATCCGACAACGAGGACACAAACGGGATCAGCATGATGCCCATGACCAACCCAGCGGTCATGACTGCCGTGCCAGCCTTCATCCAGCCAAGCCCGTCATCCCCGAACAGGCCAAGCAAAAGCGGACCAACAGTAAGCAGCGCAAAAAGGCCGTAAACGATGGTCGGGATACCGGCCAGAATCTCGAGCAGCGGTTTTGCGACGGCGCGGACACGGGGTGACGCGTATTCGCTGAGGTAAATCGCAGCGAACAACCCGATCGGGACAGCCACTAGCAGGGCAACGAGCGAGATATAGAATGTCCCCCACAACAAGGGAATAATACCAAGTTCAGACGACCCGCCGCGCCCCGAAAAACTGGGGGCCCATGTCGTGCCGAAAAAGAAATCGGTAGCAGGGTAGAGCTTGAAGAATTCCCAAGTGTTGAAAACCAGGGACAGGACAATCCCGACAGTGGTCAGAATTGCGATGGATGCGGCCGCCAGCAACAGGATACGCACCCCCTGCTCGACCACATTACGCGCGCGGTATTCCGCGCGAGTTTGAAACCAGCTGACCGCAGCACCGGCGAGTGCGGTCAGTATGACGGCGACTGCCATGATCGAATAGCCGGTCGCATTCATGATCCGATAGGTTTGCGCCGCGCGCAGCACAGGTTGCGTGATATCCGACGTCACCACCTGCCCGGCATCCTTCAGACGCTGGGTCATGTCGATTACATCCGCGCGCGCGTTGCGCGCCAGTTCCTCGGGTATCTGCCCGGCGGCAACCGCGTTGTCCAGACCGTACGCGGTGCGACGGACCTCGGCCATGACCAGATTTAGGGACGAGCCGTCTTGGATGGCAGAACCCGAGATCGTTTCAGAAACCTGAGAGTTCACGTAAAGCGGTTGTACCAGCAACCAGAGGATCATAAGGCCGAATGCGGGTACGATCGTCTTGAGAGCGACATTTGCGCCATAATACGACGGCAGCGAGTGCAAAGCCCGGATATCTCCTGTGGCGCTTTGCAGGGCGCGTGAGCGCCCCAACACGTAACCGACTGAAGCAATCGCTAGCACGATCAGAACGAGCCATACTATCGGCATGAAACCCCCATTTGGTCTTGGCCGGGAAAGCTGAAAAATGTGGGGGCGACAGAAATGCCGCCCCCGGTATTTCGAACCAAAGGCGGGATTAACTGCCCGAACCCATGGTTACTTCGTTGGCGATTGCATCCTGAGTTTTTGCCAGCTCAGGGTCCGCAACCAGACCATAGTTTGCCAGAGGACCCGAAGCGCCTGCGATTTCGTCGTGGGTAAAGAACTGGGCATATTCTTTCAGGCCGGGGATCACGCCGATATGGGCTTTCTTCACGTAGAAGAACAGCGGGCGCGAAACCGGATATTCACCGGTCGAGATGGTTTCGGTCGAAGGAGCGATACCCGACATGGTGGCCACTTTCAGCTTGTCGGTGTTGTTCTCGTAGAACGCCAGGCCGAAGATGCCGATGCCATTGGGGTTGGTGTCGATACGCGCCAGCGTTTCGGTGTAGTCACCATCGATGTCGACCGCCTTGCCGTCGGTACGTACAGCCAGACATGCATCTTCTGCGTCGTCTTCGCTCATGCCGCCAGCAATCATGGCTTCCATCGCGCCGGTCGCTTCACACCCGATCAGCAGAACTTTTTCTTCGAACACTTCACGGGTGCCGTGTTTTGTACCCGGAATAAAGCCCGCGATTTCTACATCAGGCAGTTCGGGGTTGAATTCAGCCCAGGTGGTGTAAGGGTTATCAACCACTTCACCGTCTTTCAGAACTTTTGCGCCCAAAGCGTTAAAGATGTCAGCAGGTTCAAAAGCGGTGAAGGCAGGACCGGTCTGCTGGCTTGCAAAAACGATGCCATCATAACCGATGCGGACTTCCATGATGTCAGTCACACCGTTTTCGGCGCAGGCTTTGATTTCTTTTTCACGGATCGCGCGTGATGCGTTTGCAATGTCGATGGTGTTTTCACCAACACCCTCACAGAAACGCTTCAGACCAGCTGACGAACCGCCGGATTCAACAACCGGGGTCGGGAAGTCGGTGTTCTCACCAAACAGTTCCGCAACGATCGAGGCATATGGAAGAACGGTCGACGAACCGGCAACCTGAACGTTGTCACGGGCAGCAGCGGTGGTTGCCGAGACGGTGGCGATTGCCAGCGCAGAAGCCGACAGTTTTACAAAGGACATTTCAGTCTCCTTGAAAAGGTATGATTGATCACCCCCATGATGATCCTGCGTGCACCCCTAGGGGTCGTGCGTAAGCCTTTTGTGACAAGTGTGTAACGCTTTTATGACAACCTCCGTTTATCCGGAGATTTCGGGTCAAAAAATCGTAACGAGGCAGATTTTGAAGGGCGGTAATGCGGGAAGGGCTACCGTGGTAAGATGACCGTAAAGACGGAACCTTTTCCCAACTCACTTTCCACGCGCAACCGTCCGCGGTGGCGATTGACGATGTGCTTGACGATGGCCAGCCCCAGCCCCGTTCCACCCAACTGCCGGGATCTGTGATTGTCGGCGCGATAGAATCGCTCGGTCAGACGTGGCAAATGCACGGAATCAATTCCTGGCCCCTTGTCGATGACCTTCACCCGCACCCCAGGTCCACGCATCGCCGCGTCACGCTCTGATGACAGAACGCTGACTGTGACGCTGCCACCGCTGGCACCGTATTTGATTCCGTTTTCGATCAGGTTGGTGAATACCTGCCGTAACTGATCGCTGTCTCCGGTCACGGAAAGTGGGCCGTCCTGTGCGTCAAGCGTTAGCGTCACACCCGCCTCTTCCGCAAGGGGGCGCAACGAGTTCAGGGTGGATTGCAGCAGCCCTGTCAGCTCCAGCTGTTGATTTGGGCGTACTCTTTCTTCGCTTTCCACGCGGTTCAGGGACAAAAGATCGCCAACCAGCCGGTTCATCCTGTTGGCTTCATCGGCCATGATTTGCAGGAACCGGTCGCGCGCAGCCGGATCGTTGCGTGCAGGGCCGCGCAAGGTTTCAATGAAGCCCATCAGTGCCGTCAAAGGCGTCCGCAATTCGTGACTGACATTGGCAACAAAGTCGCGGCGCATCTGACTTGCCTGTTCCAGATGCGTGACATCTTGAAAAGTGGTCAGAACGGCCCCGCCCGACACAGCTCCGACCCCGTTCATATACCGGCATTGCACATCAAATGTTGTGTCCTGCGCGCCATCATTGGAAAGATGACGCGCTGCCTTTGTTCCTTTGGACTGAAGGCTTTGCTCAATCGCTTCAAGAACCTGTGGCTGCCGCAGGATGGTCGCGAAATGCCGCCCCACGATATTCTGCCCCAGAAGGGTTTTCGCATCCGTATTGGCGGCAATGATCCGTTCAGTCTGATCCACCATCAGCGCGGGCATTGGGATGGCCTGAACAAACCCATCAAGAAGGTCATCTGACATGCTTCAAACCCCGATCAATCCGCGCGCTTTATTGAACAGGTCTCAGAGTGTCCCGAAACCTGCGCATGTTTTCCTGATAATGCATCGCGCTTAGGGTAATCCGTTTTGCTGCGGCCTCGTCAAGCTGGCGCACCACTTTGCCCGGAGACCCCATCACAAGGGAATTATCCGGAATCTCCTTGCCTTCCGTGATCAGGGCCCCTGCCCCGATCAGGCAATTCCGCCCGATCCGGGCACCATTCAGAACAATCGCGCCCATTCCGATCAGAGTATTTTCTCCGATTGTGCACCCGTGCAACATCACTTTGTGTCCGATGGTGCAATTCGGACCGATCGACAAAGGATACCCGGCGTCGATGTGCATGACGCAGTTTTCCTGAACGTTGCTACCTGCACCAACGCGGATTTCCTCGTGATCTGCGCGAATCGTGCAGCCGAACCAAACCGAGGCGCCCTGTTCCAGCACAACCTTGCCGATCAGGTTGGCATCGGGTGCAACCCATGTGTCCTCGTGAATTTCGGGCATGTGCTCGCCTAACGCGTAGATCGTCATGACAGCCCCTCGAATTCGTTTTGAAGCTTGCGCACGTGTTGTTGCAGATTTGGC
The DNA here is from genome assembly GCF_056541885.1 of Ruegeria sp. AF7. Taxonomy (NCBI): domain Bacteria; kingdom Pseudomonadati; phylum Pseudomonadota; class Alphaproteobacteria; order Rhodobacterales; family Roseobacteraceae; genus Ruegeria; species Ruegeria sp. AF7. Next base: position 577,225 of record NZ_JBQFYX010000001.1, on the reverse strand, counting down.
TGTTGAATACGGCGCATCCGTTCGGCGCTGACAATGGTCTTCAGCTTCTTTTCGGTCGCCTCAAGATCGTCATTTATCAGGACATAATCGTAATAGCCCCAATGGCTGATCTCATCCCAGCTTTTGAGCATCCGCCGTGCGATAACTTCATCGCTATCTTGCCCACGTGATTCCAGACGGCGGCGCAGTTCGGGGATCGAAGGCGGCAGGATGAAGATCGACAACGCATGCTTACCCAGATCCGAGTTGCGGATCTGAACCTCGCCTTGCCAATCCACGTCGAACAGCACGTCCTTGCCTGCGTGGATCGAACTGCGAACCGGATCAGCGGGTGAGCCGTAGAAGTTACCGAAGACATGCGCATGTTCCAGCATCTGGCCATCGGCGACCTTCTGCTTGAACTCGTCTTCAGAAAGAAAATAGTAGTCCCGCCCATCTTCTTCCCCCGGACGCGGGGCACGGGTTGTGGCCGAAACCGAAAACTCAAGGTCCTTGTCCCAGTCCATCAGCCGCTTTGCCAGGGTGGATTTGCCTGCCCCGGACGGGGAAGACAGGATGATTAAAAGGCCTCGGCGATCCGCCATATCAGTCGTTCCCATCTTTATTCTACGTTTTGCACTTGTTCGCGCATCTGATCGATCACCGCCTTCAGTTCCAGCCCGACAGCCGTCAGCTCCGTACTCTGAGCCTTGGAACATAGCGTGTTGGTTTCGCGGTTGAACTCTTGCATCAGGAAATCAAGCTTGCGTCCGACAGCCCCGTCCTGCACAAGCAGCTCTCTTGCTGCGGCCACATGTGCAGACAGGCGGTCGATCTCTTCGGTAATGTCGGCTTTGACCGCGATCAAAGCCAGTTCCTGCGCGACGCGATCCGGGTCCGCGCCCTGCGCGTTGTCCAGTACGTGTGCCAGATTGTCCCGCAGTGTCGCGGCCATCTTGTCCTTACGATGCACGGCCAGATCAGCTGCCTGAGCTGTCAGCGCCGCAACCTGATCCAACTGAGTGTACAGCACGGCGGCCAACGCTTCGCCCTCGGCCCGGCGCATATCGACAAAAGCGGCCAACAGGTCGTTGAAATCTTCGGTCAGGCGCGCAACCAGCGGAGCGGGATCATCCGCATCTGCGGTTGCATCCAACATGCCTTTCAGTGCCAATAGGTCCGAGGCGCGCGCCGGTTCCAGAGCGATACCGCGCGCAGCTGCCATCTTATGTGTTTGTTCCAAAGCGCTCAGGGCAGCGGCCATAGCGACCTCGTTCAATGCCAGTTCCGAGGCAGAGTCCTCGCGGGTCAGACGCATTGAAAGGGTCACATTCCCTCGGCTCAGGGATTTTGACAGCGCGGCCCGAAGGGCCACCTCAAGCCCGGTCAGCCAATCAGGGACGCGCAGGCGCATATCAAGGCCTTTGCCGTTGACACTGCGCAACTCCCACGTCCAGTTGTGCGGTCCGTATTCCCCCTTCCCCGAGGCAAACCCGGTCATGGATCTGATCATGACTGTCCTTTCCTGTGACCTCACCCATTTGGATGTGTGCCGCACCTAATGCTATTGGCCGGTGCAGAGCAAGAGTTTGCTGAGGCCGCATTTGTTTGGCGTAAGTTAACCATTCGTTAAAGAATTGCTCCAAAATTGAATAAACCCGAGTCAAACTACCCCTGGTAATGGCTTGCAGGCCACAAATGCTCCGGTTGTGTTGCATTTTATGAAAATGGCGGCCAATTGACGTAAGGGTGAAGAAAATGAAAACCTTTTTCGGGACTGGTTCCGGGTCAGAATTTGGAAAGATCGTCGCAATGGATCGCTTTGACAGTGGGCGCAGCCTTACGCCGATCCGCCAGGCCGAGGCGTATTGGACTGCATTGCTGAGCGGTGACGGTGTTCCGATGCGGTCTCAGGTCGACCCGCGTGGACTGGAAAACATACTCGAATATACTTTCATTCTTGAACGGATCGCCCCGGGACTGGCCCGGTTTCGCCTTGCCGGAAGTCACCTGAACGCGCTTGCGGGGATGGAGGTTCGTGGCATGCCTGTGACGGCCTTCTTCCAGCCTGATGATCGCGCCAGGATTAAGGACGTTCTGGAGCAGGTATTTGCAGCACCCGCCGTCGCAGAACTGGGTCTGGAGTCGAACGGGATACTGGGGCGTACCCGGATGCAGGCCCGCATGATCCTTTTGCCGCTCAAAAGCGATCTGGGCGACGTCAGCCGGGTTCTGGGCGTCATGGTCGCGGATGGTGCGATTGGTAAAACCCCACGCCGATTTTCGATTTCTGATACGCGGATCAAGTCATTTTCGGAAATTCAGATACCAACTCCTGCTGTGCCTCAATCCGTTGACGGTTTTGCCGAAGACCAAACGGATTTCAAACGCGCGGCCAAGCACCTTCGTCTGGTCGTGTCGCGCGATGACTGAACCAGTCTGAACAACCGGAACAAAAAACAGCGGACCGGTGGCCCGCTGTTTTTCTTTCTTTTCGAACGCTTAACTTGCGGCGCGTTTTGATCCGTTGCGGCGCAGGTTGGTCAGTTCTTCCGCCACCAGGAACGCCAGTTCCAGCGACTGAGACGCGTTCAGGCGCGGGTCGCAAGCTGTGTGGTAGCGATCTGACAGATCCTCTTCTGTCACGGCCCGCACACCACCGGTGCATTCGGTAACGTCGAGACCGGTCATCTCGAAATGGACACCGCCGGGGATCGTGCCCTCAGACTGATGCACGCCAAAGAAATCGCGCACCTCACGCAAGACAGAATCGAACGGACGGGTTTTGTAGCCCGTGGCCGATTTGATGGTGTTGCCGTGCATCGGGTCGCAGACCCAGGTGACCTTGGCGCCTTCTTCCTTCACGGCCTTGACCAGACGCGGAAGGTGTTCACCCGCCTTGCCTGCACCAAAGCGCGCGATCAGGGTCAGGCGGCCCTCTTCATTTTCAGGGTTCAGCTTCGACATGAGAACCTTGAGATCTTCTGCCGTCGTCGTCGGACCACATTTCAATCCGATCGGGTTCAGAACGCCACGACAGAACTCGACATGTGCGCCGTCAGGTTGGCGTGTACGGTCGCCGATCCAGATCATGTGGCCAGACCCGGCCAGCCAGTTGCCCGAGGTCGAATCCAGACGGGTCAGCGCCTCTTCATATTCCAGTAACAGACCTTCGTGACTGGTGTAGAATTCAACGGTCGAGAATTCGTGCGTCGTGTCTGCCGTGATACCAGCCGCTTCCATGAAGTCGATGGTGTCCTGAATGCGGTCCGCAACTTCGGAATACTTCTGAACGTCCTGTTCGTCGGTAAAGCCCAGCGTCCACGAATGAACACGGCTCATGTCGGCGAAGCCACCGGTTGAAAAGGCACGCAGCAGGTTCAACGTGGCCGCCGCCTGTGTGTAGGCCTGCAACATCTTGCCGGGATTCGGAATCCGCGCTTCGGGCGTGAACGCCAATTCGTTGATAATGTCACCGCGGTAGCTGGGCAGTTCTACACCATTCACAACCTCTGTCGGGGCGCTGCGCGGCTTTGCAAATTGGCCGGCCATGCGACCGACCTTTACCACCGGCACCTTGGCACCATAGGTCAGAACCATCGCCATTTGCAGCATCACCTTGAAGGTGTCACGGATCGCATCGGCGCTGAATTGTTCAAAGCTTTCAGCACAATCCCCGCCCTGAAGCAGGAAGGCCTCGCCGCGACCGGCGGCACCAAGATGTTGCTTGAGGCGCCGCGCTTCACCGGCAAAGACCAGCGGGGGATACTGCGAAAGCTGGGCCTCGACCTTGGCCAATGCGGCCGCGTCGGTATAGTCTGGCATCTGAACCCGGGGCTTGTTGCGCCAGTTCGACTTTTGCCATTCGGTCATAGCTTTGATCTCCGCTGAAGTGTTCAGGTCGCCTCTATACAAAAAGCAATGAAGAGTGACCATATCCCATTTGCGCCTCTTGACGCCGCAAACAAGCTTTGATCATGGTGACTGCCAAATACGTCGCCGGATACCAGGTTTTCCCGCGCAGAATTAAGGACATTTTGTCATGCAAGTGCAACGCCAAGCAGTCACGGTGGAAAATGCTGGGGCCACACCCCGCCATTTCGTTTTTGTCCTGCTGGACAAGTTTTCGCTGCTGTCTTTTGCGTCGGCGCTCGACAGCCTGCGCATCGCAAACCGCATGGCCGACAAACAACTTTATACATGGACGCTTTCAGGTGAAGGCGGAGATTCGATTTCATGTTCAGCCGGAACCGAATTCAAACTGGATCGTGACCTGGACGAACTGCAACGCGACGATGTCGTTCTGATTTGCGGGGGCGTTGACGTACAAGCCGCGACCACCAAACGCATTCTGAACTGGTTGCGGCGCGAGGCACGGCGCGGATTGCGGATCGGCGGTCTGTGCACGGCTGCTTATACCTTGGCCAAGGCCGGTCTGCTGGACAACAAGCGGGCGACGATACATTGGGAAAACTCCGACAGTTTCATCGAAGAATTCGATGAGGTCGAGTTGACGAAAGCAGTCTTTCAGATTGACGGCAGTCGTATGACGACGGCTGGGGGGACCTCTTCTATCGATCTGATGCTCAAGTTGATTGCAGACGATTTCGGCGAAGACCTGGCAAATGCGGTGGCGGATCAGATGATCTATTCGTCTATCCGGACAGATCAGGACACGCAGCGCCTGTCTACACCGACGCGTATTGGCGTACGTCACCCCAAGTTGAGTCAGGTCATCCTGATGATGGAAAAGAACATAGAAGAGCCGATCTCACCTTCGATTCTGGCCAAGGAAGTCGGCATGTCGACCCGCCAACTTGAGCGACTGTTCCGGCGTTATCTCAGCCGCTCGCCCAAGCGGTACTATATGGAGCTTCGTTTGCACAAGGCGCGGAACCTGCTGATGCAAACCGATATGAGCGTCATCAACGTAGCCCTGGCCTGTGGGTTCGCCTCGCCTAGCCATTTCTCGAAATGCTACCGCGCGCATTACAACACCACGCCCTATCGCGAGCGTGGTGCGCAGAGCGGGCGGCTATCGGTCTGAGCGCCTAGAATTTCTCCAGAATGGGCGTAACATTGGTGTTGAGGGAAAAACTGAGAACCATCAGACCGTCGTCACGTTCGTGCAATACCGTGTAGATGAAAACATAGCTGTTCTTGTCATTCCAATACACCCGCATCTCCTGCGTGAAGCCGTTTTCAAGCTCGACCCGCTTGGCCACGTTGGCGTGGGTCAGGTAATATGGAACAAGGTCGCGCAGTTGGCCCTGAAGAACCTCCATCTCCTGCGGCGTGTATTCATCAGCGCCTCCCAACCGTTTGACGACGTTCGAAAATTCGCGGTTCTTCATCTTGGTATCGACGAAGGTTTCATAATCGGCATAGGTCGGAAAAACCTCGTCCGCCGCAGCGGGAACCGCCAAAAGGCACAAGATTATCGTTGCGAGAATGCGGAACATATCAATCCTCTATGAAGTGCATTCCGACACTCCTAGGACGAACGGGCGAGCCTGTAAACCGCCCCTTTCCCGACCGAGATGAACCAGATTGCCCCATCAGGGGCCTGCACGATGTCGCGGACCCGTTCGGTTTCGGGTCCCCTGATCTGCTCGACCTCGCGCAGTGGATCCCCAGACAGCCGCGCGATATAGTCGAATTTCAGCGAGCCCACGAAAATGTCGCCCCGCCATTCGGGAAACATGCCGCCGGAATAGACCATCAACCCCGACGGCGCGATGGACGGGTCCCAGTACAGGCGCGGCTGCTCCATGCCAGGCTTGCTGGTGCCCTCGCCGATTTTTTCACCCGAATAATGTGTGCCGTACGAGATAACAGGCCAGCCGTAATTGGCACCTGCGCGGGGTTGGTTGATTTCATCTCCACCCCGCGCCCCGTGTTCCGAGATCCAAAGTCGGCCAAGCGCGTCCAAATCCGCGCCCTGTGGATTTCGATGACCGTATGACCATATCTCGGGTTCGCTATTCAATTGCCCGACAAAGGGGTTATCTGCCGGAACCGTCCCATCGCGGTTGATATGAATGACCGAGCCCAAAGGATTGGACCGATCCTGTGCATTCTCCGCCTGTCCCCGCTCGCCCAAGGTCACGAACAATGTCTCATCATGCGCTTCGACCACACGGCTGCCAAAATGCCAACCACCCGTACCACCTGGCGATGCCTCGAAAATTACTCGAAGGTTCTGAAGGTTTTTGCCAGTCTCGGACAGGCGCGCAACCGCAACCGCAGTCCCTGCACCGTCGCCCTGAGGTTTTGCGAAGGTCAGAAAGACCTCTCGACTTTGATTGAAATCGCGTGAGATCGTGACGTCCAGCAATCCGCCCTGCCCCAAAGCCGCAACCATTGGAACGCCTGAAACATCCCCAACTTGTCCATTTCGCACATACAGCAACCTTCCATCCCGTTCCGTGACGAGGAAGCTTTCATCGGGTAAAATGCCAACCGCCCATGGGGTCTCCAACCCGCCGACCATTTCTTCCAGCTGGACCATCCCGGCTGAAACCGACAACGTTTGGGCTGCGGCATTCCAGGCGCAGAGTGAGAAAGACAGAATCATCGCCGTTCTGAGCATTCTGGTCCCTTTCGGTGACAATCAGGGGTGAGTCCCAACAAAACAGATAGGATTTCAAACGAAAAAGACAGGTTTGCGTTAGGACTTTTCTTTTCCGAACAGCTTGCCTAGGGTCGTCGCCAGAACGAATACGTTCACAACTGGGAGTAACCATATGAAAAAGCTGCTTACTGCAACTGCAGCAACTGCATTGCTGGCCGGCGCAGCCATGGCCGAAGATGTCAAACTGGGGATTTTGATCGGCTTTACCGGCCCGATTGAATCGCTGGCCCCTGCCATGGGATCGGGCGCGGAACTGGCAATCGCCGAAGTCAACGAATCCGGCAAGTTCATGAACGGTGCCAGCGTGGCTGGTGTACGTGCTGATACCGGCTGTATCGACAATGGTCTGTCCACCTCGAACGGCGAGCGTATGATCGCTGACGGCGTTGCAGGCATCATCGGCGGCGACTGTTCGGGTGTAACCGGCGCGATCCTGCAGAACGTTGCCATTCCAAACGGCATGGTCATGATCTCGCCTTCGGCGACCTCGCCCGGCCTGTCGACCATGGAGGACAACGGCCTGTTCTTCCGCACCGCGCCGTCGGATGCTCGCGAAGGTCAGGTTATGGCTGATATCCTCAAGGATCGTGGCATCAACTCGATCGCGCTGACCTATACCAACAACGACTATGGCAAAGGTCTGGCCGATGCGATCCAGACGTCCTTCGAGGCGGTTGGCGGCGAAGTGACCATCGTGACGGCGCACGAAGACGGCAAGGCCGACTATTCGGCTGAAGTTGGCGCGCTGGCCTCGGCCGGTGGCGACATTCTGGTTGTCGCGGGTTATCTGGACCAGGGTGGTCTGGGCATCATCCAGTCGTCGCTGGACAGCGGTGCGTTCGACACCTTTGGTCTGCCCGGTGGCATGATCGGTGACTCGCTGCCCGCAAATGTCGGCCCCGACCTGAACGGCTCGTTCGGTCAGATCGCCGGGTCCGGTGGTGAAGGTGCAGAAAAGTACTTTGCACTGGCCGAAGCAGCCGGGTTTGACGGCTCGTCGCCCTATTCGCCCGAATCCTATGACGCGGCAGCGCTGTTCATGTTCGCCATGCAAGCCGCCGGTTCGACCAACCCCGCAGATTACGCGGGCAAAGTAATGGACGTCGCTAACGCACCGGGTGAAAAGATCTATCCGGGTGAACTGGCCAAAGGTCTGGAACTGCTGGCCGCCGGTCAGGACATCGACTATGTCGGCGCGTCCGGTGTCGAGTTGATCGGCCCCGGCGAAAGCGCAGGGTCGTACCGCGAGATCGAAGTGACCGACGGCGAAAACAAGACCGTCAACTTCCGTTGATCCTGCATATTAAGCTATAAAATCAGACAGCCCGGGCCTTGTGTCCGGGCTGTTTCAATGACAAAAGGCTGCACCTCGTTTCACGGGGACAAGGCAAGGGGATACCATGATCGTCGTCGAGGACGTGCATAAGCATTTCGGCGGATTTCACGCGGTGGACGGGGCGTCGCTGGAAATCCAAAAAGGGTCGATCACCGGCCTGATCGGGCCCAACGGGGCCGGAAAAACCACTCTGTTCAACGTGATCGCCGGTGTTTTGCCTCCGACCAGCGGAAAGGTGGTTATGGATGGTGAAGATATCACTGGCCTGCCTCCGCATGAGCTGTTTCACAAAGGTTTGCTGCGCACGTTCCAGATCGCGCATGAATTCTCGTCGATGACCTGCCGCGAAAACCTGATGATGGTGCCCGGTGCGCAATCGGGTGAGGCGCTGTGGAATACCTGGTTCGGACGCAAGCGCATCGCTGATGAAGAGCGCGCGTTGAAAGCCAAGGCAGACGAGGTGCTGGAGTTTTTGACCATCGAACATCTGGCCGATCACAAGGCCGGTCAGGTTTCGGGCGGTCAAAAGAAACTGCTGGAACTTGGTCGTACCATGATGGTGGACGCCAAGATCGTATTTCTGGACGAGGTCGGAGCAGGCGTGAACCGCACCCTGCTGATGACCATCGCTGATACGATCCTGCGCCTGAACAAAGAGCGTGGTTATACGTTTGTTGTCATCGAGCACGACATGGATTTCATCGGCAAGATCTGCGACCCGGTCATCTGCATGGCCGAGGGTAAGGTTTTGGCCGAGGGTACTCTGGATGAGATCAAGGCAAACGAGCACGTGATCGAAGCCTATCTTGGCACCGGCCTCAAAAACAAAGACAAGCTGGAGGCCCAGACATGACCGCTGGCATGAGCGACAACCCCTATCAGGACGACAAGGGCAACAAGGACGCATCGATTACCAACACGCAAGGTATCGGAACAATGACGCCTGCGCATCGTAAAAGCGGGACGACTCATCGCGTTGAAGGCGGCCCGTTTCTGATCGGCGACACCATGACCGGCGGTTATGGCAAAGGCCCGGACATCCTGCACGACTGCACCATTGCCGTGGACAAGGGTGAGATCGCAGTCATTGTCGGCCCCAATGGTGCGGGCAAGTCAACGGCGATGAAGGCCGTGTTTGGGATGCTGGATGTGCGCGCGGGCTCTGTACGTCTGGACGGCGAGGATATCACCAGCCTCACCCCGCAAGACCGCGTAATCCGCGGTATGGGCTTTGTTCCTCAGACATCGAACATTTTCACCTCGATGACTGTCGAGGAAAATCTGGAGATGGGTGCCTTTATCCGGCACGACGATTTCTCGGACACGATGGAGCAGGTCTATGACCTGTTCCCGATCCTGCGCGACAAACGCAACCAACCTGCCGGCGAACTGTCTGGCGGTCAGCGCCAACAGGTCGCCGTGGGTCGCGCGCTGATGACGCAACCCAAGGTCCTGATGCTGGACGAGCCCACCGCAGGTGTCTCGCCCATCGTGATGGATGAGCTTTTTGACCGCATCATTGAGGTCGCACGCACCGGCCTGCCGATCCTGATGGTTGAACAAAACGCCCGCCAGGCGCTGGAGATTGCCGATAAGGGATATGTGCTGGTTCAGGGGCGAAACGCCTATACTGGTACGGGCAAGGAATTGCTGGCCGATCCGGAAGTGCGGAAGAGTTTCTTGGGCGGTTGAAGATGAGACGGAGCGCAAACTCCCTTTTGGTGCGCACCGTCCTCCTCATTCTAGCAGTGGGTTCGCAGAAACACGTTGCTTCAAGGAAAACAGTGCAGAAAATCACTGCATAACCAAGTACAACCGCCTTCCTAATTCTCACCCCGCCGGATTGCTACAATATCCGGAGTCATTCGCGGCATGTGGGCCTTTGACCGACATGTCATAGTGCAGGTTATCGAAATCCACCACAAAGGTCACCACGTCCTGATCCATGATATGCAGGAAGGTGAGCGAGTTCAGACCGGGAATAATCTTCGCCTCGCCCTTGATGTTTTCGGCCACGATGAACCCCTTGTCCGTCTCACCCGACCGCGCCAGAGTCACCGATCCCCCGTTTTTGTCGGAGAGGCAATTGACGACAAAATCCGCGCCATTCAGCGGGTCGTCGATTGCAGCTTGTACGAATGTGGGCATCAACAGGCCAGCCGTGATCAGCGCGGTAAATCTCATGAGTTTCTTCCTTCTGTTACTTATGCCTGCCTTCGCGCGCTATTACGCTCGCGAGATCAGCCTTATATTTCGGTCCTGGCTGCGCTCGACAATCACATCTTCCGCAGCTCAACGAAGTGAATTTAGGAAAAACCCTTTCGTATCATAGACCTGAACCAGCTATTTCACCGGAACTTGAGGCCTGGTGAGGTGGTGTGCGCTCAGCTTGAGACAAGAACAATCTGGGGCCCTAGATTGGCAGACAGAACGGCCCGGCGCGGGTCACTTTGAACCTGAATCGCTCAACCCATGTCTGATTGTGTTTTCAATATGTCAGGATAATGGTGCGTTAAATTTGAGGACGTTAAACAGGACTATTATTTATTTGTTTTAATGGCTCTTTCACGAGACCAAATCGGTTATTTTCACGCGTGATTCAAAGGGCAAAAAACACGCTTAAGTTCAATTTGTGACATAATGGAGCTTTAGGCGGGCCATCCACGCCGGTCGGGCCATATTACTGAACCAATGGCTCGACAGTTCGAAGGCGAATGCAAAATCGAAGACAAGGACCCGCAGACTATGAAACTCTGGATCGCTTTGCCGCTTGCCCTATTTTCGGCCACTCAGGCAGTAGCCGAAGAACGCCACCTATTGTGCACCTCCGACCGCGACGGCAGCGAAATCCGCCTTAGCCGTGCCGCGGACGGTGACAAAGGTAACATTGAAACCCCAATAGCCGCAGGCGATGCTGTGATCCTCAAAGGCGTGGGAAGCATGACGTTCATGTATATCGAAGGTCAGAACGTGATGACGCTGGTGGTTCAACTTGACGACATGTCCTATGATCTGTCTGTCAAAGGTCCCCATGCCGACGAAGATTTCGGCAAATGCCAAGACGTTCAGGCGTGACTTTGCATCCAAGCAATACTGCCGGGTGGCCACGCTGACCTCAAAAGTCGCGCGGCTTCACCTGCGCGTTTGGTTCTCGGAAACTCACAAGCCTTGCTGGTTCCGCGTTACCCTGGCAAAAAACGTTCGCCCAATTCGTTGAAAACCATAGCCGTGTGTTGAATTACCAATGGTACACATGCCATAAAGCCGCACCCGGACAGTGAGAAGAATTCATGGATTTACTGAACGCGTTGGTCACACTGGCCAACTTTGTCATCGTGCCTGCGATTGCCTATGGCAGCCAGCTGGCATTGGGAGCGCTTGGCGTGACCCTGATCTACGGAATCCTGCGGTTTTCGAACTTTGCCCATGGTGACACCATGGCCTTTGGCGCGATGATCGCTGTGCTTGTCACCTGGGGTTTGCAAGCCGCTGGTGTCAGCTTTGGGCCGTTGCCGACTGCCCTGCTCGCCCTGCCCTTTGCCATCCTTGGCTGCATCCTGCTGGTGTTGGTCACGGACAGGCTGGTCTACCGCTTTTACCGCGAACAAAAGGCCAAGCCGGTTATCCTTGTGATCGTATCAATGGGTGTAATGTTCATCATGAACGGTTTGGTGCGCTTTATCATCGGGCCGGATGACCAAAAGTTTTCGGACGGTGCAAGATTCCTGATATCCGCGCGGGACTTCAAATCCATGACAGGCCTACAAGAGGGGCTGGCTATCAAGACCTCGCAAGGGATTACACTGATAGTGGCCGTTATTGCCGTGGCCTTGTTGTTCTGGTTCCTCAATAAAACACGAACCGGGAAATCGATGCGCGCCTATTCCGACAACGAGGATCTGGCGCTTTTGTCCGGCATCAACCCTGAACGTGTTGTGATGATCACCTGGATCATCGTGGCCGCCTTGGCGACCACAGCGGGTGTTCTTTACGGGTTGGACAAGAGCTTTAAACCCTTCGTCTATTTCCAGCTTCTGCTGCCGATATTCGCTTCGGCCATCGTGGGTGGCCTTGGTAACCCACTGGGCGCAATTGCCGGCGGGTTCATCATCGCGTTTTCCGAGGTGACGATCACCTATGCCTGGAAAAAAGTACTGACCTATGTGGCCCCCGAAAACCTGGAGCCGTCCGGATTGGTCCAGCTCCTGTCCACCGATTACAAATTCGCTGTCAGCTTTGTCATCCTGCTGATCGTGCTTCTGTTTAAGCCCACGGGCCTGTTCAAGGGAAAAGCAGTATGACCGAATCTGTCAAAAACACTCTGCTTTTCATAGCTGTTGGCAGTCTGATTCTGCTGACCGGTTTCACGCAAAGTTGGAACACTGCCGTTCTGATCCTGAACATGGGGCTGATCTCGGCCATCATGGCGATCGGTGTGAACCTGCAGTGGGGCTTTGCGGGCCTGTTTAACGTAGGGGTTATGGGCTTCGTCGCGCTGGGTGGTCTGGCCGTGGTTCTGGTTTCGACAGAGCCTACTCCGGGCGCCTGGGGCGCAGGCGGTTATGGTATCGTTCTGTCCTTGCTACTGGGGGCTGCCACCGTTGTTGCAGCCGTACTGGTGGCAACAAGAATACCCAAAGGCCGGGTGCAAACGCTCACAATAATCACTGTCCTTATCGTCGGCTTCTTCCTCTACCGGGCCGTGTTCGACCCCAATGTTGCCGCGGTCGAGGCCATTGACCCGGCGATTGCCGGTAACATCGGTGGACTGAACCTGCCCGTTCTGCTGGCCTGGCCTGCCGGAGGTCTGCTGGCTGCCGGGGCGGCGTGGCTGATTGGCAAAACCGCGCTAGGGCTGCGGTCAGATTATCTGGCAATTGCCACACTGGGTATCGCCGAGATTATCATCGCCGTCATGAAGAACGAGGACTGGTTGGCCCGCGGCGTGAAGAACGTCTATGGCATCCCGCGTCCCTCCCCGGTTGTCGGGTATGAAGTTGACTTGCAGCAAGATCCGGCTTTTCTTGCCCGCGCCGAATGGCTGGGGCTGGATCCGGTCACTGCATCCACCCTCTCGGTGAAACTTGGGTATTCGCTGCTGTTCATGCTGGTTCTTCTGGTGCTGCTCTGGATGGCGCAAATGGCGCTGAAAAGCCCGTGGGGCCGTATGATGCGCGCAATCCGCGACAATGAAATTGCAGCCGAAGCGATGGGCAAGGACGTCACCCGTCGCCACTTGCAGATTTTCGTATTAGGGTCGGCCATTTGCGGCATCGCAGGCGCGATGATGACCACTCTGGACGGACAGCTGACGCCGGGCACTTACAATCCGCTGCGCTTTACCTTCCTGGTTTGGGTCATGGTGATCGTTGGCGGTTCGGGCAACAACTTCGGGGCCGTTTTGGGTGCGTTCCTGATATGGTTCTTGTGGGTTCAGGTCGAACCGATTGGCTTGTGGTTGATGAGTGTTATCACTGCAGGCTTGCCGGATGGCAGCGCGCTGAAGGCACATCTTATTGATAGTGCCGCACATATGCGCCTGTTCACGATGGGCCTGATCCTGTTGATTGTTCTCAGATTCAGCCCAAGGGGTCTGATCCCCGAGAAATAGGTCCGCGCCACGTTCCAATGCGCAAAACCGCGCCACTTATCTGGCGCGGTTTCTTGATTCTTAAGGTTTTTCTGAATAAACGAACCCACCACAGTGTTTTCGATTTGCGGCAGGTTGCTGGCACTCACCCTCGCCTATGCCGTTTCAATCGATCAACAAGACGAGTAGACAAGAGTAGAAAATGAAAGCACCACATCTGAAATCACTCATTCTGTTTCCGGCTATTGCGGTTGCGGTATCCGCTTGTGTCCCCAGCCCCGAAGATCTTGAGACGACGCCCGTCAAGGTTCAGACACCTAAAGGTGTCGTGACCTGTCAGTTGTATCGTCAGGATCGCGTGACCTGGGACCGTGCAATCGACTTCCCAGCCACGAAGATGTCTGTTCCCGAGGCTGACGCCTATTGTCGCCAGGAAGGCCAACGCCGACTGAAGTAAACGCTGTAGCGCCCACCAAGGACGCTACGTTTTTACCTGTTGCGAAACAATCCGCCGAGGATACCGCGCACGATCCGGCGCCCGGTTGTGCCCTTAAGCTCTTTGATCACCGCTTCGGTCATTGCCGTGGCAAACGTGTCCTGCTTGCGCTCAACCCGGGAGGAGGACCGGCCGACCCGGCTGCCCGAATATCTGCGGGCCGAAGAATATTCGCGTTCGATCGGCGATTGCGCTTCAAGAACTTCGTCGGATTCGGCCAGTTCTGCGGCATTGGCCGCAGCTTGGGCCCGCGCCTGAAGAATCTCGAAGGCAGATTTTCGATCTACGCTCTTGTCGTATTTTCCTGCCATCGCCGAGGCGGCAAGGATATCCCGGCGTTCGGCATCTGAAATTGGCCCCAGCTGAGATCCCGGCGGACGAATAAGCGTACGCTCGACCACGCCCGGAACACCTTTCTTTTGCAGCATTGAGGTGACGGCCTCCCCCACACCGACTTCGCGAATTGCCGTTTCCGTGTTAAAAGTCGGGTTCTCGCGATAGGTTTCAGCGGCCAGCCGCAGGTTCTTTCGGTCCCGCGCCGTGAATGCCCTTAATGCGTGCTGTATACGGTTGCCCAGCTGTCCAAGAATATCTTCCGGGATATCGGCGGGGCTCTGAGTAATGAAGTATACACCCACACCCTTTGAACGGATCAGGCGGGCGACCTGTTCGACCTTGTCCACCAGAACCTTTGGCGCATCGTCGAACAACAGATGGGCTTCGTCAAAAAAGAACACCAGCTTTGGTTTTTCGGGGTCTCCGACCTCTGGCAGCTCTTCGAACAGTTCACTCAACAGCCACAACAGAAACGTTGCATATAGCCGTGGGGCTGCCATCAGCTGGTCTGATGCCAGAATGTTCACCATTCCGTGCCCGTTTTCGTCAGTTCGCATCAGATCGGCCAAATCCAGCGCCGGTTCGCCAAACAGTTTTGTTCCGCCCTGATTCTCGAGAACCAGCAGACGTCGCTGAATCGCCCCAATCGAGGACGTGGATACATTGCCGTATCGCAATGACAGTTGCGCCCGATTCTCTCCGATCCAGACCAGCAGCGCCTGTAAGTCCTTGAGGTCCAGCAGCGGCATCCCTTCTTCGTCGGCCACGCGGAACGCGATATTCAGGATACCTTCCTGCGCCTCGCTCAACTCCAATAACCGCGACAGCAAAAGCGGACCCATTTCCGTCACTGTCGTACGCACCGGATGGCCCTGTTCACCGAACAGATCCCAGAATGTCACCGGGCAGGCAGAATAGGCAAAATCCTCGAACCCGATCCGACTGGCCCGGTCCTGAAAGGCCTGATTCAGTTTGTGGGTCTCGCTTCCGGGAAGGGCCAGCCCAGACAGGTCCCCTTTCACATCCGAGAGGAATACCGGGACACCCGCCTGAGAAAAACCTTCTGCAAGAATCTGCAATGTCACGGTCTTGCCGGTACCAGTTGCCCCGGCAATCAATCCATGGCGGTTCGCATATTTCAACGTAAGTTCCTGCGGCTGAGCATAGTTTTCACCGCCACCGCCCAAAAAGATATTCGTGCCCATTAACATTGCCTTATTGTTCACCGATCCGCCGCCAGCATACAAAGTTAACCTTTGACTGCGATAGTCTATTTGCCTTGCGTTGCGGGGCAAACTTCCTCCCTGTCGACTGGCCGTGCCTGCTGGCACGGCCCTTTTGGTTCGGCCCCTAGATTATTATTTTGGCGCATAGATTAAAAATTGAGGATAGCTGTTGACCCGTGTGCGCCCCTTCCGTAGGGTTTGCGCATAAATAAGTCGGCCAGTCCGACGGGGAGAAACTTATGGGGAAGGGAGCTGGTCGAACAGCTCCCTTTTTCTAATCTCCGAAGGTGCGGTTCCGACCTCAGGCAAGAATCCGTTCACGTTCGCAAAGGCTGTTCTGTTAGTGCCTGACACTGGTTCAGAAGAGTGTTAAACGAAGCAAAAAGATCAATCATCAACCCGAGGCATTCATGTTCAAGAAAATCCTCTCGTTCAACACGGTCGCCGCTGTTCTGCTTTCCGGTGCGGCGTATGCACAGGACACTACCCAAGAAAACCAGCCGCAGACTGAAACGCCACAAACGGAAGTCGCTTCTGATCTCGACCTGGGAGAGAGCGGACCCCGCGTCGGTGAACAGTACCTCAAAGAGGAAAGCGGTGACTGGAAAATCACCTGTATCAAAACTGAGGATGGCAATGACCCCTGTTGGCTTCGCCAAATTCTGCTAGGGGAAGAAGGCCAACCGATTGCTGAAGTATCCGTAAACAAATTACCACAAGGCTCCGCGGCAATCGCGGGCGCGAGTCTTATTGTTCCTCTGGAAACTCTGCTTCAGGCACAAATCGCACTGTCCATCGACGGTGCTCCTAGTAAAAGATACAACTACCATCATTGTAACCCCGTCGGCTGCGTAGCCCAATTGGGCTTTACCGAGGGGGATGTCGATGCTCTGAAAGCAGGTAGTAAGGCAACCCTCTCTCTTGTCTCTGTCCTTGCACCTTCCCAACTATTGCAGATTGACGTTTCATTGGCTGGATTCACAAAAGGATATGACCAGCTGACGGTACTGGAAAACTGAGTCACCGGAAAAACTAGAAACGCCGCCTTTTCTTTGCTGGCGGCGTTCGGCAAAAAAATTACTGAAGCGTTAGACCCGCTTCAGGGCCAGTACGGCATTCAACCCACCAAAGGCGAATGCGTTGCTAAGCGCGACGTCGACGTTTGCCTCGCGTGCTTCGTTCGGTACCACGTCCAACGCGCATTCCGGGTCCGGTTCCTCATATCCAATCGTCGGTGCAATGACACCGTCCCGCAGCGCCATGATACAGGCCAGCAATTCCACCGCGCCGGTCCCGCCTATCAGGTGGCCGTGCATGGACTTCGTGGACGATATCATCAGATCGTCTGCGTGCGGCCCAAACACGTCGGCCACGGCTGCGCATTCGGTCTTGTCATTTGCAGCTGTTCCGGTGCCATGCGCGTTGATATAACCCACATCTTTTGCGTTCAGCTTCGCATCGGCCAAGGCACCAGCCATAGCCCGCGCGGCACCTTGTTTGCTGGGCATCACAATGTCCGAGGCATCCGATGACATGGCAAAGCCGGCAACCTCGCATAGTATTTCGGCGCCTCGGGCCCGGGCGTGTTCGTATTCCTCAAAGACAAAGACACCAGCCCCTTCGCCCTGCACCATTCCGTTGCGGTTGGCACTGAACGGGCGGCACGCGTCTTTCGACATCACGCGCAGACCTTCCCAGGCTTTTACACCGCCGAAACACAACATAGATTCGGACCCGCCCGTAACCATGACCGGAGCCGCGCCACTACGCACCATCTGAAAAGCCTGAGCCATCGCATGGTTTGATGACGCACATGCCGTCGACACGGTGAAACTGGGGCCCTTCAGGTTGTGTTCCATTGAAACATGGCTGGCGGCTGCATTGTTCATGAGCTTTGGAACGACAAAGGGGTGTACCCTGTTCTTCCCGTCCTCATAAACGGAACGGTAATTGTCATCCCAGGTTGAAACACCACCGCCTGCGGTCCCCAGAACGACGCCTGATCTGGCCGCCAGTTCGCCGTGAAATTCGATACCCGACTGTTCAATCGCCTCTTTGGCTGCCGTCAGGGTGAATTGGGTGAAGCGGTCGTACAGCGACATCTGCTGTCGGTTGAACCGCCCTTCCGCCTCGAACCCCCGAACCTGTCCGCCGATCTTGATGGCCAACCGATCAACATCCCGGAATTCAAGTTCCGAAATACCACAACGACCTTCGCGCATTGCTTCCAGCGTGTCAGGGACCGAATGGCCCAGCGAATTGATCGTACCTGCTCCGGTAATGACAACGCGTTTCATGAGCGTGTGTCAGACCTTTTCCGACACAAGCTTTTCGATCCCAGAGATGATCGCGGCCACATTGGAGATATCGAAGTCATTGGCCTCGGGCTCGTTGGCATTGAAAGGAATCGAAATGTCGAACTCTTCCTCGATGGCAAATATGCTTTCGACCAGCCCGAGGCTGTCGATACCCAGATCTTCCAGCGTGCTTTCGGGCGTTACATCCGATGGCTCCAGAACGGCCTGCTCTGCAATGATCGCGATGACGCGGTCGCTGATGCTCATGTCGATCCCCTGATTATCAGTTTGAGGTTGATTTAATCGCTCGGGGTCTGTTTGAAAACAGCCTTTTTCAATGCCTCGACGTCGCGTGCCATACGGGGCAAACGCCGTTGTGCCTTGTAGATGTCCGTATGCGTTTCCATTTTGACGCCGGGATACCCCATGATCACGCGACCGGCGGGTACGTTGGACAGTATCTTAGTGCCGCCTCCGGCAATAACCCCATCCCCGATGAATATGTTGTCGACAACGCCGGTCTGACCGCCCAGAACCACGTTGTTTCCGATCTCAACCGAACCCGACACACCAGTCTGACCGCACAACAGGCAGTCCTGACCGACTCGGGTGTTGTGCCCGACATGGACCAGATTATCCAACTTCGAACCGTGGCCAATATACGTATTTCGGATCGTGCCATTGTCGATTGTGCAATTCGCGCCAATTTCGACATCGTCACCGATTTCCACAGCACCCAGCGAGTGAATGCGCAGCCAGCTCTGAGCTTTGGCCTCACCCTGATCGCCCATTGTCTTGCGTACATTTTCGACGCCCGAGACTTCGGGGGTAACAAAACTGAACCCGTCCCCTCCGATCCGGGCACCGGGTTGCGCAATAAAACGATCTCCGATCTGCGCCCGTGCGCCAATGCTGACCATTTCGCGCAACACTGCCTGGTCGCCCAATATGGCGTCCATTCCCACGGTGCAATGTGCCCCTATGACAGAGCCCGCGCCGATCCGGGCGCGCGCGCCCACAACAACCAACGGACCAATCGCCACATCCAGACCAATTTCAGCGGTCGGGTCTATCACGGCCGAGGGGTGAATCCCCGGCTCGACCCCTTGCCCCCGGTCCAGCATGGAAGTGATGCCAGCCATCGCCATACGGGGACGTTTTACAAAAATCGCCGCACGCAATCCCATCGCCTGCCAGTCGGCCCCTTCCCATAGGACGGCCGCACGAGCGGCTCCGTTGGTAAGCGCCTCGGCGTATTTCGGAGACATAGCCATCGCCAGATCTGTCGGGCCTGCATCGCCCGGTTCGGCGGCGCGCACAATCGTCAGGCCGCCGTCACCCTGACATTCGGCCCCCAGAGACTCGGCAATCTGTTGTACGGTAAACTGCATGGCGGGCTTCCTTTTGGCAGGATTTGCCCTGTGCTTACCCCTGAACGTCCGGCAGGGCCACCCCTGCCTTTTGCAAGGCTTCCCAAATCTTGCCGTCCCGCCCATAGACATCGCGGCGATACTGCACTTCACCTTTGGGCCCGATATAGGCCGTGCGGTAAATCAGATGCACCGGAACTTTCTGTTCCAAATTAACTTTGGTCTCTTTTCCGGTGTTCAGAACGCGATGGAAGAATGCCTTTGGATCTTCCTCCTGTTTGGCTAGAAGCGCGTAAGCAAATTCAAAGGGTTGGGCCAAGCGGATACACCCATGTGAAAAGGCCCGAACTTCGCGCGAGAACAGGTTTTTCTGTGGAGTATCATGCAGATAGATGTTGTGCTTATTGGGGAACATGAACTTCACCAGACCCAATGCATTGCTTTTGCTCGGCGGTTGGCGCATTGCGAAGGGAAAATTGCTGGTCGTGAACTGTGTAAAGTCTACCGCACCCCGATTGACCTGCCTGCCGCTTCTATCTGTTATCTGGATATGGCCAACAGCATTGGGGTTTGATTGCAGCTTCGGCAGGTATTCCTTGGTTATTATCGAGCGGGGAACATACCAGCTGGGGTTGATTACCATATGCTCCATCTCGTCCGAAAACTCCGGACTTCTGCGATCATGCACATTTTTACCGATAACCGCACGGGTTTCAAAGGTGACTTGCCCGTCATCCACGATCTTGGCCGTGAAGTCGGCTTGGTTCACAAGGATATGACGCGTGCCGCGTTCCCGAGGCAGCCAGCGTTCGCGTTCCAACGCAACGTAAACGGCTTTCAACCGGTCTGTGGCTGGACGGTTAATTTCGGCAATCGTCCCCTTGCCCGCCACACCATCGGTTTCAAGCCCATGCGCGGATTGAAAGGCACGAACGCCTTCAAGCAACGCGCTGTCGAAAGACGGGCTAGCGGACGGTTTCATGTAACCCATCACCACCAGACGGTCGCGCAGCTTGACAACATTCGGTCCCGTGTCGCCGTATTCCAGTTTGTTTTCGGGAACTGTTGGCCCCCATCCCCCTTGAAACACCAGCTTTTCCAAGGACAGCTTCTGCTTCATCAATGCGCGGTATTGATGTGATTGCGGCGCCAAGACAGTAAAGTAGGCCGCGCCCAGAGTGCTTATTCCCTGCAAATGCTCAACAGTGCTGCGTCGTTCTACGGACCGAACCAGCCCATCATCCACACTGCCGGGCCGGATTGCGCCCGCATAAAGCGCGTCGGCATATTCGACAAAGATACGGCTAAGTTCTGCTTCAACCGCACCGAGATCGCGCACCGAACGGGCCTTTTCCATCTTCTCCATCACGGCGGCAACAATTGGCTCGGCCTGTGGAAGGCCGTGCAGATGCGCATTCGTAAGCGCATTGATCAGCGCCGCCCGGCGTTGAGTGTGTTCAGGCGTATCGCCGACCCAAAGCGGCGAAAACCCGTTTGCCCGGTAGAACTCAACCAGTTGCGGCGCCTGTTGAGTATGTTCAGCCATCGCCATCTGAAACGCAGTTCCTGGCGCAGCTTCGGACGACACATTGGCGACGGACGCGGTAGCCACGAAACACGCGGCAAACAGGATGCTGGTACTGGCGCGGAGAACAGAAAACATAGGATGGCCTTGGAATTCAATAGGTTGAACTGGTGATTTATACGTCGAATAACTATGCAGTCTTGCCAGAACGCTTGTCCACTCACGATATCCTTACCAAATCGCATCTTCGTCGGCCTGATGCGCGTTTGCATCGGCTACGCGGCCCAAAGCCCACAACTGCGAAATATTTGTAATGCTCTGTGACAAATGCGCAAAAAACTGCCGAAAATTCCCCCTTGAAAAGGTGAAAATGAAACACTTCTTGGCCCTCGATTCCGATTGTGCCATAAATTCCGCATCTGGGATGGGAAAAATTAAGACAGTGCACGTAACATCGTGTGCAGGCAGGAACAGTACGGGACGAAACCAAAATGACAGAGAGCAGTTCCTCGGGCTTGACCCGACGTGCCCTATTGGGTGCGTTTGCAGCAACGGCAATCGCAGCAGCACCAACCTACTCCAACGCAGCGGGCTTTTTACGCGGTGGCGGTGACATCCGTCGCATCCGTATGTATTCCGGTCGCACAGGCGAACGGTTGGATATGATTTATTGGGTCGATGGTAAGTATATCAAGGACGCTGTCAAAGAAGTGAACAACTTCATGCGTGATTGGCGCACAGATCAGGTAAAATCAATCGATTTACGCACTATTGATATCATGGCGGCATCACACAGCCTGCTGGATGTCAACGAACCCTATATGCTGTTGTCCGGCTACCGCTCTCCTCAGACCAACGCAATGCTGCGTTCCCGGTCCCGCCGTGTGGCGCGCAACTCGCTTCACATGGAAGGGCAAGCAGCTGATTTGCGCCTTGCCTCCCGCTCGGTATCGCAGATGGCCAAGGCGGCGATGTCGTGCCGCGCAGGCGGTGTTGGTCAGTATTATGGATCGAACTTCGTACACATGGATTGCGGCGTAGTTCGCACCTGGCGCGGGTAACACCTGGACGCTCCTCCCGGTTTGTTCAGAACTTTAGCTGACTGTTTATTCCGGTCGGTTTTATAGTTTTCGTGGCGATTGGCGGCAGAGCCGCCAAGTCTGCTAATTTGAATTTCTCGGTACCTGGCAGGGTATCCCTCTCTCAAGCACTACAACTCGGCTATGGTTATTAGCTTGCGGGCCGTTGTGATGACTGCACGATCAACGCGCAAAGCGAGCTAATTCACAAGCCTACAGTTCTGGGCTCCCGACTTCGATCCAATTTTGAATATTGGGTGGCGCACCTGAGAGGATTCGAACCTCTGGCCTCTGCCTTCGGAGGGCAGCGCTCTATCCAGCTGAGCTACAGGTGCCTTGGCCGTTAGCTAACCTTGTTCCAATCCGGGTGCAACTGCAAATCGCGATTGCCGCACCCCAATCAAGACCAAAATCAGGCAAACAGATCATGCGCCAATTCAAGCGCTTCGATCAGCGTGTCAACTTCATCGGTAGTGTTATAGAGACCAAAGCTGGCGCGGCACGTTGCCGTCACCCCCAGGTGGTCCATCAGTGGCCCGGCACAGTGGTGACCGGCACGAACCGCAACACCCTTCTTGTCGAGAATGGTTGAGACGTCGTGTGCATGGCCAGCACCGTCCAGCGTAAAGCTGAAAATCGCGGCCTTGTCCGGGCGAGTGCCTTGAACCTGCAACCAGTTCAGCCCAGTCAGACGTTGCATCGCGTAATCGCGCAAGCTGGATTCATGAGCTGCGATGTTTTCCATCCCCAGGTCCATCATATACTCCAGCGCCACGCCAAGACCGATGGTCTGTACGATCCCCGGCGTGCCGGCCTCGAACTTCATTGGCGGGTCATTATAGATGATCTGATCCTTGCTGACCTCTTTGATCATGTCGCCGCCACCGATAAAGGGGCGCATTTCGGCCATGCGTTTGGATTTGATGTAAATCGCACCTGACCCTGACGGCCCATAAAGCTTGTGGCCTGTGATCGCGTAGAAATCGCACCCTATTTCTTCGACATTTACCGGCATGTGAACGGCACCCTGACTGCCATCAACCAGAACCGGGACGCCCTTGGCGTGGGCACCATCAGTTATGGCTTTCACATCTACAACCGTACCCAGCACGTTCGAGCAGTGTGTCACTGCAACCAGCTTGGTTTTCGGTCCGATTGCATCGATTACCGCCTGCGGGTCAAGCCCGCCCTCTGCGTCGACGTCGACCCATTTCAGCACGACGCCCTGTCGTTCGCGCAGGAAATGCCAGGGTACGATGTTTGCATGGTGCTCCATCACACTCAGAACAATCTCATCGCCCGCTTCAAGTCGCGGCATAGCCCAGCCATAAGCGACCAGGTTGATCCCTTCGGTCGTACCAGAGTTCAGGACGATCTCATTCTCGTTCGATGCCCCCAGAAACCGCGCGATCGTGCCACGAACGGCCTCGTATTTCTCTGTCGCAAGATTGGACAGGAAATGCAGGCCACGATGGACATTCGAATACTCCTCGGCATAGGCCCGCGTCACCGCGTCAATGACCACCTGAGGTTTCTGAGCCGAAGCACCATTGTCGAGATACGTCAAAGGCTTGCCATTCACCTGACGCGACAAGATCGGAAAGTCAGAGCGGATTTTCTGCACATCATACATAAGAGAGGTATTCCTAGACGGGCCCGGTTGGGCTTAGAAACAGAACGAAGGGGATGGCGACAAGGGCTGACAACACAATTACCGCAAAGGATTTCCAGAGCGACCCGAGTTGATGCGCTTCGTTCAGAAAATGAAGCGTGACGTAAAGGCTCAGGATTGCTGTCGCCAACAATGTCATCATCATCAGGAACGGTAGGGTCAGGCTCAAGATCAGCGTCACGACCAAGGCGGCTATTTGCAGGAATTGCAGCCAGATCGTCAGAACCATCAGATCATCGAACCTCGCCAGACCTCCAAGCATTCGCCCGACCAGCAGGAACGCGACAATGCTCAGCATCATGGCCCCGGCCGAGCGCACCAAAACCATGGGAATGCTTTCGAGCGCAGGAGAGGGTTGACCCGCCGCCATTGTTATCGACAGATCAATTCCCAATTGGACAACGCAGTTCAAAACGACCGCCAGCGCAAATGCCAACCAAAGCACTTCTCGCCCCAGCTTGAGCGCCATCAGTTGACGCGCCGCTTCGGCCGGGTTCTTGATCGTCAAGACCGCCAGATTTCCCAGAAAACTCGAATTCATGCGACGGACCTTTGCACTTGTCTGAGACCGGATACCCAGAACCAGACAAAAACAGCAACCCAGGCGAGACCTACAAACGTCAAGGTAGGCCCTGGCCCGATGAATCCGGCGACAAGGCCGTTCAGCAGAACCAGCGGCGCAGAGGACAACAGCGCCCAAAACAGTGCCAGGCGCGCACCATAAGCGCTTCCCTGCCCGCCAAACAGGCGTGCCGCCCAATGAGATACCAGTGCCAGCGTGTAAAAAACCAAGGGCAGAATGAACACTGATCCAAGCAGAGCACCACCCAATAGCATATTCAGCTCAACGCCTTCCAGATGCGCTTTACGGGCAAGGCCAGGCATCTGGGCGATGAATGCCACCACACAAAACGCCATGACAAAGATCAGCGCCCGGTCTTCTCGTTGACCCATATCCAGAAGCCTGCGCACCACGCGCCCCGGCCCCCGGTACGTTGCCAGGATATCCGACGACAGGGCCATCAGCTTCGGCGCGCCAGCCACCCTTCCAGACGGCTTACGATTTCATCTGCCAAAGCGCTGTCTTCGATCTCGTCCACTGCTTCTGCCAAGAATGCCAGCGTCAACATGTTGGTCGCGTCCTTGACCGGAACACCCCGTGACCGAAGATAGAACAGCGCTGTTTCGTCAATCGCCCCCGAGGTTGAGCCGTGGGAACACGCCACGTCATCGGCGTAGATCTCAAGTTCGGGTTTGGCGAGGAACTGGCTATCATCATCCAAAAGCAGCGATTGGCTGATCTGGTACCCATCGGTTTTCTGGGCCCCTTCCTTTACAAGGATCTTGCCCTGAAACACTCCGGTCGCACCGTTGCGCAGCACTTTCTTAAAGACCTGACGGCTTTCGCAATTCACCGCGTCATGGGTGATGAACACCGTGTCATCATGGTGGAAATCACCATCCCCAACACAGGCCCCGGCCACATGCGCCACAGCATTGTCGCCGGTCAGTTCAACGACCTGTTCGTTACGGGTCAGCACCCCATTCGCTGTCAAGGTGAAGGACTTGTAGACCGACTCTGCCCCCAAACGCGTGAACATATGGGTCGCGGCGCGACGTTCATGGTCCCTGCCTTGTGCCCGCACATGATGCAGCGTCCCCTTGTCGGCGATTTCAATCTCCATGCATTTGTTGAAACGCGACGCCGCCGGACCGGATTCAAGAATTGTCACCTCGGCCCCGCTTTCCACACGAATAACGTGATGCAGGATCGCGTCGGATGTCGGTGAGGCATGACGATAGATCAGGTTGATCGGTTTAGAGGGTTTGCCCGTAACGTGAATGGCGACACCGTCCGACGCAAAGGCCGTGTTCAATGCAGCCAACGGACGTTGAACCGGGGACTGGCCACGCGCTTCCAGAACGCCATACAGGTCTTTTGCCCAATGAATGTCTTTGCAGCAGATGTCTTCAATCCGGTCGATCTTGACACCGTCCAGCGACAGCTCATCGGATTCCTCGGCGCTGAACACCCCGTCGACAAAGACTATTTTCAAACGGTCGAGGTCGTTGAAAAGTACCGGTTCATCATTGACAAACACCGCCGCAGGCAAAGCCTCGGCAGAAATCAGACTGTCGGGCTGGGTGTATTTCCAATACTCATCCCGGCGCCCCGGCAGCCCGGATTCCAGAACACGCGCCAGAGCGTCTTCGCGTGCACCGCGGGTGCAGCCCGCGTCAGGCATGGTCAGCGCAGCCAGACGCGCCTCGGTTGCGGTTTGTTTCGCTTGCGGCAAAGCCATCAGTTCACCTCGGCCAGAATGTCGGCATAACCGTTGTTTTCAACCTCAAGCGCCAGATCCGGGCCTCCGGTTTTGACAATGCGGCCATCGGCCATGATGTGCACGACGTCAGGTTTGATGTGATCCAGCAGGCGCTGGTAATGGGTGATGACCAGGAACCCACGGCCTTCGTCCCGCAGGGCATTCACACCTTCGGCGACCAGCTTCATCGCATCCACATCAAGGCCCGAGTCGGTTTCGTCCATGATGCACATCTTCGGTTCAAGCATAGCCATCTGCAGGATTTCGTTACGCTTTTTCTCACCGCCCGAAAAACCAACATTGACCGGGCGCTTAAGCATATCCGCGTCGATCTTTAGCGTCTTGGCCTTGGCACGCACTTCTTTCAGGAAGTCTGCGGCAGACAGTTCCTCTTCTCCACGGGCCTTGCGCTGCGCGTTTACTGCGGTGCGCAGGAACGTCATGTTGCCAACTCCGGGGATTTCAACCGGGTATTGGAAGGCAAGGAAAACACCTGCTGCTGCGCGTTCCTCCGGTTCCATCTCCAGCAGGTCCTGACCGTCCAGAGTGGCCGAACCTTCGGTTACTTCGTACCCGTCGCGCCCCGACAGAACATAGCTGAGGGTCGATTTGCCCGACCCGTTCGGCCCCATGATCGCGTGTACCTTGCCAGCCTCGACCGTCAGGTTCACACCTTTTAGGATCTGCTTGTCTTCTTCTTCAAGCTGTACGTGCAGGTTTTTGATTTCCAGCATTTTTTGTCCTTTTGCGTATCGCAAGGGGCCCTTGGCCCCGTATTGTTCTAGCCCAGTAATCTGCGGATCAGTCTGGCGATGATCCAACCCAGGATCGCCCCGCCACCTACTGCCCAAACCGGGTTGATGAATTCCATGTAATGGGTGTTGACGTAGGCCACGCCAAGCAGACCGCCCAGAACCGGCAATGTGTACCCAAGCCAGGTCAGCACATTATCCTTACGGATGCGGGTTCCGGGTGACCGCGTCATCACCCAACCGAACCTTCAAGTGAGATGGCCACCAACTGCTGTGCTTCCATCGCAAACTCCATCGGAAGCGCCTGAAGCACGTCTTTGCAGAACCCGTTGACCACCAGAGCCACGGCTTCTTCCTCGTCCATGCCGCGCTGACGGCAGTAGAACAGCTGATCGTCATCCACTTTTGACGTCGTCGCCTCGTGCTCAACGCGGCTCGAGTTGTTCTTGACCTCGATATAGGGAACCGTATGTGCGCCGCATTTGTCGCCGATCAGCAGACTGTCACACTGCGTGTAGTTCCGGCTGTCCCTGGCTTTCGGGTGCATCGACACTAGCCCACGATAGGTGTTCTGGGCCTTGCCCGCGCTGATGCCCTTGGACACGATGCGCGACTTGGTGTTCCTGCCCAGATGAATCATCTTGGTGCCGGTGTCGGCCTGTTGATAATTGTTGGCAATCGCGATCGAATAGAATTCACCCTGGCTTTCATTGCCGCGCAGGATGCAGGACGGGTATTTCCATGTCACGGCCGATCCGGTTTCCACCTGCGTCCACATCACCTTGGACCGGTCACCCCGGCAGTCGGCGCGTTTGGTCACGAAGTTATAGATACCGCCCTTGCCGTTTTCGTCCCCCGGAAACCAGTTCTGAACGGTCGAGTATTTCACCTCGGCATCTTCTTCGACGATGATCTCGACCACGGCAGCATGCAGTTGTGCCGTGTCACGCTGGGGTGCAGTGCAGCCTTCCAGATATGAGACGTACGAGCCCTTGTCAGCAATGATCAGGGTGCGTTCGAACTGGCCCGTGTTCTCGGCGTTGATGCGGAAATACGTGCTTAGTTCCATCGGGCAGCGAACGCCCGGCGGGATGTAGACGAATGAGCCATCCGAGAATACAGCTGAATTCAATGTTGCATAGAAATTGTCCGATACGGGAACCACGGTTCCCAGGTACTTCTTGACCAGCTCAGGATGCTCTTTGATCGCCTCAGAGATCGAGCAGAAGATCACGCCTGCCTTTTTCAGTTCGGCCTGAAAGGTCGTACCCACGGAAACCGAGTCAAACACTGCATCGACCGCTACCTTGCGGCCTTCGGCAGGTGCATCCTCTGCCCCTTCAACACCAGCCAGAATCATCTGTTCTTTCAGAGGGATACCAAGCTTTTCGTAAGTGGCGAGCAGCTTTGGATCAACCTCATCCAGAGATTTGGGTTTCTCTTCCATCGATTTGGGGCGGGCATAGTAATACTGGTTTTGAAAATCGATTGGCGGGTAGTGAACCATCGCCCATTTGGGCTCTTCCATTTTTGTCCAACGCTCGAACGCGGCCAGACGCCATTCGGTCATCCACTCAGGCTCATCGTTTTTCCCCGAGATCAGACGGACGATATCCGGGTTCACGCCTTTGGGCGCGTATTCCATCTCGATATCGGTGTCCCAGCCATATTTGTATGTGCCGACCTCGCGAACCGCGTCCACGGTTTCCTGATCGACACCTTCTTTTACCTGGGTCTGGTCCAAAGCGGCCATGACTTACCCTCCGTCAGATCACGCAGCCCGCGCGCGATGCTTTTTCTCTTTTTCAAGCCACGTTTCGGCGAAACGCAGCACATCTTCTTCAGTCGTCTCTGGCCCCAACGATACGCGGATTGCGCATGACGCCACCGTCTCATCAAATCCCATTGCTGTCAGAACCCGACTGGTTTTGACTTTGCCGCTGGAACAGGCGGATCCCGCACTGATGGCAAAGCCAGACAAATCCATCTGCATCACCTGCGTTTCACCTTTCCAGCCGGGCGTCGCGAAACACAGGGTGTTCGGGAGTCGCTCCTGATCTTTCCCGACAAAAATAGTAGATATTGCACCAGCCTCAAGGGCGTTTTCTAGAATATTTCTAAGTTCTCTGACTTTTTCCCATACTCCATCAGCCAGATCGCGCTGAGCAGCCTCGGCAGCCGCGCCAAATCCGGCGATACCCACCACATTTTCAGTTCCGGATCTTCGCCCCATCTCCTGACCGCCGCCGCTGGCCAAAGGTTCGATATCGATACCTTGCCGCAGGATCAAAGCGCCAACACCTTTTGGCCCGCCAATCTTATGCGCCGACAGGATCCCCATATCTGCGCCGCTCCAGGCAAAAGAAAACGGAATGCGTCCGACAACCTGCGTAATATCCAGCAACAGCCAATCAGCGCGCCGCGCGCCATAGGGCCACTGCTTCTCAACTTTCTGAGGCGGCTGCGTGATGACTCCGGTCTCGGAGTTCGCAAGCCCCATCGCCAATATGTGCCCGGGGCCAAAGGGATGCTCGCTGCAATGGGTCAAGTCGAAATGCGACCACAGCGCATCGTGGGCAGTGCTATCGACAAAGACGTCGCAGCCTTCGGGGCGATTTTGCAGAACCCGCGCCGCTTCGGTCGCGCCAGAGGTAAATATGACCTCTTGCGGACGGCAACCGACGGCCTCGGCGACTTGCGCCCGCGCACGTTCAACCAACGCTTTTGCGGCACGCCCTTCTGCATGAACAGATGACGGGTTCCCGACCACATCCATCGCCGCGATCATCGCTTCGCGCGCTTCGGGTCGCAGCGGCGTGGTCGCGTTATGATCCAGATAAACACGTTTCATGGATACATCTTTTCCCGCACGGAACTCATATGCATGTTCGACTTACCCAGCTCATTCATCCACGACGGAAAACAGGCTTGGAACTGCCGGGCAAGGCGCAAGGTCGTTTCTGATCACATCCGACAGGCGCGTCTGGTGCAGGAAGACATAAACATGCGCGCTCAGGCTTTCCCACAAGCGGTTCGTCAGGGATTGCGCCCTGCTGCCCGATGACGCACCGGATGCCCCGGCCCCTTTTTGCAGGGCGTCAACCGTCTCATCCACGGCGGCCAGAACCTCGACCACGCGAATCTCGGACGCGGGACGTGCAAGACGATACCCCCCTCCGGGCCCACGGACAGAAGCAACCAGTTCCGCGCGACGCAGCTTGACGAAAAGCTGCTCAAGATACGGCAGAGAAATGTCCTGCCGTTCCGAAATTTCGCCCAGGGTTACCAGCCGGTCTGTTGGCTGAAGCGCAATATCCGCCAAAGCGACCATCGCGTAACGCCCTTTGGTCGAAAGCTTCATTCCCTGCCCCCTTTTATCCGGATCTGCGCGAAATCATTGACGCCGACGCTGCCAGTGCGTATCTCCGACTGACAGCGCGATTGCGCCAAGCAATGTAATTAGAACCGTTCTAAGGTGTCCGACGATTATAGTCAAGTATATCCGGATGCCCGCACGAAAATGACAGGACCAAAGCACACATGCCCGAGGTGATTTTTCCCGGACCCGAAGGCCGCCTGGAAGGCCGTTACCACCCGCAAAAGGAAAAAGACGCACCGATCGCTATCGTGCTTCACCCGCATCCTCAGTTCGGCGGGACCATGAACAACAAGGTGGTCTATAACCTGCACTATGCCTTTTACAACATGGGCTTCACCGTGCTGCGCTTTAACTTCCGCGGCGTCGGTCGCAGCCAGGGCGAATACGATCAGGGCGTAGGCGAGCTGAGCGATGCGGCATCTGCGCTGGATTACCTGCAATCCATGAACAACAACTCGAAACACTGCTGGGTTGCAGGCTTTTCGTTTGGGGCGTGGATTGGAATGCAGTTGCTGATGCGCCGCCCCGAAATCACGGGTTTCATTAGCGTGTCACCGCCTGCCAACATGTATGACTTTTCCTTCCTTGCGCCCTGCCCGTCTTCGGGTCTGATCATCAACGGATCGGCTGACCGTGTGGCACCACCAGCGGATACCACCGCGCTGGTCAACAAGCTGCACGAGCAAAAAGGGATCACGATCACCCATAACGAGGTTGAGGGCGCGGATCATTTCTTCCAGGAACGCCACATGGACACGCTGATCACAGATGTCAGCGACTATGTGAAACGTCGGCTGACCGAGAACACCCGCTAATGTCCGACACCATCACATCGCTCGCGGCCAAACTGGCCGAAGATACGATGAAGGTCATGGACGAAACTGGCGAAGACCGGTTCTTCGTGGAGGTAGGTGAAGTGCTTGGTGCGGCGTCTCAATCTCTGGAAGAGGCTTTCCTGACAGAAATCCGCGTGCGTCTGGCTGAACGCAAGGCCAGACAATTCGTGATCAAGCGCCTCGCCACGCATCGCGCGAAACTCAAGGCGATTGAAAAGCAATGACCGATCGCCTGGTTGCGCAGGTCGCATTTCTGAAGCGAGCCGACAATCTGAAGTTGGTCGAGCGGGCAAATGTCCTGCTTGACCAGTCAAGGCCCGAAAACTCCGCCGAACACAGCTGGCACTTGGCTTTGTGGGCAATGGTCATGGCACCACTGGCCGGGCCGGACATCTCGGTCGACCGGGTCATCCGCATGTTGCTGCTGCATGATCTGGTTGAGATCGTGACAGGTGATCATCCGATTCACCTCAACACGGATTGGGACACCGTGGCCGAGGCTGAACAGGCCGCCGCACAGGAATTGTTTGGCCTGTTGCCCGACGAACAGGCGCAGGAATTTCTTTCGCTCTGGCACGAATTCGAGGCGGACCAAACCCCGGATGCCCGGTTCGCCAAAATTTTGGATCGCTGCCAGCCGCTGTTTCAGGTTCTGTGCGCCGCCGACCCACGAGAGGATCATGTGGAGATTGCGCGGTCGAATCTGGCAGACGGTCGCGCAGCGTATCTGGCCCATGCGTTTCCATTGGCCCACCAGCATGCCACAAACCTCTTGACCAACTCGGACCCTCAGGATGACGCCTTCACGAAAAGATTGGCGTTTCTTACAGAAGCGGACCAGTTGAAATCCGTTCTGCGCGCGTCACGCCTGATGGCCAGTGACAGGTTCGAGAATTCGGCGGAACATTCGTGGCATGTCATGCTCTACGCATGGGTATTGTCAGAATACGCGCATTCGGACGTTCAAGTGGACCGAACCCTGCAGATGTTGCTTTTGCACGATGTTGTCGAAATCGACGCGGGCGACCACCCGATCCACGGACATGTCGACCACGCGGAACAGGAAGCCAAGGAACAGGCCGCCGCCAAGCGATTGTTTGGCCTTTTGCCTGACTGTCAACACAGGCCATTTACTGAACTTTGGCACGAGTTTGAGGCGGCTGAGACCGCAGAAGCCAGGTTTGCAAAGGCTGTTGACCGCTTTCAGACACCCATAGCAAATCTGGAAACAGGTGGCGGGTCATGGGTCGAATACAAAGTGAAATTCGACCAGATTGTAACGCGTGTCCGACCAGCTATTGCAGCGGGAGCGCCTCAGCTATGGGACTGGCTGCAACCGCAACTGGTTGCGCATTTCGAAAATGGTAAAACAGCCGATCCTCAAGCATAAAAAAAGGAGCCTGAAGGCTCCTTCTTTCTTGCTTGGTTTCTAGCGGCGTTCAAAAAACACTACTACCATCAAACTGTTGAACCAAGTTGGCTGCATTCACTTCGACGGACCCCCCGTCAGCAAGCCACCCAATCGCCACTATCAGACCCGAAGCAAATATGATTGATTTCGCAAATAACGTCATCGCTCAAAACTCGTTAACAAAATGAAAAAATATGCAGCGAATATTACATTCATTCGACTGAAAAAACAGTCAGGTATACCTGACCCAAGGTAATCTTGTAGACAACATGACGGCCCGCGTATTTCACTCACACAAATCACCCTCAGGCCACCCGACGCACCCTTTTCCGAGGTATTCAAATGCCCCAAGCCTATCTGTATCTGTTGCTGGCTGTGCTGGCTGAAACCATTGGCACAACGGCCCTGCAAGCCAGCCAGCAGTTTACGCGGTTCTGGCCTTCCGTGATCGTTATCGTTGGGTACGCGTTTGCATTCTACCTTTTGGCGATGACGTTGAAGGTCATGCCTGTCGGCATTGTTTATGCTATCTGGTCCGGACTAGGCATCTTTCTGATCGCGCTCATCGGTTTTATCGTTTTCGGTCAGCGTTTGGATTGGCCGGCAATACTCGGATTGGCGATGATTCTGGCGGGAATCCTGAT
Organism: Ruegeria sp. AF7; assembly: GCF_056541885.1. NCBI lineage: Bacteria > Pseudomonadati > Pseudomonadota > Alphaproteobacteria > Rhodobacterales > Roseobacteraceae > Ruegeria > Ruegeria sp. AF7. The sequence continues at coordinate 544,339 of NZ_JBQFYX010000001.1, read as the reverse complement.
CATTCACCTCTTTTCAAAGACTGCCGGGCACTGAAGGCCGGTTAGGGCTGGTATATTTTGCCGCGCCGCGTTATGCGCGCGGCAACTTCCCGTTCAAAGGCTGACCTCTCATGGACCTGCGCAACATCGCAATCATCGCTCACGTGGACCACGGCAAAACGACCCTGGTGGACGAGCTGCTCAAACAATCCGGTGCATTCCGGGAAAATCAGGCCGTCGCGGAACGCGCCATGGACAGTAACGACCTGGAGCGTGAACGCGGCATCACCATCCTGGCCAAGGCCACCTCGGTTGAGTGGAAAGACACGCGCATCAATATTGTCGACACCCCTGGCCACGCCGATTTCGGCGGCGAGGTCGAGCGCATTCTCAGCATGGTCGACGGTGTTGTTCTGTTGGTGGACGCCGCAGAAGGCCCGATGCCCCAGACCAAGTTTGTAACGTCCAAGGCACTGGCGCTGGGCCTACGCCCGATCGTGGTTCTGAACAAGGTCGATAAGCCGGATGCCGAACCTGACCGCGCACTGGACGAATGCTTTGACCTGTTCGCCAATCTCGGCGCGGATGACGACCAGTTGGATTTTCCTTCAATGTACGCCTCGGGCCGTTCGGGCTGGGCGGATATGGAGTTGGACGGTCCCCGCAAAGACTTGAGCGCGCTATTCGACCTGATCGTCGATCATGTCCCTGCCCCGAAGCAGGTCGAACACAAAAATGAACCCTTCCGGATGCTGGCCACGACATTGGGCAGCGATCCCTTCATCGGTCGTATCCTGACCGGTCGTGTGGAAAGTGGCACGCTGAAGGCTGGCGACAACCTCAAGGCGCTCAGCCGCGATGGTTCGGTCATCGAAAACTTCCGCGCCACGAAAATCCTGGCGTTCCGGGGACTGGCCCAGCAGCCCATTGATGTGGCCGAAGCAGGCGACATCGTGACCATCGCTGGCATGAGCAAAGCCACCGTAGCGGATTCGCTGGTTGCCCCTCAGGTCACTGAGGCCTTGCCCGCGCAGCCCATCGATCCACCGACCATTACCGTGACCTTCGGTATTAATGATTCTCCGCTGGCAGGCCGTGACGGCAAAAAAGTTCAATCTCGCGTCATTCGTGACCGGCTGATGAAGGAAGCCGAGTCGAACGTCGCCATCCGTGTCACCGACACCCCCGGCGGTGAGGCGTTCGAGGTTGCGGGCCGTGGCGAGTTGCAAATGGGTGTTCTGATCGAGAATATGCGCCGAGAAGGCTTTGAGCTCAGCATCTCGCGCCCGCAGGTTCTGTTCCGTGAAGAAGACGGGCAGCGGCTTGAGCCTATCGAAGAAGTCACCATCGACGTGGATGACGAATATTCTGGTTCCGTTATTGAAAAGGTTACCGGCGCACGTAAGGGTGAACTGGTCGAGATGCGCCCGGCCGGTACGGGCAAGACGCGGATCATCGCCCATGTCCCGTCCCGCGGTCTGATCGGTTACCACGGCGAATTCCTGACCGACACGCGCGGTACGGGTGTACTTAACCGCGTGTTCCATGACTGGGCGCCACATAAGGGGCAGATTCCGGGCCGTCGCGCAGGCGTTCTGATCTCGATGGAGAAAGGTCAGGCTGTGGCTTATGCGCTGTGGAACCTGGAAGAACGTGGCCGTATGTTTGTTGGTCCGCAAACAGACGTATATCAGGGTATGGTGATCGGCGAACACTCGCGAGACAACGATCTGGAAGTGAACCCGCTCAAAGGCAAGAAGTTGACAAACGTGCGCGCCAGTGGATCCGACGACGCGGTCCGCCTGACGCCGCATATTCAGTTCTCACTGGAAGAGGCAATTGCCTATATCGACGATGATGAACTGGTGGAAGTTACACCAAACGCGGTGCGCCTGCGGAAGCGTTTTCTTGACCCGCACGAGCGTAAGCGGATGGCCAAATCTGCCTAGAACACCCTCAGGTTGCAAACTGACCAAACGGAAACAATGGCAATAGTGTGGCATATTTGCTTCCAATACGACAAAAGACGAAATCAGAAAAACCGGGCTCACTGCCCGGTTTTTATTTGAAAACTAACACCTTTCTCCGCATGGTTGAAAATTTCCGCCCCGGGCCTCACCAACAAGATATTGTAGGCGCCCTCGAATTATGGTCAAAACACGTCAGAAGTGTGACGTCCTTCACAAACACCGATACGGGAATGGTGCATAGAAGGACGTAGTTTAGTTATCGAGTTCCAAGGAGTTCAAAATGGGTAATAGAGCTCGCAAGTTTCCACTGTTTTTTATTGCGACAACTTTTCTGCTTTCACCTGCCGGTGAAACCTTTGCCGCTGGGACATGTACGGTTGCAACAGCACGGCAATCCGCTGCGTCCGCGCAGGTTTTGTGCGAATGCGATGCTGTGACATCCGGCATGATCCGCTACATTCAACGCCGTCATGACTTCGATCAGATTCTGGCGCGCGTCGGTGCAGAATGCGCCCCGCTGGCAGGTCTGCTAAGTGACTTCCCGACCGCATCGATCGGTGTCTCAGACCAGAGATCCGGCGACGGACCTTCCCAGGAAAATGGCACGCCCCCCAATGGTGGCGGCGGTAACCCAACCGGTGGCGAAGAACCTGGTGGTGAAGAACCCGGTGGTGAAGAGCCCGGTGGCGAAGAACCCGGTGGTGAAGAACCCGGTGGCGAAGAGCCCGGTGGAGAAGAACCCGGTGGCGAAGAGCCCGGTGGAGAAGAGCCCGGTGGCGAAGAGCCCGGTGGAGAAGAGCCCGGTGGCGAAGAGCCCGGTGGAGAAGAGCCCGGTGGTGAAGAACCTGGTGGCGAAGAGCCCGGTGGAGAAGAACCCGGTGGAGAAGAACCCGGTGGGGAAGAACCCGGTGGTGAAGAGCCCGGTGGTGAAGAGCACGAAGAAGACTGATAAAGACGAAACCGAATACCAGCGAACCGGCCCTAGGAACGCGGAGCATATTCGATAGAAAAAACTCTGCTGGTCGAGGCTTCGGGGCTGGAATACGTCGATACGCAAAACGTTCGGATTAATCCGTCCAAGCGTAAGGTCAAAGACTACACTCTTGGGCGCAGACCAAATCTGCGTCCAAGGGTAAGATTTTGGGTAGGTAAATATACCGCTGAGGTCAGCTGCGCCCGTAAACGCCGACCCATTGACTGGGCCGCTTCGGATCTTGCATGCGCAAGAACAAATAGCGCGTAGCTGTCCAGGGTTTGATCCGGTTTGTGAGATTGTCCAAGATCAGGTCGCCCTGCGCCGAGCGGTAGACCAGAACCGCATGAGGCGTCCGGCGTGTGTCCAGAACGGTCGCAATCAAAAGCTTACTTGGATCAACCCCGGCATGGATCAGATCCCTTTTCTTCAACAATGCAAAGTCTTCACAATCACCGCCTCTGGGTGTTGGCAAGGCCCATCGCTCACGCGTTTTGTACTGGGACTGATCCGTAACTTCCCGGGTCGACGCGTTTACGCGGCGATTCACTTGATTTACCACCGTCAGCTCTTGGTGGCTGGACAACGTGACCGAGCGTTTTGCAGTGCAAGCCCAGTTATATTGGTTGCATAGGTTGATTGCGCCTGAGGGCGGAGGTGAAGACGCAACGATTGGGATAAAGACGCCGTCGGATGCCTGCGCGACAGGTGCGGAGGCGATTACGCCGATACACACGGTGCAGATACCCAATGCGCGCGCCGCAACCGATGCAGGCACGGAAACACACCTCTTGGTTAAATTCGCTAATGAAATCATGCGAGTTCCCCGATCCGATGTTCTTCGAATGATTACATGGCCACCTGCACCACATTCTGTTTCTTGAAACTATCTGTGATCAGGTGTTACGCGCAATCTTTTGAGACCTTGCAAAGGAAACAGGGCAGAAATTCGTCCGAGAATCTGACAATTTCACGTAAGAATTTTGTTGGCGGGGCCACAATTCTGCCAGGACCCATTCGACAGAACAGGAGCATCAAAGGGTAAGTGATTGAATTAAAACAATTAAACAAAAAACAGCCCGCTGTCGCGGGCTAATCAGTATCAACCAAACATGACATAAGCCGAATCTTGCTTATTCACTGCCGGTTTTCTTGGAAATATCAGCGCCTTGGACGCAAGGCCCATATGTCACTCGGTGATTTCCACCACAACCAGTTCACGCTCACTTGCGCCGCGCGCGTGATTCAGGGCCTGCTGGTACTCATCCGAGTTATAGCATTCAACCGCAGCCTCCAGCGTTGGGAAGCGCGCCACTACGTTTCGTGGACGTTCCTTACCTTCCAGCTGAACGTACCGTGCAGCACGGGCGATAAACTCGCCCCCGTGCTTGGCGATGGCCGGTCCGGCCAGTTCCGCGTATTTGCCGTAAGCCTCAGTGTTCGTCACCGTGACATGCGCAATCCAAAGAGCAGCCATATTAACCTCCCAAAACCTGTTGTGCGGCCTTGATTGCCGCATCTGCATTTGATGCATCCTTGCCGCCGCCCTGGGCCATATCAGGACGACCGCCGCCGCCTTTTCCGCCCAACTCGATTACCGCAGCTTTGACAAGATCCACCGCCGAAATCTGTCCGGTCAGGTCTTCTGTCACACCAGCCGCAACGGCCGCCTTGCCGCCCGTATCCGCAATCAGCAACACCGCACCCGATCCAAGGCGGCTTTTGTGTTCGTCGATCAACGCAGGGAGGTCCTTGCCTGAAACACCGCTGAGGGCTTGCGCCAGGAATTTCACACCATTTACATCCCGCGCCTCGGCACCACCGCCCTGGCCGGCCCCACCTGCCATAGCCAGATCCCGGCGCAACTGAGCCACTTCGTTCTGCAAAGCCTTGCGTTCGTCCAGAAGGCTTTTCACGCGCGCCACAACGTCGTCCGGTTGCGCCTTCAGTTCTGATGCGACCTGAGCCAGACGTTGATCCTGTGCCGAAAGATAGCGGAAGGCTTCATCCCCGGTCAGCGCTTCGATCCGGCGCACACCTGCACTGCTGGCGCTGTCACCCAACACAACAAAGGTGCCGATATCACCTGTCTGGCGCACATGTGTGCCGCCACAGAGTTCTATCGACCACGTATCGCCGTCATGGCCTTTGCCTGTTGGTGCCTTGCCCATGGAGACGACACGAACCTCGTCACCATATTTCTCGCCGAACAGGGCCTGCGCGCCCAATGCGCGCGCGTCGTCGGGTGTCATGACCCGGGTTTCAACAGTCGAATTCTGGCGGATGAAATCGTTCACCTCACGTTCGACTTTCTGGATTTCCTCCAGGCTCAGCGCTTTGGAATGACTGAAGTCGAACCGCAGACGATCCGCCGCGTTCAGCGAGCCGCGCTGCGCCACGTGGTCACCCAGCGTTTCGCGCAGGGCTTCATGCAGCAGGTGCGTGGCCGAGTGATTGGCGCGAATGGCGGAACGGCGGGCGTGATCAACCTCAAACTCTACCGCGTCGCCCTTGCAAACAACGCCGCTTTGAACTGCTACCTTATGAGCATAGACCTTGCCGTCGGCAAACTTCCTCGTGTCCTCCACGCGGCTCAGGTGATCGCGATCCTCCAGCCTACGCAACGCGCCAGTATCGCCGACCTGACCGCCGGCCTCCCCGTAGAACGGGGTCTGGTTCACGACGACCCAACCGCTGCTGCCCGCGTCGATCTTGTCAACCAGTGCGCCATCAACAACCAGGGCGACAACCTGCGCTTCGGCTTTCTCGGTATCGTAGCCCAGAAAATCCGTCGCACCGGCGGTATCCAGCACATCAAACCATACAACCTGATCCGCTGCTTCACCTGACCCGGCCCATGCAGCACGTGCCTTGGCCTTCTGTTCAGCCATCGCGGTGTCAAAACCGTCCGTGTCGACGCTCAGGCCCTTTTCACGCAGCGCATCCTGCGTAAGATCCAGTGGGAAGCCATACGTGTCGTAAAGCTTAAAGGCCGCTTCACCTGACAGGGGTGCCCCCTCGGAAAGCCCTGAAACCTCATCATCCAGCAACTTCAGACCACGGTCCAGCGTCTGCTTGAACCGGGTTTCTTCCAGCAGCAGCGTCTCTTCGATAAGCGGTTGCGCCTGTTTCAGTTCAGAATAATGTCCGCCCATCTGCTGCACCAGCGTAGGCACCAGGCGATGCATGACAGGATCCTTGGCGCCCAGCAGGTGCGCATGGCGCATGGCGCGGCGCATGATCCGGCGCAGAACATATCCCCGGCCGTCATTGCTGGGCATCACACCGTCTGCAATCAGGAACGACGTCGACCGCAGGTGATCCGCGATCACCCTGTGATGCACGTTCTGGTCGCCATAGGGGTCGACACCGGTCGCATCCGCCGAAGCCTCGATCAGGGTTTTGAACAGATCCGTGTCGTAATTGTCATGGCTGCCCTGCAACAGCGCCCCAATCCGTTCAAGCCCCATACCTGTGTCGATCGACTGCATGTCAAGTTCGACCATCGAGCCATCTTCGAACTGCTCGTTTTGCATGAAAACGACGTTCCAGATTTCGATGAATCGGTCGCCATCCTCCTCGGGTGAACCCGGAGGGCCACCCCAGATGTGATCGCCGTGATCATAGAAGATCTCGGTGCACGGGCCGCAAGGTCCGGTCGGACCCATCTGCCAGAAATTGTCATTGGTGGCGATGCGAATGATCCGGTCCTCGGGCACACCGACCTTTTTCCAGATTTCAAAGGCTTCATCATCGGTATGATAGACGGTGGTCAACAGGCGGGTCTTGTCGATACCGAATTCCCTGGTGATCAGCTCCCAGGCAAATGGGATCGCTTCATGTTTGAAATAATCCCCGAATGAGAAGTTTCCCAGCATCTCAAAAAACGTATGGTGACGCGCCGTATAGCCAACATTGTCGAGGTCGTTGTGCTTGCCACCCGCACGCACACATTTCTGCGCCGTGGTGGCGCATTTGTAATCGCGGGTTTCCAGACCGGTGAACAGGTTCTTGAACTGCACCATGCCTGAGTTCACGAACATCAGTGTCGGGTCATTGCGCGGCACCAGCGGGCTGGACGCGACGACCTCATGCCCTTGTTTTTCAAAGTAGTTCAGAAAAGTCGATCGGATGTCGTTCAGGGTTGGCATAGGGCTCTCTCGGCGCACATATATCTTGGTCTCCGTTGGTTTAGCCCCCCGTCAGGTGAGTGTCCACAGCAGAGGCACTCAGGAACGAAACAAGGCGACCCGATCAGGCCGCCTTGTTTCAAGTGATACAGTCTTTGCGCAGATGTCAGGGGTTACCCACCTCAGGACATCAGGCCTCCAGAATATCGTCATCCTCGGCAACGCCTGGCGACATATCGAATTCCAGCCCATGCGCCGCGCGGATCTTGTCTTCGATGTCCAGCGCCACCCGGCTGTTTTCCCGCAGGTATTGTTTGGCGTTCTCACGCCCCTGCCCGATCCGCTCATCACCATAGCTGAACCAGGACCCGGACTTTTCGACAACACCAGCTTTAACACCCAAATCCAGCAATTCGCCCATCTTCGAGATGCCTTCGCCATACATGATATCGAACTCGACCTGCTTGAACGGCGGTGCGACCTTGTTCTTCACAACTTTGACGCGGGTCTGGTTCCCGACCACTTCATCCCGGTCCTTGATTGCGCCAATCCGGCGGATATCCAGCCGAACCGAGCTGTAGAATTTCAGCGCATTGCCACCGGTTGTGGTTTCCGGGCTGCCGAACATCACGCCGATCTTCATCCGGATCTGGTTGATGAAGATGACCATGCAGTTCGAACGGCTGATCGAGCCTGTCAGTTTGCGCATTGCCTGGCTCATCAGCCGGGCCTGAACACCCACGCTGCTGTCGCCCATGTCCCCTTCGAGTTCCGATTTCGGCGTCAGGGCAGCGACCGAGTCGACAACAACCATATTGACTGCGCCCGAGCGTACCAGAGTATCTGTGATTTCAAGCGCCTGCTCACCGGTGTCAGGCTGGGAGATCAAAAGCTCATCCAGATCAACGCCCAGCTTGCGGGCATATTGCGGGTCCAGAGCGTGTTCCGCATCTACGAACGCGCAAACTCCGCCGCGCTTTTGCTGCTCAGCAATGCAATGAAGGGTCAAAGTGGTTTTACCCGAGCTCTCAGGCCCGTAAATCTCAACGATACGCCCCATCGGCAGCCCGCCGATACCCAGCGCGATATCCAGACCCAGCGACCCGGTCGAGCTCGCCTCGATGTCCTGCCGGGCATCTTCTCCCAGCTTCATGATCGACCCCTTGCCGAACTGCCGTTCGATCTGGGCCAGCGCACTGTCGAGCGCCTTTTGCTTGTCTGCGTTTTTCTTGTCGCTCATTGTCAGAAGATCCGCCATTGTCCTGTCGCCTTCCCTTTTGTCACACCCTTAATCGGGCGGCAATCGCTGCTTTGTTCGCCTCTTGTTCCTTATGAGATCAAAAAGAGAACATTTCAACTAAAACTTACAGAAATCAGTCTTCTGCAATTGTATTAAAGAGTCGTTTACGACAATCTGCACAAGTAACATGGCAACCTCGGGAACCGATAAATGCTTGTTTTTTATAAAGAACGACTTGCTTTTCTTTCAGTCCCCAAGACCGGAAGCACGGCTTATCACACGGCGTTGCGTGACCGGGCCGATCTCATCGTGACACATCCGCCAGAGCTGAAACACGCCCCGGTGCGTCGGTATGACCGGTTTTTCCAGACCATGTTTCGAAAACTGTTTGATACCGAGATGGAAATTATGGCCATTGTGCGCGAACCGTTGGATTGGCTGGGCAGCTGGTACCGGTTTCGCAGTCGTGAAGACTTGATAGGTCAACCGCGCTCGACACGTGACATGAGTTTTGACGCATTCGTGCAAGCCTATTTGCTGGACACACGTCCCGAGTTCGCCAATGTCGGCAGCCAGGCGCAATTCTTCCGTACCCGCAACGACAGTTCTGGCGCTCGTCATATCTTCAAATACGAACATCAAGACAAGGTGTTAGACTTTCTGCAAGCACGTCTGGACATGCAGATCGACCTGAAGCGCGAAAACGTATCGCCTCCGGGAGATTTGCATCTGTCACCTGCTACCGAACAGAAGTTTCGAAATGCCTGCCCGGAAGAATTTGCGCTGCACAAAGCCGCATTGTGATCCATCAGTTAAGTTGTTGAAACACGGCCTCTGTCAGTTGGCTGAGGGAAAACGGTTTGGGCAGAAAGGTTGAGTTGGCAATATCCGGACCGGTATCACCGAAAACGCCTTCGGTATACCCGGACACGAAAATCACACGCGCATCCGGGCGCGTCTCCATGGCCTTGCGCACCCAAGTGGGCCCGTCCATTCCTGGCATGACAACATCTGTGACGAATATATCAACACTTAACGCGGAATCTTCAAGCAGTCGAAGCGCCTCTTCCGCCGAGTCCGCCTCGAGCACGGTGTAACCCTTCAGTCGCAGGGCGCGGGTCGCAAAGGCGCGAACAGGCGCCTCATCCTCGACCAGCAGCACCACGCCTTCGCCCTGCCTGGCGCTCCGGGCTTCGGGCTGGACTGGCGATTCAGTTTCGACCTCGGACGTCGTCGCGCAAACCGGAAGAAAGACAGTGAACTCGGTGCCCCGTCCAATTGCGCTGTCGACAAAGATAAACCCACCGGTTTGCTTTACGATCCCGTAGGCTGTTGACAACCCCAACCCGGTGCCCTCACCAGTTCGTTTCGTGGTGTAGAAGGGTTCGAAAATCTTCTGCAGCTTATCTGCTGGGATACCAACACCGCCATCCACAACCTTGACTGTCACATAGTCGCCCGGTTGTACGGTTGCCCTGTCCCGCATGAGAGGCTGCAAAAGGGTCAACACACTGGTTTCAATGCGAATTTCACCACCGTCCGGCATGGCATCTCGTGCGTTAACGACAAGGTTCATCAGCACCTGCTCAAGTTGACGCTTGTCCGCCCGCACGGGTTTGAGCACCGGATCGTGGCTCAGCGTCAATTGCACCTTCTCGCCAACCAAACGGTTCAGCAGGTGAATAAGGTCCGAGATCGTGTCACGCAGATCCAACACTTCCGGCCTGAGGGTCTGTTTTCGCGAAAACGCCAAAAGCTGACTGACCAGCGCGGCGGCCCGGTTGGCATTCTGATTGATCTGCACCAAATCCCCGTAGTCCGGGTCATTCTGGTCATGGCGCAACAGCAGCAGATCGCAGTGACCGGAAATGGCCGTCAGCAGGTTGTTGAAATCATGTGCAACACCTCCGGCCAATTGCCCTACGGCCTGCATCTTCTGGCCCTGAACGAATTGAGCTTCCAGAGTCTTCAGTTCAGTCGCATCGTTCAGAACCGCGATCAGGCATATCTTTCCATCGACAAACACACGGCTCAGGGTGACTTGAACAAAGATTTCCTTGTCGTCCCTAATGAACTGCAAAAACTCTGATCGCTGCGTTTCTTCATGCGCCTCGGTTCGTTTCAACCAATCCAGCACAGGGCCCCCTACGCCCCGCATGATGTCGCTGATGTTACTGCCTTCAAGCTGCTTCTTTCCCAACAGTTTCGCCGCCAGCCGATTACTGTCCAGAATGATGCCGTCCTCGGAAAGTCTGAGGATTGGAACCGGGAGGTCAGAGAAGGACATGACCGCATCCTGTGCGGGCATCTGCGTAATCGGTAACAAACAAAGGCTTCGTTCCGACCCGGATTGAGAAAATTCGGACACGGCTGCCAGAATATGACCATCGCGGGTCCTGACTGCGTTGACAGCCCCGGTCCGCGGTTCGGCTTCGCTGAAAATATCCTGCGCCCTGGCAGGGTGCGCACCAAACAAACGCTCGGCCGTGGCATTGACGCGCAATACGTCACCTGCGCGTCCAAGGGTTACGACCGGCAAGCCAAGGGTTTGCCAGCTATCCTGTTGAACACAGCTAAAGTTCCAGTAGAACAGTCCCGGCCGCAATCGGTGCACGGAAACCGAAATAGTCCGATCGCCACCGGGAAACTCGCTCTGGGCGCTTCCTGTGGATTGCGCCCGCGATTGTAGGCTCAACAAGATCGCCGAAGGGTTAGCAAACCTGGAGCGCAAACAGCGGGCTAGGTTTCCGCCTCGTATGGCCCCCAGCTTTTTGTCCGCCAGGACGTTCGCGGCCAATATGTCACCATACCCGTTTGAGATCACAACCGGAGCATCCTCGCGCTCTGCGAAAGCGGCAAAAAGGGCTGATATCTGTTGCAAATGCCTGTTCGCAATCGCCCCCTTGATCCCAAACAAAAGCGCCACAACCAGCAGTGAAATGCCTGTTGCCAGCAAACCCTTTGTCCAATCCGACGGCAGAAACCCAACCGCAGGTGCCAAGCTGATCAACAGCGCCACAAACACCAACGACCCGATCCGAAACACCGATGGAGTATCGGCGGTTGAAGGGACTGGAACAAATTCAGTGATGTCAGGCATAAACGGCTCGGGCACAGGTTTTGCGGTAATAACAGGTAGAATTGGTTAACACTCGCCTAACGGCGCTAAAAAACAAATCAGCTACCCAGGGTTGTATTTACCGAAAGATCAGCGCGTCAAGTGTGACGTAAAGAACCCGTCGGACCCGCGCGTTACCTGCCACGCCTGCCGGAAGGTTTCACGCCAGCCCGCATGTTTTGTCAGAAACCTGTCGACAACCGCATCGTTCTCGTCGGCAAGAACCGAACACGTTGCATAAGCCAGCACTCCACCTGCTTGGACCAATGGCGTGATATCTGCGAGAATGTCAGCCTGAATGACCGTGAGTTCTTGCAAACGTTCTTCAGTCAACGCCCATTTGCCTGCCGGTGCGCGCCGCCACGAACCGCTGCCAGAACACGGGGCGTCGGCCAAAACGACGTCAAAAGGCCCGTGACCAGCAAGTTCCGCGCTGTTCAGGATGGTTATTCTGGCCCCTGCCCGTTCTGCCCGCGCTGGAATATCCTTCATTCGGCGTGCGTTTACATCATGAGCGTATACTTCGACGCCTTTGTTTGCAGCAATCGCAAGCGACTTGCCGCCGCCCCCGGCGCAATAGTCCAAAACGCGCATTCCAGGGCGCAGATCCAAGGCAGCAACAACCGCCTGACTTGCCGCATCCTGAAGCTCGACCAGGCCCTGAGCGTATGCCTGGCTTTGCGCGATCCGACGCGCGCCCTCTGTCACCTCCAGCCCGGTCTCACATATCGGTGTTGGACGGGCTGAAATACCGTCGGTTGCCAAAGCATCAATCGCCCGGTTTGTTTCCGTTTTCAACAGATTGACCCGCAGAAAAACCGGGGCGCGCTCTTGCAATGCCAATGCGCAAGGCACGGCGGCATCGTTCAAGGATGCAACGAACCTTGGCCACAGCCAGTCGGGAAGATCATATCTCTCGGCGTCGGATGCAAAATCCCTTGATACTTCGTCATTTTGAAGGGCTTCTGGCGCGTGGCGGTCACCGGTAAACAACTCAACCGGATCTTCACCCGATGCGCGAATTGCGCCGATCATCAGGCCGCGGCCAGTTCCGGAACCACCCAAAGCAGCAAATGAGCGTTTGCACCGCACAGCGTCAAACACATGATCGCGAATAGCTGCCCGATCCTTGGAGCCCGCAAACCTGCTGCGCCGCGCCCAGCCGGTCAGCGCTTTTTCAACCGGGGCCTCGGCCAGAATTTGATCCAATATTTCAATCGAGGCCTGAACGCGGGCAGCAGGTGTCATCACGGATTACCTTGACTGAAACAGGCCGTGACAGGCCAATACAAAATAGCTACGGCACCCCGAGCATGGGTGCCGTATGTCACGCGCAACGGCTTACATCACCCGGTAGTTCGGGCTTTCACGTGTGATCTGAACATCGTGCACGTGGCTCTCTTTCAGACCTGCGCCCGTGATCTTTACGAATTGGCAGTTTCTGCGCATCTCTTCGACAGTCGCGCAGCCGGTGTATCCCATCGCGGCGCGCAAACCACCAACTAGCTGGTGGATCACTGCACTGGCTGATCCTTTGTAAGGAACCTGCCCTTCAATCCCTTCGGGTACCAGCTTGTCATTTGCTGCGTCCTTCTGGAAATACCGATCCGCCGATCCGCGCGCCATCGCACCAAGACTGCCCATACCGCGATAGGATTTGAACGACCGGCCCTGATACAGAATGACCTCACCCGGGCTTTCGTCTGTGCCCGCGATCATCGAACCCACCATGGCGCACGACGCACCGGCGGCAATTGCCTTGGCAAAATCGCCCGAAAACTTGATGCCACCATCCGCAATGACCGGAACATCCCCCGCCGCGGCGGCACAATCACTGATCGCGGTCAACTGAGGGACACCAACGCCCGCCACCATGCGTGTTGTACAGATCGAACCGGGGCCAATACCCACCTTGATGGCGTCAGCACCTGCGTCGATCAGCGCCTTGGTCGCCTCGCCTGTAGCAACGTTTCCGGCAATGATCTGAACCTCGTTCGACAGGGTTTTGACCCGTCTGACCGCATCCAGCACACCCTGAGAATGACCATGCGCCGTATCGACGACAATGATATCCACGCCCGAAGCCACCAGTTGCTCGGACCGCTCAAATCCCGCGTCTCCAACCGATGTCGCGGCAGCCACTCGCAGGCGGCCAAGCCGGTCTTTGCAGGCAGTTGGGTTCAGAACGGCCTGTTCGGTGTCTTTCAACGTTAGCAGACCTGTAAGTTTTCCCGTGCCATCGACCACAAGCAATTTTTCGATACGACGGGCCCGCATCAGGCTTTTAGCCTCTTCCAGATCGGCGGGTTCTTTCAGCATTGCCAGGTTTTCCGAGGTCATCATCGCCTTGATCGGTGTGTTGTCGGAATTGGCAAAGCGCATATCCCTGTTGGTCACGATACCAACAACGCGGCCATCCGCGTCAACTACCGGGAAACCGGTAAAATTATAGCGCTCGACCAGAGCCTTCGCATCGGCCAGGGTCTGATCCGCGCGCAAGGTAACGGGGTTGTAGACGATACCCGACTCGAACCGTTTGACGCGGCGAACTTCGCGAGACTGCTCTTCTACGGAAAGGTTCTTGTGGATGACCCCGATACCGCCCGCCTGTGCCATGGCAATGGCCATGCGCGCCTCGGTCACAGTGTCCATGGCCGAGCTCAGCAGCGGGATGTTCATGGTAATCTCACGCGTGACACGCGTGGTGGTGTTCGCTGTTGCCGGCAGCACTGAAGATGCGGCCGGAACCAGAAGAACGTCGTCAAAGGTGAGTGCCTCACGAATCTGCATCTGAATACCCCATGCAAAAGCCCGTTTGGCGGTGACCCTATTGCATGGATTGAACCAAAGGAAAAGCCCTTGGGGGCAACTCTGTGGCTCCAGTTGCCTATACAGCCGAAGAAAACGACGCATGCCGTGCAAATCGTGCCGCTGATAGCCCTTTCCCTTTGCGCTCAAACCCATATCTTGCCGGGAAAACGCGCGAACACAAAAAGGCATGTCACTCATGACCAACGACCCACTTGTCGTCTTTACCCCGTCCGGCAAACGCGGGCATTTTCCTGTCGGCACGCCCATTCTGACCGCAGCCCGCCAATTGGGAGTGGATCTGGATTCGGTCTGCGGGGGCCGTGGTATCTGTTCAAAGTGTCAGATCACCCCAAGCTATGGCGAATTTCCCAAGCACGGCGTCACGGTGGCCCAGGATGCGCTGAGCGAATGGAACGCGGTCGAGCAACGTTATGACGACAAGCGCGGCCTAAAACCCGGTCGTCGTCTGGGATGTCAGGCCTCGGTTCAGGGCGATGTCGTGATCGACGTGCCGCCGGAAAGCCAGGTGCATCGTCAGGTCGTTCGCAAGGCCGCCACGGCACGCGCCATCACCATGGATCCGGCAACGCGTCTGTATTTCGTGGTGGTGGAAGAGCCCGACATGCATTCGCCAACCGGCGATCTGGAGCGCCTTGAACGTGCGCTGCGCGAGCAATGGAAAATTGACGCGGCCACGGCGGACCTATCGCTTCTGTCCAAGCTGCAACCGGTTCTGCGCAAAGGCAAATGGGAAGTCACTGTGGCCGTTCACAAAGGCCACAAGGACAGCGTCGCACGCATTGTCGAAATCTGGCCCGGCCTGCACGAAGGCGGGTTGTATGGGCTGGCCATCGACCTAGGCTCAACTACGATTGCGGCTCATCTGACCGACTTGGAAACCGGCGAGGTCAAGGCGTCATCGGGTCTGATGAACCCGCAAATCCGCTTTGGCGAAGATCTGATGAGCCGTGTTTCATATTCCATGATGAACCCCGGCGGGGATCAGGAAATGACAAAAGCCGTGCGCGAGGCGATCAATGATCTGACCACCTCAATCGCTGAAGAAGCTGGGATTGACACCGCGCTGATCGTTGAAACGGTGTTTGTCTGTAACCCGGTCATGCACCATCTGCTGCTGGGTCTGGATCCCGTCGAGCTGGGTCAGGCGCCCTTTGCCCTGGCCACGTCCGAGTCGATGTCCCTGCCCGCACGTGAGATGGAACTGACCACCATGAACCCCCGCGCGCAGGTCTATATCCTGCCTTGCATCGCGGGCCATGTGGGCGCGGATTGTGCGGCGGTTGCCCTGTCCGAAGAACCCGGCAAATCCGAGGACTTGGTTCTGATCGTCGATGTGGGCACCAATGCCGAAATCCTGCTGGGCAACACCAGCCGCGTTCTGGCCTGTTCCTCACCTACCGGGCCTGCGTTTGAAGGCGCTCAGATCAGTTCTGGCCAGCGCGCAGCACCCGGCGCGATCGAGCGGATCGAAATCGATCCCCTTACCAAGGAACCCCGCTTTCGCATCATCGGGTCCGAGAAGTGGTCGGACGAAGACGGCTTTGACCTTGATGTCGCCACCACTGGTATCACCGGTATCTGCGGCTCGGGCATTATCGAAGCTGTGGCCGAGATGCGTATGGCCGGCCTTCTGGATGAAAGCGGCCTGATCGGATCGGCCGAGCAGACTGGAACGGCCCGCTGCATCCCCGAAGGCCGCACACACGCTTACCTGATTCACGATGCCAGCGCCGAAGGTGGCCCCCGCATCACTGTCACGCAAGGCGACATCCGCGCCATCCAACTGGCCAAATCCGCGCTTTATGCCGGTGCGCGTCTGCTGATGGACGAGATGGAAGTTGACAAGGTGGATCGTGTGGTTCTGGCCGGTGCCTTTGGAGCTCATATTTCGACCAAGCACGCCATGGTTCTGGGCATGATCCCTGATGCACCCCTAGACAAGGTCACCAGCGCGGGTAATGCCGCTGGTACAGGCGCGCGGATTGCGCTGTGCAATATCGGATCACGCGCTGAAATCGAACGCGTCGTGCGCGAGATCACCAAGATCGAAACCGCAATTGAGCCGAAGTTCCAGGATCATTTCGTGGCCGCCAACGCGATCCCGCACAAAACCGATCCATTCCCGGAACTGGCGCAGGTTGTCACGCTGCCCAATCCAAGCTTCAACACGGGCGGAGAAAGCGAAACAGGCGGTGGACGCCGTCGCAGACGTCGCGGTTAAACCAGCATTGGAACGACTCGCAGGTACGCCTCGGGTCGTTCCCCAAACTGGTTTCAGGTTGCGCGTCGCACCTCGCCCAGCGACGAAACGCCCATCTGCGCCATGGCAATACTCATTTCATCACTCAGCACAGACCACAGCTGCTCAAGCCCTTCTTCCCCTTCTGCCGCGATTGCAAATTGCAGGATGCGGCCGAAGAAGGCAAAATCTGCCCCGTTTGCCAACGCTTTCAAAACATCCTCGCCCGAGCGCAAACCGCTGTCGTAAAACAGCGGGTAATCCAGGCCGACGGCGTTCCGAATTTCTGGCAATACGGCAATCGGCGCTGGCGCACTGTCCAACTGGCGCCCACCGTGGCTTGAGACCTGAATGGCATCGACACCTGCCGACCTGAGGCTCAGCGCGTCCTCTGCATCCAGAACGCCCTTGACCACCAGTTTCCCGGCCCACTGGTCGCGCAGACGGGCCAAAGTCTCCCAGGTCGCCCTGGCCCGGCTTTCCCGGCGATCAAAATCATATCCGTCCATCAGGAAATTCGCCATTTCGGGCTTGCCCCGCAGCAGCGTCGACAGCGACCACCGCGGATGAAGCGCAAAATCAAGCACCTGTTTCGGACCCATTTTGAACGGCATCCTGAACCCATGGCGCAATTCGCGCGGGCGACGTCCCACTTCGGGTACGTCAACCGTCAGTACCAGCGTTTCGTACCCCGCAGCCTTTGCGCGCTCGACCAGCTTGAACGTGCCACTGCCATCGCCGCTGAAATACAGCTGAAACCAGGCATGTCCTTCTGCCTCGACAATCAGGTCTTCCAACGGGGTCGATGCGACGGTTGAGACCCCAAGCGGCACCTCGTACCGCGCCGCAAGACGTGCCAGCATCAGATCTGCACCGGGGGCCGACAGATTGCACATACCCATCGGTGCGATGCCAAACGGGCGTTGGGTCGACCCGCCAAAGACGGAACAAGCCAGCGACCTTTCACTGACATCTTTCAGAATCCGAGGGCGAAGGATCAGCGCATCCAGTGCAGCCCTGTTTCGGGCTGCGCCAACCTCGGCCCCGGCAGACCCATCGATATAGTCAAACACCATCCACGGCAGACGCCGCCGCGCCAGGCGGCGGGCGTCTTCGGAACTGTGGATAGCGCTGGATAACATCAGGCCTGTACGGCCTTCATGAACCGGTCGCGGATCACCACCGGATCCATAGTGATAACAGGCATCTTGGCGTTTCCGCTTTCGCACTTGGCCACGATGATGGTCATCTGTTTCGAATCCAGCGCTTCTTGCAGCACGCGGCCGGTGTCTTCGGCCTGACATTCGATTACGCGCTCGCATCCCGCGGCTTCCGCCATTTTCGCCAGAGAGGTCTTCTGCCCGGCATACGTCGGCTGATCCCCAGTGGACCCGTACGACCCATTATCGACGATCAACAGGATATAGTTGTCCGCCACGTTGTTGGCGATGGTCGGCAAGGTACCCAGATTGGTCAGAACCGACCCGTCCCCATCGATCACGATAACCGGCTTGGGCTGCGACAAGGCCAGACCCAGACCGATGGATGAGGCCAGCCCCATCGTGCCCAGCATGTAGAAATTGGTGGGCTGGTCGTCGATGGCATGCAGTTCCTGACTTGGAATGCCAATGTTACAAACAACGAGCTGATCGCGCAGGATCGGAGCGATTTCTTTCAGAATTTCAGAGCGGATCATTGGTCGCCATAGCCTCCCCAGAAACTGGCATCGGTCAGAATGGCGACCGGTTTGTTGCACATAAAGGTGTATTTGAGGATCGTGTCGAGCTCCTCAACATCTGACTGATGGTGGAAGTGATAAGTCGGAATATTCAGCTGAGCCAGCAGCGCTTTGGTGTGCACAGCCATTTCAACCTGGCAGGCAACCGGTTCGCGCAGCTCTCCGCGATAGGAAATCAGCATCGGCAATGGCATGCGATAAAACTGGATCAGTGTCGCCAGCGTGTTGATCGTCACACCGATTGCGGTGTTTTGCATGATGATCGCGGGACGCTTGCCGCCCATCCATGCCCCGGCGCACAGGCCCATCCCCTCGTCTTCCTTGTTGGACGGGATGTGATAGATGTCCTCTCGCTGGTCGATTTCAGCGATGACGCCTGCCAGTTGCTTGCACGGGACGGTGGTGACGAACGAGATATCGTTGGCCACCAGATCGTCGGTTATCTTCTTGTCTATGTTCATGGTCGGGCTGTTGGTCCTGTTGGGGCGCTTGGCGCGATTAAGGAAATCAGGTTCTGCGGTGCACATGTACAGCGCAGGGGGCATGACGAACAACGCGTGACGCTGTCGATCCCAGAAAGTAGTCGCTCAGGTCCGGTTTGTGCGAACCTATAACAATGCAGTCCACATTGTTGCTGGTCGCGTAGTCAATGATGGTGCGGGCGGTGTGTCCTTTGATAATTTCGGCTTTCACACCATCCAGCCCGTCAACTTTTTGCAACAATGCCCGCCTCGCGCGCTCGAACCCTTCGGCCACTGCGGATTTGTCGAGATAGGCGCTGACTGATCCCTGTGGCATTTCGTAGACATGCAAGCCGATGATCTCGGCCCCGTTTTCGGACAAGGCACGCGCGACTTCCAGCGTATGCTGTGAAATGCCGTGATCCAAAGCCATCGGGACCAGAATTTTCTTGTACATGGTGGCCTCCAGTTCTGTCAGGTTTATCCCCAGGGTCTCAGGATAATCTTCGGTGCGGCTACAGAGCCAGAGCGGATATCGCGAAACGCCTGCGCGCCATCGGCCAGTGCACGCTCATCAACCCAATTCAGGGCGCCAAGACGGCCGTCAAAGATCGCCTGAGCCGTGTCGCGGAAATCCTGCGCGGTGTAGGTGTAGGTTCCGATAAAGGTGATCTCCTGCAAGGTCATGCGACGCACGTCCAGACCTCCGGCATCTTCACCCAATCCGACATGCGCGATCACGCCACCCGGCGCGGCCAGGGCCGAAGCGACCGACCGTGTCGCGGCATATCCAACAGCATCAATGACCAACGGGAAAGACCCATTGGGCGCATCCACAAGTGCAAAACTTTCGATTTCCGCCAGATAAGTCCGGCGCAACGCGTTTGGTTCCGCGATTGTAACGTCTTCAATACCCTGCGCCCGCAGGGCCAAGGCCGCCGCAAGGCCAATAGCCCCTCCGCCAATCACCAAGGCGCGGCGGTCCATCGCAGAATGCTGAGCCTCGATCCCCAGTCTGACTGCGTGCCAGCTTACCGCCAGAGGTTCAGCCAGCGCAGCCTTGGCGAAAGGGACATCATCGGGCACGTCGACAAGATTTCTGCCTGGCATCGAGACATATTGCGCGAACGCCCCTTCGCGCGGTGGCATCGAGATGATCTGGCGGTCCGGGCACAGATTCTCGCGACCCGCCCGACATGCCGCGCATTGGCCACAGGTTACCAGCGGGTTGATCGTCACCCGGTCACCGGCGCGGATACCATCAGCTATGACACCGGCTGCCTCGTGCCCGAGGATCAGGGGCGCCGGGCGACGTGCATCATGGCCCAGATAGGCGTGCATGTCCGATCCGCAGATGCCAACCGCCTCGACCCGGATCAGGTGTTCCGATGCGCCCGGTTCGGCATTCGGCACATCGTCAAACACCATGTGTTCAACACCTTTGTAAACCAGAGCCTTCATTTGGCAGTAAACCCTCCGTCAACCATCAGAACCTGTCCCGTGACATAGTCAGACGCCCGAGAGCATAAGAACAGGATCGGCCCGTCGATATCCTGCATCCGCCCATTGCGTCCGATACAGGTTTGCGCGGCGTTCCGTTCCGCGCGCTTGGGGTCGTCGAACACAGCCTGCGTCAGTTCGGTGGGAAAGAACCCCGGTCCGATGGCGTTGGCGTTTATGCCAAAGGGCGACCACGCCTCGGCCATGGCGCGTGTCAACTGCCCGATCCCCGCCTTGGACGCGCCATAGGCGATACCACCTGGAAAAGCGCGCGTTGTTTGCAGCGAGGCGAAATTGACAATTCGCCCCCACCCCTTTTCCTTCATTGTCGGCACCATCGCCTGGCTAAGGAAGAACGGCGCGCTCAGGTTCAGGGCAAGCGTGGCGTCCCACCCCTCAGGAGTAACATCATCGGCGGCCTCACGCGTGTTCAGCCCAGCCGCATGGACCAGAATGTCGGGGGGGCCAAACTTGGAAGCGACGGCCTGTGTCAACGCATTTACCCCATCTCGATCTGCAACGTCTGCAACAACCGTTGCAGCGCGCGCGCCAATCTCGGCCTGCATCTGCGCCAATGCCTCGCCGCGCCGGGCCACGCCGACAACACGCGCACCTGCCGCGGCAAGAGTCCGTGCCACTTGCCGCCCAAGTCCAGAGCTGGCACCGGTGATACACGCCACCCGGCCAGTCAGGTCAAACAATGAGCGCGGGTCATCCATCGGCGGTCAAGTCGAATTGCTCGTCCGGGAAATACTTTGCAAGACGCACATCTGCGGCACGGGCGTGACCTTCCATTCCTTCCAACCGCGATATCCGCGCGGTCGCTTCGGCGATGGGCTTTGACCCTTCGCGGGTGGCCCGCTGCCACGTCACGATCTTCATGTATTTATGGACACTCAGCCCGCCAGTATAGCTGGCCGCGCCCGAGGTTGGCAGAACATGGTTCGTACCGGTCGCCTTATCTCCGTATGACACGGTTGTTTCCTCGCCCAGAAACAGCGATCCGTAACAGGTCAGCCGTTCCAGCCACCAATCCAGATCCTCAGCCTGAACCGTTAGATGCTCAGGTGCGTATTCGTCGGAACAGGCGGCCATCTCTTCGCGGTTGGAACAGACGATAACCTCAGCATAATCGCGCCATGCGGCCGAGGCGTTTTCGCGGTTCAATTCCGGCAGATCTGCGATCAACGCAGGCACCAGTTCCATCACCTTTTGCGCAAGGTCGCGATCATCGGTGACCAGCCAGACCGGCGAGTTGTATCCGTGCTCGGCCTGACTGACCAAATCGGTGGCGACGACATGCGCATCGGCGGACTGATCGGCAAGGATCAAACTGTCGGTCGGACCTGCGATCATGTCGATACCAACCTTGCCGTAAAGGATGCGCTTGGCTTCGGCCACGAACTGATTGCCGGGGCCCACAAGGATGTTGGCGCGCGGTAGACCAAACAGGCCGTAGGTCATGGCGGCAACACCCTGCACGCCCCCCATAGCCAGAATGCTGTCGGCCCCGCAGATATGCGCCGCATAAACGATGGCAGGCGCAACCCCTTCGCCAGGGCGCGGAGGCGAGCACGCTGTGATGTGGCGACATCCCGCAACTTTCGCTGTGGTCACTGTCATGATCGCACTGGCGATGTGGCTGTATCGCCCCCCTGGCACGTAACACCCTGCAGCATCCACTGGAATTGCCTTCTGCCCGGCAATGAAGCCCGGAACGATCTCGGTCTGAACGTCAGATACGGTCGCTTTCTGCGTCTCGGCAAAGCGCCGAACATTGTCGTGGGCGAAACGGATGTCGGCTTTCAACTTTTCGGAAACTTTTGCACAGGCGGCCTCAATCTCAGCCGAGGTCAGCAAGACATTCCCTTCGTACTTGTCGAACTTGGCGGCGTATTCTCTTGCCTTTGCATCACCGCCCGCCTCGATATCGGTCAGAATTGTCTTCACCGTATCATGCACCTCTGAGGCGTGTGATTGAGCCGTTAAAGTTGCCTTTTTCAGATATTCACGAGGCATGTTCAGCAGGTCCTATTGGTAGATTTCAGGTAGCAATGTTGTCGACACGGCTGGCACGTAGGCGATCAGGATCACCACGATCAGCATGGTCAATACGAAAGGCACGGCTCGGGCGGCAATCTTCAGAATGGATTCACCGGTAATGCCAGATACGACGAACAGGTTCAGCCCCAGCGGCGGGGTGATAAAACCCACTCCCAGCGCGGTGATCATCATGATGCAGAACTGGATCTCATTCATGCCGATATTGTCCGCTAGTGGTTTCAGGATTGGTGCCAGGATGACGATATTCGGCGTCGTCTCCATGACGCAGCCCGCTGCGATCAGGATGCCGATCATCAACAGGATCAGCAGATACGGATCGTCTGTCAGCGAGGTCACCGAAGTGACAAACCCCTGAGGAACACCCATGATCGCCAGCGCCTCGGCCAGCGGAGCTGAAAAGGCGATGATCGGCAGGATCACCCCGTTCACCTTTGCAGAGCTGACCAGCATCGACGGAAAATCCGCCAATGTCAGCGTACGCAGGATGAAGCCCATGATGATGGTGACGACAACGGCCGTTGCGCCGGCTTCGGTCGGGGTCAGGCGACCTGAGAAGATGCCGTAAAAAATGATCCCCGGCACGATGAACGCGTACCAGCCCGATTTCAGCGCCTTGCCCAGATTGGCCAACCACTCCCCCATGGTCATCATGCCGCCACCTTCGTAAGCGTAAAGGCGGTTCATGATGATGTTGGTGATCAGGATCGACACCAGGATAGCCAGACCCGGGATCAGAGCGGCCAGAAAAAGCGTCGATGCGGAGATACCCAGCACAAGGCCGATGATGATATAGGCGATTGAGGGCGGTATCAGGATGCCGGTGCAGGCACCGGCCGCGACCAGAGCACAGGCGTAGGGGCGCGGATACCCGCTTTCCACCAACCGGTTGATGGTCATCCGGCCTACCGCAGCAGCCCCGGCAGCGTCTGATCCCGAAATCGCGGCAAACATTCCGCAGACCAGCACCGTGGCCGATCCAAAGCCCCCCTTGGCGAAGCATGTCAAAGCCTCGGCAACATCCAGAAACTTGCGTGACAACCCTGTCCGAACCAAAACATCCCCGGTCAGGATAAACAAGGGCACAGCAGTCAGGGCAAAAGCGTCAATGCCAGTAAACAGGCTCTCTCCGACAAGGCTGAGAGGAAGGTCACCGGACATGATCAGCATTACAATCGCTGCTGTCCCAATGGCAGCCCAAACGGGCACGGCCAAGGCAATCAGGCCTACGAACAGGATCACCGGCAGGTAAAAATCCCAACCCAGTTCAACGGTTTGATTGAGGGAATTCCAAAGCATCCGGTCTCTCCTCAGTCAAACAGCTTGTCACCTTCGAAGACGGGCGTGCCGTCGCGAAGGCATTTCAGATCGCGTAACAGGGATTGGATCAGCCGCCAGATCATCAGGGCAAACCCGGTCGGCACAGCCATCAGGAACCAAACCTTGGAAATCCGCAAACCGTCCGTAACGGAACCAAACTTGGCCGAAACGTGAACCGCTTCATACGACCAGTAGAGTGCGATGATCGCCACCATGAACATCACCAGATCGCCGAAGATATAAAGCAGTGCTTTGGGGCGCGGCCCGACGTAGTGCATGATCACGTCGATCCGGATATGGGCGCGCTCTTTCACCGCGGCAGCCGCACCGATCCAGGCAAGGTAGATAAAGGAATACCGTACGATTTCTTCGCCCCAGATCGAGGAATAGGCGAATATCTCGCGCCGCAGCACCTCGATGGCCATGGTGATCACCAGCATCACGTAGAACACCAGCAGCAACCAGCGTTCGGCGTTTCGGTCAATGTTCTGAAGAACGGTCATCTGATCCTCCGGCGATGGGACAGCCCAGTCCGTACCTGCCTTGACCGGCCACTGTCGGCCGCGCGGTACAAGAATCGTGGACGCCGACAGGCGCCCACGGGTTTCACCTTAGGCGTCGTGGACGTAGTATTTGCCCTGCGTACCGGCCGCTTCGACCAGCTTCTCAAAGTTGTCCATCGAACCGGCCAGTTCCGTCTTGAAAGGATCCCATTCCGAACGCTGATACCCACCGGCATCCTGCCATTCCGCCAGCTGATCATCGCTGAGTGAGTGGAATTCAACACCTGCCTTGTTTAGCTCGGACATGGCGTAAGCACGCGCCGACGGAACCTTGGACAGGTTCTGATGGCCAGTCATCTCGGCACCCCACATAATGCCTTCCTGCACGTCAGCAGGCATCGAGTTGAACCACTCCAGATTACAGGAATAAACCTGACTGTCCGGAACGGCCTGCGTGAAGGTCACATGGCTGAGGATGTCCTTGAAACCAAAGACATACAGTGCTCCAACTGACGGGTCGAGCGCGTCGGCAACACCCTGCTTGATCGCCGAAGGTGTTTCACCCCATGCCACAGGCGTCGGGTTGGCACCAACCATGCGATAGTATTGTTGCAGCATCTTCGAACCGGGAACGCGGAACTTGATCCCGCCCATGTCCCCCGGTGTTATGACCGCATTGCCACCCTGCCGGACTGCGACAACACGCGGATCGATATTCACGTAGAACAGGGCCTTGAAGCCTGCCGCCTCGACCTTGGGGTGGACTTCGCTTTTCCACGTGTCCGAATGGACAAGGTTGGTGAAGCGCTGGTTCGACCCGCACAGATACGGCATGTTGATCAGGTCGACCGTGGACGCAAAAGGCGCAAAATTCGACAGCGAGTGCTGCGCGGCCTGAATGGTTCCACCTTGTACTTTCTGCACCAGCGCACCGCCCGCGCCTAGCTGGCCACCGGGGGCCAATTTGACATAGACCTTGCCGTTGGTAGCATTCTGGATGTTTTCCTTCAGATCCAGCTGCATGATCGGATAGCTGCGCGACGCACCCAGCACATAGGCTGTGGCCACCGTCATAATGTGGTCTGCGGCCTTTTCGCGCTCACTCTCTTCTTTTGCGGTTTGCGCGGCAGCCTCGGAAGACCACAAAACACCCCCTGCCCCGGCAACCAATGCGGCCGTGAACGCGCCACTCGCGCTCAGCTTCAGAAAGTTGCGACGTTCTGTTGACGCCAGTTCAATCTCGTCGTTGTTCATGAATTGCCCTCCCAAGCAAAAGTTCAGCTGCCGTCTGTTGCGTTTCGGTCAGCTTCCTTTTTCAGAATCGCGACAACGAACAAAATCGACGCCGCGAACAGAACCAACATCTCTCCTACGTCACCAAGAAACGCGCGGCCTGCAAAAGCACCCAAAGCAACGTTGGCGAAATAGATCGCGAAAACGACGACAGATGCAGCAAGGACCATTTCCGGGACTCCCGTTCAGAATCGGTTCAACACCTTTGTAAGCGCTTACATCAATATTGCAAGCGCTTACATTGGTGCTTTCATCATTTGAAAAATGCGATTAACTTAAGCCAACTGGAATTGAGAGTTCGAGAATGTCAAAACATCGGTCTGCTCCGACACTGGATGACGTTGCCAAGGCCGCGGGTGTTTCGACCGCGACAGTGTCCCGGTGTCTGAACAACCCGCAACAAGTTGTTGAAGCAACGCGCAAGCGTGTCCTGTCGACGGTCGAGGAATTGGGGTACACGCCAAATTTCGCGGCCCGCGTGATGGCGGCCAAGCGGTCATTTACCATTGGCGCCATCATCCCCACCATGGAAAACGCGATATTCGCAAGGGGGTTGCAGGCGTTTCAGGAAGAGATACATCAGCGTGGTTACACGCTGCTGGTCTCCAGTTCAGCCTATGAGCCCGAAGCGGAAAAGGATCAGATCCGAACCCTGGTCGCACGGGGTGCGGATGGGCTGTTATTGATCGGTCATGACAGGGACGCAGATATTTACGATTATCTGGACAGACGGAAAGTGCCCGCGCTGGTTGCCTGGTCCTTTCTGCCGGATAAACCTGTGCCGTCAGTTGGGTTCGACAACCGCAAGGCCATGAAAGCGCTGGCAGACCAGATCATCAGACAGGGACATACGCGTCTTGCGACGATATCGGGTATCAGTTCGGGTAATGACCGGGCGCGGCTCAGGATCGCTGGGATAAAAAGCGCCATGGCTGAACACGGCCTGCAGCCGGATGACCTAATGGTGATCGAAACCACATATGAGTTCGAGAATGGCGCGACGGCATTCAGGGATCTCATGGCGACTGACATGCCGCCGACCGCAGTTTTGTGCGGAAACGATGTTCTGGCAGTCGGCGCATTGAGGCAGGCGCAGAAAATGGGGCTCCGAGTGCCCGAAGACGTGTCGATTACAGGCTTTGACGACATCGAAATCGCGCGCATTGTCAGACCTGCCCTGACAACGGTTCACGTGCCCCACCGTGAAATGGGTCAAAAGGCTGCGCAGGAGTTGATACGAATGATCGAAACGAACTCTGCGGGCCAGTCTTTGGAGCTTTCGACCCATTTGGTCACCCGAGACTCCTTGCTTGACCGCATTCCTTAAGGCTCAGAAAGTTCGGCGATTCATTGCGTGTAAAAGGCGCACCGGTCTACGATTCAGTGTGACGTTCCGCTTTCATTGACCTGAATCAAAGCACGCAAAGTGACCACATAGTGAAGTACGAATATATCAACGGGCCCGACGCTCACCTGCCTGACCCCAAGCAAATTTACCGGTGATCAGTGATTCAGTGGTGTGAAAGTTAGCTCCGTGGGCGCGGCGAACGTGCGGCGCGCTCTCCTGCCGACTACGCTCTGGCTTCTCGGGACCAAACGCACGTCAGTCACTCATATGATCGAGGCAACGGGACCAAGCAGAGAAACTTTAATGCCAACCCAAGACACGCAACGCATTCCAATTGGCGGATAGATGATGTCCATCGTTGAACAAAAGACACCAAAGTTGCGACGGGCGCTGACGACCCCGCTGCTCACGCTCTATGGGCTTGGGGTAACCGTGGGCGCTGGAATTTACGTGCTTGTTGGTGCGACGGCCGGGATAGCGGGCCCGTATGCCGCGGTTTCGTTCCTGATTGCTGCGCTTGTTGTTGCGCTGACCGCCCTGTCATACGCAGAACTGGCAACCCGATATCCTGTGAGTGCGGGTGAGGCCGCCTATGTCGAAGCTGGGTTTCAGAAAAGCTGGATGGCCGTGCTGGTCGGTCTCGCGGTGGCCGCCTCGGGCATCATCTCGGCCTCGGCCGTGGCTATCGGGGCCGCGTCGTACCTTCAAACGCTTACAGGTTTAGGCATTTCAAGTCTGACAATCGGTGTAGTTCTGATCATGGGGCTGATCGCCCTATGGGGGATCACGCAGTCGGTAATGGTGGCGGCAGTCATTACCATCATAGAAATCAGCGGGCTACTTGTCGTTATTGGTTGGGGCCTGTCCCTTCCTGAGCCTCAGGGCTATGCGCTCACCCAGATGGTTCCCGGGCTGGACCCAACCGCCTGGAGAGGGATATTGGCCGCTTCGCTTCTGGCGTTTTTCGCCTTTGTCGGTTTCGAGGACATGGCGAATGTCGCTGAAGAAGTTAAAGACCCCGCCGGAACAATCCCGAAAGCGATCCTGTTGACGCTTATTCTGGCCACGGTCTTGTATCTTGGTACGTCCATGACTGTTCTGTATGTGGTGCCGATCGATGTCCTTTCGACGTCCGCCGCACCGCTGGCCCTGATTTTTACGGACGCGCCCGAGGTTATCCAGCAGGGGTTTTCGACCATTGCCATCGTAGCCACGATCAATGGTGTTCTGATCCAGATGATCATGGCATCCCGCGTGATTTACGGGCTCGCGGATCGGGATCATTTGCCTAAGTTTCTGGCTACGGTATCTCAGGTCACTCAGACGCCAACGGTAGCGACAATCATGGTCACGGCAATAATCCTGTTGCTGACCCAAACGCTTCCAATCGCCATTCTGGCCGAGCGCACGTCGCAAATTGTTCTGGGGGTCTTTGTGCTGGTCAATCTTTCACTGATCCTTTTGAAGACCCGGGCTGAAACCGATGAACCGCAGTTCCGCGTGCCTCTTGTTGTTCCCCTCTTTGGGGTGGTGACCAGTTTGTTGCTTTTTGCGTCCGCGTTTCTGTAAGCCTGTATCATTGGGTCAAGGAAATCCTGCGATGCGATTTACGTGAACATGACCACTGACCAGCCTTCTACAGGAGCGCCGCTTTCTGCATGGTGGCAAAGAACCTTTGTTGATCTGGCGCGACAGATGCGATGGTCCTACCTGCCACCGCTCATGGTCTACTTTGCCGCCGGGGTTTCTGGCCTGACATCGGTCGTCGGCGCTTTTTTTCTTAAGGACTATCTTAACCTATCCGCTTCCTTTGTAGCCGGGTTGGCGTTTTGGGCCGGGCTTCCCTGGATCCTGAAAATGCCACTGGGTCATATCGTTGATCTGTTTTGGCGGTGGAAGTCATTGCTGATCCTATTGGGGGCAACCCTGATCACCTTGTCCCTGCTCACCATGTACGGGCTTGTGGCCTTTCCCGGACATATGGTTGATGTCATACCGCTGGAACACTGCTATATCATTGCCCTGCTCTTGGCGCCTTCCGGCTATGCCATTCAGGATGTCGTCGCCGACGCGATGACGGTCGAGGCCGTTCCAAAGATCAATCCCCACGGGCAGCCGTTTTCGCCCGAGGAAACCCGTGCGCAGCATACAACAATGCAAACACTGGGCAGGATCGCCATTTTCTCGGGATTCGCAGCCGTAGCCGCGGTCAATATCTGGGTGTTCTCGGGAACCGAGGGCATGCAGAAATCAGACCGTCTTGCATTGTATGGCAACGTCTATCTGATCGCGCTTGTCATTCCCCTGTTGTCCGTCAGCGGTGTGGTTTTGCACGGTTTGATACAGCGTCAACATCTTCGCCTAGGTCATCCCCCGCATACTCCTGACGAAACCACCGAGGTCAAATGGCCAATCCTGCTGGGCGGTCTCGCCTTTGTTGTACTGAGTATCGTGTTGGGAACATCGAATTTCCAACTCGCCCAGGAAA
Source organism: Ruegeria sp. AF7 (assembly GCF_056541885.1). NCBI lineage: Bacteria > Pseudomonadati > Pseudomonadota > Alphaproteobacteria > Rhodobacterales > Roseobacteraceae > Ruegeria > Ruegeria sp. AF7. The sequence continues at coordinate 515,146 of NZ_JBQFYX010000001.1, read as the reverse complement.
CTATTTTTGTAGTCTCACTGAGTGTGATCTTGTACCTGATGTCGCGCTTGGTGAAGGAACTGAACCCAAATCAGGCAAAGGCTCTGATTGGTACGGCGATAATCATTTTCGTGTTTCGTGCGGTTCCCTTGCCCGGGCCGGGGCTGACCTGGTTCGAAATCGACGAGTTGGGGTTTGACGAGCAGTTCCTGGCAATCCTGGCGCTTCTGACGTCCCTGCTTGCACTGGTCGGGCTCATCGTTCTGAGACCGTTTATGGCCAACCGCTCGATTGCGCAGGTCGTTATCATTCTGACCATCGCGTCGGGGGTCCTCGCCCTACCCAACCTTGCGCTGTATTACGGCGTGCATGAATGGACATCTGCGCATACCGGCGGGATCGTAGACGCGAGGTTCATTGCAATCCTCGACACCGCAGTTGAATCCCCGCTGGGTCAAATCGCGATGGTTCCGATGCTGGCCTGGATCGCACGTAATGCTCCTGTGCATCTGAAGGCAACTTTCTTTGCCGTCATGGCGTCATTCACCAACATGGCCTTGTCGGCCAGCAGTTTGGCAACGAAATACATGAACCAGATTTTCGTGGTGTCGCGCGCGGTAACCGACCCGGAAACCGGTGTCGTCACATCGATTGCCGATTACGGCCAACTTGGACACCTGTTGATCGCCGTGGCCCTGATTTCTGTGATCGTTCCGTTGACGGTCGTATTCTTTGTTCAAAAATCGCCTTTCCAGACCAGTGATTGATCACTGGCTGACAGTTTCATTCAGCAAGGTTTTCAGGTGCAAAACCGGAACCCCGATGTTTGAACCCCCGAACTCTGGCAGGATCGCGGCGTTAATCGCGACCACCTCACCCTTGCGGTTCAGGGCCGGTCCTCCGCTTCCTCCTGAGGTTGTTTCTGCGTCATAAACAACTGCACCCGGACTTGTCTGTGCCACGATTCCTCGGCTGGCGAGCGGTTGAACCTGGTTTTGCGCAGATAACCGTGCGGCGATCGTCCAGAAATTGACGGACCCGTCTTTCTCGAGCGTTTTCAGAAATTCCGGCCCCGCCTGCGCAATTAACGCTTTCAGGCCAGTAGGATACCCCAGAAGAAAGACTTCGTCACCGCTGCGAGGAAGGTCATCGGCCAGTCGTAATCCCAGCCCCTCGATACGGTTTGGATCAACCGACAAAAGCGCCAGATCAGCGGTCTCACTGAACCGGTCCAAAGTGGCCTCGATCGGATCGGTCTGACCTGGCAGATAGGCCAGCAACTGCAGCATCTCGGCCTCAAGACCTGCGTTTTTCAGTGCCTGAGCCTTGTCGCCGGTTGTCCAGGGCAAGGCAACGTGGCGGTTGGTGGCCATCAGCGGTGTACCCTCCAGCAGAAACCCGGTGCCGGTGAACTGGAACTCTGCGGGCTCACCCGTTGCGTCCGGTTCGATCCAGGGTTGTCCGAAAGGCGTTTGCAACTTCTCTCCGTTTGGCCCCAACACATGGCGCAGCAGTTTGCCGCTTTCGACATGACGCAATCCGTAGGCACCCTGAATGAAAGCCACGGATTGAGTAGACGCGGTGATGACCCGCGTGGACGCCCCTGCGCGCTGTTCAAGGGTACCCAACCGCTGCTCGGTAGATATCAGCTGGTTCTGAAAGGCATCCCTCAACGCCACAAGGTCTTCGGGGGTCAGCACATCTTCCCGCGTCTGGCTAAGCATGGCCGCCACTGCTTCGATCTTGCGGGCTTCCTGTTGTAGACTGTCGGCCAGTCTCCGGTCGTTTTGATAAAGCAGGAACAGCAGACCTGCGATCAGCGCAATCGCGGCAACCACCGTAATCCTGAAGAACATAGTGGTTTGAGAAACAAGCCTTCGCCCACTCTCACGCAGCGCACCCGACATTCTTTGGGCAAAGGGCCGGCGACTTGACCGCGCATAGGCATAGGCGTCACTTAGGATATCCTCGACCGTATGACGAATGGGAAACCTCTGAGTACATATGCGGTACCGTGAGATCGGGCCCAATTCGCCAAATTCGATCATGTCGCCGTGTTTCAGCGATGCTGATACAATCTTGTGGCCATTGACCCAGATGTCTTGCCCTGCCAGCGCGTTGAGCACATAGCCCCCCTCGGACCACTGAAGCGTTGCGATGTCTTCGTCATGAGGCGGCGTGTTGTCTTTCAGGCGCAGGCCTAGCGCACGGGCTTCGCCGACAGAAACAGTCAATGCGCTGTCAACAAGCCAGGAAACCGTTCCACGGGACGGGCCGGTCAGGCTCTCCAGAAAGGCATGAACATCACCTGCGCAAGGCTCTTGGGGTGTACTCGTGCCGGTCTGATCAATTTCCCGCATAGTTGGGCTCTGCTCAACAGTGATGGGGTCACTCTATCATAAGACGCCCGGAATCCTACCAATCGCAAGGGGGATGCCCAAAACCGGAAATATCTACTGGCACAGGTCAATTTGGTGGAACGTCCCGAAACGACCCCCATGCCTGCCGGAGCAGGCCTTCACCGGAAATCGTCGTCTGACCTGAAAGTTCTGGAGCGGGTAGCGGGAATCGAACCCGCGCGTTCAGCTTGGGAAGCTGACAGGCTACCATTACATCATACCCGCCGCACCCCTGAGATATAACCAGAGTTCCCTGACACGCAAGCCGGATCGTTTCAGGTTGCCCGGAAAAAGTCACTCGGTCCGCGCACGAAGACTGTCGATCAGCGAGTCATCTACATCCAAAGTCTGGATGGCCGCCTCAAGCGTGCGGCTGTCCAGATGTTGCGGGTTCAGATCGACCCCGGCTGAAAAGGCTTTGACAATGGCCTTCATGGCGCTGATGCGCGCGTATCTTTTGTTATTGGCCGGTATCACGTGCCACGGTGCCAGATCGGTCGACGTCCGGGCCAGCATTTCATCCACGGCGATCTCGGTAACATCCCATTTCTCGCGATTCCTGAAATCCTCGTATGTCAATTTCCAGCGCTTCAACGGGTTTCTCAGCCGTTCAGTAAACCGCTGCATCTGTTCATCTTCAGAGATGTGGAAGAACAGCTTGACGATCCGGGCACCATCGTCGACCAGCATGCGTTCGAAATCATTGATTTCCTGATAAGCAGCGCGCCAGCGTGTTTCCGGGGTCAGGTTCTCGATCCTCTCGACCAACACGCGCCCGTACCAGCTGCGGTCGAACGCGGATATCGCTCCGGACGGTGGCAAACGTTCCCAAAACCGCAGCAGGTAATGCCGGTTGAGGTAGTAGTTCCGGGGCGCCCCAATTGGCCAGACCTTAAAGCTGCGCGGGTCCAGAGCCTGGCTGATCCTGCGAATGGTTCCCCCCTTGCCTGCCGCATCCCAACCCTCGAACACCAGCACACCCTTGAGCCCGTGAAACAGATACGCTTGTTGAATCCTGGCCAGCTTGGCCTGAAGATCAGTCAGTTGCTCGAAATACTCCTTTTTGCCCAACCGCTTGGTCAGATCCGCTTCTGAGAGTTTCGGGGGGTGATGTTTGCTCATCGTGCCACCTGATCGTTGCGTCCCGGATCAGGATATCCTGAACCCTTGCGCAAAATCGACATTAATCAGGGTCAAACGAAAAGGCCGGGCACAGTGCCCGGCCTTCGCTGTCTTTGTTGATGCAATCAGGCGCGGCGACGACGGCCACCGCCGCGACGACCACCGGCTGCGCCACCGGCCTCGTCAGGTGATTTGTTGAACCGGATCCACTCGCCACCATGCGGGTCGTTGTTGGTCAGCAGGTTGGCAGCGCGGATGGCCTCCATCTCTTTTCCGGCGCGCGGCTTGGTGGAGCCCAGGCCGAACATCTGAACGAACGCCTCGTCATCCATGCCTTCGGGCAGGATGATGCCCGCCGCTGCAACGGATTCTTTTTTCTCGGCAATCTTCGCCTGCGTCACTGGCAGAGCCACCGGGTTCATGATCGCCGAGGTCATGCCGGCACCCATAGCCATCGGCAAGAAGGCATTGTTGATGCCGTGGCGGTTCGGCAGGCCGAACGAGATGTTGGACGCGCCACAGGTGGTATTCACGCCCAGCTCCTCGCGCAGGCGACGGACCAGAGCAAACACCTGCTGACCGGCAGTTGCCATCGCGCCAATCGGCATGACCAGCGGGTCAACAACGATGTCATGCGCGGGGATACCGAAATCGGCAGCACGCTGAACGATCTTCTTGGCCACTTCGAAACGGACATCGGGGTCTTCCGAGATACCGGTGTCATCGTTCGAGATCGCCACGACCGGTACGTTGTATTTTTTGACCAGCGGCAGAACCAGTTCCAGGCGCTCTTCCTCGCCCGTGACCGAGTTCAGCAGCGGGCGACCTTCCGCCGCCTCAAGACCCGCTTCCAGAGCACCGGGAACCGACGAGTCGATACACAGCGGAACTTCGACCAGACCCTGTACCAGCTCGACAATCTTGCGCATCAGCGGCGGTTCGGTCTCGTTCGGGTTGGGATTCGAGTTGTAGACGACGCCCGCATTGATATCCAGAACGGTCGCGCCAGCCGCTACCTGAGCCAAAGCATCTTTTTCAACGGTCGAAAAGTCGCCCGCCTCCAACTCGGCCGCCAACTTTTTCCGACCGGTCGGGTTGATCCGCTCACCGATCACGCAGAACGGTTCGTCAAAGCCCAGGACGGCTGTTTTTGTTTTTGATTCTACGACTGTTCGGGTCATGTCCGTTCCTTAGGAGGTTACAGGCTTTGCCGAAGCGCCGCCGTTATTGATCGCCCAGTTGGCGTTGGTTTTGATCCCGCCCAGCGGGAAGAAGTGCACGTTGGTGATGTTGAAATCCGGGTTGGCCGCTTTGTGGTTGGCCAGTTCGGTCACGACATCGGTCGGCTCGTAGGGCAGCAACAGCTTGGAAACATCCATGGCGCGCTTTTGCAGAACCTTCAGCGACGGCCCAACGCCGCACGCGATGGCGAACTTGATCAGGGTTTGCAGCTTGGCCGGGCCCGCGATTCCGATATGGATCGGCAGATCGATGCCCGCTTCTTTCAGGCTGTCGGCCCAGGAGATGATCGGCTTGGCGTCAAAGGCGAACTGTGTTGCCAGCGCCATTTCGGCATCCGTTGTCTCGTTGAATTTCTGCTTCCAGCGCAGGGCGTCATCGACATTCTTGGTGGACCCATCGGGATCGATGTCCTTGTTCCCCTCGGGGTGACCGGCAACATGAAGACGTTTGAACCCTGCCTTGTCGAACAGACCGGTTTCCATCAGCTGCATGGAACTGTCGAAATCGCCATGCGGCTTTGTCACGCCACCGGCCAGCAACAGCGCCTGTTCGACGCCCGCCTCGCCCTGGTACATCGAGATCCAGTTTTCCAACGTCGCCGCATCCTTGATGATCCGCGCCGGGAAGTGGGGCATGACAGGATAGCCTTCGGCTGCAATCCGCTTGGCTGTCTTGACCATATCTTCAATCGGGGTGCCTTCGATATGGGCAATGTAAACGCGTGTGCCTTCGGGCAGCAGCGCGCGGAAATCCTCGACCTTTTCGGCGGTCCGCGGCATGACCTCGATCGAATAGCCTTGCAGGAAGGCTTCGACGGTCGGGTTCACAGGGCTGTTTTCGACCACATCACGTTTCTTGAAGTTCAGCAAAGCCATTGAGGCCTCCCATTAAGATACGGGCTTATGCCCAACCGTCATTTGCGATCAGCGCTTTGATGCGGTCCTGATCGTATTCCTTTTCCAGACGCAGGGCCTCGGCCTCGGCTACTTCTGCCGGGTCGCCATCAACCGCAAAAGGCTCGGCCTTGCGCCATTCGGCCAGATAGGCATCACTGTCCTTGGCGTTTACCTTCATGGCAGCGCGGTCGATGGCTTGCTCGAACCGTTCTTCCAGTTGCCGCTTCGCGCCGCGACGGCCTTTGCCGACGATGACCTGAGCGGGAATGTCGCGCCAGTACACGATGGTGACGTCAGGCATTACTGTGATTCCTCCTAACCCGATGGGCCGGTTCTAAACTTCAATGTGGGGATGGGTCGGTCGATTTTCGACACCCGGCGCTTTTCAAGCGACGTTTTCGCCCACGGTGGCGTGGCGGGGTTTTAACCCGTCTCGCGGCGAAAACGCATACCAAAATTCTCATTGTCACTATGAGAGCGCTGCATAATGAACAAAAGCCCCGGACAGCATGACCCGCCCGAGGCTTGTTTAAACGCGTCTTGCCGGGGTTAACCGACCAGCCCGCCGTCTTCACGAGAAACCGCAATGATGGCAGAACGAGGAACCGAGTTTCCACCGTCGGGCCAGTGGCTATTGCCGTCTTCACCGGGGTGCTGAATACCAACAAACATGGTGCGGCGATCCGGCGACCAGCTGAGGCCAGTGATCTCACACTCGTTCGGGCCGACGAGGAAACGACGGATTTCACCGGTAACGGGGTCGCCTGCCAGCATCTGGTTGTTCCCCTGCCCTTCGAAGTCGCCCTCGTTGCTGTATTTGCCGTCGGTCTGGATCCACAGCAGACCGTTGCTGTCAAACTTCAAACCGTCGGGCGAGTTGAACATATTGTCGGCGTTGACATTGTCCGAGCCGCCATAAGCATCCTGATGCACGGTCGGGTTTCCGGCCAGTACATACAGGTCCCATTCGAAACCCGATGCGCCATGGTCTCCGCCTTCAGGACGCCAGCGCACGATCTGACCGTATTTGTTCGCCTCGCGCGGATTCGGCCCGTTGACCGAAGTGTCGTCGCCACCGGCATTCGGTTTCACACCGCGGTTCTTGTTGTTGGTCAGGCAGCAATAGACCTCGGGCGCGTTCGGATTGGCCGCAACCCATTCCGGGCGATCCATAGTGGTCGCGCCCACGGCCGACGCTGCCTGTCGCGTATGGATGCAGATTTCGGCCTGCGACGTCATACCAGTTGTTTCGGGGGTCAGGTCCAGCCACTCACCAGTCCCGTCGTCGTTGAACTTTGCAACCGACAACGTACCGTTCTCAAGCAGCGCATTCGTATCCACACCAGCGGCATAAACACCTTCCGAGACGAAGCGATACAGGAACTCACCCCGTTCATCATCGCCCATGTAGACGACGACGCGACCGTCATTGTTCACAATGGCCTCGGCGTTTTCATGCTTGAACCGACCAAGCGCGGTCAGCTTGCGAGGCGTCGAGGCCGGATCGGTTGGGTCGATTTCGACAACATAGCCTGCGCGGTTCGGCTCGTTAGGGTTTTTCGAGACATCGAAACGCTCGTCAATTCCGGCCCATCCGTATCCCCAGTCTTTGGACGAAACGCCATAGCGCTGAAGTTCGGCGCTGACTTCATGGTTTTCGTCTTCAGCCGAGAAGTAGCCGTTGAAATTCTCTTCACAGGCCAAATACGTCCCCCATGGGGTCATGCCGTTGCCACAGTTGTTCCAGGTGCCCTTAGAGGTGGTGCCTGTCGGATCAGCGGCAGTTTTCAACAGATCATGGCCCGCGGCAGGGCCCGTCAGTGACATGTCTGTCTGCGGCGTGATGCGGCGGTTATACTGGCTATCCTTAACAATGCCCCACTTGCCATCGGTAGCTGCAATCTCGACCACCGTCACACCATGCGCCATCATGCCTTTGGCAACATCGTCATCCGAGGCGGCTTTGGCGTCCGGGTTGTTGCCCCAAAGGATATCGCGATTGGTGTATTCGTTGTTCACAACCAGCAGAACGTGCCCCTCGTGCAAAAACACATCCTGACCGTCGGTGTTATCACCAAATGCGCGCTCTTGGCTGGCAGCGGTTCCACGGGTGGCCGGATCAAATTCGGGCACATCAGACCAAAGCGGGTCGCCCCAGCGCACCATCACCTCGGCCTTGTAGCCCGGCGGCACGATGACGTCATCGGCAGTTGACGCCGGAATCGCCTCAAACGCAAATCGATCTGCGGCTGCGCGCGCACCAGTCGGAAGCAGCGACCCGCCCAAAGCCGTGAAACTTCCCACCGCCAATACGCCGCCCAGAAATCCACGACGTGACAGGGCACGTTCAACGACGCGGTCAAACTCACATTCCTCTGGGCGCGGGTTCACCATTTCATCGAATTCGTCAAAGGTCAGGACACGTTTATCTTTCATGGCAGGCTCCGTCTGCGGCTGATTGCGATCAAGAATCCCTCAACCGGGATCAAAGATCAAATCGCACCTCAGTATGAACGGCGTGTGACATCCAAGCCAAATTTGAAATGGAAATCGCTTGCACGTCGACGACGCCCCGCCTAGGGTCAAATCAACTCGAAAATCGGAGGGCGTTACGATGGCGCCCAAGCGTCCCAAAGGTGCGGGCGCGTTCCCGCAAGCGGTCGAAAGCCCCGCGCCGGCAAGACCCGATCCGGATGCCCTGTATGCGGCTCTGGATTTGGGAACAAATAGTTGCCGCATGTTGATAGCCCAGCCCAAGGGCAGCGGGTTCCATGTGGTTGACAGCTTCTCCAAGTCCGTGCAGCTGGGCGCGGGTCTGGAACGCACCGGACGTCTGTCGCGGGCGTCGATGGCACGCACCGTTCAGGCGCTGCGAATCTGTCAACAAAAGCTGAAACGGAACAAAGTGAAACGGATGCGTCTGATCGCAACCGAGGCCTGCCGCCGCGCCAAGAATTCCCGCGAATTCATCCGGCAGGTCAAACGCGAAACCGGGCTGACGCTTGAAATCATCCAACCCGAAGAAGAAGCCCGTTTGGCGGTGATTTCCTGCGCCCCGCTTGTGTCCACCAAGACCGAACAGCTGTTGGTTGTCGATATTGGCGGCGGTTCGACCGAGCTGGTCTGGATCGACATTTCGTCCGTCCCTCGCCGTGACCGCCCGGCTGCGATCATGCGTTTGCATAACGGATTTCACACGGTCGACAGCCCTTTTCCGGCTGCAAAAGTCGTGGACTGGATCAGCGTGCCGCTGGGTGTTGCCACGTTGCGGGATCAGTTCAATGACGTCGAAAACGACGCCGCTCGGTTTGCGTTAATGAGCTGGTTTTTCGAAGAAAACCTGGCCGATTTCGCACCTTACAAAGATGAACAAACCCGTGAAGGTTTTCAGATCGTCGGCACCAGCGGAACTGTCACTACGGTTGCGGCATCGCATCTGGGCCTCAAGCGGTATGACCGGACCAAAGTTGACGGGCTGCGTATGACCAGTGACCAGATTGACAAAGTGATACGCGGGTATTTAGAACTCGGCCCTCATGGGCGCCGCCGGGATCCTCGGATTGGGGAAGACCGGCAGGCCCTGATCATGTCCGGCTCGGCCATTTTGCAGGCATTGTTGCGCTGTTGGCCCACTGATCGCCTTTCCGTGGCAGATCGGGGCCTGCGCGAGGGCCTGCTTTATGCGCAGATGAGCGCGGACGGGGTACTGGAAGACGGACCGTTCTGATGGCGAAGACACCAACTGGCAAAAACAACTCGGGGCGCGGGCAGCGTGACCTGAAGGTAAAGGTAAAGACCGCACGGGGTCGCAAGCTGAGTTCGACCCGTTGGCTCGAACGGCAGTTGAACGACCCCTATGTCAAGCGCGCCCAGACCGAAGGATACCGTGGGCGCGCCGCGTATAAGATCTTGGAACTTGACGACAAGTTCCGCTTTCTCGTTCCCGGAGCACGGGTTGTTGATCTGGGGTGCGCGCCTGGTGGCTGGTGCCAGGTTGCAGTCAAACGGGTAAACGCGCTTGGCGAAAAGTCAGGAAAACGGGTCGGAACGGTGCTGGGTATCGACTTGCAGGAAGTGGAACCGGTTGCGGGTGCCGATACCCATGTTCTGGACTTCATGGCGGATGACGCCGACCAGAAGGTCAAAGACTGGCTGGGTGGCAAGGCGGATGTGGTAATGTCGGATATGGCCGCGGCGTCCTCGGGTCACAAGCAGACCGACCATCTTCGGATCATTGCACTGTGTGAAACTGCGGCCCATTTTGCGTTTGACGTGCTGGAAGAAGGTGGCACATTCGTAGCCAAGGTTCTTGCCGGCGGTGCTGAAGGCGATTTGCAAAAACTTCTGAAGCAGAAATTTCAGAAAGTGGCGCATGTGAAACCGCCCGCATCCCGTTCGGACAGTTCGGAAAAATTCGTTGTGGCAACCGGATTTCGCGGCTGAACTTAATCTTCCAAACGGATACGGTTTCCGGTCAGACGTTGTTCGCGCAACGACGTGGCGGCCATACCCTGCAACATCAGTGTGTCCCCATGCGAAACATATACAGGCTCGCGATTGCGCAGCTCTTCAATGCGCTGCGCCAGCGTAGTGGGGTTCGTTCCGGTTGCTTTCTGTCTTGTTGACTCAGCGGACATGCATCACCTCAAAACAACAGTTCCGAAATGCTGTTAGCGTAAAATCTTGCCGTGAAGATGGAACAAATCGGGCAAGCCTGTGCCGGATCAGGGGCCCAGTTGTTGCAACAATTGCAGCAAAGCCGGGTCATCGGGCAACCTGATCAAGGCTTCGCGCAAGGCGATACGTGCGGCTTCCGGGCCGCTGTTGATCTGCGCCAGCTGTACCACCATGGGCCACGCTTCGGCGCGTTGAGGGTCCAGCGCGACAACCTCACGAAATGCCCGTTCGGCGGCCGAGGCGTTGCGCAGCGTCAACGCCATGCCCCCCAGAACCAGATGGGTTTCCGGGGCATCCAGCCTGTTCGAGATCGCCGCCTGCCACTCGGCCATCCCTTCCCCGGCCAAATCCTGTTGCTGAGATGTCAGAGCTTGAGGAGGAATACTCAGAAATTCCTTGGCGGCGGCTATGCGAACGTTGCGAAAAGGATCAGACAAAAGGGGCTCTAACCTTTGGGCACGATCTGTTGGGCTCGCCTGACGCTGCAAGGCTGCTGCATTTGCGCGTATCAGCGGATCGTCTTCCTGCAACAGTGGCGCTGTATGCGCGGCAACCTCGGGCGAGCCGAAGGGTTGCAGCAAATACGCCGCTGTTGCGCGCACGATAGCGGGTTGCGAGGGATCCATTGTGACAGCAATCAAACCCTCTGGCGAATTCAACTGACGATCGGCAGCAGCTCTGAATACCGTACCAAAATGCGCGCCCCTATTGTCTGTGTCAGGAAACCAGCCGTTGATCCGGCTGGCAGCCCAGGCCTGATCCTTATTCTGGTGGCAATCAGTGCAGGCATCAGTCCCTAATCCCAGATCCGGTCGCGGCACGCGAAAGCTGTGATCCCGGCGACCGTCCACACCCATATATGTGCGTTCGATCATGTGGCAGCTTTTGCACTGGGCGCCCGCGCTATCCATGACGTGATGATGGTGATTGGGTGTATCGTATTCCCTTTTCGCTAGCGTCGGGAAATCTGGGTTTCCGGCCGTGGAATGACATTGCGTGCAAATACCGTTGCCTTCGGCCTTCAACTGCGCGCTATGTGCCTCGTGGCAGTTCATGCATCCGACCCCTCGGGCATACATTTTGGATTGCAGGAATGAGCCGTAAACGTAGACCTCATCCAGTATCTGCCCGTCCGGATGATACGAACCGGGCCGCAACACAGCCAGGTTATAGGCATCATGATACGGGGTTCCCGGCAAAGGATTTCCGTTGCCATGCGCCTCGCGCCGCGAATGACATCCGGCACATTGCTGGATCCCGGCCTCGGTCTGGCCCTTGCCCCAGCTCATCGAGAAGCCTCTATCACTCAGCCCCCCGGCAACACCCTGCCCTTTGGTCCAATCGATATGTGCCGACCCCGGTCCATGGCAAGCTTCGCAGCCAACACCAATCTCGGCCTGTCGCGAAGAGTATGTTCTGGATTGCGCGTCGTAGTTCTTTTCAAACCCTGTGGCGTGACATTCGGCGCAGCGCGCGTTCCAGTTCTTGTAAGGGCCCGTCCAGTGCAGCCCGTCTTCTGGTGGCAGATCCTGATCGGGGTATAAGTGGTACCAGCGCTTCTGCTGAGTGTCCCAAACCACATCAAAACTTTGCAACCGCCCCGGTTCGGTTTCAAACAGATATTGTTGCAGAGGCGTAATCCCAACGACGGAATGCACATCATATGCCGTCGTCGCACCGTCTTTTTCCGTTACACGAGCTGTGAACCCGTCTGCCTGTTTAGTAAATTCAACCGTCATCCCGTTCTGCACGAACCGGGTTCCATCGAAATCGGCGACCAGATGGCCGTCGCCAACTTCCGTCCAGGCCAAGGCATGGTGAGACGAAGCCCATGCCTCGGCCTCGCGTTGATGGCAGTCCGAACATTGATCCGATCCGACATATTCCAGTGACTGCGCCTGCCCTTCACTTGCGAGGACTAAGCAAGCCGCCAGAATGGCAAATCTCATGCCATATCTCCTTCAGCGGCGTTCCGAAGGTCGATCAATGCGCCGTTGTATTCAGCGCCAAGGATCAGCATCGCAGAACACAGATACAGGAAGATCAGCGCAGCCATTGCCCCGGCCAAACCCGCATATGTGGCACTGTAGGTGGCGAACTGGCTGATATAGACTGAAAATGCCCATCCGCCAGCTGCCCACAAAACCAATGTCAGTATGACGCCGGGCAGGATCTGGGTCAGGCTGTGCCTGCGGGTTGGCAGAATTAGATGTGCCAGCAGGACGGTGCCTGCCGGAACGGCCACGGTAAACGTCCATCGCAGGCGATCTACGGACAGCCATTCCGCTACCGGAGCTTCGGTATGCTCTGCCACCAGTTTCGTGTAGACCGGCAAGACCACCTCGACCGTTGCAATAACAAGGATTGCCGAACCGCCAAGGATAACCAGAACCAGACACAAAAGCCGGGTCTTCCAAAAAGGCCAACTGTCCTGATCGTGATAGGCCTGATTCATCGCGGCGCGTACTGCGGCAACCCCGTTGGAGGCAAAGTAGATGGCAAGCAGGCCGCCCAGCGTAATCACACCCGACCCCGCCCCGGCCAGAACCGCACGCAATTCGGCCACGATCGGGTCCGCAACATCCTTGGGCCATGCCCCGAACAACAGATCAATCAACTCATCAGTGACATAGTCCTGCGACAATGCCCCGGCCAGCGCCACGGTGAACAACACAAAGGGAAACAGGGCCATCATCAACGACATGGCGACGTGGCTGCTCATGACAGGTCCGTTTTTCCTGACGAACCGGCGAAGTGCCAGCCATAGTGCCTGAAGCGGGCGGCCAAACTGGGGAATCGTGGGCTTTGTCATCCTGCAACCCTAACCTGCAGAAATAAAACACAGAACCCGTCATCGATATCAAAGTGACAAATGCCGATCTGCAAACGGCTGACTGCATTGCTAAAAACGGATTGCAGGTGCAGGATTGGATAAAGTCGGGCGATCACCAGCCTACGTAAGAACAGATAAACAGGATACTGAATGATCCCGGATCAGGAAGATTTCACGGCTCGCCCCAGGCTAAAACTGTCTGTTGTCCGCGACACCTGCATTATCGCGACGCTGATAGTGTTGGGGCTCTATGCCGGGGCGAACTTCCTGATCCCACTTGCCATGGCGCTGCTGGTCAATGTTCTGATCATTGCGCTGAGCGACCGCGTTACCGCGCTGACTCGCGCTCCGGTCTGGTTGGCCAATATCGCCGGAGTGACCGTGGTTCTGGTGGGATTGTTCATGATCATGTACGTGCTGGGCAGTCAGGCAACGCAGTTTGCTCGGTCCGTCAGCACCTACGAAAACCAGTTCGACGGGGCGGTTGAGCGCATAACCGGTCTTGTCGGCAACGATGTCACCACTTTCATCCGCGACAATCTGGTCAGCATCGACATGACCTATGTCGCACGCCTGTTGCTGGGCAGCGCTACGTCCCTGCTAAACCAGTTCTTTCTGATCAGCCTCTATGTCGCGTTCCTGATGGCCGAGCGTCTGGCCTTTCGCAAGAAAATTCAACTTGCGGCTGGTGACCCCCAAACCGGCGCAGATTTTGCGACCATGCTTGATGCCATATCGATCAGCCTGCAACGATATGTTGGGGTAAAGACGCTGATCAGCCTGATCACAGCGGGCATCAGCTATTTTGTATTCAGGGTTCTTGGCTTGGAATATGCGGAAACCTGGGCCGTTTTGACCTTTGCTCTGAACTTCATACCCTCGATCGGGTCGATCATAGCGGTGTTTTTCCCAGCCATGATCGCGCTTGTTCAGTTTGATACGATCGTTCCGTTTCTGATTATCTTATTTGGGTGCGGCACCCTTCAATTCCTGATCGGTAACTTCCTTGATCCGGCCATGCTGGGACGTTCGCTGAACATGTCGACATTCCTAGTTATTCTGGCATTGACCTTTTGGACAACTGTCTGGGGCCTGATCGGTGCTTTCCTGAGCGTGCCACTGACGGTCTGCATCCTGATCGTGTTCAGCCACATCCCCGCTTTGCGCCCGGTTGCAATCATGATGTCTCTGGACGGCCAATTGGGCGAGGAGGACGGTCAGGCGCGTGCGAAAAACTGAACCACGACGCAGCGTTGATTTAAGCTCGCCGGGCACCTTACACCGCGGCCAGCCTGTCCGCGTATTTTGAACCATATAGCGGTGTCGCGCCCCGAAACCTCAGGTCTGACAACTTGCTATCAATGCGCTCCGATCCAGCAGTCGAACCCGGCCATACCCCAGTTCGATTAACCCCAAATCCACAAGCCGGTGAAGGTTCCTGTGCAAAGTCGGTTGCGATACAGCAATCATCGCCGCCAGATCGTCCTGGGAAACATCAATCCAGCCCTCGGTTTTCGAGGTTCCTTCGTCCAAGTGAAGCAACCTCAGGACCAGCCGCTTTTCCGTTCCCGTCACGGCAAGATTTGCCATGATGCGCAACGCGGTCCGCATATTCTCATGCGTTAACGCATAGAAATCCCGGATGTAGTCAGGATTGTTCTGAATCAATCGCGAGATGCTCAGGTTAGGGAAAAACAAGGCTTGAGTGGCTTGCGTCGTGACAATACTGACCAGACGCAGCGCACCTGCAAACAATGCAAGATCGCCGATCCAGAACCCAGCGCCGTCACGGTGCAAAACAAACTCCTGACCGTCATCCGCGGGGGCCGTTATCTGCACACCACCGCTGAGGATCGCGTAGATTCCATTTGCCGGATCACCGTAGTGATACAGTGTCTCTCCTGCTTGTACCGATTTCGATATGCCAAGGGCTGCCAAATCAGCCTGAAACTCTGACGAGCGGTCACTGAACCATCCGGTGTTTCGTAATAGCGTTAGATTATTCATTTTGTCTCACATTTGTACTTTGAGATATAATCATATGATGAGTTTCCGACGCAAGAACTGACCTATGATGAAAACGTTCGATTCCCAGAATCTGATATTTTCGACATGGGAATCAACACATTGCTGCCGTGTTGTTCATGCGTTTGAACGCCGGAGATTTAATTTTCCAAGGGTCACTAAGATCCTATCAGATCAGGAGCAAACCATGTTACCTCCATGTTCGCCATCTGGCACCTGGCGTAGTAACTTGCGCCGACTTGCCGTGGTAACCGCCACGTTGACACTGGCCATTCCCGCTTGGGCGCAGGACCAGAAACCGAATATCCTTGTGATCTGGGGCGACGATGTTGGTCAGTCCAACATCTCGGCCTACACGCGGGGTCTGATGGGGTATCAGACGCCCAATATCGACCGCATCGCCGAAGAAGGCATGATGTTCACGGATTACTACGGTGAGCAGTCGTGCACGGCCGGGCGATCATCTTTCATCATGGGGCAATCCGTTTTCCGCACGGGCCTGTCCAAAGTTGGCCTGCCAGGCGCTAAGGAAGGTATGCAGATCGAAGACCCGACCATTGCGGGACTTCTGAAAGCAGAAGGCTATGCCACAGGTCAGTTCGGAAAAAACCACCTGGGCGACCGAGATGAACATCTGCCGACAAACCACGGTTTTGACGAATTTTTTGGTAATCTCTACCACCTCAATGCCGAGGAAGAGCCGGAAAACATCGACTATCCCAATGATGCTGTTCTGCCCGATGGCAGAACCTTTCGGCAAGCTTTCGGACCGCGCGGTGTAATCAAGTCGACAGCAGGTGGTGAGATCGAGGATACCGGCCCGCTGACCAAGAAGCGTATGGAAACGGTCGACGATGAAACTGCGGCGGCAGCGATTGAATTCATCCGCAAACAAGAGGAAAGCGGTACACCGTGGTTCGTCTGGTGGTCAGGCACCCGGATGCATTTCCGCACGCATGTTTCCGAAGAGAAATGGGCAAAAGCCAATGAAATCGTCGGCAAGCAGGTGGATGAGTACACGGCTGGCATGATTGAACACGATATGCATATCGGTGACTTCCTGACTGCGCTGGACGAGCTGGGCATTGCCGACAAAACCATCGTGTTTTACTCGACTGACAATGGTCCGCACATGAATACGTGGCCAGATGCCGCGATGACACCGTTCTGGGGTGAGAAAAACACCCAATGGGAAGGTGCATGGCGCGTACCTGCCATGGTTCGGTGGCCCGGCAAAATTGCCGAAGGCGCTGTGTCGAACGAGATCGTGCACCATATGGATTGGTTGCCGACATTCTTGGCGGCGGCTGGCAACGAAACCGTGAAAGAAGATCTTCTGGAAGGTGTCACCGTGACCGAAGTTGGCGGCGGGCGTGACTATCGCGTGCACCTGGATGGTTACAACATCTTGCCGTTGCTGACCGGCGAAACAGACGAGAGCCCGCGCAGGGAAATCTTCTATTTCACGGACGATGGTGACCTTGCGGCACTGCGCTTCGGTGATTGGAAAATCACCTTCCTGGAACAGAAGGCATGGGCGACCTTGCGCGCCTGGATGGAGCCGCTGACCCCTCTGCGTGTGCCATTGATCGCCAACTTGCGACGCGACCCGTACGAGCGTGGCTATCGCACATCGAATACCTACTATGACTGGATGCTCGACCGTGCCTACATGCTGGTGCCTGCGCAGGCCTATGTCGCGCAGTTCCTTGAAACCTTCAAGGAATACCCACCCCGACAGGAAGCGGCGAGCTTCAGCCTCGACAAGGTGATGGAGAAGCTGACGTCACCTCCGGGCGCACCGTGAACCTGGCCGTTTGATCCAAGACACAGCAAAGCCGGAGTCCCGATACCGGGGCCCGGCGCTTCTCATTGGCGGTTGAAAATTGAGGAATAACCCGTGCGTCTGTTTTTGATATTGTGCAGTGTGATAGGAGCGACGGTCGCCATTGCTGACCCCTTGCCCTCTTGGAACAATCTAGAATCCAAAGAGAAAATCGTTTCGTTTGTTGACGAAGTAACCGACCCTGCCTCTGCTCATTACGTGACGCCGGATGACAGGATCGCCGTATTCGACAATGACGGAACGCTTTGGGCCGAACAGCCTGTGTATTTCCAGTTTGTTTTTGCCATGGACCGACTGGCCGATCTGGCCGAGCAGGACCCGTCGATCCTGACAACGACTGCACTGGAAGCTGCTGCAAAGGGTGATCTTGCGGCAATTCTTGAAGGCGGGCATGAGGCGCTGATCGAAGTTGTCAACGCCTCGCATTCGGGCACCAGCGTCGATGACTTTCAGGCAGGTGTTGCGCAATGGCTGGAAACCGAACGTCACCCGGGCACCAGCCTACCCTATGATCAAATGACATACCAACCGATGGTCGAGTTGCTGCGTTATCTACGTGACGAAGGTTTCAAGACCTACATCGTATCCGGCGGCGGCATTCATTTCATGCGCGTCTTCGCCGAGGATGCCTATGGTATCCCGCCGGAACAGATATTGGGAAGTTATGCAGACAGCACCTATGAGGTGATCGACGGCAGCCCGACGATCATCAAGGCGCCGGGGTTAGCCTTCATTGACGACAAGGAAGGCAAGCCGATCAACATCGAACGCACGATTGGCAGACGCCCGATTCTGGCCGCAGGCAATTCGGATGGAGATTTCGCTATGCTGGATTGGACAACGTCGGGTGATGGCCCGCGTTTGGGAATTCTGATCCACCACACGGACGCCGAACGCGAATGGGCCTATGACCGCGAAAGCCCGATCGGAAAGCTGGCAGACGGGCTGGATCAGGGTCCTGACAAAGGATGGATCATTGTCGATATGGCGCAAGACTGGTCGCGCATCTACACTGGGGCAAACTGAACGGCCCGAAAGACGTAAGACCCCATGTGGACAGCGCTGGTATCTATCTTTGTATTCACGTTGTACGTGGCTGCATTTGTGTTTTCGATCCGAGCGGCGCAAACCGCGCGGACACCGCAGGGTGCAGTTGGTTGGGTGGTCTTTCTGGTATCAGCACCTTTCCTGGCGGTGCCGTTGTATCTTTTTCTGGGACACCATCGCTTTCACGGATATCGCATCGCGCGCCAGAAAAGTGAGCGGGTTGTTGAAGGGATCAAAACCTTTGCCGATTACTCAAGGCCCGATCCCTCGTCTATGTCGATCAATCCGCGCCCGTTCGAGTTTCTGGCGCATCTTCCTGTGTCCAGCGGAAACGGTGCCCGGCTGCTGGTTGACGGGCACGCCACATTCGACGCCATTTTCGACGCCATCGACAAGGCGAAGAACTATATCCTCATTCAGTTCTACATCATCAGAGACGACGCACTGGGCCGCAAACTGCAATCCAAGCTGATCGAGGCGACGAAGCGTGGGGTTCACGTCCGTTTCATGACCGATGCAGTCGGCAGTTATGGTTTGCCGCGCGCGTATCTGGATACCATGCGTGAAGCCGGGATTGATGTCGCCGACCCTCGTCAACAACGCGGCCCGAATTTTCGGTTTCAGCTGAATTACCGAAACCACCGCAAAACCGTCATTATCGATGGCGAGACAGGCTTTATCGGTGGCCACAATGTTGGCGAGGAATATCTGGGCAAGCATCCGCATTTCGGCCACTGGCGCGACACTCACATCATGATGTCCGGTCATGTCGTCCGGCAATTGCAGCTTATCTTCACCGAAGACTGGCATTGGGCACATAACGAAGACCTGATTGATGAACTTGACTGGGCGGGCAGTGAATCCGAACAGAACATGAATGCCCTGCTGGTTGCGACCGGGCCCGGAGACGAAACCGAAACTGGCGCCATGATGTTCTTTGCGGCAATCGCCGAGGCAAAAGAACGGTTGTGGATTGCGTCGCCTTACTTCGTACCCGACATCGATGTCATGACAGCCCTGCAACATGCCGCGATGCGCGGTGTGGATGTGCGCATCCTTGTTCCTGACATGATCGACCATCGCCTGCCCTGGCTGGCCGCGTTTGCCTATTTCGATGAAATCCGCGACTGCGGCGTGCGCGTGTTCCGCTATACTGGTGGGTTCATGCATCAAAAGGCGTTCGTTGTCGACGAGACGCTGGCCGCTGTGGGAACAACAAACCTCGACAACCGATCCTTCCGCCTGAACTTCGAAGCCATGGCGCTGTTCTTTGATGCCCGGGCCGCGCAGGCCGTCGACCAGATGCTGCAAGAAGATTTCGAAACCAGTTACGAATTGACCCGCAGGTTGAGTCAACAACCGGCCCACATCCGCTTTGGTGCGCCGCTGGCGCGGTTGTTTGCTCCGATCCTTTAGGAAAAGAACCTCTCCTGAAAGACGCGTGTCATCAGTGCGACCAAGTACGCGGTCGACAATCCAAACGCCAACAGCCCGGTGACCGAGGCAAACGAGCCGAAAATGCGCAGCCCTTCACCCAAAACGATGTCGCCGTATCCGAGCGTCGTAAACGTCACCAACGAGAAATAAATGGCCGAATTCCAGTCCGGCAAAACATTCAGCAATACCCAGACGATAGCCCAGATCCAGACCTGAATGGTGTGCGTTGCGATAATGAAGCCCAAGGCAACGGCAATTGGCCCCGCGGTTGCCACAAACACCCCGCGTGTGACCCATTTTTTGTCCATCTTGATTATGGACATCGTGCACCAGGTCAGAAAGAGAATCTCGATCAGGATACAGATACCCAGAAAGGTACTGCCCCAAACGATCTGATGCAGCAACGTCATGTATTTACACCCTGATTTTCGGCCACGAACTGTCAAGGCACAATGACCTTTCAAAACGCAAGGCACAACCCCGCCACCGGATAAGGTAGCCTGCGGCGAAAGGAACCGGAGTAAGGTCTGCACTGGACAGTTGGGAAGTCCAACGCACATCCTCTGCAAAAAGGGCGCTTCATGCTGTTGATCATCGACCGAGTTCAGAAAACTTACCCCGGCGGGCGGCCCGTTCTGCGCGACGTGTCTCTGACACTGGATCAGGGACAAACGCTTGCACTGACCGGTGAAAGCGGCAGCGGAAAAAGCACCTTGTTGAACCTGGCCGCCGCTCTGGACGATTTCGACAGGGGCGAGATCACGCTGGATGGCACGCCACTGTCCCCGTTGGACGATGCCGGGCGGGCCGGGTTGCGGCGCAGTAAGGTTTCGCTGGTGTTCCAGCAGTTCAACCTGATCCCATCGCTGACCGTGAGGCAAAACCTGTCCTTTCATGCCCGCCTTGCAGGTACCGAAGATGCCCAATGGTCCGGGCAACTGGCCGAACGGCTTGGGCTTTTGGATTTGCTGGACCGCTACCCCGAAAGCTTGTCGGGCGGACAGCAACAGCGGGTGGCCATCGGACGCGCCATGGCAGCGCGCCCGAAACTGTTGCTGGCGGACGAACCGACGGGCAATCTTGACGAAACCGCCAGCGCCAAAGTGCTGGACCTGATGCTGTCACTTGTTTCTGATACTGGCGCAGCTTTGCTGCTGGTGACGCATTCCCCGCAGATCGCGGCCCGACTGGACACGCACCTACGCCTGAGCGGCGGGTGCATCCAATGACATCTGCCGTCGTCCAGGCCCTGCTGTCCCATTGGCGGGTGCATTGGTTGCAACTGGCAACGCTGCTGATCGGTATCGCCCTGGCAACTGGTCTGTGGTCCGCTGTACAGGCCATCAATGCGGAGGCCCGCGCCAGCTATTCCCGTGCCAACGCCCAACTGGCACTTGGGCAGTTTGGCGAATTGCGCGATCCAGCCGGTTTCATCCCCATGTCCCGTTATGTCGACCTGCGTCGCGCAGGATGGCAGGTGGCCGCCGTACTGGAAGGCCCTTATCGGGTCGCTGGACGTACGTTGCGTTTGATGGGCGTGGATATGGTGGCCTATCCCGCCTTGCCCGCAATTACCGAGGCCCAGCAAAGCGGTGCGCCGCCCGACCCGGCGGACATATTGACTGCTCCGGGCCGCCTGCTGGTTTCGACAGAGTTGGAGCACTTGTTGCGCGGTCACGATACTCTGCCCCCGGTTCTCAGTACCTCAGCGCTGCCGCCGGATGTGATCCTGACGGATATCGGCGTTGCCGAACGTCTTCTGAATCAGCCCGGTTCAGTCTCGCGGCTCATTATTCTGCCCGATCAACCCCGCGGGCTTCAGCCCCTGACCACGATCGCGCCAGAGCTGGAACGCATCAGCCCGTCACAAAAGATCGACACTGCTCGGCTGACCGACAGTTTCCACCTGAACCTGTCAGCCTTTGGATTGCTGTCCTTTGCAGTCGGCCTTTTTATCGTGAACGGCACAGTCGGGCTGGCATTTGCCCAACGCAGGGGCATTATCCGCACGCTGCGGGCACTGGGTGTTTCGATGCGATTACTGGTCTGGCTGATCCTTGCCGAGCTGACATTTCTGGCCTTGATCGGTGGGCTCGTCGGGTTGCTTTTGGGCTTCTTTCTGGCCGGAGCACTTCTGCCCGATGTCGCGGCCACGTTGCGTGGCCTTTACGGCGCACCAGTAACAGGGCAACTGACGCTGCAACTGGAATGGTTTTTGGCTGGGATTGCCATGGCAGTCTTTGGCACATTGCTGGCCAGCGGCCACGCATTGTGGCGCCTGTCGCGTATGCCCCTGCTGACAAGTTCGGGCGTTCAAGCGTGGCGGGGCGACCCCCGTGCGCGCCATCTTGCAGCGGCATTCGGATTGGTGATGATCCTGGGTGGCGGTTTGGCCTATGTCAGTTTCGGGGGGCTGATCGCCGGGTTTACCCTGTTGGCTGGCTTGCTGACCGGTGCAGCGCTGATGCTGCCTGCGCTTTTGTCAGTAATGCTTTCATTCTGCGCCAGCACAGCGCGGGGGCCTGTTGCCCAATGGGTCTGGGCGGATATGCGGGCACAACTGCCCGGATTGTCACTTGCCCTGATGGCCCTGTTGCTGGCTTTGGCGGCGAATGTCGGCGTAGGCACGATGGTGTCCAGCTTCCGGCTGACATTCGTCGGGTGGCTTGACCAGCGCCTGACGTCAGAACTCTACCTGACTGCCAGCGACGACGATCAGGGGCAGGAGATTACCGACTGGCTGCGCCCTCAGGTCGAAGCCATTCTGCCAATCCGAAATGTGGAATTGTCGCACGAAACGGGGCCTCTGTTTCTTTACGGTGTCGTGGATGATCCGGTCTATCGGCAGAACTGGCCAGTGATCACCTCAACGCCGAATGCATGGGTTGACGTCATGGCCGGGCGTGCGGTTCTGATCAACGAGCAACTGGCCCGGCGTGCCGATCTCTGGCCCGGCGGTGCTTTGGCCTTATCGCCGGACCACATCCTGACCATCGCCGGGGTCTATTCGGATTATGGGAATCCTACCGGGCAAGCCATCGTCTCGATGGACCAACTGAACCAGATCGCTCCGGGTACGGAGGCCCGCCGTTTTGGCATTCGTCTAAACCCCGAAAACGCAACCGAAATGGCGCAAACCTTGAGGGAACGGTTCAACCTTCCACGTCAGGCTGTCGTACAGCAAGCTGCAATGAAGGCGCAGTCGCTGTCGATATTTGAGAAGACTTTTGTCGTGACCTCGGCCTTGAATGTGCTGACCCTCGGCGTGGCGGGATTTGCCATTCTCACCAGTCTTCTGACCCTGTGGACCCAGCGCCTGCCACAGATCGCACCGGTCTGGGCGCTGGGGCTGAACAGGGCGCAACTTGCAGGGCTGGAACTGTTGCGCAGCCTATTGCTGGCTGCGTTGACCGCCTGTCTGGCGTTGCCACTTGGGCTTGTTCTGGCATGGGTTCTGCTGACGGTGATCAACGTTCAGGCTTTTGGTTGGCGCCTGCCGATGTTCGTCTTCCCCTGGGATTGGCTGTGGCTGTTTCTACTGACCCTTCTTGCTGCCCTGCTTGCCGCCGCCCTGCCCGCGCTACGGATGCTGCGCCTGCCACCCGCCGATCTGCTGAGAGTGTTCGCCAATGAACGTTAGGACCCTCCTGTTCCTTCTTATGTGGCTCCACCCGATACCGCTTTGGGCGCAGGGCTACGCAGGTCTCGGCGGGTCGGCCGAAGGCTTTGACGTGCCAGTAGCCGGGTATGAGTTTGATTTCCCAAGGGACCACGGCCCCCACCCGGCCTACCGCATCGAATGGTGGTATCTGACGGCCAATCTCCAAGGGGACGACGGCCTGGACTATGGCATTCAATGGACCCTGTTCCGGTCAGCCCTGAAGCCCTATGACAGCGACGGATGGCAAAGCCCGCAACTTTGGATGGGTCATGCTGCTGTTACGACCCCCAAGGCTCATTTTTTTACCGAGCGATTATCACGCGGGGGGATTGGGCAGGCCGGTGTAACTGCACAACCGTTTGAGGCCTGGATTGATGAATGGCGCATGGCCGGATCGGATTTGGACAGCCTGTCGCTGACGGCAAATGGTAAAGACTTCGGCTATGACCTTTCGCTGACTGCGCAAGGGCCATTGGTTCTTCACGGAGACGCGGGCTATTCGGTCAAATCTTCTGATGGGCAGGCAAGTTACTATTACTCGCAGCCCTTCTATTCTGTCGAAGGCGTGCTGCATTTGCCGGATAGTGAAGTCCGTGTAACCGGTCAGGGCTGGCTGGATCGGGAATGGTCCTCACAACCCTTGGCGGCAGATCAGAGGGGTTGGGATTGGTTCTCGCTCAGTTTTGAGGGCGGCGATAAATTGATGGCTTTTCGCCTGCGCGGGGACCGAGGCGACTTCACTTCGGCCACCTGGATCAATTCAGACGGCAGTACTGAGGCCATCCCCAACGGCTCAATCAGCCTTTTGCCGCTGAGTACCAACGAGGTTGCCGGGCGTGACATCCCGACACACTGGCAAGTCGATCTTGTGGACCGGGGCATAGAAATTCAGGTCTCCGCCCTGACACCTGATGCGTGGATGGGTACCAGTTTCGAATACTGGGAAGGCCCTGTCACCGTAACCGGCAGCCATGAAGGCGTTGGCTATCTTGAGATGACAGGCTACTGAACCAACCCGATATTTGTTCACGACCAGCGACGCGATCTTTTGCGCGCTGGAAAATCAGTCAGCGAACGACATACACCGAGACGTTGGAATGCCGCACCACTCGCGCGGCATTCGGGCCAAGCAGGTAGTCCTTAAAATCCGGCTTATGCGCGCCGATCACAATCAGATCGGAACCGGCGCTTTCGGCGGTTTTCAGAATCTCCTGATAGGCTGTGCCTGTCGCAACGACATGGCGGATGCTTTCATTGCGCTCGGCCCCCAATGCCGAAATACACAGCGCCGTCAGTTTGGCCTGCGCCTCAGCCAACGCCTTGTCGTGAAAATCGGATTCAAAGAACCCGGACACCCAGCTTTCCCCGAAATCGGGCAACACAGTCACAACATCCAACTGTGCCCCTTCCAGATCCGCCAAAGCAGCCGCTTTCTGCAGGACCGGAGTATCAATCTCACCATTGCTGATATCAATGGCACACAGAACAGAACGTGTCATGCGGGCACCCCTTGTCTGGCGGCACGGCCGCGTTGCAGGAACGCGATAAGTCCCAAGAGGATCATCGCTGGGATATACACCAACTGCTTGGGCAGCTGGTCGGACGGTAAGCTGACCGAGGCCAGGCGTACGGGTTCATCGCCATAGTAGTCGAAGATGCCCAGATCGTCGGCCACCGGCGTGCCGAACAGCGGCTCGTCAAGCTTGACCAACCCGTCCTCGGGGACCAGCAGCAAGCCCATCGCCTCGACTCGCGCGGCCCCTCCTTCTTCGTCGCCCACAGTGACAACAACGGTTGTATCCACCATCTCGAGCGTATCGAAATCGGGGCCCGCGACGACCAGGCGGACATCTGTTCCCGGCCGTGTCTGACCAATGGTTTCTTCGAATGCAGCGGGTTCAACCGATTTGAACGGAGGCGAGATACGATCCATGAAAAAGTCTGGTCGAAACAAAGCAAATGCCACCAGAACGAGCGCGACACTTTCATAGATACGGCTGCGGGTCAGGAAATACCCCATCGTACCCGCCGTGAAGACCAGAATCGCTATGGTCGCAAAAACGGCCACCGTGATCCCTTCAAGCCATGTAACGTCGATCAAAAGAAGATCAGTGTTGAAGATGAACACGAAAGGCAGTGCCACTGTGCGCAGGCTGTAGAAGAACGCCGTGAAACCGGTTTTGATCGCATCACCGCCCGACACGGCAGCCGCCGCGAAACTTGCAAGCCCAACGGGCGGTGT
This sequence comes from Ruegeria sp. AF7, assembly GCF_056541885.1. Taxonomy (NCBI): domain Bacteria; kingdom Pseudomonadati; phylum Pseudomonadota; class Alphaproteobacteria; order Rhodobacterales; family Roseobacteraceae; genus Ruegeria; species Ruegeria sp. AF7. The sequence continues at coordinate 489,740 of NZ_JBQFYX010000001.1, read as the reverse complement.
GACATCGGCCATGATCCCGAAGTAAAACACAAACAGGTGCACAGCAATCAGCGGTACAATCAGCCCGCTTTGCGCGCCCAGCTCAACGACTACCCCGGCCATCAACGAGCTGACAACGATATAGTTCGCCGTGGTCGGCAGACCCATGCCCAGAATCAGACTTAGCAGCCCAACCATAACCAGCATCAGGATTAGATTGCCTCCCGACAGGAATTCGACCAGATCAGCCATAACCTGACCTACGCCTGTCAAGGTCACCGTGCCGACGATCACGCCCGCAGTGGCGGTTGCCAGCGCGATACCGATCATGTTCCGCGCGCCATCAATCAACCCTTGCCACAGGTCAGCGACGCCATCGACAAAGGTGTTCTTGAGATTGCTCTGCCCCCGGAAAAGAGCCTTGAGCGGTTTCTGCGTTAACAGGATTACGAACAGCAAGGCGGTCGCCCAGAAGGCCGACAGTCCCGGCGATTTTTGTTCGATCATCAGGAAGTAAACCAGAACGATGATCGGCAGAAGGTAATGCAAACCTGCCTTATAAATATCAGCGATAACAGGAAGCGTGACCTCTTTTGCATTCGGGTCGTCCGGCTCAAGGTCCGGCACCTGAGCGGCCAGATATAGCAATCCGACATAAATCGCGCAGACGATCAGGCTCAGCACCAGGCCTGCTGCAGACGGAACCCAGCTTGTTACAGCATCGACCGGGAATTGCGAGCCATAACAAAGCCCTGCAAACACCAGGAAGAAAGCCAGCATACCCACAACGGTTCGCGCCAGATGCACGTCACGGTCGCCCAAAGTCGGCATGTTTCGCTTCACAGCCTCAAGGTGCACGATATAGACCAGCGCGATATAAGAAATCGCCGCAGGCAGGAAGGCGTGGGTAATCACCTCGACATACGAAATGCCCACATATTCCACCATCAGGAACGCAGCCGCACCCATCACAGGTGGCATGATCTGACCGTTGACCGATGAGGCCACTTCGACCGATCCGGCCTGTTCACTACTAAAGCCCACACGCTTCATCAGCGGAATGGTGAATGTCCCGGTTGTCACAACGTTGGCGATGGACGAGCCCGAGATCAGGCCGGTCGCCGCCGAACCGACAACCGCCGCCTTGGCTGGGCCACCGCGCAGGTGACCGAGGGCGCCAAAGGCCATCTTGATGAAATAGTTCCCTGCCCCGGCCTTATCCAGCAGCGCGCCAAACAGCACGAACAGGAACACGAATTTGGTGGAAACTCCCAATGCGATGCCAAACACGCCTTCTGACGTGATCCACATGTGGCTCATCGCCTTTTTCAGGCTCGCACCTTTCCAGCGGATAACTTCCGGCACCCATTCAGATGCACCAAAGAAGACATAAGCCAAAAAGATCGTCGCGATAATTGCCATGGCCGGGCCAAGCGCGCGTCGCGCGGCCTCGAACAGTAGCACCAACCCAAGCAACGCGACCCATTTGTCCGTATCGTCGGCCAAACCGCCCGCATTAACGATCTTGTCATAGAAAAAATAGCCATAAAGCGCGACGAACGCACCGACCAAGCCCATTATCCAATCCTGTACCGGAATATAGCCGCGCGGGCTGGACTTTAGTGCCGGATAAGCCGCAAAGGCCAGAAACAGAGCGAAGGCAAGGTGGAATTGCCGCGCATTGTTTACCACGCTGCCCGGCAACACGTAGTTTGCGAGCGGCGACGCCAGGATAACCTGAAAAATCGACCAGATCGCGGCTACAATCGCCAGGAAGACACCTACATTCCCGACCGGATTACGCCCGCCCGCGTCAGATGATGCGACCAGATCCTGAAGCTCTTCTTCGGAAAGCGGACGATTGGATTGAGTGTCGGAATTCATATAATGTCTCCCCGTCGCGACCATTTTTGGCCTTCTGAATTACCCGCTTTGTGCGGGTTTGGGTTGCAGGGCGCCCTTAGGCGCCCTGCCCTAGGTCTGGCTTACTGAATCCAGCCTTTTTCTTTGTAATACTTCTCGGCACCCGGATGCAGCGGTGCCGACAGGCCATCTGCGATCATCTCTTCGGGCTTGAGGTTGGCAAACGCCGGATGAAGCTTTTTGAAGTCTTCGAAGTTTTCAAAGACCGAGCTAACCACCGCATATACCGCGTCGTCCGACACATCTGCCGAAGTTACGAAAGTCGCGCCTACGCCGAATGTCTGGGTGTCGCCGTCAGAACCACGATACATGCCACCGGGGATGGTTGCAGTGCGGTAGAACGAATTGTCATTGACCAGCTTGTCCACGGCTTCACCGCTGACATTCACCAGAACCGAGTCACAGGCTGTGGTGGCTTCCTGAATCGAACCCGAAGGGTGACCAACGGTATAAACCATAGCATCGATCTGGTTGTCGCACAGGGCAGCCGATTGTTCAGCCGCTTTCAGCTCTGTCGCCAGTTCGAAATCATCGGTGGTCCAGCCCATTTCGCTCAGAAGAACTTCCATGGTGCCCCGCTGACCGGAACCGGGGTTCCCGATGTTCACGCGCTTGCCTTTCAGGTCTTCAAAGTTTGTGATGCCCGCATCGGCGCGGGCCACAACCGTAAATGGCTCGGGGTGGACCGAGAACACGGCACGCAGCTTTTCGAAGGGACCTGCCTCTTCAAATTTCGAGGAGCCGTTATACGCGTGATACTGCCAGTCGGACTGGGCAACGCCGAATTCCAGTTCGCCTTCGCGAATGGTGTTGATGTTGTAGACCGAGCCACCGGTCGATTCGACCGAGCAGCGCACGCCGTGCTCTTTCCGGCCCTTGTTCACCAGACGGCAGATCGCGCCACCTGTCGGATAGTAAACACCGGTCACACCGCCGGTACCAATTGTAATGAACTCTTCGGCATAGGCCGCCGGAGCCAACATGGCTGCGGTTACAAACGCGCCGAGGCTCATTTTGCTGCTGTTTTTCATTTCAATACTCCCACATATTTTTGTCTGGCAGTTGGAATTCAAATCGATGACCTGCCCATGAAACTGTGCCGATAACGATGATCGGCATGCCTCACAGCAGGTGCAACCTGTTGAATTTTCCAGTTTCTCCCAACCTCTTTGAGGGTTCATCCAGATACATTCAATGTCAAGGCCAGCACCGGCCTGACTCGCATCTATCCGCATATATGAGCGTAATTTTTGAATTTTCCCCTCTGGCACACAGGAAAACCCGCCTGATCGGTCTACTTTATCTTTGCGCCCATTTTTGTTCAGGTTTGTTCAACAGCGGATCGTATACGGCACCCTCATCCGGGATGAGGGTGATACCAGAGGCAGGAAAAGAACCAGACCAGAACGAAGAATTGAGAGTTAAGTGCCCAAGCACTCGAAAATCCCGAAAAGAAAAAACAGGAAGCAGGTTCCCCTAACCCCCTGTTTTTACTTTGGTACCCAAGGCCGGACTCGAACCGGCACGGTATCACTACCGGGGGATTTTGAATCCCCTGCGTCTACCATTCCGCCACTTGGGCCACGGACACTGGATTAGCGCCCATCAAAGGGAAGGTCCAGAGGCAAAAATCATCCATTATTCCATTTGTTACTGCCGTGATGGTTGACGGGCCGTCAGGTGCGTGGTTTGGCTTTCCCGGGTCGAGAACGGGATTTGAGTGCTAAATGTTGCGATCGCTTTATGACTGGACAATTCGTCTGGCGGAACACCCTCATGCGCTGTGGGCGCTAGCCGTAGTGGCTTTTGTCGAAAGCTCGTTCTTTCCAATCCCCCCCGACGTTCTGATGATTCCAATGATCCTAGCGCGCCCGTCGCGCGCCTGGCTGATTGCAACCGTTGCCCTGGTGGCTTCGGTTCTGGGCGGGATGCTGGGCTACGCGATTGGCGCGTTTTTCTATGAAAGCCTTGGGCAGCCCATTCTTGAATCCATGGGCAAGGCCCATGCGATGGAAGAATTCAACACCCGCTTCAACGATTTCGGGTTCTGGGCGGTACTGGCCGCCGGAGTGACGCCTTTCCCCTACAAGGTCATCACCATCATGTCCGGCTGGACAGGAATGCCGCTTGGAACATTCATCGCAACGTCGATACTGGCACGCGCGCTCAGATTCTTCCTTGTTGCGGCCCTGCTTTGGGGCTTTGGCGAGCCGATCCGTGAGTTTATCGAAAAACGCCTGGGGCTGATGTTCACCTTGTTCATCATCCTGTTGTTTGGTGGCTTCCTGGTGGTGAAATACCTATGACGAGACGTTCACAACTTATCGCACTGGCAAGTCTTGGGTCCCTGGCCCTTCTGCTGGCAGCTTTTGGCTTTCAGCATCTGGGCGGCCTTGCCCCATGTAAAATGTGTATCTGGCAGCGCTACCCGCATGGGTTCGCAATCGCAATTGGCGTTTTGGCGCTGGCCTTACCAAGGCTAAGTTTCCTGCCCCTCTGTGGCGCAATGGCCGCCGCCACCACTTCGGGCATTGGGTTCTATCACGCCGGCGTTGAGCAGGGGTGGTGGGAAGGTCCGACCAGTTGCACATCCGGCAGCATCAGTGGGATGTCGAATGACGATCTGTTCGATCAGATTATGTCCGCGCCTTTGGTTCGCTGCGACGATATCCCGTGGGAAATGTTCAACATCTCGATGGCTGGGTGGAATGCCATTGCCTCGGCTGTTCTGGTGCTGATCTGGCTCGCGGCGTGGAAGTCAGGCCGGGCCTAGAATTCGTCCAGCTCTGCATCCCAATACAGAAAATCGATCCAGCTTTCGTGCAAGTGATTGGGGGGGAATTTCCGACCAACATTGCGCAGTGCTTCGGCGTCAGGCTGGCGCGGCGGCTTACGCAGGTTCATTCCTGCCTGACGCAGTGATTTCGACCCTTTGCGCAGGTTGCACGGGCTGCAGGCCGCCACAACGTTCTGCCAACTAGTCACCCCACCGGCGGCGCGTGGCACCACATGATCAAAGGTCAGATCACCGCGACTGCCACAATACTGGCATCGGAACTCGTCCCTCAGAAATAAATTAAAGCGCGTGAAGGCCACGCGCTTTCTGGGTTTTACATAGTCTTTCAAAACAACGACCGAAGGTATTCGGATCTGCGTACTCGGGCTGCGAACCACTTCGTCGTATTCGGCCACGATGTCGACGCGATCCAGCCAGGCGGCCTTGATCGCTTCCTGCCAGGGCCACAGGGACAACGGGTAATAAGACAGGGGGCGATAATCGGCGTTCAAAACCAATGCCGGATGATGCTTCAGCGCACCAGGCTCCCTGACAAATTCGGTCCTGAAGTCTCCGTCCATATCAGAATCGCTCCTCGCTCTGCTCTGCCCGTTTTGACATCAGAGCGGGGAACACCCGCCCCGGCCTTAGTATGACTATATATCGTGTTAATACTCTGACAAGCCCTGATTTTCCACAATATGTCGCAAACTGGGTAATGCGAATCCGTAACAGGCACATGACAGTTATCCACAGCTTGCGCGGGGTGCACTCTTCGGGGTATGCGCACGTCATGTCCTGGTTCATTCGCTTCAACAAACCTTACGATGTACTGCCGCAGTTCACCGACCGCGACAATGCGGATACTCCGCGCAGTACACTGTCCGATTTCATCGATCTGCCCGGGGTTTATCCCGCCGGTCGACTGGACCGTGACAGCGAAGGTTTGATGCTACTGACTGACCACGGCAAGTTACAGGCGCAGATCTCGGACCCCAAGCACAAGATGGCAAAAACCTATTGGGTTCAGGTCGAAGGTATTCCGGACGAAACCGCCCTGAAAGCGCTGCGAAACGGCGTCGAGTTGAAAGACGGCCTGACCCGTCCGGCGAAGGTGCGGCAGATCGACGAGCCAGACAACCTGTGGCCCCGCACCCCGCCAATCCGCGAACGCGAGACTGTACCAGACAGTTGGATAGAACTGTCCATACGCGAGGGCAAAAACCGTCAGGTGCGTCGAATGACGGCCGCCGTGGGCCTGCCGACCCTGCGCCTGATCCGCTGCCGCATTGGTGACTGGACATTGGACAATCTGGAACCGGGCCAGTGGGACAGCCTGCCCATGCCATCCCTAAACACCACACCGCAACGAAAACGCGACCGTCGACCGCGCCGGTGACATACCCTGCCCTGATCTGCTAAACTTAGGTCATGAAACTAACTCCCGGAATACCGGCCCCTTCGGCGATTCTGGAAGCGTCGCTTTATGTCGATGATCTGGACGCAGCGGAACAGTTTTACGGCGAAGTACTGGGCCTGGAACGCATTCAGCGCGTCGCCGACCGCCACGTGTTTTTTCGAATTGGCGGATCGGTCCTGCTGATCTTTAACCCGGAACAGACGGAACAGCCGCCCCTCAACCCGGACATGCCTGTTCCGCCCCACGGCGCCCGTGGTGCAGGACACGTGTGTCTTGTACTGACCCGTGATGAAATCGCAGTGATGCGCAAGCACCTTCTGGACTGGAATGTCCCCGTAGATGCAGAATTCGACTGGCCCGGAGGCGCACGTTCCTTGTACGTGCGCGACCCGGCCGGAAACTCAGTCGAATTTGCGGAAGCCCATCTTTGGTCTTGAGCCAATACAGAACGACCGTGTTCCGCTGAACTGACCTTACTGGCTAAAGGCTCAGCTTGTCGCGCATGAAGGCCAGGGCCACACTCAGCCCGTCCGGGGCGATTCCGTGCCCGGTGCCCTTCATGACATGGGCATAGACCTCCTTGAAACCGGCGGATTGCAGGGCCTCTGCCGCTTCGGGCAAGGATTGCAGCGGGACGACGTCGTCGGCATCGCCATGCACCAGCAGTACAGGCATCCGGCTGACGGTTTCGTCTGCCAGAAGGTCCGCCTCTAGCAAACGGCCTGAGAAAGCGACAATTCCGGCCACGGGGTCTTCGCGGCGGGGCGCGACATACAGGCTCATCATCGTACCCTGGCTGAAACCAAAAAGGACAACCTGTTCGGGCAACAGGTCTTCATCCACCATCAGAGCATCCAGAAAGGCGTTGAAATCCTCGACCGCCATTTCCATGCCCCTGCGCGCCTCTTCCTCAGACGACCCGTCAATCCAGGGAATCGGAAACCACTGAAAACCATTGGGCATTCCGGGGATCTGCTCGGGCGCGTCCGGGGCCACGAACAATGTGTCGGGCAGATGTTCACCCAGCGGGTCGGCCAAACCCAGCAGATCGGCACCGTTTGCGCCATAGCCATGTACGAACACCACAACCGAGCGCGTGTCGCCCGAAACAGGCTCTTTCCGGAGCGCATTCAAAACCCGTGTCATCTGATCCCTTCTCTTTGCTTTGCAACCCGGTAATAGGCCCACAGCACCCGCGCCGCAACCGAGCGCCAGGGCGACCAGGCCTCGGCCATCTTGCGCAGTTCTTTGTCCGTTGGACGGTTGGGCAGGTCATAAAGGATGCGCGCGGCCTCTTGCAGCGCCAGATCACCGGGGGCGATCACATCAGCGCGACCAAGTGAGAACATGGCGTATATCTCCGCGGTCCAGACGCCAATGCCTGACACTTGCGTCAGCGTGGTCAAAACTTCCGCATCAGAGGCATCACGTAACGCTTTGTAATCTATACGCGCTTCCGCCAAAGCCCTTGCATAGCGGATCTTCTGACGGCTTAACCCTACAGCCCGAAGATCGTCATCCGTTGCCCACATGATCTTACGCGGACCCGTCAGTTTGGCCTCTTGCAGGCGTTTCCATATTGCATTGGCCGAAGCCACACTGACCTGTTGGCTGACAATGGCACTCAGCAGTTGCGCGAACCCGTCGGGACGGCGACGTAACGGCAATGGGCCAGTCTGTTCCATTGCATAGGCCATGCGCGGACAGCTCTGGGCCAGCCATTCAGCCCCTTCCGCCACACAATCCGGCGTTTCGATGATGCGGCCAACAGGCATCTGGTCTCCCTGCTCGGTTGCTACTGGCACGTTAGGCGCATGTGCCGCAGATGCAACCGGGTTGTGCCGCAAACACTTAGCCGATAACCATTCGGCCATGACCATGATCTCGACCCTTCCCGATGACCGTCAGGCCAAACGCAACGTCGCCGTCTTGGTGGCGGCGCAGGCCATTCTGGGCGCGCAGATGCCAATGATGTTCATCGTCGGAGGGCTGGCAGGTCAGTCTCTGGCGACCAATCCCTGCCTGGCGACATTGCCTATTTCGCTGATTGTTCTGGGATCGATGCTGGCAGCCACGCCAATCTCGGCCATCATGCAAAAATGGGGGCGTCGGGTCGGGTTCCTTGTTGGCGCAACATCCGGTGCGTTGGGCGGGCTGATCGGAGCCTATGGCCTGTTCCTTGGCTCTTTCCCCGTCTTCCTTGTCGGCAGCCTGCTGACCGGCATCTACATGAGCGCGCACGGGTTCTATCGCTTTGCAGCGGCAGACACCGCATCAGACGATTACCGTCCAAAAGCGATTTCATACGTGATGGCTGGTGGACTCGCGGCTGCGATCATTGGCCCGCAGATCGTCAAGCTCACATCCGAAGCTTATGTCATCCCGTTTCTGGGCACCTATCTAGCTGTCATTGGGATCAATGTACTGGGGTCCGCCCTGTTCTTCTTTCTTGACATCCCAACGCCTGCAAAACCCACCGACACCGAGCCCAAGGGGCGGTCGCGACTGGAGTTGCTGAAAACACCCCGCATCGCCGTGGCCATCATATGTGCCATGGTATCTTACGCGCTGATGAATCTTGTGATGACCTCAACTCCGTTGGCCGTGGTGGGTTGTGGTTACTCGGCCAATGACGCGGCTGACATTGTCACCAGCCACGTACTGGCCATGTATGTGCCCAGTTTCTTTACGGGCCACCTGATCGCCCGGTTTGGCATCGAAAGGATTGTAGCGCTGGGTCTGGCGATTCTTGCAGCCGCTGGACTGGTCGCCTTGCAGGGTGTAGAATTAGGGAACTTTTTCGTCGCCCTCATTCTTCTGGGCGTTGGATGGAACTTTGGCTTTATCGGCGCGACCACGATGCTGGCCGCATCGCATGAACCGCAGGAACGCGGTCGGATGCAGGGCCTTAACGACCTGCTGGTGTTTGGCGGAGTGACTATGGCCTCGCTGGCTTCGGGTGGATTGATGAACTGCTCGGGTGGGTCCCCGGTTGAAGGGTGGACAGCAGTCAACCTTGCCATGATTCCGTTGCTGACATTGGCAGGCGGGGCCCTGTTGTGGCTGGTTCTTCGACCGGCCGACCCGGAACGGGCCTGATCACCAGCGCCCGCTGCCCGCAGTCCACATCAGGGACAGCCGCTGCTGTATTTCTCCCGGCACAAGATCACCGGAGGCGACACGTTCGGGTCGGGCTATGGCTTGCTTTAAAATCCGTTCGGCCAACCAACCGGAATATAATGCTGGCCGTGCCTCGGCCGAAATCTCAGCCCGATGCGATCTGGCTTTTTGCAGGCGTTTCAAGGCGGTTCCGGCCAAGGCACGCACCCCTTCAAGGGTACCGTCCAAAAGCGGTATCCGCCCGCGTTGTTCCAATTCAGGAATAGCCCTCAACCAGTTCGACACCCCAACAGCATATCCAAAGTCACGCAACACAGTTTCATCGGCCGCCCCCAGCGCCTGGGCTGATGCAACAACCAATGAGCCCGTGCTGTGATCGATGTAGGCGTCAAAGTGCTCCTGATCCTCGAACGGATCACGATATATATCCCAACGCCTTACGGCCACATATTCATCCAAAACACCAGCCAGATGGGGCGAAAGAACCTGTGACAAGGGTGTTACTACCTCGTGCCGCCGTACGGTTGCCCCTTCAGCAATTTCCTGTAGCGCGTCACGCCACCATTGCAGCCGCATCTCGGCGATCATCGGCTCTTGCGTCACCCAGGGCGCGCGGGCAACTTCGACGTTTAACGCGTAAATCGGGAATAGGACTGCACGGTCTGCCACCGGTGCAGCCATCGCAGCGCGGAAACGATCTGGATCAGCCCGTTGCACAAGTTCCGCGCAGGCCTTGACGTCTTGGTCAAAGACCACGCTCACTCGGCTGCTGCCTTTTTCGGATCACAATCGCGCACCAGTTTCCATTGAATCGCATCCAGAAGCGCCTCGAAAGACGCATCGACTATATTCGCGCTGACGCCCACGGTGGACCAGCGCCGCCCCTGCCCGTCTTCGCTGTCGATGATGACACGCGTGACCGCTTCGGTGCCGCCTTGCGTAATCCGCACCTTGAAGTCGACCAGACGCATATCTGACAACACCTGTGAATACTGGCCCAGATCCTTGGCCAAGGCTTTGGCTAGGGCATTCACCGGCCCCCTGTCGCTGCCTGACTCGTCCATGGATTCGCTGACAGACAGCTTCTTTTCACCATCCACTCTTACGACAACAACGGCCTCGGACAGGCTGACCATCTTGTTGTATTTGTTCTTACGCCGTTCAACGGTGACTTTGTAACGCTTGACCTCGAAGAACTCAGGCAATTGACCCAGCTCTTCCCGCGCCAGCAGTTCAAAACTGGCCTGAGCGGTGTCATAGGAATATCCATCCGCCTCGCGGGCCTTTATCTGGTCAAGGATGCGGCCAAGTGCGGGGTCACCTGCCTCAACACGCAAACCAGCCTCGGTCAAACGCTTGCGCAGGTTTGACTGACCAGCTTGGTTCGACATCGGAATGATGCGGGCGTTCCCGACGCTTGCGGGGTCCACATGCTCATATGTCGATGGGTCCTTGAGGATCGCGCTGGCGTGCAGTCCGGCCTTATGTGCAAAAGCCGACGCCCCGACATAAGCCGCCTGCTTGCTGGGCACCCGATTCAGGACATCATCCAGCATCCGGCTGATCCGGGTCAAACCAGCCAAAGCCTCACGGCTGACACCAATATCAAACTGCGACGCATAGGGTTCCTTCAACAACAGCGTCGGGATCAAAGCGGTCAGGTTCGCATTGCCGCAACGTTCGCCCAAACCATTCAATGTACCCTGAATTTGCCGTGCACCTGCCTCAACAGCAGCCAGAGAACAGGCAACGGCATTTTCAGTATCGTTATGGGTGTGAATGCCCATCCGATCACCGGGCAGCCCGGCTGCGATCACCTCGGATACGATCCGCCCGACCTCGGACGGCAAAGCGCCACCATTTGTGTCGCACAGGACAACCCACCGCGCGCCCGCCTCAAGCGCTGCGCGACAAACATCCACGGCATATTCCGGATTGTCCTTGTAGCCATCAAAGAAATGTTCCGCATCAAACAGCGCTTCACGCCCCAGCGCGACGATATGCGCGACCGAGGCGCGCACGTTTTCTGTGTTCTCTTCCAGTGAAATACCAAGCGCGTGGGTGACGTGATAATCATGCGACTTGCCGACCAGACAAACAGCCTGCGTTCCCGCATTCATCACGGCTGCCAGCACATCGTCATTCTCGGCTGATCGTCCTGCGCGTTTGGTCATGCCGAACGCCGTCAACCGGGCCGCGGTCTTTGGGGCCACCTCGAAAAACGCGCTATCGGTCGGGTTGGCGCCGGGCCAACCGCCTTCGATGTAATCCACGCCCAAAGTGTCCAGCGCCTGCGCGATCTGCACTTTTTCTGCGGTCGAAAACTGCACGCCCTGCGTTTGCTGCCCATCGCGCAGGGTTGTGTCGTAGAGGTAGAGGCGTTCCTTAGTCATCAGACCTCCTCCAGCTTGGCAGCATCAAAACCAGCGCCAGGCACCAGTTCGACACTGTCCTTGCTCATTCGAACCTCAAGCCCCGCCGCAATATATGCTGCCTTCAAGCGATCAACTTCTGAGAAGTCCTTGCTTTGCATCGCGATTTCGCGTGCCTTCGCTAAACGGTCCGCATGAGAGGTCAAATCGACAGATGCGGTATCTGCCCAGTCGCTCATCTCAGGTAAAAGCAAACCCAGCAGTTGCGCACTGGCCAGCAGACCTGCGGCGTCACCGTCTGAAGCCAGACGATAAAGCTCGCTCATGGCACCTGCCGTATTCAGATCGTCACTTAGTGCTGCGATGACTTCAGGTGCCGCGCTGGCTGCGGGCTCGATGCCCGCTGTCAGCGCCCGCCACTTGCGCAGCGTCGCCTCGGCCTCACGCGCCTTTTTCTCGGTCCAGTCCATCGGCTTGCGATAGTGCGTCTGCAGAAAGACGAAGCGGATTACCTCGCCCGGCACACCCTGCTCCAACAGATCATGCACGGTAAAGAAATTGCCCAGCGATTTGGACATCTTCTTGCCCTCAACCTGCAACATCTCGTTGTGCATCCAGACCCGTGCAAACTCCCCATGCGGGTGAGCGCATTTGCTCTGGGCGATCTCGTTTTCATGATGCGGGAACATCAGGTCATTGCCACCCCCGTGGATATCAAAGCTCTCGCCCAGCAGTTCATAGCTCATGGCCGAGCATTCGATGTGCCAGCCCGGACGTCCCCGGCCCCACGGGCTGTCCCAGCCCGGCAGATCATCAGTCGAAGGCTTCCACAACACGAAATCCATCGGGTTTTTCTTGTATGGAGCCACCTCGACCCGCGCGCCCGCAATCATGTCATCGACCGACCGGCCAGACAGTTTGCCATAGCTTTCTTTCCAGCTGTCGACCGCGAACAGAACATGACCTTCGGCGGCATAGGCGTGACCCTTGGCAATCAGGTCTTCGATCATCGCGATCATCTGGGCGATATACTGGGTCGCGCGTGGCATCTGGTTGGGTTCCAACGCTCCCAACGCGCCCATGTCGTGCAAGTACCAATCGATGGTCTCGTCCGACCGCTCCTGCACCAATTGCTCAAGCGTGCCTTCTGCGCCCGCCTGTTTGCGCGCCAATGCCGTTGCGTTGATCTTGTCGTCCACGTCGGTGAAGTTGCGCACATAGGTCACGTGCTCTGTGCCATAGACATGGCGCAACACGCGGTAGAGCACATCGAACACAACCACCGGGCGGGCATTACCCAAATGGGCACGATCATAGACCGTTGGGCCACAGACATACATCCGCACGTTTTCAGGATCGATCGGTACGAAGTCTTCCTTCGTCCGCGTCCGTGTGTTGTGCAGCTTGATCGTCGTCATCGGTCGGGCTCCTAAGAAACAGTAAAGGCTTACGCGTTGGCGCGGGCTTAGCAACTTGTCTCAGGGATGAAAACGAAAGAAACCGGCCCGCTTGATAAATCAGCAGGTAATGCAGCAGATAATAATGATGCAGGTCACCGGGTTCATGGGACATCGGTTAGCATGGGATCATTCCCAAGCCAAGTGTTGAGTTTGCCATCCCCGTTCGGCACAGTGCCGAACATGGACCGAGATTTCGTCAATTCCATCTGCAAAACGCTGCCCGGCGCTGAACTGTCCGATCCCTGGGGCGGTGGCCATGACGCCTGGAAAATTGGTGGCAAAATGTTCGCCTGTATCGGGATCGCAAATGACGGTGTTTCCGTAAAAACGCCCGATATCGAAACGGCGCAGATGCTGATAGACACCGGGATCGGCGTAAAAGCCCCCTATTTCCACCGCAGCTGGGTGCGTCTTCCGTTTGACACCGGTGCAGACGAAATGCGCCATCGTTTGACTGTGTCCTATGACCTTGTCCGCGCATCATTGACCAAAAAACTTCAGGCCTCGATAGCGCCGCGAAGCTGATTGACAAACGTCCGCCGCTCTGCCCCATTCAGCGCAGAGTAACCGGGGCCCTTGTCATGGAATTGTCCAAGCGCATCACGCAGATCACCGGCGGCAGCGACGGGTGGGAGGTGTTCAATCGGGCCCGACGGATGCTGAATGAAGGGCATGCTGTGACAGAATTGACAATCGGCGAGCATGACGTTCGTACCGACTCGTCGATCCTGCACGCTATGGACCAGTCGGCCCGCAACGGTCACACCGGTTATGCCACGGTGCCCGGAACAGATTTGCTGCGCGATACGGTTGCTACCCGGGTTCAGTCCCGCACAGGTATCCCAACGACGCGCAACAATGTACTGATCACGCCCGGTGGGCAGTCCGCCCTTTTCGCCGCGCATATGGCGGTGTGCGATCCCGGCGACACCGGGCTGTATCTGGACCCGTATTATGCCACCTATCCCGGGACGATTCGCGGCGCCGGGGCCATTGCCCGCGCTGTTCGGACCGCTGCAGAGGATGCATTTCAACCGCGCGCAGATTTGATTGATGCAGCGGCGGAAGGCGCGGTTTCGCTGTTGATCAACACGCCGAACAACCCGACCGGAGTGGTGTATTCCCGTCAGTCACTTGAATCCATTGCCGATGTTTGCCAACGCCGTGACCTGTGGCTGATATCAGACGAAGTCTATGACACCCAGATCTGGGAGGGCGAGCACCTGTCTGCCCGCGCGCTGCCCGGAATGGCCGACCGTACCTTAGTGGTTGGATCAATGTCCAAATCACATGCCATGACCGGGTCCCGATGCGGGTGGATCGTTGGTCCGGAATACGTGATCCGCCACCTGATAGATCTGGCTACTCATACAACTTATGGCGTTCCGGGGTTCATTCAGGACGCGGCCAGCTTTGCACTGACCGCAGGACACGAACTTGAAAACAAGATCGCCGCGCCATTCCGTCGCCGCCGTTCATTGGCGATCGACATATTGGCGGCGCAGAACACAGTGGGGCTCGTCCCGGCGCAGGGTTCTATGTATCTGATGCTGGATATACGGGCGACCGGGCTGACGGGCGAAGGGTTTGCGAACGCCCTGCTGGACACTCATGCGATTGCCGTCATGCCGGGCGAAAGCTTTGGCAAAGCCGCAGCGGGTCACATTCGGGTTGCCATGACCGTGGATGATGAGAAATTTGTCAGTGCCTTGAGAACCCTGTGCGCGTTTTCAGCGCAGCTCGCCAAGCGACACGCGGCTGAATAGCCGCATCTAAAACCGAAATGTCGTACGCAGGTTGAAAACATTGGTGTCCAGACTGCCGCTGGATCGGGTGACATCGTCGAAATTCTGCCGCAGTGCCTCACCGCTGATAACGAAATTCTCGCCAATCGGATAGGCCAATCCGATTCCGTAAACCGCGGCCGTGTCACTGTCGACCGACGTATCAGCCCGCGCCGCGCCTACGACCACGTATCCCAGAGCGTTACCGAATTCATATCCGCCACGCAGTTTCAAGCTGGTCATGCTGTCGAGACTGCCCTGAGACTGGCCAAGGTTCAGGGACAGCCGGTTATATTCCAACTCACCGCCCAGAACGAAATTCCCAAAGTCCTGATCATACCCCAGATGCGCACCAAAGGCCGCATCATCGCCATTCGCGCCGCCCGGACCGTCGGCATCTGCAAATCCAAAACTGAACCCTGCATACCCGCCAGTCCAATCCTCAGCCGCAACAGGGCTAGCACCGGCGATCAATATCGCAACAACAAGGACGTAAAAAGGGTTCATAGTCGGGCTCAATGCAACACCGCTCTGGTTTCGATCAGAGGCATGACTTCAATTCAATCTGTGACCTGCTGGTCATAATTCAACTCCGCTCAGCAGACCCTGGAAGTAAGTGAATGCAGTATAACAGATTTCTTCCAAAACGGGTGAAAATCTCGGCGTTTGGTTCTCTGACCCCAAAAGCCGTGAGGATTGTCCATGTGAATAATTATCAAAGGTCGCAAATAGAACAGATTGTGTCGCCGCGTTTTGGAATGGTCGCGCAAGACGTTGAGGGGCAAAATGGCAGACGACGACTGGAAAATCAGCCTGATCAGCCGCACCATTGGGGCAGATCGCGGCCGTGCCGCACGGGGACGGCCGTAAAGGTGTTCTTGCTGACACCTTAAGACATCACTCAACGACCGGATTCTTGAAATGAACGACCAACCCCGCAATTCTTCGCGCAGTGGCGGCCGCGCCGCGCGCCGTGCTGCCCGTGCAACCGCACTGCCCGAGCACCTGCGACCAGTCCGCCCCGGAATGGAAGGCGGCGTCCTGAATGTACTGACGCAGGCGCAGATCGAACGCATCCACGAAGCAGCACTAACAGCGCTTGAAACCATTGGCCTTGCAGACGCCCCGCAAAGTGGCATTGACTATCTGGTCGGTGCGGGCTGCACCTTGGGCGACGATGGCCGTATCCGTTTCCCGCGTGCCCTTGTCGAGGACACGATTGCAAAGGCGAACCGCTCGGTCACTTTGTACAGCCGGGATGGAAACACCGATCTGGAATTGTCCGACACCAAAGTGCACTACGGTACGGCCGGGGCCGCCGTGTCCATGGTTGACGTGCACGGTCGGGAATATCGCCATTCCACCGTGCAAGATCTGCACGATGCCGCACGTATCTGCCAGCAGCTTGATAACATTCACTTTGTGCAACGGCCAATGGTCTGTCGTGACATCGCCGACAACCTCGAAATGGACCTCAACACGATTTACGCCTGCTGTTCGGGGTCCTTCAAACACGTCGGAACATCTTTCACCGAGCCAAGCCACGTCGCACCGGCGATGGAGATGATCTATATGATTGCGGGCGGTGAAAACAAATTTCGCGAGCGCCCCTTCGTTTCGAACTCGAACTGCTTTGTTGTTCCTCCAATGAAATTCGCAACCGAAAGCTGCGAAGTGATGGAAGCATGCATCAAGGCCGGTATGCCTGTCTTGTTGCTATCTGCCGGTATGGCCGGTGCCACAGCGCCGTCGACCATCGCCGGTGCGATCACGCAAGCAACTGCGGAATGCCTGGCGGGATTGGTTTATGTTAATGCCGTAAGTCCCGGTGCCCCGGCGATTTTCGGCACCTGGCCCTTTGGTCTGGACCTGCGGACCGGTGCCATGTCGATTGGTTCAGGGGAACAGGCCCTTCTGACTGCCGGATGCGCCCAGATGCACCGGTTCTATGACTTGCCGGGCGGAGCTGCGGCTGGCGCATCGGATTCGAAACTGCCCGATATGCAGGCCGGCTGGGAACAGATGTGTTCGAACGTCATGGCAGGTCTGTCCGGTCTGAACATGGTATATGAGGCGGCCGGGATGCATGCCTCGTTGCTGGGGTTCTGCCTGGAAAGTCTGATCCTCAGCGATGATTTGATCGGACAGGCGCAACGCTGTGTACGCGGGATCGAAGTGACGGATGACACGCTGGCACTGGATCAAATGGCGGCGGTATGCATGGGCGGCCCAGGCCACTATCTAGGGACTGACGCAACGCTGAGCCGGATGCAGTCAGATTACGTCTATCCGACATACGGAGATCGCTCCTCACCGAAAGAGTGGGTGGAGCTTGGCAAGCCCGATCTGGTGGAAAAAGCCGTAGCAAGGAAAGAGGAAATCCTTTCCACCCCTTCCCCAGCAAGGTTCGACCCGGTTCTGGACGCCGAACTTCGGAAAAAATTCAAAATCCATCTTCCCGCTTAAGGTGATGGAAAAGGCGGCCCGAAAGGGATCGGGCCGCCTGTTCATACAATGCCTACCCGTCGCTGGGCGGCAACAATCCTGCCTCCTGCGCGATCGCGACTTCGTCTGCATCCAGCGCTCCGTCACCATTGGCATCCATGGCTGAGAAAGTGTCGGCGTTGACTTCCGGTACGACTGCCTGAATTTCCTCGATGGTCAGCAGACCATCACCGTTGGTATCGGCTGAGGATTGGGCCGAAGCAACGCCGGGCAAGCCCAGAACGGCCATGGAAAGCCCGATCAAATAATGCGATTTCATTTCAGTGCCTCCTGAAAGGTGTGTTTGTGTTTACGTCCGGACGACGCCCAGAAGCACATGACCCCCCCTGCGCGTCACGCGCTTTGGTAGAGTTTCGTGATTTCACGCCAATCTTTGCGTGTTTGCCCGAGTCGGGTTTGCGGCCCTCCGCCTGAAGAAGCCGGCAAAACCTGTATCGGCGGCTCTTGCCCGACAGGACCACCTCAATCCGGCAATGTGGCGCTTATCCGGGACGACTCGGAGGGACAAAAAAGAAAGGGGGCCGAAGCCCCCTGTCAGTTTCGCCTTCCAGGCTCATTTCGTTGACCGCCCGGTGTTTTTTTGCCTGCGGCCTGGACTGCGCATGGGGCGAGCGCACCCGCCCCGTGAAAGAGTGGGAGGGAGCAAGTATTCCGCCCCACCCTGTTCCCGGCCAACACGGGCATGTCGGCCGAGTGGAGAAAGGTCACTTGGTAAGTCTCAGACCTGTTCTCCTTATTCGTCGGGGTCGGTTACTTAGGGCAGCGTCCGACCCCTACGCCCCGGGGTGCCGGGGCGCTAAAGTCAGCTACCCCTTTGGAGGGTAAGGGTCCTTCCCATAAGTGTTACGCTCGCGAATACGGCCATTCTCACCCTTGAGATATGCTTCTCCTCCGCGTTCACGCGCGAAGTCTTTCGACTTCTCCCACGCCTCTGCTTGAGTAGACGAAACGCTGGAAGCTCGTGTTGCTCCTTCGCGCTTAGATTCCCATTGGCCGTCTGGCCTTTTCTGAGTCCAATAGTTCTTCTCATTCGCCATCTTATTTGGCTCCTTATTCACAGGCGGTCGCGATTTCTTGTTGGTAAGTCTCGGGACAACTCTGTATTTCCAAGCACACTATTGATCCCCAAAATCCGATCTGTCTTCCTTTCAACTGTCGACCCTTCTTGGGCCGGATTTGGTTTATCTCGCAGCGTGCTAACCGATTGCGAGATCAGCCGGGGATCGGTGCGCCAACACCGGTCCCCAACCTTCAATTTCTTAGCTACACCCGCTTGTCGCGCCGCAGGTGTTGCACTTCATGCAAGTGCCGTTACGCACCAGCGTGTAGTTTCCGCATTCGCCACAGGGGTCGCCCTCATAGCCCTGCATCTTGGCTTTGGTGCGGGCGTCCATCCCGGTTGCCACTGCCGTTTCGGTGGCAGGCGCTTCGAACACAGTTGCCGTTTCCGACATTCCGGCCACGTCGCCATAACTGCCGTTGAACACCATCAGATCCTGCGGCAGACGCTTGCGAAGATACCCGGTGGAGCTGATTTGTTTCAACACTTCCAATGACTTGGACGCCGCAGTTTCACTAATTTCCGAGACGTTAGAAACGCCTTCCTCTTCACCGCGGCCCAGATCATCAAAGGTCGCGCCCTCGGGTTTCACATGAGCCAAATCGGTACGGTCCAGATAGGACACGGCCAGTTCGCGGAAGATGTAATCCAGGATCGACGTCGCGTTCTTGATCGAGTCGTTGCCCTGCACCATCCCCGCTGGTTCGAACTTGGTAAAGGTGAAGGCGTCGACAAACTCCTCCAGCGGCACGCCATATTGCAGACCGACAGACACGGCGATGGCAAAGTTGTTCATCATCGCCCGGAAGCCAGCGCCTTCCTTGTGCATGTCGATGAAAATCTCGCCCAATTGACCGTCTTCAAACTCACCTGTGCGCAGGTACACTTTGTGGCCGCCAACGATGGCCTTCTGAGTATACCCCTTGCGGCGATGCGGCAGTTTCTCGCGATGGCTACGGATCATTTCCTTGACCACAACCTTTTCGATCACTTTTTCGGCCAGAACGACGGCTTTTTCCTGAGCAGAGCCGCTTTCCAGCACTTCGGCCGCCTCGTCGTCGTCCTCGACCAGCGCCGCCGCCAGAGGTTGCGATAGCTTCGAGCCGTCTCGGTAGAGCGCGTTGGCCTTCACACCCAGCGACCAGCTGAGTTCATAGGCTTTCTGGCAATCCTCAATGGTCGCGTCATTCGGCATGTTGATCGTTTTCGAAATCGCGCCCGAGATGAAGCTCTGTGCCGCAGCCATCATGGTGATGTGGCTGTCAACCCCAAGGAAACGCTTGCCTTTTTTCCCGCACGGGTTGGCGCAGTCGAAGATTGAGTAGTGTTCTTCCTTCAGATGTGGCGCGCCTTCCAGCGTCATGGTTCCGCAGACGTGGTCGTTGGCCGCGTCGATATCCGCGCGGGTGAACCCTAGATGACGCAACAGATCAAAGGTCGGGTCATTCAGCTTGGTCGCTGGGATGCCCAGAACACCGGTGCAGAAATCCTCGCCCAGTGTCCACTGGTTGAAGACGAACCGGATGTCAAAGGCGCTTTCCAGCGCGGCATCCACCTTGGCCAGCTCATTCGGGCCAAAGCCGTGGCCGGTCAGCGAGGTGTGGTTAATCCCCGGCGCGTTGCCGATGGTGCCGTGACCAACGGCATAGGAAACGATCTCTTCAATCTGCGACGAGGAATAGCCCAGCTTTTCCAGCGCAGAAGGCACCGAGCGGTTGATGATCTTGAAGTAACCGCCACCGGCCAGCTTCTTGAATTTCACCAGCGCAAAGTCAGGCTCGATCCCAGTCGTGTCGCAATCCATCACCAGACCGATGGTGCCGGTGGGCGCGATCACGGTGGCCTGCGCGTTGCGGTAGCCATTTTTCTCGCCGAGGCTCAGCGCCTCGTCCCAAGCCGACATGGCCAGATCGACCAGATGCTTGTCCGGGCAGTTGCCGTGGTCCAAAGGCACCGGCTTAACCGCCAGTTTCTCATACCCCTCGGTCACACCCTGCGATGCGCGGCGGTGGTTGCGGATGACGCGCAGCATGTGGTCAGCGTTGCGTTCATAGCCTTTGAAGGCACCCAGCTCACCGGCGATCTCAGCCGAGGTTGCATAGGCCACACCGGTCATGATCGCAGTCAGCGCGCCACAGATCGCCCGGCCCTCGTCCGAGTCATAGCTGTAGCCCATGTTCATCAGCAGACCGCCGATATTGGCATAGCCCAGACCCAAGGTGCGGAAGTCATAAGACAGCTGCGCGATTTCCTTCGACGGGAACTGCGCCATCGTCACTGAAATTTCCAGCGTCAGGGTCCACAAGCGAGAGGCATGCATATAATCCGCCGCCTGGAACTCGCCATCCTTGAGGAAGGTCAGCAGGTTCATCGAGGCAAGGTTACAGGCCGTGTCATCGAGGAACATATATTCCGAGCACGGGTTCGAGCCGCGGATCTCACCATCTTCGGGGCATGTGTGCCACTCGTTGACCGTGTCATGGAACTGGATGCCCGGATCGGCACAGGCCCAAGCGGCGTGGCCGACTTTCTCCCACAGGTCCCTCGCCTTGACCGTCTTGGCGACCTTACCGTCAGTTCGGTTGATCAGTTCCCAATCGGCGTCTTTCTCGACAGCGGTCAGAAACGCATTGGTGACACGGATGGAGTTGTTCGAGTTCTGGCCCGAAACCGAGCTATAGGCTTCCGAATCCCAGTCCGTGTCATAGGTCGGAAATTCGATACTGTCGTGACCCTGCTTGGCATAGTCCAGCACGCGTTTTATATAAGTCTCGGGGATCGCTACCTTTTTCGCCTCGCGAACCGCCTTTTTCAGCGCGTCGTTCTTGTTCGGATCATAGGCGTCATCCGCAGATCCATCCCACGAACGGATGGCCTCGAAAATGCCGTTCAGCATCTTCTCGTGCATCTTCGATCCGGCAACGATCGAGGCCACTTTCTGCTCTTCGATCACCTTCCATTCGATGAATTGTTCGATGTCGGGGTGATCCGCATCGACAATAACCATCTTTGCTGCCCGACGGGTTGTCCCGCCTGATTTGATCGCGCCGGCGGCGCGGTCGCCAATCTTTAGAAAGCCCATCAGGCCCGAGGATTTGCCGCCACCTGACAGTGCCTCGCCTTCCGCACGCAGATGGCTGAAGTTGGTCCCGGTGCCCGAGCCGTATTTGAACAACCGTGCTTCGCGCACCCACAGATCCATGATGCCGCCTTCGTTCACCAGATCATCATCGACGGACTGGATGAAGCAGGCATGTGGCTGCGGATGTTCGTAGGCGGATTTGGATTTGGTCAGTTTGCCGGTCTTGTAGTCGACATAGTGGTGCCCTTGCGCCGGACCGTCGATTCCATAGGCCCAGTGCAGGCCAGTGTTGAACCATTGCGGGCTATTTGGCGCGGCGCGCTGGGTCGCCAGCATGTACCGCATCTCGTCAAAATAGGCGCGCGCATCCTCCTCGGTAGAAAAGTAACCACCTTTCCATCCCCAGTATGCCCACGCACCGGCCAGTCGGTCAAAGACCTGCTTGGAGGAAGTCTCGCCCTCGAACTCAGCATCTTCAGCGGGAACCGACCGCCAAAGGAATTCGGGTACGTCTTTTTCCTTAACTTTCTTCAGTTTGGACGGAACACCAGCTTTGCGAAAGTATTTCTGGGCGATTACGTCACTTGCCACCTGCGACCAGGATGATGGAACTTCGATCCCTTCCAGGCGGAACACAATGGTTCCATCGGGGTTTCGGATTTCAGATGTCGCAGACACAAAATCCAGTTCCGAATAGGCATCCTGATCTGGTTTGGTGAATTTTCTTTCAATCTTCATGTCCGCAGCCCTAGTTAAATTCCGCCTAATTTTCGGTTCACGGCACTACATTTTGAGTTGCGGAGCACCACCCGCAACGCCGACAGAAGCGCGCAAAGGTACTTGTCGCTGTCTTGGACAGCGAAAAAGCCGTTACAACGGCTGCACGTTAATAGACTGTGCTTATCCGACCCTCGCCTGTTGCCGTCCCGGCTTGAATACCAGATATTGTGGCAATCTCTTCGGCTCATACAATTTGGCGTATATTGCCATAGAAGGTCAACGCCCTTTTTCAGCCAAATTTGAAATCTTTTTTGTTGACCAGACCCAGACACGAGGGGTGTGAAACTCAAGGTCCGATTCCTCCACAGGCTCGCCTTCGGCAAATTCTCGGCCACAACTCGAAGTCTCAAATCGAATTACCGTTTTTTCCAGCATAGTTATCTGTATTTGATCAACCAACGCCGCGCTGGTTAGGCTGTAAAGGAATCATCTTCGCCGGGTCTGTCGAACCCACGCTGAACGACCAAAGGTTCACTTCGGAATGAGAAAGGCCAAATGAATGAAGTTGCTTCGCTTTATCCCCGCGTTGGCCTGTATCGTGGCCTGCACGCCACAAGAAACGCCCACCCCGTCACGTAGCGCGCTGTTCGAAACCCATCCCAAAAGGTTATTTGAGGCATTCGAAACCAGTTGTTCTGGTCCCGGCAAGGTTTTTGAGAAAATCGGCGAACAGGCATTTGAATGCAGCGAGTATCTGCCCCCAAAAGCGGCGGCCTATTTGATTCTGAACTATGACGGATTTCCGCAGGACCTGCCCCAAAGTGTCATGCGCCTGACATCGTCAAAAACAGGTTCCGGCTATCGCGTCGACGCACGATCGTACTTTAAAGTGCCGCAGAAAACCGGAGCAATCGTTGAGGTTCCATTGGAAAGTGACGCGCTGGATCAGGCGATCAGCTCGTTGTATCTGGCGATGGGCGGAACGCCCACATGAGAATGTGAAGGAAGTGGTCGGGGCGGCAGGATTCGAACCTACGACCCCCTGTACCCAAAACAGGTGCGCTACCAGACTGCGCCACGCCCCGGACCGTGCGCCTTCCTAACGATGCCAATCTGATTTGAAAAGCCCTAACAGGGCCAAATCGCAGGACCTTGCGAAAAAATTTCGTGCTGCATCTGAGTGCCGACGCCGATAGAGTATCGCGCGGACAATCCCGCATTGATTTCCAGCACCGCAAAAACGGCATCACCACCTTCAATCGGTGTCAGATCGCCGGGAATCGCTCTCTCATGCACATGTGTCACCGTGCCCGTACGGTCCAGAAATATCATGTCGAGCGGAATCAGTGTGTTCTTCATCCAGAACGCGACGGGTTGCGGTGGATCAAACACGAACAACATACCCGAACGATTCGGCAACGACTCGCGAAACATCAAACCCCTTGACCGCTCCTGTGGCGTAACCGCCACTTCCACGTCAAATCGGATTGTCGCGCTGTCGTTTCGGAGTGTGACATGGTCGGCGCTGCACGCAGCAAACGCCCCCCCTGTCCACAGCGTGATCAGAAGGGTCCAAAATGCCAGAAAACGAGTCATGGAACCGTCAGCCGTCCAGCGCGGCTTCCCAGGCGAGAACCTGCGCCGCCATTCGGCCGCGCTTGCCATCAATTACGCGCATCGCAAGCGCCTCTCCGGGCTGAAGGTCAGCAAGCCCCGAGCGCCGCAGCACTTCTATATGCAAGAACACGTCTTCACCGCGCCCAAAAACATTTGCGAACCCGAAGCCCTTGCCTTTGTCGAACCACTTCACCCGCGCAGCCTCCAAAGGGGCTTCTGCGATAGCGTCCGGATCCAACTCGGCAAAATCAGCCAGCATCATCGACTCGGCGCGCGCTGGCGGGTCGATTGCAACAACCTCAACCGCTTGGACACCTCTGTCCGTGCGATGTGTCATGATTTCGATACCCGCACCGTCCGCGACGGAACTCTGACCGAAATTGCGCAAAACATTCACATGCAACAGGATGTCTGGCCCGCCTTCGTCGGACACAACAAAGCCGTATCCCTTAGCGGGATCGAACCATTTCACGTGTCCACGGACGCGATACATATTGTTCAGGTCTTCTGGCACGGTTTTCCCATCGCGAATTTTAGCAGTTCGTTAAGGGTCTGTTGTTTATGGGATTGGCGGGCAAATTCAAGCTGAAAAAATCGTTTACTTTCTGCCTGTTGCATTTCACGACACGTGAACGTCATGGATTCAACCTTTCAACATGCCATGCCGATCCCGGCTCAATTCGTTTCCATCTGAACCGGTCATGCAAGCGAAATGCTCCATCGGCCCAGAACTCAATCTCTGTCGGCGTTAATCGGTACCCGCCCCAGAACGGAGGGCGTGGTGGATTCGTTCCAAGTTTAGCGGTCACTTTCGCGACCTCTGCCATCAAAGCTGTGCGGCTTGAAAGCGGTTGTGACTGCTTTGAAGCCCAGGCACCCAACCGGCTTTTCAATGACCTTGAAGCATAATATGCATCAGCCTGGGGCCCGTTTTCACGACATATTGTACCACGAACGCGAAGTTGACGCCGCAAAGATTTCCAATGCATTACAAATGCAGCTTTTTCCGACGTATCCAGCTCGTTCGCTTTGGCGCTTTCGTAGTTTGTATAAAATACAAACGAATCCGCCTCAATTTCCTTCAGCAAGACCATGCGTGCATTTGGCAAACCATCCGGGTCTACGGTTGCAAGCGCAATCGCATTCGGATCATTCAATTCAGTTTCTTCAGCCTCAGCTAACCACCGGGCCGCAATTTCAAACGGATCGGAGCCAGCAAAGATGCCTTCACGCTCGGTCATTTCCATCCCCTGGAAAGTGTTAACGACGAACCTAAGGCGAGAACCCGCTGCGAGCAAGAGCGCACGGCCTTGATGCAGCGCAACCAATGGCATAAACCAACTCAACATAACGCGAAGACAGGCGGAGAACCAAACATGTCAAATCATTTGATGGCCGGTAAACGTGGCCTCATCATGGGACTGGCCAATGACAAATCGATTGCATGGGGAATCGCCCGCGCCTTGTCCGAAGCCGGAGCTGAACTTGCTTTTTCCTACCAGGGTGATGCTTTAAAGAAACGTGTGGACCCACTGGCTGCGCAGCTTGGGAGCGAAATCGTTCTGCCCTGCGACGTGAGCGATGAAGCATCTATCGATGCCCTCTTTACGGCGCTGGAAGAGAAATGGGGTAAACTGGATTTCGTCGTTCACGCCATCGGTTTTTCTGACAAGAACGAATTGCGTGGACGTTATGTGGATACAAGCCGGGCCAATTTCACGCTGACAATGGATGTATCCGTTTATTCGTTCACTGCGGTTATGCAGCGCGCGGAAAAGTTGATGTCCGAAGGCGGCAGCGCGATAACGCTGACCTATTACGGAGCCGAGCAGGTCATGCCGCATTATAATGTGATGGGTGTTGCAAAGGCCGCTCTGGAAGCGTCGGTCAAGTATCTGGCCGAGGACTTGGGCAAGGACGGCATTCGCGTGAACGCGATTTCCGCCGGTCCGATCAAAACGCTGGCCGCCAGCGGCATTGGCGATTTCCGCTACATCATGAAATGGAACGAGTACAACTCTCCGCTACGCCGCAACGTGACCATTGACGATGTCGGCAAGTCGGCCCTGTACCTGCTGTCAGACCTAAGCAGCGGCGTCACCGGTGAGAACCTGCACGTGGATTCGGGCTACCATATCGTCGGAATGAAGGCCGTTGACGCCCCAGACGTGGAAAAAGGTTAAGAACATGAGCGCTAAGGATCGCCTGCCGCACGAAAAAGGATTTCACATCAGCTGGGACCAGATCCACCGCGACTCGCGCGCATTGGCGTGGCGTCTGGACGGACAAGGCCCCGATGACGGCAGCTGGCGTGCTGTGGTGGCGATCACCCGCGGCGGCATGGCCCCTGCGATGATCGTAAGCCGGGAACTGGATATTCGTACTGTCGATACGGTCAGCGTCAAATCCTACCATCATCAGGCTCAGGGTGAGGCCGAAGTTCTGAAAGCACCCGATGCCAAATTAATGGGCGACGGAACCGGAATTTTGATCATCGACGATCTTGTGGACAGCGGAAAAACCCTAGAACTGGTTCGAGAGATGTATCCGAAAGCGCATTTTGCGACGGTTTATGCAAAACCCAAGGGACGCCCAATGGTGGATACGTTCATCACCGAAGTCAGTCAGGACACATGGATCTTTTTCCCGTGGGACATGGCCCTTCAATATGTCGAGCCCTATCGGGGCACCGATTGAATTCAGATCAGTAGGAAGCACATGACGCTCAGCCGGACCGCCGCAACATTCGCGCCGCCAGTGATGGAAGCGCGCCGATGGCTCGAGGGTGTTACGTTCCCGCCCGAACGTCCGTTGATCAACGTCAGCCAGGCGGCGCCGGTTGACCCGCCGCCGCTGGCGTTGCGCGAGGCTATGGCCGAATTTACCGTGCGCGAAGACCATGCGCATCTTTATGGCCCTGTGCTTGGAAATAATGATCTTCGCGCGGAACTGGCTGCGCAGATCAGCGCGCATTACGCAGCAAGTGTTGAGGCATCTGAGGTTGCAATTACCTCAGGCTGCAATCAGGCGTTTTCAGCAGTGATTTCGGCCATCACCGGCGAAGGGGATGAGGTTATTCTACCAACCCCTTGGTATTTCAATCACAAAATGTGGTTGGATATGTCCGGTGTCCATGCAGTTGGCCTGAAGACCGGCGACGACTTACTGCCCGACCCTGAGAGCGCACGCGCGCTGATCACGGACAAAACACGTGCCATCGCTCTGGTCACGCCCAATAATCCCGGCGGCGTTGAATACCCGGCAGACCTTGTCCGCGCCTTCTTTGAGCTGGCGCGCGAAACCGGAATTTACCTGATCGTCGACGAAACCTACCGTGACTTCGACAGTCGCAGCGGGCCGCCACATGACCTGTTCCAGCAACCTGACTGGGATCAGACGCTGATCCACCTTTATTCCTTCTCTAAGGCCTACAGGCTGACGGGTCACAGGGTCGGTGCCATTGCAACGGGCCCTGCGCTTTTGGCTGAGGTCGAAAAGTTTCTCGACACCGTTGCCATTTGCCCTGGTCAGATCGGACAGTTCGCCGCGCTTTGGGGTATGCAAAACTTGTCGCAATGGCTGGCAGGGGAACGCGACGAAATACTCGACCGTCGTGCTGCCATCCTTGAGGGTATACCCGCGCTGGAATCCGAAGGTTGGCGCCTTTTGGGACTTGGGGCGTATTTCGCCTATCTGGAGCATCCGTTTGACATTCCGTCTGACGAGCTTGCCCGGCGTTTGGTGCGTGAAGCCGGTGTTCTGTTATTGCCCGGTACCATGTTCATGCCCGCTCACCACCCGGACGGGAAACGGCAAGTGCGCATTGCATTCGCCAACCTCGACCGCACAGGTTTGGGCCAATTGTTCAAACGATTGCAGGGCCTGTCCTTCTAAGCTTGCCCCCCGGCGGTGTGCGTCGTATTCAAGGCGGCAACCGACAGGGCAGAACGCTGCCGAAATAACAAGAGGGCACCATGGCCGCAGGCGCTAAAAGTCTTTCGAAAACCTTTGTCTGGATTCTGATGGGCATGCTGATGCTGGGGCTTGCGGGGTTCGGCGCGGTCAACCTGAGCGGCACAGTCCGTACTGTGGCGCAAGTTGGTGATGAAAGCATCTCGATCGATGATTTTGTCCGCGAGTTACAGCGCGAGATCCGCGCGGTTGAGGCGCAATCGGGTCAGCCCCTGCAAATGTCGCAGGCACGGGATCTGGGGCTGGACCGAAACGCGCTTGCCCGCCTGACGGCCTTGGCGTCGCTGGACAACGAGGTGAGCCAGCTTGGGATTTCCATAGGGGATGAAAACCTGCAAAAAGAGATCGTGTCTGTCCCGGCCTTTCAGGGCGTAGACGGCAATTTCGACCGCGAGGCATACCGCTTTCAGCTTGAACAGGTCGGCATGACGGATTCCGAGTTCGAGTCGGACCTGCGCAAAGAATCTGCCCGTACGATCGTTCAAGGTGCGATCATGGGGGGTGTGGAAATGCCCTCAACCGTGACAGACACAATGGCCAACTATATCGGCGCCCGTCGCAGCTTTACCGTTGCAACCGCCGGGGCCGAGGCATTGGAAGAGCCCGTGGCCGAGCCGACTGACGCACAGATTCAAACCTACTATGACGAAAACGCTGAACAGTTCACCCTGCCCCGCACGAAACAACTGACGTATGCGATTCTGTCTCCGGCCATGTTGGTGGACACGGTTGAGGTTGACGAAGAATCCCTTCGCAAGCTCTTTGAAGAGCGGTCGGACGAATATAATCAACCGGAACGCCGTCTGGTCGAGCGCCTGAATTTCCCGGATGAACAAGCAGCCAACGACGCCAAGGCGCAACTTGAGGTCGGCGGAACGACCTTTGAACAACTGGTTCGCGATCGTGATCTGGAACTTTCCGATATCGATCTAGGCGACCTGACACGTGAGGATCTGGGCGAGGCCGCCGACGCCGTGTTCGCGGCAGAGCTTGACGCCGTTGTTGGCCCTCTGCCTTCGGTATTTGGCCCCGCCCTGTTCCGTGTCAACGGATCCCTGGCTGCAAACAGCGTTCCCTTTGAGGAGGCCGAACCGGCCCTGCGCGAAGAACTGGCGACAGAACGCGCCCGCCGCCTGATCGAGGCACAGTCCGAAGACATAAACGACATGTTGGCTGGCGGCGCGACCCTGGAAGAACTGGCAAATGAAACCGAAATGGAACTGGGTCAGATCGACTGGACCCGAGACAGCGCCGAGGACATAGCGGCCTATGACGGGTTCCGCACGGCCGCCGAAGCCGTGCAAGAAGGAGATTTCCCTGAAATCGCATTTCTCGAAGACGGATCGATCTTTGCCTTGCGCCTGAACGACGTTCTGCCGCGTCGCCCCGAACCGCTGGAAAGCGCACGCGACAGTGTCGCTGCGGCTTGGGTACAGGCAGAGACCAATAAAGCCCTGTTGGACAAAGCAAACGCCGCATTGAGCCTACTGGCCACTGATGGTGACTTCGCAGCGACTGGCCTGCCCTTCCGCGTTGAAAACGCACTGACGCGTACCGCGTTTCTTGATGACGTCCCCGCCAGTTTCATGAATGAAGTGTTTCAGATGGAACTCGGTGAGTTGCGTGTCATTGGTGGAAATGGTGCAGCCTTGCTGGTGCGTCTGGACGAGGTTCTGCCCCCCGAGGATTCCGACGAACTGCGCCGGTTGCGCGACGCGCTGGCAACGCAGATGGATCAGGCGCTGTCGCAGAATATTTTTGACGCATACGTACGGGACGCTCAGACCCGCGCCCGCCCGGTCGTGGATCAGCAGGCGCTGAACGCCGTGCAGGCGAGCTTTTAAGCGAGACCAAGATGGCCCTGACACCCGATTTCGATACCTTCGCACGCGCCTATGAAGCGGGCGAAAACCAAGTGGTTTACACACGTCTCGCCGCCGACTTGGACACACCCGTGTCGCTGATGCTCAAACTGACGGGAGCGCAGAAAGATGCGTTCATGCTGGAGTCGGTTACGGGCGGTGAGGTGCGTGGCCGCTATTCGATCATTGGCATGAAACCGGACCTGATCTGGCGCTGTCACGACGAAGTGTCCGAATTGAACCGCTCGGCGCGGTTCGACGCCGACGCCTTTGCAGCGCAGGATGGCAATCCGATGGACAACCTGCGTGCCTTGCTGGCCGAAAGCCGTATCGAGTTGCCAGACGACCTGCCTCAGGCCGCTGCCGGGCTGTTTGGATATCTGGGCTATGACATGGTTCGGCTGGTCGAATACCTGCCGGACGTGAACCCCGATCCGCTGGGGCTGCCAGATGCGATCATGTTGCGCCCGTCTGTTGTCGCAGTATTGGATGGTGTCAAAGGCGAGGTGACCGTGGTCTCACCCGCCTGGGCCAGCGACGGTCAATCTGCCAAGGCTGCCTATGCGCAGGCGGCCGAGCGTGTAATGGATGCGGTCCGCGATCTGGAGCGCGCGATGCCCGCCGAAACCCGTGATCTGGGCGACGCGCGCGAAATTGCGGAACCGGTGTCGAACTTCACCAAATCCGGCTATATGGAAGCGGTTGAAAAGGCCAAGGAATACATCCGTGCAGGCGATATCTTCCAGGTTGTTCCTGCGCAGCGTTGGACGCAGGATTTTCCGCTGCCGCCTTTTGCGCTTTATCGTTCGCTGCGACGCACCAACCCCTCGCCGTTTATGTTCTATTTCAACTTCGGCGGTTTTCAGGTCGTTGGGGCCAGCCCCGAGATTCTGGTGCGTGTTTTCGGCAGCGAAGTCACCATTCGCCCGATCGCAGGCACCCGTCCCCGTGGCGCGACCCCCGAGGAGGACAAGGCAAACGAGCTTGACCTGCTGGCCGACAAGAAAGAGCTGGCCGAACACCTCATGCTTCTGGACCTCGGGCGCAATGATACCGGCCGCGTGTCCAAAATCGGCACTGTACGTCCCACCGAAGAGTTCATCATCGAACGCTACAGCCATGTGATGCACATTGTCTCGAACGTGGTGGGTGAATTGGCGGAAGACAAAGATGCGTTGGACGCCTTCTTTGCCGGGATGCCTGCGGGCACCGTCTCGGGCGCGCCAAAAGTGCGCGCGATGGAGATCATTGACGAGCTTGAGCCGGAAAAACGCGGCGTCTATGGCGGAGGTGTCGGCTATTTCAGTGCGGGCGGTGACATGGACATGTGCATTGCCCTGCGCACCGCCATCGTGAAGGATCAGAAACTCTATATTCAGGCTGGTGGCGGTGTTGTCTATGACAGCGACCCCCAGGCCGAGTTCATGGAGACTGTCCATAAGTCAAACGCCATACGGCGCGCAGCGGAAGATGCCGCTCGGTTCACCGGAAACGGCAACAGTTAAAAAACAAGGGCGGCTGATCAATTGATCACCGCCCTGTCTCAAGCTGTCACTGTACCTGTTTCATCAAGACGGCCGAGATCGGCGCCATCGCTACCCGGCTGCCGCGATCCTCAAGACCCCACAGCAACAGGGCCGAGATTGTCTCGGGCCGCACCCGCCCCAGCATGACAACGGTTCCTTCCTGACCTGCCCGGAACGCGGCTTGATCCAGGAACCGGCGCATGATTCTGGGATCCTGTCGCGCCCCATCGATATCGCGGAACACAACGCTGGACGGAATGCCATTGCGAACCGCCAACTTCTGGACAGTATTCAGCCCATTGTCCTGAGTGATCAACCCGCGCCCGGTTCCGGCGGCAATCGCCGCGACCTGATCGGCCAGCTTGCGATTTCCCTGAATGCCGCTGTTCACGCCTTCCAGAATACCCACTGTTTCAGGCAATGTATCCAGCCACACAGACAGCGAAACTTCGGCATCCTGCGCGCTTGCTGCCTCGGGCAAGTCCGCAAGGGCCAGAACTTCGAACCCGGCCGCGCGGTGCCGTGCCATCTTTTCCGCCGCATCTGGATCAGACGGGTTCACGGCAAAGCTGATCGGGTAAGGGAAATCCTGCAACGCTTCGGCCCCGAATGCGCCTTCGTCATCAATCAGAATGATCGACATTAGCGGCTTAGCTTCCGGGTTCTCGAACTTGGCGGCAAAACGTTCAATCGGTTTTTCCGCAGATGGCTGTTCGGAAATCGCCTGTTCTGCAACAGGCTCATCATCTCGTTCCGTCAATGGCAGGATACGTTTTCCGACAATCGAACTGGTACTTTCTTCCTGTTCTCCCCCGATCTGAGGCAGCGCAGCAATGCGCGGAAGCTCGCGGGGCAAGGTGTCTTCATCCCCTTCCACCGCAATCGGACTGCTTTCAAATGAATTATCAGTCGTAGTGTCTTTTGTTTGTGGTTCAGCCTCGACCTGTGGCAACGGATTTGGTTCGGGCTCAAGAACTGCGACATCGGTTGTGTCAGACTCGGTCGGCGGCGTGGGGGTTTCATCAATTACAACCGGCACGGACTGTTCCTGCTGAACTGCGGGCACCTGGCTAGGCTCGGGCGGCGCAGCGGGGGCTTCGGTCATGACGGACACTTCGGTCGCCACCGTAGCAGCGGGCTCGTTCGGAGCCTCAGCCGCTTTGCCTACCTCGGGCTGCGGCTCGGATGACGCTTCCAGCCCGGACAGGTCGGCCAGATCTTCGCTGGCATTATCGGCGGCTTCTGGCGCACGCGGGGCCAGTTCCACCAGATCGGCATCAGAAACATCCTCGGCAAGTTCAGTAGGCGCCTCTGGTGTTTCTGAAATCGTCGGCGCTGGTGCTTCGGTCGCAACAACCGGCGTATTGACCATCGGCGTGTTGAGCGACACGACCGCACCCAAGATCAAAACAACGATCGCCCCTGCGACCATTCCTCCGAAAAATCCGCCCATATTTCCTGCCTTTCGCCTCTTTTCCCTGCCTCGCCCTGCTCTGCGCCATCTGGTGTGGCGCTCGGTCAATTGGAGGCGTCAGAAACCGTATGTCCTCTTGACGCTGCCGCCCAAGCCTGAGCATGTATGTGCGGACATTATACCGTGGCCCGGGGTTGCATCGCCAGCCCGAAATGCCCAAGCGAAGATAAGTGCCCATATGCTGCTGCTGATCGACAACTACGACTCGTTTACCTACAATTTGGTACATTATTTGGGCGAACTTGGTGCCGAAATGGTCATTCGCCGCAATGATGCGCTGGATGTACAGGAAGCAATGGCCATGAACCCGGCTGGCATCTTGCTAAGCCCCGGCCCCTGCGACCCGGATCAGGCGGGCATCTGTCTGGCTCTGACCGAAGCCGCGGCCGAGACCAAAACGCCCCTTTTGGGGGTTTGTCTCGGGCATCAGACCATCGGACAGGCTTTCGGTGGCAAGGTTGTTAGATGCCACGAAATTGTGCATGGCAAGATGGGCATCATGCATCACACCGGGAAAGGCGTCTTTGCTGGCCTTCCGTCGCCCTTTGAAGCCACACGCTACCATTCGCTGGTGGTCGAGCGCGAGACGCTGCCCGACTGTCTTGAGATCACAGCCGAGCTGGAAGACGGCACGATCATGGGGCTGCAACACAAGGAACTGCCTATTCACGGTGTTCAGTTCCACCCTGAATCGATTGCGTCCGAGCATGGTCACGCCCTTCTCAAGAATTTCCTGCAAGAACTGAAAGTCCCCGCATGAGCGACGCGCTGAAACCGCTGATTGGAGCAGCCGCCGATCGTCCGCTGACCCGTAAAGAGGCCGAGACTGCCTTTGGCATCCTGTTCAACGGCGAAGCCACGCCAAGCCAGATTGGCGGGCTGTTGATGGCCATGCGTACAAGGGGGGAAACGGTTGATGAATATGCCGCGGCCGCGGCTGTCATGCGCGCCAAGTGCAATGCCGTGCGCGCACCCGAAGGAGCGATCGACATCGTTGGCACCGGCGGAGACGGGAAAGGCACCCTGAACATCTCGACCGCGACTGCATTTGTCGTCGCAGGCGCTGGCGTGACAGTCGCAAAACACGGCAACCGCAACCTAAGCTCCAAATCCGGCGCAGCGGATGCACTGGGGCAAATGGGTATCAACGTTATGGTTGGACCACAAGTTGTTGAAAGTGCTCTGAAAGATGTCGGTATCGGTTTCATGATGGCACCGATGCATCACCCCGCCATTGCGCATGTTATGCCCTCGCGGCAGGAACTGGGAACGCGCACGATTTTCAATATCCTGGGCCCGCTGACCAACCCTGCTGGCGTCAAACGGCAATTGACCGGCGCCTTTAGCCGCGAGCTGATCCGCCCCATGGCTGAAACACTAGGCCTGCTGGGGTCAGACCGCGCGTGGTTGGTACACGGATCGGACGGGACTGACGAGTTGACGATCACCGGTATCAGCTGGGTCGCCGCTTTGGAGCATGACGTGATCAAAGAGGTCGAGTTGCACCCCGAGGATGCTGGCCTGCCTGTGCACCCTTTCGAAGACATCCTCGGCGGAACCCCTGAAGAGAACGCCATCGCATTTCGTGCTCTGCTGGACGGTGCTCGGTCAGCGTATCGTGATGCCGTGTTGCTGAACTCTGCCGCCGCATTGGTTGTCGCTGATGCGGCAGGTGATCTGCGCGAAGGTGTGGCCATGGCCGCTGCGAGCATCGACAGCGGTGAAGCCAAAAACAAAATCACGGCCTTGGCCGCCAAGACTCAGGAGGCCGCATGACCGAAACCGTTCTGGACAAGATCAAAGCCTACAAACTGGAAGAAATCGCAGCAGACAAGGCTCAGAAGTCCTTGGAGACGCTGGAAAGTGAAGCACGTGCCGCTTCGGAAACCCGCGGGTTTGCCGCAGCGCTTCAAGCTGCGTCCCGGCAAGGTTACGGCCTGATCGCTGAGATCAAAAAAGCCAGCCCTTCCAAGGGTTTGATCAGGCCTGATTTTGATCCGCCTGCCTTGGCCAAGGCTTATGAAGAAGGCGGTGCTGCGTGTTTGTCCGTGCTCACCGACACGCCCAGCTTTCAGGGTGCAAAGGAATATCTGACACAAGCGCGTAACGCGACATCTCTGCCCGCTTTGCGCAAGGATTTCATGTATGACCCTTATCAGGTGGTCGAGGCACGTGCTTTGGAAGCCGACTGTATTCTGATCATCATGGCATCCGTCAGCGATGATCAGGCAGCCGAGTTGGAACAAACCGCTTTCGATTGGGAGATGGATGTTCTGATTGAGGTTCACGACCAAGCCGAGCTTGAACGCGCAGCCCAACTGAAAAGTCCATTGATCGGTATAAATAACCGCAATCTCAAGACCTTCGAGACCACTCTTGACACAACACGCCGCCTGTCCAAACTGGTGCCAGCGGACCGTACTATCGTGTGTGAAAGTGGGTTGGGCACGCCAGAAGACTTGCGGGATATTGCGCGCTATGGCGCCCGGTGTTTTTTGATCGGCGAAAGCCTGATGCGCCAGGACGATGTCGAAGCGGCCACGCGCCACATCCTGTCCAATCCGCTTATCCCCGGAGTGATGTGATGCCGCTGACCCATTTCGATGCTCAAGGTCAGGCGCATATGGTCGACGTCTCGGGCAAAGAGGTCACAGATCGCATAGCCGTGGCTGTGGGTTACGTGAAGATGGCACCGGAAACCTATGAAATCATTTCAGAACAACGCGCGGCAAAGGGCGATGTTTTGGGCGTTGCCCGCTTGGCCGGCATCATGGGTGCAAAGAAGACGCCGGATCTGATCCCGCTCTGCCATCCTTTGCCGGTGACCAAGGTTGCCGTTGAACTGACCCTCGACCCGGATCTGCCGGGTGTTCAGATCGAAGCGACAGTCAAGACGTCAGGTCAAACCGGAGTTGAGATGGAGGCTCTGACCGCCGTTTCCACCGCAGCCTTGACTGTGTACGATATGACCAAAGCCGTCGACAAAGCGATGGAAATTGGCGGCATTCATGTAAGCCTCAAAGACGGCGGAAAATCAGGGCGTTACGAGGCGAAATGATTACCGTCGAAGAAGCGCGCGCCCTGCTGTTCGATCTTGTCGGCCCTCTACCTTCGGAACAGGTTCCACTGGCCCAGTCCGCGGGACGTGTTCTGTCGCACGCGGTTGTGGCAACGCGCGACCAACCTCCTTTCGCCGCATCTTCGATGGATGGCTATGCCGTCAAAGCCGACGAAGTCGAGCTTCATGCCATGTTCAAAGTGGTGGGCGAATCCGCTGCGGGTCGTCGTTTCGACGGCTCGGTGGGCCCCGGTCAGGCCGTGCGTATATTTACCGGCGCTCCGGTTCCCGATGGCGCGGATTTCGTTGTGATTCAGGAAGATACCGACCGGCGTGGCGATCTGATCACGATCACAGACCACCCCGGCCCCAAAACGAACATCCGCCCTGCCGGTGTGGATTTTATGACAGGCACGCCCATCACGGCACCGTGTTTGATCCGCGCCGAAGACGTTGCCCTGATGGCTGCGATGAATATCGCGCGGGTCCCGGTTTCTCGGAAACCCGTCATTGCCCTGATCTCGACCGGCGACGAACTTGTCATGCCCGGCGAAGAACCGGGACCGGACCAGATTATTGCGTCTAACACGTTTGGACTGCGGGCATTGCTTGAGGGGCTAGGCGCGGTGGTTCGTGTCCTTCCGATTGCACGGGACACGGTTTCATCGCTTGAGACTACGTTTGATCTGGCGCGAGGGGCCGATCTCGTCGTGACGATTGGCGGTGCGTCGGTTGGTGACTACGACCTTGTGTCTGATGTATCGCAGGGTTTGGGGATGGACCGGTCTTTCTACAAGATCCGAATGCGCCCCGGAAAACCCCTGATGGCTGGTCGCATGGGTGGCACCGCGATGGTCGGACTTCCTGGGAACCCGGTCAGCGCGATGGTCTGTGGCTATCTGTTCCTTGCCCCGATGGTGCGCCGGATGCTGGGGTTGGAATTGGTTCTGCCGCCCTTTCGGTCTGCCCACTTGACCGAACCACTGACAGAAAACGGCCCGCGCGAGCATTACATGCGCGCGGTTCTGGGCGAAACGGGTATCCGGGCCTGTGCAGATCAGGACAGCTCTCTCCTTAGCGTTCTGGCGCAGGCAAACGCCCTTTTGGTCCGTCCCCCGAACGATCCCGCCCGCAAGACCGGGGAAACGGTTCAGTACCTGCCGATCTGAACTTCTCCCAAATTCATTGACACAAAACGTGAACATGCGTAGAACAAAAGAAAACGCATGAGCGACGAGGTGTGAGCAATGCTGACCAAGAAGCAATTGGATTTGTTGAAATTCATCCAAAAACGCGTGCAGGCGGACGGTGTACCGCCCAGTTTCGATGAAATGAAGGCCGCGCTTGACCTGCGGTCGAAATCCGGCATCCACAGGCTTATCACTGCACTGGAGGAACGTGGCTTTATTCGTCGCCTCGCGCATCGTGCCCGCGCGATTGAAATTGTGAAACTTCCCGAAAGCCTTGGCGGCGAACCAACTGCCGGTTTTTCACCCCGCGTGATCGAGGGTGACAGGCCCAAGGGCCCCCGCCCGACCAATATTGAGCCGGTTGCGGTGGATGCGCTGGAATTGCCGGTGATGGGTCGGATCGCGGCGGGTGTCCCCATTGAGGCGATCAGCCATGTGTCCCATCACGTAGCGGTCCCCGGCCCCATGGTTTCCGGAAAAGGCCAGCACTATGCGCTAGAGGTTCGCGGCGACTCGATGATCGACGCGGGCATCAATGACGGGGATGTGGTCGTCATCCGCGAAACCGCGACTGCTGATAACGGTGATATCGTGGTTGCACTGGTAGAAGATCAGGAAGCGACGCTGAAACGCTTTTTCCGCCGCGGCAACGCTATTGCACTCGAAGCGGCCAACCCGGCTTATGAGACGCGCGTTCTTCCCGAAGAAATGGTCAAGGTTCAGGGTCGCCTAGTCGGTCTGATCCGCACCTATTAATCCTGCTTCAAACGACGGTCCCCGGCGGGCTTCGGGGACCAGAGCCGTTGGCCTGTCAGTTCTGCGCTAGAAGTCAGTTTTCCGTCCGACAATGACAGGCTGCCGGTTTCGCTCAGATCATCCGGATCGAAGACGGCGCACGCACCCGCAAGGGGCAGCGCGACCGTCGAAACAATGATCTGGTTGCCTTCGCATTCGTCAAACTTGCGCGCAGCCCTTTTGCCCGAGATATGGATAATTTCCTTGTCCTGATAAGTGTACCGCTGAACGGTGCTGCTATCCGGCCATCTGCCTGCTGCCGCGATCTGATCCGCGCCGTCACCGTCATTCTCCAGCCAGACTCTGGCAACAAACCCACTGCCTTTGCTTTTACTCAGGGCCCGGCCCTGAGGGGTCATTACACCGACCAACCCTCCGTTTTCTGCAATCAGAACATCTGGCCTGTGGCCCGAGTTCCAAAGCACAAATGACAGAATGACGGGCCCGACCCCGTACCAATGCGCGCGCCCTTGCCACAAGGCCAGCCACAAAGCCCCAACAGCAACAAGTGGCAATACATACCAGGGCGGACTGACTACAAAACCCTGAGCACCGCCCAGATGAGACACCCAGTTTGAAACCCCAAGGATCCAATGCAACGCCCAGCCCATAACGGTCAGCGGAAAAGCCTCCAACCCAAATGGGGCCGCCAGTGCGGCGACAACTGCCGCAGGTACAACAACAAGGCCCATCACGGGCACGGACAGCAGATTCGCCAGCAATCCATAGTGAGACATCGTATTGAAATGCGCAGCGCCAATTGGGGCCGTGGCAAGCCCGGCCATCGCCGAGGACATAACCACGCCAGCAATCGGTTTCAACCAGTTCCGGCCGGGTAACGGACCCACCTTTTGCAATGCGCCGAAGACGGCGACCAAGGCTGTCGTTGCTGCAAAGGACATCTGAAACCCCGGGCTCAGCAGCGACTCGGGCCAAAGAACCAGAACGATCAGCGCAGCAACAGAAACCGCACGCAACGAGATCGCACGCCTGTCGATCAACACGGCCCCCAGCATCACACTGACCATGACATAGGCGCGTTCGGTTGCGATATTCCCACCGGACAACAGTAAATAAAGCGTTGCCGCGACCAGCGCGAACACAGCCGCAACTTTTCGAACAGGTAGCCGCAAAGCCACGAAGGGGATCAGTGACAAACCGATGCGACAGGCCACAAAAACAAAACCCGTCAATAGCCCCATGTGAAGCCCGGAAATTGCAAGCAAATGCGCCAGGTTCGACGCGCGCAGGGACAAGAGCGTCTCTTGCCCCATACCGCTGCGATCGCCTGTGGTGACGGCAGCAGCAAACCCACCGATTTCTCCGGGCAGGATTTGTTTCACTCGCTGTGATATCGCCATTCGGATTGCCGTAATCCGAACACCACCAATACCGGCTTTGGCTGGCGCAATCGTCAGAACAGGAACGCGGGTATACCCGACCGCGCCCAACCCCTGAAACCAGGCATGGCGGCGAAAATCGAACCCGCCGGGTTCAACAGGGCCCTGCGGCGGCGAAAGATGCGCTGTGGTCATGATCCGTTGCCCAGGCGCAAAAGGTCCTGTCGTGCCATGAACAGAAAGACGGATGCGTTGCGGCCTGCGCTCCTGCGGCACGTCCCCTACGCGCACCTGATCGAGCGTCAACCGCAACGCATCCGAGGCAGACCGATCCATGGCGACGACCCTCCCCTCGACAGGGCCATAGTACCGCCAGGACAGAACCGGTTCTGCCACCATATGGGCGCGAGTACCTGCCAGTATAACACCGACCGCAATCAGCGCCCCCCCGGTCGCTAACGTTCCCACCCCCGGTGGCAGCCGGCGGCTTAAGGCAAAAAGAGCCAGGAACAAGCAAAACAGACCTGCGTATACCGGCCAGCCGGGCTCGCTCCGGGCACCGAAATAGAGACCGATCCCCGTTGCCAGCATGACTGGCGTCCACGGAAACAGGTACCCTGTCTGGTGCAGCAGCGCGGCCTCGACCCGTGCAAGAACACGCATGGTTGCCCCCGTCCTTCGGGCTCGTTAGACAGGCGTCAAACTATGCCAGATACGGTTACCAAAAGGTTAATCCTCAACATGTCCGAACAGGTCGTCACACGTTTTGCCCCCTCGCCCACAGGTTTTCTGCACATCGGTGGCGCGCGCACCGCATTGTTCAACTGGCTTTACGCCCGCGGACGTGGTGGAAAGTTCCTGCTGCGGATCGAAGACACCGACCGGGAACGCTCGACCCCCGAGGCGACCGCCGCGATCCTTCAGGGCATGGAATGGCTGGGACTGGACCATGATGGCAACGTAATTAGCCAGTTCGAAGGAGCTGCCCGGCATGCTGAAGTCGCGCACCAGCTTCTGGCCGAGGGAAAGGCATATAAATGCTTCTCGACGCAGGACGAAATTGCCGCCTTTCGTGAACAGGCACGGGCGGAGGGCAAGTCGACCCTGTTCCGCAGCCCCTGGCGTGACGCTGATCCTTCAGCACATCCCGACCTGCCATTTGTCGTTCGCATCAAGGCTCCGCAGGACGGCACAACAGTGATCCGCGATCAGGTTCAGGGCAACGTGACCATTCGCAACGACCAACTGGATGACATGGTTTTGCTGCGTTCCGACGGGACACCGGTCTACATGCTGGCGGTGGTGGTCGACGATCATGATATGGGTGTTACCCATGTCATTCGCGGCGACGATCACCTCAATAACGCGGCGCGCCAGATGATGATTTACGAGGCGATGGGCTGGGATGTTCCGGTCTGGGCCCATATTCCGCTGATCCACGGGCCAGACGGTAAGAAACTGTCCAAACGCCATGGCGCGCTTGGCGCGCAGGAATATCAGGCCATGGGCTATCCCGCCGCTGGAATGCGCAACTATCTGGCCCGCCTTGGGTGGAGTCATGGTGACGATGAATTCTTTACGGATGCACAGGCAAAGGACTGGTTTGATCTGAACGGCATCGGCAAAAGCCCTGCCCGGTTTGATCTGAAAAAACTGGAAAACCTGTGTGGTCAACACATCGCCATCTCTGATGATGCTGCACTGCGGCGTGAAATCGAAGCGTACTTGGCCGCAGCCGCTTTACCGCCCCTGACAGATTCACAATCCAGTGATTTGGAACGTGCGATGTATTGCCTCAAGGACCGGGCGCGGACTTTTCCTGAACTCCTTGAAAAGGCTCACTTTGTCTTAACCGAACGCCCGATTTCTCCCGACGAGAAAGCGGCAAAGGCGCTGGCTTCTGTATCCGACGGTATACTGGGAGAATTGACGCCGCAGCTGCAAAATGCTAGCTGGTCTCGGAACGAACTGGAGGAGACCCTGAATTCCTTTGCCGAGTCAAAGGAGCTCACGTTCGGCAAGCTGGCTGGCCCGCTCAGGGCCGCGTTGGCTGGTCGGGCCGTCACGCCTTCGGTTTTTGACATGATGCTTGTGCTGGGACGGGATGAAACCCTGGCGCGGCTTTCAGAAGCAGCGAAGTAACCCGAATTTCATAAACGGGTAACGCTGCTCCGCTAACACCCGGACTGCGCGAAAGCGCGCAGTCGTTGCCCGCACTGCCCGAGGTTCCTTTGGCGTGCGCATGAATGAAGAAGGGATACCCATGACTGACAGCAACAAGACAGCCACTCTGACCGTTCACGGCAAAGAGTATGAGTTGCCGGTTCATTCCCCGACCGCCGGTCCGGATGTCATTGATATTCGAAAGCTTTACGGTCAGGCAGGTGTATTCACCTATGACCCCGGTTTCACTTCGACAGCAAGCTGCGACAGCACCATAACCTTTATCGATGGTGAAAAAGGCGAGTTGCTGCACCGCGGCTATCCAATCGACCAACTGGCCGAAAAATCGCACTTTCTTGAGGTCTGCTACCTTCTGCTCTACGGAGAGTTGCCGGTCGCAAAAGATCTGGAGAAATTCGAAACCACAATCACCCGCCACACCATGCTGCATGAGCAGATGCAGTATTTCTACCGTGGTTTCCGCCGCGACGCGCACCCGATGGCCATCATGGTCGGTGTTGTCGGTGCGATGTCGGCCTTCTATCACGATTCGACCGATATCGCGGACCCGCACCAGCGCGAGGTCGCCTCGCATCGCCTGATCGCCAAAATGCCGACAATCGCAGCATGGGCTTTCAAATACCACACAGGGCAGCCCTTCGTGTATCCGCGCAATGACTTGGACTATGCGTCGAACTTCCTGCGCATGTGTTTCAGCGTTCCCGCCGAAGAATATGAGGTCAACCCGATCCTCAGCCGCGCGATGGACCGTATCTTCACGCTTCACGCGGACCACGAGCAAAATGCGTCAACGTCTACCGTGCGTTTGGCATCGTCATCGGGCGCAAATCCGTTTGCATGCATCGCCGCCGGCATTGCTTGCTTGTGGGGACCGTCCCATGGTGGCGCCAACCAGGCATGTCTGGAGATGTTGGAAGAGATCGGTACCGTTGATCGCATTCCCGAATTCATCGCCCGCGCCAAAGACAAGAACGACCCGTTCCGCCTGATGGGCTTTGGCCACCGCGTGTACAAAAACTTTGACCCACGGGCCAAGGTGATGAAGCAGTCGGCCGACGAGGTTCTGGATCTTCTGGGCA
Organism: Ruegeria sp. AF7; assembly: GCF_056541885.1. Lineage (NCBI taxonomy): Bacteria > Pseudomonadati > Pseudomonadota > Alphaproteobacteria > Rhodobacterales > Roseobacteraceae > Ruegeria > Ruegeria sp. AF7. The sequence continues at coordinate 447,442 of NZ_JBQFYX010000001.1, read as the reverse complement.
TTGAAGACAACCCGAAACTGCAGGTCGCTAAAGAGCTGGAACGCGAAGCGCTGGAAGACCCGTATTTCGCCGACAAAAAGCTGTTCCCGAACGTTGACTTCTATTCGGGTATCATCCTCGAGGCGATGGGTTTCCCGACCTCAATGTTCACACCAATCTTCGCACTTTCACGGACCGTTGGCTGGGTTAGCCAGTGGAAAGAGATGATTGAAGATCCACAGAACAAAATCGGCCGTCCGCGTCAGCTGTATCTGGGTGAGACACTGCGCGACTACGTGGACATCGAAAACCGCTGAGCCATTAGGGTTCGCAATCAATCCAGAAGGCCCCGGTTAAACCGGGGTCTTTTGCTTTCGTTACTGAAGCAGCGGACGGTTCGGCATTTGGTTTCAGAACAAGCTCATTTGATCCCCGGGTTGCGGCGGAACTGCAAACAGGCCGCATCTTAACGGAGCGGATTTGATCGAAAGCCCCAGTCTTTTGCAGGTTTTAGCAAACCTCAGGGCGATGAGCTCGGCGTATTCCCCCTCACCCCGCATCCTGTGCCCCCAGCGCGGATCATAGTCGCGCCCGCCATGCATTTCACGCAGCTTGGACATGACCTTTTCTGCACGGGCGGGTTCGTGCTCTGCCAGCCAGTCCTGCCAAAGATGAGAGACTTCGCGGGGCAATCGCAACATGATCCAGCTTGCCGCATCTGCGCCCGCCTCTTTTCCAGCGTCCAACAGGCTCTCCAACTCATGATCTGTCAGCCCAGGCACAATAGGCGAGGTCATCACGCGAACCGGAACGCCCGCATCGGTCAACGCTCTGATCGTCTGCAACCGACGCGCCGGAGACGGTGCGCGAGGCTCCATCCGCCGGGACAGACCTGCATCCAGCGTGGTGAGCGATATACCAACCCGCGCCAATCCCCGGCTGGCCATGTCAGCCAGAATATCCAGATCACGCTCGATCAATGTTCCTTTGGTCACGATTGCGACCGGGTGGTTGAATTCTTGCAAGACCTCAAGGCACGACCTTGTAATCAGGCGGTTTTTTTCGATGGGCTGGTAAGGGTCAGTGTTTGTCCCGATCGCGAGCGTGGCGACCTTGTAGGACTTTTCCGACAGTTCCTTGCGCAGAACGATGCTCATGTTGGGGCGCGCAATAAGGCGGGTTTCGAAATCCAGTCCTGCGGACAAGCCCAGATAGGCATGGCTTGGTCTGGCGAAACAATAGACACAGCCATGCTCACACCCCCGATATGGGTTGATCGAACGATCAAAAGGCAAATCAGGTGAACGGTTATAGGTGATAGCACTGCGCGCCACCTCATCCCGCGTCTCGGTTCGCAAGGGCGGCAAGTCTTCATCGATGTCCCACCCGTCATCAACAGCCTGCGTTGCAAACCGTTCAAACCGCCCGGTCGTATTGGACGTCACCCCCCTTGCTTTGATGATATGCCCGATGCTCACGGCACATATGTTCCCTTTTTGTTCCTATCTCACGATAAGCCTGAAACGAATCCTGTGCAAGCCAGCACCGCGAAGAAACCGGGAAGCATTGATGAAAAATAAACAGGATAATATTGCAGACTTTTCAATCGAGCCGGTGCCATTTTTGGCATATAGGTCGGTCCCGAAACGACCAACGTCGCAATCGTCACAGTCAGAATGCGACGTTTTGGCCAAAACGGAAAAAATGCCACCACGGGCCGATGGCCCGCCCAGCACAGGGAATACCCCATGTCCGACGAAGAAGATATCGTCCTGTCCGAACTGAATGATGACGAACTGGTCGATCAGATGTTCGACGATCTCTATGACGGATTGAAAGAAGAGATCGAAGAAGGCACCAATATCCTGCTGGAACGCGGATGGACGCCGTATGACATCCTGACCAAAGCTCTGGTTGGCGGCATGACCATTGTGGGCCATGACTTCCGCGACGGCATTCTGTTCGTTCCCGAGGTTCTGCTGGCAGCCAACGCGATGAAAGGCGGCATGTCGATCCTCAAGCCGCTGCTGGCCGAAACCGGTGCTCCGCGTGTTGGCAAGATGGTCATCGGCACCGTGAAGGGTGACATCCACGATATCGGCAAGAACCTTGTGTCGATGATGATGGAAGGTGCAGGATTCGAGGTTGTAGATCTGGGAATCAACAACCCGGTCGAGAATTACCTGGAAGCACTGGAGACGGAACAGCCCGACATTCTGGGCATGTCCGCCCTGCTGACCACCACGATGCCCTACATGAAAGTCGTTATCGACACCCTGGTCGAACAGGGCGTGCGCGACGATTACATTGTTCTGGTCGGTGGCGCGCCGCTGAACGAAGAGTTCGGCAAAGCCATCGGTGCAGACGCCTACTGCCGTGACGCTGCAGTTGCAGTGGAAACCGCCAAGGATTTCGTGGGCCGCAAGCACAACCAACTGGCTGGCTAAGACCTTTAAGGTTTTTCTTAGAAGGCCGCCCGTTTCGGGTGGTCTTTTTCGTTTTAGCGCTCCGCCCCTTCATGAGGTGTATCGTTTATCCGTTTGTAAACGAAAGTGCGGTTAAAAACCGAAACGTCCAAGTTTCGGGGGTTCCGTGCCGCAGTCTTTCACAGCCATTTCGTTGGGCAAACTTGCCGATATCGATATCGCCGAGGGCAACAATGTCGCCGAAAACGCCTCTGCCCTGGTTGGGCAAACCTTCGGTCACGCGGACGCGCCGTTGGCGCATAACAGCGTGACGTGGAACGTGGTTGGAAACTCCGGCTCTGCCTATGACATGAACAACATGTCTGCCAATGATCGGTTTTCGATCAACGGCGGCGCGCCGCAAACCTTTGATGGCACATCAGTGTACCACGCCACCGTCACTTATTTCGACGGCACAAGTGCAAACAATACTGCCGTTGTCGCGCAGGATGTGGATGGCAACACATATTTGGTGCCTGAGTTCTCGGCCAATGCAGATCAAGCCGCTCTGGAAGCGGGGCCTATACATTCGATCACCTTCAACAGCCTTGCTGGCAATCGATATTCAGGCATGGTGTCCAGCCGTGAAGACTGGGACCTGGTCCCCTGCTTTACCTCTGGCACGCTGATCAGAACCCGCAAAGGGGAACGCCCAGTGGAAACGCTGCGCCCCGGCGACTGGGTGGAAACCCTTGATCACGGGTTTCAAACGGTGCGCTGGGTTGGGCAGCGGCTGGTTCAGGCGGTTGGCGCGTTCGCGCCGGTCCTGTTCAAGGCAGGCGCGCTTGGGAACACCCGCGATCTGCTGGTGTCGCAGCAACACAGGATGCTGATCCAGAGCTGGCGCCTGGAACTGCATACCGGCCAAAACGAAGCACTGGCCCCCGCCAAACACCTGATCAACGGACATGACATCATCCTCAAACCCGGCGGGGTCGTAACCTACATTCACATTCAGTTTGATCAGCATGAGCTGCTCTGGTCGGAAGGCTGCCTGAGCGAGAGCTTTCATCCCGGCGCCCAAAGCTGGAACGCCCTTGAACAGTCAGCCCAACAAGAGATCCTGTCCTTGTTCCCCGAGATATCAAAGCAAGGTACTGTCGCCTACGGCCCACCCGCTCGGCCTCTGTTATCGGCATTCGAAACACGAACGTCGGCAGCCTGACAAGAGATGTCGGAAGAAGGCTTGCCTGCAAGCTGTTTTCATTCTCTTGTGCCATGAGCCCATAAGGATGCCGATCCATGCCAAGCGATACGTTACCAGATGATGCAAGCCTGACGACCAAAGGTTATGACGGCGTGGAAAACGCAAGCATCCTGCTGATCGCCTGCGGGGCGCTTGCTCGCGAAATTCTGGATATCAAAACGCGCAACGGCTGGGATCACATGGCGCTGACCTGCCTGCCTGCAATCCTGCATGTTCACCCGGAACGGATCACACAAGCAGTTGAAGACAGCGTGGCCAAACACCGCGACAGGTTCGAAAAAATCTATGTGGTTTACGCCGATTGCGGAACCGGAGGTCTGCTGCAATCCGCTTGTGAAAAACTGGGCGTCGAGATGGTAAAAGGCCCTCATTGCTATTCGTTCTTCGAAGGCAATCAGGCCTTTCAGGAACGCGGCGAGGACGAAACAACTGCCTTCTACTTGACTGATTTTCTGGCCCGCCAGTTCGACGCATTTGTCTGGAAACCACTGGGTCTGGATCGCCACCCGGAACTGCGGGACATGTATTTCGGCAATTACACCAAACTGATTTATCAGGCCCAGATCGACGATCCGAAACTGACCGAACGCGCACGGGAATGCGCGGATCGCATGGGATTGGCGTTCGAACGGCGTTTCACCGGCTACGGCGATCTGGAAACCACTTTGTCAGACTGGGCAAACCGCCCTGAGTGACCTCAGGCGTTTTCCTGTGCGACCTGGCGGATGCGTTCGATCATGGCCCGCAATCCATTGGACCGCTGCGCTGAAAGATGGTCGTTCAAGCCCAATCGGGCCAGTTCCGCTGCCGCATCGACCTGCGGCACCTCGGACACCGGCAGCCCGTTGTATAGGGACCGAAGCACGGCGATCAGCCCGCGAACGATCAGCGCGTCACTGTCACCATCAAACTTGAACACACCTGCTTCGATCATCGGGTGCAGCCAGACCTGACTGGCGCAGCCGTGAACCTTTGTCGCCGGAACCTTCAACGCGTCATCCAAAGGCTCCATCGCCTTGCCCTGTTCGATGACATGGCGATACCGGTCTTCCCAGTCTTCGAGAAACTCGAAATCCTCGACAATGTCTTCAAAGGCAGGCGTGGCCATGGCGCAGTGATCCTTTCGTTGAAATCACAATGTGACCTATGCCGACGACCACCTGCTGTCCAGCCCCAGCTGTGGCTTTTCAACGCGAAGAATATACGCTAACCCATTGTCTGAATTCGTGTGAAAAGCAGTGGGTCTATGCAAAAGTCTCTGTTCGTTCTTATCATCGCCATGCTGACCCTGACTGCCTGCGGCAGCTGGCGCGACTCGCGGGTGAATCCGTCAAACTGGTTTGGCTCCAGCAAGTCTGTGAAGTCTGAAACACCGCCGGACCCAAATGCCGCCGATGCGTTGGTTCCCAAGGCAAGAGAGGGAAGCGGCCTGTTTTCGCGCCCAGATGCCGAAGACACCAGTGTTCCAATCGCCAAAATCGATGAGCTGCGGATCGAGCCAATACCGTCAGGCGCGATCATTTATTCCTCTGGCACCGCGCTTCGGCAGGGTGCCTATAACGCACGCTTGGTTTCGGTTAATTCAGAAGAAAACAAAGAAAAGGGAATTCTGGAATTTGTATTCCGCGTGAACTACCCCAACTCAGAGACCCCGCAAGGATCTGAACGAACAAGAATGGTGTCGGATGCCATAAATGTTTCGACTCAGGATCTTGAAGGCATTCGCCTGATCCGTGTCGTCGGGCAACAGAACACCTTGGAATCGCGGCGGCGGTAATCGCCGTTAAAGTGAGACGACCTTGACCGCCTGCCCTTTGGCCGCCAGCGCGATTTTCCCCTCGCACAGTTTCAGCGCGTCTTCACCAAAGACTTCGTAACGCCAACCTGACATCGCGGGCAATTCTCGCTCGCCCGCGGCAATCTGGTCCAACTCGGAACTTGTTGCGATCAGCTTGGCCGCAACGCCCGAACTTTCGGTTTTGGATTTCAGCAGAACCCGAAGCAAGTCGGCCAAAGCCGGGTTGACCTTCAGGTTGTCACGAGAATTGTCGATCTTCGGCAGATTTTCCTGCGGACAATTTGTGCCCTTCGTCACCGCAGCAAGAATACCTTCGGCAATCGGTCCTTTTCGCGCCTCGCGCAACAAAAGGCGCGATCCACCGAGATCGGCGATTGTCTTGGGCTTGGTCGACGCCAGTTCGATCAAGGCGTCATCCTTGAAGACCCGGTTGCGCGGCACGTTATGCTCCTGCGCATACCCTTCGCGAAACTGCGCCAACTCACGTACGACGGCCAGGAACTTAGCCGAGTTCGTTCGCGTTTTGACCCGCTTCCACGCCTCTTCGGGACGGATATCATACGTGGCAGGCTGCGTCAGTGTACGCAACTCTTCAGCCACCCAGTGGTTGCGCATCGTTTTATTGAGTTCCGCGGCAAGATATTCGTAGATCTTGCGCAGATGCGTTACATCCGCCAATGCATACGTTTTCTGGGCTTCCGTCAAAGGACGACGGGACCAATCGGTGAACCGCGACGTCTTGTCGACGCCCTGTTTGCAGATTTTCCGTACCAGCGTCTCATAGCCGACCTGCTCACCAAACCCGCAGACCATTGCGGCGACCTGTGTGTCGAACAACGGGTTGGGGAACACACCCGCCTCGACCCAGAATATCTCAAGATCCTGACGCGCGGCGTGGAACACCTTGACCACGTTCTCGTTTCGGAAAAGCTCATACAGAGGTTCGAGGGACAGGCCATCCACTAACGGATCGACCAGAACCGCGCTGTCTTCATCATCAGAGGGAACCGCCAGTTGCACGAGGCACAGTTTCGAATAATAGGTCCGCTCGCGCAGAAACTCGGTATCGACTGTGATATATGGATAGCTTGCGGCCGCCTTGCAGAAATCGGCCAGTTCTTGCGTCGTCGTCAGAGTTTTCATGCGCCGTACTAGTTTTGCTCTTGCTCTTGTGAGTGCCCGTAATTTCCCTCGCCCCCAAGCGATACCGACGACCATAGGACGATTTTCAGGCGAGTGTAAATCACCCTCGGAACCTCACGGCATGAGAACAGGTGACCTGTTGCCTTCAGCAAAGCGGCGCAGCACCGCCGGATAAAGTTCATGTTCCCGGATCAGAACTTTTGCGGCCAAAGTGTCCGGGGTATCTGCTGGTTCGATATCCACCCGCGCCTGCCCCAAAATCGGGCCATCATCCAGGGCCGCCGTCACCTCATGAACCGAACATCCATGTTCCGCATCTCCCGCTTCAATTGCGCGCGCGTGGGTATGTAACCCCTTGTATTTGGGCAGCAATGACGGATGGATGTTCAACATTCGCCCCTGAAAGCGGGTAACGAAATCCGCAGTCAGGACCCGCATGAAACCGGCCAGGCAGACAATATCCGGCCGCGCTTCTTCCAAAGGCTTCAGCAACTCAGCCTCAAAGGCTGCGCGATTGCCCTTGAATGGCCGGTGATCAACCACTGCGGTCGGAATGCCACGGTCCGCAGCTTTTTTCAGCCCGCCCGCCTGCGCATTGTTGGACAGAACCAAACAGGGCCGCGCCGGATGATCACCGGTCATGCTGTCGACAAGCGACACCATGTTGGACCCGCCCCCAGAAATCAGGATCGCGACGCGCTTGTGGTTCACAGCAGTTTGCCCGAATAGGCAACTCCGGGCGTTTCGGTGACCGTACCGATCCGCGACACCGTCTCGCCAGCCTCGGCCAGCAAGGTCGAAAGCTGATCGGCCTTATCTGGATCGCACACCATGATCAGACCGATGCCACAGTTGAAGGTCTTGAGCATCTCAGCTTCCGCGATACCGCCAATCTGCGCCATCCAGCTGAAAACAGACGGCAATTGCCAGCTGTCCAGATCAATCTGGGCCCCCAACCCTTCCGGCAATACGCGCGGCAGGTTCTCGGTCAGACCGCCACCGGTGATATGGGCCAGTGCGTGAACTCCACCTTCGCGGATCGCGGACAGGGCCGGTTTGACATAAAGGCGCGTCGGTGTAAGCAGCGCCTCGCCCAGCGAACCTACACCAAAGGGGCACGGTGCATCCCAGCCCAGACCAGACAGTTCGACGAGTTTACGTACCAGTGAATACCCGTTGGAATGCACTCCGTTCGAGGCCAGACCAAGCAGCACGTCCCCCGCCTGCACTCCGGAAGGCAGGTCAGCGCCGCGTTCCATTGCCCCGACTGAGAAGCCGGCCAGATCGAAATCGCCATCAGGGTACATGCCGGGCATCTCGGCAGTTTCGCCACCAATCAGAGCACAGCCGGATTGCGCACACCCTTCGGCAATTCCTTCAATGATCCGTGCGGCTGTATCTGTGTCCAACTTGCCTGTCGCGAAATAGTCGAGAAAAAACAGGGGCTCGGCCCCCTGACAGATCAGGTCATTGACACACATGGCCACCAGATCGATGCCAACCCCGTCCACGACGCCGGTATCGATCGCAATTCGCAGTTTTGTACCAACCCCGTCCGTGGCACCAACCAGAATGGGATCGTGATACCCGGCAGCCTTCAGATCGAACAATGCGCCGAAACCGCCCAGACCGCTCATCACGCCGGGGCGGTTGGTTCGCTTTGCTGCGGGCTTGATCCGGTCAACCAGAGCATTGCCCGCGTCAATATCCACGCCTGCATCGGCATAGGTGATTCCGTTCTTGCCCGCTGTCATGGCCAGTTCCTTTTGAATGCTTTGCGGGCGGGTTATTCGATTGTGGCGTTTGTTGCAACGGTCAGGCTTGACGCGGCTGTTCACCGTGATACGCAATGCGCCTAGGCGGGCCTGTAGCTCAATTGGTTAGAGCAGAGCGCTCATAACGCTTTGGTTGGGGGTTCGAGTCCCTCCGGGCCTACCAAATCACCGCCACGCGCCTTGAACACCCCGCACATCCCACTGGTTTTGTTTGCGTTTTTGACAACAAGCATTCATCCTGACCTGTGCAGCCAGTCCAAATGCGGTTCGAATTCAAAGTCTTTGGTCCAGCTCACCGATTTCCAGTTTCGATTTAATCGCCATGGGATGACAGGTCTTGCGGAATAACTCCGAAATCTTTTCGCGAGAAATCCAGCGCCTCGGTTCAGAATATCGTCATGTTGACGCGGCTTTGAACCGGTGAAGGTGTCAGTTTACCGGCCGATTATGATATCGGCGCACAAACCACCCAAGCGTTCACTTTTGGCCAATCGCAGAGTGCCACCATGGGCTCGCGCAACGTCCGCCACGATCGCCAACCCCAAACCCACGCCACTACCCTGATTCTGATTGCGCGCAGGGTCGAGCCGCGTAAAGGGTTTGACCGCCTCTGTGCGCTGCTCTGCGGGAATTCCAGGGCCATCATCTTCAACACGGATGCGCAATGACTTTGTGTTTAGTGACAGGCTGACCTCGGCCCGGCTGCCGTAGCGCACGGCATTGCCGATGAGGTTTTCAACGGCCCGACGAACAGCCATGGGGCGCAGCATTGCCGTTCCCTGCCCTTCGACAGCGACCAGTTCGGCTGGATGCCCGGCTCGTGTCGCGTCATCTACAATCTGTCGAACAAACTCAGCCGGATTGATTTCCTCCGGCGATCCTTCGGACGCCCCGCGTGAGAATTCGAGGAATGCATCAACCAAGGACTGCATTTCCGCAACGTCCTTTAGCAAAGGTCGTGCCTCATCCTCGGGTAACATTGCCAGTCCAAGTTTCAGGCGCGTCAGAGGCGTGCGCAGGTCATGACTGACGCCGGATAACATCAGCGTCCGTTGTTCGATCTGACGTTCGATCCGTGACCGCATATCCAAAAACGCATTCCCCGCCGCGCGTACTTCGATGGCACCGCCCGGTGAATATGGTACGCTCCGCCCTCGTCCAAACGCCTGTGCCGCATTGGCCAGCCGTGTGATGGGGCGCAACTGGTTTCGCATGTACAGAAATGAAATCGAGGTCATTATGATCGCGAAAAACAGCATCGTCACGATCAACTGATGCGGCGCCGCTGGCGACAATCTGCGCCGGTCAAAGGTCAGTTCCAGCACCCCCAGATGCGTATCCAGGTACAGACGCGCTTCGCGGCTGCTTGGCAACGCAACAGCACTCAGCTCTGGCAACCTTGCGCGAAGCTCGGCCTCGACCTGCGGCGCTATGAAGTCGTACCACCGTGGACGATCTAATTTGGGAGTTTCGTTGGGGGGCAGAAATCTGGCCTGCATTTCCAGCGCCAGAAGATCCGGGCGCACTTCGGCCAAGGCCTGGTGCTGCGTCTCGGCCCTGTCCATCATGGTGGTGATCAGCATCACTTCCCTTGAGGCTGCGCGCGTCATCTGGTCAGTGACATCTTCCAGATGCTTTTGAAGAAAGGAAACTCCTACAACCAGCAGCAACGCGATCACAGGAAGAACCAGAATCAGCGCTGCTCGGGCATAAAGGCTGCGTGGCATATATGGTTTGAGCCAGTGCGTGGACATGCGCTAAACCTAGCGGGCTGCCCGGACAAGAGAAAGAGCACAGAATGCAGGCACCAGACGAATTCAATCCACCCGCTGGTGTTGCGACAGAATTGCAACCGGGTCTTCGGCGCATTCTGGCCCCCAACCCGTCACCGATGACCTATCGCGGCACCAACACCTATCTGCTGGGCGATCGTGACATTGCCGTCATTGATCCCGGCCCCGCAAGCGAAGAGCATTTGAACGCGATCCTGAATGAACTGCGACCTGGCCAGAGAATCAGCCACATACTCGTCACGCACACACATCTGGATCACTCACCCTTGGCAGCACCCCTTGCTGCGCGAACAGGGGCTGCGATCTATGCGTTTGGTGGTCCCGAATCCGGTCGCAGCGCTGTTATGGCGACCCTTGCAGCGCGTGGATTGGCCGGAGGTGGCGAAGGCATCGACACCGCGTTTCGTCCGGATATCGAGGTTGCGGATGGTGAGGTCATCTTTGGCGATGACTGGCAGCTTGAGGTTATTCACACTCCGGGGCATCTGGGAAACCACATTGCCCTGGCATGGCAGGATACCTGTTTCACCGCCGACCATGTGATGGGATGGGCCAGTTCGCTGGTGTCGCCACCGGACGGAGACCTGACCGATTTCATGACGGCCTGCCACCGCCTGCGCGCGCGCGATTGGTCCGTTTTTCACGCGGGCCACGGTGCACCGATTACAGACCCCGCCGCGCGATTGGATTGGCTGATCCGGCACAGGCAAAACCGCGAAGCCCAGATTCTGTCCGCGCTCGAGGAAGCAGACGGATCGGCGCGGCACCTGGCCGAACGTATCTACACCGACACACCCGCGACACTGCTGTCAGCCGCGGAGCGGAATGTTTTTGCCCACCTCGTTGATCTGACGGGAAAAAAACAGGTGTCACCGCTCGGCGAACTATCTGCCACAGCGGTTTTTCGCAAAGATCTATGAAGCCGCGAAAAATTTTCAAAGTTCGCGTGCTTAACCTCTGGACGCCGGGATTCCGGGTTGCTATACGCCCCTCAGTTCCGGCGTAGCTCAGCGGTAGAGCAGTTGACTGTTAATCAATTGGTCGTAGGTTCGATCCCTACCGCCGGAGCCAAAACTTCCCAATATTCAACCTTTTGTCAGGGTCAGAAACCACATCGGTATTCTGGGGCTTTTTCGTTGAAAAAATGATGACCGCCCTCTGGACGCCGGATACTCCGGTTGCTATACGGCGCGGACCGTTCCGGCGTAGCTCAGCGGTAGAGCAGTTGACTGTTAATCAATTGGTCGTAGGTTCGATCCCTACCGCCGGAGCCAATTTACCCCGCTAGATCACATCTCACCCCGCAAGGGCATCCTTGAAATCTGCACGCAGGTTGCGTTTCAGCACCTTTCCGGTTGCGTTCAGCGGCAGCGCGTCAACAAAAACAACCTTGTCCGGAATCTGCCATTTGGCAATTTTCCCTTCGAAAAAGGCCAGAAGTTCCTTTTCGCTTGGATTCTCGCCATCAGCCCTTACTGCAACTAGCAAGGGGCGTTCGTCCCATTTCGGATGCGGAACACCGACCACGGCGGCAGTTGCCAGTTTCGGATGCGCAACAGCGATGTTTTCAAGTTCGACCGAGCTGATCCACTCCCCTCCGGACTTGATGATGTCCTTGGATCGGTCACGAATGGTCATGTAACCATCGGTGTCCAGCGTTGCGACATCGCCTGTGGCGAACCAACCGTCTTGCAACAGATCCTGATCCTGCATCAGGAAATAGCTGTCCAGTACCCAATGCCCCCGCACCATCAGATCGCCCTGCGTTTCACCGTCATGTGGCAGATCTTTGCCGTCATCATCCACGATTTTCAGTTCAACCCCAAACGGTGGCCGACCCTGACTCAGACGGATAAGGTGTTGTTCTTCAAGCGGCAGCACCAGATGTTTGGCCAATGGGTAGTTGGCCGTACCAAGCGGGCTCATCTCGCTCATTCCCCACGCATGTACCGTATCGACGTCATATTTATTCCGGAAAGTCTCCATCATCGAAGGTGGGCAAGCGGCACCTCCAATCACGGTCCGTTCGAGGCTTTTCAAACTCGTCCCGCATTTGGCTGCATGCGCCAACAGTCCCTGCCAGATTGTAGGCACCCCCATGGCCAGCGTCACGCCATAGGTGTCGATCAGATTGACCAGCGCCTCGCCATGCAAATCCGGGCCGGGTAAAACCAGTCGCGATCCGGACATGGCGCAGGCATAAGGCGAGCCCCATGCATTAACGTGGAACATAGGAACGACGGGCATCACGACATCCATCGCCGAAAAGCCGATCACGTCGCGCGTATTCGACGCGAAACTGTGCAGGACCGTCGATCTGTGGGAATAAAGAACCCCCTTGGGATGGCCGGTTGTACCCGACGTGTAACACAGCCCTGACGCGGTGTTTTCATCCAGTTCAGGCCAATCAAAGGCCGCGTCACCGGTTTCGATCAGCTCATCATAAAATTTCAGGTCGGGTATCTTTGCTGCAGCGTCATCGTTGCGGGGGCCCATCAGAACAAAATGGCGAACATCCGTCAGCGCACCGTGCAAGGCAGCAACCAGCGGGACGAAGGTTGCATCAAAGAACAACACCCGATCCTGAGCATGGTTGATAATGTAAGTCAGTTGTTCAGGAAAAAGCCTCGGATTGACCGTGTGACAGACATATCCCGCACCCGAGGTGGCATAATAGATCTCCAGATGCCGACGATTGTTCCAGGCCAGCGTCCCGACCCTGTCCTGCGGCTCCAGACCCAGCTGCGTCAGGGCCGACGCCAAACGCCGGGCGTTCACGGCTATCTCGGACCAATTGGTTTCTGTCACTGATCCATCCGTTTCGACCGAGAAAATCTCGGTCTGACCGTGGTAACGCTGTGCGTGATCAATCAGCGACGAAATCAGCAAAGGCTGTGTCATCATCTGTCCCAGCATGGACATCCTCCCGTCATGGGCGGGACCTTGCCTGGCCCCTGCCTGTTCCGTCTGGCACTGACAGGCAGGGGTGTTCCCCGTCACGTCAGTCCAGCCGTTTCCTAGAAGGAACCCTGCCAATCATTTAATTGTCTGACAATAAGAGAATGCAGCCCACACCGGTAGCGGAATACATCCCGTCGCCTAATCCCGGTGTTTCAGCGCGTAGGCGACCAATGCTGCGGTCGACCCATCCTTGCCCTCGGCGCTTTCTTCGCCATCCACGATGGGGCCAAGCGAATTGGCCAGTTCCTTGCCCAGCTCAACCCCCCACTGGTCGAAAGAGTTGATGCCCAGCAACACGCCTTCGACAAACACCCGGTGTTCATAAAGCGCAATAATCTGACCCAACACAAACGGTGTGAGTTTGGGGTAAATCAATGTTGTCGAGGGACGATTGCCGGGGAAAACCCGGTGCCGGGCCTGCCGGTCCAGTTCATCACCCAGATACCCCTGCTGCGTCATGCGTTGGCGCGCTTCTTCGAACGAACGGCCACGCATCAGGGCCTCGGACTGCGCCAGACAATTGGCCAAAAGCAGACGGTGGTGATGGGTCAGTTCTGGTTCATGCCCCTCGGCCGCAACCATGAATTCGCAGGGAATGGCATCCGTGCCCTGATGTATCAGCTGGTAAAACGCGTGTTGTCCATTGGTGCCCGGCTCACCCCAGACGACAGGTCCTGAAGGCATGGTCAAGGACGACCCATCCATCGCCACGGATTTGCCATTCGATTCCATTTCTAACTGCTGGAAATATGCGGGCAGACGCAAAAGCCGCTGGTCATAAGGCAGCACCGCACGACTGGTATGCCCCAGAACTTGTCGATGCCAGATGCCAACCAAGGCCAGCATCACAGGCATGTTTTCATCCCAGTCAGCCGAGCGGAAATGCAGATCCATCGCCTGCCCGCCGCGTAAAAACGCGTCAAATGCGTTTGAACCAACAGCAACCATGACCGGCAAGCCGACCGGCCCCCAAACCGAATAACGCCCACCGACCCAATCGGCGAAACCAAATACATGCGCCTCGGGAATACCGAAGGCCTTCGTCTTGTCCAGAGCGCTGGAAACGGCGGCGAATTGGCGCGACGGATCGCCGCCGCCTTCTGACATCCACGCGCGGGCGGTGCGCGCATTGGTCATCGTTTCGATTGTGGTAAAGGTTTTTGAGGCGACAATGACCAGCGTGCGCGTCGGGTCAAGCTGCCGCAACGTGTCCGCAATATGCGCCCCATCCACATTCGAGACGTAATGCACCCGCGGCCCATCGTGATAAGGTGCCAGCGCCAACGTGGCCATGACAGGGCCCAGGTCTGACCCGCCAATGCCGATATTGACCACATCGGTAAAGTTGCCCCCCGCCCCAGCGATAGCGCCGCCGCGCACCTCTTCCGCGAACACGCGCATCCGTTGCAGCGTATCCAGAACCTCGGGCATAACGTCCTGACCGTCCACTTCAACCGGCCCGCCATCAAGGTTGCGCAAGGCCGTGTGCAACACCGCGCGCCCTTCGGTCTCGTTGATCTTCTCGCCCGCGAACATCGCATCACGCCGAGACGCAAGACCAGCCTCTGCACACAATTGAATGAGCGCGGATCGCACCACATCATCGATCTGTGTTTTTGAATAGTCGAATACCACATCCCCGGTTGAGGCTGAAAATACTTCGGCCCGGTTTGCATCTGCCGCAAACAGGTCAAGGATACGACGGTCACTTGTCGTCTGAGCCAGTGTTCTCAAAGCATCCAGATGCATTGCCTTACTCCGCCCAGTGTACGGTCATGCCACCAAGAACTGCGGCGATCGGTGCCTCTTCCGGTGGTAGCGACATGGCTTTTTCAAGAACGGCGCGTTTTGCCTGTCCATAGATGATCAGGTGTTTCGACAGCGCCCCGTCCAGGACCGGAGCGGTCAGGGAAATTCGCGCCTCTGGCTGCGTTTCGGTCCGGGCGACGATCAACGTAGGTGCATCACTGCGCAATGCCTCGTCCAGCCCTTCCATTCCCGGAAACAATGAGGCCGTGTGCATGTCTTCGCCCATTCCTAGTACCAGCACCGACAATGGCAATACCGGCGCAATCAGCGACTCGATTTCGGGCAACGCTGCCTCAGGTTCTGAACCAGGGACATAAAGCGGAATATATTGCGCCACTGAAGCCCGGCTGGTCAGCAACCTTTCGCGGATCAAACGTTCGTTCGAGCGGTCATGATCTGCTGGCACACAGCGTTCATCCGTCGGCAACACACGCACACGATCCCATTCAAGATCAGCGGCACACAGGCTATCAAAAACAGGGCCCGGAGTTGTTCCCCCGGGAACGGCCATTGCAACGGTATCATGGTGCAGCAATGCGGCCTCTAGGTCGCCCGCCAGCACGTTGGCCACGTCGATGGCAAGCATTTCGCGATCAGCATATTCCTGAATTTTCATGGCTTTATCCCTTGCCAGTGACGTCCGTCACGTTTCATCAGAAGTTCGGCGTCGCCCGGCCCTGTGCTGCCGCTGTCATAAGGCTTTGGTACGTCCCCACGTGCCAACCATCCGGCGATAATCGGATCGGTCCAGGCCCAGGCGGCCTCAACCTCATCCCCGCGCATGAACAGGGTCTGGTTTCCGCGGATCACGTCCATCACCAGGCGTTCATACGCATCTGGCGGGTCCTGATTTTCGGGGCCCAGGGCTTCGGCAAAGCTCATGTCCAAGGGAACGTCGATCAGTCGCATCCCCCCCTGCCCGGGTTCCTTGATCGTCACCTTCAGCGTGATCCCCTCGTTCGGCTGCAACCGGATCGACAACGTATTTGCATGACGCCCCGCCTCTTCCCCGAATATCGAATGCGGCGCGTCCTTGAACATCACGTTGATCACCGACGAGCGCGCCACCAGACGCTTACCGGTGCGCAGGTAGAACGGTGTACCTGCCCAACGCCAATTGCTGATATGGGCCTTCAACGCCACATAGCTTTCGGTGGTTGATCGCGGATTGCCAACGCAGTCCCGGTATCCTGGCCCGTCTGGACCGGCCGCAAACTGCCCCCGCACGATGTGGTGCGGTTCAACCGGATCAAGCGCCCGGATCACTTTAAGCTTTTCATCCCGAACTGCGTCAGGATCAAACTTGGCCGGAGGTTCCATCGCAATCAGGCAGAGCAGCTGCATTAAGTGGTTCTGCACCATGTCCCGCATCGCACCCGCCCGCTCATAATAGTCTTCGCGCCCTGCGACACCAACAGTTTCCGCAACCGTTATCTGAATATGGTCGACATACTGGCTGTTCCACAGCGGTTCGAACAGCATATTGCCAAACCGGACCGCCATCAGATTCTGGACGGTTTCCTTGCCCAGATAATGGTCGATCCGGTAGATTTGATTTTCATCAAAATGCGCGGCCAGTGTTGCATTCAAGTCCCGTGCGCTTGCCAAATCATGTCCAAACGGCTTTTCGACCACGATACGGGTTTCTTCTGTCACCAGATCATACGCCCTAACCCGCTGGGCCAATGGCCCGAACAGGCTGGGACCGACCGAGAAATAGAAAGCGCGAACCCGGTCGGGCGAGAGTTTTTCGCCCAGTACATCCCAACCATCCGTCGTCAGGGCATCCAGCGATACATAGTCGACCCGTTGCAGGAAACGGTTCAGGGCTTGCGAATCCTGCGCCCGTTCCGAAGCGTGCCGATGCAGCGACGCAGCAACCATGTTACGAAAATCATCCGCCGAATGACCGGCACGCGCGGCTGCTATTATCCGGGCATCCTCGTGCCACTGACCCGCACAATACCGACGGTAAAGCGCAGGCAGGATTTTGCGCTGCGCCAGATCACCGGTGCCGCCGAAAATGATCAGATCAAATGGATCAACAGGGATGACACGTGAAACCATGAGTTGTCCTTACCCTGACCCTTCCGGCATGTCCAATGTTAGCGCAACCAAAGCTTAATAAATCTCGCTGTTCAAAACTCTGTCAGAACCTCTGCGCCAGACTTACCAAATCCGCGACAAAGGGCTAGATCAGTTTGATAACTTCAACGAACCGGATGTGGGAATGAAAGACAACGCCCCTCAGCTTGCCAATGTCGGCAAGTTTCAGCGTAAACTGGTAACGGCCGACGGCCAGACCCGCGCAAAGGTTTCCCTTACCAACCCTCAGACGCTGTGGTTCAATACCGGCACGCTGTGCAATATTGAATGCGTCAACTGCTATATCGCCAGCAGCCCGACCAATGACGCGCTGGTTTATATCACTGCGGACGAGGTTCGTGACTATCTTGATCAGATCAAAGCCCGCAATTGGCCGGTGCGTGAAATTGGTTTTACGGGCGGCGAGCCCTTCATGAACCCCGAGATGATCGACATGACACGCGACGCGCTGGAGCGTGGGTACGAAGTGCTGATTCTGACCAACGCGATGGCCCCAATGATGCGCCGCAAGATGCGCGACGGGCTGCTGGCATTGCAAAAGACATTCAATGACAAGATGACCCTGCGTGTTTCCGTAGATCATTACCGGGCAGAACTGCACGACCTTGAACGCGGCAAAGGAAGCTTTGAAAAAACCCTGACGGGTATGAAGTGGCTGCGCGATCACGGCTTTAACATGGCTGTCGCCGGACGCACCGTTTGGGATGAGTCTGACACGGAAAGTCGTGCGGGTTATGCCGCATTCTTTACAGAGCACGGCTTTGACATTGACCCGCATAACCCGGCACAGACCGTCCTATTCCCCGAGATGGACGAAACTGTCGAAGTACCCGAGATTACAACGGCTTGCTGGGGAATACTGAACAAGTCACCCGACGCATTGATGTGCGCCAGCGCCCGCATGGTGGTGAAACGGAAAGGCGCTGACCGGCCCGCCGTGTTGGCCTGCACGCTGCTGCCCTACGAGCCGGAATTCGAGATGGGTCATTCTCTGGCCGAATCCGAGGCTGACGTTCACCTGAACCACCCCCACTGTGCCAAATTCTGCGTGCTGGGCGGCGC
The DNA here is from genome assembly GCF_056541885.1 of Ruegeria sp. AF7. NCBI lineage: Bacteria > Pseudomonadati > Pseudomonadota > Alphaproteobacteria > Rhodobacterales > Roseobacteraceae > Ruegeria > Ruegeria sp. AF7. The sequence continues at coordinate 429,344 of NZ_JBQFYX010000001.1, read as the reverse complement.
CAGTTGTTCTGGCTGATTGGGTCAGGAAGTTCCTGATTTCATTTCAGACGCATCATCAGACACGCGCCGACCGCTTCGGTTCATTGTTTGAGGAGCAAGCATAAACGGAAACTGCGCTTGCCCCTCGCTCAGTTCACACGAAACTCTCCTACCATGTTGCGCCACTCACCCGGTGCGATCATTTTGCGATGGGTGAATTTGACGGAATGCAGCGGGCCTTCGATTTCGCGCTGCCAGAAGTCGATGAATTTGAACAATTTCGGATGATCCGGCGCAAGGTCGTAATCCTGCCAGATGAACGTGTTCAAGACGTGGATATAGTCTGGCATATGATAGAAAAACTCCGCCGTCGTCAGCCCGTACCCCTTGAGCATCAATTCGGTTTCGCTTGGATTCATGCAGACCTCCTGTTTGATACAAGGCCTGCTCAAGATACCACGAAAACCTTCTAATACTTATATAACAATATGTTACTTGAGTATTACCGGGGAATTTCCCCGTAAAGGCGCTGCTTGCTTGCACCTTATGTGCCGGGTCTGATAAGATACACCCACAAGATATAGACCCAGAACAAGACACGGGCAGTTTACGTGAGCGATACGCCAGAAATTCCTGAAAACATGGATGAAACCCCGCCCGAGCGCCCAGTCTATGACGGCCCGACGGTTTCCATCGAATCCGAAATGCGCACGTCCTATCTGGACTATGCCATGTCGGTCATCGTCAGCCGCGCGATCCCTGATTTGCGCGACGGGCTAAAACCGGTGCACCGGCGTATCCTTTATGCAATGCACGAGACGGGGAACACGCACGATAAGGCGTACCGCAAATCGGCACGCCCGGTGGGCGACGTGATGGGTAAGTATCACCCGCATGGTGACAGTGCGATCTATGACGCACTGGTGAGGATGGCGCAGGATTTCTCGATGTCGCTGCCGCTGCTGGATGGTCAGGGCAACTTTGGCTCGATGGACGGCGATAACCCAGCGGCTATGCGGTATACCGAAGTGCGGATGGACAAGCCCGCCGCTTCCCTGTTGGCTGATATCGAAAAAGAAACGGTCGATTTTCAGGACAACTATGACGGCAAGGACCGGGAACCGACAGTTCTGCCGGCCCGTTTCCCGAACATGCTGGTCAATGGTGCCGGAGGTATCGCCGTGGGGATGGCGACAAACATTCCGCCGCACAACCTTGGCGAAGTGGTCGATGCGACTTTGGCGCTGATCGACGATCCCGACCTTACATCAGAACAGTTGATCGAATACGTCCCCGGCCCCGACTTTCCAACTGGTGGCGTGATGCTTGGGCGCTCAGGTGCGCGCAAGGCCTATCTGGAGGGCCGCGGCAGCGTCATCATCCGCGCCAAGACCCGAGTGGAAGAAATCCGCAAGGACCGCTATGCCATCGTTGTCGACGAGATTCCCTATCAGGTGAACAAGGCCGCGATGATCGAAAAGATCGCCGAGGCGGTTCGCGAGAAGCGGATCGAAGGCGTGGCCCATGTACAGGACGAATCCGACCGCAACGGCGTACGCGTTGTGGTTGAGCTCAAGCGCGATGCGACGCCCGAGGTGGTGCTGAACCAGCTCTACCGCTTTTCGCCGATGCAGACCTCCTTTGGCTGCAATATGCTGGCGCTGAATGGTGGCCGCCCCGAACAGCTGACCCTGCGCCGGTTCCTGACCTCGTTCATCGACTTCCGTGAAGATGTCGTTGCCCGCCGTACGGCCTATGACCTGCGCAAGGCGCGCGAACGCAGCCACATCTTGTGTGGTCTGGCTGTGGCGGTGTCCAATGTCGATGAAGTGGTCGCAACGATCCGGTCGTCTGCTGACGCCGCCGAGGCCCGCGAAAAACTGATGACCCGCCGTTGGCCTGCCTCCGACATCGAAGGCTATTTGCGCCTGATCGATGATCCTCTGTCCAAGATGAATGACGATGGCACCTATAATCTGACTGAGGTTCAGGCCCGTGCCATTCTGGAGTTGCGCTTGCAACGCCTGACCCAACTGGGCGTCAAAGAGGTCACGGACGAGCTGGAAGAACTGGCGGCCAAGATCAAGGAATACCTTGATATTCTGTCCTCACGCGAACGGATCATGGGCATCATCGCTGATGAGCTGCGCAGCGTGCGTGAACAGTTCGCGGTCGACCGCCGCACTGAGATCGTCGACTGGTCCGGTGACATGGAAGACGAAGACCTGATCGAGCGTGAAGACATGGTCGTGACCGTCACTTCGGGCGGGTACATCAAACGCACGCCGCTGGCAGATTTCCGCGCCCAGAAACGCGGTGGCAAGGGCCTGTCGGGGATGCAGACCAAGGAAGAGGACGTTGTGACCAACCTCTTCGTTGCAAACACCCATACACAGCTGCTGTTCTTCACGACGGACGGGATGGTCTACAAGCTCAAGACCTGGCGCTTGCCCCAATCCGGGCGCACCGGCAAAGGTAAGGCCATCGTCAACATCCTTCCGATCCCAACTGGCGTTTCCATCGCCGCGATCATGCCCGTGGATGTACCGGACGAGGAATGGGAAAACCTCCAGATCGTCTTTGCCACCAGCGCAGGTGACGTGCGTCGTAACCGGTTGTCGGACTTCACCAATGTCCGGCGCAACGGCAAGATTGCCATGAAGCTGCCCGACGGCATTGAACTGGTGAATGCGCGCATCTGTTCGGAAGACGAAGACGTGATGCTGGTCACCAATTCCGGCCGCGCGATCCGCTTCCGGACAACTGACGTGCGTGTCTTCAACTCGCGCGAATCCACAGGTGTCCGAGGGATCAGGCTGACCAACGGTGACCGCGTCGTGTCGATGTCCGTGATCCGTCATTTCGAGGCGACACCCGAAGATCGTGTGGCCTATCTCAAGATGCGGCGTGCGGTCGCGGGGCTTACCGAAGAAGACGCTGGTGAAGACGAGGAAGCCGCAGCAAGCAGCGATTTCAGCCAGGAAAAATACGCCGAGATGTCGGCTGCCGAAAACCTTATCCTCACTATCACCGCTGGTGGTGCAGGCAAGTTGAGTTCAAGCCACGACTATCCTGTGCGCGGACGTGGCGGCATGGGTGTGGCGGCGATGGACAAGGCCATGCGCGGCGGGGACTTGGTTGCATCCTTCCCGGTCGAGATCGACGATCAGATCATGCTGGCCACATCGAAAGGCCAATCTATCCGGGTGCCGGTCGATGGTATCTCTTTCCGCTCAAGATCCGCAGGTGGCGTGAAGGTGTTCAATACCGGCAAGGGCGAAGAAGTCGTCAGCGTCGCGTGGATCGCAGATCAGGGCGACGAGGAAGAATGACAGTAACCCCGGGCACCGGTTCGACGATTCCCGGGGTTCAGTTCATGTCAGGTAGGCATTGAAAAAAGCGATGGTCCGGCTCCATGCCAGATTTGCCGCGGCTTCGTCATATCTGGGCGTCGTATCGTTGTGAAAGCCGTGATTGACGTCCGGATAGAAGTGCACGCTGAATTTCTTTTGATTGGCTTTCAGCGCCTCTGAATATGCAGGCCATCCAGCGTTGATACGCTCATCCAGACCGGCATAGTGGATCATAAGAGGTGCTTCGATGGACGGAACATCTTCGGCTGGTGGTTGCCGACCGTAGAATGGCACCGAGGCCGCAAGGTCCGGATAGGCTACGGCCAACGCGTTGCAAACACCTCCGCCATAGCAGAAGCCGACAGCGCCAACTTTGCCGGTTGAAAGATCATGATCACGAAGGAACTCAAAAGCCGCGAAAAAATCCGCCATCAGTTTTTCCCGGTCCATCGAGCGCTGCATCTCGCGCCCTTCTTCATCAGTACCTGGATAGCCGCCAAGGGGCGACAACCCATCAGGTCCAAAAGCCAGAAAACCGGCCTTGGCCGCGCGGCGCACAACGTCCTCGATATAGGGGTTTAGACCCCGGTTCTCGTGCACGACCAGTACCGCTGGCAATTTTCCTTCGGCATTTGCCGGCATCGCCATCAGGCCGCTGGTTTCGCGGTGCCCGTCCGGGCTGTCATATGCGACCACCATGGTTTGGATCGCGGGATCGTCCGGGGCCACCTGTTGAGCCCAGGCGTAATTAGGTTGCAACTGGTCCAGAATCATTGCGCCTGTCATTCCGGCAGCCGTGTATTTACCGGCTTTTGAAATGAACTCACGCTTGGACATCGTACCGTGCACATATCCGTCGAATATCTCTAGGATACGCGGATCAAAATCACTGGCTTTCTTGCGGGCTTTTCCGGTCATCGAAGCCTCCCAGGCGATGGTATCGGTGCACCGATTCTAACGCCTGAGCTGCAATTCGGAAACTCACAAATCGTAGAGCGCGCCGAACTTGGCCTCGAGATAGCTTAGCAATGGGTCCGGTCCGGGCTCGATGCCGCTTGCACGGGCAATCACCTCGCGCGGTGCATAAAGGCCACCATGCTGCTGCACATGCTCACGCAGCCAGCCGGTTGCGCCGGTGGTGTCGCCGCGGGCCAGTTGCGCGTCAAGATCGGGCTCTGAACCGCGCAAGGCCTGGTAGAGGCACCCAGCATAGACATTGCCCAGCGAGTATGTCGGAAAGTAACCGAACAACCCAACCGACCAGTGCACATCCTGCAAACAACCGTTCGAGGGCTTGTCGATCGCATAACCGAAATCTGCCTTGAACCGATCATTCCAGGCGGCCTCCAGATCGCCGACCTGCAAGTTTCCGGCCATCAGCGCGCGTTCCAGATCAAACCGCAACATGATGTGCAGATTGTATTGGACCTCATCCGCCTCGGTGCGGATATAGCCGTTATGGACGCGGTTGACCGTCGCATAAAACGCGTCCGGATCGGCAATGCCGAAATCGCCGAACGCCTCTTTCATTTGTTCGAACAACCAACCGGTAAAGGCCCGCGACCGACCCAACTGGTTTTCGTAGATCCGGCTTTGACTTTCATGCACGCCCATCGACACACCAGAGCCGAGCGGTGTCAGCAGGTATTTCCTGTCGATCCCCTGTTCATAGGCGGCGTGGCCCACCTCGTGAATGGTGGAATAGAAACAGTTGAACGGGTCTGTTTCGCTGGTTCGTGTGGTGATGCGGACGTCAAGACCGCTGCCGGAACTGAACGGGTGAACCGCCTTGTCCACGCGACCATTGTTCAGGTCGTAGCCAAAGGCGACCGCCAGTTTTTGTGTCAGACGCATCTGGGTCTGCTCGTCAAAACTGTGGTTGAGGGCAGCGGGCTCGGGCCGCTCCAGCACGGCGGCACGCAGGGCTACCAGTCGTGGGCGCATCTGGTCGAAGATATCCGCAATCTGTGCGCTGGTCGTGTAGGGCTCGTAATCTTCGACCATGGCGTCGTATACGTCGCCCCCTTGCGCCAGCGCCTCGCCTTCCTGTTGTTTCAGCGACACGACTTCTTCCAGAACCGGAAGAAAGGCCGAGACATCTTCGTCCGCGCGCGCCTGCGCCCACTTTCCCTGCGCAGCGGACGTCACACGGGCGATCGCCGTCGCCAGATCGGCAGGCACCTTCACCGCGCGATCATATGCGCGCCGGATTTCACGCATCTGCGCCTTGCCGACCTCATCCTGAGGCGCGGCCTGATCCAGCCATTCGGCAACACGAGGATCAGAACGACGTGCGTGCAGGACAGATTCGATAGCTGCCATTTCTTCGGCGCGCTGTGGCGCTGCGCCGCGCGGCATGACGGTTTCCTGATCCCAGCCAAGCCGACCAGCGATCTGGCTCAAAGCTGAAGTTTCCCGCTGAAAGCTCATCAGTTCATTGAAAGCGGTCATAATTTTAAACTCCGCGCACAGATGTTGCGATTGGATAAGCTGTGAGGAACCGCGCGCGCAGGATCAGCGTCCAAACGATGACGGCCATAAACTGGTGGAAGATAGCGACCTGCCATGGCGCGCCGTAAACCACGGTCACGATGCCGACGACGACCTGTAACGAAAGCGCGGCGAAAGCAGCGTTGAAGGCAAAACGCGTCTGCGGATGCGCGCTGCCGCTGCCACGTCGCCAGACGACAACGGCGAAAATGAACAGCAGATACCCTGCACACCGGTGGATGAACTGTACCAGACCGGGGCTTTCAAAGAAGTTTCGCCACATCGGCTCCAACATAGTCGCATCCGGTGGAAGCAACTGCCCTCCCATCAGCGGCCAGTCGGTGTAAGACCGCCCGGCGTCGATCCCGGCGACAAGCGCGCCAATGAGTATTTGGAAAAAGGCGAAATGCATCAGCCCTGTGGACAATGAAAACAGCCTGACCTCTTTGGCCCGGCGCGCCTGCATCAGGTCACGTTCTTCCCGGCCGAGTTCAAAGATGTACCAGGCCAGGACTCCCAGGATCACAAAAGCCAGCCCCAAATGCGTTGCCAGACGGTAACTTGCAACAGCCGTCATGCCTTCACCCTGGGTGACGCCCGAGGCCACCATCCACCAACCAACAGCGCCCTGCAGACCGCCAAGAAGACCCGGAACGATCAACTTTCCCGTCCACCCTGTCGGGATCTTGCGGGAGAGAAGAAAGGTCAGAAATCCAACGGCCCAGACCAGACCGATCATGCGACCCAACTGACGATGGCCCCATTCCCACCAATAGATGGATTTGAAGTCACCCAACTCCATCCACTGGTTCTGGATGCGCCATTGGTCAATCTGCTTGTACTTGTCGAACTCTGCCTGCCAGTCCGCCTCGGTCATCGGCGGCAAAGCTCCGGTGATCGGACGCCATTCGGTGATCGAGAGGCCGCTGTCGGTCAGGCGCGTCAGGCCGCCAACCGCGATCATCACAACGACCAGCGCAAACAGGATCATCAGCCAGATGCGGATCGCATTGCGAGCGCCGCCGCGCCCCCGGTCGATCATACCGGGTTGAACCGCCTGTTGTTTTTTGGTGTTCGTGACCTCTTCGAAGATGCTGCGCCTACCGCTCATGCTGTCCTCATGTCCTGATTTTGTCGCAAGCTAGGGCTTGGGTGAAGATTGGTCCAGCCTCAGCCTTTATCCTTCCAGCGGACCATCTGACGCATGATCCCGTGCAACATCTGCACATCGGCCCGTGTCATTCGCATCCGCGACCACAGGTTGCGCAGGTTTACCTTCATCCCTTCGGCCTTTTCGGGAGGGTAGAAGAACCCCGCCTCCTCCAGCCTGTCCTCGTAATGCTCGACAAGTTTTTCGACCTCGACCCCAGTGGCCCAGTCACCTTTGCCCAGATCGGTCGATTCATGCACCACATCCCCGGTCTGGCGCATCCACTCATAGGCGGTCAGCAATACGCATTGACCAAGGTTCAGCGAGGCATATTCCGGGTTTACCGGCACCGAGATGATCGCGTTGGCCTTGGCGATGTCTTCATTCTCTAGCCCCGCGCGTTCAGGGCCGAACAGAACGGTAACCTTCTCGCCCGCAGCAATCTTTTCGGCGGCAATCTTCATTGCGTGTTCGGGGCTGTAGACAGGTTTGGTCAAGCCCCGCTGACGGGCTGTCGTGGCGAAGACAAAAGTGCTGTCGGCCAGCGACCCGGCCAAGTCGTCAAACAGCTGCGCCTCATCCAGCAAGCGCCCTGCGCCGCTGGACATTGCCACCGCTTTGGGGTTCGGCCAGCCGTCACGCGGGGCCACGATACGCATCCGATCCAGCCCAAAGTTCCACATCGCCCGCGCAGCAGCACCGATGTTTTCACCCATTTGCGGGCGCACAAGCACGAAGGAAGGCTGGGGTTTGTCGCTGGGCATGGCTCACCTTAAGAAAACTTGGCCTGCTGTAATTGGCAGGCTCTTGCAGGGCAAGGCGCAGGAGCGTTATTTGCAGGCTCTGGACCATAAAAGTTTGCTTCCCAGCCGCAATCCGCTAAACCGCGCCAAAGACTGAAAGCCGAAGGACGCGCCCATGGACACCCCCGAGCAGCCGCAGATTTACCTGATCACGCCTCCGACCATCGAGTTGAGCACGTTCACGAACAAGCTGGCATCGGTTCTGGACGGGGTCGAGATTGCCTGTATCCGTCTCGCGTTGGCCGGAAGTGACGAAGATACCATCGCCCGCGCGGCGGACGCCTGCCGCGAAGTTGCCCATGCGCGCGACGTGGCCATCGTGATCTCGAACCATGTATTGCTGGCGCAGCGCCTGGGGCTGGACGGGGTGCATCTGGATGATGCTGCACGCTCGGTCCGCACCGCGCGCAAGGAACTGGGTGCCGATGCAATCGTCGGAAGCTTTTGCGGCGCGTCCAGCCATGATGGCATGACTGCTGGCGAAAACGGAGCGGATTATGTGGCCTTCGGTCCCGTCGGCTCGGCCAAACTGAGGGACGGGACCCGCGCTGAAAAGGACTTGTTTCAATGGTGGTCCGAGATGATCGAGGTTCCGGTTGTGGCCGAAGGTGGGTTGACGCCCGAATTGATCCGCGATCTGGCCCCCTGCACCGATTTCTTTGGCATCGGCGATGAGATCTGGGGCAGTGACGATCCGCTTGGCGCACTGAAAACGCTGCTGGCCGCGTTGCCTTAACCCTGCACCCAAGGCTCGACTATCCAGTAGACCCCGGCACCTGCAATCAGCATCGAGGCCAGAACCGATACCCGGCCTCGTTTACGGTGTGAGCCGCCAGAAAACAAAAGCGCCAGAGCAAGCCCGGCAAGGGCCACGGCAAAAAGCGGCAGAATATTCCCGGCGCCAAAGCCCAAGATGGCCGGGGGCAGATGATCTGGCGGCACTCCGATCCCGATCAGGGCCGAGGCAAATACCAGACCTTGAAGACCGCCAATGGCGAGAACCGCCAACAAACGCCAGACCTGCAATCGCCGGGCAACCAGGTTCCACAGCGCCAGAACGATGGTCGAAGCCACCAGAACCGGGGCCTCGCTCACTTTTCCTGCATCCAATACGCCATGCAAACCCAGCCCAAGCCCGATCAGAGCGCCCGCTGACAGGAACACCAGTTGAGATACCACTGGGCGCAATTTCAAAGACAGAAACACTAGCGCCAAAACAAGAATGGATGGCTTAATTGGGTTTCGGAGAAACTGATCGACCCCTTTTGTGAAATATGTCTGCAATGTTTGTTGCGTTGTCAGAGACGCCCCGCCTTGCAAGGGGATCAGCGGGCTGGTTTCACCGGCAGCCAAATACCCGGTGTATGGGGCTGCAACATTTTGCTGTCGCAGAACGATTGGTCCGCTTTCTGACGGCCAGATCAGACGCAGGTTTGACACCTGATCGGGCAAAGATGCAGTCAGCAACAGTTTGGAAACCCGCACTTTCTCCGTTTCTCCCACAACAGGAATACGCACACCTTCATAAGACAAACTCAATCGCTCTGGTGCCTCCACGATAAGATTATGTTTCCAGAGCTGAACGAACTCTCTGATCTGGGGTTCCAGCTCAGAGGAAACCAGTCGCCGCAAGGATTTGTAGTTTGGATCGTCGGAAAACGCAGCGGGCTGCGCGGGATTGTTCCCGGTTAATATGGCCTCGGCATTCCATTTCAACTCTATAAACAAAGTGTCGGACTTGACCCAGAAATCAACGACGGTCGGCGGGGCGGATTGCGCTCTGCCGGATCCGGGATGCATAGCTACAAGAACAAAAAAACTCAGGGCACAGGTTTTGAGGGTTCGAAAGATGGCGCGGAAAACAGGGCCATTCATACGAAAAGCTCCAACAGGAAAATCAAATCACCAATCATTGCTATCGATTGTTCCCGCGAAGGCCGCAGATCGCAAGCCCAAAGGGCATATCGGACCTGTGCACCGTAAATCTCTGATTGCGGTAACGTTCTGACTTGCATGGGCATCACCGCTGCGGCATGACGTCCTTTATGACTCAGAACAGTAATATCCTGTGTATCGGTTCGGTCCTGTGGGACGTGATCGGACGATCGGCCAGTGCCATGCGGCAAGGCTCGGACGTGCCTGGTCGGATTACCCGCCTGCCGGGTGGTGTTGCGATGAACATAGCCATGACGCTGGTGCGTTTTGGTATGACGCCAACCCTGCTGACCGCCATTGGCCGCGACCCCGAGGGCGACGAGTTGATTCATGCCTGTTCCCGCCTAGGTATGATCACGGATCACATCTATCGCTCGCAGGACTTGCCGACCGACCGATATATGGCCGTCGAAGGTGCCAACGGGTTGATCGCGGCCATTGCCGACGCACATTCGCTGGAAGCCGCTGGCGCTAAGATACTGCGTCCGCTGATGCACGGCCCGCTTGGCTATGAAAACACGCCCTTTGAGGGGCCCATTGCGCTTGACGGCAACCTGACCCTGAACCTGCTGGAAGAAATCGCCCAAAGCCCTGCATTTGCCCGTGCCGATCTGCGTGTTGCCCCGGCCTCGCCCGGCAAGGCCGAGCGCCTGTTGCCCTTCCTGAAACATGCCCGCGCCACGCTTTATGTGAACCTCGAAGAGGCAGGAATATTGTGCCAGCGTGAATTCACTGATTCTGAATCTGCCGCAAAGGGCCTTCTGGATCGTGGCGCACTGCGCGTGCTGGTCACCGATGGCGGCAGCTCGGCCACGGTCGGCAGTTCGGACGAAATTCTGACCCAAACACCCCCCTCCGTTCTGGTCACCCGTGTGACCGGCGCCGGGGATACCTTCATGGCGGCTCATATCGCCTCAGAATCCGGCGGCGCATCGAGTGATGAGGCTCTGACCCGCGCTCTGCATGCCGCAGCAACCTACGTTTCCGGAGAAACCCCACTGTGATCGACATTCAATATTCAGCCGAGGTCCGCGCTGCCAAGGACGCGGGTCATCCCATCGTTGCGCTGGAAAGCACCATCATCACCCATGGCATGCCCTACCCGCAAAACGTCGAAGTTGCGGCGCAGGTCGAACAGGACATCCGCGATGCGGGGGCGGTTCCGGCGACCATGGCGGTGATTGAAGGCAAATTGCATGTGGGGCTCGAGCCTGGCCAGTTGCAATGGCTGGGTCAGGCGCAAGGCGTTGCCAAAATCTCGCGCGCAGATATGGCGGCCTGCATCTCGACCGGTGGTACCGGAGCCACAACCGTCGCCGCCACCATGATCGCCGCGCATTATGCCGGGATCGAGGTATTTGCCACCGGCGGCATCGGGGGTGTGCATCAGGGCGCTGAAACCACGTTCGACATCTCGGCTGATCTGCACGAACTTGGCCATACACCAGTCACCGTCGTCGCAGCCGGGGCCAAGGCCATCCTTGATCTGGCGAAAACTCTTGAAGTTCTGGAAACGCTGGGGGTGCCTGTCATCTCCCATGGCCAGGATGCGTTTCCTGCCTTCTGGTCTGCAAAATCACCCTATGCTGCCCCCCTGCGCATGGACACTCCTGAGGCTATCGCCAAGGCCCATGCAACGCGTCGCGCGTTGGGCCTGCCCGGCGGGCAGCTTGTGGCGAACCCGATCCCGATCGCGGATCAGATCCCTTCCGAAATACTGGCCCCCATCATCGCCGAGGCACAGGCTGATGCAGATGCGCATCGGATCACCGGAAAAGATGTGACGCCCTATCTGCTGCAACGTATCTTTGAAAAGACCGAAGGACGTTCGCTTACCGCCAACATTGCCCTCGTGCGCAACAATGCGCGCCTTGCTGCGGCGATTGCACGGGCACTGGCAGAACAGGGATAACGCAAGCCTATTGTGCCATGGATACCGATTGACTACCTAAATCCCGATAACCACTCGGAACCAAGATGAATACACCGTTCGACGAAGAACCGCATCATCGCCGCCCTGGCATGCTGGCACGGCTGCGCGCATCTTTCCTGACCGGCCTCGTTGTCATTGCACCGGTCTGGCTGACGGTTTGGCTGATTTGGTCGGTAGTCGGCTGGATCGACAGTGCCGTTTTGCCACTGGTGCCTCATCAGTTCCAACCGGAACAATACGTTGGTATCAACCTGCGCGGTGTGGGCGTCGTGATCTTCCTGATCTTTACCGTGATTGTAGGGTGGATCGCCAAAGGCATTCTGGGCCGGTCCCTGATCCTGTTCGCCGAAAGCGTGGTAGATCGGATGCCGGTCGTCCGCTCAATCTATTCGGGGATCAAACAGATCTCGGAAACAGTATTTGCCCAAACCGAACGGTCCTTTGAAAAGGCATGCCTGATCCAGTACCCCCGCCGCGGGATCTGGGCCATTGGGTTTGTCTCGACAACCGCCAGGGGCGAAATCAGCAAACGCGCAGAGACCGGAGGAGAGCTGCTCAGCGTCTTTGTTCCGACCACCCCCAACCCGACCTCGGGCTTTTTGCTGTTTTTCCCGGCGGAAGACGTAATTTTGTTGGACATGACAATTGAGGATGCCGCGAAACTGGTGATCTCGGCCGGGCTCGTTTATCCCAACGAAAAAGACCCTACGCAACCGCCCGAGTGATTAACCGAACATGGTCGGCAGATCGACTGTACTGGTCTGGCCCAGATCACTCTTGTGCTTGGTCAGAAAACGATCCGCTGCAGCCCGCCCCGCCTGTTTCAGCTTGTGCAAAATAACCGGGTTGGGCACGGTTTTGGTGGCAACAGACAGGCTGCTCATCAACTCGTTATCCGCAATCATATGCACCAGAACGCGGCTCATGTCCCCGGCCTTCAGCTTGCCCTCTTTCAGAAGCCGTTGAACAAAGCTGATTGCCCGCAATTCGCGAAACAGGGATGAGTTGAAGCTGATCTCGTTGATCCGGTTCTGGATCTGCTGCGGTGTGACCGGTACCGCGTCGCGCTCCAACGGGTTGATATTCACGATCACTACGTCATCCGGCAGATCATTGTTGAACAGCGGATAGAGCGCCGGATTACCTGTATAACCGCCATCCCAGTAGGCTTCGACCCGGTTCGTCTTTGGATCAAATATCTCGACTGCCTTGAACAGGGTCGGCAGGCAAGCTGAAGCCAGAATGGCATCTGTCGAGACCTCCTCGCCAGTAAAGACGCGGATTTTCCCACTTCTCACGCAGGTGGCGCACACAAACAGGCGGGGTCCCGCATCGGCGCATACTTCCGCAAAATTGAACCTGTCCACCACCGGCTCCAGCGGATTGCTGTAGAATGGACCATAGGCATAAGGCGACACCATCCGCGACCAGGCATCACCGATTGAAAACGGCACCGAATATTCCATCGCCTGCGCGATTGCGGCCGGTTCCAACCCGCGAAACCAATTGACTATACGCATGTCTCCAATCGCACCCATACGCCTCCAAAGCCCGTCCAGCTGCGCACGCGCACCCTCACGTCCTGAATGAACCATCCCCGATTTGAACGCCGCACCGTTCAACGCACCGGCGGATGTTCCGGTGATCGCGGCAACCTCGATGTCTTCCTCATCCAGCAGTCGGTCAAGCACACCCCAGGTGAACGCCCCATGCGCACCGCCGCCCTGCAAAGCCAGATTGATCCGTACCACCGCCTTCACCCTTCATCTTTTCAGAAATACTCCGGGGGTTTGGGGGCAGCGCCCCCAAGGCCAATCACAAGGCGGTCCAGCCGCCATCGACAGAAATCGTGGTTCCCGTGATCTGCGCCGCTGCGTCCGAGCACAGGAAAATGGTTGTCCCGCCCAGTTGCTCAACCGTGGCGAATTCCTTGGAAGGTTGCCGTTCCAGAAGCACGTTTTTTACAACCTCCTCGCGGCTCATATTGTATTCTTTCATCGTGTTCGGGATTTGGGCCTCAACCAGGGGTGTCAGCACATAGCCTGGGCAAATGGCGTTGCAGGTGATAGGTTCTTGCGCGGTTTCCAACGCAACGGTCTTGGTCATCCCCACCACCCCGTGCTTGGCGGCAACATAGGCTGCCTTGAATGGCGACGCCGTCAGGCCGTGGGCCGAGGCGATATTCACGATACGACCCCAACCCGCCTTGCGCATCATCGGCAGTGCGGCAGCGGTCGTGTGAAAGACCGAGTTCATGTTGATCGCAATAATCGCATCCCATTTTTCCGCCGGAAACTGATCGATCGGGGACACAAACTGAATGCCCGCGTTGTTCACAAGTATGTCGCAAGCTCCGGCCTGCTCAATCAGCGCCCGGCACTCTTCGCCTTTTGACATATCCGCCTTGATGTAACGCGCTTTGGTTCCGGTCTCTTTGGCAATCTCAGCGGCCAGCGCGTGATCTTCGTCTCGGTCCGTAAAGGAATTCAGGACAACATCTGCTCCGGCCTTCGCCAGCTCGCGCGCGACCCCCAGTCCGATGCCAGAATTAGACCCCGTGATGATTGCTGTTTTGCCGGAAAGGCTCATGACCGTTCTCCCTGAAGCGATGATTTGGTGCACAATGCCATGCTGCACCTGCAAAGAAAACGGGGAAACACACCTGCCTGAAATCCCAGCCTGACACTTCTCAAGCAGCCAAAAAAAACGCCCGCACGAAGCGGGCGTTAAGTTATTGAGGCAGGTTTCATACAGGCAAGAAACCTATCGAGCAGTGCATCCTTTATAAGCAATTCCACGCCTTCGTCCAAGCTAAAAGTTTGATAATATGAAAAATCATCACTACGGTGAATCCCAACAAAATAAGGCCAGAGCAGGATTGTTTCCAAAATGAGCCCGGATTTTCTCCGACCGTTTCGACCACTTGCGGCGGGAATCGCAAGCATTTTCATGATCTCTGTCGCCCATGCAGAATCGTCACATGGCATAGCTATGTATGGGGACCCGGCCCTACCACCGGATTTTGTGTCCCTACCCTATGCCAACCCCGATGCCCCCAAAGGCGGCAAAGTCGTTTTCGGAAATACCGGCGGCTATAACAGCCTGAACCCGTTTTTGCAAAAAGGCACCTCGCCTTGGCAATTGCCATTTTGGACCCATGAAAGTCTGATGGGGCGATCCTGGGACGAACCTTTCTCACTTTACGGGCTGTTAGCCGAATCAGTTGAGACGGCGCCGGACCGGTCGTGGGTTGAATTTACCCTGCGGGAAGAGGCCCGGTTTTCTGACGGCAGCCCGGTCACGATTGACGACGTGATTTGGTCATATGAGACGCTCGGCACTCAGGGGCATCTGCGCTATCGCGGTTTTTGGGACAAAATCGACAGGATCGAACAGACTGGCCCGCGTTCGGTTCGGATTACTTTCAACGTGCCTGATCGCGAACTTGCCCTGCTCGCAGGGATGCGTCCGATTCTGCAAAAGGCGCAGTGGCAGGACAAGGATTTTGCCGACGCCGCCCTGCACGATGTCCCAATCGGCACCGGCCCCTATGTGATCGATAGCTACGAGGCGGGGCGCTATGTGAACCTTCGTCGCAACCCTGAGTATTGGGGGCAGGATATCCCGTTCCGTCGCGGTACCATGAATCTGGATGAAATGCGGATCGAGTTCTACGGCGACGGCAGCGTTCTGTTCGAGGCCTTCAAAGCTGGTGAGCTGTCAGCGGTGCGTGAGTTCAACGGCGACAAATGGGACACGCAATACAGCTTCCCCGCCGTTCAGCGCGGTGATGTCATCAAGACCGAGATACCGCATGGCAAACCGTCAGGCATGACCGGGTTCGTGATGAACACCCGCAAAGCCCCGTTCGACGACTGGCGCGTTCGCGAGGCCCTGACCCTGGCCTTCAATTTCGAATTCATCAACGACACGATCACTGGTGGGGCGCAGCCAAGGATTACGTCCTACTTCTCGGGCTCAGACCTGGCCATGCAGCCCGGACCGGCCCAAGGGCAGGTAAAAGCCCTGTTGGAACCCTTTGCCTCGGATCTGATCCCCGGCACGCTGGAGGGGTACGAACTGCCGAAGGGCGACGGTTCAGCCCGCAACCGCGCAAATATTCGCAAAGCCACCAAACTGTTGACCGAAGCGGGTTGGACCGTTCAGGACGGGGTTCTGCACAACACGAATGGTGATCCGTTCAAAATGACGGTCTTGCTACAGCAGGGGGATAGCGAGATGGCGTCGGTGGTCGAGATTTATTCCCGCGCGCTGGAACGACTTGGCATTCAGATCACAACGGAACAGGTCGACAACGCGCAGTATGTCGGGCGCACCGGAGAGCTGGATTTTGATGTTACGCCTTTCCGGCGTGCTCTTTCACTGTCTCCCGGCAACGAACAGCGTTTGTATTGGGGAAGCGAGAACGCGGACACACCCGGTACACGCAACCTGATGGGCGTGGCCTCGCCCGCTGTTGATGCTATGATTGACGCCATGCTCGCCTCGGAAACACCTGAAGATTTTACCGCTGCAACCCGCGCGCTTGACCGGGTTCTGACAGCCGGTCGCTATGTCATCCCGATCTGGAGTTTTGATGTCGGGCGGATTGCCCACATCCGCGAGCTCAAGTTCCCTGAGACTGTGCCAATCTATGGCGACGGACCGCAATACATGCCGGAAGTGTGGTGGTACGACGCCGGGTAATCACGTGAACATCAGGGCAGCCGGGCTTTGCACGACACCGGCTGTTCTCCGCACGGTGTTGGCGGACCCCTTGAAAAACGCGATTCCTTCGCGCTTCCAGCACGATTGGCCCCGGAAAACCACGCCTGTCGGCGGAATTCAGCACATGGCCATCACACTAGGGATACGTTTCGCGACAGCAGGTCGCAGCATCAGATGCAGGCCATATCGGATGCCGGATGATCCCATGAGACGCACCTTCAGCCTGCTTCGGTCAACGTTAAAAGCTGCATTGAATCGCGGTATTTAGACATAGCCCAAAGATGGAGGTCGCCTTTACAACTCGCGCGCCGGGAATACCCGGTTCCGCACCAAACAGATCTCCTGATCCGCAGGTGCTTTAAACAGTTTCAAGCCTGCCGCCCTGTTGCGGCAGGTATTGCAGAGGCACAATCTTGTAAAAGGAATGCAGTGGCATGCTGCGACATTTTGTCATGTCTTCCCTAACGGCACCCATTACGTACCCTAAAGAGGGGGAGAGCAGTCCTAAACGCTACATAAGGAAAGCTCATACATGATGAACTGGACGGATCTGACACAAGACTGGAATGCGGCCTACGCACGTGCAAAGCGGCGTTTTCCGAATTTGCGTGACCAGGACATGATGCGCGTATCAAAAGATCGTAAAGGGTTCGAAGCCTATCTGGCAGAGCGTCACCAGTTAACCATGAACGAAGCTCATGAAGAGGTCGAAGATTTCCTGTTCACCGAAGGTCTGAACAGAGAATTCTGCCGCGCGTCGCTAAGCAAGTGATGTGACCCAAAGGATTGTCGCATCTTCGTCACTGACGGAGATTACGTTATGGCCCATGCTGCCATCGTAATAGGCGCTGTCACCCCTACGCATTTCGACCGGCTCATAGAACTCGGTATAGAGCCGGACAACACCAGTCAGAACATACATGAACTCTTCGCCATCGTGGCGCACCCAGCCGTCGAATTCGTCCATGGACCGTGCCCGAACCCGCGCGCGGTAGGGCAGCATGTGTTTCTTGGTCAGGGTTTCGGCCAGCAACTCATGCTCGTAGGTCGTTGTCGCGTGGGCCGCCCCTTCGCCCATCCGGGTAATCGCCATCCGTCCGATGACCTGGTCCCGCTGCGGCGGTGTGAAAAGCTGAGGCACCGAGATTTCCAAGCCAACCGCAAGCTTTTTGAGCGCGTCATAGGTAGGTGACATCTGCCCGTTCTCGATCTTGCTGAGCGTAGAACGGGCCAAACCGGCCTGACTGGCGGCCTGCTCCAGCGTCCATTTCCGCGCTTTTCGCAATTCGCGCACGCGCGCGCCAAGGTCAAGCGGTTCAACTTCGGTGTGATCACCGGAATCGCGGGCAATTCGGATCAGGGATTTGGGATCTTGGGTGCTCATGTCATTCTCTATAGGCTTGGCCAGCCGCGCTTGCAACGCGCCAGACACCGCGTTAGCCAATGGCCATGTTATCTGTCTTCGATCAGGGGGCGCCCGCGCCCTGCCCCGCACCGTTCAATCTGGCGGCGCATGTCCTTGGCCGTGCCGATCAGGTCCCTGACAAAGTGGCGTTGTCGGTACTAATGCCCCACGGCGAGCAGGACTGGACCTATCGCGACCTGCAATCTGCCGTGTTGGGCACAGGCGCGGGGTTGCTGCAATCAGGTCTGACACCCGGCGATACCGTTCTGATGCGGCTCGGCAATACGGTGGATTTCCCGATTGCCTATCTGGGCGCGATTTCAGTGGGTATCATTCCGGTGCCGACTTCGTCGCAACTGACGGAACCCGAAACCGCCAGAATGATCGACGATCTGTCCCCGGCTGCGGTTCTTCGTGATCCCGCTGTCTCATGCGCGCCTCATCCCAGACAGATCGAGTTGGATGCATTAAAGGCCATGCGCGACATTCCACCCGCCAGCTATGACCTGGGCGACCCCGAGCGCATGGCATATGTCGTCTACACCTCGGGAACCTCGGGCAGTCCGCGTGCCGTGGCCCACGCCCATCGGGCAATCTGGGCGCGGCAGATGATGGTCGATGGTTGGTATGGTCTGCGCGCGTCCGATCGGCTGTGTCACGCCGGAGCGTTCAACTGGACCTATACACTTGGCACCGGTCTGATGGACCCGTGGACCATCGGCGCAACCGCCTTGATCCCGGAACCGGGCACGGACATCTCCGCCCTGCCCGCTCTGCTCCGCCAGCATCGCGCAACGATCTTTGCGGCGGCACCGGGGGTCTTTCGAAAATTGGTGCAAGAGTATGAGCAAATCAACTTACCTGACCTGCGCCACGGTTTATGCGCGGGGGAAAAGCTGTCGCGCGCCCTGCACGAGAAATGGCTAAGCGCCACCGGTACGGAATTGTTCGAAGCCTATGGCATGTCCGAATGCTCGACCTTCATATCCTCCAGCCCGGCACACCCTGCGCGCGGCGACGCATTGGGGCACCCGCAACCGGGCCGTCGTGTGGCCATTCTGGGCCCGGACGGCCCGGTGCCGCAGGGGCAAGAAGGCACCATCGCCATTCATCGGTCTGACCCTGGATTGATGCTGACCTACCTCAATGCACCGGATGAAGTTGAAACCCGGATGCAAGGCGAATGGTTCCTGACCGGAGATCAAGGGGCAATGGCTGTGGACGGCCAGATCAGTTATCTGGGCCGGGACGACGACATGATGAATGCCGGAGGCTACCGCGTATCCCCGGTCGAGGTCGAAGCCGCCCTGTCCCGTTTTCCCGGTATCACGCAGGTCGGCGCGGCCGCGGTCGAGGTCAAACCGGACACATTTGTGATAGCAGCCTTCTATACCGGCCCGGAAAAGCTGGACGATGCGGCCCTGCGCGCCTATGTCGAGGCCAATCTGGCACGTTATAAACAACCGCGCGCCTTCATCCACCTGTCTGCGCTGCCCACCGGCGGCAACGGCAAACTCCTGCGCCGGGCGTTGCCGGCCTATTTCGAGGCACCAGCCACATGACCCAGACCGTCAAGCTCGACATCCTGTCCGATCCGATCTGCCCGTGGTGCTATATCGGCAAAACGCATCTGGACAAAGCATTGGCCAATGTGCCCCAGCACCCTTTTGTCATCGAATGGCATCCGTTTCAGTTGAACCCTGATATGCCGGACGCAGGTATGGATCGTCGCGAATATCTGGAACGCAAGTTTGGCGGCAAGGACGGCGCCGTGCGTGCTTATGCGCCCGTGGTTGAACATGCTGAAAACGCCGGTCTGAAGATCGACTTCGAAGGCATGAAACGCACGCCCAACACGCTGGATGCACATCGTCTGATCCATTGGGCCGGGATCGAAGGCAAACAGAATGCCGTTGTCGATGCGCTGTTTGATGCCTACTTTGTTCAGGCCCGCGATATCGGCGACCCCGAAGTTTTGGCCGACATCGCAGACAGCGCCGGAATGGACGCCGCAGTGGTCATGAAGCTGCTGAAATCCGACGCTGACCGCGAGGATATTCGAAACCGCGACACCCACTCACGCGAAATGGGCGTCACTTCGGTCCCGACCTACATAGTTGCCAACCAACATGCCGTTCCGGGTGCTCAACCACCTGAAATGTGGGAGAAAGTGATCGCCGAGATCATGTCTCAACTTGAGGCTTATCCTGCAGAATAGCACAGAGGTCTGTGCGAATTTCCAGTCTGGTCTAACCCGATTCACCGTGATAGCGCGAACAGGTTAGGAGTGCTTCATGGCCAACCGCATGTCGAAGGCGGAATTCATTGCGCTGATCGCAATGATGTTCGCCACTATCGCGTTTTCGATCGATTCAATGCTGCCTGCCCTGCCCGAAATCGGCGCGCAGCTTAGCCCCGATGACGTTAATCGCGCTCAACTGATCTTGACATCCTTCGTTTTGGGAATGGGTATCGGTACATTCTTTACCGGCCCGCTATCGGATGCGCTGGGGCGCAAGCCAGTGATCTTTTGCGGTGCGCTTTTGTACATTGCGGCTTCGGCTGTGGCCTGGGCCAGTTCTTCGCTGGAGCTTGTGCTGATTGCGCGTGTTGTGCAGGGTCTGGGCGCTGCCGGGCCACGTGTCGTGGCGATGGCCATCATCCGTGACCTGTATTCGGGCCGGGAAATGGCGCGCATCATCTCAATCGCTATGATGATATTCACTTTGGTACCAGCAGCGGCCCCGATGCTGGGCGCGGGCGTTATTGCCCTCTTCGGTTGGCGCGGGATATTCATGTCCTTCATCCTGTTTGCCCTGATCGTCGTGATGTGGATGAGCACACGACTGCCCGAATCCCTGGCTGTCGAGAACCGCCGTCCCTTCCGTCTGCATCTGATGATTGCGGCCGTGAACGAAATGTTTGCCCATCCCACCGTGCGCTTGTCTATCTTCGTGCAGACCTTGTGCATGGGGACCTTGTTCACCATGCTGACTATGGTGCAGCCGGTCTATGACGTGATCCATGATCGGGCCGACAGCTTTCCCTTCTGGTTCGGATTTGTCGCCCTGATGTCAGGTTCGGCCAGCCTTTTGAACGCAGCTTTGGTGGTGCGCGTCGGGATGCGCCGGATGGTCACATTCGCCTTCGGCGCGCAGATAGCCATCACGTCTGTCGTCATCATCCTGAACATGGCGAACCTTTCGCCCGATATGTCATTTGCCCTGTTTGTCTTCTGGCAGACGATGGTCTTTTTCATGGCTGGTGTAACCATCGGCAATCTGAATGCCATTGCCATGGAGCCCATGGGCCACATCGCAGGCATGGCCGCTTCAGTTGTCGGGTCGATCTCAACAGTAATGGCCGCGGCAATCGCCGCGCCGATCGGGCTTCTGTTCAACGGGTCCATCGCGCCTTTGACAATCGGCATTCTGAGTATGTGCGTTCTGGCATTTGGCCTGATGATCCACATGGGTCGCATCGAAGAACGGCTGCCAGCCTGACCTGTGAATCGCCGGTGAATCACGCTATCCTACCCAGAACTTAAGGGGAGGAACTGCGATGTGCGATTACTACGATCTGGGCAACTATTCCTGCGCGATTTCCACATCCAGTCCCGAAGCTCAGCTGTGGTTTGACCGTGGCCTGAACTGGACATACGGTTACAATCACGAAGAGGCGGTGGTCTGTTTTCAACGCGCGGCCGAGCATGATCCGAATTGCGCGATGGCCTATTGGGGTGTCGCGTATGCCGCCGGACCAAACTACAACCTCCCGTGGGACCTGCTGGATGAGAGAGGTCGGGAAGAAGCGTTGTCACGGGCTTACGACGCGATGCAGAAAGCTCTTAGCCTGCTCGCAGGATGCACTGCCGTCGAACAGGCCTTAATTCAGGCCTTGCCTGCGCGTTACCCGCAACGCGGTCCGGTTGAGGACATGCACCAATGGGACCACGGTTTTGCCGACGCGATGCGCACGGCATTTGCGGCACACCCGGACCACCTCGACTTGCGTACCATCTATGTCGAAGCGCTGCTGAACCTGACACCATGGCAGATGTGGGATCTAAATACGGGCCAACCCGCCCAGGGCGCGGCAACGAAGGAAGCGCAGGATGCGCTTGAATGGGCCATGGCAAACGATCCGTCTGCGATGTCTCACCCAGGCCTGCTGCACCTTTATGTTCATCTGATGGAGATGTCTCCAACACCAGAGAAAGCCCTGCAAGCAGGGGATGTCCTGCGCACACTGGTACCGGATGCAGGCCACTTGGTACATATGCCGACGCATATCGATGTGCTTTGCGGACACTACCACAACGTTGTGCACTGGAACGAAAAAGCCTCGGAAGCCGACTTGAAATATTACGAGCGCGAAGGCGCGTTCAACATCTACACAGGCTATCGCCAGCACGATTATCACTTTGCTATCTACGGAGCGCTTTTTCTTGGACAGATGGAACCGGCCCTTCGTGCCAATCAGGGATTGTGGGACACAACACCCGAAGAATTGCTGCGCATCGAAAGCCCACCGATGGCAGATTACTTCGAAAGCTACATGTCCATGGGCCCTCATATCCTGATCCGTTTTGGCCGCTGGGACGAGGCCAAGGCACTGGAACTGCCCTCAGATCCAGACCTGTTCCGCACCCTGACGGCTACAACACACTACGCGCGCGCCATCGCTCATGCAGCAACCGGTGATATCGCCAACGCCGAGGCCGAGGAAAATCTGTTTCTTGCCGCCAAAGAATGCGTTCCGGAAACACGTAGGCTGCACAACAACCGTGTGATTGACCTGCTGGAAATTGCGCGGGAAATGCTGCGTGGTGAGATCGAGTACCGCAAGGGCAAGTTTGAAATCGCGTTTGCCCATCTGCGCCGCTCGGTCGAGCTGGACGATACCTTGCCCTATGACGAACCCTGGGGATGGATGCAGCCCACCCGCCACGCGCTTGGCGCGTTGCTGTTCGAACAAGGTCATGCGGCGGAAGCGGAGGCCGTCTATCGCGAAGATCTTGGCCTTGGCGGCTCGCTCAGCCGCGCTTCGATCCATCCCGACAACGTGTGGAGCCTGAAGGGGCTGTACGATTGTCTCAAAGCCCGCGGGGAAGATGTTGAAATCCTACAGGTCAAACAACGGCTTGACCTGACGTTGGCCCGCGCCGACCGAATGGTAGCTGCGTCCTGCTTCTGTGCGCAGGCGGCAATGCGTAGCTAAAACGTCTTGATCGTGCTGACGCACGATGCCTCCGGCGGGGATATTTTTAGCCAGATGAAGCAGGGATCCGCTTCTTCATCTGGCCGTAAGTATCCCGGGGGAGATGCGCGGAACGCGCAGCGGGGGCAGAGCCCCCTCTCACATCTCAACCTGCTTTGACCTTTTTTTGCGCCGCGACCACTTTTTCAGCAAGATCCCGGGCAATTGCAAAAGCTCCTTTGATCTTGTCGCTGTCCTTTTTCCAGTCCCGGCGCACGACGATTTTGTTGTCTTTGACCTTGGCCATACCGCGTTGATTCTGAATGAACTCAACCAGTCCCTGCGGCGAGGCGAATTTGTCATTGTGAAACTGGATGGTCGCGCCTTTCGGCCCGCCGTCAAGCTTTGCGATCCCGGCGCGTTTACACATGGCCTTGATCCGCACAACCAGCATCAAGGTATTCACCTCTTTCGGCAATTTGCCAAAACGGTCGATCAATTCCGCAGCAAAGCCTTCCAGTTCGACTTTTGTCGACAGCGATGACAGGCGGCGATAGAGCCCCAGGCGCACATCCAGATCTGGCACGTAGTTCTCGGGGATCATAACCGGCACACCCAGATTGATCTGCGGGGCCCATTGATCGTCCGCATCCGACAGCCCCTCCATCTCGCCGGCTTTGATCTTGGCAATCGCCTCTTCCAGCATGGATTGGTAAAGCTCGTAGCCGACATCGCGCATCTGGCCGGATTGTTCTTCACCCAACAGGTTGCCCGCACCACGTATGTCAAGGTCCTGCGAGGCCAGAGTGAACCCGGCCCCCAACGTATCCAGCGAGCCCAGAACACGCAGGCGTTTCTCGGCGGCAGCGGTCAATTTCTGACGCAGTTTGGTGGTCAGGTAAGCATAGGCACGGGTTTTCGAGCGCCCCACCCTGCCCCGGATTTGATAGAGCTGCGCAAGGCCAAACATGTCCGCGCGGTGCACGACCATCGTATTCGCCGTCGGAATATCCAGCCCGCTTTCGACGATTGTCGTGGCCAGCAGCACATCGTACTTGCCGTCATAAAACGCGTTCATCCGATCATCGAGCTCACCCGCTGCCATCTGGCCATGGGCAACCACGTAAGTGAGCTCAGGCAGTTGATCTTTCAGAAATTCTTCGATCTCAGGCAGGTCCGAGATGCGCGGTACAACATAGAAACTCTGCCCCCCACGATAGTGTTCACGCAGCAGCGCTTCTCGGATTGTAACGGCATCGAACTCGCTGACATAGGAGCGGATCGCCAGTCTGTCGATTGGAGGTGTTCCGATAATCGACAGGTCGCGCACGCCGGTCAACGATAGTTGCAGCGTTCGTGGGATCGGTGTCGCGGTCAGGGTCAGCACGTGAATGTCTGAGCGCAGCTGTTTCAGCCGTTCCTTATGACCCACGCCAAAATGCTGTTCCTCGTCGATGATCAAAAGCCCCAGATTGTTGAACCGTATGTTCTTGGCCAAAAGCGCATGCGTTCCGATCACGATGTCCACTGTCCCGCGGGCCAGCCCGTCACGGGTTTTCTGGGCTTCTTTCGACGAAACAAAGCGCGACAATTGCCGCACCTCCAGCGGGAATCCCCGAAAGCGCTCCCTGAAACTCGCGGCATGCTGGCGGGACAGAAGGGTGGTGGGCGCTACAACCGCAACCTGAACGCCCGACATGGCGGCGACAAATGCGGCGCGCATGGCAACCTCGGTCTTGCCAAAGCCGACGTCACCGCAGATCAGACGATCCATTGGTGCGCCGGAATGGATATCTTCCATCACATCCGAGATCGCTCGCAACTGGTCTTCGGTTTCCTGATATGGGAACCGCGCGCTGAATTCTTCCCACGCGTGGGGCGGCGGATCCATGACCGGGGCTTTGCGCAACGCGCGTTCAGCGGCGATGCGGATCAGCTTATCGGCCATCTCGCGGATGCGCTCTTTCAGCTTGGCCTTCTTTGCCTGCCATGCGCCACCGCCCAAACGGTCCAGCAGACCTTCGTCATGACCGTATTTCGACAGCAGTTCTATGTTTTCGACCGGCAGGTACAGCTTTGCCTGTTCAGCATATTCCAGCAACAGGCATTCATGGGCGGCACCGGCTGCGGTGACGACCTCCATTCCCATGTAACGACCTATGCCGTGATCCACGTGTACAACCAGATCACCAGGGCTGAGCGATTGGGCTTCGGTCAGAAAGTTCTCGGCCTTGCGGCGCTTTTTAGGCTGACGGATCAGCCTGTCGCCCAGCACATCCTGTTCAGCGATCACTGTTAGATCAGGAGTTTCAAACCCGTGCTCTAACGCCCAGACGGCAAGGTGCAAGCCGCGTTTACCAATACGGGTGCCGTTGGCCACATGTATCGCCTCGGCCAACCCCTCGTCTTCGATCAGGCCGGTCAGGCGTTCCCGCGCACCATCAGAATATGAGGCGATCAGCACCGGGCCTTTGTCGAGCTTTGCAGTAATGTGACTGGCCAAAGCACCGAACAAGCTGATGCTTTCCTGCTGGCGTTCCGGCGCAAAATTGCGCCCGATGCGTCCTCCCGCGTCGATGACACCGGGGCCAGAGGCTTGCGGCAGCGGGCTGAACTGCAATACCCGGCGATCCGCGACAGCCGCCTCCCAGGCGGTATCGTCAAGATACAGCAACCCCGGAGGTGTAGGTTTATAGACCGTGTCCATGCGGGATCGGTTTTCCAGCGCCAGCCGCCGGGTTTCGTACTGATCGGCAATCGTATCCCAACGCGCCAGACGCGCGGGCGTCACCTGATCATCGACAGTGATCACCGCATTCGGCAAGTAGTCGAACAGTGTCTCCAGTTTTTCGTGGAAGAACGGCAGCCAGTGTTCGATCCCCTGATGTTTGCGGCCCGCGCTTACGGCCTCATACAATGGGTCATCTGTACCGGCGGCACCAAATTCAATGCGATAGTTCTGGCGGAACCGGGTTATGGCGGCCTCGTCCAGGATGACTTCGGACACCGGTGCAAGTTCAACGATGTCCAGCTTTTCGGTTGTTCGCTGGGACGCCGGATCAAAGCGTCGCGCACCGTCCAGAACGTCGCCGAACAGGTCCAGCCGAACCGGGCCCGTCTCTCCCGGAGGGAAGATGTCGATGATGCCGCCACGGATGGCGTAATCGCCGGGTTCCATCACCGTTGGACTTTGTGTGAACCCCATACGCACCAGAAAGTTTCGCAGAGCGGTTTCATCTATGCGATGGCCAACTCGGGCAGTAAACGCCGCCTCACGCAATACCTCTCGTGCCGGGACGCGTTGGGTCGCGGCGTTCAGCGTGGTCAGCAATACATACTGTTGGGGCATCTGGTGAACCAGCGCCGCCAGTGTGGCGACGCGCGCCGCTGAGATATCCGCATTGGGCGAGACCCGATCATAAGGAAGGCAATCCCAGCCCGGAAACACAAAGACAGGCATCTGAGGCGCAAAGAACGCCAGTGCGGAACGCATCGCTTCCATCCGCTTGTCATCGCGTGCGACATGGGCCACCGGCCCCTTGCTGCGGGCAATCTCGTTCAGCACCAGCTGCGCGTCAAACCCTTCGGGGGCACCGCCAACTGTCACGTGGTTCGGAGCCTTCATCGCCTCGCCTTTCAGAATCTTCTATCCCAGAACGCCAATCGAAAGGTTCTGATACATGCCCCAGAGCGAAGTGACCAGTATCGAGATCATACCGATGATCTGGGTGTACAGGCGGCAGCGGGAAATTGTTTTAGAGACAGTTTCGAGCGTCAAGTCCTGCCGCCTGAGGCGCCTTGCGTGTGCAATGTTCACCAAAAGCACCAAGGTCATTGGGAACAAAAGCAAAAAAAGGGCCTGCGCGAACTCAACATCATAATAGAACCCAAGCGTGGCCATCCCGGTAAACAGAAAACACCCAAACGCCAAAAGGATGGTGCCAGACATCTCGACAATCAGCAGAATCCGATTTGTATGGATGCGAACGATGTCGAGCAGATCGGTTTCGACCTGACCTCCGATCCGGCGGGCACGGACAACCAGATCATATGGGATGCCCATCACCCAGTGGCTGGCCGACGACCAGAGTACCGCCAGTACGATCCAGAACCACAGATTCGAAAAGCTGCGCATGTCGATGAGTTCAAAGATCGAAGAGTACCAGTCCAAACCCAACCCTTTATTCACACTACTCAGGGGGGTTCCATCTAGGCGCGCGTCCATTGATACCCTTGAGACCTTTGTGAATTCATGCCACCCAATGCACGAATGTTCAAGGAGAACGCGCCATGAAACCGACCATTGCCCCATTTCCCATGACCCGCTTTCGCCGCGCCCGTCAATCACAGGCAATTCGTGCGCTGGTGCGTGAGAACACTCTGACAACGGATGACCTGATCTGGCCGGTTTTCGTACGCGATGGCGAAGGCATTGAAGAGCCCGTGCCCTCGATGCCTGGTGTGGTTCGCAGATCGGTTGACCTGATTGCCAAAGCGGCGGTCGAGGCCCAGGCCCTTGGGATTCCTGCGATTTGCATCTTTCCCTACACCGACCCGGCACTGAAAACCGAAGACTGCGCCGAGGCATGGAACCCCGACAACCTGTCAAACCGGGCCATCCGGGCAATCAAGGCAGCGGCTCCGGACATTGCCGTAATGACGGATGTGGCGCTTGACCCGTATAACATCAACGGTCACGACGGATATGTCGTTGACGGCGAAATCGTCAACGACCAGACCGTCGAGGCACTGGTAAAGATGACGCTGGCACAGGCCGACGCCGGTGCGGATATCATCGGCCCGTCGGACATGATGGATGGCCGGATCGGGGAAATGCGTCGCGCGCTGGAAGGTGCAGGCTATCACAACGTGATGATCCTCAGCTATGCCGCAAAATATGCCAGTGCGTTTTACGGACCCTTCCGCGACGCGGTCGGCGCATCGGGGGCCCTGACGGGCGACAAGAAGACATACCAGATGGACCCTGCAAACTCGGACGAGGCTTTGCGCCTGATCGAACGCGATCTGACCGAAGGCGCGGATATGGTGATGATCAAGCCGGGCATGCCTTATCTGGATATCTGCCGCCGCGTGAAAGACAGTTTCGGTGCGCCGACATATGCCTATCAGGTATCGGGCGAATACGCGATGATCCAGGCCGCAGCCCAGAACGGCTGGATCGATGGCGAGAAGGTGATGCTGGAAAGCCTTCTCGCCTTCAAACGCGCCGGTTGCGATGGAATTCTGACCTATTTCTCTCCTCAGGTTGCGCGCATCCTGCAGGGATAAAGCCCGCAAGTTTCGCGATATTTCGCCGATAAGATTGCCCGATCGGGCAGCTTTCCCGTGACACATCGCCCTGATCGGCGTATCCTTGCCGCCAAGACCGGGATCACCCGGCATATCAGGCACAGTTACAGAGATATAAAACCATGAGCAGTTCCAACTCCCCCCGACTGAATCGTCGCGGCTTTGCCTTGGGCATGGCAGGTCTGAGCTTGACCGCCGCCTGCGGCAACGGTGTCGGCAATTCCAACGCAGCAACAATCGATGCCCGGGTCGACGCCACGCTGACCGAGATGTACAGCCGCTATCCCAATACGGTTGAAATTGCGAACAAGGCCAACGGCATGCTGGTCATGCCGCTGATTACCGAAGCCGGTTTCGTGTTCGGTGGCGGTTACGGTCGCGGCGCACTGCGCATCAGCGGTGCAACAGTTGACTTCTATTCGGCGGTCAAGGGCACGGCCGGGCTACAGATCGGCGCGCAGCAATATGCGCATGTTCTGTTTTTCATGACCGAAGACGCCCTGAACGATTTCCGGCGCTCCAGTGGTTGGACAGCCGGAGCAGATATTGGCTATGTGGTCAGCGATCAGGGCGATTCCCTGTCGACAGACACAACGACACTGCGCTCGCCCGTTCTGGCCGCCATCTTCGGACAGGCTGGGCTTCAGATCGGTGCGACCGTGGAAGGCACGAAATATACCCGCATTATTCCATAACTCGGGCTTCCCACTTCTTCTGACAAACCCCATCACAGCGGAATGCTGCGGTGGGGTATTTGTTTTCATCCTTTCTGCACAGGTTCTTGCCGCGTTCCTCTTTCGGTTGGACCCGCCATCCACTAATCTCCGCGCAACCTTCATGTACTAGAATTTGGGGCAGTAATGGGTCTTGTTTTCCGCTGGCTGGTGCGCATCGTGTCGGGTCTGATCATGCTGATCCTCGCCGCAATGGGCCTTGTCTATTTTCTGGCCAGCCAATCCCTGCCGGATTATGACCAGAAACTCGAAGTCAACGGGTTGACCGCTCCGGTTGAGATCGTGCGCGACACCGCCAATGTGCCGCACATACTGGCCCAAAATGACCCGGATGTGTTTTTCGGTCTTGGATATGCCCACGCGCAGGATCGATTGTGGCAGATGACGGTCATGCGCCGCACCGCGCAGGGCCGCTTGTCCGAAATCTTTGGACCACGCACCCTGCGCGTTGACAAGCTGCTGCGCCGGCTGGATCTGTACGGCCTTGCCCATCGCTCGGTCGAAGTGCAGGACGACTATACCAAGGCTGCCCTTCGTGCTTATGCGGCCGGGGTCAACGCACGCCTGACCGAGATCAACGACGAGGCCTTGGGGCGCGGCGCGCCTGAGATGTTCCTGTTCAATGCACCCGTCTCGCCCTGGCAACCGGGTGACAGTATTGCCGTGATCAAGCTTATGGCACTGCAACTGTCCGGTCACCTGACAGACGAGGTTCTGCGGGCGCGTACGTCTTTGATGCTGAGCAATCCGGACAGACTGGCAGATATTCTGCCCGATGTTCCCGGCCCCGGCATTGCTGCGTTGCCTGAATATGCTTCGCTGTTTCCCAACCTTCCACGCTATGCCGCTGGTACGAGTTTTCCTGAAACGCTGCTTTCACCCCTTCCCAAACGCGGGCTGGCGGGGGCATCAAACGCCTGGACTGCTGCGCCTTCGCGCTCGGCAAGCGGTGGAACATTGCTGGCCAACGACCCGCATCTCGGCTTCACAGCACCCGGCGTGTGGTATCTGGCGCATCTTGGTCTGGAAAAGGGAAGCGTCATTGGGGCCTCGATCCCTGGTATTCCTGCAATCATGACCGGCCGCAGTGACCGTTTGGGTTGGGGGGTGACGTCGTCCTATCTTGACGATCAGGACATTCATATTGAGCAGCTGAACCCGGAAAACCCCGAAGAATACCTGACCCCGGATGGCTATAAGGAGTTCCAGACCCGTCCTTCGATCATTGAAATCAAAGGGGAAGCTCCGGTTACACTGACGCTGCGCTGGACTGAGAACGGGCCTGTGTTACCCGGTACGGATTACAAGCTGGAAACCATCACACCGCCGGGCCATGTTGCGTCTTTGTCCTGGACTGCGCTCAGCCCGCAAGACACTTCGATGACGGCGTCCATGGCCCTGATGAACGCGGACAACGTGCAGGACGCCGTAACCGTGGCCCGGCAATTCATTGCGCCCTCGCAGAACCTGTCACTGGTCGACAAAACGACAATAGGGATGAAACTGATCGGCGCTATGCCCCGGCGTGATCTGCAAAACCAAAGCCGCGGACGCATTCCGACACCCGGCTGGATCGAAGCAAACCGCTGGCAAGGTCGCCTACCCTACGCCAACAACCCGGAATTCGTGGCCCCTGTCGGCGGTGTTCTGGGCAACACCAACAACAAGATCATCGACCGCCCGTTCCCGGATCATGTGTCCTACGAATGGGGCGACACTCAGCGCGTGCATCGCTGGGAACGTCTGATGCAATCGCGTGAGGTGCATACCCGCGATAGTTTCATCGAAGCGCAACTGGATACGGTCAGTTTCACCGCGCGCTCTCTGCTGCCGCTGATCGGTGCTGACCTTTGGTACACCGGTGCCTCGGCCCCTGAAGGGACGCCCGAACGGCAGCGCCAGATTGCGCTGTCGCTGCTGGCGGACTGGAACGGCGAGATGAACGAGCACCTGCCCGAACCGCTGATCTATGCAGCCTGGGTGCGGGCGCTTCAGATCCGCCTGATTTCGGACGAGCTTGGGCCGCTGGCCAGCGAATTCAAACATGTCGAGCCCCTGTTCATCGAACGGGTCTATCGTGACATTGATGGCGCCGGTGTCTGGTGCGATGTACGACAAAGCGCGCCGGTTGAAACCTGTACCGAAATGGCACGACTTGCGCTGGATGACGCGCTGATCTGGATCACCGAACGCTACGGCAGCGCACTGGAATCCCTGCGCTGGGGTGATGCCCATCAGGCGACCCACGACCACCCGGTTCTGGGGAACTTGCCTATACTTCGGTATTTTGTGAACATTCGCCAATCGACCAGTGGCGGTGACAACACCTTGCTGCGCGGGCGCACGTCGGGCGAAGGGCTCGACCCGTTTCAGAATGTGCACGGGGCCGGGTATCGCGGTGTGTATGACTTTGCCGATCCCAACAGCTCGGTCTTTATCACCGCTACCGGCCAATCGGGCCATTTCCTGTCGCGCTATTACGACGATCAGGCGCAGCTGTGGCGGCGTGGCGAGTATATTCCCATGTCGCTGGACCTTGACCTTGCCCGCGCCGCTGCTGTCGGAGTGACCAATCTGATCCCACGTTAAGCATCAGGGTTTCGGCGACTCCCCGCCCCTTTTTGTCCGGACCGTGGACGCCATGCGGCAGTTTCGCCTACCATCACCGGGCGAACTGTTTCGGACCAGGGGGAAACTATGGCCAGCATTCGGGATACTCTGAACAACCTTGCCCGGGATTACGCAATTGCTTGGAGTTCAGGTGACGCAGATGCCGTCGCCAGCTTTTTCGCGCTGGACGGACGGATTACAATCAACAGAGGTGACCCGATCGAAGGGCGCGCAGCGATTGCCGATATGGCCCGGGGTTTCTACGCCGATTTTCCTGATCTGGAGGTGCGCTGCGACATGATGCGATGGGCCGGATCTCATGCCCTATTTGTCTGGACACGTGAGGGGCATCATGCTCAGACCGGCAACCATGTTATCGCACGCGGATGGGATGAATGGGAACTTGCGCCCGATCATCTTGTACAGTCGTCAGTCGGCTGGTTCGACACCGATGACTTACAGCGACAACTTGAAGGCGTGTGACTTAGGTCGTCTTTTTGCCAGCGGTTTCAATATTGTAACTCCGCGGTATTCCTTGTGTAATCAGAAACCACTCGGATGCCTTCGTCCGCTGCTGATGCGCATCAAAGGCCTGCTGATTCACAAAAACCTCTGAAACAGTGAACCGTCCGGGTGTGATCTGATCCTCGACAACGTCGAACGACAGGCAACCCTCTTCCGCCTTTGTGAGGGCGATATGCGTGGGCAGAGCGGCGCGCACATCTTCAAGGCGGTCCGCCGGAACATCAATAAATCCGGTCAGGAATACTCTTTGATCCATTGTATCAGCCATCTTACGCAATTTCACTGTATCTATAGTGTGTCGAATTGGGCGGCCTGCTTATCTGTCCAAAGGACAGTGATACGGAACCCCTCTTCGGTCTGCTCTTCAGATTGTACAACATCCTGCCGGAACAACCACGCCCGCTTGTTCCCTTCCGCAAAGGTCAGGTTCAGAACAACCTCGTGCCGGGCCCCTTGCAGGATTGCTGCAATCTCGGACAGTAAAGGGGTCACGCCTTCGCCGGTAACTGCCGAAATGGCAAATATGGCCGGATCGCGATCCGCCCTCGCCAACGCGGCGTCTTTTTCTTCCGTGCTCAGCAAGTCAGTCTTGTTCCAAACCTCAAGCCGGGGGCGTTCTTCGTCGACACCAAGCGAGGTCAGGATTGCTTCGACATCCTGCGCCTGTGCTTCGGTTTCTTCATGGCTGATATCGCGCACGTGAACAATCAGATCAGCACCCAACACCTCTTCAAGCGTGGCCCGAAAAGACGCCACAAGCTCGGTCGGCAGGTTCGAGATAAAACCCACCGTATCCGACAGGATCACTTCCGGGCCATCGGGCAGTTGCACGCGGCGCATGGTAGGGTCCAGCGTGGCAAACAGCATGTCCTTGGCCAACACTTCGGCCCCGGTCAGCCGATTGAACAGAGTAGATTTCCCGGCATTGGTATATCCAACCAACGCAACGATCGGATATGGCACCTTGGCCCGCGCGGCACGGTGCAACGTGCGGGTCTTGACCACTTTCTGCAATTGGCGACGCAGACGCACCAGTTGTTCATCAATGGCGCGGCGGTCGGCTTCGATCTGGGTCTCGCCGGGGCCGCCGACAAATCCCAAGCCGCCACGCTGACGTTCAAGGTGGGTCCAGGCCCGCACCAGCCGTGTCCGCTGATAGCTGAGCGCAGCCATTTCGACCTGCAACACCCCTTCACGGGTACGTGCACGGTCGCTGAAAATCTCAAGGATCAGCCCGGTCCGGTCGAGGATCTTGACCTTCCATGCCTTTTCCAGATTGCGCTGCTGAACCGGGGTCACCGGCCCATCGATCAGAACCAGCTCAACCTCGTTTTCACGAAGCCGCTCGCCCAGTTCCTCGATCTTGCCACTGCCAAACAAATAGCCGGGCTGGGCGCGTTGCAGGCGAACGATTTCAGACCCGATCACGTCCAGATCGGGCAAAGCGGCGGCCAGCGCAACCGCCTCGGCCAGCGCTGGTTCAGGAACGCGGCGCTGTTCATCTGATTTGATTTCGGGATGCAGCACCCAGGCCCGGGTGCGCGTCCGGTCATGTTCCATCAAGAGGCGTCTTCGCCCTCATACAGGTTGATCGGCTGTGATGGCATGATGGTTGATATTGCGTGTTTGTACACCAGCTGCGACTGTCCGTCGCGGCGCAACAATACACAGAAATTGTCGAACCAGGTGATCACACCCTGCAATTTCACGCCATTGATCAGGAAAATTGTAACCGGAACCTTAGCTTTCCGTACATTGTTCAGGAAAGCATCCTGAAGATTCTGTCTGTCCGAAGCCATATTTTGATAATCTCGCCATTGTTCTTGCTACGCGTTGCGGACCAACGCGCTCCCTCCCGGTGAGTATGGAGTGCCGCGGTAAGATATTCCAGACGAAAAATTAAGCACTAAAGACGACGGGATCCAACCGGTTCAATCCCGCCACAGCGAAGGGGTGATCAGGGCGATGATCGCAAGCGTCTCGAGCCGGCCAATGACCATCGCCGCGCACAGCGTCAGCTTGGCCCCTGCGGACAGGTCGATCAACCGGATTGGAACATCAGTGGCCAATTCAATCAGCGGACCCGTCGTGCTGAGCGTTGCGACGCTGAGCACCATGGCCTGTTCAAACCCGGCCCCCATTGCGGCCAGCAAAAGGTTGAACACCGCCAGTGTCAGCGCAAAGAGCATCAGAAAAATCCAGGCGATAAACGCGCCGTCCCTTTGAATGCGTCGGTTGCCGCCTCCAACCCCGCTGACGGATGAGGGATAGATCAACCGGTCGATCTCGCGCGCACCGTTCAGGTACAGGGCAAAAACCCGCAGCAGTTTCACGCCGCCAGCCGTGGTGGCAACCCCACCACCGATCAGGGCCAGCCCCATCAGCAACAATCCGGGCGTTCCCAGACCAGACAATTGCTGCGCATCATCCCAGTTTGCGCTTTCAAACCCGGCGGTTGTCAGAAAGGCCAGAACAGTGAACAGCATACCCCAGATGACCTGCAATGCCTGCAAAGGTTCGATTTGCCCGCCGATTTCCGTAACGCCTGCAATAACGCGAAAGAACAGTAACGCAGCAACGGCCAGCACAATCATCAGGCCAATGCGAAACTCCGGGTCCGTATCCAGGCGGGAATAACCGGATGTTGCCGTGTCGGTCGAAAATGTCAGGCGCGAAAGGGCAAAGAACAGGAACAAAAACAAGATCGCCTCACCCGTGAAGCCCGCCTGCGCGCCTTCCATGCCGCCCACCGGAGAAATTCCGGACGTCGCCATGACCGACATTGCGTGGCAAACGGCTGTCAGTCCGGTTTCGCCTGCGATCAGAAGAAGGATCCAGATCACAGCCGTCAGCCCGGCATAGACCGGGGTCAGTCCCTTTGCCACACGGAGCAGTCGACCGCGCGGATCAACGCGTTCGCTTTGCGCAACACCCGATACCGGGCGACCCGGCTGACCGCGGGCCGTGACCTCGAACCCACCCAGCGACAAAGGCGCAAGGATTGCCGCGGCGGCAATCCACATCAGCAAACCGCCCATCCATCCAACCAAGGCGCGCCACAGGTGCAGCGGGGCCGTCAGGCGGTCTGGATCCGGAAACAGATCCGCCCCCGTGGTTGTCAGGGCACTGACCATGTCAAAATAGGCGTTCAGGAATGTGGTCGTTCCCAGCGCATCGTGAAATGGAATCGCAAGAAAGACAGGCAGAATGGTGAAACATGCAAGCATCACCGCCAATTGTCCCAAAGTTCCGCGCCTTGGCACACGGTTGGACGAGGCCAGTGCGACACTGACGACCAGAAACAACCCTATGATACCGGAGTACAAAAACGACCGCGATGTATCGTGATCATCCAGCGCCAGCGCGTAAACTGCCGGAATCCACATGGCCAGTGACGCAATAGCCCAGATCAGAAGAAACAGCGGCAACCGCCGCAATAGCCCGATCTGTTGTATCCCCGCATGCGCCATCAGAAGAAATCGATTGAAACCTGCATCAGGCGTTCGACCTCAGGCACGTCGTTGGCCATGGCAAAGATCGCGACGACATCCTTTTCATCGATCCTGAGGCTGCCCGTCGGTCGCATAACTTCATCTCCTTTGAGTACGGCCCCCACCAGTACGCCCTCGGGAAAATCGATATCGCGCAGCTTTTGACCGGCCATGGGAGAGGTTGAAAGAACCTCAGCCTCGATCACTTCGGCCTCAGCATCTCCGATCGAGTAGACCTGTCGCACCCGGCCATGACGGATGTGGCGCAAGATCGAACTGACGGTGGTTGCCCGTGGATTGATATACGCATCAATCCCCAAAGGTCCCATCAGGGCCACCATACTGGGATCATTGATCAAAGCGATCGCCAGGGCACAACCCTCGGCCTTGGCGCGTACAGCGGCCAGCATGTTCGTGCGGTCGTCATCCGTAACCGCCAGCATTGCATCCGCCCTGTCGATACCGGCTTCGCTCAACAAACTGGCATCAAGGCCATCACCGTGCAGCACAATCGTCCGTTCCAGCGCCTCGGCGGCGATCTCGGCGCATCGGCGATCCCGCTCGACGATTTTGGCGCGCACGCGGCTTTTTTGTTCTTCCAGAGTTCGCGCCACTTCAAGCCCGACATTGCCCCCGCCCACGATCACCACACGATCCTGACGCTTTTGGGTCTTGCCAAACACCTCCATAGTGCGATCCACGTCTTTTACATTGGTAAAGACGTAGCATTCGTCGCCCACAAACAGCTGATCCTCGGATTCTGGTGCAAACAGCGTGCCATCGCGACGCACCCCCACTACGATCGAACTGAGCGTCGAGAACAAATCGGTCAGTTGCCGCAAAGGTGTGTTCACGATCGGGCAGTCTTCATCCACGCGAATACCCAAAAGCTGCGCCTTGCCGTCCATGAAAATCTCGGTGTCAAAGGCGGACGGGGCCGACAGGCGGCGCATCGCAGCAGCGGCAACTTCGCGTTCGGGGCTGATCACCACATCAATCGGCAGATGATCGCGCCGGTAAAGGTCCGAGTGGATCGCCTCAAGATATGATTTCGACCGCAGTCGCGCGATCTTGCGCTGGATCGAAAAGACCGAATGCGCCATCTGGCAGGTGACCATGTTCACCTCATCCGAATGGGTCGCAGCGATAATCATGTCCGCATCGCGCGCGCCTGCCCTTTCAAGCACATCGGGATAACTTGCAAACCCGGCGATCCCCTGCACGTCCAGCGTTTCGGTCGCCCGCCGAACCAGGTCGGGATTGTTGTCGACAACGGTGACGTCGTTCAATTCACCCGAAAGGTGCCGCGCAATCTGCCAGCCGACCTGACCCGCGCCGCAAATAATGACCTTCATGTTTCTGGCCCTTCTGCCTGAAAGGATTGAATGACAGATGCCCCCAAAGCGGTCAATTGAATTGTCATCGCCGATCAGCTGCGGCAAGATAAGCATATGAAAACGCTGTTTCCTATGCTTGTGCCGCTGATGGTGCTGTCCTCGTGCGGGCCGCTCTCGCTTTACTATCGCGAGGGTGAAACCGTGTCACGTCTGCAAAAAGAGACCACCCAGTGCCAGCTTAGGGCGGTCAAAGAGGTGCCAGTTGCCAATCAGATCCGCCAAAGCCCGCCGACATATTGGCCCGGGCGCACGTATTGCGACGGCAGAGGTCGTTGCTATCAATCCCCGGGCTGGTGGCAGCCCGGCAGGGTCTATACCGTCGATGTGAATCAGGGTCTGCGAAACACGGTTGAGGCGCAATGCATGGCCGAAAAGGGATTTCGCCCTGTCAGTTTGCCGCCCTGCAAGCAAAATGTGAAATCGCGGGTACCATTGGCGCGAACAACAACATTGCCGCCCCTCAACAGTGCCTCATGCTTTGTGAAATTCGATGACGGGTCGTTTCAGATCATCACTCCGGGGCAAGCCGGGTAAGCAAAACCACGGTACCGCGCGATTGATCATTCCAGTCCGGTTCAAGCGCGTTTGCGCCGCGCGGCAAGCCACAAATGCAGCGCCATGGCAACAGCATAGAACCCTACCACGGCAATCAACATGCCTGCTTCACTGGTCCGCCACAGTATTGCAAGCAAAACAGGTGTGCCCAATAGGTTACCCGCATTCCCCATCTGCGCCATCGCACCATAGCTCAGCGCCTGGTTTTCGGGTGTCGAGTTCAACTGCGGCACCGCCGCAAAGCTGCCGCCCTGAACAAGCCCCAGCACCGCAAAAAGCGCAACGCAGACAACGGGCAACGGGGCACCAAGAAACAGGGCGCCTATCGTAAGGATAGACAGCCCGAAACCGAGGTTAATAACAAAAACACCAGAACAAACGCTCAGCAAAACCGGGACGGTAAGCCAGGAAATCACGATCCCGGCCAACGGCATCAGACCAGCAATCATCGCACTGACATCGTCCGGCAATCTTCCCGGAAGAATGGCCAGCAACGAGACAAAGGTCAGCGTGTAAAAGAACCACCCGAGCGCCGGAGCGGACACAAACGCAGAGCGATAGGTCTGTACGTGTATGTCAATCAGTATTCGCACGCTCCAAAAGGGATTGTTTACCAAATCCGATGCACTGTTGGGACGGAAAGATACGATCAGGACGGCGATCAGAAACATCAGCGCGCCATGGGTAGCAAAATAAACCGGCAGCCCGACCTGAGCGATCAAGGGAAGCCCAAGCCATGCGTTCAGGGCAAAGGCGACACCAAAGAAACTGCTCCACAAAACCATTGCCGCGTTGCGCCATTTTCCAATCGTGATTTGCGCAATCAGTGTTGGTGCTGCGACAACGATAGCCAGATGAGAGACCCCTTCGACAACGCGGCTGACCAGCATCAGGCCCAAACCGGGGATACTGGCCTGAAACAGGGACACCGCCCCGCCAAGGGTCAAGCCAAACATCAGCAACCGGACAGGCCCAACCCGCCCGGCTATCGCGCCGGACAATGCACCAAGAATCGCGCCAATCAGGCTGATGACTGACAAAAGCCAGCCAATCTTGTCCGCGTGCGCAGGATAGAGGGCTGCGACCTGAGCAAAAGGAACCGCAATCTTGGCGAATTGGGTCGCCGCACCTAGCCCGGCAAGCCAAAGCAACAAAACCTGTAACAAGATGCGTAATGGATGGGGCATAAGCCGGTTCTACTGCACCCGACCGCACAGGAATACGCATAAATTATGCGCGTCCCGACCGTGCCCCACTGACCAGCCGGACCGGCGTTCCATCCGACAGGTACAACCGTTCCCAGGTGATCTGTCCGGCACTGATCCGGATACGGTCGTGCCGCGCTTCGGAGGTTACAAACGACTTGGGGTTGGGCGCTTGCAAATCCCACCATCCCTCGTCCTGTAGCTCGGCCTCAGCCTGACGGATTTCGTCCGTCGCAAATTGCCAGAGGGACACGCCAAGCAGTGCCCGTTGGGTGGTTTTCCAGTCCCGCGCCCGCCTGCGGGAATAGGCCAGGCACAGGTGGCTGGCCTCCTCAACCAGATGGATGCAGTCTGCCGAGTTCACGACAAGCCGTCTTAGCGCGTTGTCATCCGCCCTGAAAGGAGCCAGCGCAGCAAACACCGAGTGTTGTTGATCAGGCGTTGGAAGCTGAACCCCGTTCTCCCATCTGGAAACCGTGGTCTGATCGACCTCCAGAACCTCGGCCAGCGCAGCTTGTTTCAATCCGATCGACCGTCGAAGTCGCTTTAACCGCCTGCCAAAAGCCGGGTAGCCTTCGACGAACCGGCCAGACAGATCAGAGTTCACCGTTCTCGCCATCAGTTCCTCACATCCGTCTGCCCGTGAACTATGCCCCCAGACTCACTCTGCCGGTTCGGGTTCGTCGATTTGCGCGACCCGCGCACCAGATTTGTTCGAGGTCACAACACCCAGCGACTTTAACTTGCGATGCAGCGCACTGCGTTCCATGCCGACAAAGCTGGCGGTGCGGCTGATATTGCCGCCAAAGCGGTTGATCTGGGTCAGCAGATATTCCCGCTCGAACGCTTCGCGGGCCTCGCGCAGCGGCAAAGTGGCCAGCGCACCCGACAAGACAACGCGGCCCGACTCTTCGGCCTTGTCTTCTTCATTGGGCAGCTCGCGCGCCTCAATCGGGCCGGTGCCGTCGCCCAGAATCAAAACACGTTCGATCAGGTTCTTCAACTGGCGCACGTTACCCGGCCAGGTCATTGTCTGCAGCAAAGCGACCGCCTCGTCCGACAGCTCCCGCATAGGCAACCCTTGGGTTTCGTTGCACATTTCGATGAAGTGCTGGGCCAGTACCGGTATATCCTCGCGCCGGTCCTCGAGTGAGGGAACGGAGATCGGAACCACATTCAGACGGTGATACAGCTCTTCCCGGAAACGCTCGGCGGCGATTTCATCATCCAGATCCTTGTTGGTTGATGAGATCACCCGAAGATCCACGCGCACCTTGTCCGAGCCACCCACGCGCTGGAATTGCTGATCCACCAGCACCCGCAGGATTTTGGACTGTGTGCCCAAAGGCATGTCGGAAACTTCATCAAAATAGACCACGCCGCCATGGGCTTCTTCCAGCAATCCGGATTCCACACCGCGTTCGGCCGATTCCCGGCCAAACAGAACTTCTTCCACACGCTCAGGCTCAATCCCGGCACAGTTGACGGTCACGAACGGAGCGTTCGCACGGTTGGAGTGGGCATGGATATAACGCGCAGCAATTTCCTTGCCCGAACCCGCAGGTCCACGCAGCATGACGCGACCGTTTGATTTGGTCACCTTGTCCAACTGCCCCTGCATGGCCCGGAACGACGCGGATTTGCCGATCATGTCCGAGTTGTTGACCTCTTTCCGCTTCAGCGACGCGTTCTCGCGCCGCAGACGAGACGTCTCCATCGCGCGGCGGATCACCACCATCAACTGGTCAATGTTAAACGGTTTCTCGATAAAGTCGTAAGCACCCTGTTTGATAGCCGCTACAGCGATTTCGATATTGCCGTGGCCCGAAATAATCACCACCGGCACATCCGGGTTATCGCGCTTTACCGTCTTGAGGATATCAATCCCGTCCATGCGGCTGTCTTTCAGCCAGATATCCAGGATCAACAGACCCGGCGGTTCGGAATTGATCGACGCCATGCACTCGTCCGAGTTGGCTGCCAGCCGGGTTGAATAGCCTTCGTCCTCCAGAATGTCGGACACCAGCTCGCGAATATCGCGCTCGTCATCTACGATCAGAATGTCGCTCATCTTTGGCCTGCTTTCAGTTTGTTGGTTCTAATTGCCTGCTTCTGCGGCGCAACGGTTGGGGACATACTTGCCCCAGGCAAACGGATCACAGCCATTGCGCCAAAATGGTCCTGTCCGTCAAATACGGGCGCGTCCTCAAGGGTCAGCGCGCCGCCATGCTCTTCTATGATTTTCTTGACGATCGGAAGACCCAACCCGGTCCCTTCGTCGCGTGTCGTTACATAAGGTTCAAACAAACGCGCCCGGTCTTCCGGCAGACCTATCCCATTGTCTGCAATGGTGATGATTGTACCCGCATCATCGCTTGAAACCGCCACCTTGATCTGCGGCACCAGGTTTTCCGGGGCCCCTTTTTC
This sequence comes from Ruegeria sp. AF7, assembly GCF_056541885.1. Taxonomy (NCBI): domain Bacteria; kingdom Pseudomonadati; phylum Pseudomonadota; class Alphaproteobacteria; order Rhodobacterales; family Roseobacteraceae; genus Ruegeria; species Ruegeria sp. AF7. Next base: position 388,115 of record NZ_JBQFYX010000001.1, on the reverse strand, counting down.
TTTCAGAGTTGCAATGGCTTCTCCGGCATTCTTAATCAGGTTCGTCAACGCTTGATTAAGCATGGTCGCATCTACATCCGCCATGATCGGCTGCTGCGGCAGGTCGGCATCAATCTGTACGTCCGGCTGTCCCGCCTGTTGCAAAAGTACGGCTTCGCGCACCAGTTCGACAAGGTCTTCCTCCCGTCGAACGGGCTCGGGCATCCGCGCGAACTTGGAAAACTCATCCACGATACGCCGCAGGTCATTGGTTTGCCGCACGATGACGCCGGTCATCGATTCAAGGCTGCCGCTGTCTTCCTCATCCAGTTTGCGGGCGAACTTGCGCTTGATGCGCTCTGCGCTGAGCTGGATCGGCGTCAATGGGTTCTTGATTTCATGTGCAATGCGGCGGGCCACGTCACCCCACGCCGCCATTCGCTGCGCGCTGACCAGATCGGTTACATCGTCAAAGGCAACCACATAACCTTCCAGCCCGCCATCCTCTCCACGACGGATAGCCATGCGAACCAGCAGGTTTTCAAGCTGCCCCTTACGTGTGACCTTAACCTCACCCTGAACAGCCTCCTGCCCGCTGTCCTTGAGGCTTTCAAACAAAGGCAAAAACTCGGGAACCGCAATGCCGATAGCCAGGTGTTCTTCACCACGCGACCAGTCCAGCAAGCGTTCAGCCGAGCGATTGACAAACGTAACGCATCCATCGGGGTCCACGCCGACAACACCGGACGTGACCGAACTGAGCACGGAATCAAACAGGCGACGCCTGCTTTCGATTTGCTGGGTATTTTCCAGCAGCGTGTCCCGCTGCCCTTTTAGTTGTCGGGTCATCTGGTTGAAATATCGGCCCAACATCGCAATTTCGTCGTCGCTGGCCTCTTCAATGACCTGGACACTCAAGTCTCCGGCACCGACCCGCTGCGCCGCCGTGGTCAAACGTCCAACCGGGCGCGAGAGGCGTTCGGCAAACCACATCCCCAGCGACATCGCAGCCAGGATCAGGATCAGCGCAAAGCCCAGATAAAGCAGACCGAATTCGAACAACACCCTGCCCCGTTCACTTTCCAGCTGCTGATAGAACTGCGCCGTTTCCTTGGTGTCATCCAGCAGCGTCAACAACTGCCCATCCACCTCGCGGCTGACATAGAGGTAGCGGTCCAGATAAGCGGTCAGAGGCACAAGCGCGCGGAATTCATTATTCGGCCAGTCGGCAATGATCAGCAGCCCCTTATCTGCCGCTTCCGTCATTTGCTCGGCTGTTGGTGCCTCATAGTTGAACAGATAGGACCGATCCCCGCGCGACCGGATTTCGCCCGTTCCGTCGATGACATAGGCTTCGCGCAATCCGCGCTGAATCCGGGCCTGCCCCTGCGCCAGAACCTCGCGGAGTTCGGCATCAGAAATGTAAAACTCCACCGAACGTGCATTGTTCAGGAACCGCGCCAGAACCGTAGCGTCCTGCGTCAGACCGCTGCGATGTTCCTGCTCATAAGCCTCTGCCGCCGTCAGGGAAGACCCGACAACCTGGCGCACGCGATCCGAAAACCAGCCTTCCAGACCGATATTCACGGTCAGTCCGGCAAAAATGGCGACCGTAACGGTCGGAACCAGCGCAAGCAGCGTAAACGCCCCGATCAGGCGCAAATGCAGACGCGAGCCTGCCGACTTGGCCCGCCTTGCAGCAATCAGGCTGCCCAACTGACTGAGCACCAAAGCTGCCACAACCAGAACATAGACAAGATCAGCCAGCAGAATCAGCCGCAATGTCGGCGCGGTCGCACCTAGGTCAAAAGGACCAATGACGAGGTATGTGGCAAGCGCCAGAACTGGCCCCATGAGGACCAGCCCAAAGGTGCCGAAATTGCGCAGTTTCCGTGATTTACGCCATCGACCAATCGATGGGATCATCCCGCTCTGTGCTCGGGTTGCCACCGTCTGCCCTCATCCTGATGTGCCGCTTGTGCGGCTTACCGCCATATGTCGTGATCTTTTCCCGACAGATGCCGGGATGCCACGGTTTGTGTGGCGATATTACATCAGTTTGCGGCGCCGTGTCACCTGTATATCGAGATCTGTTATCTTTTTTCGCAGCGTATTTCGGTTAATCCCCAGTAAATCAGCACATTTTGCCTGGTTCCCACCAGTTGCATCCAATGCGATTTCGATCAGCGGGGCCTCAACTTCACGCAAAATCCGCTGATAAAGGCCCGGCGGCGGCAATATATTGCCGTGCAGATCGAAATACCGTCGCAGGTGACGCTCGACCGAGGTTGAAAGCTTCTCGCGTTCGCCGCCGCTCAGAACCGGCGCAGCCTCAGGCTGGCTGCCCAACACCATTTCCACCTCGGCCTTCGAAATCTCATCTGCCCGGCTGGTCAGCCCCAAACGGCGAACGGCGTTTTCCAGTTGCCGGACGTTCCCTGGCCATGAATAGCGCCGCACCAACTCAACCGCTTCCGGGCTGAGCCACCGCTTGTTTCCGCTTTCCTTCTCTTCCCGGGCCAGGAAATGTTCGGCCAGCAGTTGAATATCGTCGACCCTTTCACGCAACGAGGGCACGTGGATCGTCGCCCCGCACAAACGATAGTACAAGTCCTGACGGATACGGCCGTTTTCCATTCCATCGGTCAAGTTTGTCTGGCTGGTTGCCATGAAACGCGGAACATGATCGCCGGGCGTGTCCATCATACGCACCACGCGGGCTTGAATTTCATCGCCGATATCCGCGATTTCATCTATCAGCAGCGTACCGCCACGCACCCGCGCCATCACGCGGGCCGGGCCCTCCAGATCGCTTAGGTCGGCTGTGGTGACTGTGACAAAGGGTAATGTACGCCGGTCCGAAAAGTCGTGAATTGCCCGGGCAATCAGCGACTTACCCGTTCCGCTTTCACCCGAGATCATAACCGGCAGGTCGGTGTTCATCACGCGGGCGACCAACCGATACAAAGCCTGCATGACTGGCGTGCGGCCGACCAGCGGCAGTTCATCCGGACGCTCACCACCTGCCTGTATGGGTTCCGGCTGTGCGCGCTGCTTCTGATCCAGCGCCCGCGCCGTGCGCTTCATCAAATCCGGCAGGTCAAACGGTTTGGGCAGATAGTCATATGCGTCAGCCTCAGCCGCCTGAATCGCCGTCATGATCGTGTTTTGCGCGGAAATCACGATAACCGGCAATCCAGGGCGATCCTTTGCGATCTTCGGCAGCATCTCCAGACCGTTGCCATCGGGCATAACAACGTCCGAGATCACCACGTCGCCTTTGCCTTCGCCGACCCAACGCATCAGGGTGGTCAGCGAAGACGTTGCGTGCACCTTGCATCCGGCCCGCGTCAGCGCCTGAGTCAGAACGGTGCGGATTGTGCGGTCGTCATCCGCAACCAGTACGGTGCCATCCATCAGGTGCTCTCCTTCTTGTGTTCGGTTGCATCTCGCGGCGCGCGGCGCAGCGACAGTTTGAAAACGGTGCGGCCGGGCACGGAGTCGGCGGAAATCCAGCCGTCATGGTCGGAAACGATCTTACTGACCAGCGCCAGTCCCAGACCGGTGCCGTTTTCCTTGCCCGACACGAACGGGTCAAAAATGTCACCGCGGATATCCTCGGGCAGGCCCGGACCGTCATCGATGATCTCGATCTGCAACGGCAGGGAATGACCCGATCCATCACTTCGGCGCAGGCGGAAGGAATGTTCGAAATACGTGCGCAGACGGATTGTTCCGCCCTGAGGCCCCGCGGCCTCGGATGCGTTTTTCAGCAGGTTCAGAACCACCTGAAGAAACTGGTCCGGATCGCCATAGGCCAGCGGCAATGACGGATCGTAATCCTCGATGATTGTCATATCCGCGCCAAATCCCAGCAGCGCGGACCGCCTTGCACGGTCCAGTACATCGTGGATATTGACCGGCCTGAGGTCCGGTTTCTGCAAGTTGCCGAATTGCTCGACCTGTTCCAGAAGCTTCACGATCCTGCGGCTTTCGGCCACAATAAGGTCTGTAAGTTCAAGATCCTGTGACGAAATATTCATGCTCAGCAGTTGCGCTGCACCGGTAATCCCGGCCAGTGGGTTCTTAATTTCATGCGCCAGCATCTCGGCCATGCCAATCGCCGACTGCGCCGCTGACTTGACCGTGTTGCCCAAGGTCATCCGGCCCGCCAGTTCACGAGGCGATATGATCATGATCATCGACCCCGGATGCCCGACCAGAGGCGCGATTTGCAACGCACATTGCAAGGGTGCACGATTCCCAGAACCCGCATCCACATCGTTAACGAACAGTGGCGTGCCTTGCGACCGGGCGCGCAGGAAAGCTTCCTCCAGCGGCGCGTCAACGGCGATCTGGTCCCATACCGGGTGCCCGATTACCGACCGGCGCGAGGCATTCAAAAACCCCTCGCCCGCCGAATTCACATCTGCGATGCGGTCGCTTTCATCAATAATAAAGGCCGGAACCGGCAAAGAGTTCCAGATGTTGGCGTTGGAGTTCATGCCGCCGCCTCGCCCGTTTCGGCAAGTGCATCCCCAAGAAGGCGCAGGACATCATCCGTGTTGCGCGACGTCAGAACCGCCCGGCGCAGCGGCGCGGGGGTTGCGGCCTGATCCATGTACCATCCCAGATGCTTACGGGCGACACGCAGGCCCAGATCGGCACCGTAGAACCCCAGCATCGCCTGATAATGCGTGCGCACCATGTCGATCAGGTCATTCCCGACCGGAATATCCGGCGCATCCGCCCCGTAAAGGTCGTGACTGATCTGCGCCAGAAGCCAGGGTTTACCCTGTGCGCCACGCCCGACCATGACGCCATCTGCACCAGAGTGTTCCAAAGCGGTTCGTGCGGCTGCTGTGTCTACAATATCTCCGTTCGCAATAACCGGAATCGACACGGCCTGTTTCACGGCCCGGATTGCGCTCCAGTCAGCGCGCCCCTTGTAGAACTGGCATCGCGTGCGTCCGTGGATCGTAACCATCTGAACGCCTGCCTCTTGTGCACGGCGCGCAACCTCGGGGGCATTCAGCAGGGTGTCATCCCACCCCAGACGGGTTTTCAATGTCACTGGAACGTCGACTGCACTGACAACGGCCTCGATCAGCGTCAGTGCGTGGTCCGGTGTTTTCAGCAGGGCCGAACCGGAATACCCATTTGTTACCTTTTTGGCAGGACACCCCATGTTGATGTCGATCACCCGCGCTCCACGATCAGCAACCTGACGCGCGGCCTCCGCCATCCAATGCGCCTCGCGCCCTGCCAGTTGCACAGCTGTGTTTTCCACATCGGCGGACAGTTCGGCGCGCTCCCGCACTCCGGGTTTGGCCTGCACCATCTCCTGACTGGCGACCATTTCGCTGACGACCATGCCGGCACCAAAGCGCATAACCAGATCCCGAAACGGGCGATCTGTGATTCCGGCCATCGGGGCCAGCAAAACCGGCGATGTTACGAATTTGTCAGCGAAGCGCAAAGTCAACGTGCTTAATCCTTGGGCAGTTGCAGTTCTGATATCGAATTCCACGCATATGAACAACAAAACGACGCGCAACAAGCCCGCAAAACCATCATCTGCCTATTTTTTAATCACTAGACCGTAGGTGATTGCCACTGCAATCACCGCCGCCTAAACAAACGCAACAAAATGGAGGGCGCGCTGCATGACCACAGCTGCCATCATAGTCGCCGCAGGCCGCGGCATGCGCGCAGGGGGCGACGTCCCAAAACAGTGGCGCAGCCTTGCAGGTCGTCGCGTGGCAGACTGGACAATCGATCGGTTCCGCGGACAGGTCGCTCATATCGTTCTGGTCTTATCCGACGAAGACACTCTGGTCTGGGAGGAGTTTCGTGATACCGATCTGATCCTCGCTTCGGGCGGCACAGATCGCACGGGTTCTGTACGCAATGGTTTGAAGGCCCTGGCGCACCTCGACGTGAAGCGCGTCCTGATTCATGACGTTGCCAGACCTTGCGTTTCGTCGCGCACCATTCAGGACGTCTTGCACGCATTGGATGCACATCAGGCCGCGGCCCCCGGACTAGCGGTGACTGACGCCTTGTGGATAGGACAAGACGGGGACGTGACAGGCACGCAAGACCGCAGCAACCTGTTTGCGGCACAGACACCGCAAGGCTTTCATTATGACACCATCACCGCCGCCCATGCGGCGCATCCGGGCGGTGCTGCTGATGATGTTGAGGTTGCACGCGCTGCGGGGGTAGATGTCTGCATCGTACCGGGCGATGCGGACAACCTGAAGATCACTCGCCCCGAGGATTTTGCCCGGGCGGAACGTATCATGGGAATGGATATGGATGTAAGACTTGGCAACGGCTATGACGTGCACCGATTTGGCGACGGGGATTATGTGGTCCTTTGCGGTGTGAAGGTTCCCCATGATCGCGGGTTGCAGGGGCATTCGGATGCGGATGTCGGGATGCATGCTGTAACCGACGCGATTTATGGCGCATTGGCGCAAGGGGATATCGGACAGCATTTTCCGCCCTCGGATCCGCAATGGAAAGGGGCCGCCAGCGAGATCTTTCTGCGTCACGCGGTCGAACTGGCTGGACAGATGGGGTATCGCATCTCGAACGTGGATTGTACGCTGGTCTGTGAATACCCGAAGATTGGCCCTCACGCCGCTGTTATGCGCGAAGAAATGTCCAAAATCATGGGCTTGCGTGCCGATCAGGTCTCGATCAAGGCCACCACGTCCGAGCGTCTGGGCTTCACCGGTCGCAGTGAAGGCATCGCATCGATTGCGACGGCCTGTCTGGTGAAATCATGAACGCGGCGCAGTTGATTGGCACCGTTGGCGGCGTCGGATATATACGCCCTGCCCCCGGCACCTGGGGTTCGCTGGCCGCGCTGCCGATGGCTTGGGTCCTGCACACGCTGGGCGGATTCCCATTGCTGGCAATCGCAACGCTCGTGGTGTTCGCAGGCGGCCTGTGGGCCACGCGCGTGATGACCGACGGCCAGGACGATCACGACCCGTCGGAAATCGTCATCGATGAGGTCGCGGGCCAGTTCATTGCCCTCTGGGCGATCTCACATCCGTCCTGGGCGCATGGGATCGACATTACCGCCCTCTGGCCCGGCTGGGTTGCCGGGTTCGCTCTGTTCCGCCTGTTCGACATCACCAAACCCGGCCCCGTCGGTTGGGCAGATCGTCGCGGCGATCCTATGGGAGTGATGCTGGACGACGTGATTGCGGGTATTTTCGCAGCCGTTGGCGTGATGGTTCTGGCTGGCATCACGCACGGGGTTCTGGGCCTATGAACGTGCCCGACCTGCTGAACCGCGCCAAAGCGCAGGGCGTTATGATCGCCACTGCGGAAAGCTGCACCGGCGGTATGGTCGCTGCGGCCCTGACGGATATACCCGGCAGCTCGGCCGTCGTGGATCGGGGTTTTGTTACCTATACCAACGGGGCCAAGCAGGACATGCTGGGTGTGCTGGCAGAAACCCTGCAGGCTTTCGGCGCAGTGTCCGAGCAGGTTGCTCGCGAAATGGCCGAAGGCGCATTGCGCAACTCACAAGCGCAGCTTGCCGTCGCGATTACCGGCATTGCCGGGCCGGGCGGGTCTGAATTCAAACCCGAAGGGCGCGTATGTTTCGGACTGGCCAGAGAAGGCCGGGAAACCCGGAGTGAAACGATTGAGTTTGGCGCGCAAGGGCGGGATGCGGTGCGCCGCGCCGCGCGGGATCATGCGCTGGCGTTACTTCTGACTGGACTTTCATAACACGCACGATTTTTAGGCATTATCTGCCCATAGCCGCCAAAACTGTCATCACTTGAACAAAAGGCGACAAAACAGGCGCTCAATTCGGGTGTTGCCTCTTTTTTCCTCACCTGCCCTCCGCTTCAAGGCTCTGCACAAACACTCACTCGACCCCGGAGCGTTGTCAGATGACCTGCCCGGGAAACCATGCAGGGAAAAGGAGAGCGGCCCATGAATGGAGCCGATACAGCCTGGATCATAGTTGCTACAGCACTGGTCCTTTTTATGACGTTGCCGGGGCTGGCCTTGTTTTACGGCGGGCTTGTACGTGCCCGAAACGTGCTCAGCGTTTTTATGCACTGCTTTGCCATTGCCTGTTTGATGAGCATTCTGTGGCTGGTCGCCGGGTACACCATCGCCTTTGGGCCCGGTGAAAGTGGGCTTTGGGGTGGTTTGGGCAAGGCTTTCCTCAACGGTGTTGATGTGGACAGCCTTGCTGGCACTCTACCGGAAATTCTGTTCTTTGCCTTTCAGATGACCTTTGCCATCATCACCCCGGCCCTGATCGTGGGCGCATATGTTGAACGGGTGGGCTTTGGCTTTGTGCTGACCTTCTCGGCGCTGTGGATGCTGCTGTGCTATGCGCCAGTGGTTCACTGGATCTGGGGCGGTGGAATGCTGGCCGATGGAGGTATTTTGGGCGACATTGGCGTGCGTGATTTCGCGGGCGGTATCGTGGTGCACGAAACCGCTGGTCTGGCAGCCCTGATCATCGCCGTCATCCTTGGCCCGCGCCGCAACCGCACGACCCCGCCGCATAATCCCGGCTATGTCATGGTCGGCGCCGCGATGCTGTGGGTCGGCTGGTTCGGCTTCAATGGCGGTTCGCAACTGGCCGCGGACGGAGGCGCTGCGATGGCGATGACCGTTACCCACCTGTCCGCCGCAACCGCGTCACTGACATGGGCGCTTTGGGAACGCATCCGCTTTGGCAAAGCCTCGATGGTGGGTCTTGTCACCGGAACAATTGCAGGCCTGGCCTCGATCACGCCCGCTTCGGGTTTTGTGGGTCCGGTTCAGGCCCTTATCATCGGCGCTGTTGCGGGCGTTCTGTGTCAGGAAGCCGTCAGTCTGGTGCGCAACAAGCTGAATATCGACGATACGCTGGACGTGTTCGCGGTACATGGCGTCGGAGGCATCTTCGGCACCATCATGATCGCCGTGTTTGGCCTTGGCACATGGACCGCACAGTTGGGCGGGCTGGTTATCGTGGGTGTCTTTACGGCAGCTGTCACGATAGTTCTGGTCAAGGCGGTTGCACTGATCACACCACTTCGCGTAAACGCCGAGACCGAGACAAATGGCCTCGACCTCTCGGTACATGGTGAGCGGGCCTATGACATGAGCAGCTAAGCCCACCTTGGCTGCCTATCGCCCGTAAGGGCAAAAGCGGACCTGTCACGGGTCCGCTTTTCTTGTTTTCGCGTCTTGTCCACGTACGACACACCCAAAACACCCTGAACCTTCAGGGCAAATGATCAGCCTGACGCAGGATGCGCATTGGTTCCCTTCGGAATTACTATCCGGCATTCCAGACCGCCAAGCGAGTTGGATGCACCCAGATCAAGTCGACTGTCATAGGCCTTCAACAAATCAACCGCGATGGCCAGCCCAAGGCCACTGCCCGAGACAGAGGTATCCAGCCTCCCCCCCGATCGCAGTGCCTCGCGGTGAGCGTCCTGAGGAATTCCCGGACCATCGTCGTCAATCACAACTTCAATCCCGTTCTGGGTTCTCCCAGCCGTCAAACGGACCTTGTGTTTGCACCATTTGACCGCGTTATCCAGCAGGTTGCCCAAGACTTCTTCGATATCCTGCGCGTCCATTCGCACCCAAAGACCGGGGTCGCGTTCAATTTCCAATGACTTTCCTTCGCGCTCGGCCATGGTCGTGAACAGACGCGCCAGTCGATCAATCGAATGAGACAGATCGGTACGAGAATGGGTCAAGTCCGCAGTATTCAGCGCCCGCATTCGGGCAAGCGACCGGCCCAGCTGCGCGTCAATACGGTCGAGAGCTTCCACCGCGGTTTCCGTAGAACCTCCCGCTTCGGACAACAGCAACAATTCATTGCGCATGATCGCAGTAGGTGTTTTCAGGGCATGGGCCAAATCTGCCGCCTGACGACGTGATCCCGATACAATTTCCCGGTTTCGGCGCAAGAGCTGGTTCAGATCCTCGACCAGAGGAGAGACCTCTTCAGGATAATCACCTGGTTTAAGGTCTTCGTCCCGATCCCAACGGTGCGCCACATCCGAACGCAGCTTTCTGAGTGGTGTCAGGATGATTGACGTCAGCAGAAGCGATCCAACGACACCGATCAGACCGACCAGCGCAAAAACCGGAAGCAGGCTTTGTTGTGCAGCGCGACGTTCCGCGACAAGCTGGGCCTGACTTTCGGCAACGCTGACCCCCCAGACCGTACCATCCTCATAGGTAATTTTCTGAAAGGCTCCTCGTAAATCTTCGTTTTCTAGACCACGAGTATTCCAAAGCGTCGTTACATCAGGGGTGCCAAGGGGTTCGGCGATGACTCCGTCGAACAAGGAAGCCGACGTAAAGATTTCGCCTTCGCTGTTGCTGACTTGCCAGTATCGGCCAGAATACGGTGTGCCATAGGCTGGATCGAACATCAGATCCCGCAGCGCGTCCGGGTCATGGGTCGTGACGCTCAACCCAACGACCAGTTGCGTGTGACGATCAAGCAATGCGGTATCAAACCTGTCTGAAACACGGGCATTGATGAACGAGAACACGGCCAGCGTACCGACACCCACTGAAAGGGCACCTGACGCGATCCCCCCCAGTAGAGCCCGTTGACGCAGGGATAACATCAGGCGGAGTCGATCATGTATCCGCGGCCCCTAATCGTTGTGATCAGATCAGGGCCAAGTTTTTTGCGCAGACGGGTTATGAAGACGGCAATGGTGTTCGAGTCCCTGTCTCCATCGTATTCGTAGATATGCTCTGACAGCTCGGTCCTTGAAATCATACGCCCAGCATTGTGGGCGAGATACGTGAGAACAGCCAGCTCTTGCGCAGTCAGGTCGATTGGCACACCATCCGCCGTTACACGCCCGTTGCGGGTGTCCAGCACAACATTTCCCATTTCAACGACGGGATTCAACTGACCGCTCTGCCGCCGCAGAATGGCGCGGACCCGCGCTGCCAGTTCGGGCATATGGAACGGCTTGGTCATGTAGTCGTCCGCGCCTGCGTCCAATCCGTCGACCCTTTCGCTCCAGCCATCGCGGGCCGTGAGGATCAGCACCGGGGTCTTGATGCCCGCGCTGCGCCATTCCCTCAGAACTGAAATGCCGTCGCGTTCCGGCAATCCAATATCGAGGATAATCATGTCATAAGGTTCTGTTGCGCCGAGATGCAAAGCTTCTAGGCCGCTGTTCACAATGTCCACGACCCGACCTTCAGCGTTCAACAGTTTCTTGATCTGCTCGCAAAGGTGCGGCTCGTCTTCTGCCAGTAAGACTCTCATACTTGGGAATTATAGGCGCGCGAATAGCAGTTTAACCATTACTTTTTGCCACCGCCGTTGCCGCCACCGTTTCCACCGCCGTTGCCGCCAGAATTGCCACCACCGTTACCACCGCCATTGCCACCACCGTTACCACCGGAGTTGCCGCCGCCGCTACCTCCGGAGTTGCCTCCGCCATTGCCACCAGAGTTGCCGCGACCGCCACCACTGTTCCCGCGGTTGCCGCTTTGACCACCATTTGCTTTGGCTGAAGACTTGCCTTGAGATCTCGCATTAGCCGAGTTTCCAGGCGCAGATTTTGCCGCTTCCGAGATTTGTTTTCCGATTTTGGACCTGTTGGAAACGACGACGCCGGTTTTTGCGTTAACAATAACACTGACAATCTTCCCGTTCGGTTTTTTGACCAGTACTCGGTAGTAAACTTTGTCGGCCTGAAAAGCACGCGCATCAATGGGCGTGCCGCCAAAGACCTGCTCGACCCCTTTGATGACTTTTTGCAGACGGATTGCGTTGCCAGACGTTGTCGCTTTGCGCAGCTCTGCCTGCTTCAGCTCACGAACGGCTGAATTGCCTTCTCCGGGCTGGAGAAAGACAATAAGAAACATGATGGTTAAGAGCTTTCTCATCTTCGGCACTCTTTACTGCGCAACCACCCACACAATCTACCGATTTCAACATGAACTGGGGATGAACGACCAGTTTGGCGTAGGTTCAATGATGATCGGGTTAGATAGCACCTGTCAGATCTTGATTCCGGCAAGCGGTTTGCCTGTGTGCGAATCTTGGAAAACTATATCGGACCACTGAAACACGCCTTCGATTTACGAGGAACGCTATGAAAACCAATATGACCGGCTTGCTGAAAGCCTCTGCACTCGCAATCGCAATGTTAGGCTCCACCGCAATTGTTGGCGCGATTGCATTTCCTGACGTGGCTTATGCAAAAGATGGCAAAGGCGGCGGTAATGGAAATGGCGGTGGTAACGGCAACGGCGGTGGTAACGGTGGTGGCAATGGCGGCGGCAAAGGAAACAGCGACAGTGCCGGAAAGGGCAAAGGCAACAGCGGCGGTAATGGCGCGACCAAAGGTGGCGGTTCGAAATCCGCCGGCAAGTCAGGGCGCACAACCTCTGGCGCAAAGGGCTCGAAGTCAAAAACCTCGAAGGGGAAATCGTTCTCTTTGAAAGATCTGTTTTCCGGTAAGAAGTCCAAGAAAACTCAGACCAAAACTGCACCGGCCGCGCACGCGAAAAAACCTAAGGTTCAGATCGAGGAAACAGAACTGACCGAGACCCGCAAGAAGGGGAATAAACTGGCTGCCGCGCTGGGCGTCCACCCTTCGGAACTGGGCGCACTGAACGCAGCCAACGCAAGTGAGAAGGCCCTTCAGAACGCCGCCCCGAATTCGCGCGTCGGTCGTATTGCAAATTATCGCGATACCGTTCTGGCTGGCGAAAGCATCCGCGCAGAACTTGCTGAAAAACAAGAGCTTCTGGATGAGATGACTCCACCAGATCGTTCCAGTGAAGAAATAAACGACGACCTAGAGGATGCTCTGGCCGATGTTCAGGAAAAGCAGGACATCGTTGATGATCTTGAACAGCAGCTCGCCGACGCGGGAGGCACCGATCCGGATATAGAGGACGCCCTTCAGGCAGCAAACGATGATCTGCAGGCTTCAAAAGACACGGCAGACAACCTGAATGCCGAAAAACAGACCGCCTTGGAATACGAGGAAGCCGTGCAAGACGTCGAAGACCTGGCAGATGCCGTTGAGAACCAAGCTCTTAACGAGCGCGCGGCGCTAGAAGATGCAGCGAACAAACCCGTCACCGATGAGGTTGAGGCTGCTGTAAAGTCAATGCTTGGCCTGGATAGCTAACGGCTTTTGTCCTCGTTCTTAGGAAGTGGGCAAAAGACCGGGCCAGCTAAGTGATTACCAGCCGTTTGGCTGGCCCGACTTTCTCATTAAGATCCTGACCGCCAGGTTGTATTGCGCTTATGCCCGACGCAAGTTGGCAAAGGTTACTGAGAAAAAATTTAGCCCGCTCCAATTCGGAGCGGGCTTTATCTTTCCCTGATCAAGTTGATCCGGAAATCCATCGGACGTCTGATTTTCAGAAGTCCCGGTTTGCCTCTTCTAGTCGCTTGTTATTTACGATTTCTGTCAGTGCATTTTCGATAGGAGGGAAGCGACTGCTGCTCGAATTTGTATTACTTGAAACTTCGCCGTTCATGACGGGATTATGGGGTTGCATTGTCGCACATGCATACGGCGCAACCTCAATAGCAGTCTTGATCATGCTGTTCCCCTTCCATTCAACCGGACGTGGTTTGCCCGGCCTGTGCGATCAGTATGCCCCGAGCCAGTTGAACACTCAGAGAATACATTGTTCACATTATGTTAATGTTGTCGCGAAATCATGAACAACGACTAAGTAGCTAACAAAACAGGATATTTTTTCGCCATCAGATACAATCAGACTGGAAGGGCATAAAAATCTGGCGCTCTCTCCCCACTCCGTAGGGTTGTTTCCCCCTCACGAAAGCGGCAGTTGGTCATGGCGAAAGAGTCAGATTCCCTACATTGCTATAGAGGGCAAAATTGCGGCCGAAATTTAGAAACTTACAAGACAGCCGGCGAAATTGCAGCACAGTTCAGTGGATGTTCGACCGGCGTGGCACTACAAAGGGCGGGACCATGACGACAGATAGATCCTTAAAAGATCAAGAAAAGGTCTTCAGACCGTCCTGGTAGCAATCCATTCGGTTCGCTAACCCGCGATCTGAGCAAAACCCCTATCAGCATCAACGCTTCGGTTTAACAGATGCAAAAGCTCGACCTGGCTCGTTGCCCCTGTTTTGGAAAATATGGAACTTAGGTGCGAACGAACTGTTGTCGGGCCAACGGACAGAGTCTCCGAAATCGTCTTCACTGTCATTCCCTCTTTCATCATCGCACATACCCGAAACTCGCATCTGCTGAGGTCGGCCGGATTATGTGGATCAAGGATCGGAACAAAGCGATTGTTGCTGTTGAACTTGGACCGGTGACTCCGAAGAACCTCGGAGTTGGCAGCAACTGTTCCGGGCAAGCGTTTGCTCCAGCCAGACGATAATGTTGGAGCCAGCGCACTTATCAGATCAAGTTCGAAGGTCTGCGGGTGAATACTGTAGTGAAGCTCAATGTAATCAACCTGCGCTCCGGTTACGTCCAGCGGAATCAGGATAACCTCCACCAGCCCCTCAGGCCTTTGGGGCCGACAATGGGACATTGGTGATGCGTCGGATAACACCAAGTCTGATAGTTTCCAGACTGAACCCGGCCTTGCCGTTGATATACATTCTCCAATAACCAACTCTGCCTGCGTTTGCGGCTGTGAAGGCCAGATTTTCCCCTGCTGGACACAACAGCGCGCAATATGCTTTGCCTTCCAATCCTTTTTCTGCATTCTGACAATTAGAACCGCATCAGCATTTGCCAGGCGCATTAAACAATTTACGGATCGAGACACGGAGCCATTACCGCATAGGGCCTGAGTCCACTCCACTACAAAGTCCAGACTCTCCCTCGCCTGAGCGCTCTTTAAAAAACTCACACTCATAACAATTAACCATTCAACCAAACAGACCGACCAAACAAACAGGTTCGGGTTACTACAACAAATTTGTGTTCCTTTCGAAGTCACAGCAACCGGAATTATAGGCTTGTCTGCGCGGGAAGTTTTCAAACAAAGCCTTTTAAGAAACTTTATATATTTGTTTTCAATATGCTTTTCTGAGTCTTGTCATCACTGAACCGCACGATGCCAATCCGCAAACGTCAGACCGGTCAGTAAAAATCAACCACCATCCCGCTCACAATTGCGACCCGGCTCAATTCATTGTTTCCGAAAAAGGGCGATTCGCCGAACGTTAATACGTTGTTAACGCAGGGTTAAATGTATTCGCCCAAAAGTTTGATTTCTTTCGATTGACTCAACCATTAGGTGTATTTCAATTACCTTTGAAGGAAGGCACGCATTTCCCCCGTTCCTATTCTGATTCCCGAGCTAATGCATTTTCGCCTGGCTTGCGCTCAAGAATACGGAGCGCTGAAAACGTCTAACCTATTTGGGGGAAAAAAATGACTAAATTCATGAAGAAGTTTGTTAAAAACGAAAGCGGTGCAGCAATCGTCGAGTATGGCCTGGCTCTTTTGGTCGTGGCGTCGATTGCAGTTGGCGCATTCTCGTATCTGGGCACTACCACCAACACAAACGTGACTGGTGCATGCGCTGCTCTGGGTAGCGCGACCTGCTGACCCAAACACACTTACCAAAATACAGAGCTCTGTGCCGCCGCGCCACTGTTGCGGCGCAGAGTTCACCGCCAGGAATTTCGCGAAAACAAGACGACCGAAGTTCCATATTTCAGAACGTAATTGTTGGAGAGAGTGATGCGTATCAGGCCAATCATTTCTACACTGTTTGGAATTGCGATAGCGTCCGGTTCCGTTTACCTGGCGAAAGATCACATTCAGTTTAAGACAAGCACTGCCGGTGTCTCGCCAGATGCCGATCTGGTTGAGATCTACGTGGCCCGATCAGAAATCGCGTTTGGTCAAACGATCGAAGCGCACGACGTCACAATTCACCCCTGGCCGCGCGAGGCGCTCCCGGCCGGAGTTTTCACGGACATTGATGTACTTGTTCCAAACAATCGCCGTCAGCTGCGGCGCGCCAAGGGCCGGTTCTATCCCGGCGAAGTAATGCTTCTTTCCAAGGTTTCGAACTTTGGAGAAAAAGTCACCCTTGTTCAGAAGTTGGGTGAAAACACACGCGCCATGGCGATTGAGGTCGATGCTGTAACGGCCGTGGGCGGTTTTGTTACCCCGGGCGATCACGTTGATATCGTCTTGACCCAAGGTGCCAAGCAGGACCTGCGCGCGGTCACCATCTTGCAGAATATTCGCGTCATTGGCGTGGACCAGCAGTCGGAGGAATTAAGCGATCAGCCGGAAGTCGCCCGCACGATTACGGTGGAAGTGACCCCGCAGCAAGGTCAACGTCTGGCCCTGGCTCAAAAGGCCGGAACCCTGAGCCTGACACTTCGCACCCTGGACAGCGTCGAGGATGAACCCATGGAGATGGTTCGCCTGCGCGATCTGCTGCAGGAGGAAGGACCGGTAGAAAAGGTTGATATTCAACCCACTGTAAAGCTGCGCCGGGGAACCGAGACTGAGGTTGTGACCATCCAGCGGCAACAGGAAGAAGCGGAACAGGCAACAGAAACTGCGCCCGCCGCCGAATTGCAACCTGATACCCAAAAAGATGCGCAGCTTGCGCCGGCGTCCGCGACGCCGCGCGTCAAACCCCGCATTCGCCCAATCAAAGTCAGTCGGACACCTGGCCAATAAGTTCAGCCATGCGAGCACGTGCAATCATATCCGCATTCGCCCAAGAAGAGAACGGCACCGTCGCGATCCTGTGGGGCACTGCCTTGGTCGCATTCCTCGGGTTCTTTGCGATCACACTGGACGTTGGCCGGTTGAATTCGACACATGCAGAGCTTCAGTCATTCGCCGACAACGTAGCTTTGGCCGCAGCAGGAGAGTTGGACGGCCAACCGGACGCGATTACGCGCGCCACAAATGCAGCAGCAAATCTTGTCAGCGATAGCCAGACATTCGCGAACGGGGCGACCACGCTTTCAGGATCTTCGGATTATACTCTCCTGTTTCACTCGGCGCTTCCGGCATCGGATCTGACCCCGCTTGGCGCAGATCTTACAACCGATCCACGGAAGGCCAGGTTCGCGCAGATCGTGTTGACACCCAAGTCCCTGACGATGAGCCTGGCTTCGGCGCTGGACAAAATGCTTGGTGGGGCTGGGTTTTCTGCTGCCAGCGTTTCAGCCGAGGCAGTGGCCGGATACTCGAAAGCGGCGTGCGATATCTCACCCCTGATGTTCTGCCTGCCCCCGAATTGGGAATCCACTTTGACTGTGGGCGACCAGATTCTGTTGCGCAGTGGCGGCAACGGAACGGCCTGGGGACCGGGTAACTTCGGCTTTATTGATCTGGCGAATTTTCAAGACAGCTCGGGTGTATGTGCCGACGAAGGGGGCAATAAACTGGCCTGTCTGATCGCGGCGCAAAGCCAGATCACCCAGTGTGTTCTGACCAATGGTCTGAACACCGAACCCGGCCAGAAAAACGGCATTACCAATGCTGCGTTCAACGTCCGCTTTGACATCTACCGCTCGGTTCTCAACGGTGAGAAGAACAATATCGATTTCGCGCCCGCACCGAATGTTATTAAGGGGATTGAAAGCAACGGTGGCGGCGCTTGCATTCAGGGCAATGAACAGACGACCCCTGATACAACCGGTCTAGGGCGCGATCTGTGCATGACGGCAGGCACCTGCGGTGGAAACAACCGTTTCGGTGACGGCAACTGGGATCGAACCGGGTACCTTAATCGAAACCACGATCTGGCAGATGGGATTGCCGACGGCATCGGCAGCGACACACATCTGCCACCACTGTCCGGGTCGGATACCGTTTTTTCCGGGACGCGGTATGGAATGTATCTGAGGGAAATAGCCTACGGGAACACGAACCCCTACGCGGCACCGAACGCAAATTCCATTCTTGACCCTTCACTTGCCGAAACCGGCCGTCCAATGTGTTCCAGCCAGATGTCCAACGACCCGGCACGGCGCGTTGTAACAGCTGCCGGTATTGATTGCGCGCTGAACCCAGTATCTGGTTCGACAACTGGGGTTCCGGTCACCAAATTTGTTGCCGTGTTCCTGACTGAACCGGTGGGTGATGACGGTGGCTCACCCCCCAGTTTCGACATCCACGGAGAGGTCGTCGGTTTCCCCGATGTGACCGGTGTTGGCAGCGGCGGCAACGGGTTCGGCGGCATCTTTCGCGACGTCGTACAGTTGTATCGATAGGGGCAGAGTGTTCATGTGTATTCGCCTCAAATCCCCTTTCAAACGCTTCGCCAAAAACGAAGATGGCGCGATCCTTGTCGAGTTTGGCCTTGTCATGCCGATTATGCTGCTGCTGTTGGCGGTGACACTGGAATCCGCACGCCTCATGTGGTCGTACCAGTCGGTCATTGCCGGGGTCCGGGATGCCAGCCGTTATATGTCGCGCGTCACGCCCTCGGATATCTGTTCGTCTGGCGGAACTGTCGCGGGGCTCAGCACAACTCTGAAAGGGATTGTCGAGCGTGACATTCATGGCAACAGCCTGTTTCCCCCCAGCATAACCGTCAACTCGGTAACACCCAGCCTGTCCTGCGTGTCCGGCACGTATCGCATGAACCCGGCGCCCGTCGGTCAGGTAAGCGCCAATATCACCGTTCAGTTCCCGTTGGGGGGCATACTGAAGCTTTTCGGCAGCGGCGCGTCATCGATAACCACCGACGTCGCTGACACATCGCGGATATTTGGCCAATGACAAGGTTGCGGAATAATCGCGCCATCTGTCGCCAGGTCGCGGACAAGATGCTGCGCGACCAAAATGGTGGGGTTCTTGTTGAGTTTGCCTTGGTTGTGTCCCTGTTTTCCTTCCTGTTCCTGGCATTGCTGGACTTTGGCCGGCTATCATACAGCGGAGTGAACGCGCAAAAAGCCGCACAGTTGGCGGCGCGCATCGCTGTGGTGCGCCCTGCGGCCTGTCCGGGTGTGCCACAAACCCACACGCGGGGAACATCCGCGTTGTCCCCTCGCTTTGGCACCCCATGCAGTGCGTCGGCTGGCGTATGTGCCGACCCCGTAACACCACCTTGTGTGGGTGATACCGCCAACGCCACGGCATCTGAAATCTGGGGGCGCATCAACCCGTTGCTGCCCCCCGGCACGACGATTGACGCCTTGCAGTTTTCCTATGATTTCAATTCCAATCTGGGCTTCCTGGGTGGCCCTTACACGCCCATGGTCACGGTTGAGCTGAACCTGAATGATTTTCAGTTCGTGTCGCCGCTGGCCGCGCTTGCAAATGCCGCGGGCGCGACCAGCAGCACAATTCCTTCAACAGCCGGGTTTTCCAATTTCAGCGTTTCGCTGCCTGCCGAAGACCTGGCATCAGGAGAGTCAGGTTAATGGTTAAGAACGTTTCCAATCTCAATTCACATTCTGTCATGCTTGTATCTGAAAGCGAAACCGTCGCTCAGGTGGTCGCCAATGCCTTTCCCGCCGGTCAAAATAACGAAATCTCAGAGAATGCGGGTTCTTTCAAAGCTTTGAACGGAACAGCACGCAATCTGGCATTCAAGCATGACCTGGTTATTTTCGAAATCGACCCCTGCGACGCGGGCGAGGTTCTGGCTGTCAAAGACCTGCTGACCCATCGACAAGACGACACCTTGTTTGTCGCGCTGACGCAGAATGATGTTTCGATCTCGGTCGCCCGCGAACTGCGGAAAATCGGCATCGACGAGGTTCTGCCCCTGTCCATTGACGAGGATGGGCTGAAAGCTGCAGTAGCAGAAAAAATCTCTTCCCGTTCACTTCCGCAAGGGTTCATTCGAAATGGCCCCTCTGCCCTTGGCACGGTGATCCCGGTTGCAAAATCCCGCGGTGGAATCGGAGCGTCAACGGTCGCAGTCAACCTTGCCTGCTCGCTGGTGGGCGGGAAAGGATCCTTCCTGAGGAAAAAGGCGAAAAACCGCGTCGCGCTTCTGGATTTTGATCTGCAATTCGGAAACGCGAACGTGTTTCTGGATCTTGAAGATAACGGGGGATGCCTCCAACTCATCGAAAATCAGGAAGAGCCGGATGATCATTTCCTGACGTCGATCCTTCAGAACCATACGCTCGGCATTGATGTGTTGTGCGCGCCCGCGCCGCTGGTTCCGCTTCAATCCATACGACCGGGCTTGATCGAGGGGATGCTCGACCTGCTTCAGCGCCGGTACGACTATGTTGTCATCGACCTGCCCTGTGCCGTTGTGGAATGGGTCGAACCCATCTTTAAACGCGCGAACCAACTTGCACTGGTTACTGACACCACGGTTCCGTGTGTTCGCCAGACCCGGCGCCTGATCGATTTCTATCGCGAGGCGAACGTGGCCCTGCCCGTCGAGGTTGTCGTGAACCGCGAACGGAAGACGCTGATCAAACCCGCACACGTTCGCGAGGCCGAAAAAGTGCTGGAAACGAAACTGAAGCACTGGCTGCCGGACAATCCCAAGATTGCGCGAAACGCGGTCGATCTGGGACGACCGATTGTGGACATGAAGCCGCATTCGGACCTTGGCAAGGCTCTGACGAAACTGGCTGCGTTCATATCCGAAGGCACCCGGCCAGCCACACAAAAAACTGCATAATGGGAGATCGCCGTGTTTAACGAGTACAAATCACGCCGGGCCGCGTCCAAATCGAACGTGTTGGTTCTGGAACGGCCGATCGAGGTGTCAAAGTCCAAAGCAACACCAGAGCCGGTGGACGTTGACCTGCAAGCGCATCTGGAGCTTAAAAGCCGTCTGCACAGTGAGCTTCTCGACCGTCTGAACCTGTCAGTGATCGACAAGGTCGAACGGTCCGAACTGAAACGTCAGATCGCCGCGCTGGTTACCGGGCTGATCGAGGCCGAACGCCTGCATTTGCGTTCCGAGGCATTTACAGCCCTAGTTGATGAACTCATTCACGAAGTAATGGGTCTGGGCCCGCTGGAACCTCTTTTGGAAGACCCGACGATCAACGACATTCTCGTCAACTCTTATGATCAGGTCTATGTGGAACGCTTCGGCCTGCTGGAACAATCCTCCGTACGCTTCCGCGACGAACGCCATCTGCTTCGGATCATTGACAAGATCGTCAGCCGGGTCGGCCGCCGTATTGATGAATCCCAGCCATGGGTCGATGCGCGTCTGGAGGACGGAAGCCGGGTCAACGCGATTATCCGCCCGTGTTCAGTTGATGGACCGGCGTTGTCGATCCGCAAATTCTCGCGCAATCCCCTGACCATCGACAAGCTGGTCCAGCGGGACAGCATGAACGAACAGGCAGCCAAGCTACTGGCCGCGCTGGTCGAAGCCAGGCTGAACATTCTGATCTCGGGGGGCACCGGTTCGGGCAAAACAACAATGCTGAATGCCGTTTCATCCTATATCGACGGCAAGCAGCGTATCGTGACAATCGAAGATGCGGCCGAACTTCAGTTGCAGCAAAGCCATGTCGTCCGCTTGGAAACCCGTCCCCCCAACTCGGAAGGTCAAGGGGTGATTACGCAGCGGGATCTGGTGCGCAACGCGCTCAGGATGCGGCCTGACCGCATTATTGTCGGCGAGGTCCGTGGTGCCGAATGCTTTGACATGCTTCAGGCCATGAATACGGGACATGACGGCTCCATGACGACCGTACATGCGAATTCGGCCCGCGATGCGCTCAGCCGGGTCGAACAGATGGTGACGATGCTGGGGGCGGACCTGCCCGTCAGAACCATCCGGTCTCAAATCGCCTCGGCCATTCAGATCGTCCTGCAACTCAGCCGTCTGAGCGACGGGACACGCAGGGTCGTCAGTATTTCCGAAATCACGGGCATGGAAGACGATACGATCACGATGCAGGACATCTTTGTCTTCAAGCGCCGTGGCAAGTCTGAAAACGGCGACGTTCTGGGAGAGTTCCTGCCAACCGGAATACGGCCAAAATGCTTCGACCAGCTGGTGGCGGCGGGTGTCGATGTGGACACCAACATGTTTATTCATGGGGTGACGACATCATGATTGACCTTCAGCCCAACATACTGAACATCCTGATCTATATTTCGATTTTTCTGGGTATTCTGCTTGCCTACGAAGGCGTTCACCAGCTTCTGGCGCGCAAGGAAACGCATGGCGAAGCCAGAAACCGCCGCATGAAACTGATCCAGAACGGGGCTTCGACGGATCAGGTGTTGCAGCTGCTTCGCGATCCCGCAATGCTGGCTGCTGGTGAAAAAGCCGGGCTGATTACGCGGTTTCGTCGTCTGCTTGTGCAAGCCGGTTTGGCGGTCAACCCGGTTTGGGTGGTTCTCGCCGTCTCCCTTCTGGTTTTGATGATCTTTTTCGGGGCCTCCCGGTTCCTTGCACCGGAACTGGCAGTCATTCTGAGCGCTGTGTTCGGCCTCATCGGCCCGGTTATCGTGCTGGTCGCCATGAAAGACGCCCGCGCGAAGAAACTGACGAAACAACTGCCAGACGCGTTAGACCTGATGGCCCGGGGGCTGAAGGTGGGGCATCCCGTTGCAGTGACGGTTGGAAACGTTGCCTCTGATCTGCCGGATCCGATCGGGTCAGAGTTTGGCATCATCAAAGACCAGATCAACTATGGTGATGACGTCGCGACCGCCTTTCACGACTTTGCGCACCGCGTCGGAACAGAGGATGCAAAATACCTTGCTGTAAGTATCGGCATTCAGCATGGAACTGGCGGCAACCTGTCCCGCGTTCTAAGCATTCTGTCCCAGACCATCCGGGACCGGCACACTATGCAAAAGAAGATCAAGGCAATCTCTGCCGAAGGTCGCCTGAGCAGCCTTATTCTCACGATTCTGCCGGTCATCATTTACCTTTCGATCGAGTTCTCCACCCCAACATTTTACGGCGACGTACGCAGCGATCCGCTGTTTCCGTACTTCGCCCAAGTGATCATTGGCCTGACAATTGCCCAGGGTTTCATCCTGAAACGGCTGGTTAAGTTCAGATTCTAAAGGGAATTGGGATATGGATATTCTTCAGGACATTCTAAACGATCCGCGCGTCACACCGCAGTTGATCCTGTTGGTCGGAATCGCCCTTAGTGTTTTCTTTGTCTTCATGGGCTTTGCCGGATTTACAACAAGCGAAAACACCGCAGCACGTCGCATGCGCGTTGGGTCGATTTCACAAGGGCATGGGCAGGATTTTGACCTTATCCAGGGTGACAACAGCGACCCGCACGGGCTGCTGAAGGCCTTTGTCCCGTCGTCAAAACGCGAACGCTCCAGGATCGGCAAGCTTTTGAAACAAGCCGGAATTCGGCAAAAGCACGCCATTCGCACCTATTATACCTTTCGGGTCGTCCTGGGATTTGTGTTGCCTGCCGCGTTCGTTGCAACCATGGCTTTGCCGATCGAAACGCAAGTTCAGTTAGGGATCGCCGACCTTTTGCAGGGTGTTACGTGGGTTAACACAATGCAGATCGTGACGGCACTGATGGTCCTGGGCTTTTATGGCCCGGCACTGTGGTTGCGGCGCCGCATAAAGAAACGCCGCCAGGCCATCGAACACAGCCTGCCTAACGCGCTTGACCTGCTGCAAGTCGCTATCGAGGCCGGGCTGGGCTTTGACGCGGCGATGATCCGGGTCTCGCATGAAATGGCCAAGGCAGCTCCGGAAATCTCGCAGGAGTTTTCGGTTCTTCAACTGGAGTTGCAGGCAGGCAAAGAACGTCAGGCCGCCTTTCTGGACATGGCGAACCGGGTCGGTATCGACGAGATGAACTCGTTCGCGAACGCCTTTTTGCAATCCAACCAGTACGGAACCAGCATATCCGCATCGTTACGCCGCTTCGCCACTGACATGCGGCTTGACCGAGAACTTCGCGCCCAGGAAAAGGCAAACCGTCTGCCTGTGCAGATGTCTGCCGTGATGGCCATGTGCATGATGCCTGTCCTATTGCTGATTTGTCTGGCACCAATGCTGATCCGGTGGGTCAACATGTTCGGGCAAGGGTAACGCAGCGACAATGGTGTTCGCATAGCTGACTACCCGGAAACAGCGGACCTTAGGGGGGTCCGCTTTTCTTTTGTTCCAACAGCTCTCGACTCCGGGCCAAGGGTCGGGCTATCAGCCCGAAACATCATTTCATCGCCGAGGTCCCGCCATGATCCCCAGTTCTTTTCCCGATAGCACTGAAATCGCTCGCCTGACGGCCCGGATGCTGCTGGAGATCAAGGCCGTCCACTTCAACGCGCGCGAGCCGTTCACGCTGGCGAGTGGCCTTCCCAGCCCGACCTATATCGATTGCCGCAAGCTGATCTCCTACCCGCGCATTCGTTCCACGCTGATGGATTTTCTGACTGTTACGGTAATGCGGGACGCGGGTTTCGAAGCCTTTGACAACATTGCGGGCGGCGAAACTGCGGGCATCCCCTTTGCCGCGATGGTGGCCGAACGTATGGCATTGCCGATGACCTACGTGCGCAAAAAACCCAAAGGTTACGGGCGCAACGCCCGCATTGAAGGCGCAATGAGCGAAGGTGAACGCGTGTTGCTGGTCGAGGACCTGACTACCGATGGCGGTTCGAAACTGTCCTTCGTCGATGCAATTCGCGAAACTGGTGCCACCTGCGGGCATACGGCTGTGATCTTCTACTACGGTATCTTCCCCGAAACCGAGAAGACGCTGGGCGACCATGGTGTAAAGCTGCATCACCTTTGCACGTGGTGGGATGTTCTGGCCGAGGCCAAGGCGCAAAAAGCCTTTGATCAGGAAACACTTGACGGGGTCGAGGCGTTTCTGAACGACCCGCGAGGCTGGCAGGACGCGCGAAAATCGTGATTTTCAGCCTGTGGACGGCTTGGGGATAGTTGATTTTCGAATCGCATCAAAGCACGCCTATCTAGTCAAGATATCCAGCCACCACACCAAATGTTGCGATAACGCTGCGCCCGTGTAAAACTGGTGCTAAGTTATCCCCATTGAGGTGGGCAGTTATCCCAAGGCGGGGGGCAGTTATACCAACTTACCCCCATTCATTTGCAGATAGCTTGAACCGGGGCGTGGCGTGTAGAACCTCGGAACGGGCAGCGGGGACATTATGAACGAGATCAGCAGTATCGAGCAGGCAGCGGCGCATATTCAGAACGCCGAAACCATGCCGCATTCCATTGAGGCTGAACAGCAGCTTCTGGGTGCAATTTTGACGAATAACGACCTTTACGACCGGGTCGCTTCGATCATTGGGTCCGAGCATTTCTATGACCCGGTTCATGCCCGCATTTATGAGGTCGCGGCCGCACGCATTGCAAAGAACGCGCTGGCCTCGCCTGTGACGCTGAAATCCTTCATGGCCGAGGATGAGGGCCTGAAGGAATTGGGCGGGCCCGCTTATCTGGTCAAACTGGCCGGCGCGTCGATCAGTGCCTTTGCGGTACATGATTACGCCCAGATGATCTATGACCTCGCCATCCGGCGCGAGTTGATCCGCTTGGGCCGCGACATCTCCGACAAGGCCGCGCGGGTCGATGTAGCCAGCGAACCGAAAGAACAAATCGTCGAGGCCGAACAACAGCTTTATCAGCTTTCCGAGCAGGGCCAGACCGAACAGGGGTTCCAGTCCTTCCTCAAGGCGGTCACAGAAGCCGTCAACGTCACCAACGAAGCCTACCAGCGCGGTGGCGGCATGGCTGGAATCTCGACCGGTCTGGTCGATCTCGACAAACAACTGGGTGGTCTTCACCCCTCGGACCTGATCATTCTCGCGGGTCGTCCATCGATGGGCAAAACCTCGCTGGCGACCAACGTGGCCTTCAACGTGGCCAAAGCGTACAAACGCGGTCTGAAACCGGATGGTTCCGAAGGCGCGATTGACGGCGGGGTCGTCGGCTTTTTCTCACTTGAGATGAGCGCCGAACAGCTGGCCGGGCGCGTTCTGGCCGAGGCGTCCGAAATCTCCAGCCACAAGATCCGTCAGGGCGACATGACCGAGGCCGAATTCCGCCGTTTCGTGGATGCGGCCAAAGAACTTGAAGCCTGCCCGCTTTTTATCGACGACACGCCCGCCCTTCCGATTTCTCAGCTTGCCGCACGCGCGCGACGGTTGAAACGCACACATGGGCTGGACCTGCTGGTGATCGACTATCTGCAACTGTGCCGCGGCATGTCCGACAACCGGGTTAACGAGATTGCCGAGATTTCAATGGGCATGAAAGCAATCGCCAAAGAACTGAACATTCCGGTGATTGCCCTGTCGCAGCTTTCCCGCCAGGTCGAAAACCGCGACGACAAACGTCCGCAACTTTCTGACCTGCGTGAATCAGGCTCGATCGAACAGGACGCCGATGTTGTGATGTTCGTGTTCCGCGAAGAATACTACAAAGAACGTGAAAAACCCGGCGATCACGAGCTTGAGAAGATGGAAGAATGGAAACAGGCCATGGAACGCCTGCACGGCAAGGCCGAGGTTATCGTTGGCAAACAGCGCCACGGTCCAATCGGCACGGTCGAGCTGTCGTTCGAGGCGCAATTCACCCGGTTCGGCAATCTTGTCAAACCTTGGCAGCAGGGTGGTGAGATCGAAGGTTATTGATCGCGAAAGGACAGCCTTACTTGGGTTTTCCCGACTTTCCTTTGATTGTTGGCAAAGCAATAACGTTCTCTGAGCTTTTCGCGCGATTCAGGATCTGGTGCGCGAACCAAGAATGAGGTCCGCCCGCCTGTTTTCTGACAGATTGAACCCCGCACTCACCAAAGCGTCGGATTGTTCAACGCAGACACGCAGTGCGACGGGCCGCTAAGTGGCGCAAGCGCCTGACCATCCAGCGACTGCCCCAGCCAGCCATGCGGATGGCTCAGCTTTTGCGGCGGTTGTGCAGTGGCCTCAGAAATCTGCTCAAAACCTGTTTTTCGATAGTAAGCGGGATCACCATAGGTGAGTGCCACGTTCACGCCTGATGCCCGCAGGCAATCCAGACCATAGGCAATCAAAGCCTGTCCAATCCCGGCTTTTTGCCTGTCTGTTCGGACAGCCATAGGCGACAGGATAAATACCCGGCGCGCGTCCTGTGGAAACAGCAATCGGGAAAAGATGGCGCAGCCAAGCGGCACCTGATCGTGACGCGCGGTGCACACCATCAGATCCTGTGGTGGGGTGGTATCGATCACCTCTTGAACAAAAGCTTCGATAACCACCCCCTCGTCCGGGCCTTCCGACGCCGAAAATACTTCTGCGAAAAACCGGGCTGTTTCGAACGGGTCTGGCGTTTGATCGATATAAAAATCCATGATTTCCTCGGGATATGCCGCCGCACCGTTTTTTGCCGCGATGGGACGATCTTGTTCACAAGATCACTTTAACACCTATGTGAAGACAATCCCGAAAACGGCTTAACACAGCAGTAAGTCGCCAAAATGTCTGCTTTTTTGGGTGTTTTCCGCCGTACCTGTCGTTTGATGGGCGTAATCTGTCGCGGAAAAAGCCCTTTCCCTCTTGACCTTGGACGGCGCAATGTCATGAACAGTCCCATGAGTACTGCACGTTTAACGATCAATCTTCAGGCCCTCGCCAGAAACTGGCGGGCACTCGACGCGAAAACCGGGGTCGAAACCGGTGCCGTGGTCAAGGCAGATGCCTATGGGCTGGGCGCAGGACCTGTCAGCGACATTTTGGCAGAAGAAGGCGTTCGCAAGTTTTTCGTGGCTGCCGCAGAAGAAGGCACAACCGTTCGCGAGGCAGTTGGCCCCGGCCCGATGATTTTCGTTTTTTCGGGACATATGGACGGCGATGCCGATCTACTGCGCGGCAACGACCTGATACCGCTGATCAACTCGCCAGAGCAGTTTCAACGCCACACAGAGGCCCTGCCCGACCACCCGTTTGGTATCCAACTGGACAGCGGTATGAACCGGCTTGGTCTTGAACCTGCTGACTGGGCTGAGTTGCGTTCCAAGGCCGAAGCCTTGAACCCGGCGCTCATCATGTCTCATCTGGCCTGCTCGGACGAGCCGGACCACCCGATGAACCAGCAACAACTGAAAACCTTCCGCGAGATGACTGATGGGGTCGCTGCGCCGCGCTCCCTGGCAGCGACGGGCGGGATGCTTTTGGGGCCTGAGTTTCATTTCGATTTCTGCCGCCCGGGTATCGGTCTTTATGGCGGAATGCCCTTTGTCGGTGCAAAGCCTGTCGTAACCGTAGACCTTCCTGTCATCCAGGTACGCAAGTTGGCCGTGGGCGAGACCGTGGGTTATGGAAACACCTGGGTGGCGCGACGGCCGTCCCGGATCGCCACCGTTGCTGCCGGCTATGCAGACGGCCTGCATCGCGCTATTGGCGGCGGCATCGACACATTTGCGGGCGACCAACCGTGCCCGGTTGTTGGACGTATCTCAATGGACCTGATCACCGTGGACGTCACGGACCTGCCGAAAGACCCGGAGCGCTTGCGCATTCTCAACGGTCATCAAACCGTTGATGATCTGGCCGAGGCTGCTGGTACAATTGGCTATGAAATCCTGACATCAATGGGCAATCGCTATTCGCGGGGCTACGTGGAATGAACCCAATCAGCGCGCTGGGGGGGCTGGGCCGCACCGTGCTGGGCCTGCTTGCGGCCTTTGGCCGGGTGGCCCTGTTCGCGCTTGATGCAGTGTCGCACATCCTGCGCCCACCCTTCTATCCGCGCGAATTCGGGATGGCCCTGCTGAATATCGGCTGGCTGTCCCTGCCCGTCGTCGGCCTGACCGCCATTTTCACCGGCGGCGCGCTGGCCTTGCAAATCTATGCGGGCGGTGCGCGGTTCAACGCCGAAGCCGTCGTGCCCCAGATTGTCGCCATCGGCATGGTGCGAGAGCTTGGCCCGGTGCTGGTCGGCCTGATGATCGCCGCGCGCGTGACCTCGTCCATCGCGGCCGAGATCGCCACGATGAAAGTGACCGAGCAAATCGACGCTCTGGTCACGCTGTCGACCCACCCGATGAAGTATCTTACTGCTCCGCGTGTGCTGGCCGCCCTGATCACCGTACCTGCGCTGGTCGCGGTGGGCGACGTTATCGGGATTGCGGGCGGGTACACTGTCGCCACGCAGAACCTGGGCTTCAACCCGGCGGCCTATCTGAAAAACACCGTCGATTTCCTCGAGATGCGCGACATTGTATCGTCTCTGGTTAAGGGCGCGGCCTTTGGCGTGATCGCGGCTATCATGGGCTGCTACTACGGCATGTCCTCGGGCCGCGGCGCGCAAGGTGTGGGTCGAGCTACCAAAGGCTCGGTCGAGGCCGCCGCCGTCCTGATCCTGGCCGCCAATTTCGTACTCACAGGGGTGTTCTTCTCGCTATGATCCGGATGGAGAACGTAACAAAAGCCTTTGGCGACAACCGCGTCCTACAGGGTATGAACCTTGAGATTCCCAAGGGCACCTCGATGGTCATCATCGGCGGCTCGGGCACCGGTAAGTCGGTGGCGCTGAAATGTATTCTGGGCCTGATCCAACCCGACAGCGGTATGATCTATGTGGACGGTAAAGACGCCACCAAGGGCGACCGCGATGCGTTTCTGGCCCGGTTCGGCATGCTGTTTCAGGGCGCCGCGCTCTTTGACTCCTTGCCCGTCTGGCAAAACGTCGCCTTCCGCCTGCTACGCGGCTCACTAAAACGCCCGGTGGATGAGGCGCGAGAGATTGCCATCGAAAAACTGCGCCGCGTGGGCTTGAAACCCGACGTGGCCGACCGCCTGCCCGCCGAATTGTCCGGCGGCATGCAAAAACGCGTCGGCCTCGCCCGCGCCATCGCCGCCGAGCCCGAGATCATCTTTTTTGACGAACCCACCACCGGCTTGGACCCGATCATGTCCGGCGTCATCAACGACCTGATCCGCGAGATTGTGACCGAGATGGGCGCAACGGCCATGACCATCACCCACGACATGAGCTCGGTCCGTGCGATTGCCGACAACGTGGCGATGCTGCATGGCGGGGTGATCCAGTGGACCGGGCCTGTGGCTCAGATGGATGCCTCGGGCGATCCGTATATGGAGCAGTTCATCAGCGGCAGCGCTGAGGGGCCGATTGAGGCGGTGCGTTAGAGTTTGTTAACGAGACAATGATCCTCCTGCTCTTTACTCCGCTAGTGTTTCTTGGGCTCTATTTACTGGCCATAATTGACCTGCGCTTTGAGCGCGGACGAGAACGCGATTTCCTAAAGCTCTTGTTTTCCGCTATGTTTCCGATAATTTTGTTTGCGGTGACGCTGTGGATTGCAAACACGCCCGGTCAATACATCTGGGCATCAAGAATATCGGCAGTATTAACACTGGGCGCATACCTGAATTGCGGGTTTGACTTGATCGCTTTTCGCAAAGAAAAGTCAGCGCAAGTTCGATCAAATATCGCTTTGGCAATTTGGTTCGTTTCGTTGGCGGTTTATGCTTTCTATTTTTTCAAACGAATTCTCGGACTCTGATTACAGCGATTATGCCACGAACTCCGTCGGAAAGGACTGTTTGGGTAACCCACTTGCTAGGGGCAAACAATCCCATCTATCTGTGTCACATGACCCTCCGCCTCGCCACCCTCTCCCTCCTGATCCTCTACCCCATCGCGTGGTTCGCCCCACTGATGCGCGCAGGCCTGCTGCCTATTTTCGGCCTCAGCGAAATCAGCGTCATAACCGGCCTCCAGTCCTTGTGGAAATCCGACGTCTTCCTCGCGCTGATCGTCACCATCTTTGCCCTCTTCGCGCCCTACATCAAAACCATTGGCACCGCCCTGATACAGTGGAACCTGCTGGATGCCCGTGTGCAGCCTGCGCTCAACATCCTCGGCAAGCTGGCGATGGCCGACATATTCCTGATCGCGCTATACATCACGCTGGCCAAAGGCATCTCTTACGCCACTGTTGAGACCGCATGGGGTCTCTACCTGTTCACGGCCTGCATCCTTGCCTCCATCGCTTTGGGCATTCTCACCGAACGCCACTGCAAAACCAACGCCCGGACATAGGGCGCTGACGAAGAGGAAAGCCCTGCAAGGGCTTGAAGAACCGCCCGTCCTCGGGCACCAAGACGTCATGGCAAAACCAACCTTCTCCTGCTCCGCCTGCGGCGCATCCCATTCCCGCTGGTCGGGCCGCTGCGACGGATGCGGCGAGTGGAACTCGATCATCCAGGACGTACCTCTGTCGGCAGGCCCAGCCAAGAAATCGCTGGGTTCGAAACGCGGGCGGTCGATGACGCTCACCGACCTGTCGACCGAGGAAACGCCACCACCCCGCACGCTCTGCGGCGTGGAAGAGCTGGACCGGGTGCTTGGCGGCGGGCTTGTTCCCGCATCTGCCCTGTTGGTGGGCGGCGACCCCGGTATCGGTAAATCCACCCTGCTGCTGCAAGCGGCCGCCCGCTTTGCCCGTGCTGGCGTCAAGACAATCTATGTCTCGGGTGAAGAAGCCAGTGCGCAGGTTCGCATGCGGGCGCGCCGCCTTGGGCTGGAAAATGCGCCGGTGCAACTTGCTGCCGAAACCAACCTGCGCGACATTCTTACCACGCTTGAAGCCGAGAAACCCGGTCTGGCGATCATCGACTCGATCCAGACCATGTGGGCCGACAATGTCGACAGCGCGCCGGGGTCCGTGTCGCAAGTCCGGGCGGCTGCTCATGAACTGACCGCCTTTGCGAAACGGCACGGCGTGTCGATCATCATGGTCGGACACGTCACCAAGGAAGGCCAGATCGCAGGCCCCCGTGTTGTCGAACACATGGTCGATACGGTGCTGTATTTCGAGGGCGAGCGCGGCCACCAGTTTCGTATCCTGCGGGCGGTCAAGAACCGCTTTGGTCCCGCCGACGAAATTGGCGTGTTCGAGATGACAGGCAAAGGGCTGTCGCAGGTCACCAACCCCTCGGCCTTGTTCCTGTCGGAACGTGGTACGCCCAGCCCTGGCTCTGCCGTCTTTGCCGGGATTGAGGGCACACGGCCCGTTCTGGTCGAATTGCAGGCCCTTGTCGCCCCGTCCCCCCATTCACAACCACGCCGGACAGTGGTGGGGTGGGACAGCGGGCGGCTGGCGATGATCCTTGCCGTGCTCGAAGCGCGTTGCGGCATTCCCTTTGCCGGTCTCGACGTCTATCTGAACGTGGCCGGCGGGTTGAAAGTCAGTGAACCCGCCGCCGATCTGGCCGTGGCTGCTGCACTGCTCAGCGCGCGCGAGGACACAGCCCTGCCCTCAGACACCGTCGTTTTCGGGGAAATCTCGCTATCCGGGGCACTTAGACCGGCTCCGCAGACAGAAAACAGGTTGAAAGAAGCACAAAAACTTGGTTTCACAGCGGCAATAGCTCCGGCAGGTGGCAAAACCGGTACTGTGGCAGGTCTGACACTCACCCGACCCTCAGATTTGGTGGGGTTTGTTGGCGAAACCTTCGGAGCAGGTTAAAGTCGCGCCTTGAGGGGCAGAAAAGAACAGGCGAGGGCCATGGAAGGTTTTACAATAATCGACGGGGTGGTTGCCCTGATCATCGTGCTGTCAGGCTTGCTGGCCTACTCGCGTGGGTTCATGCGCGAAGTTCTGGCCATCGCGGGTTGGGTTGCGGCGGCCGTTCTGGCGTTCATCTTCGCCCCGCAGGCTGTACCTCTGGTCAAGGAAATCCCGGTCGTCGGAGATTTCCTGCGTGACAGTTGCGAACTGTCCGTGATCACCGGGTTTGCAGCGGTCTTTGCGGTGGCGCTGATCGTGGTCAGTATCTTCACACCGCTGTTTTCATCACTGGTCCAGCGCTCGGCCCTTGGCGGTCTGGATCAGGCTCTGGGGCTGTTCTTCGGCATCGCTCGTGGCATTCTTCTGGTTGCGATCGCATTCTTCGTTTACGACACCGTCATGACCGGCCAGTCTTACACAATTGTTGATGAAAGCCGGTCGGCCAAGGTGTTTGAACAGTTCAGCGGCCAGATTGAGGAACAAAACCCCGAGGCAGCTCTGGGGTGGGTTACGACTCAGTATGAACAGCTGGTCGCCAGTTGCACGGCAGGAAACGCTGAACCGGCAACAACTGCACCTTCCAACGGCTGATAGAGGCAGATCACCAATTCATGAAAGCCCGGCGCTGCCGGGCTTTTTTGTTGCAGATCAGACAAACCCCTCGCCACCGCACACGGTGCAGCGGATTGTCTTCAAGCCAAAGCACCCGTCGCATCGACTGAAAATCGGTTTTCCAAAGATATCTCTGCTTTTGGCTATCTCACCCGCTCCGTTACAGATCTGGCACGACGCGCGCCCCAATCCTCGGCACCGATGGCACCGCTGCCTGATCCGTTCCTGGTTCTTGTGAGGAGGTTTATGCTGCCACATTCAGGTCCCCCCGAGGTGCTGAGTTTTAGCAGTTAATGTATGCAATCAAATGCATGACAGCACATATGTTTGCGCATGTCACCATCTTCGTTTTTCTACGTCGACAAACGCAAACTTGGCCTGCGGCATTTGGCTATTGTGATCCTTTGATGACAGCCACGCCATTAGGCATTATGTGGGGGCCAACCCGCCACGGAATCGGAGCCACCGATCTTGTCCTTTCTGTATGAATGCGCGCTGATCGCAGTGATGGTCGCCCTAACGGCGTCTTGTTCCTGTGTAGCGAACAGTTCCGCGCTGAAGATGCAGAAAATCCGGTGCCGAACTGCGGCCAATCCTCGAATGAAATCGTCATAGAAGTTGGAGCCCCTTGAATGTGTGGGATTTTAGGAATCGCAAGCCGGACACATGATGTCTTTGCTGAGATCTATGACGGGCTGCTGATGTTGCAGCACCGGGGTCAGGATGCCTCGGGGATCGTGACTTACAACGGCGAATTCTTCCGGGAAAAGAAAGCCAATGGTCTGGTCAAGGACGTGTTCAACGCCCAGGATGCTGAAACCCTTTTGGGCCATGTCGGCATGGGGCATGTTCGTTATCCCACGGCCGGATCACTCAGCGCGGCTGAAGCGCAACCTTTCTTCGTGAACGCACCCTACGGTATCTATCTTGTTCACAACGGCAACATCACCAACACAGCGGAACAGCGCGAGAAAGTGACCGGGAAATACAGCCGCCACCTGCGCACCACATCGGATTCGGAAATCCTGCTGAACGTGCTGGCCGACAAAGTGGCTGACGCCATCAAGGTGAACGGCAATTCGGACCCGATCCGAAACATCTTTGCCGGTGTGAAGATGACGATGGAGCGGGTTCAGGGCGCCTATTCAGTCATTTGTCTGGTGGCAGGTGTTGGCATGTTGGCGTTCCGCGACCCATTTGGCATTCGGCCCCTTTCGGTCGCAAAACGCAATGTCGACGGTCAGGGGGACGATTATGCCTTTGCTTCGGAAGACGTAGCCTTTGGCATCAACAGTTTTGAAAAGCTGCGCGATCTGCGCCCGGGCGAGGCCATCCTGATCGACCTGAAAGGCAACATGCACGAGTTTCAGGCGGTCGAAGGCAAGCTGACGCCCTGTATCTTCGAGTATGTGTATCTGGCACGTCCGGATTCACTGCTGGACGGTGTCTCGGTTTATAAAACCCAGATGCGCATGGGACAGACGCTGGCGAAACAAATTCAGGACTCGGGCCTGGAAATCGACCGGATCATTCCCGTACCCGACAGCGCCCGCCCCGTGGCACTGGAAGCGGCGAAAATCACCGGCATCCCCTATCGCGAGGGGTTGGTGAAGAACCGCTATGTCGGGCGTACCTTCATCATGCCGGGTCAGGCCGAGCGACAGAAATCCGTCCGCCGCAAGCTGAACGCCGTTCCGCTGGAATTCGAAGGCCACAGCGTTCTGTTGATCGACGATTCCATCGTGCGCGGCAACACCATCAAAAAGATCGTTCAGATGTGCCGCGACGCCGGGGCCAAGAAGGTTTATGTGGCCAGCGCCTCGCCGCCGGTCAAATACCCCAACGTCTATGGCATAGACATGCCGACCAAGGCCGAGCTGATCGCAAATGGCAAAGAGATCGAAGAGATCCGTGAAGAGCTGGGCGCTGATGCACTGTTCTATCAGCATCTGGAGGACCTGATCTGGGCGGCCCAGGAAGGCAACCCGGACATCCAGGGATTTGATTGTTCCTGCTTTGATGGCAATTACATTACAGGCAGCGTTAGCGCGGATTACCTGGACAGTCTGGAAAACAGCAGCCGTGTCAGCCAGAAACGCGCGGATATGCAGGTTCCGGGCGGGTCGTGGAATGCGGCTAAACTCGCCTCAGGCTGAATGACTCCGCCCACCGAGTGCACGTCCAGCTTCTGTTCAGACCGCGAATCAAACCGTTCGGCATGCAGATAGGACAACCCTGTTCAGGGTGGCTCGCATCTATACTGTTCCACCGATGAGTGGAAATCTGCCACAACCCGGCGGCGATTCTTGCACGATCACAGGGACTAACAAAAAGGTCGCTACGTCGTGAATCGTGGAGTATGTGAAGGTCTTTTGCTTACCTGATCGTTTTGGTATCGGGCGGCAACCACTCACTCGAAATAAGGGGTTCGGAACTCATGCCGGGCCACGGACCATGTCAAACACCAATGTCAAAAGCGCGGCCACACAGCAGGGCGCGTTAAACAAGAACTCTGTTTCTGTTCTGGGGGTGTTCGGGCCCAAAACCGAACTGCACGCCTTGGTACGCCTGTCATCGGGCCGCGTGAAAGAGGTTGAACCCGGAAGCCGCGTCGCCTCGGGTACGGTGATAGCAATCGACGAACAGGGCATCATGCTGCGACAAAGCGGCCAGACCAAGCGGATCGCCATTCCCGGCAGCTAATCGCGACTTGACGCCCCTCGCGCGGGGGTTCAAACCGCAGCCATGACCGATCAGACAAGAATCGCCCTTATCACCGGGGCCTCTCGCGGGTTGGGCGCTGCGCTGGCCGAAGCGCTGGCACCTGAATACCATATCGTCGCCGTCGCCCGGACCACCGGCGGGCTGGAAGAGTTGGACGACCGTATCAAGGCCAGGGGCGGGTCAGCCACCTTGGCCCCCATGGACATCACCGATCCAAACGCCATGGCGACCCTGTGTCGTGGCATCCATGACCGTTGGGGTAAGGTCGACCTGTGGATGCACACAGCCATCCACACATCAGCACTGACACCGGTGCATTTTGTTGACCCCAAGGAATGGGCCAAGGCGATCAACACAAATGCAAACGCGACCTCGGTTCTAATCCCCTATGTCTCACCCCTTCTGGGCGAGAGTGGCCATGCGGTGTTTTTTGACGATCCGAAAGCTGGCGAGAAGTTTTATGGCATCTACGGTGCCACCAAGGCCGCGCAGATGGCTCTGGCCCGCAGCTGGGCCGTCGAGACCGAACGCACCGGCCCGCGGGTTTCGGTTGTCGAGCCCGCGCCAATGCCCACGGCCGTCCGCGCACGGTTTCATCCCGGGGAAGACCGGAGCGTGTTGAACAGCACCAAGGATGAAGCCGCGCGGATTCTGGCGCTGCTTTAGGAAATGGCCCTGACGGGCCATGCCTCTGGCGGGGATATTTACAGCCAGGTGAAGCCGGGATCAGGTGATATGAACGCCGTTGCGCCCGGCCAGATCGACGAAGAATTGCCAGGCGACACGGCCAGAGCGCGACCCGCGCGTTGCTTGCCACTCAATTGCCTCGGCGCGCAGGGTTTCTGCATCAACTGAAACGCCATAGAAGGCGCAATAGCGGTCGATCATCGCCAGATACTCGTCCTGATCGCAGGGATGGAACCCAAGCCACAAGCCGAAGCGATCCGACAGCGAGACTTTTTCTTCGACCGCCTCGGAAGGATTGATCGCGCTGGAGCGCTCGTTTTCGATCATATCCCGCGGCATCAGATGACGGCGGTTTGAAGTGGCATAGAAGACCACATTCTCTGGCCTGCCTTCAATACCACCGTCCAGAACAGCCTTGAGGGATTTATAGTGCTGGTCATCGTGGCTGAACGACAGGTCATCGCAAAACAGTATAAACCTGTAGGGCGCGGCGCGCAGATGGTTCAGCAGCCGCGCGACCGTGCCCATATCCTCGCGCTGCAGTTCGACCAGCTTAAGGTTGGCGTACTCAACGCTCAGAGAGCCGTGCACGGCCTTCACAAGGCTGGACTTTCCCATCCCCCGCGCCCCCCAGAGTAGCGCGTTATTTGCCTTGTACCCCGCTGCAAACCGGCGCGTGTTGTCCAACAACGTGTCGCGAGAGCGATTGATGCCGACCAAGAGGTCCAGATCGACCCGGTTGACATGCGCAACAGGTTCCAGTCGATCCGGTTCGACATGCCACACAAAAGCCGGAGCAGCGGCGAAATCAGGCGCCGCCAAAGGAGCCGGTGCCATGCGTTCCAACGCCTCGGCGATACGGTTCAGGGCTTGGTCATCCATGTGGGCCTCCGGTTTTGTCTTGAGGGGGTCAAAGCACGTTCCAATTGGCACAACAAGAGTTTCAAACAAAAAAGGCGCGCCTTTGGATGGCGCGCCCATTTGTTTTCATCGGCAGACTTACTTGTCGTCGTCGAATTCCTGCATCAGGTCATCATCCGCTTCCGGCTCATCATCGTAATAACCGTCAGCGCGCAACTGGTCCTCGCGTTTCTTTTCCACCCGCGCGACCAGGAAGATCGAAATCTCGTATAGGCCGTAGACCACCACAAACAGAATGATCTGTGTGATGACATCCGGTGGTGTGACAATTGCGGCCAGAACCAGAATGCCAACTACCGCATATTTCCGAACAGCGCCCAGCCCCTCGGCACTGACCAGTCCTGCCTTACCCATGAGGGTCAGGAGAACCGGCAGTTGGAAACATAATCCAAAGGCCACAATGAACTTGATCGTCAGGTTCAGATATTCCTGGGCTGAGCCCTGGAACACCACGGTATGTGGCGCAGCAGTTGCAGCATCGACAACCGCCTCTCCCTCTGTTCCAAACTGTTGGAACCCTAGGAAAAAATCATAAGCCAGCGGCGTGACGACATAGAACGCAAAGCTCGCCCCCAACAAGAACATGAAGGGTGAAGCCAGCATGAAAGGCAGGAACGCGTTTTTCTCGGACTTGTAGAGGCCCGGCGCAACGAACCGCCACATCTGCATCCCAATATAGGGAAACGCCAATACGAACCCACCCAGCAGAGAAACCTTGATGTAAACGAAAAAGCCCTCTTGCAAGGCGATAAATATCAACCCGCAATCCTGCCCGCGTACAGCAAGAGCCTCACACAAAGGGGTTGTCAGAAAGTTAAAGATCGGTTTGGCCACTGAAAAACAGATGATCATACCGATCAGAAACGCCACGACACAGTGGATCAACCGTGTGCGCAGTTCGGCCAGATGTTCAATCAACGGGGCCGAAGAATCGTCAATCTCGTCGGTATTGCTCATGTCTTGCTTTCAGTGTTCAGCGCGGCTTCGGCCTCTTCTGCCTTGGCCAGCGCATCGGCTGCTTCTTTGGCCTTGCGCTCGGCGGTGGCACGGGCGGCTGACGCCTGAACCTTTTTGGCCTGCTCGGCCCGCTCGGCCGCCAGTTTACCCGTTTCGCTTTCAGGGTCGAACTTTGTAGGATCGATGCTTTTCGCCATCTCCTGCGCGGCTTGCTTGACACCGTCCATGGCCGATCCCACTGGATTCACGGCAGCGTTGAGACCTTTCTTGATCTCATTCACACCGGCCTGATCGGCAGCCTCGTTCATGGCGCTGCTGAATTCGCGCGCCATTCCACGCGCCTTGCCGACAAAACGTCCGACATTGCGGAACAGCACCGGCAGGTCCTTTGGCCCCACAACGATCAGGGCAACGATGCCGATGACCAGAAGCTCGGTCCAGCCCAGATCAAACATCCGCGCTTACGCCTTGTCTTTCTCGGTTTCAGGTGTGACGTCCTTGGCCAGCTCAGAAGCGTCCTTTTCCAGCTCTTCCGAACCGTCCTTGACACCCTTCTTGAACGCGGTAATGCCTTTGCCAACTTCGCCCATCAGCGAACTGATCTTGCCGCGCCCGAACAGAACCAGAACCACAACGGCGATCAGCAGCAGGCCAGGAAGGCCGATATTGTTGAGCATGTCTTCTCTCCTATTTCGTCGGCACGTTTGCGCGCCGGGAACATCAACTGACTCAGTCTTTACGCCTCGATCGCTGGTCTCAAAAGGCATCTGCTACGGGTTGCGGGTAAAAATTTTGGAAAACGCGAGGAATCTAAAGGGTCGCAATTTTCAACTGACAGGTTTATGTCAGTTGCTATCCGTTAGGGATTTGGCATCGAAACAAGGTCAATGGAGATTTAAATGACCCACGTTGCTGAAATCGTCACCTTCACCCTGGCCAATGGCACCACACCGGAAGAGTTCGTGAAACTCAGTCAGGCCTCTGAGGCCTTTGTGCGCAGCGCGCCGGGCTTCGCCCATCGGCAGCTTAGCCAGGGCGAAGATGGTCGCTGGACCGATTATGTTGTCTGGACCGATTTGAAAGCGGCAGAGGACGCCGCTGCGCAGTTTCCGCAACAGGAATGTGCGGCAGGCATGATGGCGGTCATCAATCCCGATAGTATCCAGATGCGTCACGAGAAAGTCCTATGGAACATGACTGCCTAAACGCAGTCAGAACGGCGTGTCATGCGCCGCACTGACCGCCTGTTCGATATCATCCAGATCCTGCGCGATGGCAAACTGCACCGCGCGCAGGACATTGCGGACCGGCTTGAGGTGTCGGTCCGCACCATCTATCGCGACATGGATACGCTTGTTGCTTCGGGCGTTCCAGTCGAGGGAGAGCGCGGTGTCGGCTACATGGTGCGCGAGCAGATCACCCTGCCCCCGTTGAACCTGACCACAGCCGAGCTTGAGGCGCTGAATCTTGGCATGGCCATCGTGGCTGAGGCCGCGGATACTGACCTGAAGGCTGCCGCACAATCGCTTGCCGACAAGATCGACGCTGTTTTGCCAACGCAGGTCGTGGCCGAGGCGGACAGCTGGAAATTCGCGGTCTACCCGTTTGCCGATGCCGCAAGGGGCCTTGCCCATATGGCACCGATCCGCGCAGCCATCAAATCACGTCAGAAACTTCACCTGTCTTATCGCCGCATCGACGGCGTTTTGACTGAACGCACCATCCGCCCGCTCCATATGGAATACTGGGGGAGGGTCTGGACCCTTACCGCCTGGTGTGAGCTGCGCAACGGATTTCGTGTTTTTCGAATCGACCTGATCGAAGCTGTTTCACCCCTTCCGGAGATCTTCGCCGACGAACCTGGAAAGCGCCTGAGCGACTATGACCCGTACGTCTGACAGGCTTCATCTTTTCAGAAATACTCTCGCCGAAGGCATGGCCCGGTACGGGCCATCTAGTCTCACTTCAGATAAGGTTCCGGGTCTACGGACTCGAATCCTTTGCGGACTTCGAAATGCACATAGGCATTGTCGCCGCCCCGCAGTTGAGCCAGCTTCTGACCACGGCGTACCTTATCGCCTTTCTTGACGGTGATCTTGTCGACATTTGCATAGACAGTCAGAAGATCGTTGTTGTGCTTGACCACAATGATCGGCACCTGATCCGCGTCCGCTGTGATCGCCGCGACAGTACCAGCCTCGGCTGCTGTGACCGACGTACCCGGCGCGGCAGCGATGTCGATGCCCTCATTCTTGCCCTTGTCATAGCCGCGAATGATAGTGCCGCCAACCGGCAGGGACAGCGCGGAAGTGCGCGTATTGGTTGGCGCTTCGGCGGTCACGTCGGGGGCCTCGGCCAAAGGCGCAACTTTTTCGTCCGGCAAGGGCTGCGTAGCGCTGGGTGGCGTCGGCGTCGGAGAACCCTGCCCCGGTTCCGTCACTTCCGTGGCGGGAACGGGCGCGGCACTAGCCGCATTTTGCCGGGGCGCTGACTGGTTCTTGACCGGAATCAACAAGTACTGACCTTCACGCACGGTAAAATCAGATCCCAGCCCGTTCCATTCCGCCAGAGATTCAACCGGCACCTGGTAGAGGCGGGAGATTGTATAGGCCGTCTCACCCCGCTTGACCTTGTGCCTGACCGGCTCCGGCCCAGCTGACACCGGCGCGGGTATTGGTGCCGGTTTCGCGGGTTCCAGTGTTGTGGTCTGAACCGAACCCGACGACGGCACCTGATCAATTGCAGACCCGGCAACCGACGCGATGTCCACACCGCTGCCAGCACCAACAGTGCGTGGCAGTGCAAGAACCTCACCCTCTCTTAGCGTGTCCGTCGTCTGAAGGCCGTTGAAACGCGAAAGCTCGCCCTCGGGCAGGCCAACCCGCGCGGCCACGTCCCGCACCGTATCGCCGCGGCGCGCCACGACCACCTGGTAGTTCGGATAGGTAATGACACCCCGGTTGTCCGGTGTCGGGCGGGATGCCGTCGCGGATTGCGCTGCATTGGTGGTCGAAAAGCCACCGATCTGCCCGCGAAGGTCATAATCCAGAGGCCCCTCGCACCCGGCCAGAATGGCCAGAGCGGCCACCCCGGTCGCACAGCGGCGCATTGCTGATTTGGATACTGCTCTCATAATTCTGTCCTCAACGCCTGCCCCTGTTACCCGGAGTTCCGGCGACCAATTCTTTAAGCCTATCACGCCTCGTCCTTCCCTAGCCCCTCCAGAAGGGGCACGAAACGGACAGACGTTAATTCGTCATAGTCCAGACCATCTTCGGTGCGCGTCACTTTGATCAACTGCTGCACCGCGTCCGACTGGCCCACGGGTAAAACCATAATACCCCCGATTTTCAGCTGCGCCAAGAGCGGGCCCGGAGGATCCTCAGCCGCGGCTGTGACAATGATCCGGTCAAAAGGGGCTTGTTCCGGCAGGCCAAATGACCCATCCGACAACATCGAAGTGATATTCGTCAGGCCCAGGTCGGCAAACAGCTTGCTTGTTTCGCTCACCAACCGCCTGTGGCGTTCCACTGTGTAGACCCGGCGGGCCAGTTTGGACAGGATAGCTGCCTGATAACCCGAACCTGTCCCAATCTCGAGCACCGTGTCCCGGGGCCTCACGTTCAGGGCCTGCGTCATCAGACCAACGACCGAGGGTTGACTGATCGTCTGACCGCAGGAAATCGGCAGCGGCATGTCCTCGTAAGCGCGCCCTGCGAACAGGCCGGTGACAAAGCGACCGCGGTCCACCTGCTCCATCGCAGCCAACACGCGCGCATCCGTGACCCCCCGTTTGCGCAGGGCAAACAGGAATTGCATTACAGTTTCAGGGTCCAGTCCGCTCATTCGACCGCCTTCAATGCCTCCAGCATGTCATGTGCAGTCAGGTCAGCGCGCATCGGCGTGACCGAGATATAGCCTTCCAGATTAACAGCCGCATCCGTTCCGGGTGCGGTCGGATTGTGCTGATAGCCGCCCTTGATCCACAGGAACCGCCGCCCCGAAGGCGAACTGTGCGGTTCGACCGAAAAACGCGTATCGCGCCGAAACCCCTGCGCCGCAATCCGCGTGCCCAGAACATCGTCTGCCGGAACCGGTGGGAAATTCACATTGTAGAACAGCCGGTAATCACCCTGTTCTGCCGGAGTTGCGTCCAGAATCCGGCGCACCAGATCTGCACCATACCGGGCGGCTGCCTCAAACGGGTCGTCAAGGCCCAGGTTGCGAGGGCCAAAGTATTGCGACAGGGCAATCGCTGGGACGCCCTGCAATGCCGCTTCCATCGCGCCGCCGATCGTACCGGAATACAA
Source organism: Ruegeria sp. AF7 (assembly GCF_056541885.1). Lineage (NCBI taxonomy): Bacteria > Pseudomonadati > Pseudomonadota > Alphaproteobacteria > Rhodobacterales > Roseobacteraceae > Ruegeria > Ruegeria sp. AF7. The sequence goes on along the minus strand of NZ_JBQFYX010000001.1, from coordinate 345,485 downwards.
CGTGTTTTCGGCCGAGTTATTACCCCTGTTCACGCCGGACAGAACCAGATCGGGAGGGGTATCCAACATGACATCGTGAAGCCCTGCCAATACACAATCGGCAGGCGATCCTTCGGCTGCGAAGCGCCGCTCTCCCAGCTTGGCGACCATCATCGGGTGGGTATAGCTGATGCAATGCCCGACCCCGGACTGTTCAAACGCGGGCGCGACCACCCAGACCTCTCCATCCGGTCCGGCCAGCTCGGCCGCAATCGCCTCAAGCGTGATCAAGCCCGGCGCATTGATCCCGTCGTCATTGGTCAGAAGAATTCGCATGTGCCCGATTTACCCCCGCGTTTGGCTCTTGATAGACCCGGGCCTGCGTTGCGGCAAGCGACGTGGCCCCGCAATCTGAGGATTTCGCGCACCACTTGGGCGGAAAACGAAGGATCAGCGCCTGGTCTCGGGAAAAACGAAACATCTGTCGCGGCGGATGGTCAGCCACATGACCCGGCCCGGGTTGGGGACAAACACGTTCGGAACCGTCGCCTTTAGGATCGAACCATCGTAGTCCATGCGGAACTCTACCAGACTCTCATTGCCCAGAAATCGCGCACGTTCAACGACACCACGGGCCGCGACACCATCTGTCGGCGTCGGCAGTGGCCCCTTGCCGTTGCGGTCAAAGTCCAGCTTGATGTGCTGAGGGCGAAAAACGATCTCGACATCCGTACCATTCGGAATGCCCGGTGCCAGGAACTGACCAAAGGGCGTATCCGCCAATGCACCATTCACTTGTGCCCGTAAAACATTGACATCACTGAAAAAAGCTACCGCTGCCTTGTCTGCGGGACGCGTATAGACGTTATAGGGCGCGCCCTGTTGCACTATCTTGCCACGCCGCATCAGGGCGATCTCGTCGGCCATGCGCATCGCTTCTTCCGGCTCGTGCGTGACCAACAGTACGGCGGCATCTTCTTCCTTTAGAATGGCCAGCGTTTCGTCACGGATACCATCACGTAAACGGTTGTCGAGGCCGGAAAACGGCTCGTCCATCAGCATGATGCGTGGGCGCGGCGCCAGCGCACGCGCCAACGCAACGCGTTGTTGCTCGCCACCCGATAGTTGATGCGGGAAACCGTCGATAAACCGCATCAGGTCGACTTTGCGCAACAACTCCTCGACCCGGACGCGTTTTTCGTCCTTGCTGCCCTTCAGGCCGAAGGCCACGTTATTGGCCACGCTCAGATGCGGGAACAGCGCAAAGTCCTGAAACATCAGACCGATCTCGCGCCGTTCCGGAGGCACCCGGAACACGGTGTCGCAGATCAGCTTACCATCAACGTAAATCTCACCCGAGTCCTGCATCTCGACCCCGGCGATCATGCGCAACGTGGTGGATTTCCCGCAGCCCGACGGCCCTAGAAGACAGGTCACCTTGCCTGCCTGAACGGTCAGCGAAACATCATCCACAACAACCCGGCCTTCAAACCGACGGATAATGTTGCGAATTTCCAGACGCGGCGGAATTGCGTTACCTGTCACCGATGGACCCCGTTGCCTTTCCCGATCAAATCAATCGGGCTTGAGCGGGGATAGCAACCCCGCCCCTCAGGCGCAAGGGATCAGCAACACTCGCCAGAAGCGACAGATGCACCCGTGGCCTCAAACGGGCTTTCGCCACCACAGCCTTCGAAAATGCCATAATGGGTCGAAAAATCGCCGAAAAAGTCAAAGTGACGGGCAAATCGCGTGTCTTTCAGCATCATCCAGGTGTTGCCGCAAACCGGAAACACCTTGCCAGCTTCGATAACGTGGTGGTCATCCAGAACAAATTCATGCGGTGCACTCGGCACGGTCCCCTTGTAGATCACGGCTTGCCCATAATCCTCACAGGCCGGTTCCAGTGCTGGCAGCTTGAACAGACGGTATGTCGCGGACAGGAACTTCAATGGCGCAACACGCTCTTCCAGTACGGGATTTTCGATCGTCAGTGGACGGTGCGTCACGCGGCGCGGGTCGCCGAAACCGGCCGTTCGAGCCATTGACAGGAAATCATTCCAATAAAGCGCGCCGGACAGGCACTCGCCATAAAGAACTTCGTCTTCGGCCATCGTCTGCGGAATACGGCGGTCTGCATAGACATCCGAGAAATACATCTCTCCGCCCTTTTTCAACAACCGATGCGCGCCGCGCAGAACCGCATTCTTATCCGTGGCCAGGTTGATCACGCAGTTCGAGACGATGATATCGAACGATCCGGGTTCCAGATCAAGCTCATCCAGTTTTTCGATATAGCCGTGATGGAACTCCACATTGCTGCGGGCATATCCAAATGCTTGGGCGTGATACTCCTGATGCGCGCGGGCGACGTCCAATTGTTCGGACGTCATGTCGACCCCCACCACCCGGCCCGTCTCGCCGACCATGGCGGACAAGGCATATACATCCCGCCCGGCCCCACACCCCAGATCGAGGATCGACATGCCTTCCAGATCAAGTGGGGCAATCAGACCGCAGCCATAGTAGCGAGTCAGAACGTCGTCATGAATCTTTGAAAGGATCTTTTTGACATGACCGGGCATGTCGTCGGGCGTGCAGCACGCATTGGTCTGCAAGTCAGCACTGCTTTGCAGGACTTCACCGTAATAGTTCTGCACCGATTCATGTTTCATCGCGCTTTTCCCTCGCAAATGGTCATGTCCGAGCTAATGCAAGCGCCGGGAGTTCGCAATCCGGCGAAGGCGTTTTTGACGAAAGCGTGAGTGGTCCCGCGCGGTTTTACCCAAGCAGATCGAAGTCCACGCCCGCACGAATTTTGCCATTCACCTGAACCTCAAGCCGATGTGCGCCGGGGACCAGTTTGAACGTTGTGGCGTCACCCTTCAACTTGTGGCGTTTTTCCAGCGTCAGTTTCCCGTTCTTCAAAGCCGCCTGCTTCAACTTGTGCACCTTGGCTGAGATTTTCCCGCCAGGTCTTTGAAAATGAATGACATAGTCAACCAGAACTGGCAGCTCTCCGGCCCCTTTCAAAGTGACCGAAAAGGCCAGAGCGTCCCCAATTCGAGCTTCGGAGTTCAGGTTGACCGCGACCTCGATTTCCGCGTCCGGGTCATAGCCTAACATCTTCATTGCTTCAGGATGCCCCGCTTTCACAAGTCCGCGCAGGGTGTGTGACGTCATCCAGTCCAGTTCGTCCTGAGTCTGATGACCCTGGTTGCGCCACGCCTTCAGGCGATCCAATACCAGATCCGGGTCTTTCTTGGTGATGTCGTTCAGGTGATTGGATACGGACCGGGTGACATACCGCGTCGAATCCATGTGCAAATTGTCCAGCAACGGCAGCGGGTCCTGCAAACCCAATGCGACCGCCTGCCCCCATGGCAATCGGGGGCGCGTCCCCTCGCTGACCAACCTGCGCACGTGGTAACTGTCATGAGAGCACCAATCCTGCATCCGCCGCAACACCCGGTCCGGGTCATGGTTCAGGAACGGTCGGATCGCCCATTCCATGGAAAACCTCTGTGTCAGTTCCTCCATCACGTCCAAAGCCAGATCAACATGCTCAAGGCCTATGGCCGCTACCCACTCACCGACCGGCGCAAAGATGAAATCGCCAAAATCGTCATCCGTTTTCGTCGGGTCCAAAGGCGCAGGCAAGGCGCGCAGGATCGTCGGGGCAACAGCAGGCAAGTCACCGGGCACCGCCTGTTGCAGACAAGTGGCGATCCAGATGATCCGATCCTTCAGCTCTAGATCCAGCAATCGCGACATGACCGCAGATCGGAATGCCGGGGCATCAAATTCTGCATGAGACTCGGAAAACAAACCACTGAGATAATTTACTTTCTCAGCGTTGAACATCTGATCTTTCAACGAAAACCCTTGCGCCATGGTCACATCGTCAAATTGGTTGCGCCACCATCCAGCAGAATGTTCTGACCAACGATGAACCCCGCATGTTGAGAGCACAGGAACGCGCAGGCTGCCCCGAATTCCTGCCGCCTTCCATAGCGTCGCGCGGGAATGGATGCCGAACGGTTTGCGCGTGCGTCTTCGATCGAGATGCCTTGCTGTGAAGCCACACCGCTGTCCAGCGCATCTGCACGATCCGTCGCGTGAATGCCGGGCAGCAGGTTGTTGATGGTCACGCCATGCGGTGCAACCTGGCGTGAAGTTCCCGCGATATATCCGGTCAAACCCGTGCGGGCTGCATTCGAAAGCCCCAGCACCGCAATTGGCGCGCGCACAGATTGCGAGGTGACGTTCACAACCCGACCCCAACCTTTGTCCATCATTCCAGGAAGCAGCGCCTTCATGAACGCAATGGGGGTCAACATATTGGCATCCAGCGCCTTGATGAAATCATCACGCCCCCAATCCGACCATAAACCCGGCGGCGGGCCGCCGGCATTTGTCACAAGAATATCAACGCCCTGCGCTGCTTTGATCACCTGCGCCTGCCCTTCCGCAGTCGTCACGTCACAAGCGACTGTTTGTACCTCAACGCCATGCTCTGACCTGAGGCGTGCTGCCTCACTCTCCAAAGCGTCTGAACCACGCGCATTCATCACAAGGTTTACGCCAGCCTCAGCCAAAGCCTCGGCACAGCCCAAACCCAACCCTTTGCTGCTGGCACAGACCAGCGCGCGCTTTCCTTTTATTCCAAGGTCCATCGGATCCTCCCTGTCAGTCATTGCCGCATGTCTAGCATCGGCCAGACAGGGAAGACCAGAAATGGCTTGGGATCAGTAGAAGAACTCTTCTCGCACGATCTTGCCATCTGCGACGTGATAGACACCCACTTCGCGCATATCAAAGGCTTCGCCCGTTTCCTTCACCTTACCCTGCACTTCGAAAATCACTGCAAAGCGGTCCTCGCCGTGCACAAACGGGTCGCTGACCGAAGCGCCAGAAACCTCGTGGGCTCCTTCCCACCATTCATGTTTGCCACGGATCGCGTCACGCCCTTGTACTTCGCGCCCCATGCCTGAGTAATCGACTGCTTCGACCGAAACCGCGTCTGGCGCATACAATTTCTCAAGGTTTTCCTTGGCGCGGTCCTCACGGCAGCCGGCCACCAATTCATTGGCAATCTCTTTCAAATCCATCGAATTACTCCATTATTTGTTCACTATATGTTCTTATAGCCACAAGGCCGTGATTCGAACCAGCCCCTTTGTCTTGCCTCGGCAGGATTCCCCGCCTATACGCGCGTTCATGCTTGATACCTCGAACCAACCTGCCCTGCCGCCCGAGATTGCCCGTCGCCGGACATTCGCCATCATCTCGCACCCGGATGCGGGCAAAACGACGCTGACTGAAAAGTTCCTGCTGTACGGGGGCGCCATTCAGATGGCCGGTCAGGTGCGCGCCAAGGGCGAGGCACGGCGGACACGCTCGGACTTCATGCAGATGGAGAAAGATCGCGGAATCTCGGTTTCCGCATCGGCCATGTCGTTCGACTATGGCAATTTCCGGTTCAATCTTGTTGACACGCCCGGCCACAGCGATTTCTCGGAAGATACCTACCGCACGCTGACGGCCGTGGATGCGGCCGTGATGGTGATCGACGGCGCGAAGGGTGTCGAAAGCCAGACGCAAAAACTGTTCGAGGTCTGCCGCCTGCGCGATCTGCCGATCCTGACCTTCTGTAACAAGATGGACCGCGAAAGCCGCGATACGTTTGAGATCATCGACGAAATCCAGGAGATGCTGGCCATCGACGTCACCCCCGCCGCATGGCCGATTGGCGTAGGTCGTGATTTCATCGGCTGCTACGACATGCTGCGCGACCGGCTGGAGCTGATGGACCGCGCCGACCGGAACAAGGTGGCAGAGAGCATCGAGATTAACGGGCTTGATGACCCGAAACTCGCAGAACACGTACCCGAACATCTGCTGGAAAAGCTGCTGGAAGAGGTTGAGATGGCGCGCGAGTTGCTGCCCGCGCTGAACCCGCAGGCGGTGCTTGAAGGGCACATGACCCCGATCTGGTTCGGCTCGGCCATCAATTCGTTCGGCGTCAAGGAACTGATGGAAGGCATCGGCGCTTACGGCCCGCAGCCGCAAGTGCAATCAGCCGAACCCCGCCAGATTTCGCCGGATGAAAAGAAGGTCGCAGGCTTTGTTTTCAAGGTGCAGGCCAATATGGACCCCAAGCACCGTGACAGGGTGGCGTTTGTGCGCATGGCCTCCGGCCATTTCAAGCGCGGCATGAAGCTGACCCATGTACGGTCGAAAAAGCCGATGGCGATTTCAAACCCGGTGCTGTTTCTGGCATCTGACCGGGAACTGGCAGAAGAGGCCTGGGCCGGAGATATCATCGGCATTCCCAACCACGGCCAGCTGCGCATCGGTGACACGCTGACCGAAGGCGAGGCGCTGCGCGTCACCGGCATCCCCTCTTTCGCGCCGGAACTGCTGCAAGGCGTCCGCGCGGGCGATCCGATGAAGGCCAAGCATCTGGAAAAAGCCCTGATGCAGTTTGCCGAGGAAGGCGCGGCAAAGGTGTTCAAACCTTCGATTGGCTCGGGCTTTATCGTCGGCGTTGTCGGTGCGTTGCAGTTCGAAGTGCTCGCCAGCCGGATCGAGATGGAATACGGCCTGCCCGTGCGTTTCGAGGCGTCTCAGTTCACCTCGGCCCGCTGGGTCAGTGGTGACAAGGCCGAGGTCGAAAAGTTTGTGAATGCAAACAAGCAGCACATCGCGCACGACCATGACGGCGACATTGTCTATCTGACCCGGCTGCAATGGGACATCGACCGGGTGGTTCGGGACTATCCCGCCCTGAACCTGACTGCCACCAAAGAGATGATGGTGTGATCCAACTGACTGATTGCACAGCCGAGTCTGCCTGTGCAATTCTGCGCGCATGAGCAAGGATGAACTGACTTTCCCCGGCGGTCTGCCCGACATGCTGGACAGGTATGAAAACCGGCGCAGCCCGTTTCAGTTCGGCACCACCTCGTTGCCTGACCTTGACATCGACCTCATTGAACTGGCCGGTCGTGCATTGCCCGAAAGTGCGACTGTGCCCCCGCCAAAGCCTAATACAAGCTGGGATCGCAAGCGCGCTCAGATAGCGCGGGAATTTGTCGGAAATTCAGAACTTGCTTTCCTGAATGCCCAGTTGATCTCGAACCTGCGAAAGCGGTCCTTCCCGCGCCACGCCCCGCTTCTGTTTTGCCGCCTTTGGGACGAACAGTCGGACCACCTTCTGTCCACGCTTGATCTGCGGTGGCTGGTCTCGTCGGTTCAGACCTTTGCGGACCACGGCCAAACTGCAACCCAGCGCGAGGTTGGTCATGCGTTGCGCATGTTGTTCGGCATGATGAAGCTTTATGAGTTCGAGAGGCGCTTTTCGCAGCTGCCCCCGGAAACACCATTTCCGTATCAAAAATTGAAACACGTCCCGCTGCCCTATCAGATGAAAGGGTTTTCCCTTGGAAGTGGCGGGCTGGACGTCAATCTGATTGCCCCGATCTGGACCAAAGCCCTAAGCGACACCACCATCGCGCCGCTGGTCGATCACTTGATGATCGAGCTCAACAGTGATCCCGGCGGTGTCTTTCGCCGCCTGAAACTCATGCGCGAAGCGCGCGCGCAGCGCACATGACCACATGGGGTGTCGTGTCGATGGTCAGGGGCCCGACCGAAGATGTCCTTCGGTTCGTGGCCTATCACCTCGATCTGGGCGCCGAGACCATCTATATCTATCTGGATGAGCCGAACCAGCGCACGTTCGAGGCGCTGAAGGCGCATCCCAGTGTTTGCGTACAGGTTTGTGATGACGCCTATTGGCAAAAGCTAAAACGCACGCGACCGGACAAGCACCAGGTTCGCCAATCGGTCAACGCCACATACGCCTATCGTGACACGCATCTGGATTGGCTGGCCCATATCGATGTTGACGAGTTTCTGTGGTCTCCGACCCCAATCTCGGATGTGTTGCGCGAAGTCCCGGACAAGGTTCACGCCGCCCGTGTCCGCCCGATCGAGGCGCTGGCAGGCGGCGAAGACCTGTACAAGGCGCATGTTCCACAAAGCCCGGCCCGAACACAGCTGATTGAGATGCTTTATCCCAACTATGGGGCTTTCGTCCTTGGCGGGTTCCTCAGCCATGTACAGGGCAAGTTGTTTGCGCGCACGGGATTGAAACGTCTGAGTTTTCGTATCCACAACCTGTTTCAGAACGGGAAATTGCTGCCGTGTAAATACGAACTTGCGCAGGTCGATCTATGCCACCGCCACGCGCCGGACTGGGATCACTGGATTGCACATTATCCGTTCCGCTTGGATCGCGGCTCGTATCAGGCTGGCATGGCCCCGAATGCCCCGCGCGAGATGGGGGGGCTGAACAAGAATGAATTGCTCAGCTGGATTGAAAGCGAACACGGCGAGGACGGGCTGCGCGCGTTCTTCAACGAGATGAGCGGCGCTGACCCAGATGTCCGCGCCCGGCTGGAGCAGAATGGGCTAATCCGCCACCGTGCATTGAATCTGGACGCGAAACTGGCGAAACACTTTCCCGGAAGTTGCTGAATTGTTGCGCAAAACTCGAACCTGTCTCGATGAAACCCTGATGCAGCGGTCTTCATTTGACCCCGACCAACGTTTTTGTTATGTCCGCGTCCAAGCCGAAATGTCGCATCACGCGCATGGCCATCCGGGCCCGGCACATCTTATACGCGCGGGCCAGGTCAAGTGTCCGCATTCAACCGGACTTACATGACAAAGTTTAACGAACTGAACCTGAACCCGAAGGTCCTCAAAGCCATTGAGGAAGCCGGATACGAAACCCCAACTCCGATCCAGGCAGGTGCGATTCCGCCCGCATTGGAAGGTCGCGATGTTTTGGGCATAGCCCAGACAGGCACGGGAAAAACCGCCAGCTTTACGCTGCCGATGATCACGCTGCTGGCCCGTGGCCGGGCGCGTGCCCGTATGCCACGTTCGTTGGTTTTGTGCCCGACGCGGGAACTGGCCGCTCAGGTGGCCGAGAATTTCGACACCTATACCAAACACCTGAAACTGACCAAAGCGCTGTTGATCGGTGGTGTCAGCTTCAAAGAGCAAGAAGCCCTGATTGACCGTGGAGTCGACGTTCTGATCGCCACGCCGGGCCGTCTGCTGGATCATTTCGAGCGCGGCAAACTGTTGCTGACCGGTGTTCAGATCATGGTGGTGGATGAGGCGGACCGGATGCTGGATATGGGGTTCATCCCCGATATCGAGCGCATCTTCTCACTGACACCATTCACCCGGCAGACCCTGTTCTTCTCGGCGACAATGGCATCCGAGATCGAGCGGATCACCGATACGTTCCTGTCGGCCCCTGCCCGGATCGAAGTGGCCCGGCAGGCCACCGCATCCGAAACCATTGAACAGAGCGTCGTCATGTTCAAAGGTGGGCGCCGTGACCGCGAGGCCAGCAACAAGCGCGGCCTTCTGCGCGCGCTGATCGATGCCGAAGGTGACAAATGCACCAACGCGATCATCTTCTGCAACCGCAAGACAGATGTGGATATCTGCGCCAAGTCGCTGAAGAAATACGGTTACGACGCCGCCGCCATCCATGGCGATCTGGACCAGTCGCAGCGGATGAAAACATTGGATGGATTCCGTGACGGGTCCTTGCGCCTGCTGGTCGCCTCAGACGTGGCGGCACGCGGTCTGGATGTTCCGGCTGTCAGCCATGTGTTCAACTTCGACGTCCCCAGCCACCCCGAGGATTATGTGCACCGCATTGGCCGCACCGGTCGCGCCGGGCGCGAAGGCAAGGCCATCACAATCTGCTCGGGACGCGACGAAAAAGCACTGGTTGCGATCGAAAAGCTGATCCAGAAAGACATCCCGCGCATAGACAACCCGGTTCAGGAAGAGCCCAAGCCCGAACAGCCGAAGCCCGAGAAAAAGGCCAAGGCCCCCGAAAGCATGAAAGAAGGTAAAAAATATCGCGAGCCGAAGGGGCACAGTCGTGGGCGCAAGGAAGGCACCGGCCAGGTCGTCGTGGGCATGGGAGATCACCTGCCCAGCTTCATCGCGCTTAGCTTTGACGAACGTCGCGCCAGCTAGATTGCCAGCACAAGCGCTAAAATCGAGAACCCAAGCAACATCATCCCGGCGATCTCGCGCCGGGTGATCGTTTCTCGGAAGAATAGGATCGAAGCCATGAGGCTAAAGATCAGCTCAACCTGCCCCAGCGCTTTTACATAAGCCGCATTCTGCAAGGTGAAGGCCCAGAACCAGCAAAACGAGCCACCGAGGCTGGTCAGGCCGACAAATACCCCGGTCTTTCGCGTTTGCCAGACTGCGCGCAGTTCGGCCCGGTCCCGCCACAGCAGCCATATCCCCATGCTGGCGAACTGGAATGTCACCACTGCGGCCAGTGTTACCAGCGCTCGGAACCACGCATCGATATCGCCCAGTTGCAGTGAAGCCCCACGATAGCTGACGGCGGAAAACGCAAACAAAACACCTGATCCAAGCCCCAATTGCGAAGCCCGATTGGTCAGATGGCGCCACCAGGGTCCGTCCCCTCCGGGTGTTTTTGACAACAAAAGAACAGCCATCAACCCCAACAGGATCGCGAACAATGCGCCCCGCGACACACTGTCCCCCAAGACCAAAAAACCAACAATCGCGGTCTGGATCACCTCGGTTTTCTTGAAGGTAATTCCAACGGCAAAATTGCGTTGTTTGAACAACGCCACCACGCAAATCGTTGCAAGGATTTGCGCTGTCCCTCCGATGACCGCGTAAAGCCAGAACAAACTGCCAAGCCGAGGCATGCTCGCCCCGGTTATCTGCAACGCAACATATAGCCCGATAACCGCCAACGGCATGGAATAGGCAAACCGCGCAAAAGTTGCACCTGCAGCAGATAGTTTCACGCTTGCCAGAGATTTTTGCAGCATGAAACGCACAGTCTGAAAACTGGCGGCGGCGATGGTGACGGGGATCCAGAGACTCATGCCACCCGTTGTGTCGTCAATTCAAGGCTTTGGCCAGAGGGGATGTGGCACAGGGTCTTTTGCGCGAACGAAATACTGCCGGAATATCTGTGCATAGGACCGGTAAACATAGGCTTCGTTGCAAGCCAAGTACCTGTCCTTTCCGTCGCGGTACAATGCAGGCAAGCGATACCACGGAGCCGCCGGATTCATGTGATGAACGACGTGTAGGTTATTGTTTAAAAACAAAAACGCCAGAGGCCCGTGATCTTCGACAATCACCGTGCGGGCGCGGGATTTTTCATGTGCACGATGCTCCAGAAACGTGCGGATCTTCAAAAGCGACAGCCCCATATAGGCCGCGACCAGATAGGCCCAAACCGGCATGGCCGATTGCGCAGCTACCCACAGAACCACCGCCGCGCCGGGAAGGTGCACAGCCCATGCCAGCAGGATCGCCCTGTCCCCGCGTATCAACCCACGCCATTCGTCAAACATAAACAGACCCTGACCAAGGACGGGCCCCAGTACCATCCGCCCCAACAGCGTGTTGTTCAGGCTCAGGATCATCTGCGCCAGCCGCGGCAATCCCGACCAGATATGCGGATCCAGATAATTCGATTCCGGGTCGTCATAAGGGTCCGTCAGGGTGGCATCCTGATGATGCGCCAGATGCAGGTCCCGAAAGCGGTTATACGGAATTGCCAATGTCAACGGCAGTGCCATCAACGCCTCGTTCAGCCATTTGGCACGAAATGGGTGCCCGTGCAGGGCCTCATGCGTCAGTGACGAATGCAAAGCCGCAACAACACCCAGAGCAGGGATAGCCAACCACAAGGATGTGTTTGCCATCCAGAACAGACCGGCAAGCCACGCAGCATAACACAAGACGATCAGGAAAAACGTGCCCCATTCGGGCGATTTGGGTGTCGTAGGGTCAGCCATTTCGGCCCCACGAAATGTTTGCCCAAATTCTTTCGTAAATCACGTACATCGTCAGGCCGATGGCCGTGTTCACCAGCGCCAGCGCCCCTCCTACAGCGGCCGAGCCTGTTGCCAACAGGCCCACCATTGTCATGATCGCCAACCCCATCGCATTCCAAACGATTGCTTTCACGACTGATCTTCGCCGCGTTTCCATTCCGAACCCCGTTTTTTTCTTACTCAAAGCGTTACATCCGGACCCCGGCATTGAAAATTCTGAATATGATTAACAAAACTAATCAAATGTGATAAAAATCACGGCATGCAGGAAAATATCGACAAGCGCGACCGTGCCGCGCAATTTCGTCTCCGCCTCGCCCGCGCGATGGAAGAGCGCCATGTCAGCCAAAGTGCCCTTGCGCGCAATATTGGCGTTGACCGCTCGACCGTTTCCCAATTGCTGACAGATCATGGCGCGCGGTTGCCCAACGCACATGTTGTTGGCGGATGTGCAGCGGCGCTCGGCGTTTCGGCCGACTGGTTGCTGAGCCTATCTGACAGGCCGGAAAGCGCGGCTGAGCTTCTGGCTAGCTCGCTGACCTTTACCGAGGCCCCACGCGCCCTTGTCGATGAACGTATCTTCGAGTGGCATCAGGAGGCCGCCGGGTACAAAATCCGCTATGTCCCGGCCACCCTGCCCGACATGCTCAAGACGCGTTCGATACTGGAATGGGAATACGCCCCGCATCTGGGCCGGACCGCGGACCAAGCCATCGGCGCGTCGGCGGATCGTCTGGCATGGATGCGTAGCGCCCAGTCAGACTATGAGATCGCCATGCCGTTATTCGAAATCGAAAGCTTTGCAAGCGCCACTGGGTATTATCAGGGTCTCAGCCCCGAGGTTCGGCTGGAACAGATCGATCACCTGTTGGCGCTGTGCGAACAGCTCTATCCGCGGATGCGTATCTATCTGTTTGACGCAAAACGGCTTTATTCCGCACCCGTAACGATTTTCGGCCCGCTGCTTTGTGTATTTTACGCAGGAAGTCACTATATGGCCTTCCGCGACCGGGATCGGATCGAGACATTCTCACGCCATTTCGACACACTAGTACGCGAGGCCGACGTGGCCGCCCGGGACTTTCCAAACCACCTGCGTCGCCTCAGAACGGCGGTTTCCCGCGACTGGTGATGCAGCGCCATCCAACCTGTGCTATTCTACTTTGGCGCGAACCATAAGGCATTCCGAACACAGACGGAGGAGCACAGGAATGGACGCAATTCAAACCGCTCAATACGCACGTGCACTTTTTGCCGCCCATGGAGACCAAGCCGAGGCCGAAGCCGCGCAAAAAATGCGCGACTGCGAAGCTGCCGGAAACCGGCAAGAAGCCCAGGACTGGCAGGCAGTCCGTCAGACCATCCGCCAGATCCGTGGTCCAAACCAGGGCTGAGTTACAATTTCGGGTCCGGGTTGACCGTGTGGCCATCCACCGCGATCACCTGTCCTGAAACCAGACGTGCCGCATCTGAGGCAAGGAAGACTGCCATATTGGCGACATCCTGCGCTTCGACGAAGCGCCCCATTGAGGTGCCCGAGGCATAGCCCCGATAGACCTCGTCACGGGTCATGCCCTTGGCTGCGGCCTCGCGGGTCAGGACGCCCTCCATCCGAGGGCCTTCAACTGCGCCCGGACAAATGGCATTGGCACGGATGCCATAGGGCCCCAGCTCCATCGCCAGTGTTTTCATCAACCCGATGACCGCCCATTTTGCCGACGCATAGGGCGCCCGGAACGGGTAGCCATACTGCCCGGCTGTCGACGAGGTCAGAATGATGCTGCCCGCCCGCGCCGTTTTCATCAGCGGCGCTGCATATTTTGCCGCCAGAAAAGCACCGTCCAGATTGACCGCGACACAAGCACGCCACGCGTCCAGATCAATATCCTCAATGGCATTTGTCGGGCCGGCAATACCGGCATTGGCGCAGAGCACATCCAACCCGCCTGTCGAACGGACGGCGTCAAATACCGCGCGCATGTCAGCCTCGTCCGCAACATCGGCTCGGTGCCCGGTCCAATGTTCGGGCAAAGTATCCAACGCCGCCTGATCGATATCAGTAACCCGGACGTCATAGCCAACCGCGTCAAACGCCTCGGCCATGGCCCGGCCGACGCCTGACGCGCCAGCCGTCACCAGAACACGGCGCGTCATGAAGGCTTCCTGATCGCTGCGCCTGCGCCCTCGGGATAAGGCAATCCGGCCTGAGCCTCTGCAACCCGCGCCATAGCCGCTTCGATTTCAGCGGATGGCGCGCTCGGGCGGCGGGTTTCCAGGCTGACATGCAGCAGAAAACTTTCACCCGTGGCCAGCAGCTTGTCGCCCTCATACATGCTGTGGAACACATGCAGCTTCTTGCCCTTCCCCAACAGCATCTGCGTGCGCACGTCGATTTTTGCACCGGCATGAGCTTCATCCACATAGCGAATGTGGTTCTCCGCTGTGAAATAGCTGCCGCCCGAGGCGATGTAATCCGCATCGCATCCGATGATTTCCATGAACCGATCGGTGGCGGCGGCAAAGGCCTCCAGATATTTCGCTTCGTTCATGTGGCCGTTGTAATCCGTCCAGTCCAGCGGAACAGCCCGCGACAGGGTCAGGATGGGCTGGCTCAGATCCGCCTGATCCAGCGTCGGCAGCGCACCGGGTTTCAACCGTGCGTCATGTTGGTTCAGCACCGCACCCGCGCCGTAATTCTGCGCCTTGAGGGCCCGCATCATGCCAACAAGATTGTTGTCGCGAATACGCTCCAGCTCTCGGATCGAATGCATCCCGGATTGTGCGTCAGATTGACTGGCGATCAAATCGACCAGTTCGTCAGTGAACTCGGGAACATCCATCAGCTTGGTCCACGGCCATTTCAAGGCAGGTCCGAACTGCGCCATGAAATGCCGCATCCCCGCCTCGCCACCGGCCACGCGGTAGGTTTCGAACAGACCCATCTGCGCCCAGCGGATGCCGAAACCCATACGGATGGCCTCGTCAATCTCTTCGGTCGTCGCAATGCCATCCTTGACCAGCCAAAGCGCCTCGCGCCAGACAGCTTCCAGGAACCGGTCGGCAATATGCGCATCGATCTCTTTCTTGACGTGTAGCGGGAAAAACCCAAGCGATTTCAACAGGTCCTGGGCCTGTTTGATCATCTCGGCCGGGTTCTTGTCCGTTGGTACAAGCTCGATCAAAGGCAGCAGGTAAACCGGGTTGAAGGGGTGAGTCACCACGATCTGCTCGGGGCGCAGCGCTCCGTCCTGAAGTTCGGACGGCTTGAACCCACTGGTCGAGGATCCGATGACCGCGCCCGGATCGCAAGCCTCCTGCAAGCCTTTGTAAACCTTCAGTTTCAAATCCAGACGTTCCGGCACACTCTCCTGTATCCAACGCGCACCCTTAACCGCTTCGGCCATGTCGCTGTGAAAGCTCAGCACACCCTCGGCTGGCAACGGAACGTCACTCAGCCCCGGCAAGGACCGTCTTGCGTTGTCCAGCACCTCGCCAATCTTGCGTTCCGCCTCGGGGTCAGGGTCAAACACCCGCACATCCCAGCCATTGAGCAGGAACCGCGCGGCCCATCCACCACCGATAACTCCGCCCCCAATAATTGCTGCCGTTTTCATGATTTCCCACCTACTGGCTGCGCATGTTTCATCTTTTTAGAAATATTCCGGGGGCTTGGGGGCTGGCCCCCAAAACCCGCGTGTCCATTATTTTGCAACAGGTGCCTGCTTGGTCAGCCCCAGCTTCGCACGGACTTCGTCAGGGCCGATCACGCGCGCGCCCATATTCTCGATGATGGATCCCGCACGTTCCACCAGTTGCCAGTTCTCGGCCATTACGCCCTTGTCCAGCCAAAGGTTGTCCTCAAGCCCCACGCGCACATTGCCGCCCGCGAGAACCGAAGCCGCGACAAACGGCATCTCGTTCCGTCCCAGCGAAAACGCGCTGAAGGTCCAGTCATCCGGCACGTTGTTTACCATCGCCATAAAGGTATTCAGATCATCCGGCGCCCCCCACGGTACCCCCATGCACAGCTGAACCAAAGCGTTAGGTGCCAGAATCCCTTCCTTCACCAGTTGCTTTGCAAACCACAGGTGGCCAGTGTCAAAGGCTTCGATCTCGGGTTTGACACCCAGGTCGGTCATCATTTTGCCCATGGAGCGCAGCGCACCAGGCGTATTCGTCATAACATAATCGGCCTCGGCAAAGTTCATTGTGCCGCAGTCCAAGGTGCATATCTCGGGCAAACATTCGGCAATATGCGCCACACGTTCGGATGCTCCGACCATGTCCGTGCCCGCGGCCACGGGAAACGGGTTTTCAACACCGCCGAACACGATGTCGCCGCCCATGCCGGCCGTCAGATTCAATACGACGTCCACATCAGCGTCGCGGACGCGGTCTGTCACCTCGCGATACAGATCCAACCGGCGGCTTGGCGCACCGGTCTCGGGGTCGCGCACGTGGCAGTGTACCACTGCCGCCCCGGCCTTGGCGGCAGCGATTGCGCTGTCGGCGATCTGCCGCGGCGACCGCGGCACATGCGGGCTGCGGTCCTGCGTCCCGCCCGAGCCGGTTACGGCGCAGGTAATAAAGACTTCGCGGTTCATTTCCAGAGGCATGGTGTTTTCCCCAAGTTATACCCGGTTCTGCCTTGGGTTTTCCCCAGTCTTTTCCCCGGATTCCGATTTGCGTTCTGACCCGACTCTGGCGCAGCTTTGGGAAAACCACTTGGCAATATGCGAATCAAACTTGATGAAATCCGCAAAAAACATACTGCAACCGGAACACCGCGCCCTGAAAACCGCGGTGCTTGTGCTGGACGAATGCAACACGCTCAGCTTTGCCTCTGCGGTGGACCCGATGCGGGCCGCGAACCGTCTGGCGGACCGCCCGGCCTTTGATTGGGACTATGTGACCGCAACGCCAGAACCCGCGGTGCTGACTAGCGCGTTGCAAGTGCCTGGTACTCCACTGGCCCGGTTGCAATCCTGCGACCTGATGATCGTGGTCGCCGGGTTCCAACTGGCCCGACACGCCACCCCCAGCCTGCTGGCTGGTCTGCGGCGCATCGCGGGCACAGGCGCAACGATGGCAGGCATTGATGGCGGCCCGTGGCTCTTGGCCGAGGCCGGGCTACTGGATGGCCATCTGGCAACAACCCACTGGGAAGACCTAGAAAATTTCGCCACGCGGTTTCCCGAAGTTGATGTGCGCACCGACCGCTTCGCCGTTTCGGGTAATCGACTGACTTCGGGTGGCGCAATTCCGGCTGTCGAGATGATGCTGCACATCATCGCCGCCCGTCATGGCGCAAGTTTCGCCGCGCGCGTTGCGGGCCTGTTCCTTTACGATGGTGCTCCGGACCCTGGAAAACCGCAAAGCCGCACAGGCGTACCCCATCGCCACACAGCACTGACCGCAAAGGCCAACTCAATGATGCAGGCGTCACTGGATGATCCCCTGCCGCTGGCCTATATCGCAGATCGCCTAGGCACCAGCCCGCGGACGCTGCAACAACAGTTCCGCCTGCGCCTGAACACGACGCCGCAGGACCACTATCTGCAACTGCGCCTGGCCGAGGCCCGTCGTCTGGTCACCGACACTGATATGCCATTGATGGATGTGGCGCTCGCCACCGGCTTTGCCTCACAATCCAGCTTTGCCCGCGCTTTCCGCACCGCCCACGGTCAATCGGCCCGCGACCTGAGACACGAACGCGCGCATCCCACCCATCACTGACCGGATCCACCTTCATCTGGCCCAAAATATCCCGGGGGCGTCGCCAAAGGCGACGGGGGCAGAGCCCCTAAAACGGCATCGGGTGCGCCCGATGCGCCCTGCTGATCTCGGCCAACACATCCTTGGGTAATTCAAGATCCACGCCCGCCAGAATATGATCCAGCTGTGCAACGGTCGTGGCCCCGAAGATTGCCGACATCATGAACGGGCGCGTCCGGCACCACGCCAGTGCCATATGCACCGGATCCAGACCATGCCGCGCGGCGATGTCCAGATAAGCTGCAACCGCCTCGAAAACACGACCGGATTTCCGGCCTCCCATCTCGGGCACAAAGGACATACGCGATCCGTCGGGGACGCAGTCATTTTGATACTTCCCGGTCAAAAATCCTGCCGCCAAAGGGGAAAACGCCATCAGCCCAACATCTTCATGAACACTCAACTCACCCAGGTCGGTGTCGAAATGGCGGCACAGCAATGAATATTCGTTCTGCACCGATGCCACGCGCGGCGCCCCCATCTGTTCGGCCAGCCGCAGCCATTGCGCGGTTCCCCAAGCGCTTTCATTCGACAGGCCAAAGGCACGGATATTGCCCTTGTCCACCTGAGCCTGCAATGCCTCAAGGCATTCCTGCATGTTGCTCAGCACTTCGTCCGTGTTTTCGCCAGACGGCGCATAATCCCAATTCTGCCGAAACATATAGCTGCCCCGATTGGGCCAGTGGAACTGGTAGAGGTCGATGTACCCGGTCTGCAATCGTCGCAAAGACCCCTCAATCGCTTCGGGTATGGTGCGGGCGGTGATCGGCGCACCATCACGGACAAAGGACAGCCCCGCGCCGGAATGCTTGGTCGCCAGAACATAATCACCCCGGCGGGTAGGATTGGCGGCATTCCAGTTTCCCAAAATCTCTTCGGTGCGCCCGATCGTTTCCTTCGCGACAGGGTTCACCGGGTACATTTCGGCCGCGTCGACAAAGTTGATCCCCGCGTCCAGCGCCATATCCATCTGCCGGTGCGCATCCGTTTCAGATGTTTGAGAGCCAAATGTCATCGTGCCAAGGCACAGATCGCTCACCATAATTCCGGTACGGCCCAAAGGCTTCTTCTGCATCGTCGTATCTCCTGAAAATTGCGGGCCGGTCAGGCTTCGGCCTTTTTCTCCCACCGCCCGGACTCCTCCGACCAGTATTGTGCGGAACATCCGGCATCCGTCAGCGCTTTCCACTGCCCGCGCGCGTGTTGTACAGCCATGTCGTCATTGCCATCGAACAGGATACAAACCCGTTCCAGCGCGGCGACTTCTTCCGCCTCGACCGGCGCTCCATCCACGGCCATGATGCAGGTCGCGCCATTTCCCGCCACGGCGCTGGTGGTCAGCAGGATCGGCTGGTCCGCGTCATGCGGACCGCCTGCGCGACCATGGGGCAGGAACCCGTCCTCGGGTCCCAGCCAAAGTTTTTCATCCAGCCAGTCCATCCGTGCAGGGTCAGTACCCCGCACGGCTATCCGCCACCCGGCTTGCCGCGCCTTGTCCAGCAGCGCAGGCAAGGTGTGCTCCAGCGGCTGGCGGGTCAGGTGGTAGAAATAGACAGCGCCCATATGCCTACTCGAAATTGTCCTGCACAAACCGGCTCAGTGCGCGTACGCCCCAGCCGGTGGCGCCTTTGGGCGCATAAGATGTCTCGTCGGCAACCGAGGCGACCCCCGCAATATCCAGGTGAATCCACGGCGTTTCCTCTTTCACGAAACGCTGCAGGAATTGCGCGGCGGTGACTGAACCCGCGGGACGACCGCCCACGTTTTTCACGTCGGCAATGCGCGATTTCAGCAATTTGTCATAGGCATCGCCCAATGGCATCCGCCAGGCGCCTTCATCCTCGGCCTTGGCAGATTTCAGGAAGGCATCGCAGAATGTGTCATTGTTCGAAAAGACACCAGCATTCTCATGGCCCAACCCGATAATGATCGCACCGGTCAAAGTTGCCAGATCGATCATGCCGACCGGCTTGAACCGTTCCTGCGCGTACCACATCACGTCACACAGAACCAGACGGCCCTCGGCGTCGGTGTTGATGATCTCGACCGTATCACCTTTCATAGACCTGACCACATCACCCGGACGGGTGGCGTTACCTGATGGCATATTCTCGACCAGACCAACCAGCCCCACGACATTGGCTTTTGCCTTGCGCTTGGCCAGCGCGCGCATGGTGCCCGCAACAACTCCGGCTCCGCCCATGTCCATGGTCATCTCTTCCATGCCAGCAGCTGGTTTGAGCGAGATACCACCCGTGTCGAACACTACGCCTTTTCCGACCAAAGCCAGAGGCGCGTCGTCCTTGGCACCGCCATTCCACTGTATCACCACCACTTTCGAAGGGCTGTCCGAGCCCTGCCCGACGCTTAGCAATGTGCGCATCCCCAACTCGGTCAGCTTGTCTTCGTCCAGCACTTCGACCTCAAGACCCAGCTCCTGCATCTCAACCAGACGGTCCGCGAATTCGGTAGTGGTCAAAACATTTGCCGGTTCATTGGTCAGATCGCGCGTCATCCGAACGCCATCAGCAATTGCATAGAGAGGTGCAAAATCTGCCTCGATCTCTACAGGCTTTGCGTGGCTGATTGTCACTGTGCCCGCCTTCTGGCTTTCCTTGGTTTTATGCGCGTCGAATTCATAGCTGCGCAGAACAATCCCCAGTGCCAGATCCTCGGCCCGCGCCTGATTGCCCACCATCACCAGCATGTCCTTGCCGCCTGCCAGCTTAGCCAGCGCCGCCCCTGCCTTGCGGGCTTCGCCGGCCTCGGGACGACGTGGCAGAACCAGAACATCCAGCGCCTCTGCCGCCATCCCTGTGGGCCATGCCATCGAGACGACATCACCTGTCTTCGACTTTCTGAAACTCTCGCTTTCAACAAGCCGCGCCAAGCCGCCCTTCGTCAGACGGTTTGCCCGGCGGGCTGCCGGGCTCATCTTACCGTCATCCGGAATGATGATAGCGACGCGCCCCCCGGCCTGCGCCATAGCCTCAAGGTCAAATTCCTGAAAACGGATCGGTATCAGACTGCTCATTGTACACTCCTCGAATTCTGTTCCCCAAGACCTAGCCCGCGGGGCACGCATTGACCAGATAGCAGTTTTCCCCGCCTTTCAATTGCATTAAGGTCCCGAAAAAATGACCGGCAGGCTCGGGGGAGAAAAACGTGGTACGACAGGGCAGGCATACGCTGTCGCGCGCAGCATTGCGCAGGCGCGATATCGGCCCGAACCCTCGCACTACAGGCGCAATGGGGTCGCGCCCATGATCCTGGACCGTTACTTCGCTCGCCGGTTTCTGCAAAGCTTCATGGTCATCGGAGGTATTTTTCTGACCTTGATGATTCTCATCGATCTGATCGAACAGATTCGCCGCTTTGACGATTTCGACCTGTCTTTTGCCCAGCTGTTGCACCTCACACTGCTGAATACTCCAGCTGCCATCAGCGAAATGCTGCCTCTGCTGGTCATCCTGTCCACCATTGCGCTGTTCGTCGGGCTGGCACGTACGTCCGAACTTGTGGTGACCCGTGCAACTGGCCGCTCGGGCATCCGCGCCTTGGTTGCGCCTGTCCTGTTGTCGCTGATCATCGGCACGCTGGCAGTCGCGCTGCTGAACCCTATTGCAGCAGCCACATCCGAAGAATTCCGGCGCTTGTCGGATTCCTACCGAAACAACGGCAGTTCGGCCCTTTCGATCAGCAGCGAGGGCCTTTGGCTGCGCCAGTCTGCCGAGAATGGGCAGGCTGTCATCCACGCCCGGGCAACGTCGAACCAAGACAAGCTGCGGCTGGACGGAGTTACCGTCATCACTTTTGGGCGGGATGGCAAACCGACCCAGCAAATTGTTGCGGACCGGGCAGAGTTGGAAGGCGGGAACTGGGTTCTTTCCAAAGCAAAGGTATGGGCTTTGGAGGACGGGCAAAACCCCGAATCCAACTCGGTTGCACACGAGCGTCTGGAGCTGCCAACCTCACTGACCCGGCAGCGGATCATGGACACTTTGGGGCAACAGGATTCGGTTTCGGTATACGACCTGCCCCAGTTAATCAGCGACCTGCGCGAGGCGGGATTCTCGACCAAGCAATATGAGGTCTGGCTGCAGGTACAGCTGGCCCGGCCTTTCTTTCTGATCTCGATGGTTCTGATCGGGGCCGCGTTCACCATGCGCCACGTTCGGTTCGGCGGCACAGGGATCGCGGTCCTGACAGCCGTCCTGCTTGGATTTGCCATCTATTTCGTGCGCAATTTCGCGCAAATCCTTGGGGAAAACGGACAATTGCCCATCTATATCGCCGCCTGGGCACCGCCCTTTGCCGCAATTCTGTTGTCTCTAGGTCTGCTACTGCATGCGGAGGACGGCTGATGCGGCATATCGTTCCTGTGTTGCTTACCAGTGCACTCGCTTTATCCATCCCGACGGGACTTGCAGCACAGACCTCTCAAGGCCAACCACAGCCACAGGGCGCACAAGCGCAGCAAGAGCCTGCCTTGCTGGTGGCCGACAAGGTATTCATCACGCCTGAGCGCAAACTTGTGGCTGAAGGCAATGTCGAGGCCTTTCAGGGCGACACCAAATTGTCCGCCCATCGTATCACATATGACCGCGAGACTGGCGAGCTGACACTGGAAGGCCCCATTCGTATCGATCAGGGTGGTCAGACCACCCTGCTGGCGGATTCAGGGCAACTGGACAGCGGAATTCAGAACGGACTGCTGGTTGGTGCGCGCATGGTGTTTGAACAGCAGGTACAGATCGCCTCGGTTCAGGCGAAACGGGCCGCAGGCCGTTATACACAATTCAGCAAGGTTTCAGCCACATCCTGTCATGTCTGCAACGACGGCAGGCCGCCTCTTTGGCAAATCCGGGCGCGCAAAGTCACGCATGATCAACTGGAACGGCAACTATATTTCGAAGGCGCGCAGCTTCGGGTGTTGGATTATCCGGTATTCTACTTTCCTTATCTGCGCCTGCCCGACCCAACGCTCGAGAGGGCAACCGGATTTCTGGTTCCTTCGATCCGCAGCACCTCGCAATTGGGCACTGGGGTTCAGGTCCCCTATTTCTTCAAGCTTGGCGATCATAAGGACCTGACACTTACGCCTTACGTCTCAGCCAAGACGACTACTCTGGGATACCGCTATCGTCAGGCCTTCGTAAACGGACGTATTCAGGTGGATGGCGCGTATACACGGGATGATGTGCAACCCGACCAGGATCGCGGCTACCTGTTTGCCAAAGGCTGGTTCAATCTGAAAAACGATTTCCGGCTGACCTTCAATCTGGAAACCACATCCGACGATGCCTACCTGGCTGACTATGGCTTGCCGGACCTCGACCGTTTGCGCAGCGAAATTGCGCTGGAGCGGATTAAGCGCGACAGCGCGTTCAAAACCGGCGTGATCTACTACAAAACACTGCGGGACAGCGAAAATCAGGACGAGATTCCGTCTCGCGTCTTCGATCTCAACTATGAAAAACGCTATTTTCCCAGCACGCTAGGTGGCGAGGTTCGGCTGGCTTTTATCGGTCACGCGCACGAACGCACCAGCGATACAGATGTTGTTGGTCGCGACATTGCACGGGCCACCTTCGATGCCGAATGGCTGCGCAGCTGGACTTTCTCATCGGGGCTGCGGATCGATACCACGCTGGGGGCGTCGGTTGACACTTTCAACATTCGCCACGACAGCAACTACCCCGACAATGTGACCCGATCTACGCCGCGCGCGGCTTTAACTCTCCGTTATCCAATGACCCGGCGCGAAGAATCGGGGGCTGTTCAGTTCCTCGAACCGATCGCGCAGTTCGGATGGACACATGTATCGGACACCGATGTTCCGAATGATGAAAGCACTTTTCAGGAATTCGATCAGGGCAACCTTCTTTCCCTCTCGCGGTTTCCTGCTGAAGATCAGCGCGAGAACAGCGCCACGGGTGTTGTTGGCCTGAACTGGGCCCGGTATGGCGCGGGTGGTTGGCAGGCCCAGGCGACTGTGGGCCAAGTGTTTCGGGCCGACGCCGATCCAAACTTCACGCTCACATCGGGCTTGCAGGGCACATCATCGGATTTGCTGGTAGCCGGGCAGATCAGCACGGCCAATGGCTGGTCACTTGCCGGGCGCGGTCTGATAGACGGGGATCTAAGTTTTGTCAAAGCCGAGCTGCGCGGCGCATGGGTATCCGAAAATGCCGGCCTTTCCGGCAGCTATATCTGGCAAGAGCCGGACCCAGCGGAAAACATCACCGAAGAAATCTCGGAAATTCTGCTTCTTGGGCGCTACCAGGTCGATCAGAACTGGCTGACCAATGCCCTGGCGCGCTACGATCTGGCTGAGTCGGAGCCGATCCGGCTGGGTCTGGGTGTGACCTATCAGAACGAATGCGTTCGGGTTAACATGTCCGTAAGTCGGCGCTTTACTTCAACATCCACTATTGAGCCTTCGACAGAATTCGGCTTTACCCTTTCTCTGACAGGGTACGCCCTTGAAGGCGGTGGCAAGACATACAAGAGAACATGCAGTTGATATCAGGTTTCTCCAGGTTTCTCCGTTCCGGTTGGCTTAAACCGGTCACACCGGCACTGGTTGCCGCAGTTTTTGCAATCGCGCCTCATCAGAGTGGCGCGCAAAGCCTGTTCTCACCCGCGATCCGCGTCAATCAGGACATTGTCACCTGGTACGAGCTTGAACAGCGCCTGCAATTTCTGAATGTTCTGGGTTTGCCCGGTGACAACGAAGCTGACGTCAGGGATGCCCTGATTGATGAAAAACTGCGCAAGCAGGTCATGCGCGACGCCGGCGTGCAAGCGACGCCCGAGGCCGTTCAGCTGGGCATCGACGAATTCGCCGCGCGCGGACAACTGTCATCCGAACAATTCCTGAAACTTCTCGGCGACGCTGGCGTCGACCCTGAAACGGTCCGGGATTATGTCGCGGATCAACTGGCATGGCGCGACTATATTAGCTCTCGTTATCTTTCGCAGGCCCGCCCGACCGAGGATGAGATCGATCGTGCACTGGGCCAGACGGGCGGAGGCGGATTGCAGGTCTTGCTGTCCGAAATCATTATCCCGGTAAACCCGCAAACGGTTGCCCAGACCGAGCTGTTGGCCGAAGAAATCTCGCGCCTTGAAGGGCAGGACGCGTTTTCTGCTGCCGCCGCTCAGTATTCCGCAGCCGCAACACGGGGTCAGGGTGGACGTCTGGAGTGGCTGAACATCTCGAACCTGCCCCCGGCGCTTCAACCTGTCATCCTGGGGCTTCAGACCGGTGAGATCACCGACCCGATCACCCTGCCGAACGCGGTTGCCCTGTTTCAGATGCGGGGCTTGCGCGAAGTCGCAACCGGCGCTCCGCGCATTTCAAAGTTGGATTATGCCGCCTATTACCTGCCTGGCGGGCGCAGCGCCGAAACCCTTTCGCGGGCCGCGAAGTTGAAAGAAGAAATCGACACTTGTGATGATCTCTATGGCATTGCCAAGGATCAGCCCGCCGAAGTTCTGGACCGGGTCGAAGCCGCACCTTCCGAGGTGCCCGGTGATATTGCCGTGGAACTGGCCAAGCTGGACCGGAACGAAGCGTCGGCGACTCTGACCCGCAACAATGGTCAGACGCTTGTGTTTCTGATGCTGTGCAACCGCACGCGGGATCTGGGCGAAGACACCTCTCGGGGCGATGTCGCCAACGCGCTGGCGCAGCAACGTCTTCAGGCCTTTGCGGCCAGTCTGGTGGAGCAGCTGCGGGCTGACGCTGTCATTACTCAGGAATGATACGGCCCGTCGCGCTCAGCTGCGGCGAACCGGCCGGTATCGGCCCGGAAATCGCGGCCAAGGCGTGGGCTGAACTGCGCGATGCCTGCCCGTTCTTCTATATCGGGGACGCCAGCCACCTGCCAGCAGGCACACCCGTTGCTAAAATCGAACACCCAAGTCAGGTTGCTGAAGCCTGTGGCCGGGCCCTGCCCGTTCTTCACATGGATTTTCCCGCCGCGAACGTATTCGGCCAGCCGAATCCGGCCAACGCGCCATCGGTGGTTGATGCCATCGAAACCGGCACCGAACTGGTACAGACCGGTGAGGCCGCAGCGCTTTGCACTGCACCGATCAACAAGAAAGCCCTGATCGACGGCGCAGGCTTCACCTTTCCCGGCCATACCGAGTTTCTGGCGGCCCTTTCCGGAACCCGCCGGGTTGTCATGATGCTGGCCAGCGAGCAGTTGCGCGTCGTTCCCGCGACGATTCACATTCCATTGTCACAGGTTCCCGCAGCACTTACCCCTGATCTTCTGCGCGAAACGATTGAAATCACTGCACGCGGTTTGCGTGATCAGTTCGGTATCGCGCATCCCCGGATCGCAGTTGCAGGCCTGAACCCGCACGCAGGTGAAGGCGGCAAGATGGGCACAGAGGAGCTCGACTGGATTGCTCCGATGCTGGCCGATCTGAACCCCGAGGACGCGACAATTACAGGCCCCCACCCTGCGGATACGCTGTTTCACGCAGCCGCCCGCACCCGCTATGACGCCGCCATCGCCATGTATCACGATCAGGCCCTGATCCCGATCAAGACGCTGGATTTCGACCGGGGCGTGAATGTCACCCTTGGCCTGCCGTTTATCCGTACCTCGCCCGACCACGGAACAGCACTGGACATCGCGGGGAAAGGCATCGCCAACCCCTCCAGCCTGATCGAAGCCCTGAAACTTGCCCAACGCATGGTAAAAAGCTCTTGATCCTTCACCTGGCTGAAAATATCCCCGCCGGAGGCACAAAAATCTCGGGCACAGCCCCTTTAACTGGCGCCAAGGTATTCCGATCATGAGCGCTATAGACACGCTTCCCCCTCTGCGCGAGGTCATCGCAACCCACCAGCTTTCCGCGCGCAAATCGCTGGGGCAGAATTTCCTGTTGGATCTGAACCTGACTGCCAAGATCGCCCGACAAGCCGGCGATTTGTCAGAATGCGATGTGCTTGAAATCGGCCCCGGTCCCGGTGGGTTGACACGAGGCCTGCTGTCCGAAGGCGCGCGCAAGGTCGTGGCCGTCGAAAAAGATACACGGTGCATTGCCGCCCTGAACGACATCGCCGCCGCGTATCCGGGTCGGCTTGAGGTGATCAACGGCGACGCACTGGAGATCAACCCGCTTGAATATCTGACACCGCCAATCCGCGTCGCCGCCAACCTGCCCTACAATGTCGGCACCGAGCTGCTGGTGCGTTGGCTGACACCGCCCGAATGGCCCCCATTCTGGCAGAGCCTGACGCTGATGTTCCAACGCGAAGTGGCCGAGCGTATTGTTGCCCAACCCGGCAGCAAAGCCTATGGACGCCTTGCCATCCTTGCCCAATGGCGGGCAGAGGCACGTATCGCCATGTTGCTTCCCCCCGGGGCCTTCACTCCGCCGCCCAAGGTTTCAAGCGCCGTGGTCCACCTGACCGCCTTGCCCGAGCCACGCTATCCCGCCGATGCCGCCACCCTGTCGCGCGTCGTGGCTGCCGCCTTCAACCAACGCCGCAAGATGCTGCGCGCCTCACTCAAAGGCATTGCCCCGGATATCGAAGACCGCCTTCTGGCCGCAGGTATCAAGCCCACGGACCGTGCCGAGCAAGTCCCGCTGGAAGCGTTCTGCGCTTTGGCGCGCGAAGTCAAGAAAACCTGATCAAACGAAAAAGCCCCGAGTTAAACCTCGGGGCTTGGTTCTTTTGACATCGGCTTTATTCTGCCGCCTCCGGTGCGTCCCCCGTGTCGGCAGGAGCATCCTCTTTTGCCTCCGGTGCTGGTTTGGGCTTCCGGGCGCGTGGCTTGCGCGCGGGTTTTTCCTTGCGCGGAGCCTCTTCCGGTGTTTCAGCCGCCGGGGTTTCTTTGTTTTCCGGGGTCTCTACCAGACCGCTATCGGGCTCTGAAGCCTGATGGTTAAGGTCCATCACATCAGGCTGCGGTGCTTCGGCCGGATCAGCCTGGCGGGTCGCTTCGCGTTCCTGACGTTCGGCACGTTCACGGTCGCGCTCGGCCTGGCGTTCGCGGTTCTGGCGCTCCTGCTCTTCACGGCGTGCATCAATCTCGCGCTGCGCCTCGCTCAGCATCCGCAGGTAGTGTTCCGCGTGTTGCTGGAAGTTTTCTGCCGCCACGCGGTCATTCGACAGCTGAGCGTCACGTGCCAACTGGTTGTATTTGTCAATAATCTGTTGCGGCGTGCCACGGACCTTGCCTTCAGGACCCGAGCTGTCAAAAACCCGGTTTACGACGTTGCCGCCAGAAGGACGATTGCGGTTATTCTTGGCCCGCGAACGGGGTTTGGAAGATCTCATCTTACTTTACGTCAGCCTTATCTATGCGATGTCGTTCAACCCGTGTTTTGCACTGCTCTAAGGCGTTTGCCGTGACGGGAAGTCGACTTTTTGGGCTTGGCGTCAGGGGTGCGCTGCAACAGCGTCAACCTCGCCGACTAATCCTGAGTAAACATGTCCTGACGGCGCAGACAAGAGGAATCTCGGGTTTTCACCAGCTTTTTTGCTCAGGTCGGCGGTTTTTGCCGCAAACCCGCCGCTCAACCCGGCATTCTCGCGCCGACAACGCGGTCGCGACCGTCCAGATCATGGATCACCCGAACGTCCACCAACCCGGCGGCGTCGAACAGGGCTGATACTTTTACCGCCTGCGTCGGACCAATTTCGACAAGAATTCGCCCGCCCGGAAACAGAAAATCCGGGGTCGCCGCCGCGATCCGACGATACGCGCCCAACCCGTCCCCTTCATCCGTCAGGGCCATACGCGGCTCGTGCTCACGCACTTCGGGTGAAAGCTCTTCCATCTCAGACACTGAGATATACGGCGGGTTGGAAACAATAAGGTCGAACTGCCCCTCAATGTTTTCAAGCCAGTTTGATCGAAGGATCTCAACCCGCGCCTCTACCTGATGCTGAACCGCATTGGCACTGGCTTGCAGGCAGGCGGCTTCGCTCAGATCAACACCCAAGCCCGTGGCACTGCTGCGTTCGGCCAGAAGGGTTATCAGGATACACCCCGAGCCCAGCCCCAGGTCGAGGACATGATCAAATGGTTCGCTCAACGCTGCTTCGATCAGGGTTTCAGTTTCCGGGCGCGGATCAAGGACATCCCGGCTGACGCGGAACCTGCGGCCGTAAAACTCCCGCTCACCCAACAGATGCGACACCGGAACCCGAATGGCACGCAAGGAGATCAGCTGATCATAACGCTCGGCAATTTCAGGCTGTAATTCTTCCGGGGCAATCAGCGTCACCCGGCTGGCTTCAATCCGTGCAGCGTGGGCCAGCAACAAACGCGCGTCGCGCGCCGGATCGTCCACACCGGCCGCACGCAGGCGCGCTGTCGCCGCCACCATCGCCTGTGCCGCTGTTTGCAGACCTGTCATTGTGCCATCTCAGCCAGGAGCCGGGCCTGATCATCCGCCGTCAGCGCATCAATCACCTCGTCCAGATCGCCCTGCATCACCTGATCCAGCTTATAGAGCGTCAGGTTGATCCGGTGGTCGGTCATGCGCCCTTGCGGGAAGTTATAAGTACGAATGCGTTCCGAGCGATCCCCCGAGCCAACCTGATTGGCACGATCTGCCGAGCGTTCACTGTCAATCCGCTGCCGTTCCAGATCGTACAAGCGCGTCTTCAGAACCTGCATGGCGATTTCGCGGTTGCGGTGCTGAGATTTTTCGGAACTCGTCACCACCAATCCCGTCGGAAGATGCGTGATCCGCACAGCCGAGTCTGTCGTGTTCACGTGCTGTCCCCCGGCACCCGAGCTCCGCATCGTATCGATTCGGATATCAGTGGCGTCGATCTGGATGTCTACATCCTCGGCCTCGGGCAGAACCGCCACTGTCGCCGCCGAGGTGTGAATGCGCCCCCCGCTTTCGGTTTCGGGCACGCGCTGCACCCGATGGACGCCGGATTCATATTTCAAGCGCGCAAAGACATTGTCGCCTTTGATATGGGCGACCACTTCCTTGATGCCGCCCAGATCCGAGGCCTGCTCTTCGATAATCTCGAATTTCCAGCCACGCGCCTCGGCGTATCGCTGATACATGCGCAATAGATCACTCGCGAACAAAGCGGCCTCGTCCCCGCCGGTGCCAGGGCGAATTTCCAGCATCGCCGGACGGGCATCTGCCGCATCCTTTGGCAACAATGCCAGTTGGAGCGCGGTTTCCGCCTTGGGGATGCGAGCCTGCAACTCGGGGATTTCCTCCTCGGCAAGCTCTTTCATGTCCGGGTCGGTCAGCATCGCCTGCGCCTCGGCCAGATCTCCCACCAGCTGTCGCCAGGCCATGATCTGATCGACGACAGGCTTGAGGTCGGAATATTCTTTGGCCAGCGCCGCAATATCACCACCCGACGCGCCATCGGCCATGGCAGCTTCGAGGTACTGAAAACGCTGGGTGATCTGTTCAAGACGTTCTTCGGGGATCATCCCGGCGGTGTCTCTCATCCGGGGGCTTTGGTCAAGGGCAACGTCATGCTAAGCTGGCAGCCATGAAACGGGTTTTTCTTACTCTGCTGGTGACGACCACGCCTGCATTCGCCGATTACATCGGCCCTGACGGCAAGACGCGGGATTGCTATTGCACCGACACATCCGGGTCACGCATCGAACTGGGTGAAATGATCTGCCTTCAGGTCGACGGACGCATGTTCACCGCGCAATGCCAGATGTCCCTGAACGTTCCCATGTGGCGCGAGGTTCAGGAGGGGTGTTTGTCGTCTGGGTTACACTCGGACTGGCCTAATTTGGATACACCACCAGATGGTGACAACTCTCTCTGAGCGCTACAAGTCTTCCCACTTGCTCAAATTGCACGCCCAATGTTGGAACAGCCTGAGTGCGACTGTCAGCAAAGTAAGTGGTACGGCGGCCAACGCTGCAGGGCCAAATATATTGGGAAGGCAAAAGTTCTCGCCAAGAATGACAGTTACCCCGGCCTGAACCGAAGCAACTATCAAGGTCAACAAGACAAACACAGCAACATTGGTTAATGGCGAAGCCCAATACAGAAAGGGTCTTGGTTCAAAGCCAAGGGCTTTCAATCGTTCAAGCTCAGACTCAATTCTTATGTGCTGCTTAACACCGGCCTGCTCAATTTCAGCCAATGCATTATGGAACTTTTTCTCATAGTCATTCATACGTCCAATTTAGGAACTTTCCCCTTGATTTCAATCTATTGAAGTGCAGTCAACCACCCATCGACCCGCGTCCTGTTCACCCCGAAATCCTTGCGACCAAACCGCAAGCGGCCGTGAATGCGCAGGGTGTCTCCGTCCTGCTGAGCCGTGGTGTAGTCGGGAAAGCCGATCCATTTCGTGCGGGTGATATAGGTGATCATGCCCTCGCTGACCGAGCCGGCCAATACTGTAGTGCGCGGCGTGGCTTGGGCAACCTTGTCAAGACGCTGCAACCCGTCGGGGCCGGTTTCAACAACGCGCAACACACCACCCGGCAAGTTCTGGCTTTCGGTCGAAACCAAAGCGACGTGCCACCGCGCAGGGTCTGACGGTGCCAGCCGGACATAGGCGCCCGCCCCAACCACAAGCGCAATCACTGCCCACAAAGCCATCTTTTTCATCCCGCTCCATCCCTTTTGTGAACCCTAAGCGGAACAAAACCGGCGGCAAGACATTCCACCGCGTCTTACCGCGACGTCACACCCGGAAGGATGCACAGCATCTCATAGATCAGATTGGCTGCTGTCAGTGCTGTGTTGCCCGATGGATCATAAGGGGGTGAGACTTCGACCAGATCGCATCCCACCACGTTTACCCCATGCAGGGCATGGATCAGTTGCAGCGCTTGCGGTGTCGAAAGACCCGCGATTTCCGGCGTGCCGGTGCCCGGAGCGTATGCGGGATCAAGGCTGTCGATGTCGTACGAGATGTAAACCGGGTGGTCCCCAATGATCTTGCGAACCTGCGATCCGATCTGGGTCAGGTTCTGCTGCCACAGCTCCCATGCGGGGAACTGGCGGAAGCCCCAGTCCTTGGCCTCGGTAAAATCCGAGGCTGCATAACCCGAGCCGCGAATGCCGATCTGGAACGTCTTGTCGGGAACAATCAGCCCCTCTTCATATGCACGACGGAAAACGGTGCCGTGGGTTTCGCGTTCACCGAACATCTCGTCATTCACATCGGCATGAGCGTCCACATGCACCAGCGCCACGGGCCCGTGTATTGCCTTGATGGCTCGCAGGATCGGCAGGGTGATCGAATGATCGCCCCCCATGGCCATCGGGATCACGCCTTTCGCCAAAATGGCGTCATAGCTTTCCTTGATGATCCTGAGGCTGTCCGCAAGCGAGAAGGTGTTGATCGCCAGATCCCCAATATCGGCTATCTGCAAACTGTCGAACGGGGCCGCTCTGGTGGCCATGTTATAGGGCCGGATCATCGCGCTTTCGCCGCGGATCTGCTTGGGGCCAAAGCGCGTGCCCGACCGCCACGACGTGCCGATATCCATCGGCACCCCCAGCACCGCCACATCCAACCCCTCAAGCGAGGAGGCCTGCGGCAGGCGCATGAATGTGTTCGGCCCGGAAAACCGGGCCAGATCATTCCCGCTAAGTGGTTGGTTGAATTCGGTCATGTGCGTAATGGTCCCGTCCCTGTTCGTCACTTGATCCAGCACATACCTTAAGCATGGCTAACTGTTGGTTAACGTGAACCCTTGCGGGTTTACCCATCTGCTTTATCCAGCTTGTTCCACCCCAACAGGCAAATGATCTGCGTCGCCACATGGGCCCCAGCAATCGCTGTCGCACCTGAGGTGTCAAAGGGCGGCGATACTTCGACAACGTCCCCGCCCTTGATATTGATCCCGGCAATGTCGCGCAGGATGATTTGCGCCTGAATCGAGCTTAATCCACCCCAGACTGGCGTGCCCGTACCAGGGGCAAAAGCCGGGTCAAGACCGTCGATGTCAAAGCTGAGGTAAACGGGGCTGTCACCAAGAATGTTCTTGATCTTCTCTGCCACAGCAGCTGGTCCCGATTCATAAACCTCGCGCGCATCGATGATGTTCACGCCCAGCGTATCCTCGTTCGTCGTGCGAATACCCACCTGGACCGAGCGTTTCGGATCGACAATGCCCGACTTTACCGCCTTGTAGAACATTGTCCCGTGATCCACGCGGGACATGTCGTCGTCGGCCCATGTGTCGGTATGCGCATCGAATTGCAGCAGGGACATTGGCCCGAATTTCTCGGCATAGGCCTTGAGGATCGGAAAGCTGATATAGTGATCGCCACCCAACGCGACCGACGCCACATCAGCAGCCAGAATGGTTCGGATGTGGTCGGTCAGCGTGTCAGGAAAGGCCGGGATATTGGCGTAATCATAAGCCATATCGCCATAATCCACGATCGCCAGTTCACTCAGCGCATCAAAGGGCCAGCCATAAGGCGCATCGGGCGACTGAAGCGCGCTGGCCTCACGGATCGCCCGCGGGCCAAGGCGCGTGCCGGGCCGGTTCGTAACTGCCTGATCAAACGGCACGCCAGTAACGGCGATGTCCACACCCTTCAGGTTCTTGGTGTAAAGCCGCCGCAGAAAAGACGTCGCCCCGCCGAACGTATTTTCATAAGACAACCCTTTGAGGTCCGGATTGGTGAATGCCTCATCCACCTGGTTTCTTGCGTCTTCCAGTGCCATGTCTTCTGTAGTCCCTTTCCCGAACCTTTATCAGCTCAACGGCTGCGCTTTTTCCACGATCCGCGCGAAAAACGACGCGCCCACCGGCGCGATTTCGTCGTTAAAGTTGTATTTCGGATGATGCAGCCCTGCGCCTTCGCCCTGCCCAAGGAACAAATAAGCACCGGGGCGCTTTTGCAGCATGTACGAGAAATCCTCGGCCCCCATCTCGCGCCCGGTATTGCCGGTGACGCGGTCGTCTCCGGATATTTCACGCGCCACCTCGGTCGCAAATCCCGCCTTTTCGGCATCATTGATGGTGGCAGGGTAATCTACATTGTATTCCAATCGCGCCTCGACCCCATAGGATTTGGCTTGCCCCTCGACAATCTCGGCCATGCGCCGCATCACCATCTGCTGGACGTTCGGGTCGAATGTTCGAACGGTGCCGTTGATATAGGCCGTATCCGGGATCACGTTGTTGACCGTGCCGGTGTGGATTTGCGTGACCGAGACAACAAGATCATCCAGCGCATAATGGTTGCGGCTGACAATGGTCTGAATGGCCTGCGCAATCCCACAGGCCGCCATAACCGGATCACGGGTTTCATGCGGCATCGCACCGTGGCCACCGACTCCCTGAATATGCACTTCGAACGTATCGACAGCCGCCATGATCGGCCCCGGCGTGGTATAGAATGTCCCTTCGGCAAATCCCGGCGCGTTGTGCAGCGCGTAGACCTGTGAGATGTCGAACCGGTCCATGATGCCTTCTTCGACCATCACACCAGCACCACCGCCATCTTCCTCGGCGGGTTGAAAGATCAGCGCCACGCGACCGCTGAAATTTCGCGTCTCGGCCAGATAACGTGCCGCGCCCAGTAGCATGGTAGTATGCCCGTCATGGCCGCAGGCATGCATCTTTCCGGGGTTCTGAGAGGCATAGTCAACGCCCGTTTCCTCGGTAATTGGCAACGCATCCATATCGGCGCGCAAGCCAATCGTCGGCCCGTCGCCCTGCCCGTTGATGATCGCGACCATCCCGGTCTTTGCGATCCCCTCATGCAACTCATCAACCCCGAACTCACGCAGACGTTCGGCCACAAAGGCTGCCGTTTCATGGCATTCGAATTCCAACTCGGGGATGGTATGCAGATACTGGCGCCATCTGGTCATGTCGGCAGAGAAATCGGCAATTCGGTTGACGACGGGCATCTGGGGTGGACTCCTGATCGGGACTGCGGAATGGATGCATCTGACACCGGAATGAAAGGGTTCGCAATGGCTGAAAATCCTCTGATCCATGACAGCAATGCAGGTATCGAACGGCTGCTGGAAATCATGCGCCGCCTGCGCGATCCGCAATCCGGCTGCCCGTGGGATATCGAACAGGATTTCGCGACCATCGCCCCCTATACGATCGAAGAGGCCTATGAGGTCGCTGACGCCATCGAACGCGAAGCCTATGACGAGCTTAAGGGAGAGCTGGGGGATTTGCTGTTCCAATCCGTGTTTCACGCCCAAATGGCAGAAGAAGCAGGACATTTCACCTTTCAGGACGTGGTGCGCACCATGTCCGACAAGATGGTCAGCCGCCATCCGCATGTGTTTGGCGATGAATCCCGCGACAAGTCGGCCGACCAGCAAACCAAAGATTGGGAAGCCATCAAAGCCGCCGAGCGGGCGGGCAAAGAACAAAAAGGTGCACTGGACGGTGTGGCTGCAAACCTGCCCGCCCTGTTGCGCGCGCATAAGCTGCAAAAACGTGCCGCTCGAGTGGGGTTCGACTGGCCTGACGCCAGCCATGTGCTGGCCAAGATCACCGAAGAAGCGGCCGAACTGGAAGAGGCGCGCGACAAAATGGATGCCGACGCGCTGGAAGACGAGTTCGGCGATCTGCTGTTCGTGATGGTCAATCTGGGCCGTCATCTTGGCATCGAACCCGAAGCCGCCCTGCGTCGCACCAATGCCAAGTTCACCCGTCGCTTTGAAAAGGTCGAAGCCCGGCTGGCCGAACGGGGCAAGACCCCCACGCAAAGCGATCTGGCCGAGATGGATGCGCTGTGGGACGAGGTCAAAACGGAAGAGCATCGCGCGAATGGCAAACTCCCGCCGGTGGATACACTGGCCGCGACCAGAAACGGGTAGACAAGCGATCCGACACTTGCGAGTGTCCCACCTTCACGACCCCCGGAGACGCCTATGCCCCCTCGCAAGATCATCATCGACACCGATCCCGGACAGGATGACGCCGTCGCCATCCTGCTGGCGCTGGCCAGCCCGGACGAGATCGAGGTTCTGGGTATCACGGCCGTCGCGGGCAACGTCCCGCTCGTCCTCACGGCTAAGAACGCCCGAATCGTTTGTGAATTGGCCGGACGTACGGATGTGCCGGTTTATGCGGGCTGCGACAAACCGCTGAACCGCCCACTTGTCACCGCAGAACATGTGCACGGGAAAACCGGGCTGGATGGCCCGGTCCTGCCGGATCCGCAGATGCCATTGGCCGAAGGTCACGCAGTGGATTTCATAATCGACACACTGCGCGCTGAAGAACCGGGAACAGTGACCCTGTGTCCGCTGGGGCCGCTGACAAACATCGCGACTGCATTTCGCAAAGCCCCCGATATCATCGACCACGTGCAGGAAATCGTCTTGATGGGCGGGGCGTATTTCGAAGTCGGCAACATCACCCCCACCGCTGAATTCAACATCTATGTCGACCCAGAAGCTGCTGATATCGTATTCAAATCCGGAAAGCCAATCGTTGTCATGCCATTGGATGTCACACACAAGGCGTTAGTGACCAAACCACGAAATGACGCGTTCCGCGCATTGGAAAGCAAGGTAGGAAATGCCGTGGCCGAGATGACGGATTTCTTTGAACGCTTCGACAAAGAGAAATACGGCAGCGCGGGTGCTCCCCTGCACGACCCTTGCGTCACCGCTTATCTGATACGCCCCGAGCTGTTTTCGGGCCGCCGGGTGAATGTCGAGATTGAAACAGGGTCTGACCTGACCTTGGGCATGACCGTCGCCGATTGGTGGGGTGTCACCAACCGCGCACCAAATGCGCTGTTCATGGGAGAAATCGACGCCGACGGCTTTTTTACCTTACTGACAGAAAGGCTGGCCAGACTATGAGCGCTGCCCTCCGCCTTGCGCGCCCCGACGATCTGGATCGCCTTATGACGCTGGTCACCGCCTTTCATACCGAGGCCGGGCTGACACAAGACGCCGACAAGACACGCAATGCCCTCGCCCCCATGCTGGATGGCATCCCTCATGGCTGTGTCTATCTGATCGGGCCCGGACGTGCGCCGTTGGGATATATCATCCTGACCTTTGGCTGGTCAGTCGAGTTCGGCGGCATGGACGGTTTCGTGGACGAGATCTATATACGCCCCGCCGTTCGGGGCCGCGGCATTGCCTCCGAGGTTCTTTTGGACCTGCCCAAAGCGCTTGCCGGGGCAGGCCTGATGGCTCTTCATCTGGAAGTCGACCGAAACAATGAATCTGCCCAAAAGCTCTATCTGCGCACCGGGTTCAGACAACGTGACAGGTATATGCTGATGAGCAAGGTACTTTAGCGCGACTCGCCGCGGAAGATATTTGCCGGATTCATGTCCTGAACCGGGTCATTCGACGAAACCTGTTCTCCGGTTATCGGATACGTTCCCGGACCCGCGCAGGCGGACAATACTGTGATGGACGTTGTAGCGATTATCAGAAGGAATTTGGATACAGACATCGTAGTCTCCTTTCTGCAATGAAGACAAACTACGGCATTCGGTGTGGACGTGATAAGTAACAAGTTCACACATAAGAATAGATAAGCCACATTTTTATTGTCAAACACCTCCAAAACAGACGGATATATCCCTGAAAACTCTAACTTTTCTCAGGCCCGCGCGTGTCATTCTCAAATAGCGGCATCTCGAAAAAAAGCAGGTGGTCACGTGCGATTTCAGGAGTTTGGTAATAGGCGTCGCGCAGGTGAAAGCCCAAAGACAGGTATAACCGAGTCGCCGCTTCCAGGGGTTTGCCGGTGTCCATTCGAATATAGTCGAACCCAAGATCTCGACACATTTCGATCAGCGAAAGCATGATGGCACAGCCTGCGCCGGTCCCTCTTGCTGCGTCAGTTACAAATACGCGTTTGATTTCAGCCACACCAGGCTCGTACGTGTGAAACATGCCGCAGCCGACCGGTTCCCCATGCAGTAATGCCAGTTTGATCCCACCGTTCGGCGGCGTGTGTTCCGCGTCGATGTTGTCCATTACACGGGTGTATTTTTCGCTTGGGTAGAAGGCCTGAACGATCTGGGCGGTTCTTTCATCCAGCGCCAGCAGGAAATCCCTGTAATCCCAACACAAACGCCGAACCGCTTCAAACTGGTCCGGCGTTTCCGGTTCGATGATGTTCAGCACAATGCGACCCCCGGATTAAACCCAGGGGCCAGCCTAGCACCAAGTGCGTTATTTGCGAAGGATCGACGCGCCTGCGTATTCCGCAACCTCGCCCAGCGATTCTTCGATGCGGATCAACTGGTTGTATTTGGCCAACCGGTCCGACCGCGCCAGCGAGCCAGTTTTGATCTGACCGCAATTGGTCGCCACCGCCAGATCAGCAATGGTGGCATCCTCGGTCTCGCCCGAACGGTGCGACATCACGTTTGTGTAACGCGCACGGTGCGCCATATCGACGGCGCGCAGGGTTTCGGTCAGCGATCCGATCTGGTTCACCTTGACCAGCATCGAGTTCGCGCAGCCGCGCTTGATCCCTTCGGCCAAGCGCGCCGGATTGGTCACAAACAGGTCGTCGCCCACCAACTGCACCTTGTCGCCGATGGCGTCGGTCAAGGCTTTCCAGCCGTCCCAGTCATCCTCGGACATGCCATCTTCGATCGAGATGATCGGATAGTCATTGACCAGCGCCGCCAGATAAGTTGCGTTCTCCTCGGATGTCAGGGTGATCCCCTCGCCCGCCAAAACGTATTTGCCGTCCTTGTAATACTCGGTCGCCGCACAATCCAAGGCCAGGTGGATTTCTTCTCCCGGTTTGTAGCCCGCCTTTTCAATGGACTTCAGGATGAAATCCAGCGCCTCGCGTGTGCTGGCGATGTTCGGGGCAAATCCGCCCTCGTCACCGACACCGGTGGCCAGACCGGCAGCCGACAGCTCTTTCTTCAGGGTGTGGAACACTTCGGACCCCATGCGCACAGCCTCGCGAATATTCGCGGCCGAGGTTGGCATGATCATGAATTCCTGAATGTCGATCGGGTTGTCGGCATGTTCGCCGCCGTTGATGATATTCATCATAGGCACCGGTAGCACGCGGGCCGAGGTGCCGCCGACGTAGCGATAAAGGGGCTGCGTGGTGAAATCCGCTGCGGCTTTGGCAGTTGCCAGCGACACGCCCAGAATGGCGTTGGCACCCAGACGGCCTTTGTTATTGGTTCCGTCCAGTTCGATCATCGCCTGATCGATGGCCACTTGCTCTGTCGCGTCAAAACCCACCAGTTCCTCGGCGATTTCACCATTCACGGCGGCCACGGCTTCCAGAACCCCTTTGCCCATATAGCGGGATTTGTCGCCGTCGCGTTTTTCAACGGCTTCATGTGCGCCGGTGGACGCACCGGACGGTACGGCGGCGCGGCCCATGGTGCCGTCTTCCAGAATCACGTCGACCTCGACCGTCGGGTTGCCCCGGCTGTCCAGAATTTCGCGCGCGTGGATGTCAATAATGGTGCTCATGAGGTCTGTCCCTATGGCTGCAGTCGGTTGCACGCGTCATAGCAGCAACCGGCCAAAAGTAAACCGGTTCCGTTATCGCTAACACGCATATTTACCGACCTTTAGGGCTAACAGTTTGCTGTTTGCGCCAACAGGTTCACGCCGGGACCAGATTGCGCGCCAAACGTCGCTCGCGGATAAAGGTGTACAGGCCAGATCCGATGATGAGGCTCGCCCCTGCCATTGTCAGCGCGTCAGGGCGTTCCCCGAACATCAGCATTCCGGCAAGGATCGAAAACACCAGACGCGTGTAACGGAATGGCATCATGGCCGAAGCCTCGCCAACCCGCATGGCCGTGACGATGCCGTAATACCCTAGAACACCAAAACCGATCGCCCCCAGGTACGGACCTGCCTGGTCGCTTTGTACCGGCACGAAGGGTGTTCCTGAAATAACCATCAACAGCAACCCGGCCAGCGCCACTGCGATATACGCCTGCATCGCCACAACGGATGAAGCCACCCGAACATCCAGCTTGCGGGTTATCAGATCACGCGCCGCAATCGCAAACACGGTCAGAACGACAAACAGTGAATCTGGCTGAAACCCTTCCAATCCGGGGCGAATGATCATCAGAACACCGACAAAGCCGACACCAATGGCGCTCCAGCGGCGCCAGCCGACCTGCTCTCCCAGAAACAGGGCCGCGCCCATGGTCACGGCAAGCGGCATGGCTTGAAACACGGCGGCGACAGTGGACAGATCGATCAGCGACAGCGCGGTGACAAAGGTCACGGCACCGAATCCTTCTGTCCCTGCGCGTAGCATCGGCAGCAGTTTCCACGCCACGGGATCGAAGATGCGTTTGCGGGTGACCACCGACATCACCGCAAAGACAAGCCCGCAGAACACACCCAGACACACCATGATCTGACCGGTCGGCACAGCGCCCGACAGGAACTTGATGAACATATCCTCAAGCGAAAAGGCCGCCATCGAGCCGATCAGCAAAAGGATGCCGTTTACGTTATTCATGCGCGCGTCCACAGGAAAAGGGTACTTGGGGTGCAGTGTCCGGGCACATGAACCGCAACCGGCGACGTCTGGCAAGCCAATTCCCGAAACGTTCAATGAATTAACGTGGTGGGGCCGTTCGCGATTTGTGATGGATCACTCCTGCTTGAGCGGTACGCCGTACAGTTCCAGCCGATGCCCTTTCAGCTTGTACCCAAGCTTGGCGGCGATCTTTTCCTGCAGGGCTTCGATCTCGGGATCGACAAATTCGATGACCTCGCCCGACTGCATGTCGATCAGGTGATCGTGGTGATCGCGCTCGGCATCCTCGTAACGGGCCCGCCCATCGCCGAACTCCAGACGCTCCAGAATACCGGCCTCTTCGAACAGTTTGACCGTACGATACACCGTCGCAATCGAGATGCCTGTGTCGATGGCAGAAGCACGCGCGTACAGTTCTTCGACATCCGGATGGTCGTCGCTTTGTTCCAATACCTGCGCGATGATCCTTCTTTGACCGGTCATGCGCAGACCTTTGGCCTCACAACGTCCAATAATCGTTTCCGACATGATGCCCCTCAGAATTGCTCGGGTGTCTGTCTTAGTATGTCTGCGCACTTTGCGCCACAGGGATTTCTTCTTTTCCGTTGAAGTTAAGCCACGCGCGCCAAATCAGCCCAAACCGGCAAATGATCCGATGCGATATGTGCGGGGCGCGCGTCATGGACACCATGCGCAGTGGCCCTGACGCCCGCGCCCAGCGCGATCCGATCCAGCGCGCCCAGCGGCTGCGCGGCGGGAAAACTTGGCTTGGGGGGCAGGAAACGCATTTCGGGTGCCAGGTGATCCAGAATCGGCTGTCGGGACCATTCGTTGAAATCCCCCGCCCAGACAGTCGGCATCTGCTCCAGCTCTTTATCAAACCGCCTGATATGCGAGATCTGCTGACGTCGCGATGCGGGCAACAGCCCCAGATGCATACCCATCACCCGCAACGGCCCGATAGGGGTATCAAATTCGACACGGACCGCGCCGCGCGGTTCAAGCCCGGGCAATTCGTGATGTCCGGTCCGCCGGACCGAAAGGCCCTCGCCACGCCAGATCACCGCGTTGCCATGCCAGCCCAGACTGCCGGCACCGCCCAGATCGACGATCTGCCAACCGGCTTCATCCAGCATGAAATGCGGCAGGGCCGCCGGGCGCGGCGGCAGACGTTTGTCGGCCTCCTGCAACACAACGATATCGGCCTGCATATGTTCGATGACCTGCAAAATGCGCTGCGGCTGGCGCCGGAAATCCAGCCCGAGGCATTTCTGAATGTTATAGCTGGCAATGCGAAGGGTGGAAGATGACTGCATATAGATCTGACCAGTGGGCTTGACCCAAAGTGACACGCCTGCCGCCGGACGCAACCCTTCAGTTTCACTTCGCAGCAACGGCAACCGGGGAAGTCGCCTTGGAATGGTATTTCGCTTAAAAACCCGGCACGTGACGCGGCCGGAAACAAATGGGTTTCCCCTCATTTCATCCGGGAGCGGCAGGACGGAAGTGCCGCAGTTTCAGCGCATCCAACACCGATTTAGACCGGACAAAACAATTCGCCCCTCCCCGCGAAACCATACCGCACCGAGCGACTACCAGAGATGTTTGACCGTCACGTACCACAGAACGTGGCGTGCACGACCTCGTTATCGGTCGGGGGCCGTTTCAGATCGTCCGCATCTGCCTGATCGTCGTAAGGCCGTGCGAGGACGGCGTTCAGCCGATGGAACGGCTGGTAATCCCCCGCCACCGCTGATTGGATCATCTGCTCGACCCGGTGATTGCGCGGAATAAAGGCTGGGTTCGCTGCGGTCATCACGTCATGCGGTAACGCCTCACGTGCCAAGCGTG
Organism: Ruegeria sp. AF7; assembly: GCF_056541885.1. Classification (NCBI taxonomy): domain Bacteria; kingdom Pseudomonadati; phylum Pseudomonadota; class Alphaproteobacteria; order Rhodobacterales; family Roseobacteraceae; genus Ruegeria; species Ruegeria sp. AF7. The sequence continues at coordinate 303,496 of NZ_JBQFYX010000001.1, read as the reverse complement.
GACGCCAGCCCTCTGCCCAGCTGTCAAAGGCCTGCGGGTCGATAAACTGATCGCGCGCGGTATCTTTGCCCAGCGCACGGAAGGTGTTGGTGAAATCAGCCTGCCCCTCGGCCATGCGTTTTAGCAGATCGGTGATCAGCGCCTGATCGCCTTCTTCAGCGGTCGTCAGTCCGACCTTTGCCCGGAACCGGGTCAACCAGTTCTGTTGCAGCAGGTCCGGCATGGCATGCACGATCTCGGTCGCCTCCTCAACAGCGGCGTCCTTGTTGTCCATCTGCTGGATCAAAGAGGTTGCCAGCTGCGCCAGATTCCACACTGCAATATCTGGCTGGTTGGCATAGGCATAACGGCCCATCCGATCTATCGAGCTGTAGACCGTATTGGGGTGATAAACGTCCATGAAGGCACAGGGGCCATAATCGATGGTCTCACCCGCGATCGAGCAATTGTCGGTGTTCATGACCCCATGGATAAAGCCCACGCTCATCCACCAAGCGATCAGGCGGGCCTGCGCATCCCGAACGGCCCGCAACAGGCCCATTGGACCTTGGGCTGCGGGATAGTGGCGCGCGATGGCATAGTCCGTCAGGCGCCGCAGATTGTCCAACTGCCCCCGCGCAGCAAAGACCTGAAAGGTGCCTACCCGCAAATGGCTGGTTGCAACCCGGGTGAGCACCGCACCGGGCATCGGGCCCTCCCGGAACACGGTTTCACCGGTCTCTACCGCCGCCAGTGCGCGTGTTGTGGTGATGCCCAACGCGTGCATCGCCTCGGACACCACGTATTCGCGCAGAACCGGACCCAGCCAAGCCCTGCCGTCGCCCCTACGTGAAAACGGCGTCGGGCCCGAGCCTTTCAGCTGAACATCCCGCCGCACACCATCCGTTCCGACAGTTTCGCCCAACAGCACCGCGCGCCCGTCCCCAAGCTGCGGGTTGTACTGGCCAAACTGATGCCCGGAATAAAGCTGCGCGATGGGGTCCGCACCATTGGGGATGCGATTACCTGCAAAGGCTTCCGCCATCTCTTGCACGTCGCCTGGATGGACCTGCAACAGCCGTGCCAGATCATCATTGAACGCGATCAGCTTGGGCGCGCGTACAGGCGCCGGTTTCTGTCGCGCAAAAAACGCGTCCGGCAGGCGGGCATATGAGTTATCGAATGGAATGGTCAGTGTCATGCGGCAAACATATTCCCCGTGCGCACGAATACCATAGCGGATCACACCTTACCGTGCATAATCGCGTCAAACACACGAGGGCCACATGACCGCACAAGAGATCATCGACCGCCTGAACCTGCAACCTCACCCCGAGGGCGGCTGGTACGCGGAAACCTGGCGCGCCGAGAACAAGGGCCGCCCGACCGGCACCTGCATCTACTTCTTGCTGCAGGCGGGGGAAAGCAGCCACTGGCACCGGGTCGACGCGACCGAGATCTGGCTCTACCACGCGGGCGCGCCATTAATCCTGTCCTTGAGCGCAACAGACAAGGGCCCGGCGGTTGACCATGTGCTGTCACCCGATTTGTCTCGGGGCGCACCGCAACTGATTGTTCCCACCGGCCATTGGCAGGCCGCGCGCAGCACCGGTGATTACACGCTGGTCAGTTGTACAGTGTCTCCCGGATTTCAATTCGATGGGTTCCAACTGGCAGAACCTGGGTTTGATATCCCTCGGGGATAGGTTGATCTGGGGATGCTCTGAAAAGGTGAGTTTACAGAAAGTTACGCATTTATCATTCTGTAAACGCAACCGCAGGTATCGGAGCATCGGGTGATTGTGAAACACATCTTTCTGGTCCTTCTGCTTCTGTTCGCAAGCACCTGTCTTGCGAGCGCAGAGACCGCCTGTGCAGAATCCCCCCATTCATCCGAATTGGCACTACCCGATTTGGAGGAGGAAGTCGCAACTGAACACATCGAACCTGCTGCGACTGTTGAACCTGCGGTGCTGATCTCGAAACGCCCTGCGCTGCGCCCTTGCAAGTTCCGCCAGTTTGAAGTGGGTCGTCAGCGTATGCGCGACCGCGGCGCGGTCTGTGGTGACTGGACCATTCTGGGCGAAACCCGCGCGTCTTTGGCTGGAAAAGCGCTGGGTTGCGGCATCGCCAACCCGGTCCGGATTTACAGAATTTCGGACATTGCGCTCAGCCAGTTTTCGCTGATGGACTGTCAGACAGCTGTCACGCTGAAAACGTGGATCGAAAACGTCGCCAAACCCGTCTTCGCTGATCTGGGTGGTGGGCTCAAGGGGATGCGCGTTGTTGGCCACTATGCCTGCAAGACGCAGAACAACCAGCCCTATGCGCGCATTTCCGAACATGCGCGGGGTCGGGCCATCGATATCTCGACCTTCGTGTTGCAGGACGGAACGCAGATCACCGTTCAGGACGGATGGAGCGACACCGATCAAAGCACCGTGTTACGAGAGTTGCACAGCGGAGCCTGTGGCCTGTTTGGAACTGTTCTTGGTCCTGATGCTGACCGGTATCACAAAGGGCATTTTCACTTCGACACAGCCCGTCGCAGTGGCAAGCCTGTGTGTCGATAACGCGTTAGCCGTTACCTGTATGCAACCTCAACCCACCGGTTGAGCGTTCACAGTACTGACCATGCCGCCACCCACCAGCGCTTTCACCCCGGTTGTTCCCGGGCACGAGGTTGGCAATCCCCGCGCCACACGCACGGCCAGATAGGCAAAAGCCTGCGCCTCGAGCATATCACCGTCCAGCCCCACGGCCTCGACCGGTTCGACCGGGCAGTCGAGGGACACGCGCAGCATCTCCATCAACACCGGATTGCGCCGTCCACCGCCTGTAACCAGCACGCAAGACGGCGGTTGCGGACAATGTTCCATCCCCTGCACCACCCCCGCTGCGCACATCCCGGTCAGGGTCGCCACCGCGTCAGCGTCACCCAGTTCTTTCACCAGGTCGATCATCTCAGAGAAATCATTCCGGTCCAGCGACTTGGGCGGCATGCGTGCGAAGAAAGGCTCAGCCAGGAACAGCTCCAGCGCACCCATTTCGACGGTGCCATTGCGCGCAACCGCACCATCCCGGTCCAGCGGCTGCCCCAGCCGGGCCTGCATCAGGTCATCGACCGGTGCATTCGCCGGCCCCGTATCAAAGGCAAGCAGCGCCCCCGGCGCCTCGGGACCATCAAAGCTTGGGTCCACATAGGTCAGATTACCAACACCGCCCAGGTTCAGAAAGCACAACGGGCGGTCCGCGCCAAACCACTTGGCGCAAGCAAAGTGAAAAAACGGTGCCAGCGGAGCACCCTCGCCCCCCATCGACACGTCGTCGCTCCGGAAGTCCCAGACCACCGGGCGCCCCAGCGCCTGCGCCAGACCAAGACCATCGCCCACCTGCAGTGTGCCACGCCCGCGCGGTTCATGCACCAGCGTCTGGCCGTGAAAGCCGATCAGATCTACATCTTCGAACTCGGACAGCGCCTCGGCATGGGCTATGGTTACCATTTCAGCCGCCGCATCGACCTGCGGGCCGTGCCATTGCCCCAAAGCCGCCCGCAGCACATCGCGTTCAGCGTCGGTATAGGCGCGATAGCCGCTTTTCCCGAATCCAGCGATGGAATGCCCGTCGGTTTCCACCACCGCAGCGTCCACCCCGTCCAGCGACGTACCGGACATCGCGCCCAATGCCCGAACCATTCCGTGTTTCTTGATGGTTTGGCCCACGCCCGCCTCCTGATCTGGCATTGTTTCCGCCGTGCCCGGAGTTCTGGACTTCACCTCTGGGTTGCAGCTTGGTCAAGGTGCTTTTGTTATGCCGCCTTGGCAAGCCTTCTGATTGGGGGCGTCGGTTTTTTTCCGACTTCGCGCCTCAGGATCAACACCCCGGCCACCTAGTTGCGCGCGCATATCACAGCACGCGCTTTTAGATTGAAAAGGTGGCTTTTCCTCATCCGCAGCGCCGCCTATACAGTGCCGCGCAACACAAACCCCGAGGGCACGATATGACCTACCACCCCAAATCGGATTTCATCGCCACGATGATCGAGCGCGGCTTCCTCGCCGACTGCACCGATTATCAGGGCCTTGACGACGCGCTGATCAGTGGGTGCAAGCCGGCCTATATCGGCTTTGATGCAACGGCCAAGTCGTTGCATGTGGGCAGCCTGATCCAGATCATGATGTTGCGCTGGTTTCAGAAGACCGGCCACCAGCCGATCACCCTTATGGGTGGCGGCACCACCAAGGTGGGTGACCCTTCGTTCCGCGCGGATGAACGCCCCCTGCTGGGACCCGAACAGATCGACGAAAACATCGCGGGCATCAAGAAAGTGTTCGCGGCCTATATCGATTACGACACTGACGCCGAAAACAAGGCACTGATGTTGAACAATGCCGAATGGCTGGATGATCTGAACTACCTCGATTTCCTGCGCGACATCGGGCGGCATTTCTCGGTCAACCGGATGCTCAGCTTTGAATCGGTGAAATCCCGGCTGGATCGCGAGCAATCGCTGTCGTTTCTCGAGTTCAACTACATGATCCTGCAAGCCTATGACTTTCTGGAGCTGAACCGTCGCTATGGCTGTGTTCTGCAAATGGGCGGCAGCGACCAGTGGGGCAACATTGTTAACGGTATCGACCTGACCCGCCGGGTGCTGGATCACGAAATCTACGGCCTGACCTCTCCCCTGCTGACCACCAGCGACGGTAAGAAGATGGGTAAATCGCAGGATGGCGCGGTCTGGCTGAACGCCGAGATGCGCTCACCCTATGAATTCTGGCAGTTCTGGCGCAACACCACCGATGCGGATGTCGGGCGGTTCCTGAAGCTCTATACCGAATTGCCCGTGGATGAATGTGACCGTCTTGGCGCGCTTGCCGGGTCCGAGATCAATGAGGCCAAAATCCGCCTCGCCAATGAGGTGACAGCCCTTCTCCACGGGGCGCAAGCTGCGGCAACGGCCGAAGCCACAGCCCGTGAAGTGTTCGAAAAAGGTGGCGTTGGAGACGATCTGCCCACCCTGACCCTCAGCGCGGATGAACTGGGCGACGGCATGTCCATCGTGCAGATCATTGTCAAATCAGGCCTCGCCAAATCCGGCAAAGAGGCCAAGCGCCTGATTGCTGAAAACGGGGCCAAACTGGACGACGCTCCGCTGACGGATGCAGGTTTGATGATCGACGCGGGCGCATTGTCATCCCCGATCAAGCTGAGTGCAGGCAAGAAACGCCACGCATTGGTGCAACTGGGCTGACGCCCCTTTCACCTTTGATTGCAAAGCAGGAAACGGCCACCCGATTGGGTGGCCGTATCTATTTTGGAATGGGCAAGGCTACTGACGTCCCTTTCCGCGACCGGGCCGGTCGCTTTCGCCCTCGTCGTCATTGGCGTTGTTTCCGCGACCCGGACTGCTGCCCTCGCCGCCGTTGCCGCCGCCATTGTTACCCTTATCGCCACCTTTGCCGCCGCCGTTATGGCCCTTTCCGCCGCCGTTATTGCCTTTGCCACCGCCGGGTTCACCGTCGCCACCACCGGGTTCCCCGCCACCGCCGCCGGGCTCTCCACCGCCACCGCTAGGTTCTCCACCGCCACCGCCGGGCTCTCCGTCACCGCCGCCGGGCTGTCCACCGCCACCACCGGGTTCTTGGCCGCCGTTGTCAGGTTCTCCGCCACCACCGAGGCCGTCTGGACCAGCCGCGTTCGCAAATCCCGCCCCGCCGGGTTCTGAACCGCGACTTTCACCCCGATTCTCTGCCAGACCGGACAAGCTTGCCGTTGGCACATCTGTCAGCAAAGCGGCCAGGCCCGGGCATTGCGCCCCGGTAACGCGCAGCGTTGTCTCAAAATCCGGTCGCTTCTGAAGTCTGTCCAGAAAGCTCGGGGTCACCTGAACACAATCGCAAAGACCGGCATAGTCGCCTGCATTCGCGAAATTTCGGGCCGTTTTCCAGTTACACGTTTCCGGCGCTGCAACAGCACTGCCGGCAACCACAATCCCAAAGACAGGTGCAGCCAGAACAGCGCCCAGTGTTTGTTTCATACCATTTACCATATCGGAACCTCCTGACGAAAAAACACGCAATGGCTGTGATTACTTCGTTCACGAACAGGCGCGTTTTCGTGAAGCGCGGATTAAGATGCCTTAAAGATGCGTATTGACCCGGCGGCGGTCAGTCCGCCCCGCCCCTTTTGGCGTTCAGGCTCAAAGATGTGGACACCGCCCCTGCAAAGCAGTTATTGAACAGTTGTTCATATCCCAGGGAGGAGCTCCGATGCACTTGTCCACCACAGCCGCTCTTGTCACCGGCGGCGCATCCGGTCTGGGCGAAGCCACCGCCCGTCACTTTGCCGCGCAGGGCGCGCAAGTCACTATTCTGGACCGTGACGCGGACCGTGGCGCTCAAGTCGCCTCCGAAATCGGCGGATATTTTGCGCTGACGGATGTAACCGACGAAACCTCGGTCGCTGCTGCCGTGCGCCACGGCATGGACAAGATGGGCAAGATCACCGCGACTGTGAACTGCGCGGGTATCGCTTATGGAATCAAGACAGTCGGCAAGGATGGGCCCCACCCGCTGGACGCGTTCCAGCGTACGATCGACATCAATCTTGTCGGCACATTCAACGTCTCAAGGCTGGCCGCTGCCGAGATGGCAAAGAACGAACCCGAACCGGACGGGGCGCGCGGTGTGATCATCAACACTGCATCTATTGCCGCATTCGACGGCCAAAAGGGACAGGCGGCATACGCTGCATCGAAAGGCGGGGTTGTTGGCATGACCCTGCCAATGGCCCGTGATCTGGCCTCGACCGGGATTCGCGTCATGACCATCGCGCCGGGTATCTTTATGACCCCGATGCTGGCGGGCCTTCCCGAAGACGTGCAGAAACAACTGGCCGCCGACGTCCCGAACCCGGCCCGCCTGGGCGACCCTAAGGAATACGGGCGGCTGGCCGGTTTCATCGTTGAAATGGGCTACCTGAACGGCGAGGTCATCCGCATCGACGGCGCTCTGCGGATGCGATAAGACAGCTCTATGTTGGAGCGCCAGAAAATGCAGTCCGGGCAGTGGTATTGCTGTCTCGATCCTGAGTTGGACGATCTGCGCGCGCGGGCACGACGGGCTGTTCACGCTCACAACACCTGTCCGCCCGACACACGCGGCGCGATGGCCCCGGAACTACACGCGCTGCTGGGACATGTCGGCGAGGACTGTTTTCTCGAAGCCCCTTTTCACTGCGCGTATGGAATGAACATCCATCTGGGCAGCCGGGTTTTCTTCAATGCCGGATGCGTGGTTCTGGACACGGCCCTCGTTCGGGTCGGCGACGACACGATGTTTGGCCCCAATGTTCAGATTTACTGCGCTCATCATGCCAAAGACCCGGCTGATCGGGCACAAGGGTTGGAAATCGGCCTGCCCGTCACCATCGGCAGGCAGGTTTGGGTTGGCGGCGGAGCGATCCTGTTGCCCGGCATTACCATAGGCGACTACGCCACAATCGGCGCAGGCAGCGTCGTCACCAAAGACGTCCCCGCCAGAGAAACCGTGGCAGGTAATCCGGCAAAACGTCTGGCGCGCTAAGCGCTTTCAGCCTTCTCTTCGAGCGTCAGCCATTCCTCTTCAGCGGCCGAGAGTTTCTCCTGCCGCTCAACCAGCGCCTCGGTCGCTTTTTGGAACTTCACCGGTTCGCGCGTGAACAGCCCGGGGTCGGACATCAGCTCTTCCAGCTTGGCAATCTCGGCCTCAAGGCGCGCGATCTCGGCAGGCAGTTTCTCCAGCCGGTGCTTTTCCGAGAAGGATAGGCCGGATTTCGGCTTTTCTTCCTGCTTGATCTTTGGCTTTGAAGCTTTTGCTTTTTCTACGCTTTTTTGGATCACGTCGCCACGCTGCGCGATGTAATCCGACCAGCCGCCAGCATAGACTGCCGCCCGTCCGTTCCCCTCCATCGCGATGGTGGTTGTCGCCACGCGGTCCAGAAAATCCCGGTCATGGCTCACCAGCAGAACGGTGCCGTCATAATCATCCAAAAGCTCTTGCAGCAGGTCCAGCGTCTCGACATCCAGATCGTTGGTCGGTTCGTCCAGCACCAGAAGGTTCGAGGGTTTCGCCATCAGTTTGGCCAGTAACAACCGGGCTTTTTCCCCACCCGACAGGGATTTGACGGCTGCTCGGGCCTGCCGTTCGTCAAACAGAAATTCCTTGAGATACCCTACAACATGTTTGGGCTGCCCGCCCACCATTACCTGATCGGCCTTGCCCGACACCCGCATTTCCGGATCGCCGGTCAGACTGTCCCACAGGCTCATCTCGGGGTCCAGTTGGGCACGGGTCTGATCGAACACCGCGATTTCAAGGTTCGTCCCCAAGGAAACCGAGCCCTCGTCCGACTCCACCTGCCCCAGCAGCATCTTCAGCAACGTTGTTTTGCCAACACCGTTCGGCCCGACAAAGGCCACTCGGTCACCGCGTTGTACCAGCAGATCAAAGTTCCGAACGATCTGAGTGGTATCAAACGCTTTGGCCAACCCCTTGGCCTCGATCACTTTTCGGCCTGATTTTGGCCCGGCCTCCAGTGCCATTGCAGCCGAACCCGGACGTTTGATCTGCGCCGCCTTTTCGGCTCGCAACGCCTGCAAGGCCCGCACCCGGCCTTGATTACGTTTGCGTCGGGCGCTAATGCCCTCAACCGCCCATTTCGCTTCGGACTTAATCAGGCGGTTCAGCTTGTGGCGTTGCTGGTCCTCTTCCTCCCAGACCTTGTCCCGCCAGGCCTCAAAGGCTTCAAAGCCCTGCTCCTGTCGCCGAACAGCCCCCCGGTCAATCCAAAGTGTTGCCCGCGTCAGCGCCCTTAGAAAGGCCCGGTCATGCGAGATCAGCACAAAGGCCGCTCGGGTCGCGCCAAGTTCGCGTTCCAGCCACGCGATGGCTTCGATATCCAGATGGTTGGTCGGCTCGTCCAACAACATCAGATCCGGTGCTTCGGCCATCAGCTTGGCCAGCGCAGCCCGCCGCCTCTCTCCGCCCGAAGCCGTCTCAACCGCCCGTGAAGGATCGAACTTCAACCCTTCACCGGCCCGTTCAACCTTGTAAAGTTCTCCCGGCTCCAACCCGCTGGAGGCGTAATCCCCCAACGTGGCAAAGCCCTCCATCGTCGGATCTTGCTCCATATAGCCAACGGATTTTCCGGGCGGCACGACAATCTCGCCCCGATCAGCCTCGACCAGACCGGCCATCACTTTCATCAGCGTGGATTTTCCGGACCCGTTTCGCCCCACCAGCGCAACACGATCACCGGGCTGAACCACCAGATCCAGTTCGGAAAACACCGGGTCACCCCCGAAAGTCAGGGAAATGCCGGACATCTGCAACAAAGGAATTCTCGCCATGTGCGCCAGCTAAACCGGCTGACACATTGCGTCAACGCCCCGTCTTCACCTTTTGAAAAATACTCAATCTACCCGGCCACCGCCCGCAACAGACGTTTGCGTGCCGGGGGGATCGCACCGATTTCCACCCCTGTAAAAACGTGCAGCGTGTTCATGTGGCGATCCACCACCGCATGATCGCTGACCCAACCGCCCATCATCAGGTAGGTCCGCAACAAGGGTGGCATCCGCAGCATTGCCTTTTTCACATCCGGTCTGCGCCGCAGACGCGCGGCAAAACGAAACACATCCGGAGCCTTCACGCGCGGCAACCAACGTTTCGGGCCCAGATGGCGATATTTGAGCATCGCAAACGCATCCAGATACTGCTCAGTTTCGGTACCGGCAAAAGAGGAACATCCAAACAGCATCTCGACGTTGTTCCGGTCAACGTAGGCCGTCATTGCCCCCCAGGCGACACGCAGGATGTCGGGGTCGCTGTGATTGGGGTGGATACAAAATCGTCCCATTTCGACCATCCGACCTTCGAAGCCTTCGAGCGAGGTCAGGTCGTAGAACTGTGACGAATAGCTTCGCTTGATCTCGCCGCCACTTTCCATGGTCAGCATCCGAAAGCAGCAGACCAGCCGTTCTGCCGAGCGCGTATCCTCGATCAGGATATGGCTACAGCGTGCATCAAACTCGTCGCAGTCCGGTTGCTCTGTGCCAAAAGCCAGCGTCCGCAATGCCTGAGCTGTTCTGATATCCTCGGGCGATTGCGCCAATCTGGCGCGATAGCGCCCCTTGCTTAACAAAACTGCCGTTGCCACGGTCGCGTCCTCCACGGTTGCCGACCCTCAGGCGTCGGTACGACACCGTTAGCACAAGACATGTGACTGCCCTGTGACCACCGCAAGGTTTTGGCGCAAATTAGTTAGCGCCCGGAATGTTGGCCGGGTTGAAGTTGCCGATATTGCCCAGCAGCTGACGCAGGAAGCCTTTGTCCTGAACGTTGGAATCGGTAACGCGGCGCTCCAGAGCAATCACATTCCCGTCCTCTAGACCAAAGCGCTCGATATTTCTGACGACACCGCGCTGATCAAAACTGATGGCAACCAGCTCGCGCGATACCACCTCGGGCCGTTTCGGACCGTAGTGACGCACGCGAGAGCGGACATAGTAATAGCCCGAATCCCGAACCACGCCGGATGCGCCCGGCGCGCCGATGGCCTCTTGCACGCTGTCACGCGTGTCTACGCCAACTTTGATTTCCGCCAGTTCCTCGGCCGGTGGCACATAGCCGTGATTCTTGAAGACAGCCGTACAAGCCCCGGTCGCAGCCAGAAAGGCAACAAACACAAGCGATTTCGCAGCTGGTTTCAACTGGTTCACTACCTTCAACATCTGCACCCTCTTGCCTTGGCCTTCTTCGGCTTCTATCCGATTACATAAACCGCTGCCACGGTTCAACACATAGAAAGGCTCACGAATGAGCAACGCGACATCATTTCGGGTGTCTGACCTGCCGCAGAACGCCCCGACACCGTTCAATCTGCGCCCCGCAACCACCGCGCTTGAACAGATCAGGCAAGAGCTTGGGCTGCTGGGGCTGCGCAAGCTCAGCTTTTCGGGCGACGTGCGGGCACAAGGCAAACGGGACTGGGTATTGAACGGCAAACTCGGTGCAACTGTCATCCAACCTTGCGTGGTAACGCTGGAACCGGTGACGACAAGGATCGACATTCCGGTGCACCGGACATTTCTTGCGGATTGGGCAGACCCTGATGATCCAGAGTTCGAGATCCCGGAAGAAGACGAATCTGAACCTTTGGGGCCTGAAATTGATCCGGCCCTAGTCATGATCGAGGCCCTGTCTCTGGCTCTGCCACAATATCCGCGGAAAGACGGCGCAGAACTGGGTCAGGCTGCCTATACAGAACCGGGCAAACAGGCGATGACGGATGACGATGCCAAACCCTTTGCAGGATTGGCAGGATTGCGCGATGTGCTAAAAAAAGACGAGTGACAGGTGCCAGTTTTCCTGTCATAGCAGGCGGTCAGAAAAATCGCTTGAACATGCCGAGAATCGCAGTATTTTCGCGCGCTCATCGGATTTTGGGTTGGACATTGCGGGGCTCGTCGCCTAAACGCGCGTCAAACCACGATAAACGAACTACGAAACCCGGGTCGGCAGCGAATCTGCGGCCCCCAGTCAGACAAAGGTTGAGACCATGGCCGTCCAACAGAACAAAGTTTCCAAGTCGCGTCGCAACAACCGCCGCGCACACGACGCTCTGGTTGCTGCAAACCCGAACGAATGCCCGAACTGCGGCGAACTGAAACGCCCGCACCACGTTTGTGCATCTTGCGGCCACTATGACGATCGCGAAGTCGTCGCACAGGCCGACGAAATCGATCTGGACGAAGACGCAGCCTAAGCCTGATCGAGCGCAGACCAAGGCATGAACGATCAGCCCACGCACGCCGGACGGATCACCATCTCGGTTGACGCAATGGGAGGGGATGCAGGTCCCGCTGTCGTCGTTGCAGGTCTGGCGAAATCGGCTGGCAAGAACCCGAATATCGGGTTCCTGCTGCATGGGCCCGAACAGGTATTGCGCAAGCTGGTTGCCAAACGACGTGTCCTTGAAGGGCGCGTCGTTTTTCGTGATTGCCCCGACGTTGTCACGATGGAGGACAAGCCCAGCCAGGTTGTGCGCAACGGCAAGCAGACCTCGATGTGGTCCGCGCTGGAAGCGGTTCGCCAGGGCGAAGCCCATGGCGCGGTATCCTGCGGGAACACTGGCGCCCTGATGGCCCTGTCGATGATGCGGCTGCGCAAATTACCGGGTGTCAACCGCCCCGCAATCGCGATCCTGTGGCCTTCGCGCAACCCGCAGGGGTTCAATGTGATGCTGGACGTGGGCGCCGATGTGCGCGCCGACGCCAAGGACTTGCTGCAATTCGCCCTGATGGGCGCGTCTTATGCGCGCAACGGCATGGCCCTGAACCGACCCCGGATCGGGCTGCTGAACGTTGGCACAGAAGAGCATAAAGGCCGCGCGGAACTGAAAGAAGCACACGCCTTGATCTCGGATTTCGCGGAACAGGCGAATTTCGAATTTGTTGGCTTTGTCGAAGGCAGCGACATTCCCGGTGACAAGGCAGATGTCATTGTTACCGATGGGTTTACCGGCAATGTCGCGATCAAAACAGGCGAAGGTACCGCCAGCCTGATCGGAGATCTTCTGCGTGAGGCGTTCAAATACTCTCCGTTGTCCCGATTGGCTTCGGTCCTGGCTATCACGTCGCTACAGCGCCTGAAAAAGCGTATTGATCCGCGGCGCGTGAACGGTGGCGTGTTTCTGGGTCTGAACGGGACAGTTATTAAATCCCATGGCGGGGCAGATGCGACCGGAGTGTCGGCGGCGATCAAACTGGCCTTTACCCTGGCACAGTCCGGCTTTGCCGAAAAATTAGCTGCGCGGGTTGCATCCACGGCCCAGCTTGCACAAGATGCCGCGCAAGCTGCGCCGCAGACCGATAAATAACAAAAAAGGCAGTACCTCAAAAATGGCAGGCCGTTCAGTTGTAGTAGGTGTCGGGCATTATTTGCCGGAACGTATTGTTCCAAATTCCGAGTTCGAGAAAACGCTGGACACGACGGATGAGTGGATCAGAACCCGGTCGGGGATCGAACGCCGTCACTTTGCCGCCGATGACGAAACGACGTCGGACCTGGCCACCAAAGCTGCCGAGGCTGCGCTGGCCGATGCGGGCCTGACAGCGGATGATATCGACGCGATTGTCCTGGCGACCTCGACCGCGGACCTGACCTTTCCTTCTGCCGCGACCATGGTTCAGGCCCGGCTGGGCATGACCAGGGGGTTTGCTTTCGACGTACAGGCTGTCTGCGCGGGATTCGTTTTCGCGCTCAGCAACGCAAATGCGTTGATCCTGTCCGGCCAAGCCAAACGCGTGCTGGTCATTGGTGCCGAAACCTTTTCCCGGATTATGGACTGGACCGACCGCTCGACCTGCGTTTTGTTCGGGGATGGCGCCGGCGCATTGGTACTCGAAGCGCAGGACGGCGAAGGCACCGCTGCGGATCGCGGCATACTCGCAACCGACCTGAACTCGGATGGGCGCTACAAGGACCTGCTTTATGTCGATGGGGGTGTTTCGACCCAATCCACCGGGCATCTGCGAATGCAGGGCAATCAGGTCTTCCGACATGCCGTTGAAAAGCTTACCAAAACCGCTGAGACAGCCCTGGGCCGCGCGGGGCTGAGCAGCGCTGACGTAGACTGGATTGTTCCTCATCAGGCAAATATTCGCATCATTCAGGGCACGGCCAAAAAGATGGGCCTGCCAATGGAAAACGTAGTTGTGACCGTTCAGGATCACGGCAACACCTCGGCTGCATCCATCCCATTGGCATTGTCGGTTGGTAAACAACGCGGGCAGATCAAACCCGGCGACCTGATCGTGACCGAAGCGATTGGCGGCGGTCTGGCTTGGGGCGCGGTGGTTCTGCGCTGGTAACCGGCGCAATCCAGCTTACACAGCTGCTTGCAATTCATTGATATTGACAGCGAATTTGCCATACCCATATGCTTTGACAGCAACAGGGGAAATGACATGGGCGACAATACACTGACTCGAATGGATCTGAGCGAGGCCGTCTTTCGCGAAGTCGGGCTTTCACGTAACGAAAGTGCGCAGCTGGTCGAAAGCGTTCTGAACCACATGTCCGACGCTCTGGTGCGCGGTGAGCAGGTGAAAATTTCGTCCTTCGGTACATTCAGTGTTCGCGACAAGACCGCGCGAGTCGGTCGCAACCCCAAAACCGGCGAAGAAGTTCCGATACAGCCCCGCCGCGTACTGACCTTTCGCCCGTCGCATCTTATGAAAGATCGCGTCGCCGTCGGGAATCGCAAGTAACCCAGGGTCACGCGGATATGAGCAAGTCTCCCGACGCGTTTCGCACGATCAGTGAAGTAGCGGATTGGCTTGGGGTTCAGGCCCATGTTTTGCGATTCTGGGAAAGCAGGTTCGCTCAGGTCAAACCGGTCAAACGCGCGGGCGGGCGCCGGTATTATCGCCCGAATGACATGCGTCTTTTGGGGGGCATAAAGAAACTGCTTCACGAAGACGGGACCACAATCAAGGGCGTACAGCGAATCCTGCGCGAGCAAGGCGTCGCACATGTCGCAGCACTGTCTCCGCCTCTGGACGAACCGGGTCCTGCCCTGATTGAACCCGTTCAAGGTACTGTGGTGCCGTTCGAACCCAAACCCGCTGCCGCCACCGAACAAATCCCTATGGATCTGGACGGACCGTCCGAGCAGCCGGCGAATGAATGCATGCAGGCCGACGCACGTCCCACGGCTGTGTCAGTACAAGAACCAGACCTGAACACAGCGCCCCTGATAGGCGGAATTGCTTCGCTGGCGTGGAAGCGTGCCGAGTTTGACGACGAACTTCTGCGCCAGATTGCACCGATTGCAAAAGACCTGCGCCGCTGGCTGGATCGGGTCGAAACACAGGCGACGGGTTAGGAAAAAAGGCAGTGTTTTCCTCTTGCCCCTGCCGGGAAAATCTTTATGAACGGCCCAACGTCGGGCTATGGCGCAGCCTGGTAGCGCGTCCGTCTGGGGGACGGAAGGTCGCAGGTTCGAGTCCTGCTAGCCCGACCAAATCACACCGACGTTTATGGCACAAAGGCCAGATCCCGCTCTGGCACATGAGGGGATCGAGATGACAGGTGTTTGCGCGAACCAGCAAATCGAAGCAATGATCGCGCGCGGAGAGATCGCCGCCAACCCCGATGTCCTGTCAGCGCAAATTCAACCGGCCAGCCTTGATTTGCGTTTGGGAACAGTGGCCTACCGCGTTCGTGCCTCATTCCTCGCGGGCGAAGGACAGACCGTTACGGATCGCTTGGCCGAGTTCGAGATGCACCGCATCGACATCTCGGACGGCGCTGTTCTGGAAAAGGGCTGCGTCTATCTGGTGCCTCTGATGGAATCGCTTGCCCTGCCCCGCGATATAACCGCCGTCGCCAATGCCAAAAGCTCGACCGGGCGGCTTGACCTTCTGACCCGTACCATCACCGATGGTGGCACCGAGTTCGATCGCGTGCCCGCAGGCTACAAAGGCCCGCTGTATGCCGAGATCTGTCCACGTTCGTTTTCGGTTCTGGTCCGACCCGGTATGCGTCTGAACCAGATCCGTTTCCGTCAAGGTCAGGCCGTCTTGTCTGACGCGGAACTGACCGCCCTGCACGCCGAATCGCCGTTAGTAGACGGCCCTGCTGTAATTCAGGACGGTCTTGGCTTTTCGGTCGATCTGCAACTGCCCGATACCGATCTGGTCGGCTATCGCGCCAAGCCCCATACCGGGGTAATCGATCTGGACCGAATTGGCGAATACGACCCCCAGGACTATTGGGAGGAAGTGCGCACCAAGGACGGTCGCATCATACTTGACCCCGGTGCATTCTATATCCTTGTCAGCCGCGAGGCGGTCCATATCCCGCCGATGTATGCCGCCGAAATGGCACCTTATCTGGCGATGGTTGGTGAATTCCGGGTGCATTATGCCGGATTCTTCGATCCCGGCTTTGGCCATGCAGCCGCCGGGGGGGCCGGATCGCGTGGCGTGCTTGAGGTGCGATGCCACGAAGCGCCTTTCGTGCTGGAGCACGGACAGGTGGTCGGGCGTCTTGTCTATGAAAAAATGGCCGAGATGCCCACGCAGCTATATGGTGCCGGGATTGCATCGAACTATCAGGGGCAAGGCCTGAAACTGTCCAAGCACTTCAAAGCGGTTGGCTAATCCTCAGAATTTCTTGCAACGGTGCTTGTGCTAGATAACCCGCGTTGCCTGTCGCAGGTTCTGCGCCTGACCTGTAGTGACCTGTCAGGATTTTTACTCCTCAAACAGTTCCGACTGGTCTTCGTCCACTTCGTCTTCACGCGCCTCGCCCAACGGGATCGCCCCCGGCGGAGGTCGGTTTTCCAACAAACCCGCAGCCCTTAGCTCCTTGAGACCCGGCAGGTCGCGGGCGTTCTCCAGACCAAAATGATCCAGAAACTCGGACGTCACCACAAATGTCACAGGACGACCCGGTGTCATACGGCGACGGCCCAACCTGATCCACTCCATCTCAAGCAACTGGTCAATCGTCCCGCGAGAAACTGACACACCGCGAATTTCCTCAATCTCGGCGCGGGTGCAGGGCTGGTGATACGCGACGATGGCCAATGTCTCG
This sequence comes from Ruegeria sp. AF7, assembly GCF_056541885.1. NCBI lineage: Bacteria > Pseudomonadati > Pseudomonadota > Alphaproteobacteria > Rhodobacterales > Roseobacteraceae > Ruegeria > Ruegeria sp. AF7. The sequence continues at coordinate 286,871 of NZ_JBQFYX010000001.1, read as the reverse complement.
ATCGCGGCCCGGCTGAGTTTACGGGACTCGACCGTTTCCTTCTGCATCAGAAAGCCCAGATCGGGGGCTGTGCGAATCGCCCATGCCTCCCCCACGCGCACCACGCGCACGCCGCGCCCTTCGTAACGTCTCTGAAGCAATTCAACGGCTTGCGCGGCGTCGCTTCCATGCGGCATCCGCGCCTCAAGATCGGCAATCGTCACCGGATCGGCACTGGCAAACAACACAGCCTCGACCATACGCTCCTGTTCCGCCAGGGGTGGCGCCTCGAACAGGGTACCGGTTTCTTCTGGGGCATCAGTCACGTGTCTGTGTCCTTTTGCGCAAATGGATCGGCGCGAATGTCTCGCTCTGCTTGATCTCCATATGTCCTTCTTTCACCAGTTCCAGCGAGGCCGCAAAGGTCGCAGCCGTCGCCGACCTGCGGCGCACCGGGTCAGTATCCCAACCATCGGGCAGATAGGTTTCCATATCGGTCCACGTCCCCGCAAAACCGATCAGCGGGCGCATCCGCTCCAGTGCCTGCTCCATCGTGAACACCGCATCGCGGTCCATCACAAAGGGGCGGAATTCGTCACGGGTGCGGATACGGGCATAACCCTGCATCAGGTCCAGCAGCGTGGCGGAATAAGTCACGGTGCGAATGCGGGTGACGTCCTCGCCCTGCCCGCGCTTGAAAAAATCACGACCCAGTTGGTCGCGGGCCATCAGCCGTGCAGCGACGTCGCGCATCGCCTGCAGGCGTTCAAGTTGAAACGCCAGATGCGCGGCCAGTTCTTCACCCGATGGTCCTTCGTCATCGGGGTCTGGCGGCAGCAGTAAACGGGACTTAAGAAAGGCCAGCCACGCCGCCATGACCAGATAATCGGCGGCCAGTTCAATGCGCAGCGCACGCGCCTTTTCAACAAAGGCCAGATATTGCTGCGCCAGCGCAAGAACCGAGATCTTGCGCAGATCCACTTTTTGCGTGCGTGAAAGGGTCAACAAAACATCCAACGGGCCTTCGAACCCGTCGACATCAACAATCAGCGCTTCGGCCGCAAGACGATCCGCGACCGAGACAGGGTCTTCGCCAAAAAGATTATCGTTCATATACCTGCCCGCCCATTAGGGCAGATAGTTCCGCTTCGGCGGCTTGGATGTCAAGTTCCCGCGGGCGTTTGCGCATCGCCAGCGCCCGTTCTGCGCGGGCTTGTGCCACATCCGACATCTCACCGGCAGTTTCCAACACAGCGGCACGTTCAGAAAAACTGCCATTGCAATGCAGGACCACATCACAGCCCGCCTGCAAAGATTGCCGTGTGAGGTCCGTCAACGCCCCACTGAGCGCTCTCATCGAAATATCGTCGGTCATGATCAGCCCGCCAAAGCCGATATTGTCTCGGATCAGGCCCATCATGGCCGCAGAAATAGTGGCTGGCCGGGGATCGATCTGATCGAAGACCAGATGTGCTGTCATCCCCATCGGCAGGTCATTCAAGGCGCGGAACGGCGCGAAATCGCTGTATTCCAACTCTTCCAGCGGCAAATCAACGTGCGGAAGGTCATGGTGACTGTCCAGAGTGGCACGGCCATGGCCGGGAATGTGCTTGAGAACCGGAAGTACACCCCCATCCAGATGACCCTGTGCCACGGCCCTGCCGATCCTGGAAATCTGCTCAGGATCAAAGGCATAACAGCGGTTTTTCAAAAACGCGTGGGTCTCGGGCCGCGCCACATCGACCATGGGGGCACAGTTGCTGTCGATACCCAGACCAAACAGCTCATCCGCAATCAGGCGGTACCTGAGGTACATGGCGCGTTCCGCTTGATCACCCGCCCTGATCACATGATCCAGCGGCGGCAGCCATTCGCGGGCCAAGGGTGCGCGCAAACGCTGCACGCGCCCACCTTCCTGATCGATGGTAATGGGGCAGTTGCGCCCAACGGCCTCGCGGAAATCATCACACAAGGCCCGCACCTGATCGGCGCTTTCAATATTGCGGGAGAACAGGATAAACCCAAACGGGTTCATCTGGCGAAACAGGTCTCTTTCCTCCTGCGTCAGGCGCAGTCCTTCAGCATCTGTGATCGCTGCTCCGAACTTCACCTCACGGCCACCGGGATACAATCAGCGCCTTGCGCGACCAGAGCAGCGCAGAACTGGCGCGAGTCGCTCAGGTCTTCGAACCCCAGAACACGAAGGCGGTAGAAGGTCCGTCCACCGCTTGAAGTTTTCTGGATAACCCGCTGTTTTCCCGACAAATAATCACCAAATTGACCATTCAAACGGTCCCACTCGGCCTGTGCCACTTGCGTGCTGTCATAAGCTCCAAGCTGCGCCAGCCGGGTTCCCTTGGCCAGTGTATCCGGATCAACATCCACCCCGACCGCGGCTTTCACCGCTGCATTGATGGCGTCTTCGGAAGTCTCACTGGGCGCGACCTGACTGCGGGTGGACCGTGCCGGACGCGTCACAGGGCGCAATGATCGGCGCACGCCCGGCAACTCGGCGAAGCTCGGGTCCGGCAAGGCCGCAGCAAAATCTGCTGGGTCAATGGCGGGTTCTTCATCGGGGGTGGTCAGCGATGCCAGTTGCACACCGTCTTCGAACTCTTGCTGCGTTTCTGCTGCCGCACCCGCCAATTCCGCAACCAGCGCATCTACTGCGTTCTGGCGCAGGCGCGCGGCCTCCTGCGTGGTGATAGGTTCTTCGACCACATGCAGCGCAGGGGTCGGCTTCAGTTCTCCGGCGGGCAGATCTTCGTCCGTCAAGGACACCGGGCGCGGTGCAAGGATCAACCGGTCGGCCGGCGCCGCAGCGCTGCCTTCGGCGGCGACGGCATTCACGGCAAAGCCCTGATGATCGGCGGGTGTTCCACCCGGATTTTCCGGCTGTACACGCATCGGCCCTTCGGCGGCGCGAACAACCGGCACGCCACTGACATCGCGCATGATCAGTTGATAGCCCCAGACCCCGACACCGGCGACCAGCGCCAAGGATGCAACAGCCCCCAGAAAATTGACTGCCCTGCCCAGACCAAACGAGCCACGCGGCGCGTCATCTTCCTGCATGTCTTCGGGAAAATCATACACATCATCAGAATGCGCTTGATTCGGGTAATGAATCTGCCCGGGGCTTTGGTGCCCCGAGTAATCGTAACTCGCCATGTCCGCCTCACTGCCCGTTTCGCGCCTGAAAATAAGGCCCGCGGGTCATTTCTTGCCTACCTCATACCGGCGGTTCGGGCGATATTTTTTACCGCATCTCCTGCGCCGGAGTAACGCCAAGAATACCCAAGCCCGCTGAAATCACAACAGAAACGGCCCGGGCCAAAGCGATTTTTGACTGGCTTGTGGCAACATCGCCATCCTGGATGAAACGCAATTGCGTCTCGTCATTGCCCTTGTTCCACAACGCGTGAAAGTCGCCTGCAAGTTCATAAAGGTAAAAGGCGACCCTGTGCGGTTCATTGGTCCGGGCGGCAATCTCGACCAGCCGTGGCCATTCTGCCAGCTTCTTGGCAACAACCAGTTCCGAGGCATGATCGATCTTGCTCAGGTCAGCGTCCGCAAGGGTCGCATCATCAGCCGCAATTCCAGCTTCGGCCGCACGGCGCAGCACGCTCATGACGCGGGCATGTGCGTATTGAACGTAGAACACGGGGTTCTCGCGACTTTGTTCCAGCACCTTGTCAAAATCGAAATCCAGCGGCGCGTCGTTCTTGCGGGTCAGCATAACAAACCGCGTCACGTCCGGGCCCACCTGATCGACCACATCGCGCAGAGTGACAAAGTTCCCTGCCCGCTTGGACATCTTGAACGGCTCACCATTCTTCCACAGCTTCACCAGCTGCGTCAGCTTGATATCAAGCGGCACCTTACCGTCGGACAGCGCCGACACAGCTGCCTTCATCCGTTTGACATAGCCGCCATGGTCGGCGCCAAACACGTCGATCAGCGCGTCAAAGCCACGGGTCACCTTGTCATAGTGATAAGCAATATCCGGGGCAAAATAAGTCCAGCTGCCATCCGATTTCTTGACAGGGCGGTCGACGTCATCGCCATGTTCGGTCGATTTGAACAGGGTCTGTTCGCGTGGCTCCCAATCCTCGGGCTTTTTGCCCTTCGGCGGCTCGAGCACGCCTTCATAGATCAGGCCCTTGTCAGTCAGCGATTGCAATGCGGCCTCGATCCGACCAGTGCCATAGAGAGATTTTTCCGAGAAGAACACATCCATCTCGACGCCCAGCGCTTTCAGGTCAGCGCGAATAAGGTCCATCATCGCGTCGGTCGAGAACTCACGCACCTCTTCCAGCCAGTCACTTTCCGGCTTGTCGATCAGGCTGTCGCCGTATTTCTCTTTCAACGCCTCACCGATTGGGATCAGGTAGTCGCCGGGATAAAGACCTTCGGCAATTTCGGGGCTCAGACCATTGGCCTCGCGATAGCGTTCGTAAGCCGAGCGCGCCAGCACATCCACCTGCGCGCCGCCGTCGTTGATGTAATACTCGCGGGTCACGTCATGGCCGGAATAGGCCAGCAGGCTTGCCAGAGCATCCCCGAACACTGCACCCCGTGTATGACCCACGTGCAGCGGTCCGGTTGGGTTGGCCGAAACATATTCCACGTTGACCTTCTGCCCGTGGCCCATAGTCGAGCGGCCATAATCGGTGCCCTTCTCCAGCACAGCCGCCAGCACACCTTGCCAGACCGACGGTGCCAGCCGCAAATTGAGAAAGCCCGGACCTGCCACATCGGCGCTGGTGATCCGGTCATCCGCTGCCAGCTTCCCAGCCAATACATCGGCAATGTCGCGCGGTTTCATCCTGGCCGGTTTTGCCAGCACCATCGCCGCGTTTGTCGCCATGTCGCCATGCGCCGCATCACGCGGCGGTTCAACCGCCACGTTGTCAAAACTCAGCCCCTCGGGCAACGCGCCTTCGGACTGCATCTGCGCCAGCGCGTCCAGTACGAGGCCGCGGATCTCGGAAAACAGGTTCATTTCGGATGTCCTTTTGCTTGTCGCGGGGTTTACCACGCAATGCGGCAAGGTCAATGGAAGCCTATTGTTTGAACTCGGTTGGCGCCAAATGCCCGCCAATCTCGCCCGAATATCCGCTGCCTGAGACCTCAATTGCCCTGCGCGCTGTCTGTCGAGCTGCCACCGACCACCACTTCCCGGCTGCGCAAGACACATCACCCAACCTGCAAAAAGGCCGCGAAAGTGGATTATTACCCGTGTCGTTGCAGCGCAATCAGCCCGTCAGCCGTGCGTGATCCTGCAAGGCAAAACGGTCGGTCATACCTGCGATATAGTCCGATACGATCCGGGCCAGAGCGGTCTCGTCCGCCGCAGCTTCAATATCCTCGTGCCAGCGTGCGGGCATCTGTTTCGGGTCGCTCAGATAGATCGGAAACAGGTCTTCGACAACCGTTGCAACCTCGGCCCGTACCTTCATGACGCTGGGTGCGCGATACATCCGGGTAAACAGGAACGCCCTGATTTGTTTCAGATCCGTCCAAGTTCCGTCCGAGAATTGGATGACAGGATACCCGAGATGGCGGATCTCTTCGACCGTCTGCGCGCCCGAGGCCGCAATCAAGTCACGCGACGTTGTGATGACGTCCGCCACCATGACCCCAAAAACCCGCCGCAGTGCTTCATGACGCCGCCGATACGGATCAAGACCGGGGTATTTCGCATCCACATCCGCATAACACGCCCCCACGATCGGAAGGTGGCGCAGATCATCATCTTCAAACAACCCCGCACGCAACCCATCCAGAAGGTCGTGATTGTTGTAAGCAATGTCATCAGACAAGGCCGCCACCTGCGCCTCGGCACTTGCATGGGTATGAAGTTCAAGGTCAAAGCCCTGGTTGCATTCCGCCAGGGCCCAGGGCAATTCGCCAACAACCGGGCCGTTATGCTTGGCGATACCCTCCAGGCACTCCCAGGTCAGGTTGCATCCGTCAAACCCGGCATAATGCCGCTCCAACTTGGTTACGATCCGAATGGCCTGAGCGTTGTGATCAAACCCCCCGTAAGGCGCCATCAGCGCGTGGAGGGCGTCCTCACCCGTATGACCAAAGGGGGTATGACCCAGGTCGTGCGCCAGGGCTACAGCTTCGGTGAGTTCAGGATTCAGGCCCAACGCCCCTGAAATGGTTCGCGCGACCTGAGCGACTTCGATGGAATGGGTCAGCCGTGTTCGATAGCTGTCACCTTCGTGCTCGACAAAGACTTGCGTCTTGTGCTTGAGCCGTCGAAACGCACTGGCATGAATGATCCGGTCGCGATCGCGCTGAAAGCTTGACCGGAAGCTGCTTTCTTCCTCTGGAACCAGCCGCCCCCTTGCGCGGTCTGGGTCCGAAGCAAAACCTGCTCTGTCCAAAGGCCTTGTCCTTGTCGCCTGTCTTTTGGTTTCATATATTGTAGGACGCTTGGGAAATAAACCTTTGGAGACCGGCATGAATCTGCCCCCATCAGTCACCGAACGCGCCTACGACCGCCTTGCCGAAATCGGTGCCGCGGAACAGGGGCAAGCCCTGCGTGTCGCAGTGGAGGGAGGTGGATGTTCCGGTTTTCAATATGAAATCGCTCTGGACACGCCAAAGGCCGATGATCTCATCCTTGAAGGCAAGGGGCAGAAAGTCATCGTCGACCCTGTCTCTCTGCCCTTTCTTGAAAACGCTGTGATCGATTTCACTCAGGAGCTTATCGGTGCACGGTTTGTGATCGACAATCCCAACGCCACCTCGTCCTGTGGCTGCGGCACGTCGTTTTCAATGTAACCGGTGGGGGCTTTGCCCCCACACCCCCAGGATATTTTCAGCCAGATGAAGCAGGGATCCACTCTCTGTCCATAACGACCAGAGAGCTTCACCTGGCGCGGTCATCGGCGTCCCCGCCTGTACCGCCCTTTCAAGTATCGAGAAAATGGTTAAGGATCCGTTTCTTCATCTGGCTAAAAATATCCCGGAGCGCGAGGCAGAGCCTCGCTAGTCCGATCTCCGACTTGCCGCTGGGCCCGTTCTGAGCGATAGGTTGCCACAAGGCTTCGGAGGATCGCGCATGAAAATCGCCACATACAACATCAATGGCATCAAGGCGCGAACCGAGGCGCTGCCCCGCTGGCTGGACGATGCCCAACCCGACGTTGTTCTTCTTCAGGAAATCAAATCCGTCGACGAAAACTTCCCCCGCGAGATGTTTGAAGATCGCGGGTACAACGTGGAAACACACGGGCAAAAAAGCTTCAATGGTGTCGCGATCCTGTCGAAGCTTCCGCTGGAGGATGTATCACGCGGCCTTCCCGGCGATGACAATGATGAACAGGCACGCTGGATCGAGGCGACCGTCGTGGGCAAAAAGGCCCTGCGACTCTGTGGGCTGTATCTGCCCAACGGGAATCCGGCACCCGGACCGAAATACGATTACAAGCTGGCCTGGATGGAACGGCTTTTCGACCGCGCGCAGGCCCTGATGAAGTCAGAGGAGCCGGCCCTGATGGCCGGAGACTATAACATCATCCCACAGGCCGAGGATGCCAAACGCCCCGATGCCTGGCGGGAAGACGCGTTGTTCCGCCCGGAAAGCCGGGCCGCCTTTCGAAAGATCCTGAACCTTGGCTTTACCGAGGCCTTCCGTGCGACAACGCAGGGTCCCGACCACTATTCTTTCTGGGATTACCAGGCTGGCGCTTGGAACCGGAATGACGGAATTCGGATTGATCATTTCCTGCTAACGCCACAAGCGGCCGACCTCATGCGGAATTGCCAGATTGATGCCGCTGTTCGGGGGCACGAAAAGCCATCCGATCACGTTCCTGTCTGGATTGACCTGGATCTTTGAGGCCCTAGGCAGCCGTGACGTCGTGACTGTAGATCCACTCATAGCGTTGTGACAACCGGGCACCAACGACCCGCAGCACACATTGCGCAGCCATACGGGCTGGACCGCGCAGATGAAAGTTCCGCGCATTTGACCCGGCCGCCGCGACAACGCGCTGCGCCCTTGGCTTGCGGGTTGTTTCATAGGCCGCCAGTGCGTTGGTGATACCCGATCGTTCGTCAAACGCGCGCGCCAGCACCCAGGCGTCCTCGAGCGCCAGACATGCCCCTTGCGCCATGAATGGCAACGTCGGATGGGCCGCGTCCCCCAGCAGTGCCAACCGACCATTCTGCCAGTTTTGCGCGACGGGCCGCAGAAACAATGCCCACAGATGCACTTCCGTGACTTTCGACAGAATGTCGCGCACGGGGCCGCCGAAATCCGCGAAGCGCTTGCGCAGCTCTTCAGGGTCGCCCGTCTGACGCCATCCTTCTTCCCGCCAGTCCGAGCGCTCTTCGACCGCAACAATGTTCATCATGCTTTCGTCACGCAACGGATAGGTCACCACATGCCGCCCCGGCCCCATCGTCAGGGATGCGGAAACCGGATCATGACCGGGCTGCCAGGGGATGGTGGCGCGCCAGGCCACCTGATGCGTGAACTCCGGCACCTCTGCCCCGTTCAAAGCCGGGCGGAGCATACTGCGGCCGCCATCGGCCGCAATGGCGCATTCAGCGCGAATTCGCTCGCCTGACGCCAGGACCACCTCTGCCTCGTTGGGATGCTTTTGCACATGCGAAACTCTGGCACCCAACCGGATATCCACGCCTGCCGCACAAGCCGCATCATGAAGAAGGTTCAGAAGGTCGGCACGGTGGTAGTAGTAGGTCGGACCAGCTGCGGGGCCTGGCAGCCGACTGACCACGCGCCCATTTCGGTAATCGCGCAAGACAGTTCCATGGGATTTCTGCCCGACAGAAAGACCTGTGACGCCAAGTGCATGAAGAACGCGCATCCCGTTCTCACTGATCTGCAAACCAGCACCGACTTCGGTCAGGGCCGGGGATTGCTCCAGAAGCGTGACATGCGCCCCACGGTGTTGCAGCGCCAGTGCCGAGGCCAGGCCGCCGATTCCACCGCCGACTACACAGAATTTCAATCCGTCTATCTTCATGACACCCGCATAACGCAAAAACGCCGGAGCCACAGGCCCCGGCGTTTGGATTTCTTACACATACCCGGCGATTAATCGTCGCGGTGGACCTTTTCGCGACGCTCGTGGCGCTCTTGCGCTTCAAGTGTCATGGTTGCAATCGGTCGTGCGTCCAGACGTTTCAGCGAGATCGGATCGCCCGTCATTTCGCAATACCCGTATTCGCCATCATCAATCCGGCGCAGGGCCGAGTCGATCTTTGCGACCAGCTTTCGCTGACGATCACGGGTCCGAAGTTCCAGCGCACGGTCTGTTTCTTCGCTGGCGCGGTCCGCGACGTCCGGAATGTTACGGGTGTTGTCTTGCAGCCCTTCGATGGTGTCGCGGCTACCAGCCAGTAACTCTGTCTTCCAATCCAGCAGCTTGCGGCGAAAATACTCAAGCTGACGATCATTCATGAAAGGCTCATCTTCGGCCGGACGATAATCTTCCGGCAGAAAAACTTCCTGCTTCATATTTGCTCCCTCGGTTTGGCCAGTAACGTCGTTCGAGGCTGTTTCAGCTGACATTTGGCTCTCCCTTCTGCGCAGCGTTTAGCCGACGGACGGTGGAATGTCACTACACAAACGTTGCGCAACAGTGCACCCCCGCGGATTTGTCTAACTATGAGACAAACATCAACAAAACCTTGTATTTCTATGAAATTTGACAGGCTTTTTTAGGGCGAGAGGCACGGCGCCCGGAATTGGTCTATATCGGAATCAAGCAAAAGGGCTTGGAGTTGCAGCACAATTCCCGCCGGGCGACGCAGGGACGCGGGTTGTAAAAAACCTTGCCGCTCTGTAACCCGGAAACCACAACCTGCCCGTCCAACACAATATACGCACGAGAGGCCCATGACCGCACGTTTCCAAGGTACAGCCGAATATGTCGCCACCGACGATCTGACCATTGCCGTGAACGCCGCTGTCACGCTGGAACGCCCCCTGCTGGTGAAGGGCGAACCTGGTACCGGCAAGACCGAGCTGGCTAGGCAGGTGGCCGGTGCGCTAGGGCTGAGAATGATCGAGTGGAATGTGAAATCCACCACCCGCGCGCAGCAGGGTCTTTATGAATATGATGCCGTCAGCCGCCTGCGTGACAGCCAATTGGGCGAAGAGCGCGTCCATGACGTGTCGAACTATATCCGCAAGGGCAAGCTGTGGCAGGCCTTTGACGCCGACGAAAAGGTTGTTCTGCTGATCGACGAAATCGACAAAGCGGATATCGAGTTCCCCAATGACCTGTTGCAGGAACTCGATAAGATGGAGTTCCATGTCTATGAAACGGGCGAGACGGTCCGGGCCAAGCACCGCCCTATCGTCATCATAACTTCGAACAACGAAAAAGAGCTGCCCGACGCCTTCCTGCGCCGCTGTTTCTTCCACTATATCCGCTTTCCGGATGAGGCGACGATGCGCCGGATCGTCGATGTGCATCACCCCGGCATCAAGGACGCACTTCTGACCGCCGCGCTGACGCAATTCTATGAAATCCGCGAGACGCAAGGGCTCAAGAAAAAACCCTCGACCTCAGAGGTGCTGGACTGGCTGAAGCTGTTGCTGGCCGAAGACCTGACGGCGGAAGACCTCAGGCGTGACGGGGCCAGCGCGCTGCCGAAGCTGCATGGCGCTTTGCTGAAAAATGAACAGGATGTGCATCTGTTCGAACGTCTTGCATTCATGGCACGTGGCAAACGCTAGCCTGCGTGTGAACAATCTGTGATCACGGCTTGCCATTGGGTATCTCGGGTGTCAGCATCGAGATACCTGACGCAACCGCGTTGCAAAGCAGCAGTATTGGGGTCATCACTTGGCGAACGCTCTGACAATCCGGACCCTGCGGGCCGAGGACAAAGATCAGTGGGCCGAAATGTGGCGGGATTATCTGGCGTTTTATGAAACCACCCTGCCTGAAAACGTGTATGAAACGACCTTTTCCAGATTGGTGGGCGACGACCCGCAGGATTTTTCCTGTTTTGTCGCGGAACAGGATGGTGTTTTGGTCGGACTGACGCACTACCTGTTCCATCGCCACGCCTGGAAAGTGGAAAAGGTCTGTTATCTGCAAGACCTGTTCGCCCGACCTGAAACCCGAGGAACGGGCGTCGGTCGCGCCTTGATTCAGGCGGTTTATGAAGAGGCGGATCGCCAGGGCGCCCCATCCGTTTACTGGCTGACGCAAGAGTTCAACCACACGGCACGCCACCTTTATGATCGCATCGGCACCCTGACACCGTTCATCAAGTACGCCCGCCCATGATGCGTTTGGGCGCCCTTTTTCTGGCGCTGGTTATCGCTGGCTGCACGTCTGTCGAGACAATCGAACTCGGGAACGATGTCCCATATGTCGAAGTGGCGTTGCCGCCGGCCAAGTCTTTTGCGGCACCCCGCCCTTCGCCACCGGCACGGTCCAATACGAACATCGCGTCGGATTTCCTGTCCCTGCATTTCGAACTGGAAAGCGGGGCCGCACTGCCCGTGTTCACGCGGTTCGAAACGCCGATCACCGTTCGCCTGACCGGATCGCCGACACAAAGTATGCAGCAGGATTTGACCCGCCTGCTGAACCGCCTGAAGCGCGAGGCGGGTATCAACATCCGACAAATCAACGACGGGCAGGCCAATATCACGATCGAAGCGGTCAGCCAGAAGGACATTCTGCAAATTCTACCAAACGCGGCCTGTTTCGTGGTGCCAAACGCGTCCAGCCTGACCGAGTATCAGCGCGACCGCCGCAAACCCAAAAGCAGTTGGGTTGAGCTGCGCCAGCGCGAAAGATTGGGGATTTTCATCCCCTACGATGTCAGCCCGCAGGAAATGCGCGATTGTCTGCACGAAGAACTGGCACAGTCCCTTGGTCCTCTGAACGACCTCTATCATCTGCCGGATTCGGTGTTCAACGACGACAATATTCATACGGTCTTGACCGGGTTCGACATGCTGATCCTGCGCGCGGCTTATGCGCCCGAACTGCACACCGGCATGACCCGCGATCAGGTCGCTGCCGTCATCCCCGGAATTCTCAGCCGTCTGAATCCACGCGGCGACCGACTAGCTGCGCAACCCCCCACAAATACCCCCCGAGAGTGGATCAACGCGATCCAGAAATCACTGGGACCGGGGCCGGGTTCCCCCCGACAGATGCGCGCCGCACAAAAGGCAGCCCGCATCGGGCAGCAACTGGGATGGACAGACCACCGCCGCGCCTATCCCCACTACCTGATGGGCCGGATGGAGCAGTTTCGTGACCCGGCAGAAGCCCAGCGGCAGTTCAAGATCGCGCAACAATTTCTTCGCGCGACGCCCGGAACCGAGGTTCATCAGGCTTATGTCTCAACCCAGACCGCAGCCTTTGCACTTGCACAGGATCGCGGGCCCGAGGTCCTGCCCGAACTGGATCAGGCCATCGACGTGATGACCCGCGCGGAAAACGCTTCGCTGCTGGCAACGTTGCTGCTGTTGAAATCCGAGGCCTTGAAACAGGCCGGTCAATTGCAGCAGGCACGTGCCGTCAGGCTGGACAGCCTTGGATGGGCGCGATACGGGTTCGGTTCGGATTTGGTGGCTCAATCTCTGGCTCAAAACAGTGGCCGACGCCCCGCTGACAGCACGAAAGACGGATGAAACGCATATGTTGCTAGTACTGGGAATGGCGATACTGGGTGCAATCCTGGGCGCTTTGACCGCAAAAAAACGCAATGGAAACGGCGCCGACATGGCGCAGTATGCCGCCGGATATGGGATCGCTTTTGCGCTTGTGGGGCTGGTGATCTCGCTGGTTCTGCTTCGCATGGTGGCGTGACGCGATGTTCCTGCCCTTTTTCGAAAACCTCCGCAAAGCGGGCATCCCGGTATCGCTCCGGGAGTATCTGACTTTTCTGGAAGGCATGAAAAAGGGTCTGGTCACCTATGATGTCGAAGCGTTCTACTACCTTGCCCGCGTGTCGATGGTGAAGGACGAGCGCAATATCGACAAGTTCGACCGCGCCTTTGCCGCCAGCTTTGAGGGCTTGGGCGACATCAGTTTCGATCAGGTGTTGGAAGCTGTCGATATCCCAGCCGATTGGCTCGCCAAGATGGCCGAGAAACACCTGTCGGACGAGGAGAAGGCCGAGATCGAAGCGCTCGGCGGTTTCGACAAGCTGATGGAAACGTTGCGCGAGCGCCTCAAGGAACAACAAGGCCGTCACCAGGGCGGTAACAAATGGATTGGTACCGCAGGAACCTCTCCGTTCGGGGCATATGGGTATAACCCCGAAGGCGTCCGTATTGGTCAGAAAGAAAGCCGCCACCAGCGTGCCGTCAAGGTCTGGGACAAGCGGGAATTCAGGAACCTCGACGACACGGTTGAACTGGGCACCCGCAACATCAAGGTTGCCCTGAAACGCCTGCGCCGCTGGGCGCGGGAGGGAGCAGCCGAAGAGCTGGATCTGGACGGCACCATCCGTGCCACGGCCGAGCATGGCTATCTGGATGTCAAAACCCGGCCCGAGCGCCACAACGCGGTGAAGGTACTGTTGTTTCTGGACGTCGGCGGCTCAATGGACCCGCATATCAAAGTGGTTGAAGAGTTGTTTTCCGCTGCAAGAACCGAGTTCAAACATCTGGAATATTACTACTTTCACAATTGCCTGTATGAAGGGGTCTGGCGCGACAACCGCCGCCGCTGGAACCAACAGACCCCGACCCACGAAGTGCTGCGCACCTATGGATCCGACTACAAGTGCATCTTTGTCGGCGACGCCTCGATGAGCCCCTATGAAATCGCCTATCCCGGCGGTGCCAATGAACATTGGAACCAGGAAGCCGGGCAAGTCTGGCTGCAACGCGCGCGCGAACAGTGGGCGTCAAACCTGTGGATCAACCCGGTGCCCGAGAAATACTGGGAATATACCCATTCCATCAGCATGATCCGCGACATCTTTGAAGATCGCATGGTGCCCATGACACTGGCTGGTCTGGAAAAGGGAATGCGCGAGCTGACGCGGTGAAACACACCATCAGGTATTCCTGCTGATTAATACCTTGACCTCAAGCAGGGTTGAGCTTTCACAGTAACCCGGTTGCCGTTTGAAAACCTGAGGAGCTGACTGTGCATCTGCTGACAATCCTGGATCACCCAAAGCCGAACTCCTTTACGGCCGCCGCTGTCGCGAAACTCTGCGAAGGCGCAAAGGCGGCTGGCCATACCACCGAGGTTGCGGATTTGCATGCAGAAGGGTTCGATCCACGCTGGTCAATGGCGGATATAGAAGGCGAAGCAGGCACGGGCGCACCGCAAGACATACTTGCGGAACAAACACGGATTGCGCGCGCCGATGCAATCTGCCTGGCCTTTCCATTGTTCTGGTGGGGAATGCCTTCGATGATGAAAGGCTGGGTCGACCGCGTGTGGATGTGGGACTGGGCCTACGATCAGTTGGACGACCCGGAAAAGTCCCTCCAGAGGTCGCGAACAGGATTACTGTTGGTGCCAGCCGGTGCGCGTTCTGACGAAATGGAAGCCAAAGGATACACCGACGCGCTTGAGACACTCTGGACCAAAGGCACGTTCGGGTATTTCGGGTTTTCACCCCGGAAACTCGAGCTGTTGCATGGCGCGACCGGATCAGCCCCGCGGCGACAGGCGCTTTTGGAACGTTGCTATGAAATTGGACGTACGCTTCCGCAACCTGAAAGCGATCCATGAACACGGTCGCGCTCTGCAGCCTCACTTTGAAATGCGGCTGGATTGTGAGAAGCTTCTATTTTCCATTTGCTCTTGGGGTGTTGAAAACCCATATCTAGCCCATGCTGCGTCTGACCCCTATCCTGCTGGCCATTGCCTATGGAATTGTGATGTACCGGATTTCCGTCTGGCGCACCCATCGGGAACTGGACGCAAAGTCGACCGAACTTGTTGACCCGGCCCTCAAGCGCATGACCGACCGGCTGGCTGCCGCGCTCGAGATCGAGCGGGTTCCGGTTTATATCTATGAGATCGACCCGGTGAACGGGCTGGCCGCACCGGACGGGCGGATATTCATCACGCGGGGATTTTACCGCAAGTTCCGCAACGGCGAGGTTTCGGCTGAGGAAATGGCCAGTGTAATCGCGCATGAGTTGGGCCATGTGGCACTAGGTCACGCGCGGCGGCGGATGATCGATTTTTCGGGGCAGAATGCGATGCGCACGGCGCTGATCATGGTCCTGAACCGGTTCATCCCTTTTGTCGGAGCGATGATTGCCAACGCGTTGACCGCACTGATCGCCTCGCGCCTGTCGCGGGGGGATGAGTATGAAGCGGATGAATATGCGGCCGCCTTGCTGACAAAAGCCGGTATCGGAATCGGTCCGCAGAAATCACTGTTTCACAAGCTGGAAGAGTTGACACAGCAACGCGCCGGGGTGGTCCCGGCATGGCTGATGAGCCATCCCAAGACAGATGAACGTGTTGCGGCGCTGGAAAAGCTTGAACAGCGTTGGGCACAGCAGTGAAGCCTGTGCTGCGAGAGGCCAGCCTCTCGCGCTCTCCGGGATATTTTGGGCCAGATGAAGCTGGATCCCACTCAGGTGGCGAGTGCCTTGCCCAATCGCGGAAGCCGGGCTTTTTTCATGAGCGCGCGAAGGGTCCATTTTTCGGCTGAGAGGCGATTGGCTTCGGCAAGGACCTGAGTGGCAAGTGTGCTCATGCCTTCTGGATTGGATTGCCAAAAGCCGTACAGCAGGCTGTCGGGGTCTTGCCGATCAAGCCCTTCATCAGTCAGGATATTTCTGGGAAAATCCTTGGCATTAACCGTGACAATCAGATCAGCGGAAGCAGCTATTGCTGTAGCCAGCACGTGGATATCTGCGGCGTCCGGCAGCCACAGACGGTTTTGAAGACCCTCATTCGTTGGACGTTCAGCATCCGGCCAAGCCGCTTGCACCAACGCGATCTCGGCGCGCGCCTGCGCCTCACCCGTCGGGCCCAGCTTACGGGCGGCGCGGGCCCATTCTTCGAGGATGCGGGCGGACCAGAGCGGGGTGAAATGCCCCAATCGCGCAGCACCCAACAGCATCTCGCGCATGACCGTGGGATAGAGGACGCAAGTGTCGAGAACAGCCTTCATAGGCGGTAGAACACCGCTTTGAGGTAGCCGCTTTCCGCCAGTTGCGGCAGTTGCGGGTGATCCGGCCCGGCAAATCCGGTGTGGATGAGTTGCGCCTGTCGACCCGCCCGGCCGATCCCGCGGGAGGAGGCGTCGCGGAACCGTCCCAGATCGGCGGCATGAGAACACGAGCACAGCCCCAGATAGCCGCCGGGTTTGACCAGAGGTGCGGCAAGCCGTGCGATACGCTCATAAGCGCGCAACCCCGCGTCCAGCGCTTGTTTTGAGGGGGCAAAGGCAGGTGGATCACAGATGACCACGTCAAACGCCGCACCCTCGTCCCCCAATTGGGTCAACACATCGAACGCGTCGCCCTGTCGGGTCTGGAACCTGTCGGCAAGGCCCGAAGCCGCAGCGCCTTTGGTGGCCAGTTCCAGCGCGGCCGCAGACCCATCGACGGACAGCGCTTGTCCGGCACCTGCGGCCAGCATTGCCAGACCAAAGCCGCCGACATGGCTGAACACGTCCAGCACCTGCGCTCCGGGATGTACCAGCCGTGCGGCAAAGGCATGGTTGGGGCGTTGATCGTAAAACAGGCCGGTTTTCTGACCTCCGGTCAGGTCGGCCATATACGTGGCACCATTCATCGGCACAGGCAGGGGTGCGTCGGGTGCGGTGCCGTGCAAAGTCAGGTTCTCATCGTCCAGCCCTTCCAGCCCGCGCGTGCGTCCCGAGGCGTTTTTCAGCACCGTCGTCACGCCTGCGACCTTGACTAGCGTTTCGGTGAGCGTATCCAGATGCACCTCGGCCCAGGCCGCGTTGGGCTGGATGACACAGCTATCGCCAAACCTGTCGATGATCACACCGGGAAAGCCATCGGCCTCGGCATGGACCAGACGGTAGAAAGGCGCATCAAACAAGCGTTCACGCAATGCAAGGGCGCGGCTAAGGCGGGTTTCGAACCAAGTATTGTCCAACTGCGCGTTTGTGTCGTGATCCAGCACCCTGCACATGATTTTTGAGTCAGGATTGACGGCCACCAGCGCAAGCGCTGCACGGTTGTCATCCTCGAGAATCGCCAGAGCGCCTGCGGGGATCTTGCGCGTGCGGCGGTCTGTGACAATGTCATTTGCATAGACCCAGGGGAAGCCATGGCGCAGCCCGCGCGCGTTGGCTTTGGGTTTCAGGCGGATACGGGGGCGGTCGGCAGTTTGGGTCATGGCGCCCTCTTAGTCGCGAATGTGCCGATGGAAAAGCCCTAGCGGTTCCGAGAGCGCCAGCCGCCACGCCGTTTCGGGGTTTGGGCCGCCTGAAGGCCCTCGGACAGAACCTGAGTCATGGGGTGATCCGGGCTGTGCAGCGCGTATGCCGCATGCAACTCGGTCAGCGCCGTGTTCTGGTCACGCTCTTCGGGCAGGCTGAGCGCCCAGTCCAGAAATATGCTGCGGCATTCCGGCAGGGTGATGCCTTCGATACGATAGGCTTCCTGGATCAGACCTTTGTGGTCATTGGGATCAGTACTGCGTGCCATCTTCGCCCTCTTGGATCACGCCGCCGATCAGGTCGGCCGCGGTTGTGTAACTCTTCTGTAATGCCCGTTGCAGTGCATCGACCTGTTCAAACCCGGTGGCGCGGCACAGGAAATCCACACCTCCTTCACCGATCTGTTCCGCCTCGATGACCTTGCCCGATAGAAGCCGGGCCGCACATTGCACCGACCAGCATAGGCTGTAGCAGTCTTTCAGGGATTGCGCCTGCGCGACATCCAGCAACCCGGCAGCGACGGCACCATCGAGGCCCGAGGACACGTCGCGTGCCGTAGACCCTGCCAGCAAGGCACCGGTTTCGGCCATCAGTTCGATATCCATCAGGCGGCCGGGCCCGTTTTTGGCATCCCAGATCCCGGCGGGTGCCTTGGCTGCGGCCAGACGCGTTCGCATCTCGGCGACTTCGCGCAAAACCTTGTCCCGCTCGCGTGGGCGCGACAGAAACCCGACGCGAAACGCTTCGATATCATTTGCCAAACCGGCATCACCCGCAACGACATGAGCACGGGTCAGGGCCAGATGTTCCCACACCCAGGCCTCATTCTGCTGATAATTGGTAAAGCTGGCCCAACTGGTGGCGACTGGTCCCTGATTGCCGGACGGGCGCAGTCGCATGTCGACCTCATACAGCCGCCCCTGTGACATCGGAGCCGAAAGTGCCGTGATCAGCGCCTGCGTGAACCGCGCATAATAGGTGCGCGTGGCCAAAGGACGCGGACCATCGGACATGTCCTGATCCTGCGGATCATAGATCACAATCATGTCCAGATCGGATTGCGAATTGATCCGTCCTGCGCCCAGCGACCCCATGCCCAACACCGCCGCTCCGCGCCCCGGGGCGGGCCCGTGTTTGCGGGCGAAATTCTCGGCAACATATGGCAGGATGGCGGCAATCACCGATTGTGCAAGTTCTGCATATTGCCGGCCTGCCTGTGCCCCGTCGATCAGACCCCGCAAGTGGTGGACACCGACCCGGAAATGCCATTCCTTGCACCAGCGCCGTGCAAGGTCGAGCCGGGTTTCATAGTCAGGCTCTTCCGCCAGCGCACGGTCCAGTTCGATTTGCAATGCCTTCTGCCCCGGCCAATCGGCAAAGAAACTGCCGCCGATCACCGCGTCGAAAACCGAGGCATTGCGCGACAGATGCGAAGCCAGAGCATGAGATGTGCCAACGATATCGACCAGCAGGTCGATCAGTTGCGGATTGGCCTCGAACAAGGAAAACAGCTGAACCCCGGCGGGAAGGCCAGACAGAAACCCATCCAGCGCCATCAACGCCTCTTCCGGTTTGGCGGTCTTGGCAAGACGCGACAGCAACTCGGGCCGCAACCTTTCGAATATCCGCGACCCGCGCTGGGACCTTAAGGCCGGATAGGTCGTCCACCGGGCCAGAACACTCTGGTCAAATTCTACATCCTGCGCCGCCACAGGTGCAGGACCGGGCCCGGGCGCAAAAAATCCTTCGGTCAGTTCGTGCACTTCGGTCAGGCGGTTTTTCACGTCCTGTTTCAGTTCATCACTTTCGATCCCCATCAGACAGGCGATACGTTCAATGCCTTCAGGTGATTTCGGCACCTTATGCGTCTGCGCATCATGAACCATCTGAATGCGGTGTTCGACTTCGCGGTGCGCCCGGTAATGATCGGTTAGTTTGTCCGCAACATCCTGCGGCACCCAGCCTTTTGACGCCAACGCCGCCAACCCCGGAACCGTTCCACGCACCCGTAAATCCGGATCGCGACCGCCTGCGATCAACTGACGGGTCTGGGTGAAGAACTCGATCTCGCGAATACCGCCCTGCCCCAGCTTCATGTCGTGGCCCGGGATCGACAAGACCCCGCCCGTACCTTTGTTTTCGCGAATCCGCAGACGCATATCATGCGCGTCCTGAATGGCGGCAAAATCCAGATGGCGACGCCAGACAAAAGGGCGCAGACTGTCCAGAAACCGCTGCCCCGCGGCCAAGTCTCCGGCGCAGGGGCGGGCCTTGATATATGCCGCGCGTTCCCATGTGCGGCCAAGGCTTTCGTAGTACCGTTCAGCGGCCTCCATTGCCATGCAAACCGGTGTTACGGCGGGATCTGGCCTCAGCCTCAGATCGGTACGGAAAACATAGCCATCGGCAGTCTTGTCGCTGAGCGTCGCGCAGAAGTTCCGCGTTGCCCGCACCATGCCCTGCCGGGCCTCGTAAAAGTCATCGGGGTCGAACCGCGTCTCATCAAACAGCACAATCAGATCGATATCCGAGCTGTAGTTCAGCTCATGCGCGCCCATCTTGCCCATAGCCAGAATGACCATCCCGGCGGCAGTTTCGATATCGTCCTCGGTCATACCCGGCAGTTTGTTGCGCCGGATCAACGTCGCAATCTCGGCCTTGGCCGCAGTATCCGCGGCCAATGCACCGAAATCGGTCAACGCCGCGGTGACTTTCTCAAGCGGCCAGGCACCTGCAATGTCGGCAAGCGCGGTCAACAACGCCACACGCCGCTTGGCCTGCCGCAATCCGGATTTCAGCTGATCCGGCGGCAGCTCACGCGCATCCGCCATGACTTCAGACAGAGCCTGATCCGGGCGCATTATGGCATCAGGCAGCCATTCCCTTTCACGCTCGATCAGGCCTTTCAGATATGGGCTGGACCCGGCTGTTCCCGCCACCAGCTCTCCCATCTCCTGCGACAGATCAGGTATCAGAGCGCGGGTTTCATCGCCCAGAGACGGATCAAACGCACGCGGAAGGCGGGTAATGGCAAGAGCGTTAGTCATGCGCGCACCCTGCGCATTGCGGGGCGCAATCGTCAATGGGGCATTCTGATTAGGTTTCCTGAACCGGCGTATCCTGACTGAAGCTGTTGATCCATACGTCGTTTCTTCTTTCCCACAAAGATGAAATCAGCATTGCCTCGCGCCGATCTGCGCCCGGGCGCAGGTAATCGGCGCGGTAGGACAACAAGACGATATCCGGGGTCAGAATGCGTAACCGGGCGTCACTCAGATCAAACTCGGCCATCGTTGGCGCATCTGCAAATTGCCCGACGTGATCGTCCCGATTGGCAAACCCCGTGGGATAAACGCCCAGAAAATCCGCGCTCAGCAAGGCGCGGTCGGCGCTGGCATTACCTTCAACCAGCGCCACCCAGACCTGTGTTTCCAGTTCAAGTATGTCCTTTAGTGCAAGGGCAGCTTTGTTGTCCGTCATATCCATACTCCGACCCTGTGGGCCAGTTCCTGAAACGTCAACCGGATTGCATAATGTAAATCTTTTTCACATTACCCCTTGCACCCGTCCAAACGGTACCCCATCTATGCAATGTGAATAGAGTTTACATCAACCCTGGAGAGCTCAAATGACCGCATTGTCCGACCCCGCCGTCCCCGCGAATCCGGGATGGCTTTATCGAACCGAAGCCTGGCTGGATGACAAAGGCAAAGGGGCCTGGATCGCCGCCATGGTTCTTGGTTTCATCTTCTTCTGGCCCGTTGGCCTTGCCCTGCTGGCCTACATGATCTGGAGCAAACGCATGTTCAGCAAATCCTGCAACCGTCGTAAATCCTGGCACAGCCACATGAGCGCAATGAAGCCCTCAGGCAACAGCGCCTTTGACGCCTACAAAGCAGATACCCTGGCCCGCCTGGAACGTGAACAACAGGATTTCGAAGCCTTCCTACGCCGCCTGCGTGACGCCAAGGACAAGGCCGAATTCGACCAATTCATGGATGAACGCGCCCGCGAGAACCATGACGAAGACGGCAAGGGCGAGCCCGCCTGATTGACCTTGCCCTGCCCCGGTGTTTCGGGACAGGGTACCCCTACCCCAGTTTTTCGGACCCATCGAATGAACCATCTGCCCGACCCCGACACCCAACCCGATTTCTATCGTTCCGTGACAACCAAACGCTTCGTCGCCTGGCTGTTCGATATCGCCTTCATTTCGCTGCTTTGCACGGTGGCAATCCTCTTTACTGCGTTTCTGGGTCTGTTTTTCCTGGCCCTGATCTACGCCGTCGTTAGTTTCGTCTACCGGGTGGTGACCATCGCCAACGGCTCTGCCACGCTGGGAATGCGATTTATGGGGATCGAGCTGCGCGACGCGTTCGGAGAACGAATGGATCTGGGCAAGGCGCTTGCCCATACTGCGGGCTATTTCGTCAGCATGGCCTTTCCCGTGGTCCAGATCATCTCGGTCATCATGATGATGACCAGCGCCCGTGGCCAGGGTCTGACCGACGGTTTTCTGGGCACCGTCATGATCAATCAACGGGCCTGACGCAAGGTTGCGTGAAACACTTGGCGGTCTCGGGAACGGTTGCTATCATCCCTCCCGAGGCTGGATGGGGATTTCATGCGACATACGCTGCCAATAGCGCCACAATTCTATGTCACGGCACCGCAGCCCTGCCCTTATCTTGATGGCAGGATGGAACGTAAACTGTTCACCGCCCTGCAAGGCGAAGGGGCTGAACAGCTGAACAACTCCCTGTCTCAACAAGGATTTCGCCGGTCTCAGAATGTGCTCTACCGGCCTTCGTGTACGGATTGCGCGGCCTGCCTGTCAGCCCGGATCGATGTGTCAGCCTTCCAGCCGACCAAAAGCCAGAGACGCGCGGCAAAGCGGAACGGATACCTGGAACGTCGCGCAACCTCGCCATGGGCCACGGATGAACAATACGAGCTGTTCCGCCGTTACCTTGACACCCGTCACGCCGATGGCGGCATGGCTGACATGGATGTTTTCGAATTCGCCGCGATGATCGAGGAAACACCGATCCGCAGCCGCGTTGTGGAATACGCCGATCCTGAAACGGGCGAGTTGATCGCCGTCAGCCTGACCGATGTGCTCGATGATGGTCTAAGCATGGTCTACTCCTTCTACGACCCGGAACAGCCGCAGAACTCACTCGGCACCTACATGATCCTCGACCATATCGACATCGCACGTGAGGCGGGCCTGCCCTATATCTATCTGGGGTACTGGGTCCCCGGCAGTCCCAAGATGGGCTACAAAGCCAAGTTTTCAGGGCTCGAGGCCTATATTCAGGGGGGCTGGCAAAAGATCAGCGATCCGGATGCCTATACCGGCACATCGCATCACCCCTTGTCGGCGCCGCCAATCGCCGAACAGGTCGCCAATATCCAGCTCCCTGACCGGCATCCGACCAAAGGCTGACCGCGCGATGAAACAAAGCCTGCATGCCGTCACCCTCGTGGTGCCGGATTACGACGACGCCATCTTGTTTTATACAAAGACGCTCAGCTTCGAACTTATCAAGGACATAGACCTCGGCAATGGCAAGCGCTGGGTTCTGGTCGCGCCTCCCGGTTCGGATAGCGGCTTCCTTCTTCTGGCAAAGGCTGACGGATCCGAACAAACCAACGCCATAGGCAACCAGACCGGCGGACGCGTCGGGTTCTTCCTGCAAACCGATGATTTCTACCGCGACCATGCGAACATGCGCGCAAGGGATATCCCCTTCGAAGAAGAACCCCGTCACGAACCTTATGGCATTGTCGCAATCTGGCGTGATCCCTTCGGCAATCGCTGGGACCTGATCCAGTTCACCTGATCCGAATCTTCATCTGGCCAAAAATATCCCGGGGATGAATTGGCCGCAGGCCAAGAAGGGGCTGGCCCCTTGCCCGAAACAAACAGAAAAGGGGGCCAACCGGCCCCCTTTGCAATATTCCCTTCCGGATCGGATCAGTTTGGCATCAGGTCCGGAACGATCGTGACAATCGTCGGGAAGAACCACAAGATCGCGATCCCCATCACCTGGATCAGAACAAACGGAACGATCCCGCGATAAATATGGCCGGTTGTGACCTCTTTCGGCGCAACCCCTCGAAGGTAGAACAACGCAAACCCGAAAGGTGGCGTCAGGAACGACGTCTGAAGGTTCACCGCCACCATGATCGTGACCCATTTCGGATCGAACGAGCCGCCATAGATCACCGGGCCCACGATGGGGATCACGATGTAGATGATCTCGAGGAAATCCAGCACGAACCCCAGAATGAACAGCACCAGCATCACGATCAGGAAAACCGTGAACTCGTTGTCAAAGCTCTTCAGGAATTGCTGGATATAATGCTCCCCTCCGAATGAAATCACCACGAGGTTCAGCAACTGCGATCCGATCAGGATGGTGAACACCATCGAGGTCACTTTGGCTGTCTCACGCACCACCGGGGTCAAAACACCGCTGGAATAGAGCACCCAGCATCCGTACAGCAGCCCGAACAGGGCGTACAGATAGGCCGCATAAGCAATGATGAAGGCGATCCAGGTTTCCACCGTCACACTGCCTTGATTGATACGCAGGTCAAAGTTGACCCCCATCAGCAGTGCAATGACAACGGCGAAGGTCGACCAGATGACCACTTTGCCCGAACGGCCCTGATCCTGCAGCTTGCGATAGGCCGCCAGCATGATCGCGCCACCCGCGCCCAGCGCAGCCGCTGGTGTCGGATTGGTGACACCTCCCAGGATCGAGCCCAGCACCGCTATGATCAGAACAAGCGGCGGGAAGACCACGCGGATCAGATCGTTTGTGGCACAGCGGGCCGCAGCCTCTTTGCAGCCATACATGGCCAGCGCGAACGGCAGGGCGAGCAGTACGAAAGTCACGCCAGAGGATGTGGTCGGCGATATCATCAGGATATCGACCAATGCCATCAGCAACAGCCCGATCGCGCCAAGGATCAGCGGCTGCGGTGACCGCGAGGGTGCGATACCACGGCCCAGAACCAGGGTCAGACCCAGCAGAACAAGGGTTACCGCCACTCCGGTGCCGATCGGCGCCGCATCGGCAATCCTTTTTTGCTGTTCGGCCGCCAGTTCCTCTTCTGTCAGGCGATGCGCTTCGGCTGTGCCGCCAGCGGCATCAATTGCCTCCTGCTCGGCAACAGCCTGATCCCAGGCAACCTGCCCGTGCAGATCGATCATCGACGCCTTGCACTCTGCCGAGACATTGGTCCGCAGCGACGCACCCTCGCCAATATCCGAAAAGGCCGAGACAGAGATATTCTGGCTTCCGATCACACCGACATTGCCCAGAAGGACCGCACCGACGATCAGGGCAACCGGCGCACCCAACAACCATGTCAGGCCTTCTGACCGCGTAATGGGTTCCCCGGAGCCACCGGACACAGCCACTGCAGGCGCCTTGTGCGGGTTCAGCAGCGCATAGCCAAAGGCGTAAAGCGCGTAGAGCAGCGCGAGCATGATCCCCGGCAGCAATGCCGCCTGGAACAACGTCCCGACCGAGACAACCGCAGGCTCACCCAGATAGGTCAGCGCGTCGGTACAACCGGCTTCAACAGCCCGGGTTTCCTGCGCTGTCGAATACAGATCCCCCGCCAATGTGCCCAGCAGGACGATCACGATCGACGGTGGAATGATTTGCCCCAAGGTGCCCGATGCCGCGATCACACCGGTCGCCAGTTCCGGCGAATAGTTGTTGCGCAACATGGTTGGAAGCGCCAGCAGGCCCATCGTCACAACGGTCGCGCCAACGATACCGGTCGAAGCCGCAAGGAACGCCCCCACAACCACAATCGACACGGCCAGACCACCCGGAAGCGGGCCAAAAACGCGCGCCATTGTGGTCAGAAGATCGTTGGCAATCTTTGACCGCTCCAGCGTGATGCCCATCAGAACGAACATGAGCACGGCCAGAAGGGTCTCGATGGATTGCCCGGCCAGCACGCGCTCGTTCATGCGGTTCACGATGAACGACACGTTCCGGTCCAGCGCGGTTTCCCAGCCCGAGGCAAAAACCGGTTCGGCGAGCCTTGGCAAATCCGGGTATCGGAACACGGATATGGTGTCCGGCTTGATCCCGGAGTTCACAAGGTCCCGATAACTTTGCGATCCGACGTCAATCGCCTGGTGGATCAGCAACCCCGCGCTGTCCAGCGCGGCGATGATGCCAAAGGATATTATCCCTGCCCCGCCGATGGCAAAAGCCACCGGAAAGCCGGAAAGAATGCCCCCGAAAAGGCAAAAGAATACGATAATGAGGCCTATCTCGACGCCATCAAGTCCGAATAGCATTGTCTTTGTCTCCGCCCTTAATGCGCGCCTTCATAGGCTTCTTCGCCCTCACCAAGGCTGTCCTTGTCGAGGTATTTTCCAACGCTGTCCGGTCCTTCCACGTATTCCAGATACGACCGGTACAAAAACGCGATGGCGTGCAGGAACACCATGGCCGCAAACGCCACCAGAAGGATCTTGAACAGGAAGTAGGCATTGAACCCGTTGGGGCTGAACCCGATGGTTTCCACGTTCCAGCGCAAGGCGCGGGATTTGGCCACCAGACGGTCCAGCGCGTCACTGGCCGAAGGGTTCGGCACGATCAGATGACGCCACAGGAAGAACCAGCCGTACATCCAGGTCAGCACCGCCATTGGCATCATGAACAGCAACGCACCGCACATATCGACCACACGCTTGGCGCGGTGGCTGATACCGGCATAGATCAGATCAACGCGCACATGCCCGCCCTGCACAAATGTGTAGGTACAACACAGACAAACAACCATGGCGTTATACAGTTTCAGCTCTTCCGCGAACCAGCTGATATCCATCTGGAACGGTATGCCCAGACCGAAGGACATGTCAGGACGGGTAAAGACCCGTTGCATGAATACGATGACGATCTGCTGAATCACCATCAGCAGACCCGCCCAGGCAAAGAACCGCCCGGTGGTGTTTGCAAATCCTTCCAGGCCGCGCACGATGGCCCACATGAAGTTCCGGTAATACAACCCGACGGCTGTCAGAACCAAAAAGAAGGTGAACACCACAAAGAAGAACTCGACCGAGCCGCCGTAATAGACAAAGCGCATGATCGACGCCTTGTCAGACCAGTCCAGCCAGAGCTGCGGATGCGTGACCGCATATCCGAAATTATAGAAGGCTTCGGCAATGTTCTGAATGAACCAGACCAGTCCATTCCACAGGGCGCCGAAGAACGAGATACCGTTTTCGTCCTGCATGTTGTCCCCAGGTCGTCTCAGTTGCGCGCAGGCCTATTGTGGCTTGCCCAAGTCCCTTCACGCAACGGGAAAGGCTTCCCCGCAAGGCGCGGGGAAACCGTTTTTCCTTTGATCAGGAAGGCTTAGCCGCGAACACGGTCACGCTGTGCGGTGTAGACACCCGACGACAGGTTGTTCCATGCCGACGAAGCCGCCATCGACGACATTGCGCTGTCGTGGATCTTCTTGAACAGCTCATCGCCCATGTTCTCGTCCAGAACTTCCTGGCTGGCCTTGCCGAACGCATCCCAGACACTGTCAGGGAATTCCAGGACCTTGACGCCACCGGCCTGCAGGCGCTGCAGCGCTGCGCCATTGTTGGCCAGGAACTGCGCCAGGTTCCACTGGTGTGCTTCTGCGGCAGCGATCTCGATGATCTTCTGCTGGGCCGGGGTCAGCTCATTGAACACGTCGCGGTTGGTTGCCAGCGACAGACCTGCGCCCGGCTCGTGGAAGCCCGCGGTGTAGTAGGTCTTGGTGATTTCCTGGAAGCCCGCCTTTTCGTCGGCCCAGGGTCCGATCCACTCGGTTCCGTCAATCGCGCCGGACGACAGCGCCTGATACACTTCGGAACCGGGGATGTTCTGAACAGACGCGCCCAGTTTGCCCAGTGCTTTACCGCCCAGACCGGGCATACGGAACTTCAGACCATTGAAGTCTTCAGGGCTGTTGATTTCTTTCGAGAACCAGCCGCCCGCCTGCGCACCGGTGTTACCGGCCAGGAAGGACTTCAGGCCAAAGATTTCGCCCAGCTCATCATGCAGCTCCATACCGCCGTCATGATAGTACCAGTTGACCAGTTCCTGCGCGGTCATGCCGAAGGGCACGGCCGTGAAGAAGGCGTAACCTGGGTGCTGACCGACAAAGTAATAGTCAGCGGCGTGATACATGTCGGCCTGACCGGACGACACCGCGTCAAACACCTCGAACGCGCCAACCAGTTCGCCTGCCGCTTTGATCTCGACATTCAGGCTGCCATCCGACATCGCGTTGATGCTGTCGGCACAACGCTGCGCGCTGTCAAACACGCCAGCCAGACCACGACCCCACGAGGTCACCATGGTCAGTGTGCGCTGTCCCTGCGCATAGGCCGGAGCCGCCAGAGCGGTTGCTGCAGCTGCCGAGCCGCCCAGCGCGGATTTTTTCAGAAATGAACGACGATCCATATGAGTGTTCCTCCCCTTCATAGTCACGATCCGGCAGAACCGGACCTGTCGCATTCAGTGCGCGTCAGCCTAATGTGAGCGAAGCGAAAGGGAATACCTACTACTGCGTAGAGAATCGATTTCTTTTGGGGATGCGGTGAAATTTCCGAACGAAAACTCCAACAAAAACGGCCCAAATACCGGAATTTCACAGACCAACGCCAATCTTTTTGCATTTTTGCCGCCGCTTGCGTATCGATTCGTCCATGCAAAGACTTCGACATCTGGTCTCGCTGACCTATGCGCAGAAACTGTCGCTGGTGGCCGCAATCCCGCTGGTTGTGGCCGTGGCCGCAATCGCTGTACTTGTCGCATATGAGGCACGTGCGACCGCCGAGCGCGAGATCGAAGCCCTGGAGCGCAGCCTGATAGAAGCCAAAAAAGAAGAACTGCGCAACTACGTGACGCAGGCGCGCAATGGTTTTGCCTATATCTATGGCCGCGCTGAACCGGATGACGAGGTATCAAAGAACCTTGTCTCGCAGATACTCTCGGCAATGATCTATGGGCAGGACGGGTTCTTTTTTGTTTACGACTATGATGGCAACAATCTGGTCAGCCCCCGTCAGACACAATTTATCAACCGCAACTGGGAAGGTCTGACCGACAGCGATGGCACGCCCATCGTTGACGAGTTCATTCGCCTCGCCCGTCAAGGGGCCGGGTGGCACAGCTTCATGTGGGAAAAACCCTCGACCGGGGATGAGGCGCAGATGATCGCCTATGTCGTCGGGTTGCAGGACTGGCGCTGGGTCGTGGGTACCGGGGTCTTCATTGACGACATTGTCGCCACGGTCGCCAACGCAAGGGCCGAGGTCGAGGCCCGCGTGCAGCGCACCTTCATGTATATCGGCGCCATTGTTGTTGCTGCCGTTCTGATTGTCTTTGCCTCGGGCATGTTGCTGAACATTCGCGAGCGGCGGTTGGCGGATGCCAAGCTGAAGGAACTGACGCAACGTGTCTTCGACGCGCAGGAAGAAGAACGCGGCCGGGTTGCCCGCGAACTGCATGATGGCATCAGCCAGATCCTTGTGGGTGTACGCTATGCGCTGGACAATGCGCGCCGCCGTCTGTTGCGCGGCGATGATGCGGGTGCGCGCGATCCGCTGGACAAAGGCATCGACCATCTTCGCACCGCCATCACCGAGGTGCGCCGCATCAGCCGCGACCTGCGCCCCGGCGTGCTGGACGACCTTGGTCTCGGACCTGCGTTGAAGGCTCTGACCGACGATTTTCGCGAACGAACCGGGATCGAGACCGAATTTTCCACCGTCGTTTTCCGAAACCGGCTGGATCAGGACAGCAAGATCGCGCTTTATCGCATCGCACAAGAGGCGCTGACAAATATCGAACGCCACGCGGATGCCTCTTATGTTACAATTGACCTGCGTGGCCACAAGAAAGGCGCAACCATGCGGATCACCGACAATGGCCGTGGGTTGCGCGCAGAATCCGGGACCCCGACCACAGGCATCGGCCTGCGCAACATGCAGGAACGAATTGAACAACTTGACGGATCGCTGCGTATTCTGTCATCACGCGGACCGCGCGGCGGAACGGTGATCGAGGCCAGTCTGCCGCTGAGCCACCTGTTGCCACCGCAGGAAGACGCAACTCCGAACCGAAAGGCCGGTACATGAGCGCCAAAAACATCCGAGTTCTTATTGTCGACGATCATCCCATGGTGGCCGAGGGCATTCAGTCGATCCTTGAAAGCTACGACGATATCGAAGTGGTTGGAACACTCGGCAGCGGTCAGGCCGCGGTGGATCAGGCGGTTGGCCTCGCCCCGGATGTCATCCTGATGGACCTGAACATGCCTGGCCTCGGCGGACTCAGCGCCACGGAAATCATTCTGGAACGCCTGCCCGATACGCGCATCCTGATCCTGTCGATGCATGACAGCCCCGAATACATTTCGACCGCGCTCAGCCACGGCGCAAAAGGCTATGTTCTCAAAGATGTCCCAACCGAAGAGATCAAGCAGGCCATCGATGCGGTCATGCGGGGTGAGCAGTATCTGTGCACCGGTGCCAGTGGGTCCCTGAAACCCAAAGGCGACAACGCACGCGAGGCGCTGACAGGGCGCGAGCAAACAATTCTGCTGGAACTGGCGCAGGGCAAATCAAACAAAGAGGTTGCGCAAAAGCTGGATATCTCGGTGCGCACGGTTGAAACGCATCGCAAGAACATCAAGCGCAAACTGGGAATTTCCTCGACTGCCGGGCTGACCCGCTACGCGCTGGAACATGGCATGCTGCAAGGCACCGGGGTCGGCTTCTGATCGATGCGCGGTCGCAGCCCAGTGCTGCCTTACCCAACTAGAGGAGGCTTGCCGCAGGCATAGCGATAACAGGCGGGAGCGTTCACGCCCGGGGTCTGATATCCTGACCAAAGAACACAAGTGTTCCGTCTTCATCCAGAATGTGAAACTCACGCTGCAAATAAGGTTGGTCGAACGGAGGCCGAACGCGCCCCTCGGGCAGATCGGCCAACCCAGCCCGCAAATTTTCATAAAAGCCGTCGATATCGTCTACATCAATATAAAACGACTGGTCGTCGCCCAACGCCTTGCCATCCTCTCGCGGTGGGCATTCCAACAACCGAATGGCGACCGGGCCAAGTGACAAAAATGCGTAATTGTCCTGCTTGAAGCTACAGGTAAATCCTAGTCGCTTACAGTAGAAATCAATCTGGTTCTGCAAGGATGAACACAGCACAAATGGGGTAAGTTGCAAAATCTTGGGCATCTGAAGCTCCGAACAGGAAATAGTTTCAGTTTACCCGTGATGATCTGTTAATCCAGCAACTGATCCTTTCGCAAACCCGCACGCTCGTAATGGTGCGGCAACACGCGTCCATAAAGCTGCTGCGTCCGTTCGATCCCGCCGCACATGCCTTCGGCCTCGACAAATGAAAAGATACCCACATACCGCCGCCGCGTGCCCTTGACCGGTGCGACCCTGTGCAGAGAATAGCGGCCTTTGAATATCTGCAAGTCCCCAGGTCGCAATTCCAGCCGATGAACACGCGCCGTGTTTCCATCCAGAACCGAAGCGACCTGATCGAAATTCTCATCCTCGGCTGAGCGCAGATTGGGCGCGTATTCGAATGCACCGCCCTGCTCGCCATTCTGGATCGCCAGTGTCACGGTGTAGTTGTTGGTGTCGAAATGCCAGGGAAAGCCCTGCCCCTCTTCCACGACATTGATGATCACGTCCGCCAACGGGTCGTCGTAACGAAAGAAGCGGTCCTCAGGCTCATCCAGCGCATCCCGAATGAAGGGAAGAAATCCGCTAAACTCGTAAATCCTGCGCAAAGGACCGGACTGCGCAAAATTGTCGGCAGGAACAAACGCGTTCGAACGGTCATAGAACCGTCTGATCGGATGGGCGGCGTCGAACCGTGGGTCGTCTTTGGTGAAATAGGCATTTGTACGATTGAAAGACCGGTGTGCATTGGGCGCCACCTCGTCTGCCTCTTGCACCAAAAGCTCGATCCCCTGTGCATGTGCGAAACCCGGTAGAACCGCACATCCGTCCTGTTCCAACTCGCGCCGCAAATCCTCGATCAATCGCCTGTAAGCTGGCGAATCCGGGCGATCGATCGGATATCGTCCCAGATCTACCAGGTCCTGTAACATGCTCCGCCTCCCTCGTTTGCGACCACAAGGTCAGCGTGACCCAGACAAAACACCGGATCATGCCAGTTTCAGACATCGGCCTGACGCATTCAGACCTTCATACTTGTCCCGCCCTCAGGAAAACGACTGCCCTTTTCCCGGAAATTCCCGGCATGCGGCAATCTGCGCAACAAAATTTCGCAAAATACCGCCATTGAGATAGAAAATTGGTGGATTTGCCTGTTGACGCTCCTCCCCCCCGACCATAATGTCCCCTGCAAGCAAAAAGGAGCCTCTGGCGATGAGAACGCTAGTCGTAATCGTAGGAACCACGCGCATGGGCCGGTAACGGTAAACCATAATCGAACCCATGCGCCTCCGAAAATTCGGGGGCTTTTTTTTGTCAAACGCAAGACACATGTCGCGAACGGAGCAAAGCAGATGACACGTGAGATGACCGGCGCAAAGATGGTGGTTCAGGCCCTCAAGGATCAGGGCGTGGACACGGTATTCGGATACCCCGGTGGCGCCGTCCTACCGATCTATGACGAGATCTTTCTGCAAAACGACATTCGCCACATTCTGGTGCGTCACGAACAGGGTGCAATCCACGCCGCCGAAGGCTATGCGCGGTCGACCGGCAAGCCGGGTGTTGCGCTTGTAACCTCTGGTCCCGGTGCCACAAACGCCGTTACCGGCCTGACCGATGCGTTGCTGGACTCGATCCCGATTGTGGTTCTGACCGGACAGGTCCCGACCTTCATGATCGGATCGGATGCCTTTCAGGAGGCCGACACCGTTGGCATCACCCGCCCCTGCACCAAACATAACTGGCTGGTAAAGGACACGAATTCGCTGGCCGAAACGCTGCACGAGGCTTTCCATGTGGCCAAGTCGGGCCGTCCCGGCCCGGTTCTGATCGACATTCCCAAGGATGTGCAGTTTGCCACGGGTGAATACAACAGTCCGAAACCTTCGACCTCGCACTACCAGCCTGTGCTGAAAGGCGATCTGGAGGAAATCAACGAGCTTGTTGCAGCCATTGAAAAAGCCAAGAAGCCTGTTTTCTATACGGGCGGTGGCGTCATCAACTCTGGCCCCGCAGCCAGCCAGTTGCTGCGCGAACTGGTGGATTCCACCGGCTTCCCGATCACATCTACCCTGATGGGTCTGGGTGCCTATCCCGCGTCGGGCGAAAACTGGTTGGGTATGCTGGGGATGCACGGCCTTTACGAGGCGAACCTTGCGATGCACGGCTGTGACCTGATGATCAACATCGGCGCACGGTTCGACGACCGGATCACAGGGCGCATTGACGCGTTCTCTCCAAAGTCCAAGAAAGCCCATATCGACATTGATCCGTCTTCAATCAACAAGGTCATCCGTGTGGACATCCCGATTGTCGGCGACGTGGCGCATGTACTGGAAGACATTCTGAAGGTGTGGAAATCACGCGGGCGCAAGACCGATGCAGCAGCCGTCAAGAAATGGCAGGCACAGATCTCCGAATGGCGCAAGATTAACTGTCTGTCCTACACCAACAGCGAAAAGTCGATCAAACCGCAATATGCGCTGCAACGTCTTGAAGAGCTGACGAAAAAGCATGACCGCTATATCACCACCGAGGTTGGCCAGCACCAGATGTGGGCGGCACAGTATCTTGGGTTCGAAGATCCCAACCGCTGGATGACATCGGGCGGGTTGGGCACTATGGGCTACGGCTTCCCCGCCTCCATCGGTGTGCAGATGGCACATCCGGACGCGTTGGTGATCAACGTCGCCGGTGAAGCCTCTTGGCTCATGAACATGCAGGAAATGGGCACGGCCGTTCAGTACCGCCTGCCCGTCAAGCAGTTCATCCTGAACAACGAGCGTCTGGGCATGGTCCGGCAGTGGCAGGAACTGCTGCATGGCGAGCGCTATTCGCACAGCTGGTCCGAAGCCCTGCCCGATTTCGTGAAACTCGCCGAGGCGTTTGGCGCCAAAGGTATCCTGTGTTCCGACCCCGCCGATCTGGACGACGCGATCATGGAGATGATCAACTACGACGGCCCAGTGATCTTCGACTGTCTGGTCGAAAAGCACGAGAACTGCTTCCCCATGATCCCGTCGGGCAAGGCACATAACGAGATGCTTTTGGGCGAGGCCGAGACGCAGGGCGTGATTCAGGCAGGTGGCGCTGTGTTGGTTTGACCAGGATCGTGTCCGTGCTTGCCAGAGCGATCAATTGATCGAGTTTTTGGCATCACTGACTTTGCCGATCATAGTCCGAAAGGAACCAAAAATGCGTAACGTTAGCACGTCTGTGCCTTCAAGTGCTTCAAACGCAAAAGATAACTTGTCCATATTTAACGGACGGCGCGGTTGGCAAGTCGGTACGCTTGTTCCTGCATTTGTGCTTGCCGTGTTTTTGTTCTGGCTTGGATCGGCATGGTATGCACTTTCTCTAGAAGGAAAGCCGGCATTAAACTTTGATTTCAAGGTTTTTTGGTCCGCGGGCCGAATTGCCTATCAGGGTGAGCCCTTGGCTGTATTTGACATAGATCGGCTAATTGAAATCCATCAGGCACATAATGAAGGTGAGTGGGGTCCTTGGTTGTATCCACCTGCTTTTCTGCTGGGGATGCAACCGCTGGGAGCTTTGACATTTTCACAAGCCTGGGCGGTGTTCTCTACCGTCTCTATTCTGTCCATGGTTCTGGCAGTTCGCTCGTTTTCCTGCGGTATCTTGCCGGTGTGGTTTGCCTTTGCCTTGCCTCCTGCCCTCCTACCAAGTCTGTATTTGGGGCAGACAACTGCACTTTGGACGGCCGGTTTACTGGCAGCGCTAGCTGCCCTTCGTGATCACCGCTATGTTCTTGCTGGTTTTTTCATTGGGTTGCTAACGCTAAAACCGCAATTGGGATTGCTGATCCCCATTGCTTTGATCGCTTGCGGTGCGTGGAGAACAATTGCGTCAGCCGTTATCACGACCACCTTGATATCGATCGCCGGAACTTGGGTAGTTGGGGTCGACTACTGGGTGGAGTTGCAGAAAATGCTGGGCATTCAAGCTGACTGGATCAGGAACTCCATCAGCTCAAACTCCAATATGCTGAGCCCGTACTCTTTGCTGGCAAGCCTCGGAGTTGGTGAAAAACACGCACTGACCCTGCAATGGATGATAACCGCTCTGTCCGGAGTGGCTGTCTTTCTTGCATGGCGCAGCCCCAAGGTGAATTTCGATCTACGTGTTGCCGTACTCATGCTGGGAATCGTGTTGTCGTCGCCATATCTCTGGCACTACGAAGTAGCCTTACTTGCAATGACGGCCCTGTTCTTACTCAGGGCCGGCATACTGACTCGACAGCCCTGGGGTATTGCTCTGGCGGCAGCAATGTGGATCGGCGTCTCACCTGCGTTCCTGTTTGACGCATTTCGCGAAAGCACTGTGTTTTCCCTTCGTCTGTTGTTTTTCCCCATTCTGGTACTCGCCAGCCTAGTCTGTTTTCGCGCTTTGATTTTCAGTTTGCGAAAGCCTTCCGAACTATCTGCTCATGATGAGGTTATTCCATGACACCGCTACAAATCAAAAAAGGCTCCAATCGCCATTCGGCCTACAACCTACGACCTACCTTCTCGGACATGCAGGAACGCCACACCATTGCCGTGCTGGTCGAGAACGAACCCGGTGTCCTGGCCCGTGTGATCGGTCTGTTCTCGGGGCGTGGATATAACATCGAAAGCCTTACCGTGGCCGAGGTGGATCACACAGGACACCTGAGCCGCATCACCATTGTCACCACCGGCACGCCGCAGGTGATCGAGCAGATCAAGGCGCAGCTGGGCCGGATCGTGACTGTCCATGACGTGCATGACCTGACGGTCGAAGGCCCGTCGGTTGAACGCGAACTGGCCATCATAAAAGTCGTGGGAGAAGGCGACAAACGCGTCGAGGCGCTGCGCCTGGCTGACATCTTCCGCGCCAATGTGGTCGACAGCACCCTGAACTCTTTCATCTTCGAGATCACCGGCGCGCCGGACAAGATCGACGCTTTTGCTGACCTGATGCGCCCGCTGGGCCTGATGGAAATCGCCCGCACCGGCGTGGCGGCCCTACTGCGCGGTGACTGAACAACATACCCGCCTTGCGACTTTTCTTGCACCCAGGGCGGGAACACTATTTGAGGTTAGTGGGCATTTTTAAAACCAACCCACGCGCCCTTCTATGCGCTAAATTTGCCATAGGGCCGGCTTTTCCGGATAAAGATTAGGCATTTTCAGATAAAGCCTATTGCCATTGCGCTTTATGGCATTAGCCTCAACGCGCAACGCGACGTGGGGATACGTTGCTTGGGGTCAATCTGTACGATTTTTCAATGCGCGCCGGGGCTTGGTTCCAGTGATGCGATGGTTTTTCAGGAATCTCAGCAAGACGTGGGCATCCATGACCAACGACATTCGCAGCCCGGCTGAACTTCGCGCGATGTTTGGCGCGAACCTGCGGCAATTGGCACGAAGGTATCGGTCAGTCTCGGCACTGTGCCGCAAGCTTGGCGTAAATCGCACGCAATTCAACAGGTATCTTTCGGGCGAAAGTGTTCCACGGCCAGATGTTCTGGATCGCATCTGTCGGTTTTTCGACGTGGATGCGCGCATTCTTCTGAAGCCGCTGGACGAAATTGAAAAGGTCGAGGATCACGCCGCGAAAACTGCCTTGACCGAGTTTCTGGGGTCAGGTGTGGACATGATCGCCAGAACTGCGTTTTCTCCGGGGTTTTACGCCGTGATCGAAAGCGTCTCGGCCTCGCACCGTATGACCCTTCTGCACGCCCGGCCACAGGCCCAATGCACATTGATACGCGGATATGTGTCGCGCGCGGCGATGCCTGAGGCAACGCCGCAAGCGCGCGAAATACAGGGGATCGTCGCCTGCTCCGGCGATTCCGTCTATATGCTGACCTCTCAGCGGGAGGGTCAAAACAGTCGCGTTTATATGATTTCACCCGATCCGACGGGAACAGCGGTTCAGTGGCGGGGTACGGTTGTCAGCCCGGCCACCCCTGAAGCACCGGAGCCCGTGGTTCTGAAATATCTCGGGCATGATGCAGCTGCAATTTTCGCCGCTGCGCGGCTGTCTACGAACAATCCGGCTCAGCAACTCTGACCGGTTATCTCAGGACGATGCTTCCCCGCCTTCGACTTGGGTGATTTGTCTATACAGGTGCCAACTGGCGTGGCCCAACAGTGGCAGGACCACCAGAAGGCCCAGAAACCAGGGCACCATGGCCAGGAACGTCAGAACAGCGATGATTACCCCCCAGACAAGCATCACCGGAAAATTCCCGGACACATAGGTAAAACTTGCAATCATTGCCGTGACAAAATCCAGTTCGCGATCCAGCAGCAGTGGGATCGACAATACGGTGATCATATAGAGAACGGTTGCGAATACCGCCCCAACCACCGTGCCCACAGCCAGCATTGTCAGGCCATTCGCCGTCAGAAAGACCTCAAGCGAGGATGACACGTTAGTCATCGTGGCCAGCCCAAGGAACAGGGCAAAGATCATGTGCCCCAGGAAAAACCAGAACAGAAACACCACGACGATGATGGCGCAAATCGACGGCAATTGCCGGCGGCTTTGTTGCAGCACGACACCAAAGATTGCACCAAGATCCAGCGGTTCGCCCTGTTCCAGCCGGTGCGACACCTCGTAAAGGCCAACAGCGGCAAACGGGCCGATCAGTGGAAAGCCGATAGCTGCCAGAACCAGCCAGAAGGTTGTACCAGTCTGGATGGTGACCCATGCCATCGCCCATCCCGCAAGCACGTAGAACCCGGCAAAGATCAACCCGAACTGCGGCGCGCGCCGAAAGTCGGCCCAGGCGCGCTTCAACGCTGTGCGCAGCATGGCTGTATCTACCGGACGCATGTCCGGAACGCCAAATGGCTTTTCCATTTAGTCTCCTCCCTGATCGGCGTTATGACATCGCCGGCCTCTTGTTAGGCCAGTCGGTTTCGGTGTGATACGCCGCCCCGACCGACAGTAATTTCTGATCCGATCCTTTTGGTCCAAACAGTTGAAAGCCCATGGGCAGGCCCTGCACACCAAACCCGGCGGGCGCGGCCAGACAAGGCAAGCCAATCAGGCTGACCGGTACCGTGACATGCATCCAGCGATGATATGTATCCATCGCGCGGTCCGCGATCCGGGTGGGGTATGGCGTTTCGATCCCAAACGGCCAAACCTGTGCGGATGGCAGGACCAGGGCATCAAACTGCTCGAACAGTTCCGCCGCGCGCCGGAACCATTCTGACCGAATTACGCTGGCGTGATGCACGTCCATGGCACTCATCGTCAGACCCCGGTCCAGCTCCCACTGGGCTGTGTCTTTCAGATGGTCCCGTCGTTCAGCCAAAGGTTCCAGCCCTGCGGCGACAGTCCAGGACCGCAGGGTGATCCAACTGGTCCATAACCGTTCGGCATCGAAAGGCGGGGCGACATGTTCAACACGCGCGCCCCGCGCTTCGAACACCTTCAACGCATCCCGGCACAGCTCAAGGATTCCGGCTTCAACTGGAAAGGCCCCGCCCCAATCGCCCAGCCAGCCAATGCGCAGCCCGTTCAGATCTGCTGCGACCACTGGGGAAACCGGTGTATATTCTCCGACCAATGGCAGGCGCGGATCGGGCCCCGAGATCACGTCGAGCAGGATACCCAAATCTTCGGGACTGCGCGCCATCGGCCCCAGCGTGGACAGTTGATGCAGGAAACTGTCACCCACAGGATCAGACGGCACCCTGCCCCAGCTTGGGCGAAAGCCGTAGACGTTGTTCCAGGCCGCCGGGTTGCGCAGGCTGCCCATCATGTCAGACCCGTCGGCCAATGCCACCATACCCGTTGCCAAAGCCACTGCCGCACCACCGGATGAGCCACCGCAGGTGAAACTGGCATCATACGGGTTGCGCGTCGCACCATAGACCGGGTTGAACGTGTGCGAACCCAGCCCGAACTCCGGCGTATTGGTCTTGCCGATCAGGATGGCGCCCGCGGCCCGCATCCTGGCGGCAATCAGATCATCCCTGTCAGGGACGACATCCCTGAAAACAGGCGATCCGTGCGACGAGACAATACCTGCCACATTGACCAAATCCTTGACGGCAATTGGCAGTCCGTGCAGCGGGCCAGTGACAGGACCGCTGTCGCGGGCCTGCGCTTCGGCCTTCAGCTCGCCCTTGTCCCGCAGCGCCACGATGGCGTTCACGTCACCGTTGACTTTGGCAATGCGATCCAGCGTGGCCCGCATGACTTCTGTGGCCGAAACCTGCCGGGTAGCCAGTTGGTTCAGAAGCTCTGTGGCAGATATCCGGGTCAGGTCCATAACACGCCAGTCTGTTGTTGGTCTTCAACAGCCTAGCGAGCGGTTCACCTCATTTAAACCCACTGTTTAGATGTGTCTTTTCTTGTCTCACAAACAACAGCATCACAACGCTCTGCGGTGCAATGGCAGGTTGCTGTCCCGGCCCAACCAATACCATAGACAAAGGGCAATGGCGCCACCACTCAACACCAGCCAGACCCCACCCCACAGCATCGCGGTGCCGCCGAATTCCTCGGCCAACAGGAACGCGTCCGAGCGTGCGCCGGATCGTCGGATGGTGTCATCAAAGATATCAAACGGCACGTAGATCATGCTGGTCAGCCCGACAACGCGCAGCACCAGATCACTGACCTCGTGGCTCATGAACCACGCTGTCGCAATCATTGCCGCCCCGACGCCTGCGCAAAACAGCAAGGCGAAAGCATCGCGTATGTACAGCAGTGCGATCAGACACATGATTGCGCCGAAAACAGCCAAAACAGCCCGGTCAGCATTTGTCCTCAAGGCAATGATCAAAAGCGCAATACCAAACACAAGCGAGCCGAGATAGCCGGCGGACAGGCTGAGAAACCTGCTGCCGCCCCGGCCGATCACCATTCCGCCTTGCTGGGGTGAGATCGTGAAACTCTCGACCGAGCCGCCAGTCAATAGGATTGTCACGGCATGAGACAGCTCATGCAGAAAGACAACCAGAATTTTTAGCGGAACAACAAACGGCGTGTTCCAGAGCGCAAAGACCAGACCGGTGATCAGGATTAGCTGCCAGTGCCCTTTGCGCAGGTCCGGAAAGGAACGCTGGCGTGTCACCTTAGCTGTCGCCCTGCGCCTCGGATCGGCTTTTGCCTGCCACGTTCAGGGCCAAGGTTGCCGCCATGAATACGTCCAGGTCCCCGTCCAGAACCCCTTTGGTATCCGAGGTTTCGTGATTGGTTCGCAGGTCCTTGACCATCTGATAGGGCTGCAAGACGTAAGACCGGATCTGGTTGCCCCAGCCCGCATCGCCCTTAGCCTCGTGCGCCGCGTTGATATCCGCGTTGCGGCGATCCAGTTCCTGCTGGTACAGGCGCGATTTCAGGGCTTTCATGGCAATATCACGGTTCTGGTGCTGCGACTTTTCCGAACTGGTCACAACAATCCCGGTCGGGATGTGCGTGATCCGAACGGCCGAGTCGGTGGTGTTCACGTGCTGGCCACCAGCCCCCGAAGACCGGTAGGTGTCGATGCGGATATCGGCCGGGTTCACCTCGATCTCGATATTGTCGTCGACCACCGGATAGACCCAGACCGAGCTGAAAGACGTATGGCGTTTTGCCGCCGAGTCATAGGGCGAGATCCGCACCAACCGGTGTACGCCGCTTTCCGATTTTAGCCAGCCATAGGCGTTGTGGCCGGAAATCTTGTAGGCTGCGGATTTGATCCCCGCTTCTTCGCCCGGTGTCTCGGATTGCAGCTCGACCGTGTAACCCTTTTTCTCGGCCCAGCGCACATACATGCGCGCCAGCATCGACGCCCAGTCGCAGCTTTCGGTTCCCCCCGCGCCCGAGTTGATTTCGAGGAACGTATCATTGCTGTCGGCCTCACCGTCCAGCAGCGCCTCAAGCTCTTTTTTGGCGGCTCTGGCTTTCAGCGTCTTGATCGCGGCTTCGGCATCCTGAACGACTTCTTGGTCTTCCTCCATCTCGCCCAACTCGATCAGTTCGATATTGTCGTTGAGGTCGGTCTTGATGGATTCATACGTCTCGATTGCATCGACCAGCATCTGCCGCTCGCGCATCAGTTTCTGCGCGTTTTCAGGGTTATCCCAAAGGTTGGGGTCTTCGACGCGCGCGTTGAATTCCTCAAGGCGATGCGGTGCGGTTTCATAGTCCATACGCTGCGCCAGCAGCTCCAGCGACTTTTTTATATCCGCCACGATGTTCTGGGTTTCGGCGCGCATGGTCTTGTCCCAACTTGCTCAATCAGGCCTGCGTGATAGCAAGAGGTGCGAGACACCACAAGACAGGCTGGACCTGAATGCAAAACACAGTCGAAGAGTTTCTGGGCAGATGGGATTTGCACTTTCCTGAACTGGTTGCGGACACCGGCCATGCAAGAGTGTGGAAAGTACAGTCCAATTGCGGCCCAGCTGCCTTGAAGCTTTATCGCAGGCAAGATCGCGGGAACGAAAAACCGGGCACAAACTTGTTGGTCGGGTGGCGCGACAGGGGCGCTGTTCGGATTTTGGAAGAGGCACGGAGCGCCGTACTGATGGAGTGGTTGGATGGACCATCTCTG
Source organism: Ruegeria sp. AF7 (assembly GCF_056541885.1). Lineage (NCBI taxonomy): Bacteria > Pseudomonadati > Pseudomonadota > Alphaproteobacteria > Rhodobacterales > Roseobacteraceae > Ruegeria > Ruegeria sp. AF7. The sequence continues at coordinate 245,745 of NZ_JBQFYX010000001.1, read as the reverse complement.
GGAGATATCGCCCGCGCGGGCAGGCCCGAAGAAGCCGTCAAGACACTTGCGGAAACAGCAGCGTGTTTGCACGCAGGGGACCCGGTCAGCGCCACTGGAATGAAACCCTTGCAACAGGTGTTCGCCCCCTTGGCTGAATGCACCTTTGCGGCCGAGTGCCCTGCCCAACTGCGTAACGCGGTGAAGTCAGCGATTGCACTAAGTGAAGACTTGTTAGACAGCCAACCTTCACCCGTACCTCTTCACGGGGACTTTCATCCAGACAATGTCATTATGACACTATCAGGACCCCGGATCATCGATGCAAAAGGTTATCTAGGCGATCCCGCTTTTGAACTGGCCAACGCGTTGCGACACCCTAAGGGAATGCCGGATCTTGTGCGCCAACCCCTGCAAATCGAAACCTGTCTGTCGGAGTATTCCAAAGCAATGAGTGTTCCACGAATACGGCTGGCTCAATGGGCTGCCGCGAAATGCGCATTGTCCATCTACTGGCGATCTGACGGCCCGATCTGCGGTGACGCAGAAGCTGATCTACTAAACCTGTTTCTGAAAGCGGCCGGTCAGTAAAGCCCGCCGGTGCTCAGGTCCCCTTGGGAAGCTTTCGGACCAACGGTCACGGTCTGGCCCGTCGACGTCTGAACCTGTACACCAGCGCGCTGGACTTCTTCAAACAATGGCAGGTCCGATCCGATGGCAAAACCACCATCATAGACACGGTCGATAAAACCATCGACGCCGTCGCGGAAGAATTCGGCCACGACATAGTCACCGGTGGCATCATCGGGCAGACGGGCCCCGCTGAAGCGGTCGATCTTGATGAAATGACCGCCTTCCGGCACTTCAAACGGACCGCCGCCGTATTTTTCGACCGCTTTTTCCATGAAGCTCTGGAACACAGGGCCACACAGCGTGCCACCATAGGCCCCACGTCCCATCGGACGCGGTCGGTCATAACCGATATAGCAACCGGCCACGATGTTCGACGTAAAGCCGATGAACCACGCATCCTTGGAGTCGTTGGTGGTTCCGGTTTTGCCCGCTGTTGGCACGGGCAGATTCACAACGCTGGATGCCGTCCCGCGATCGACCACACCCTTCATCATCGATGTCAGCTGATAGGCGGTGATCGCATCCATGACCTGCGCGCGATCCGTGACAAGGGTGGGCGATTCATCTGGTTCCAGCCAGGTCGAGTTACAGTCCAGACACTGACGGTCATCGTGGCGATAGATGGTTTTTCCGAACCGGTCTTGAATGCGGTCGACCAGAGTGGGTTCCACACGCTGGCCGCCATTGGCGAACATCGCATAGGCCGCGACCATCTTGTAAAGCGTGGTTTCCTCGGCCCCCAGCGAGTTGGCCAAAAACGCGCCCATCCTGTCATAGACACCGAACCGTTCCGCGTAGCCCGCAACGACAGGCATTGTAACTTCCTGCGCCAGACGGATGGTCATCAGGTTCCGCGACTGTTCGATCCCTGTGCGCAAAGGTGTGGGGCCGTAGAATTTGTTGGAAGAGTTCTTGGGGCGCCACAGCCCCTGCGGCGTGTTCACTTCGATCGGCGCATCGACGACGATTGTCGCGGGGCTGTATCCGCTGTCCAGCGCAGCAGCATAGACAAATGGCTTGAACGACGATCCCGGCTGACGCTGTGCCTGTGTGGCCCGGTTGAACACGGTATCCTGATACGAGAACCCGCCCTGCATCGCCAGAACACGACCCGAGTTCACATCCATCGCGACAAAGCCGCCTTGTACCTCGGGCACCTGGCGCGCCGACCACTGCCCATCTTCACCCGCAACGACAAAAATGACGTCACCGCGCTTGAAGTTGGCCGCAAAATCACCCTGCATCCACTTGATGTCCGCGCGCGGGATAGTCCCATCGGCAGGACCTTCTTCGACACCAACGGTCAGTTGCTGGTCGGTCACGCCCAGAACCACGGCGGGATACCAACGGGTTGGCAGAATAACGTCGCGCGGAATTTCCATGGCCGCCAGCGCCTCGCGCCATTGCGCCTCATCCGCCAGTTTTTCTTCCGGGATCACGTCACCTGTTCCGCGCCATTTGCCACGGGAGCGGTCGTATTTCTCAAGCGCCTCGCGCAGGGCCCGTGCGGCCTCAACCTGCATTTCCTCATCCACCGATGCACGCACGGTGAAGCCGCCGGTAAAGAACTCGCCCTCACCAAAATCTTCGCTCAGCTGGCGACGGATTTCATCGGTGAAATAGTCGCGGGGCGGCAGGGCCGTACGGAAGCTTTCAAAATCTCCGTTCTGGACCGAGCGCAGAGGCAACTCGACCTCGGCCTCATAAGTCGCCTGATCGATGTAACCGTTCTGCTGCATCTCGCGTAACACGTAATTGCGGCGGGCCAGAAGGCGCTCTTTTTGCCAAACGGGGTGGTAATCTGACGGCGCTTTGGGCATGGCAGCCAGCATGGCGGCCTCATGCGGGGCCAGTTCCTGGAGGGTCTTGTTGAAATAGGTCTGCGCGGCGGCAGTCACACCGTACGAGTTCTGGCCCAGAAAGATCTCGTTCATATAAAGTTCGAGGATCTGTTCCTTGTCCAATGTATCCTCAAGCCGGGTCGCAAGAATGATTTCCTTGATCTTACGCTCGGCCCGGCGGTCACCGGACAGCAGAAAGTTCTTCATGACCTGCTGCGTAATAGTCGACGCACCGCGAACGGTTTCGCCCTTGGTCCGCACCGCCTCGACCCCGGCGGCAATGATGCCGCGCGGGTCATAGCCCTGATGGTTGTAGAAATTCTTGTCTTCCGCCGAAATAAACGCCTGCTTCACCAGATCCGGGATTTCCTCGGACGGGGTAAACAGGCGGCGTTCCTGCGCGAATTCATCGATCAGCTTGCCTTCACCCGAATAGATCCGGCTGATCGTGGGTGGCTTGTACTGTGCCAGCGACTCGTGGCTGGGCAGATCGCGCCCATACATCCAGAACACCGCACCGATCACCAGCGCGGCCATGAAAATACCCAATGTCACGAGGCTGAAAATCGCCCCGAAAATCGAAAGAATGAACCGGATCACGTTACTGCCTTTTTCTCGCGGTGCCGCCTATATAGTGATGCGCCGCCCAAGGGTCAAAACACCGAGCGTATTCTAGCCGTTTTGCGCCGCAAGGTCACTGGCCAATAAGGGATTTGCGGATCACATCTTGATGGCGCCAATCCTCAAGCCCTCGTTGAATTCCAAGCGCCATTCTTGCCCGCCAATCAGGATCTTTGAGGTTCTTGAGGTCTCTGGGGCTGGACAGAAATCCAAGCTCGACCAGAACCGACGGGATGTCCGCCGCCTTGAGTACTGAAAAAGATGCGGTACGCAGGGGTTTGCCGTTCATCGGCCCGCCTTGTTGTGCCAGACCGTTTGCGATGGCTTTGGCCAGCGCGCTTGTGCGTGGCATCGTTTCCTGACGGGCCATGTCCAGCAGGACATCCGTGACCTGATCATCTGCCCCGTTCAGATCGATACCGGAAATCAAATCCCCGCGGTCGTGCCGTTCTGCCAGCTTCGCACTGGCCACATCCGAGGCATCGTTGGACAGGGTATATACCACCGCGCCATGTGCCCGCCCTTCGGACAGGGAATCAGCGTGCAGCGAAATGAACAGGTCCGCACCGGCCCGGTGCGCCAGCGCAATTCGGCGCTCCAACGAGACGAACTGATCGTCGACCCGTGTCAAAACCACCTCGTACCCGCCTGATCTTAGTAGGATTTCGCGCAGCTCACGCGCGAAAGTCAGCATAAGGGTTTTTTCATCAATCGCGTCAGTCTCGGCCCCCGGATCAATGCCTCCGTGGCCCGGATCCAGCATGACACGCAAGGGTCGGTCGGCACTGCGCACCGCGGCTTGCGGCACATCCGCCGGTTCCGGCAGGTCCCAGCCCGGGTTTCGCGGCGCACCTGCCGAGGCGTTGAAAGCATCGAAATCCGTCCCCTTGAGGTCGAGCGACAGCAATGCAGCCCCCGAATCCTCTGCCACCGACATTTCTGCTTTCGTCACTGCCATCGGCGCACCCAGTTCCAGCACCAGACGTGACCAACCCGGAACATATGCGCCAAACTGCACACCGCTGATGCGATCGGATTGCAGGAAGTCTTCGCGGGTCAGCCCGGCCCAATCCACTTCGTTGAAGTCCAGAACCATACGGTAGGGATCCTGCAAGGTGAAAATCCTGTAGGGAACGCCCTGACTGAGGGCGATGTCCACCCGAACACCGGTACGCCCGACATCCGTAATACGGCTCTGCTCAGGCTGGACACGCGCCAACGCGCTGAAATCCTGCGCAATGGCACCACCAGCCAACGCCCAGAACAGCGCAATGCTAAAGAAGATCCTGCTCATGGCCTCAAGTTTTCCCGAGATCGTTTGTCGGTCACCCTATACCACAAGGGGCGGTTTGTGAACGGCTCAGGCCCGTTCCGTGACAGCACCGCGCCGGATCATAAACAGGCGCAAACGCTCAAGCCCTTCCTGAATGTCATCCGTCGCGCGCGCATAGGAAAAACGCAATGTGGTATGGCCGCGCTGCGGGTCAAAATCCAGCCCGGGTGTCACAGCCACACCGGCCTGTTCCAGAATCTCGGCCGCAAATGCGCGGCTGTCATCAGTCAGATCAGACACATCGGCATAGACATAAAACGCCCCGTCGGGCGGCGCGATGTTCGAAATCCCGGCCTTGGGCAGCCCGTCCAGCATCAGCGCGCGATTGCGGCGGTACACGTCCAGATTGGCTTGCAATTCGTTGTCGCAATCCATCGCAGCCAGCGCCGCGACCTGACTGGCGTGGGGGGCGCAGATGAACATGTTCTGAGCGATCCGTTCGACCACGCGCACCTGATCCTCGGGCACCACCATCCAGCCTACGCGCCATCCGGTCATCGAAAAGTATTTCGAGAATGAGTTGATCACATAACATTCATCTGTCAGTTCCAGCGCCGTCACGGCCTTGGCTTCGTATTCCAGCCCGTGGTAAATCTCGTCACTGATGAACGACGCGCCCTGCCCATGAGCCGCCTCGATCAAGGCACCCATGGCGGCGCGATCCAACATCGTACCGGTCGGGTTTGCGGGTGAAGCCACCATCAGCCCTTTCAGGTCCATCCCCTGAATATCCGCTGCGACAGGCTGCAACCTTTTTTCCGGCGCGGTCGGCAGGTCGACCGGGACCAGACCCAGCGCCTTCAGGATCTGGCGATAGGACGGATAGCCGGGCGCCCCGATACCGACACGGTCGCCACTGTCGAACAAAGCGGTAAAGGTCAGCAGGAATCCGCCGGACGAGCCAGGAGTGATCACCACCCGCTCGGGGTTCAGGTCGACATTGTACCAATCGCCGTAAAGCCGGGCGATCCGCTGCCTCAGGGCGGGCAGACCCAGGGCAACCGTATAGCCCAGCGGGCCTTGCACCATCGCCGCGGCCAAAGCTTCGGTCGCACCCTTTGGCGCGCCGGTTCCGGGCTGGCCGACTTCCATGTGGATCACGTGGCGACCTGCCTCTTCGGCCTTGCGTGCCGCCTCCATCACATCCATCACGATGAAGGGATCGACCCCGGACCGGGTTGAGTTTCTCATGCCCATCTCCCATGTTGCAGTCATGGCTTTTGAGCGCGTATCCCGGTTGGCGTCAATCCCGGCCTTGATGGTTGCCGTTGTCGTCTGGCTGGCGGCAGCGGTGCAATCGCACGCGCAAAGCCTGATCCGCGACCCTGATATCGAACATGGCCTGCGTGAACTGGCCTTTCCGGTGTTGCGGGCTGCGGGGCTGAACACGAACCGGGTTCAGATTCTGGTCGTAAACGACAACACGTTCAATGCATTCGTCATCGACTACAACGCGATTTATGTGAACTACGGGCTGATTCTGACCGTCGAAAGCCCCGAGATGTTGCAGGCTGTCATCGCCCACGAGGCCGCACATATCTCGAATGGTCATCTGGCACGACGGGCTGAGAACCTGAAAGCGGCGCAGCGCAACGCCAGCCTCGGCACGGCTTTGGCCCTGCTGGCAGCTGCGGCGGGTGGGGGCGAGGCCGCCATCGGGATCGCTGCTGGCACCCAAGGCGCAGCAATTCGCGGTTTTCTGGGTCACACCCGCGCGGAAGAGGCATCCGCCGACCGCAGTGCCGCAAGTTACCTGCGATGGGCCGAAATCTCACCCAGCGGGATGGTGGAACTGCACCGGAAGTTCGCCGGTCAGGAACTGCTGAGTGTCGCCAATCAGGACCCCTATATGCGCTCACACCCAACAAGCCGTGATCGTCTGCGCGCCGCCGAGGCGTTCCTGGACGAGTTTGGTGACCGCGCCGTTCCAAACCCCAATTCGGATTATTGGTTTGCGCGGGTTAAAGGTAAGCTGTCGGCCTTTCTGCGGTCGCCCAGCTGGACCTTGCGGCGTGCCGGTGAAGAACCCTATCGCGACATCCGCCTGATGCGAGAGGCTTCGGCCTATCATCAGAATCGCGATCTGTCCCGCGCCCGTGCCGCGATAGACGCGGCACTTGCCGAACGTCCTGATGACCCGTTCTATTACGAACTAAAGGGGCAAATACTGTTAGAAAACAGAAAGGTAAGCGATGCTGTTAATGCTTACGCAAGCGCTGTTGAAATGGCCCCGAACAATGCGTTGATCCTTGCGGGCTATGGGCGCGCCCTGCTGGCGCAAGGGGAAACAAAACAGGCATTGAATGCATTGGAACAGGCGCGTGCGCGCGACTTTCGTAATGCACGCCTGATGCAGGACCTGGGTGTGGCTTACGCGCAGGTCGGAAATAACGGTATGGCTTCGACCGTGACGGCAGAGCGTTACGCGCTGCAAGGTCGGATGGAGGATGCCGGAATTCACGCGAAACGGGCCGTGGCGCAATTGCCCGAAGGCTCTCCGGGTTGGCAAAGGGCACAAGACGTGCTGATTGCCTCAGAACGACTCAAGAAAGACAAAAGGAAACGGAAATGATCCTCAGACATGCTGCACCTGCCCTTCTGGGGCTTTCCATGGCGGCGACCTCGGCACATGCGCTGGACCTGAACGCGATGAATGATGCCGAAAAGGCAGAGTTTGGCGCTCAGGTACGCGAATACCTGCTGGAAAACCCCGAAGTCATTATCGAGGCAATCAATATCCTCGAACAGCGAAATGCAGTGGCCGAAGCGGCCGCAGACAAGGAACTGGTCGCCGCCAATGCGGAAGAACTGTTCGACGATGGCTATAGCTGGGTTGGCGGCAACCCGGATGGCGATATCACACTGGTCGAATTTATGGACTACCGCTGCGGCTATTGCCGCCGTGCGGTGCCCGAAGTGGCAAACCTGCTGGCCAGCGATGGCAATATCCGGTTTGTGATCAAAGAACTGCCAATTCTGGGCGACGCATCTGTTTTGTCCTCGCGCTTTGCGGTGGCAACCAAGCAAGTGGCAGGCAATGACGCCTATAAACAGGTTCACGATGCGCTGATGGAATTCGGCGGTGAACCCTCAGAAGTAACTCTTCGCCGCATCTCTGACGGGCTGGGTCTGGACAGTGACGCGATCATCGCCGCGATGGACAGCGACAGCGTCACGGATGAGATCAGCCGCACCCGTGCCTTGGCGCAACGGATGCAGATTTCGGGCACGCCCTCATTCGTGTTGGGAACCGAGTTGCTGCGCGGCTATCTGCCCGCCGATCAGATGCAGCAGATCGCAGATGGCGTTCGCGCAGAACAGGGTTGATAGGTATTGGGGGCGGTACAGCTGCCCCCAGACAAAAAGGCGGACTGATCACTGACCTCAGCCGTCTACCGGTTCCACGGCCCTTTGATAGAGATGCCACGTGGTATGGCCAAGGATCGGCAAGGTAAAGATCAAGCCCATAAACGCCGGAACCATCGACAATAACATTGTGACCGAGATGATCGCTGCCCAGCCGAGCATGACCACAGGGCTTTCCGAGACGACGCGTAAAGACGTCAACATGGCTGAAACGAAATTTGTTTCCCGGTCCAGAAGCATAGGCATGGCGACGACGGTGACCGAAAACAGGACAGCCGACAGGAACGCCCCGACACAGGTGCCAATTGCAAGGAATGTCCAACCCTGCGGAGTGAACAAGATGATGTTCAAGAATCCGTCAAAATCCGAAAAGGATGAATTCTGCAGGATGATCGCAAGCCAAAGCCGGACCTGATAAACCCAAACCCAGAAAATGAACAGCGTGACAAAGGCCATCCAGCCCATTTCGCGCTTGCGTTGATCGGCCATGACAGTGAGGATTTCATACCAGCCAAAACTCTCGCCCTTCTGTAACCGCCGGGACATCTCATAAAGTCCCGCAGCGGCGAAAGGCGCAACCAGAGGAAATCCGACAATCGCTGGAATGATCATCCAGATCTTGCCAAGCCAGACCAAGCTCCAGACCATTAGGATTCCGAAAGCCGCATAGAAAAGCCCGAAGAAACCGCTCATGAAGGGGCGCGCCAGAAAATCGGAAAACCCAGCTTTCAGCGACGCCTTTATGTCATCCGAAGTAACCCGATTGACCTTGGGCATGGCCTGCTGGTGTGGCGTCAGGTTCTCAGGTGGCGTAGGGCCTGCGGTCTTGGATGTCATGACACACTCCTCCCAAAGCATGGGTCCGCGCTGGTCTGCTTACCGACGGAACCAGCGGCGAAACAGGCATCGTTCAGTCACGAAACAAGTTAGCAACAGCTCAGGCACCGGGGCAAGGGATGAGTAAGGTCGCTATGCCCGCCTTACCGACACAGCCGACCCCACACTACTCTGCCGCTTCCGCAGTCGCGTCCAGTTCAGCCGCTTTCTTTTCGACTTGTTCCACGATGTGGTCGATCATCTGATCGTTGGACATCTTGTGGCTGGCCTTGCCTGCCAGATAGACCATCCCGGACCCGGCCCCGCCACCGGTAAACCCGACATCGGTCATCAGCGCCTCGCCCGGCCCGTTGACCACGCAGCCGATGATCGACAGGCTCATCGGTGTCTTGATGTGTTCCAGACGGCGTTCCAGCGCCTCGACGGTCTTGATGACGTCAAACCCCTGCCGTGCGCAGGACGGGCATGAGATGATGTTGACGCCCCGGTGGCGCAGACCAAGGGATTTGAGGATTTCAAAGCCAACCTTCACCTCTTCCACCGGATCGGCAGACAGGCTGACGCGGATCGTGTCGCCGATCCCCATCCACAGCAGGTTGCCCAACCCGATGGCAGATTTGATGGTGCCGGACACCAGTCCGCCCGCCTCGGTGATACCCAGATGGATGGGCGCATCAGTGGCTTCGGCTATGCCCTGATACGCGGCGGCGGACAGGAAAACGTCGCTGGCCTTCACACTGATTTTGAACTCATGAAAATCATTGTCCTGAAGGATGCGGATATGTTCCAACCCGCTTTCGACCATCGCTTCGGGGCACGGCTCGCCATATTTCTCAAGCAGGTGCTTTTCCAGACTGCCCGCATTCACGCCGATCCGGATCGAGCAATTGTGGTCGCGCGCGGCCTTAATGACTTCTTTCACCCGGCGTTCATCGCCGATGTTGCCGGGATTGATGCGCAGACAGGCAGCGCCTGCCTCGGCCGCCTCGATACCACGGCGATAGTGAAAATGGATGTCCGCAACGATGGGCACCGGGCTTTCGCGCACGATCTCTTTCAATGCCTTAGCCGACGCCTCATCGGGGACTGAAACGCGCACGATATCCGCGCCAGCCTCGGCTGCGGCCTGAACCTGCGCCACTGTTGCCGCCACATCGGTGGTCAGGGTGTTGGTCATGGTCTGAACGGCGATCGGGGCATCGCCCCCGACAGGGACGTTGCCGACCATGATTTGACGGGATTTACGACGATAAATGTCGCGCCAAGGGCGCACGTGATTAAGGGACATAAGGACGGATCCGCGTCTGCCTGAGTTGCGACAGTAGATAGTCCGGCAAAGGGGTTACCGCAATGGCAAGATCACTCGGCGGGCGCTTCTGTCGCCGCGGTTTGCAGTTCAGCCACCAGCTGCTTGAGCGCGCTGTTCTGATCCGCCTCAAGATCGGCAACGGCATAAACTTCCGAAACTGCGTCTTTCGAAAGGATCACCCCTTTGGCAACCGTGCCGGGTGCCCCTGCCGGGCCATAGTGCTCGCCGTTCATCGAGAAATAAACCGATCCCGACGCCCCTGCCCGCAACAGCGGCGGTTCTTCTGTCAGCGGAACCTCAAAGACACTGCCTTGCTCGACCGTCCCAAGCGTCCCTTCGAAAATGACACTGCCATCTGCCGCCGTTACCCGCATCCAAGAAGGATCGACAGCAACGATTTTCAGCGTGGTATCAACCTGTTCCACGACCTGAGGCAAAGCTGGTCGTTCAACCGTGTGCACTTCGGCAACTTCGAACTGCGGCAGGCTTGGCGGGCGGAAGGTTCCGACATCGCGCGGATCAAGGGTCGAAATCGGCGCATCGCGGGCAACCAGAACCGGAACATCCAAGGCCTGCGGACGATAGAGACGGTCCAGTGCCTCGGTATTCGCCGCAGCAACCACATCATCGACAACGCCGCCGCGCACGGCATCCAGCGGATCAAGGTCGGACAGCACCACAGGCGCTTGTTCGACCGGGCTGACCTGCACCTGCTGGATCTTGTTCAGAACGGCCCACCCGCCATAGCCGATGCCGCCAATTACCGCCAACAGCACCAGCGACGAGCCGATGGCGCGCGGTTCAATCTGACTGACCAGAGATTCCTTGCCCGGAATGTACGGCGTATTGGGCGAGATGAAGGGATCGCGCCCCATTGGCCCACGCGCCGGAAGCGCGCCGGTCGGCTTTCGCACCACCGAAGCCTCGGCCGACATGCCATGCGCGACCGAAAAACCGCTTTCCGCGCAGAAAGTCGAGAATGTTTCATCCGGGTTCATACCCAGATAACGCGCATAAGAACGCACATACCCGGCGATAAAGCCGGGCGTGTCAAAGGCGTCGGGATCCGCGTTTTCGATGGCAGCAATGTAGTTGGCTTTGATCCTCAACTCGCGCTGAACATCCAACAGAGATTTGCCCATGGTTGCGCGTTCGCCGCGCATCTTGTCACCAAGGCGTACCTCGTAGTCGTCAAACCCTTTCGGTCTGACATCTACATCCTCATCAGATTCGCGCTGTGATCTGCGCCCAATCATTCCTGCTGCCCCATTCTGCCTGTCGCGCGTTTCGCGTTAGCGGCGAATCATCCCCAAAACGATTCGTCCGCCGATTTTGTTAGCGTAAGCTTAACACGCGGCAAATACGTTGCACACTTTGGCGTGAGGTTAACCGGCAAGTTCGGCGCGATTTAGCGCACAATGTGACCAAAGTTCGTCCATCGCCTGTACCAGACGGTTCATTTCGTCAGGCCCATGCACCGGAGAAGGGGTAAAGCGCAGACGCTCGGTTCCGCGCGGAACGGTCGGGAAATTGATCGGTTGCACATAAATGCCGTAATCATCCAACAGCATATCGCTGAGCTTCTTGGTATGGACCGGGTTTCCAACGATCACGGGCACGATATGGCTTCCGTGGTCGATCAGCGGTAACCCCATCCCCTTCAACCGCAGCTTGAGGATTTTGGCCTGCGTCTGATGCTGCTCACGCAGTTCAGGTGCAGTTTTCAGGTAGGCAACCGATGCAGCAGCCCCGGCCGCAACCGCAGGTGGCAGGGACGTGGTAAAGATAAAGCCCGGCGCATATGACCGCACGGCGTCGCACATCTTGGCGCTGGCCGCGATATAGCCGCCCATCACGCCATAGGCTTTTGCCAGCGTGCCATTGATGATGTCGATCCGGTGGGCAAGGTTATCGCGCTCGGTCACACCGCCGCCGCGCGAGCCATACATGCCTACCGCGTGCACTTCGTCGATATAAGTCAGTGCGCCGAACTCATCTGCCAGATCGCAGATCTCTTCGATCGGACCAAAATCGCCGTCCATAGAATAAACCGACTCGAATACGATCAACTTGGGTGCGGCCGGATCGTCCGCTTCAAGCAGCTCGCGCAGATGCGCCACATCGTTGTGCCGGAAGATGCGCTTGGCCCCGCCATTCCGGCGCACGCCTTCGATCATCGAGGCATGGTTCAGCGCGTCAGAGTAGATGATCAGGCCCGGGAACAGTTTGGGCAGCGTGCTGAGCGTTGCGTCATTGGCGATATAGGCGCTGGTAAAAAGCAGCGCGGCTTCCTTGCCGTGAAGATCGGCCAGTTCAGCCTCAAGCCTTTTATGATAAACCGTGGTGCCCGAGATATTGCGCGTACCGCCTGAACCTGCACCGGCTGCATCAACAGCTTCGTGCATTGCATTCAGAACGACCGGGTTTTGCCCCATGCCCAGATAATCGTTGCCGCACCATACGGTGATGTTCTGCTGTGACCCGTCCGGACGTGTGCGCACCGCATGGGGAAAATACCCATTGCGACGTTCGATATCGATGAAGGTCCGGTAACGACCTTCATCATGCAGCCTGGCAATCGCTGAATCGAGCTGAGCAGTATAGTCCAAAGGACCCTCCTTGAACGCCCGTATCCGGTTTCCCATTGGGCGATATTTTCGCCACCTCCCACAGCTTACCCTGTTTCGGTGGCTTTGTGTTCCCTTATTCAGCTGGTTACAGCCGAAAAGGTGAACCCAACTTTGATTTGCATCAAATATAAGTTTGCACCCCATCCGACAAGTAAAGTTACGGCCATCGAACGCGTGGAAACGACGCAGGTCCCGCCTCCCTACCCAAAGCTTACACCGCCGGGCCGCAATTCGTGTCAACAACTCTGGACGGCGCCGACAACGCTGCTAGGGTTCGCGGGAACAAAAAACAGGCAGGAGCCCCCCATGTCGCTAGACGCCGTGTTGAACCGGATTGACGAAGATCTGCAAACCTCGATCGACCGCCTGATGGAACTGCTGCGCATCCCGTCGATCTCGACTGACCCCGCATACAAGGCCGAGGTCAGCCGCGCCGCGGACTGGCTGGTCGCCGATCTGAACAGCATCGGGATTGCGGCAGAGAAACGGGAAACACCGGGCCACCCGATGGTTGTTGGCCACGTGGGTGAGGACGCGACTGCGCCGCATTTCCTGTTTTATGGCCACTACGATGTGCAGCCGGTCGATCCGTTGAACCTGTGGAACCGGGATCCATTCGATCCCGCCATTGAGGACACCGAAACCGGACCGGTCATCCGCGGACGCGGAGCGTCAGACGACAAAGGCCAGCTAATGACTTTTGTCGAAGCCTGCCGCGCCTGGAAGGCCGTACACGGATCCTTGCCCTGCCGCATCACTTTCTTTTTCGAGGGCGAAGAAGAATCAGGCTCGCCCTCACTGGTTCCTTTCCTCAAGGAAAATGCCGCCGAACTCAAAGCGGATCTGGCGCTGGTCTGCGATACATCCATGGTATCACGCGGCGTTCCGTCGATTGCGGCGCAGTTGAGGGGCATGCTGAAGGACGAGTTTACCATTGTGGGGCCGCGCATCGACCTGCATTCCGGCCACTATGGCGGCCCGGGCCTGAATCCGCTGCGCGAACTGTCGAAAATCGTGACCTCTTTTTATGACGACGAAACCGGGCGGATCGCTGTCGACGGGTTCTACGAAGGCGTGCATGAAGTACCCGAAGACCAGTTGCGCCAATGGCAGAATTGCGGCTTCGACGAAGCGGATTATCTGAGTTCGGTCGGCTACACCCAGCCGCATGGCGAAAAGGGTTACTCCACCTTGGAGCAACAATGGGCACGACCAACGCTCGAAGTGAACGGGCTGTGGGGTGGTTATAACGGTGCGGGCTCCAAAACCGTTATTCCGTCCAAGGCCCATTGCAAAATCACCTGCCGTCTTGTTGGTGACATGGACCCGGACGCGCTGCGCGCCAAAATCCGCAAACATGTCGAGGATCAGCTATCCCCGGACGCCAAAGTGGTCTGGGATAACGATATGGAAGGGTCTCCCGCGTCGGTCATGAATATCACCCGCCCCGAATTCGAAGCCGCGCGCGGCGCGCTGTCGGATGAGTGGGACCGCGAGGCAGTGTTCACCGGCATGGGGGGATCAATCCCTGTTGTCGGCTATTTCAACACCGTTCTGGGGCTCGACTCGATGCTGGTTGGCTATGCAAACGAAGATGATGCCATCCATTCGCCGAACGAGAAATATGACGTGAAAAGCTTCCACAAGGGCATCCGGTCATGGGTGCGCATTCTGGATGCTTTGAACACATAGTTTTTTTGCGAGGCTCTGCCTCGCGCTCCGGGATATTTGCAGCCAGATGAATAATGGATCCCTGCTTCATCTGGCCCAAAATATCCCGGGGGAGGCGCGCGGCACGCGCGGCGGGGGCAGAGCCCCCCACCCGGCCGGGGCAAATACGCCGGTCTTACATATGGATCACGCGGCCATAGGCATCCAGCACACTTTCGTGCATCATCTCTGACAGTGTCGGGTGCGGGAAGACAGTGTTCATCAGGTCTTCTTCCGTTGTCTCCAGCTGGCGACCGACCACGTAACCCTGAATCAGTTCGGTAACTTCGGCACCGATCATGTGGGCGCCCAGCAACTCGCCTGTTTTGGCATCGAACACGGTTTTGATCAGCCCGTCAGGCTCACCCAAAGCGATGGCCTTGCCATTGCCGATAAAGGGGAAACGGCCGACTTTGATGTCGTAACCCAGCTCTTTGGCTTTTGCTTCGGTATATCCAACCGAGGCAACCTGAGGCTGGCAATAGGTGCATCCTGCGATGCTTTCGGGTTTGACCGGGTGCGCATGTTGACCCGCGATGAGGTCCGCGACCATGACACCTTCGTGGCTTGCTTTATGTGCAAGCCAGGGCGCGCCTGCGATGTCACCGATCGCATAAAGGCCCTCAACCCCGGTGCGGCAATACTCGTCCGTAACCACATGTGTCCGGTCGATCTTGACGCCCAGAGGTTCCAGACCAAGGTTTTCGATATTGCCAACGATCCCGACAGCCTTGATCACTGTGTCGAACTCTTGTTTCTCGACCTTGCCCTTTACCTCGATATGCGCGGTCACTTTCCCCTTGCCACGGTCCAGCTGCTTGACCATGGCTTTTTCCATGATGGTCATGCCCTGTTTGGTGAACGCCTTCTTGGCCAATGCGCTGATTTCGGCGTCTTCGACCGGCAACACCCGGTCCATCACCTCGACAACTGTGGTGTCTGCGCCCAGCGTATTGTAGAAGCTGGCAAACTCGATGCCGATCGCACCGGACCCGATGACGAGCAGTTTTTTCGGCATCCGCGGCGGTTGCAGCGCGTGCTTGTACGTCCAGACCAGATCGCCGTCAGCTTCAAGGCCCGGCAGTTCCCGCGCCCGTGCCCCGGTTGCGAGAATGATGTTCTTGGCGGTCAGTTCCTCGGTGCCTTTGTCGGTCTTGACGCTGACCTTGCCTTTTGCAGGGATCGTGGCCTGCCCCATTACAACGGCAACCTTGTTCTTCTTCAGCAGATGGCCAATGCCTCCTGACAGCTGCGCGGCCACGCCACGGGATCGTTTGACCACCGCGTCCAGATCATATCCGATCTTTTCGGCTTTCAGACCGAAATCCTTGGCGCGCTCCATCAGATGAAACACTTCGGACGACCGCAACAGCGCCTTGGTGGGAATACAGCCCCAGTTCAAGCAGATCCCCCCCAAATGCTCGCGCTCGACAACCGCGGTTTTCAAGCCCTGCTGGGCTGCGCGGATTGCAGCGACATAGCCGCCGGGGCCAGCCCCGATTACGATCAGATCATAGGATTGTGCAGCCATGTGTTCCTCTCGGCGCAGGAGTTGAAAATTTAGTTTACCATTAAACTATTATTCGGAACGCATCAATATACCGATCCCGCGACAAATAGGACGCAGGGTAAGCGATGCCTAAACTTGCGGAATTCAGCCTATACCCCGGGCCATGCAATGGCTAGAAAAGAAACGCCGACACCGGTCGGACCTATTCTTTTCTCAACCCATTCAAGGGGCTGACCATGGCCAAAACTCTGAAAGATCTGCTGCTTGCCCTGCTCAACGCCACATTGATACTTGTTGCGCTGTGCCTGTTTCTGGGCTGGAAACTGGCGTCGAAAGCCGAAAGCATCACTGCTGAAGTCTCGCAAACGGTTCAGGCCGTGGCCCCCCTCCGGGATGAGGCAAAGGGCATTCGGGACGAGCTTGCGGCGTTGCGGACTGATTTGACGGTACTTTTACAACAAGACACGTTGGCAGACAGCCAAGCCGCGCAAAACCTCCGGGCAACGCTGGGGCGCCTGAATACAGCAGAACAGAAGCTGCAAACGGTTCAGGAGCGGATTTCGGAACTTGCTGACACGCCAGAAGTGCTGATTGCGCAGGCGATCCAAACCGGTGCCGATATCGCGGCAGAACGCGTTTTGGCATTGCGGGGATGTACACCGGAGTCATAAAGCGCAGCCGCGACCAAAGCGCGGTTGCGGCTTCGCGCTCAGCCCGTTGCCTGTAGTTCGCGCACGGTCGTGCCGTACCCGCCCATATCGACATAGGCAGTTTCATGCGGGGTCGAGCTGCGGGACAGCGCCGCGTTCCGATACGGGAAACGACCGAACTTGCGGATCACCTCGCGATGCGCTCTGGCGTGCAGAAGGTTGCTTGCGTCACTGCTCATGTTTTGGCAGATCAGACGCACACAGCGTTCCTGATCACACAGGTTTTCCGAGTGCATCATGGGCAGGTAAAAGAACTGTCTGGCCGGTTCGTCAATCTTTTTGTCCCAGCCTTTGTCGACCGCACATTTCGCTGCCGCCAAAGCCGCGCGATCGGTCGAGAAGGCACGCGCCTCCCCCCGGAACATGTTGCGCGGGAACTGATCTGTCAGGATGATATAGGCAAGCGCCCCACTGGGATAAGTCAGCCAGAGCGAGAACCGACCCGCTGCCGCTGCTTCCCAAGTTGACTGAAACCGCGCCCGAATGTCTGCATCCAGCGCCTCATCTTCAAGATACCAACCCTTAGGGCCAACTTCATCTAACCAAAAACTCAATACTTCTTCAGGCGTTACCATTGCCTTAAACTCCGTCAATTGCCCGCGCCCCAGACGTAACGTCATTTAAGTCCCTTTTACAGAACTGTTACAGTAACATATTGCAACACAACCGACATAATTCCGTGTCTCAAGCGGTTTCGCGCGAACCCTCTTCGAACTCGGCTTCTGCCGCCTCTATCGCAACTTCCTGTGCAACCTCGAATGCAACGGGCGATGCGGTTGGATAAAGCGTCGACATGGTGCTGGTTTCATCAACAGGAATGGCTGCACGCTGGGTCATCCGGTAGACCGAATAGGCGGCCAACGCGACAAGCAACACGGCGATGATCAGGAAAAAGCCCGGCGGGCCAAACACTGCATCCCCCATCAGCCAACCTGTGATAACAGGTCCGGTAATTGCCCCAAGGCCGTTGATAAAGATCAGGCCGCCGGATGCCGCGGCCATATCTTCGTATTCCAGAAAATCGTTGGTGTGCGCAATCAGCAATGAATACAAAGGGTTGGTCATTCCGCCGATCACAAAAGCAGACGCCAGAAGGATTTCGAAGGAAAAGCCATAAAGCATACCACTGACGGCGCCAACAGCCCCGGTTGCCGCAACCAACAGGATCAGGAAACGCCTGTCCATCCGGTCGGAAAACCAGCCCAGCGGGTATTGCAGGACAATTGCCCCAACATAGAACGCCGCCACAAATGCCGAGATTTCAACCAAGGACAATCCGGCCTGAGCCCCATAAACCGCCGACATCCCGAACTGCGCCGAAAACACGCCCCCCAGCAGGAACATGCCGACACACCCCAGCGGAGAGCTTTTCATCAACTCCCGCAGCGTCATCGGCTTGGTAGTATCGAACGCCGGAGTTGGTGAGATCGACAGCAAAATCGGTGCGAAAGAAACCGAAACAAGGATCGAGGCGATCACGAATGTTTCGTACCCGGCCGGGTCGCCCAACAGGAAAAGGCCCTGCGCGCCGATGATACCCAACATCTGAACGATCATGTAAAGCGACAGGGCCTGTCCGCGGTTTTCATTATTGGCTGCATTGTTGAGCCAGCTTTCCGCAGTGACGTAAACGCCCGAGAAACAGAACCCGATCACCACGCGCCCCAGAACCCAGGCAATCGGGTCTGCCAGCATCGGATACATGATCATCACGGCGGAAATGAAAGACGCCAGTGCCGCAAAGACCCGCACATGGCCAACACGCCGGATCATCTCGGGCGCAAGCCGTGAACCGCCCAGAAAACCAACGAAATAAGCTGACATTACAAAAGACATCTCAAGGGTCGAAAATCCCTCAAGCTGCCCACGAACACCCAGGATCGTGCCCTGAAGGCCGTTTCCGACCATCAGCAACCCCATGCCGAGCAACAATGCCCATGCGCTGGACAGAACCTGAATCATTTGGGCCTCCGATAGGTGCCAACCTTGTTTGAGTTTTGTTCTGCGATCAAAGACCGCTTCCATCGCGCTTGTCTACGACATTCCCTGTCGGTGATGCCGTATGCGCGCCTATCCGGGGATCAAAAGCGACGCATCGCCATAAGAAAAGAACCGGTAATTCTGCGCGATGGCATGGGCGTAAATATCACGCATCCGGTCCTGACCCATCAACGCCGAAACCAGCATCAGCAACGTGGATTTCGGCAGATGAAAATTTGTCATCAGCGCATCGGTAACGTGAAACCGGAAACCGGGATAGATGAAGATATCGGTGTCACCTTCCCACGGTTCGATCGTGCCCGAACGCGCAGCACTTTCGATCAGGCGCAGGGCAGTGGTGCCCACCGGGATGACACGCCCGCCAGCAGCTTTGGTGGCCTGTATCTCGGCGACAGCCTCGGCGCTGACCTGCCCCCATTCGGCATGCATCTTGTGGGTTGTCACATCCTCGACCTTGACCGGCAGGAAGGTTCCGGCGCCAACATGCAGGGTCACATGTGTGACGGCGACACCCCGTTCCGACAAAGCCTGCATCAGGGCATCGTCAAAATGCAACGAGGCGGTCGGCGCTGCCACCGCACCGGACTTGCGGGCCCAGATGGTCTGATAATCCGTCTTGTCCTGCTCATCGGCCGGACGTTTGGCGGCGATATAGGGCGGCAACGGCATCGCACCGGCCTGATCCAGCGCCTTGTCGAAATCCTGACCGCTGAGATTGAAGCGCAAAAAGGCCTGCCCGTCTTTCACCCGATCCAGCGTCGCGCTCAGATCGGCCGAAAACACGATCTCTTCCCCCGGCTTCACTTTCTTCAGCGGCTTGATGAGCGCAGACCAGGTGCCATCGGCCTGCGGATCCAGCAGAGTGGCCTCGACCCCGGCGGAAACCGGGCCTTGCGCACTGTCCCTGTGGCGCCGCCCGTTCAGGCGCGCCGGGATAACGCGCGTGTCGTTCAGCACCAGCCGGTCGCCCGGCCGCAGAAAATCGGGCAGATCGAACACGTGGCTGTCCACTGTAGCACCCCCCTGCGCCACAAGCAGGCGCGCAGAGGATCGCGGGCTGGCAGGCCGCGTGGCAATCAGGTCGTCGGGCAGGTCAAAATCAAAATCGCTGAGCTTCATGACCGCGCCTTACAACCCCACAAAAGATTCGGCCATATCCCGTCAGCGGTCACTGGGAGGAGAGCCAAATGTCGGTTTCGGCTCGTCAGGTTCCACCGGCGCAGCATTGGGGCCGTCCGAGACCGTTGGCGCAGGCTGACGCAAGAGATCACGCAGAAACAGGGGCGCCAGACCGGACAGAGGGTTCACCGCGACTTTGGGCGAGGATATCGGCCCGGTCAGCGTGTAATTGAACCCAATGACGCCTTCACCCTTGCGGGTAAACACGCTGCCAACGGCATTGAGAAGGTAAATTGGTGAAATCGCCCCCCGCAGGTTCAGCAGGCTGTTCACGGTGTCGATTGTGCCATCAAACGAAAGCCCCATTGACGGGCCAACAGCGCTGCCACTCAGCACTTTGATGTCAGTGGGCGATATCCTCATGCGGCTGTCAATCGCCGAAAAGAAGATCCCCTGCCCGGCCATCTCGTCCAGCAGACCAACAAGGCTGATCGCGTTCAGGATCGCGGCCATGGCCGGGGCATCGGTGATCCGCGTATTTACGATTTTCAGGATCACGTCGTAACTGCCGGGCGCAGCCACCGGTTCAAGCTTGAGGTCCAGATCACCGCCGCGCGCCTGCGTCAGAACCCCGGCTGATCGCAAAACGGCCCCCGCGTCTTTCGACGTCAGGTCAACGGCGCTTCGATTTCCCCGCGGGGTCACTTGACCGGCAACAGCCGCTCCGCCGTTCACCCGCGCTGTGAAAGTGCCATTTACGCCACCGGTTGTCTGGAACGCCCCCCGGAAACCTGTCAGCGCGACAGTTTCGGTGACCTGAAGACGGTCCAGTGCCACGTCCAGATTCGGCCCGGGGGCCCCGCCGCCACCCGATCCTCCGCTGCTTTCCCCGAAGTTTGCACGCCCCATGTTCAGCACTCCGCCTAAGACGCGGATATCCGGGACAGCAGCCCCCCGCCCGATCAGTTCCGCCGGAACCGCCAGCCAGTCCCCCAGATCGAACGAGCTGAACTGGACACGGTCATATTCACCGTTTTCGTGAAAGGAAATGGATGCGGTTGTGCGCAGTCCCGCTGCGTTGATCCGCAGGTCGTCCACTTTCAGCTGCGCGCCCAACGTCGCGTCGGCAGTCAGCGATCCTTTGGTGTTCGCCGCCTTGCGCCAGCCGAGTTCAGGGATGGCAAGTGCGACGCCCTGAAGGTCCGAAACAACAGACAGTTTCGGAGGTGCCCCAGCGCCCAGGCCCAGTGTAATATCGGCAACCCCTTTGCCCGTCAGCATCCCCGGCGGCAGGCCAGCCCTGATCTCATCCATCAGACGCGGGGACAGTTCGATCTGGCCGGTCAAGGTGCTGCGCTGTTCGGTTTCGCCGTCAATAGGCTGCTGCCAAAGTGCTTCTAGCGGAACATCACCGAACTGCCCCAGTCCCTGAATCTGAACACCCGACTGATTGCCGGAAATATTCAGCATCGGGGCAATTACAGAAAATCCCGGTACCAGACGGTCACTGGACAGATTGGCCAGCGTTCCGTTGAAGTGAAATTCGGTATCCTGAAACTTCAGCTCTTTTATCAACGGCAGAGACAGCGTTCCGGTCAACGCAACCGTGCCTGTGGCAACGTCAACGGGCAACCCGGCCTTGCTCAGCAATTCCAGCGGTGGTCGGTCCAGCAGCGACAACGCAGAGGTCACGCTGCCCCTTGCCTGAATACGCGCGATGCCGGGTGCGGATTTCTTGATATCCGTGTCAGGTATGATGAAGGACGTCCCCGCGGCATCCACACTCCCCCCGTCATCGGCGACCACCACCCCCTGCTGCGCGGTGACCGTAAACCGGCTGTCGATCAGACTGGCCTGACCTTGTGCATCTTCGATCGGCGGCAGGGTCTTTGCAAAGCGAACCTTGGCTTGCTCGAACCCGAAATCAAGATACAGGTCCGGTTTGGAACCGGGCTCCAGACGCAGGGCGAAATCCATGTCCGACAAAACCCCCTGATAGAGGTTTTCCGTCACCCATTCCCGCGGCTTCGGTGCCAGACGCTCGGGCCAGTAGCTCAGAACATTGTCCGAGCTCATCTGATCCAGATGGGCATCCAGCGCCACAGCCCAGCCATCGGGACGCCCGTGCAATACCCCGAAGGCGCGCACGGTGTGGCCCGGATCCTCGATGGTCATTTGGCCAAGGCGCAGCTGGAACGGGTTGAACGCCATCTTGAAATCCACGCTGGCGCGCGACAGCTGAATCGGCTCTGGGAACAGGTTCGCCGGGTTCACATTGATCCCGGACAAGCGCAACTGCGTCTCCAGACTGTCCAGCACACCATCCTCAGCCCCTTGCAGAAACGCCTTACCATCGGCCTGAACCTCGCCCCAGGCCGACACCACCGACACCTCATTGAAGTCCAGCATCTGGGCTTTCGGGTCATAGGTGAAATACGTGCGGGCAGATTCGAAAGGAACCGGGCGCGTTTCCGGGTTGGGCTGCACCGCCCCGGCCCCCAGATTGAGGGTTGCGAACACGGTTCCTGTGGCCCCGTTTTCATCGACACTGCCGCGCAAGGCCCCTGAAATCGGTGCGCGCAGAACCTGCAACCAGGCAAGGGCGGGGCTTTGGCCTGCTATGTCCTCGGCCGGAAGATCGGTGACCGAGATGCCAAAGCTGGCGGCAAGCGTGCCCAGTACGCTGGTATAGTTGGCCTCGATACTGCTGACATAGTCACGCCCCGACAGAACCGAAAACCCGGTCGCAAGCCGCACTTCGTTGCCACTGCGGTTCGCCTGAATATGCCCACCGTCCAGAACCCACGACCGCCCCTGTCGCAGGTCGCGGTAATCCAGGGTGATCGCATCAAATTCGACCGAGGTCAGTGCCGACAGGATCGGAGACTGAAACACCTCGTCCGAGGCCTCGATTAGCTGTGCAAGGTTCGGCGCTTCCTGAACCGGCGCGCTGCCGGATCCTACGGTCAGGGTCAGCGCTCCGTCCTGATCGCGGGTCATGGCGATCTGCGCGCCACTCAGAATGATGCGCTTGGGCCGGACCTGACCGCGCAGCAAGGGGCGCATGGCCAGGCTGGCGCGCATGTCGGAAACCTGCGCAATCTGCTGGCCTGCCGCGTCACTGATGGCAACATCGGTCAGCCGCAGACGGGGGCGCCAGCCTTCGTGGATGATGAAACTGGCGTCTCCAAACCGGATTTGCAGCCCGCCCAGCGCCCGTTCCAGCCGTGCTTCGACCCTATCGCGCAGCCAGACAGGTGCGTGCATCCTCTGCCCCAAGACCATGAAACCGGTGAACATCGCCAGAAGCACCAGCACAATGGCCCCACGCATGGCCCACAGACCAGCGGTGCGGCGGCGCGACCGACGGCGCACGGGCTTGCCCGGCTTTTCTTCGTCGTCGTCTTCGTGCTGCTTCAATTTGCTATCCACGCCTTCCAACCCGCACGCGTTGCCCTATGATGATGGGCAGCCTTTAAAAACCTTTAGCGGAGTTTCCAATGCCCGACGTTTCAGACATCGCCCCCGACTTCACTTTGCCGCGCGACGGCGGTGGCGAGGTGACGCTTTCGGCGTTGCGCGGTGGCACCGTGGTTTTGTTCTTCTATCCCCGTGATGATACGCCGGGCTGCACCAAGGAATCCATCGGTTTCTCAGAGCAGCTTCAGGCGTTTACCGAGGCAGGGGCTCACGTTTTCGGCATTTCGCGGGACAGCGTCGCCAAGCATGACAAGTTTGTCGCCAAACACGGGTTGACCACTCCGCTCTTGTCGGACGAAGGCTCGACCGTCTGCGAGGACTATGGCGTATGGGTTGAAAAGAACATGTATGGCCGGAAATCGATGGGGATCGAGCGATCGACCTTTGTCATTGATAGCGAAGGACGTATTGCCAAGGTCTGGCGCAAGGTCAAGGTGCCCGGCCACGTGGAAGAGGTGCTGGAAGCGGTGAAGGCGCTCTAAGCCCCCCTCGACCTGCCGCGCCATCCGGTCTATCACCCGCGCTGACATGCCTAAGGCGGAGCGACCCGGTGCCCAAAACACTGACACAGATGGCGACAGAGGTTCTGACAACAGCGGACGGGCGGGCCAAAACCGCCCTGTCCAAAGCCCATGCCGCCGCGTGGTTTACCTCCCGCAAGGCCGAGGGTGAGCCGATCGAGATCGGCACCGCATCACCGCCCCTGTCCCCCGCGCGCCCGGACAAGCCCGCGCTGTTGTCTCCGCGCGAAGTACCCAAACGGAAACCGGGTACCGAGGCCGGGCGCATTGCCCTGCTACACGCGGTTGCCCATATCGAGCTGAACGCCGTCGATCTGCACTGGGACATCATCGCGCGCTTTGGCCATGTACCCATGCCCATCGGGTTCTATGATGACTGGGTGAAATGCGCCGAAGAAGAATCGCGCCATTTCGAGATGGTCTGCGATTGTCTGGAACAGATGGGCAGCCACTATGGCGCCCTGCCCGCCCATGCTGGCATGTGGCGCGCCGCCGAAGATACAGCCGAAGATCTGATGGGGCGGCTGGCCGTTGTGCCTATGGTGCTTGAGGCGCGTGGGCTGGATGTCACTCCCGGCATGATCGAGATATTCCGCAAGGCCAAGGCCGCGCAGGCCATCGCCGCGCTCGAAGTGATATATGCCGAAGAAGTCGGCCACGTCGCTTACGGCTCAAAATGGTTCCACTTCCTGTGTGGCCGCGAAAACGCCGACCCCAAGGACGTGTTTCACGCGCTGGTCCGGCGGTACTTCCACGGTGTTCTCAAGCCCCCCTTCAACGAAGAAAAACGGGCCGAAGCCGGGTTGCCCCCCGATTTCTACTGGCCCCTGACCGAAGACCTGCCCGCGCCCGGAGACCTCTCGAACTGACACTTCTGCGTTATTTTCGGCAAAATCTCGCCGATCTTTGCGGGATTTCAGCGCCATTTGCACCTGATTGGTCAACAAACTTGCCCGAACGCCCCTGCCGCTTTATGCAATCGGCGCAAGGGACGGCAGGCACTCACGACCGGTTCCGATCTTGGGGATGAAAGGTAGGGCGCGTGCGAACACGTCTGGCAATAAAACTGCACTCACTGCTTGAGAGGCATTTCCCGGAACGCCGGGTCTTTCTGAAATCCGACACAGACACAAAATTTATCCGGCTCAGTTCGGAAACTCAGGTCGTCGCAGTGGCCGGCGTTGCCGTCATGGTCGGATGGACAGCGGTTGCGACAGCCATATTGTTGATGGACAGCATCGGGGCCGGGAATTTCCGGGAACAGGCAAAGCGCGATCAGGCCATCTATCAGGAACGCCTGAACACCCTGTCGGCAGAACGCGATTCCCGTGCGCATGAGGCACTGGCCGCTCAGGACCGATTCAATGCCGCGCTGGACCAGATTTCCGCGATGCAGTCGGAACTGCTGGCCTCGGAAAACCGTCGCCGCGAGCTTGAGACAGGTATTGAAGTCATCCAGACGACATTGCGCGCCACGATGAAACAGCGCGAGGAGGCGCGCTCAGAGCTGGCCCAATTGAAACAGGACACCAGCGGATCCGATATGTATGCCGCGGTTTCCAGCGCCCCGGTGCAGATGGCCTTTATGACGGACGCCTTGGCGCGAACCGCCAAAGAACGCGACCTGATCGCCACCAACGCGCAGGACGCGTTGGAACAGCGGGACGACCTGGAACTGGAAATCCGTCTGATGCAGGAACGCAGCGACGAGATTTTCCGCCAGCTGGAAGAGGCGATGGTCATCTCGGTCGAACCTCTGGACAAGATGTTCCGAGAGGCCGGAATGCCGACAGATCGCATCATCGAAGAGGTCCGGCGCGGATATAGCGGTATGGGCGGTCCGCTGACCCCTTTATCCCTTAGCACACGCGGCGAAGAAGACGAGCTTTCGCCCGAAGAAGTCCGCGCAAACACGTTGCTGCGCCAGATGGATCAGCTGAACCTGTACCGGATTGCTGCGGAAAAGGCCCCCTTCGCCAATCCCGTACATTCTGCCGTGCGTTTCACCAGTGGCTACGGCAACCGGCGTGACCCCAAGTCCGGTGGTCGCCGGCAGCATAACGGTGTCGATTTTGCAGGACCGCAAGGCACCGATATATTCGCGACCGCTGATGGTGTGGTCACGCATGCCGGCTGGCAATCAGGCTTCGGACGCCTTGTGAAAATCAAGCACGCGTTCGGAATTGAGACACTTTATGCTCATAACACCAAGATCAACGTAAAGGTCGGCCAAAGGGTCTCGCGCGGGGATCATATTGCTGATATGGGTAGCACCGGACGGTCCACCGGCACGCATCTGCACTATGAGGTGCGCGTGAACGGAAATCCCGTAAACCCAATGACTTACATCAAGGCTGCGAAAAATGTTTTCTAAAAGCAAAATCAACGAGCCCGCACCCAAAGCACCTGAGGCGGCCAAACCTGCCGCTCCGGCGACCCCAGCGGCCCCTGCTCCGGCTGACGCGAAACCTGCAATGGCACCCAAGCCCAAGCCGCCGGCCTCGGTCCTGTCCTCGGATCTGCACATCACCGGCAACATCAAGACCAGCGGTGACATTCAGGTGGAAGGCACTGTCGAAGGCGACATCCGCGCCCATCTGCTGACCATTGGTGAATCGGCAACGATCAAGGGCGAAGTCACCGCAGATGACGTTGTGATCAACGGTCGCATCGTTGGCCGCGTGCGTGGTCTCAAGGTTCGCCTGACATCGACGGCCCGGGTCGAAGGCGACATCATCCACAAGACCATTGCCATCGAAAGCGGCGCGCATTTCGAAGGCTCGGTTCAGCGTCAGGACGACCCCCTCAACCCTGGCCGCAGTGCCAAAGCCGGATCGAACCCGGCGGCAGAAGTCAAACAGTAAGCAGACTGCATTTCTTGTCAGGACGCCGTGGGGCAACCCGTGGCGTCTTTTCTTTTGCGTGACCGTTTGGGGTCGGGATTCCCGTTTTCGTCCCTTTCTGATCGCGCTACAGTCGATCCATGTTGCTTTTTCTGACGGTTGTCGCGCTGATCGCTGGCGCTGCGGCCTTTCACTTCTGGTCTAAAAGACAATCCCGCCTGACCTTGCTGGCCACGTCGCTGTCCCAGCACCAGCGCGATATTGTGAGCGCTCAGGTGCCGATAATCCGGAAACTGCCCAAAGACTTGCGCGGGGCGCTGGAAGGAAAGATCAACCTGTTCCTTGATCAGGTCGATTTCGTCGGCTGCGACGGGCTGGACGTCACCGAAGACATGCAGGTGTCGATTGCCGCGCAAGCCTGTCTGCTCGTGGTGAATACGGACCAGTGGTACGACAACCTGACGACCATTCTGGTTTACCCCGGTGCCTTCAAATCAAAACAGCGCCGTCACAGTGGCTATGTCGTCACCGAACAGGAAATCATCCGCAGCGGGGAAAGCTGGAACCGCGGCCCCGTGATCCTGTCCTGGGCCCACAGCCAGCGCGGTGCCCTGAATGATCACGATGGCCGGAACGTCGTCTTTCACGAGTTCGCGCACCAGCTTGATGACCTCTCGGGCGCAACCAATGGTGTTCCCGTGCTCAGCAATGGCCAAAGCTTTGGCGAGTGGGAAACCGCCTTTCTGAACGGTTACAAGGCACATGTTCATGCCGTGGAAAACGGAAAACCTACAGTGATCGATCCCTACGGCGCGGAAGGGCACGAAGAATTCTTTGCCGTTTCAGTCGAAGTGTTCTTTGAACGGCCGAAGGAACTGAAATCCTCTGACCCGGCAATCTATGAACAGCTGTCAAAGCTTTTTCATCTTGATCCCGCTCTATGGCACAGGGGTCAGTTCTGACCCGATTGAGGAAGCGTCGTAAAAATTTCCCCGTTCGCAACAATTTAACATAAGCTAATTCTTGAATTACGGTTAACCTCATTATTGGGCGGAGGATTTTCTATGTCATCGAAACTACTTGCCGAGTTCTTCGGCACGTTCTGGTTGGTTCTGGGGGGGTGCGGCAGTGCCGTTCTGGCGGCAGGTGTGGCAGATGTCGGCATCGGTTGGCTTGGTGTTTCCTTTGCCTTTGGCCTTACCGTTTTGACGATGGCTTACACGGTGGGCCCAATCTCGGGCGGGCATTTCAACCCGGCGGTCAGTTTGGGCCTGATGATTGGAGGACGGTTTCCGGCCAAAGACCTTCTGCCTTATTGGGTTGCACAGGTCATTGGCGCAATTGCCGCCGCAGTGGTTCTGTACCTGATCGTCAGCGGGGCACCCGATTTCGCTGGTGTCGGTGGGTTCGCGTCAAACGGGTATGGTGAGGCCTCACCACAGGGATATTCGTTGATGTCGGCTTTGATCATCGAAATCGTGATGACCGCTTTCTTCATTCTGATCATTCTGGGCGCGACGTCGGACAAGGCACCCGCAGGGTTCGCTCCGATTGCCATCGGTCTGGCGCTGACCCTGATCCACCTGATCTCAATCCCGGTGACGAATACCTCCGTCAACCCGGCGCGCTCAACCGGCGTTGCCCTGTTTGCCGACGGCCCTGCACTGGCTCAGCTCTGGCTGTTCTGGGTAGCCCCCCTGATTGGCGGCGCAATCGGTGCCTTGATCTGGAAAGCAATGTCCTCGGATGACTGATCCGCGCGGGAAAGGTAATTATCCCGTTTATTGAAAAACACGGTATCCTTCCGCTTAACCTGGCTTGGTTACGGCCTTTGGTTCAACGGGAGGATACAATGAAGACATTAACCACAGCATTTTTTCTAAGCTGCGCCGCGACGGCAGGCTGGGCCGAAGACAAATGGCTGAGCATCCCGCAAGCCCCCCAGATGCCCGCCGCCACCGAAGCGGGCACGGCAGAGATCAACGGCATCGACATGTATTACGCCACGTATGGCGATGCGGGCGGCACCCCGGTTCTGATGATCCACGGTGGGCTTGCCCATGGCGATGTCTGGGCCGCGCAGGTTGCCGACCTGTCCCAGGACCACAGGGTAATCGTGGCGGATACGCGCGGGCACGGACGGTCCACCAACGATGGCAGCCCCTATTCCTACGCGTTGTTGTCGCAGGATTATCTGGCGCTGCTGGATCATCTGGGTGTCGATCAGGTGCATCTGGTCGGCTGGTCCGATGGGGCAAATATCGGGTATTCAATCTCGACCACCAACCCGGATCGGCTGGCCAGTCACTTTGCCCATGCAGGCAATGTCACGCTGGACGGGATCGATCCTTCGGTGGAAACCAACGAGGTGTTTGGCACTTACGTGGGCATGATGGCCCAAGATTATGCGGCCATGTCCCCCACTCCTGACGGGTTTGAGGCATTTCTTGGTGGGGTTGCCGCCATGTGGGGCACCGAAAAACCCGGTGGGCTCGGGGCGCTGTCATCGATCACCGTCCCGACACTCGTGGTTCAAGGCGCACATGACGAGGCCATTCTGATGGCGCATTCGCAAGCAATTGCTGACGCGATCCCCGAAGCCAAATTGCTTGTTCTGGAAGATGTCAGCCACTTCGCATCTTTTCAGGATCCCGGTGGCTATACCCGTGCCATCCGTGATTTCATCGACCAATAGGCCAAAGAAAAAGCCCGGCGCTTGAGCCGGGCTAAATCATCTTATTCGGTAACGGTGACTTTTTTCATCATATCCGGTGCACCGATGATCGCACCATTCTGACCTTCGCCCCGCTTGATCGCGTCGACCACATCCATACCGTCGGTCACCTGACCAACCACGGTATACTGGCCGTCCAGAAACGGGCCGGGGGCGAACATGATGAAGAACTGCGAATTGGCCGAATCCGGATCGCTGGACCGGGCCATGCCGACAACACCCCTGTCAAAACTCACGTCCGAGAACTCGGCCGGCAGATCCGCGCGATCCGACCCGCCGCGCCCGGCATAGCGCATGTCGAAGCCGTCCGCGCCCGAGTTGCCGTATTGCACGTCGCCGGTTTGCGCCATGAAGCCATCGATTACGCGATGAAACACGACGCCGTCATACTGACCGTCAGCAGCCAGAGCGGTGATCTGTTCCACATGCTGGGGTGCCACATCTTCGAACAGGTCGATCGAGATTGTGCCATTGGCCCCTTCCCCTTCGACCTCGATCTGCAAACCGCTGGCCAGCGCCGGGCTTGCCAGCAGGGCAAAAGCCGCAGCCAGTTTATGCATCTGCGGCCACCTTGACGCTGATCATGCGGTCCGGGCTTGCAGGCGGCTCGCCGCGTACAATCGCATCGACGTGCTCCATCCCGTCGATGACCCGGCCATAGACCGTGTACTGACCGTTCAGGAAGTGATTGTCCTTGAAGTTGATGAAGAACTGCGAATTGGCCGAATCCGGGTTCTGCGAGCGCGCCGCGCCCAGCGTGCCGCGATCATGGGGCAGCTTGGAAAATTCTGCCGGAACATTCGGCAGTGACGAACCGCCGGTGCCCGCCATGCGCAGGTTGAACCCGTCTTCCATATCACCATGCTGCACGTCGCCGGTTTGTGCCATGAAACCGTCGATCACACGGTGAAACGCCACGTTGTCATATTCACCGCCACGGGCCAGTTCCTTCATCCGCGCACTGTGCAACGGCGCTACATCCGGCAGCAGCTCGATGACGACATTGCCGCCTTTCAGCTCGATGATGATTGTGTTTTCGGGGTCTTTGATCTCGGCCATGAGGCCCTCCTGTCGTTTATCTTGCGCAAATACCTATGACGCACGCGTGCGAATGCCAAGTGACGCATTGACCTGAGGGCAAAATGCAGGAAAAGAACCGCCTAAATCGGTTGCCAACGACAAGGATCGCACAATGGGCTGGAAAACACTGGACGATATGGACCTGAACGGCAAACGCGTGCTGGTGCGTGTGGATATCAACGTGCCCGTGGTTGACGGTGTTGTGACCGACGCCACCCGTATCCAAAGGATCGTCCCCTCGGTGCGCGATATTCTGGCCGCTGGCGGCAAACCGATCCTTCTGGCCCATTTTGGCCGTCCCGGTGGCGAACGGCGTGAAAGCCTGTCACTGAAACAACTGGTCCCGACTTTGGAAAGCGCTTTTGGTGCCAAGGTTCTGTTTGCCGCCGATTGCGTCGGGGCCGAGGCGGAACTGGCCGCTGGTGCCTTGCAGCCCGGCCAGGTCCTGCTGCTGGAAAACACGCGCTTTCACGCGGCCGAAACCAAGAACGACGCCGGTCTGGCCGCTGGCATGGCCAAGCTGGGGGATATTTATTGCAACGATGCGTTTTCAGCCGCGCACCGCGCCCACAGCTCGACCGAGGCCATCGCCCGTCTGCTGCCCGCCTGTGCGGGCCGCCTGATGCAGGCCGAGTTGCAGGCGCTGGAAAGCGCGCTGGGTGCGCCCAAGCGACCGGTAACGGCGGTTGTCGGCGGCGCCAAGGTCTCGACCAAGCTGGAACTGCTGGGCAACCTGATCGACAAGGTCGATTATCTGGTGATCGGTGGCGGTATGGCAAACACATTCCTTGTCGCCCAAGGTATCAGCGTTGGCAAATCACTGGCTGAAACCGCAATGAAGGACACCGCCGCCGAAATTCTGGCCAAGGCCGAAAGCTCGGGCTGCCAGATCGTCCTGCCGCGTGACGTTGTAGTGGCCGAGAAATTCGAGGCCAACGCACCCCACAAGGTTCTGCCCACCGATCAATGCCCCGAGGATGGCATGATCCTGGACGCGGGCCCTGAAAGCGTCGCCGCGATTACCGCGATTTTCGACAAAAGCCAGACCCTGATCTGGAACGGCCCGCTGGGCGCGTTCGAACTGGAGCCGTTCGACGCGGCCACCAATGCCGCGGCCCTGAAAGCCGCGGCCCTCAGCCGGTCGGGTCAGCTGATTTCGGTCGCAGGTGGCGGTGACACGGTTGCGGCGCTGAACGCGTCGGGGGCGGCCAAGGATTTCACCTATATCTCGACCGCAGGCGGTGCGTTCCTTGAATGGATGGAAGGCAAAACCCTGCCCGGTGTCGCTGCGCTGGAACAATAAGTGACGCTGACCGCATTTGGCCGCTTGTCAGGGTTCATGGTATTATCCCCTATTTGAATGGGGGATTATACCATGAGGTCATTATACCTGCTCATCCTTCTCGCAATGCCGTGGCCTGCAACAGCACAATCCAGTTGCGGTGGCCAGACACAGCTTGATGCAAATTTCTGTGCCAAGGAACAATGGGAAGCCGTTGACCGCGACCTCAACCGGTTGTGGAAACAGATCAAGCCGGTCGCTGATGCACGTGGCAACGGCGATGCCCTTCTGGCGGAACAACGTGCGTGGCTAAAGGCGCGGGACGCCACCTGCGACAAGGAACTATCCGGCGGCGGCAGCGCTGCGCCCATGTTCTACTGGACCTGTATGAAAGAGCAGACGGTCGCAAGAAATCAGCAGCTTCAGTCCTGGCGCTGAGCTTTAACCGGGACGCACACGAAATACTGATGAAAAAACCGAATCAGGGGATTCACAACCCGAATCGCCTGTGACATAGTGCGATCAGAGGCTCGGAAAGAGCCCGTTATTGAGGCAAGTTTTCATACGGCGGTAAACAGAGTGTCCCGTTCCCATCGGCCCGGTTTGGGTGCAGTTCTCTTCTTCTCGGTGGCTTTCATGCTGGGTGTGTATTTCACCTTTGCCGCTGTTCAAGGGGATTACGGCCTGTTCCGGCGGGTCGAAATTGCGGCGGAACGGGACGCTCTGTCACGCAGTCTGGAAAAACTGAATGTCGAAATCGCCGAGATGGAAAACCTGACACGGCGTCTGTCCGACACCTATCTGGATCTGGACCTGCTGGACCAGCAGGCGCGCTCGGTTCTGGGCATGATCCGGTCGGACGAAATCGTGATCCGCTGATCAAGTACCCTATTCAGAAAAGGCAACTCAGGCCCGGCGTTTCGGCCGGGATGCGCCGTGGCGAACGCTGCGTCACATTTACCCTCGCCAGAAAGCCCCAAATGCTTTATGAGATAGTTTAACGCTAAACTATCTGTCCGAAAGGGGGAGATCGCCACGATGGCTGCGCGAAAAACCACAAAGAAACCAAATGTTTCTGCGGAAGAACTCCAGACATACTACCGCGAGATGCTGCTGATCCGCCGATTCGAGGAAAAGGCCGGTCAGCTTTATGGTATGGGCCTGATCGGCGGGTTCTGCCACCTTTATATCGGACAAGAGGCCGTTGTTGTCGGGCTTGAGGCCGCAGCAGAGGAAGGCGACAAGCGCATCACCTCGTATCGCGACCACGGTCACATGCTGGCCTGTGGCATGGATCCGGGCGGCGTGATGGCCGAACTGACCGGGCGCATCGGTGGCCTGTCCAAAGGCAAGGGCGGCTCGATGCACATGTTTTCGAAAGAAAAGCACTTCTACGGCGGGCACGGTATCGTCGGCGCGCAGGTTCCGCTGGGCGCGGGGCTGGCTTTTGCCGACAAGTACAAGGAAAACGGCCGCGTGACCTTCACCTATTTCGGGGACGGTGCCGCGAACCAGGGTCAGGTGTATGAGACCTTCAACATGGCGGCCATCTGGGGTTTGCCGGTGATTTTCGTGATCGAGAACAACCAATACGCCATGGGCACCGCTCAGTCCCGTTCGACCTCGACCAAGGACATCTTCCATCGCGGCGAAGCCTTCGGCATTCCGGGCGAGATCGTCAATGGCATGGATGTGCTGGCGGTCAAGGAAGCAGGCGAAAAGGCTGTCGCGCACTGCCGCGCGGGCAAAGGCCCCTATATCCTGGAAATCAAGACCTACCGCTATCGCGGCCACTCGATGTCCGACCCGGCCAAGTACCGGACCCGCGAAGAGGTTCAGAAGGTCCGCGAACAAAGCGACCCGATCGAACATGTGCGCGAGTTGCTGCTGACCGGCAAGCACGCGACCGAGGATGACCTGAAAGCGATCGACAAGGAAATCAAGGAGATCGTCAATCAGGCCGCCGAATTCTCGAAAGAAAGCCCCGAGCCTTCGGTCGAAGAGCTCTGGACTGACATTTACGCCTGAGAGGACGAATAAGACATGGCAACCGAAATTCTCATGCCCGCCCTTTCCCCCACGATGGAAGAGGGCACGCTGGCCAAATGGCTGGTCAAGGAAGGCGATACCGTATCTTCGGGCGACATCATGGCCGAGATTGAAACCGACAAGGCAACGATGGAGTTCGAAGCCGTCGATGAAGGCATCGTTGGCAAGATCCTGATCGCGGAAGGCACCGAAGGGGTCAAGGTGAACACCCCTATCGCAGTGCTGGTCGAAGAAGGCGAAGACGCCTCTGCCCTGCCCGCAGCAGCCCCTGCAGCCGCAGCGGCGCCCGAGGCCGCCCCCACAGCAGCCCCGGCCCCGGCTCCTGCCGCAGCGGCCCCCGCTGCTCCAGCGGTGGACCTGTCACCCGACTGGCCCGCGGATGCCGAGATGAAGTCCGAAACCGTGCGCGAAGCATTGCGCGATGCAATGGCCGAGGAAATGCGCGGTGATGAAAACGTCTATCTGATGGGCGAGGAAGTCGCTGAATATCAGGGGGCCTATAAGATATCGCAGGGTCTGCTGGATGAATTTGGCTCCAAACGCGTGATCGACACCCCGATCACCGAACACGGGTTTGCCGGTATCGCGGTGGGTTCGGCCTTTGGCGGTCTGAAACCGATTGTCGAATTCATGACCTTCAACTTCGCCATGCAGGCGATTGACCAGATCATCAACTCTGCGGCCAAAACGCTCTATATGTCCGGTGGTCAGATGGGTTGCCCCATCGTGTTCCGGGGGCCCAACGGGGCCGCGGCCCGCGTGGCCGCACAGCACAGCCAGGACTATGCCGCGTGGTACATGCAGATCCCCGGTCTGAAGGTCGTCATGCCCTATTCAGCCGCTGATGCCAAAGGTCTGCTGAAATCGGCCATCCGCGATCCCAACCCGGTTGTGTTCCTGGAAAACGAAATCCTCTACGGCCGCTCTTTCGAAGTGCCGCAGGTGGATGACCTGACCATTCCGCTGGGCAAGGCCCGCATCTGGCGCGAGGGCTCGGACGTGACCATCGTCAGCTTTGGCATCGGCATGCAATACGCGCTGGAAGCTGCCGACAAGCTGGCCGAAGACGGCATCAGCGCCGAAGTGATCGACCTGCGCACCATCCGCCCGATGGACACTGGCGCCATCATCAACTCGGTGATGAAGACCAACCGTCTGGTGACAGTGGAAGAAGGCTGGCCGCAGGGGTCCGTCGGCAGCTACATCAGTTCGGTCGTGATGCAGGAGGCGTTTGATTACCTCGACGCACCGGTCATCAACTGCACCGGCAAGGACGTTCCGATGCCCTATGCCGCCAATCTCGAAAAGCTGGCCCTGACCACCACCGATGAGGTGATCGCCGCCGTCAAACAAGTGACCTACCGGTAAGGAGCGACAGACAGATGCCTACAGAAATTCTGATGCCCGCCCTGTCCCCGACGATGGAGGAAGGCACGCTCGCCAAATGGCTGGTCAAGGAAGGCGACACCGTCTCCTCCGGTGACCTGCTGGCCGAGATCGAAACCGACAAGGCCACGATGGAGTTCGAGGCCGTTGACGAAGGCACCATCGGCAAGATCCTGATCCCCGAGGGCACCGAAGGGGTCAAGGTCAACACCGCCATCGCGGTTCTGCTGGAAGACGGCGAAAGCGCCGATGACATCGGCACGGCTCCGGCGGCTGCCCCCGCAGCCGTCGCGGGCAACGAGGCTGCCGCGCCAGTGGCACCCGAGGCGCGCGCCCCTGCCCCGGCCGCTCCGGCCAAGGCAGATGGCGGTCGGATTTTTGCCTCGCCTCTGGCCCGCCGGATTGCTGCGCAAAAAGGTCTCGACCTGACACAGATTTCCGGTTCCGGCCCGCATGGTCGCATCGTCAAGGTCGATGTCGAAGGCGCAACTGCCACCGCGCCGGCAGCGGCTCCTGCCACTGCTCCCGCCGCCGCCGCGCCCGCAGCTGCCCCAACAGCTCCGTCTGGTCCATCGGCGGATATGGTCGCGCGGATGTACCAAGGCCGCCCGTACGAGGAAATCAAGCTCGACGGTATGCGTAAAACCATTGCTGCACGCCTGGGCGAGGCCAAACAGACCATTCCGCATTTCTACCTGCGCCGCGATATCAAGCTTGATGCGCTGCTGAAATTCCGTGGTCAGTTGAACAAGCAGTTGGAAGGTCGCGGCGTCAAGCTCAGCGTCAATGACTTCATCATCAAGGCCGTCGCCAACGCGCTGCAACAGGTTCCGGCCTGCAACGCCGTCTGGGCAGGTGACCGGGTGCTGCAACTGAAACCGTCAGATGTGGCTGTTGCCGTCGCAATCGAAGGCGGGTTGTTCACGCCGGTCCTGCAAGACGCTGACATGAAATCCTTGTCAGCCCTTTCCACCGAGATGAAAGACCTTGCCGCCCGCGCACGCGAGCGCAAGCTGGCTCCGCATGAATATCAGGGCGGCACCTTTGCCATCTCGAACCTGGGCATGTTCGGCATCGACAATTTCGACGCCATCGTGAACCCGCCCCATGCCGGTATTCTGGCCGTCGGCACCGGCGTCAAGAAACCGGTTGTCGGGGATGATGGCGAGCTGACCGTGGCAACGGTGATGTCTGTCACCATGTCCGTTGATCACCGGGTCATCGACGGCGCGCTGGGGGCCGAGCTGCTCAAGGCCATTGTCGACAATCTGGAAAACCCGATGGTCATGCTGGCGTAAGCCATACCGACCTCGCGAAAAAAAAGGCCGCCTCGATATTCGAGGCGGCCCTTTTTGTTAGTTCAAATCGACCTACTGATCTTTGCCCAGCATGTGGTCCATCGAGATTGACGGCTGATCGCATCCGGCCTCGCCCACGATCTTGGCCGGGATACCGGCAACGGTCTTGCACGGCGGAACGTCCTGCAACACCACCGAACCGGCAGCGATACGGCTGCAATGGCCGACCTTGATGTTACCCAGAACCTTTGCCCCGGCCCCGATCAGAACACCGTCTCCGATCTTGGGATGGCGGTCTTCCTCTTCCTTGCCGGTTCCGCCCAGCGTCACCGAATGCAACATCGACACGTTGTCTCCGACCACGGCGGTTTCACCGATGACGATGGAATGGGCGTGGTCGATCATGATCCCCTTGCCGATCCTTGCGGCCGGGTGAATATCGATGCCGAAAATCTCCGACGATCGCATCTGGAAGAAATAGGCCAGATCAAAGCGCCCCTTGCGCCACAGCCAATGCGCGACGCGATAGGCCTGCATGGCCTGATAGCCCTTGAAATACAGGATCGGCTGCAACAACCGATGGCAGGCCGGATCACGCTCGTAAACCGCCATCAGGTCGGCGCGGGCGGCTTCCAGCAAACCGGGATCGTTTGCATAGGCCTCGTCCACGATCTCGCGCAGCACCATCATCGACATTTCGTTCGAACACAGCTTGGCCGCGATCCGATAGGACAGCGCACGCTCAAGGCTGCGGTGATGCAGGATACAGGCGTGCACAAGCCCGCCCATAAGCGGTTCTGTCTCGACGGCTGCTTGGGCCTCGGATGTGATACGGTCCCAGACCGGATCGACCGGTGTCACAGGGCTGCGTTTTTCAAACATAGCTTTTGATCCTTTGCTGCGCCTAGAATGCCATTTAGTGGCAAAAAGGCCAAACGCAAACCCGTGATCCGCGATACAACGAAAATGAATGAGTCCGAGCGCACATATTTTGAAACACGAATTCGCGAGCGTCTGGCCGAACTGGATCAATTGTCCGCATCAGGCCAGCAGGCTCTGGCCGTTGTTGAACTGGATCAGCAGGCGGTTGGTCGCCTCAGCCGCATGGATGCGTTGCAAAACCAGGCGATGGCAAAGGCGCAACAGGTGAATCGCAATGTCGAAACCCGCCGCCTTCAGGCCGCGCTTATGCGGCTGGACGAGGGGGAATACGGGTATTGCGAGGATTGCGGCGACCGTATTCCCGATGGGCGATTGTCTCTGGATCTGGCTGCCAGCAAATGCGTCAGCTGCGCGACCGGGTGATCAGAAACTCGGCAAGATGGTGCAGAACCAGCGAAAAACACTGACAATATTGCAAATCGTCAAACCCCGGCTCATCGGCCAGCACCCTGTTGCGCGCAACCGCCATCAGCGAGCCATTGCCGTAAACCGGATGCAGCCGACCCGTGCGCGCCCGGTGTATGTCGGCCAGTTCCGCCTCATGGATCATCCGGACGCATAAGCGGGTCCGGTCAGGCGGCGGCGCCGCCAACAAGGCGCGCGCCGCGGCACTTACATCACCGTGCAATAGCGGTCGCATCAGACCGCTTACCCGACAACCAGACGCGCCATCGCACCGGGGCCGTAAATGGCCGACACCTGCGCAATCCCGACCTCATATGACCCGGTCAGACCATCTGTCGCCTTCATCGCCGCCGAATAGGACCACCCCGGCAGGGATGTCATCTCTTCACGGACAACGGTTCCCCCCGCAAAAACACGCACAAGATAGGATTCGCTTTCCTCGCCCAGCGGAACCTCCAGCCCTGACCAGTCATCCCCATCCAACCGGGCGCGCCGCACCCAGGTCAGGTGATCGCCGGTTGCGTCGGATCGCACCTGAAGGTGAACCGGGGAATACGGGCGCAAACCATTGCCGTCGAATGAGGCGATCAGGTGCTGGTAAGCCGGATCGTCGTAACCACGGGTCGCCGGGCCGATGCGATAATGCTTGGCCAATCCCCGCTCGTTACGCAACAGGTTGATCTGCTGCACCTGATCGTTCAGCAACACGAATATGGACCCGTCCGGCCAGACATCCGGCATCAGGGCATCCGACCCCAACTGGCCCCTCAACCGCCCGGACAGGGCGTAAACGCCGGGGGAGTCAAGCGTGGCATCCGAGAACTGGAAAACCTCCCAGTTGCCGGGTGTTCCGTCGCCGATGGCCGCCAGATTGACACCGTTCAGAACCGCGCCACGCGGACGCGATTCCAACTGACCGGCCAACAGCCGCACCTTCACGGCCGCGCCTTCGTCCCAGACGCCGATACTGGCGCGCCTCAGCGGTGTTTCGGTCACGCCCACAATGGCCTGACCGGGGATCACATCACTCAGGCTGTACCCCTCATCGGTTGAGGAGGAATAAACCGTCGCGGCCCCCGGCCAGGGATCAGCGGTCACCGCAAGATAAGGTGCATGCGGGACCTCTGCCCCGGTGATCAGCGGCAGGTCCAGAAACACCGGCAACACGGGAACGGGCGCGGCATAGGGTCTGACAACCGCCGGGTCGTCGTGCAGTTGCGATCCCTTATATACACCCTGTTCAACCCGGACCGCTTCGACCAATTGCAGATCGGCAGATTCCAGACGGTCAATCCGGTAAAGGGGGCTGTTTTCGGTCTCTGACAACCGCACCAGATCACCTGCGCCCAGATGCAGCAGCGATGGCGGCAAGGCAAACCGCACCGTATCGCGGGAAACACGGGCCTCGCTCAACCAGCGCTCAGCCGTTTGTCGGCCTTCGGTGCGTGTCATGGATAACGGCATCTCATTGACCGAGACCGAATGCGTGCTGTCCTCGGGCAGAACCGCCTCTTCCGCAACCAGATCGTGATCCGCATCCGACTGGACAAAGCGCAGGCGCACGCGACCCGTCATCTCGGCCTCGGCTTCTCGCCGGTGCTCAACCGTGCCATCCAGATCGCCGCTGATCGCCAGATGAT
Source organism: Ruegeria sp. AF7 (assembly GCF_056541885.1). Taxonomy (NCBI): domain Bacteria; kingdom Pseudomonadati; phylum Pseudomonadota; class Alphaproteobacteria; order Rhodobacterales; family Roseobacteraceae; genus Ruegeria; species Ruegeria sp. AF7. Next base: position 206,486 of record NZ_JBQFYX010000001.1, on the reverse strand, counting down.
CAGGGTTCAGGGCAATCGCGCCATAGCCATCGCGCATCTGAAAGCGCAAGATGCCGTTCCGTTCGATCGCGTCGAACCCATAGCGCAGCATCAGCGGCTGCAAAGCCGACCGCGCATTTGTCACATCTTCGATGACATATCCTCGAACCACGCCGTAAAGCCCGGTAACATCGATATTTGTCACCCCTGCCGCGTGGCAAATTTCAGTCACGACCGAGGCCAGCGTGCGCGAGCCGGACCGGCCGTTCAGCCAATGCCCCCGGTCATAGTTTGCCCCATCATCCCACTGGCTTCGCAGATTTGGGAAGGTCGGAAACGGGCGGGTATCCCACGCCCAGACATAGGCATTCGCCAGGTCCAGCATTGGTCCGCCATAGACTTGCGACACCGGGTTGACGTTCGGGTCGCTCCAATATCCAAGGGTCGCCGCCAGGTACTGAACCTGAATGAAATCGTCACGCAGTCCGTTTGAATATGCAGGCAACAGCGATTCAGACGATTTCGGGTCCAGAAACTTGTTTGGCTGGTTCGTGCCCTTGTCGATTGCCGCACATCCCAACTCGGTAAACCAGATCGGCTTTGATCCGGGCACCCAGTCGGTCGGATTGGGCTGACGAACACCGCCGATCCGCTCGTGATGCAGATTTGACCACCAGCCGCGCAGGTCCTTGTAGCGCCAGACCCATGGCTCATCATGCTCCTGATCTTCGATGGGCGTTCTGATCTGTGCCTCGGCCTCTTCCGGCGAGGCATAATACCAGTCATACCCCTCGCCCCCTTCGATATTGCCGCGCAGATACCCAAGGTCATAGACTGACGGCGCACCTGCCTCGGCGTCCACGTGATTTTCACCATCACGCCAGTCGGACAACGGCATGTAATTGTCGATGCCAATGAAATCGATGTTATCATCCGCCCATAGCGGGTCGAGATGAAAATACCTGTCCCCGCTTCCATCCGGCTGATATCCGAAATACTCGCTCCAATCCGCCGCATAGCCGATCTTGGTCTCTGGCCCCAGAATCTGGCGCACCTCTGCCGCCAGCGCACGCAGTTGCGCAACGGCGGGAAAGCCCGAGGCTCCGCGTATCTGGGTCAGGCCACGCATCTCGGACGAGATACAGAAGGACGACACCCCACCAGCCGCCTTGCACAACATGGCATAGTGCAGAATGAACCGGCGCAGGCCCCATTCCTGCGGGCCAGAGTATTTGACGATTTTCGTGGCCGGAACCGGACCATTGCCAAGCAAGCCGCCAAACGTGCCGCCACCGTTTACCCATTGCAAATCGCCAGGCCCGCGATCATCCGGCCGCCCGCCAAGCACCGGGCCCGAGCCGCTGGTGCCGCTGCCGCCGCCCGTGTCCACCGGGGCGTCAAATCCTTCGTTGATCGTAAAATCCGCAGCACTTGCCGTCCCAAAGAACGCGGCCACCTGCGCGTCCGCCGCCGCGGTCTGATCAGCAGACCCTGCGCGCCCCGGCGCCACATCCAGCGTGATCCGTCCCCGCCAAGGCAGGTGGGGCTGACTTGTGGCCTCCGACCAGGGATCAGGCAGCCCGTTTCCCTGCAATTGCTCCATCAGGATGAACGGATAGAACATGACCCGCTTTCCCGACTGGTTGAGGTGTCGGATCGCCTCGACCACCGCCGGGTCTGCGGGTGTTCCACCATAGACCGGGCGGCCGTCCTGCCGCGCGACCTGGCCCGCCGTGCTGCGGACCTGATCCGACACGATCCATGGCATGTTGCGGCTGTCCGTACCACTCTGTTCGACCTTGGGCCGGATCGTGCATGTGCCGCATCTCAGATCGTCACCGAACCACGACACCACCAACGAGGCCGCGTCGCAATTTGGCAGCTCGGTCTCCAGCGCACGGGTCGAGCTCACAAGATCCGATACACCCGACGCGGAATGCACATTGGCCGCCCAGCTTGTCCCGGATTGGGTATAATTCACCTGCGAACGGGCCAGCGCATACTCGCCCGTACCCGGAATCATCGCCACGCCCCGCACGATCTGCGGCAGGGCGCTTGGGTAATCCGGCATGTCGCGCTGCGCGGGGCGCACCACCTCGAACGAGAACTGCGGCACCCGGTTGCCAAAACTCGCAAGCTGGAAATCCTCGATCACGACATAGGCTGTACCGCGATAGGCCGGCACCGTGCCCGTCCCTTCGATTGCTTCGATCAGGGGATCGGGCAACTGATCCTGCGTGCCGTGATAGATGCGCATGTTCAGCCCGGATCGGTCCTGTTCTTCCCCGTCTGCCCAGATGCGCCCGACATCGGCAATCTCGCCTGCACCAACGGCAATGGCCAGCGAAATCGAATAGCTGTAGCTGACGGTGGTCACTTCGGGGGTCTTGGGTTTGCCTTTGCCCCCGCCTCCGCCGCCCTGCGTTTCACGGGTCTCGGTCTCCAGAAAGTCCGAGGCCCAGATGACCTGACCGCCCACGCGCATACGCCCAAAGACCGTAGTCACCGGCGCGCCCTCGCCGGTTTCCGTCAGCCTGAACCGGTCCATGCGGCCTGTTTCGATGACTTCGCTGCCACTGCCCATGACGGACTGGCTGAAGAACCTCTGGTCGATGACCCGCCCGACCGTCGCGCCAATGGCCCGGCCAATGATCGCGGTGGACAGGCCCGCGACCGTTCCGCCAATTGATCCGCCCAGCGCCGCCCCGGCTGCGGAAAGAAGAATAGTAGCCATCAGAGCACCTCCAACGGGAATTCGAAACAGGAAACGACCCTGCGGCGCCATGGGCCGCTCAGCGCGTTCTCGACGACGCCATGGCCGGAATAGGCGTGAATGAACCTTGGTTCCGGGCCTGCGACGCTGACGATGCCAAGATGTTTGGCCACGCTGCCATCGCGCATCCGGAACAGCAGAACATCTGCGACCGCAAAATCGGTGGGCGGCTTTTCGACCAGATGCCGCCGCGCCGCCGCCCACATGCGTTCCTCGCCCTGCGGCTCGGACCAGTCCAGACTGTAGACCGGAACCGCCTCGGGCTCCTGCCCGATCACGGCGCGCCAGACGCCGCGCAGCAGGCCCAGACAATCCGTGCCCGCCCCCTTGGTCGAGGCCTGATGCACATAAGGCGTCCCCAACCAGCTGCGCGCTTCCGCGACAATATCCTGCCTGTGTATCGTCACCTCAGGCTCCCTCCGCTGTTGGCTTTGCTCTGTTTGGGAACGGCCATCACCCAATCTTCGCCCGGAAGATCTGGAAAGCCCTGAAAGTTCAGCAGGTTGTTGAACTTCAGGCGGCAGGTCTCCATGCGTTTGTCGCACCCCGCCCGCAGCCTGACCATGTCACGCGGCACCAGGCTTTCCCCGAAACCGGACCAGAGCGTGATCTGCCGCCCTTCCGCCACCTGCCGGTCATGCTTGATTGATGACCAAAGCCCCTTCGCCGCTCCCGACACTACGTCGACCCTGCCGCGCTCGAACCACCCGTCATCGATGGTTCCCCCGCCTGCCACAAGCAGAACGGTTCCGCCATCGAAACCGGTGACGGCGCCCTCAATCCAATAGCCGGGCGTATCCATGCCGAACCGACAGGTCCGGTCCCCCAATACGGCAGTACAAGGCTTCTGATACACGCGCCCCAATGGGCGGTTCAGCAAATCGGTCAGGCCACGCAGCTCCGCGTGGAATGCGCCGCCTGCGCGCCGCAATTCCCCGATCGAGCCCCGGAACTGAAGGATACGCTGATCCGGGTCGGCCCAGTTGACCAGCCACGCGCGCACTTCGGCCCCGTCGAACCGCCCCGCCTCTATATCCTCTTCGCGAATGGCCGCATCCGACAGCGCGCCCATGGCTTCGGTGTTGTCAATGGACAGGCCGGTGGCCTGCTCGATGGCCGCCGCCGTCAATCCGGTGCTGGCCCTGAACGTCAATCCGTCAAAGCCAAGCTCCAGATCGTGATCGGTGAACCCGTATTCCTGACCATCCCGGCGTCTGATCGCCCAACACCGGCACACGGTGGTCATTCCGCTTTGCAGATGCGCGTGCAGGCCCTGTTCATCCACAGCCATCAGACACGCACCTCGACCACGGGAACGTTCGGCGCCTCTCCGGCCTGAAAACTGGCGACGCTGGTGTGGATCTTGTCGGTGTCAAACCGCACCGGCACATCGAATTCGAACCCGGCGGTGATATCCACCTCTTCCGGTGGCGGGTCGGCAAAGGTGATCCGGCCTGTTGCCAGATCAACCTCGAATTCCACGCCCTCCCGGATCTCATCCTGATCCAGCCCCAGACGCACCGTCCCAAGCACCGGCTTGACGATAGGGCGGGCATAGCTGACCCCGCCCGAGCTATAGGTCTTGATCAGCTGAAACTCGGTTCGCACACCGTCGCCGCGTGCGATAACCTGATCTCCGACATCGACATCCAATGTGGCCTTGCCGGATTTGAAATCCGACCAGTCCTTCCAGCGAAACCCGTACATCTGGCCCTGCCGCGCCTCGAAGAACGAGATCAGCGTCTCGATATCGTCCAGCGAGCGCATCCCCAGCCCCGCGTCATATCTGCGCCGGGAATGGGCCCAGGGCGTGTTTCGCTCTTCGAACCCGTTGGCCAGCGTCACAATATCCGTGCGCCGCTCGGGCCCCCCGACCGAGCCAAAGCTCAGGCTGGCGGGAAATCTCACCTCGTGGAAAGTCATCACCTGCTCCCTGATTTACCTGTTGCGATTGCCGCGCCCCAACGCACGGCTCATCTGTGCTGCAATCTGCCCCTGCGAGCGGCGGAACCCCTGCACATCCGGGGTCGTGATGTTCATCACCACATTCACCGAATGCCCGCCGCCCTGCGTGCGCACGCCCAGCTTGCCGTCCGTGCCGCGCGCCAGCGGCATGATCGCCTCGGGGCCAGCCTCGCCCATCAGCCCGGTGCCGCCCCGCATCGGAAACATCGTCGGGCTGCTGACCACGCCGCCATTGGCAAAGGGCATCACCCGGCCCTGGCTGAAACTGCCACCATCGGCAAAGGGCAGAAGACCCTGCACCAACCCGCCGACCGAGTTTGCCAGCAATCCGCCAAAATGATCCGTCACCGGCTTGATTGCGGCCGCATAAGCCGTTTGGATCAACGAGTTCTTCAGCACATCCAGCGCGCCCGACAGGCTCATCCCGTCCAGAACCACACCATCAAAGGCCTTGCGCAAACCGCTGGACATGCCCCGCTCCAACGTGGCGACATCCTTGCCGGTTTCCTCGAATGCGGCGCTGATCCGCTTCATCTGGCTGTCAAACGCCGCGGCCATCGTCGCAGCATCACCCAGGGCATCGCCCAGCGCCGCGCCCCGTTCCTGCAAGTCGTCAAACCCGTCACGATCCGTCATCACGCTCTCCTTGTTGCTTGTCCGGGAAGGCGGCCAGCAGCGCGTCAAGGCCTGCCCGGTTCATCGCGGACATCCCGGCGCCCTGCCCCAGCATCAGCCGCAGTTCTGCCGGAGTCAGACGCCAGAACTGATCCGGCGTCAGCCGCAGCCCCAGAAACCCGGCCCGCATCAGGGCGGGCCAGTCAAACCCGCTCATGTCGTTTCCGGCACCATGAAGGCGCGGGCCAGCAGTTCGGCCGCCGCTTTGGCCGCAGCCATCGGGCCGCCCTCGATTTCGGCATGAAGCAGGTCGGCGCGGCTGGTATCCCGGCCCCCGCCCCGCAACCCGGCAACGATCAGCGCCAGCACGTCACTGCTGGAATACGCGCCACCCTCGAACCGCTGCACCAGCTCGACCAGGGATCCGGTGTTCAGCTCCTGCTCCAGTTCCGCCAAAGCGCCCAGCGTCAGCTTGAGCACCCGCCGCTCTCCATCGATGGTCAGTGCCACCTCGCCCGTCCACGGATTGGCCATGCGATTACAGCGCCGTAAAGCTCAGCGCACCGGCGCTTGCCATGCTCATCTCATAGGTCGCCTCACCGTTGTGCGAGCCTGCATATTCGAGGCCCGTCACCTGAAACGCCCCCTCGACAATGCCGAAATCGGGGATGATCACCTGAAACGCCGGGGTCTCGCCGTCAAAGAACAGCTGCCGCGCACGTTCGTCCGTACCTGCATCCTTGAACACGCCCGAGCCCGAGATCGAGGCCGATTTAACCCCCGCCCCCGACAACAGCTCGCGCCAGCCCCCCTGGCTTTCCAGGCTGGTGACATCCACGCTTTCGGCGTTGAAACTGATCCGCGTTGCCCGCAGGCCCGCAATGGTCTGGAACAGGCCCGTGCCGTTCATATCCACTTTGACCAAAAGGTCTTTTCCGTTCTGGGCAGCCATGTGCTCTCTCCGTTGATTGCTTAGTCGTCTTCCACGCGGGCGCGGAATCTCAGGTCGATCTGGCGGATGCTGCCGCCTGTCCCGGTTCTCCGGGCCGAGGCGCGCTCGAACCACAGCCCGACCAGATGCCCGCGGCTCAGAACCAGCGGCGCATTGTCCAGCGCGTCACACACCGCCCCGGCCAGCGTCTTTGCCGCGCCAAACCCGGCGGCTTCGGACACCACCGAAACCGTAAAGCGGTGGATCGCACCCGCGCCCGACCGGTCCGAAGCGTCGCGGACCTCTTCCGGGCCCAATGTCACATAGGTCTGCGGAACCGTTCCCGCGGGCACCGCGTCATAGATCGCGCCACCGGACTGGCCGCTGACATCCGCATCCCCGGTCAGGTGCTGAAACACCGCCGCCTGCAGGGCGGCTGATACGCCATAACTCATGCCGCCACCTCTTCATCCGCGAAACAGGTCAGGTACTGGCCGCGCGCGTCGCGCTCAGCCACGGCGCGGATGACGAAACGGCGATTGCCTTCGCGAAACCGCTGATCCGGCGCCGGGCGCATGGTCGATCCCTCGGGCGCGCCCCGCACCACGATGCGATACCCCACGCGCGAGACGGAAACGCCAGCGATCTGCCGTTCCGCACCACTGCGCGCCGTGACCTCGGCCCACAGCGTTCCCAGCGCGGCCCATGCCTCGGTATATCCTCCGGCCCCGTCAGCGCTGCGCATCGGGGCCTCAAGGACCAGCTTGCGGTTCAGACGCGGCGTATTCATTGCACCACCCCCGCACCAAAGCGCACCATCCGATAGCGCTGGATCAGGCTGGTAACCCCAAACGGCATACACCCCGCGCCCAGCGCGGTCTCGTCCCGGTATTCGTAATAATGCGCCGCCAGCAGCAGAACCGCCTGGCCCAGATCGGCGGGCAAACCGGCCCAATCCGTGGCCATCCCGGCCGTGAAGGAGATCTTCACCGCACCCCCCGTTGCAATCGCAGGCAGGGCCGACCCGACCGGCCGCACCCGCGGGCGCTGGCCATCGCGTTCCAGCCGATACACCGCCGCATCCGCAACGGTTTCAGAACCTGCAGCATCGGTCAGCGTCATGGCCAGCACCGATGTCACCGGAGCAACCGGTAAAACCTCGCCCAACGGATCGCGCCAACCGCTCAGGCTCCATGAAAAGTCGCGCTCGATCAGAACCTTGCCGGTGCGCGCCTCAATCGCGGCCATGGCCGCCCGCAGGAACCCCTTCAGCACCTCGTTCTGAACATCATCCTCGGCAAAGCCCCTGCCCAGCCGCAGATGCGCCTTGAACTGATCCACCGGCAGCGCCGCATCCGCGATGGCGGTTTCTTCGATCAACATCATCCATTCACTCCGCAATCTCGGACCCCACCGGGGGCCTCAGTCAGGAAAATGACGGGCACGCGCCGCCCCACGTTGCTCGGACGGAGGGGAGCAGCTAGACAACGCGGGGGATCTCACCCCGGCCCGCGCCCGCCGCCCGAGGGGCCGATGGCCCCCCGGATTCGCCACCGCTTAGGCGATGCCGAATTTCACCAGCTTGATGGCTGCAAAGTCGCTCACATCGCCGCCCACACGCTTGGTCGCATAAAACAGGACATGCGGCTTGGCGCTGAACGGGTCGCGCAGCACGCGCAGATCGGGGCGCTCGGCGATGGTGTAACCGGATTTGAAGTCGCCAAACGCGATCGAGAAGCTGTCCGAGGCCGCGTCCGGCATGTCCTCGGCAATCAGTACCGGATAGCCCATCAGGCGCGCGGGCTCACCGGCGGCCAGACCGTCCGACCACAGGAAACGGCCATCGCTGTCTTTCAGCTTGCGGATCACACCCGCCGTTTTCGAGTTCATGACGAATGTGCCATTGACCCGGTATTGCGCGCCCAGCGCATAAACCACATCGACAATCGCATCCGCATCGACGCCGCCATCGATGCCGGTGGCAACATACCCCAGGCTACCCCAGGACCATGTGTCATCGGAAACCGCACGGTGGATCATCAGACCCTTGGGTTTGTCCACACCGTCACCCGTGATAAAGGCCGCCGCCTCGGCACGGGCGAACTTGTCGGCAATCCGACCGGCCAGCCAGCCCTCGACATCGAACGCGCTGTCATCCAGCAAGCGCTGCGAGGCTTTGGGCAGCGCGCTCAACTCGTGCAGCGGGATCGAGATGCGATCGATCGACGGGGTTCCGGTTTCGGAAGTGGCCGAATTCTCATCTGCCCAGCCGGCACCGACATCGGTATGGTCGATCAGCACATCGAACGAATTCGCCTCGACATTCACCACCGACGCAATCGAACGGATCGACGCAGTTGCGTTCAGAACCGACTTGATCGTCTCGGCAGTCTGCGGATCGACCAGATACCCGCCATCGCTGTTGACGGCTGTGGACAGCGATTTGCTCTCCATCTCCAGCCCGCGCAGCCCATCATCCTCGCCCGAGCGTACATAGGCGTCGAACGCCTTCTGGTGCGGGGCTCCGTCCAGGGTCGAGGCCGCAAGATGCGGGCGCGCCGCGATAGTTGATTTACGATCCAGCATGGTCAGTCGCTCTTCTGTCTGTTGCAATTTGGTTTTAACTTCAGCCTTCAGGCCCTTGAATTCATTCACGAAGCCAGCCATCGCCTGCTTCACCTCCTGAACCAGGGGCGCACCCTCTCCGGTCAAGGCCGGGGTCTCGGTCTTGCTCATCAGCATGTCCTGTTTTTGGGTGGGTTTGAGGCGCGCTAGGTCCGCGCCAGCTCCTGCCGGGCGTTGTTGAACACCTCGGCAATACTGCGCCAGGTGTTCTCGGCGTCGGGGTCGCTCCCCTTTGCCGCCACCCGCGCACTGGGCAGCATCGGGAATGTCACCAGCGACACCTCCCACAGCTCCAGTTCGGTCAGGACCCGCTGGCCCTTGTCATTCTTCACGGCCCGTTTGGTGCGGTAGCCGATCGACAGGCCATCCATCGCACCCGCCCGGATCAGCTCGGCCGCTTCCCGGCCTTTCTGGGTGCTTTCCAGCAGGCGACCCTTGACCCACAGGCCCTTATCGTCCTCGCGCACTTCGTCCCAGACACCTATGGGTTGCGCCGGGTCGTGCTGCCACAGCATCTTGACCCGCTGACCCGCCTTGGCGAGCCCCTCAAGCGAGGCGCTATAGGCCCCGCGCTGCACCATGTCACTGCCCTGATCAACTTGCCCGAACAGGCTGGCATAGCCTTCGATCACCGCATCCTCGGTCACTGACAGGATGTCACCGAACCCTGCGAACTTATGCTCCAAATCCATGAACTTCTCCATGTAACCCACTGAACTTATGGCGTTACCACTAGGAATGACTGAAACGCCTGCGCCAGGATCACTGCGGCCACACCATAGACCGTCAGCCACAGCCGTTTCTCCAGCCGCTCCATCATCTCTTCGATCTGATCCAGCCGCCTGCACAGATGCGCGTGCTGGATCTCGGCCACCCGCTCATGCGCGGCCAGACGTAGCCCCGGCGCGCATTCGAACGGCGGATACCCCTCAGCCATCGGCACGCTCCGGCAACCCCAGCAACCTGCGTTTTTCTACATCGCTCAGGAATTCCGCCCGGTTGACCCGCGCCCATTGCGCATCCCGCTCGGCGGACAGGGCCGTTACCTGATCCAGATCGGGTTTCAGGATCAGATCCTCACCGGTAAAGCCCGTCAGCCACTCCGACACCGCCGCCGCCACCCGCGTCACCAGGGGCAGCACGGTCAGGCGGTAAAACGCCCGGTTGGCCTCCTGATAGTTCGAATAGGTCGCGTCGCCCTGTATCCCCAGCAGCATCGGCGGGACCCCAAAGGCCAGCGCGATCTCGCGGGCGGCGGCTTCCTTGGTCTTCTGAAACTCCATGTCTGAGGGGGAAAAGCCCATCGGCTTCCAATCCAGCCCCCCCTCCAGAACCATTGGACGGCCAGCATTGCGCGCCCCGCGATAGTTCTGCTCGATCTCGTCGGACAGGCGGCGGAACTGCTCCTCGGCCATCATTCCGTGCCCATCACCGCCTTTCCACACCAGCGCCCCCGAGGGCCGCGCGGCATTGTCCAGCAGCGATTTCGACCACCGCGAGGCGCTGTTGTGCACATCAATCGCCGTCGCCGCCGCTTGCATCGGTGAGAACCCATAATGATCATCCTGCGGGTGGAACGTCTTGATATGACAGATGGCCTCGGCCGCGAACCGGTGCGTCTTGCCGCCGACGCTGTAATCATAGGCCTTGGGCCACCCATCCGCCCCCGGCACCACGCTCATCCGGTCCGAGCGCAGAACGTGCAGCTCAACCGGCAGCCCGTCCTCAGCCTGCACCGCCTCGACATAAGCATTGCCCGACAGCAGCAGCTGCCCGAACAGGGCCTCCAGCATCTCTGCCCGCCCCTGCGCCGCATTCGGGCGTCGCAACAGGGCCAGGATCGGATGCGCATCGAAACGCTGCCCCTGACCCTGCAATATCAAGGGCAGAGCCGCCGCCGATTCAGCAATCAGCTTGACCGACCGAAACCCCACCGGATTGCCCGAAAATCCCGTCCGCGTCAGAGACACCGTGTCCCGCGGGCTCCACGCCACGCGCCCGCCAGTCTGCCACGCCACCACAGGCCCCGTCGCGCTCGCCTTCGCCTCGGGCGCGCTGCCGGCCGATCCACGACGCAAGAAATCGAATACCATCTGTGCTCCTTTCTGCCGCCGCTCTGCCCGGCTTGTTGAAAGGAGTTATGACGGAAAGACGTTTAAGCCTTGGGAATGGGGCGTACGGGGGGGGGGCAACGGGTCAGTTCTGAATTGAGGAAAGAAGTGAACTACGTGCTGCAATCATACCTTCACGCACTTCGTCAATGGACAGACTTTCGAAATCACCAGGACGATTTGTAGTTTCGACCGTCAATCGAAAACCTGTTCCGAAAGGTTGCCAAATCGAACATTCCCTCACTAATTTTGTTTCAGCATCCCAAAGACAACTAAAACCCTCCCGCACGTCACCTTGCCTAAAAACATCAGGTGAGTCCCAATTCCAGTAGTATGCAGGTTTCCCAGGGTCTGCCGGGGAAGAAACACTGAACTCCACCAACAACGGCATGAAGTGGTTAGAGTAATTGCTGCACCAAGACGGCGGATCAGACGCCATACAAACAGCAGACAAGGATTTGTGTACGGCTACAGGGTTGATCTTGATCTCATTCACAGAAATTACTCGAGAAGCATTCTCGCTGATCCCACACAGGTAGGAGTGCTCTCTTTTTCTCTCTGGGTTGGCCCAGTATTTTTGCTTCTCTTCGGGCCATACGAGAGGGCGCATTTCCGAGGGTATACTTAGTTTTTGACCTGCAACGTTTACCAGCAGAGGTTTACCGTCGCAGGAGTTTGGCACGTACTGCCCCCACAACATACTTCCTGCGACCAGTGCTGCTAATCCACAAACAACAATTGCTGAAACCACTGCTGGCACTCCGAGCAAACGCAAAATTGCACCCCAACCGGCACCAGCCCCGGCAGCAAGCAACGACGCTACAACAACGATTACATAGCCAAGCCCATCATACTGCGTGCCTGAAGGCATTTGTCTGATAAACAGCAATGGCAGCGCGGCGAGCAACGCAGTGAAGAGCAGTCGCCAAAATGACCTAAATCGAACTGCCATAGCAGCACACATTGCGACTGCGACCAAGGTCAAGCTAAAGAGTGTGGGCGAATTTATTGGAAACAAATGACAAATACCCTTTGAATTCAAGATGCATCTGCCTGTCTCAAATATCCATTCTGGAATTCCTTACTCAGACTTCTAGCGGTATTTGCTATTCAATTCACAACGCCCGCACCCTCGGCCTTCTAAACACCCCCGCAGGCCCCACAACTAACTCATGCAGCGCCCAGACCAGCGCGTCGACCCGGTCGGGCGAGCCCTGCCCTTCAAACCCGCGCGCGGTCATCTGGCACATCTGCTCCTCCAGCGCGTCCAGCCCGGCCACATGGGCCACCCGCCCCTGCTCGTACAAAGCCGCGACCGGCTCGGCTCGCGCCACCTTGCCGCGGGAGGCCCGCACCGCACGATAAGGGACCAGAGGATCCACTTGTCGCACGACCTCTTCCACCAGTTGCCCGCCCTGATTGACCTCGGCCACCAGCCGTTCGGCCCCGAACTCATCCATCGCGTCAATCGCCGCCTGCGCCCAGCCTGCCGGGCCAACGCCCTGCACCGTCCGGTCAGCCAGCACATAGGCGCGCCACGCCTCGGGCGGGCCTTGCACTTGCGCGCCAACCACCACGATCCCGCAGGCATCCGCGCCTGACCCGGACGTCACCGCCGGATCCAGCGCCACCACGATGCGATCCAATTCGGGCACCTTTGCGCACCGCGCCGCCTCAAGCATCGAACCCGTCCACAGCGCGCCTTCCGCATCCGACAGCAGCACTCCGTCCAGCTCCTGCCGCCCCAGCCGTGTACCCGCATAGCGCGCGCGCACTTCTTCCAGAAACGACGCCGCCAGATTGGCCCGGTTCGCCTCGGTTGGCGCATGGGTCTGCACGGTGGAGGGCGACGCCAGCAAATCCTTCAAAACCTTCACATTGCGCGGTGTCGTGGTCACGCAGACCCGGGGCCTCTCGCCCAAACGCAGCGCAAATTGCAGCATGTCCCAGGTCTCGCCCGCTTTCTTCCACTTGGCCAGCTCATCCACCCAGGCCGCATCGAACTGCGGCCCGCGTAGCCCTTCGGGATCATGCGCTGAAAACGCCTGCGCCTCGGCCCCGTTGGGCCAGATCAGCTTGCGTTCGGATGCCTTCCACGTGGGCCGACGATCCGGGGGCGAGCATTGCAATATCCCGCTGTCGCCAAAGATCATCACGTCGCGCACCTGATCGAATGTTTCACCCACTAGCGCCACGCGGCACGCCTCGCCCTTGTCCAGCGGTTTCGGCCCCTCGACCATCGACCTTACCCACTCAGCCCCGGCGCGCGTCTTGCCCGCACCGCGCCCGCCCATGATCACCCAGGACCGCCAGTCGCCCTCGGGCGGCAATTGATGCGGCAGCGCCCAGAATTCAAACAGGAAAGGGAGGGCACACAGCCCCCCCTCCCCGATCTCACTCAGAAATCTCTCCCGCACCGCAGCATTGGCGGAGGCGAGCCAGCCTGCACCCGATCTCAAATCGGGCCCGCTCAAGGTCGAGCGCATAGCCCCCTTGGGCAATTCCGGCTTGTCTGTAATGTTGTTCGACAAAGCTTGTCTCCACTTTCTGGCAACTTCGGATCAGCCCCTCCAGCTGACCGAGTTGCTTGGCTGAACCAGCAAGATCTGCATCCTCCCCGGCACCGATCTGTTTGCGCAGGTCTTCTGCCGCTTGCCGCAGATCGCGAATGGACCTTTCCAGGGACTGCAACAGTTCAGCCGTCTGGGAAATCCGCTCTTCCGGGGTAATCAAAGTCATGTTTGCCTGTGACCTCATGCGTGAGTGTTCTCCGCACGAGAGAAACGAAAAAACGGCCACCGGGTCACCCCGATGCCGTTCGCCCACTTCTTCTAGCATGACACAACCTATACGGGATAAAGCGCGCAAAGTCAAGGGTTTACGCAACAGTCGCGCAACAGGGATCGTACGGTGCAGGTTAACGGACAGTGAATTTCCGGCTGTGGTAACCCTCGGCCTAAACGCCGCCCGGGCCCTTTTTCCTCCCTAGCCCTGACCGCCTCACCGACCAGAGGGGTTAATACAGGGTTACCCCTGTGCCGCTTTCAGCGTGTACAAATTGTACAACCCCCGCGCGGACGCGTGTACGAACCTGACATTTTCCGAAATCGCGCTCAAAATCGCCCGCATCACCCGATTTCGGCGCCGCAGGGTCCGGCGCGCTGCAAAACCAGTCCTTGACATTTCCCCCCGAAACCCTCATGTGCCCCTCATCACGGCGCCACCGCGTGAGCATCGTCGGGCTTCAGGCCCCACAGCGCCAACACATAACTCCCGGTTCCCCTTCACGCAGGGTTCTTTACGCGATGGCCGGATGGCGCTGGATTCGCCCGCGCATCCCGAGGTCTCGCACAACCCTGCCGGTCACATGAACGTGGCCAGTCATCACCTGCTCGCGGGGCTTAACCTGCGGGCTGTAAAGGATAATTTTTTGTTCGACTTCGACATGCTCGGCCTCGCGCCGACACTGAACGACGCGTTGAAACGCGCCAATTTCACACAACCCACCCCGATTCAGAACCAGGCCATTCCGCTGGCCCTGAACGGGCATGACATCCTCGGGCTGGCCCAAACCGGCACCGGCAAGACACTGGCCTTTGGCCTGCCCCTGATCGACCACCTGCTGGCGCAGCCCGGCAAGCCCGATCCCAAAACAGCCAAATCTCTGATCCTCGCCCCTACACGCGAGTTGGTGAACCAGATCGCCGACAGTTTGCGCATCCTCACCAAAGGAACAAAGCTGCGGGTCGCAACAGTTGTTGGTGGCCAGTCGATCAACAAACAAGTGATGTTCCTCGCGCGCGGCACCGATATTCTGGTTGCCACACCGGGCCGCCTGATTGACTTGATGGAACGGGGCGCTGTTGACCTTGGTTCGGTGCGCCATCTGGTATTGGACGAAGCAGATCAGATGCTTGACCTGGGCTTCATTCACGCTCTGCGTCGCATTGCACCTGCACTGGGCACGCCCCGCCAGACCATGCTGTTCTCGGCCACAATGCCGAAACAGATGGAGGAGCTCAGCCGCGCCTATCTGAACAATCCGCAGCGGGTGCAGGTTTCGCCTCCGGGCAAGGCCGCAGACAAGATCACCCAGTCCCTTCACTTTGTTTCGAAACCCGGAAAACCCTCGAAACTGCGCGAAATCCTGTCGCAGGACGCGGATGCTCTGACGCTGGTCTTCACCCGCACAAAGCACGGCGCTGAACGGCTGATGAAAGGGCTGGTGGACGACGGCTTCAACGCGGCGTCCATTCACGGGAACAAAAGCCAGGGCCAGCGCGACCGGGCGATCAAGGCCTTCCGCGCAGGTGAGGTGAACATACTGGTGGCCACCGACGTTGCCGCGCGTGGCATCGACATCCCCGGCGTCGCCTATGTCATCAACTTCGACCTGCCCGACGTGCCCGACAATTACGTCCACCGAATCGGGCGCACCGCCCGTGCCGGGCGCGAGGGGGAAGCGATCGCTTTCTGTGCACCGGAAGAAGTCGACCTGCTGCGTCAAATCCAGAAGCTGATGAAAATTGAAATCCCTGTCACAAGCGGCACCATGCCGGAAGGGGTCGAGGTTCAGCAACCTGCACGTCGACAAAACAACCGCCGTCGCGGGTTCAAGCCCAAACCGGCTAACGGTGATGGGAAACCTTCCAGCAGCAGACGGCGCCGTCCCAACAAAAGACGTTCAGCCGCCTAAGGACTGAACAGGCTGCCAAAGAAAACGCCGACGCCAGTTTTCATACCGGCGTCGGCGTTTTCGTTGGCAAATCCAGCAATCCGCCGGGCTTAATTCCCCGAGCTTTGCTGTTCCTCAATTTCGCGCCATTTGGCAACATTGCGATTATGCTCCTGCAGGGTTTCTGCAAACGCATGACCGCCCGAGCCGTCGGCGACGAAGAACACATAGTTGGTGTCATCCGGCGCGACCGCAGCTTCAAGGCTCGCCAGACCCGGATTTGCGATCGGCGTCGGGGGCAGCCCGTCAATCTGATAGGTGTTCCACGGTGTCGGACGGTTCAGTTCGCTGCGCCGCAACCCGCGGCCCAATGTGCCCTGCCCCTTTGTCACGCCATAGATGACGGTCGGATCTGTTTGCAGGCGCATCCCCTGTTTCAGGCGGTTCACGAACACACTGGCGACCTGGCCACGTTCCTCCGGAACACCGGTTTCCTTTTCGATGATAGACGCAAGGATCAGCATCTCTTCCGGAGTGTCCAGTGGCAACCCGCCTTGGCGGCTTTCCCAAACCGCGTTGATCCGCAGTTGTTGCTTGTCCTGCATGGCCTGCAAAATCGCATTGCGATCCTGTCCGGCCACAACATCGTAACTGTCCGGGGCCAACATGCCCTCAGCCGGGATCTCGGTCACTTCACCTGACAGCGCTTCGAATGATTTCAGAGCTTCAACCACCTGCCACGAGGTCACACCTTCGGCCAGCGACACGCGATAGCGCGTGTCAGCTTCGTTGCGCTTCTCGGTATAGGCATCAGGCGTTTCTTCCTCTGCCGCATCAAATGAAGCAATCTCGACAAAATCCAATGTTGCCGGGTTCAATTCACGCACGCGGGTTTGGGTGCGTGTCACACCGATACGGTATTCGATTTCCGACCCACAAGTACTGGCGCCGCTGCTGGTGATCTCTTCGATGATCTGCGCCATAGACGCACCTTCGCGCACCAGAAAGCTGCCCGCTTTCAACCGCTGCGCCTGATCGGTATAGTCAGCGGCCATCCGAAACAGAATTGAACTGCGAATGGCACCCTGATCTTCCAGATCGCGACTGACACGTGTCATGTTCGAGCCGCTTTTGACCTGAAGGCAAATCGCAGTTTCAAGTGGGCCTTCGGCCTTGTACTGCGACTGTCCCCACAAGATCAGACCGCCCACCAGAAACAGGCCGACCACCAGGATGGTCAGCGCATTCGAAGCGATGGCCCGCCACATTTAATTGACCTTTCCGAAGATCACGCTGGCATTGGTTCCACCAAACCCGAACGAGTTCGACAGCGCCACATTGATTTCACGCTCGCGCTTGGCATTGGGGGCAAGATCAATCGGAGTTTCAACAGCCGGGTTGTCCAGGTTGATTGTTGGCGGTGCGACCTGATCGCGGATTGCCAGGATTGAGAATATTGCCTCAATCGCGCCTGCAGCACCCAGCAAGTGACCGGTTGCCGACTTGGTCGAACTCATCGTCGCATTCTCGGCATGCTCGCCCAACAGACGCTCAACCGCGCCCAGTTCGATCGTGTCCGCCATGGTCGAGGTGCCATGCGCGTTGATGTAATCCAGGTCTTTCGGCTCCAGCCCGGCGCTGCGCAACGCCGCTCTCATGGAGCGTTCGGCCCCGTCGCCATCCTCGGACGGGGCGGTGATGTGATAGGCGTCGCCCGACATACCATAGCCCAGAACTTCGGCGTAGATCTTGGCACCGCGCGCCTTGGCGTGCTCGTAATCTTCCAGAACCACGATGCCAGCGCCCTCGCCCATCACGAAACCGTCACGGTCCACGTCATAGGGTCGGCTGGCAGCCTTGGGATTATCTGCGAATTTGGTCGACAGCGCCTTGCATGCGTTGAAGCCGGCGATACCGATCTCGCAGATACAGCCCTCGCCGCCACCTGCCACCATGACATCCGCGTCACCTGCCCGGATGATGCGGCTGGCGTCGCCGATTGCGTGCGCCCCGGTTGAACATGCGGTCACGACCGAGTGGTTCGGCCCTTTGAACCCGTGACGGATTGATACCTGCCCCGAGGCCAGGTTGATCAGTGCGCCCGGAATAAAGAACGGAGATACCCGACGCGGACCCTTGTCGCGGATCAGGTTCGCGGTATTGGCAATCGATCCCAGACCACCAATGCCCGAGCCGATCAGAACACCAGTACGCAGGCGCGATTCTTCGTCTTCCGGCAGCCAGCCTGCATCCTTACAGGCCATTTCAGCGGCCGCGATGGAATACAGGATAAAGTCCTCGATCTTGCGCTGCTCTTTCAGCGGCATCCAGTCATCGGGATTGAAGGTCCCGTTGGTTCCGTCGCCGCGCGGCACCTCGCAGGCGTAGGTCGTTGCGACCCCGCTTGCCTCTGCATCGAAATGCGTGATTGGACCTGCGCCGGACTCTCCGTCCAGCAGCCGCGACCAGGTTTCCTCGACCCCGCTGGCCAAAGGAGTGACCAATCCAAGACCGGTTACAACGACTCTGCGCATGAAGTGCCTCTTGCCTGCTTCCTCTTATGAGAACCGCTCATACCCCGGCCCGGGGTGCGGGGGCAAGAGCAACGGTTCTTTCCGCCCTGGCGTCCTGCCGCCGATTTCCCAAGGAAACCGGAAATTCGGCGCTTGTCAAAAACCGCCCCTTCGCGCGTCCAGCCGAAAGGGCGGAGTTGCTTACTGAAACTGCGCGACCGGCTCGTGGGCCGATTTGGCAGTTTCAAGCGCTGTGGCCAAGTCCAGTGTCTTGCGGAACAACGCACGCCCGACAATCGCGCCCGAGATATTGGGGATGTATGCCAGCCGCGAGATATCGTCTGCTGTGCGCACGACACCGCTGGCAATCACCGGGGTACGCGAATGGTTTGCCAGCCGCGAAATCAGACCAAGCTGTGCCTCGACATCTTCCATGTCACTGTCGATGTCGGTTACCACGATAGCGGCAAAGGGCGCATCGCCGAACGCATCAATAAAGGCTTCGGGCGTGAATGCACTTTGGCTGCGCCAGCCGTCAGTCATGACAAGGCCTTGCCACACATCAACCGACAGCACGATCTGATCCGGGTAAAGCTTGGCCAGTTCCTTGACCAGGTTCGGTTCCCGCGCGGCCAGCGTGCCAACCACAACGCGGCCCGCGCCCTTGTCGATCCATCGCTCAATCTGTTCGCGCGTGCGCATGCCACCCGCCAACTGCACCGGAATCTCGGCCTTGCGAATGATATCTTCGACCAGCTGCGCGTTGGTATCCTTGCCCTCGATCGCGTCGAAATCCGTCAGGTGCATCCATTCGGCACCCGCCTCTGCCCAGCTCCGTGCGGTTTCTACCGGATTCACGTGCCAGATCATCGCATCATCCAGACGACCTTTGTCCAGTGAGACACACCGGCCGTTCTGCAGTTCCATCGTGGGGTAAATCCTCATGAGCTCGGTCCTCCGCTCAATCGTTTTGAAATCCCCGGCACCATACAACTGGAATGCCCGCCCGAAATCTCCGGGATCGGCACAGTTTGGCCATTTTGCGGCATACTGATTAAGTGGCGAATTTACGCGCGGGCTGGCGGTCCGTTGCGCCTTAACAAATGCACCGGGGTTTCATTATACACCCCTTCCCGCATCAGAACATAGCCAAGCTTTTTGGCGAGTTTCTGCGAAGACGCGTTCGATGCGTTTATCATCGCGACCAACGGTCCGGGAATCACCCGGTCAAACCAGTCATGCGCAGCCTTGGCGGCCTCGTATCCCAATCCCTGCCCTTGTGCTTCGGGGACCAGTACCCACCCTGCCTCGGGGAAGCCGTCGAAATCCTCGCCCATGCGTCGGTTGCTATAGAAGAATCCGGCTTGCCCGATCAGCGTACGATTCGATTGCTGCATTACGCCCCACTGACCAAAACCGGCCATCTGCCAATGCCCCGCATTACGCAGGAAAGAATCCCACGCTTCGCCACGCGATCGGGGAGAACCGCCGATATGCCGCACGACGCAAGGGTTACGCCAGATTTCCGCGAACCGGTCAAAGTCCTCTGGGCGCATAGCGCACAGCGTCAAACGCGCGGTATTTATCATCGGAGTGGATCTTATCATGCCCTGTCCACTTTGAGTTTTGCCTCAGTGGAAACAGTGCGCAGGCCACAATAGCCACGCAAGCCCGAAATTCGGCCGGGCATAAAAAAACGGCGCCCCCGTTGCCCGGAAGCGCCGATTTTAATCAGAAAGAAACGCTTAGGACGCTTCGCTGATGAACTTGACGGCGTCGCCAAAGGTCTGGATGGTCTCGGCTGCGTCATCGGGGATCTCGATGCCGAACTCTTCTTCGAAGGCCATGACCAGCTCAACAGTGTCCAGGCTGTCTGCGCCCAGATCGTCGATGAAGGACGCGTTTTCCACGACTTTATCTTCTTCAACACCCAGGTGCTCAACAACGATCTTCTTAACGCGATCTGCGACGTCGCTCATGTCTATTCCTCATTCCTTTACAGGGCGGTCCGCCCGATTCTGCCCTTGCCCGCACGGGTTGGCTTTGGTTTGCCCGTTTTGGGCGGTTTCGGTCCCGGCGAACCGGGAAATAGAAGGCCGACCTGAACGACCGGCCCCGCATAGATGCGCCGCCTATAGCATAGTCGACGCAAGAGGCAAACGCTTTCGCACTTGCCCCTGTCGCGCTCACAACATGGCCATACCGCCGTTCACATGCAAGGTGCTTCCGGTAACATAGCCCGCTTCGGGGCTGGAAAGATACAGAACGGCAGCTGCAATTTCCTCCGGATCGCCCATGCGCCCGGCCGGAACCTTGAGCAACAGACCCTTTTTCTGTTCCTCAGTCAGTTTCTCGGTCATTGCCGTCGTGATAAATCCAGGTGCCACGGCATTCACAGTAATTCCGCGGGTCGCGACTTCGTGGGCCAAAGCCTTGGAAAACCCGATCATACCGGCCTTCGATGCGGCATAGTTCGCCTGCCCCGGATTACCGATTGCGGCCACAACGGACGAGACATTGACGATACGACCCCAGCGCGCCTTCATCATGCCCCGGATCACCCCTTTGCACAGTTTCATGGTCGAGGTCATGTTCACGTCAATGACGCTTTGCCATTCTTCATCAGACATGCGCATGAACAGGTTGTCGCGCGTGATTCCGGCGTTGTTTACAAGAATGTCCACCGATCCCATCGCCTCGACCGCTTGCTTTGGCAACGCTTCAACGGCTTCCGGGTCACTCAGATTGCAGGGCAGAACATGCGCGCGTTCACCCAGTTCGTCGGCCAGAGCCTGAAGCGGTTCAACGCGTGTACCGGACAACCCAACCGTTGCACCTGCGCCATGCAACGCCCGTGCGATGTGGCCTCCGATACCGCCCGAAGCACCGGTGATCAGCGCATTCTTACCTGTTAAATCAAACATTCGGTTTCCCTCTTGCTGCGTCGGTTACAACGCGAATTGAGCTTACGATTCGGCCTGAATGGCCTTCTGGACGTCTTCCGGTGTACCCACAGCCTTGCCCGCGATTTCGCGATCGATCTTGCGGATCATACCGGACAGCGCTTTGCCAGCGCCGATTTCCCATGTTTCAGTCACGCCTTGAGCCGCCATATATTGCACGCTTTCCCGCCAGCGAACCGAACCCGTCACCTGCTCGACCAGCAATTGACGGATCAGATCCGGGTCGCTGACAGCCTCAGCGCGCACATTGGCCACCAAAGGTACGACAGGGGCCTTAATTTCGACGGCAGCAAGCGCTTCTGCCATTACATCTGCAGCAGGTTTCATCAGCGCACAGTGAAATGGAGCACTTACCGGCAACATAACGGCACGTTTTGCACCTTTTTCCTTGGCGATCTCGGCTGCGCGCTCGACAGCGGCTTTTGAACCCGACACGACGACCTGTGTGGGATCGTTGTCATTTGCGGCCTGACAGACCTCGCCCTGTGCGGCTTCTTCCGCCACGGCGCCCACGGCCTCCAGATCCAGCCCCAGAATGGCGGCCATGGCCCCCTTGCCCACGGGTACGGCGCTTTGCATGGCCTGACCACGGGTGCGCAACAGACGCGCAGTATCTGCAACAGACAAGGCGCCCGCCGCGGCCAGAGCCGAGTATTCACCCAGTGAATGCCCCGCCACAAAAGCCGCCTTGCTGACAGATACGCCTTCGGCTTCCAAAGCGCGCATGGCTGCCATCGACGTTGCCATCAACGCGGGTTGTGCATTCTGGGTCAGTGTCAGGTCAGCAATATCGCCGTCCCAGATCAGGCTGCTCAACTTCTCGCCCAACGCGTCGTCCACCTCATCGAAGATGGCCTGAGCTGCCGGGTAGGCCTCAGCCAGAGCTTTGCCCATACCTATGGTCTGGGCGCCTTGCCCCGGGAAAACGAACGCGAGTGTCATTGCAACCTCATGGATGGTGTCAGGTTGCGGCGGGGTGTAAACTGACTGACCGTCTGGCACAAGCATTGCCTGCTTTCTGCATTCTGGCACCATTTGTGTGCACCCGCGCTCACTTGTGTCTGTTTCATCCGGCTTTACCTTGGGCACACCCTAGAATCCCGGAGCGCCCGACATATGCAATCGACCAATTCCTTTTCAAGCTACGGCAGCATCGCAAAGACGTTTCATTGGCTGACCGCGTTGCTGATCTTCACAGCTTTGCCCCTCGGCTGGGTCGCAGACAATCTGGCGCATGCGGTATTACACTCGGCGACTGCCCCTACCGAGGTGGAAATTGCCCGCGCCGCGCGCGTGTTCTCGTTGCACAAGACCGTCGGGGTCACCGTGTTCTTCGTGGCATTGGCCCGCATTCTCTGGGCGTTCACCCAAACCAAGCCCGGCCTTCTGAATGCTGACAACAAGCCCGAAGCCTTCGCCGCTGAAACCGTCCACTGGCTGCTTTACGGTTCGCTTGTCCTTGTACCGCTGACTGGTTGGATTCACCACGCCGCGACCGAAGGCTTTGCCCCAATCCTTTGGCCCTTCGGCCAAAACCTGCCTTTTGTACCGAAATCCACCGCCGTGGCCGAGGTTACAGGGGTTCTGCACTGGCTATTCATGTGGGTTCTGGTTGTTTCCCTTGTCCTGCATGTCGCAGGTGCGCTGAAACATCACGTCATAGACAAGGACAGCACATTGCGCCGGATGTTGCCGGGCCTGTCTGATGTGCCGGAACCACCACATCAAACCCATTCACTGATTCCAGCCGTCGCCGCACTGGCGGTCTGGGGCGTCGTCGTCACCGGTGGCTGGGCAACTGGAAAGCTTGCCCAAAACGTTGAAAAAACCCCGGATGTCCAACTGGCCGAGGTTCAATCTGAATGGCAGGTTCAGAACGGCACGCTGTCGATTACCATTTCGCAACTGAACAGCCCCGTTACGGGTACGTTTTCCGACTGGACGGCAGCAATTGCCTTTGACGAGCCCACAGGCCCGGGATTGGCGGGATCTGTCGATGTCACGATAGCCATTGGCTCGCTTAGTCTTGGAACCGTAACTGATCAGGCCATGGGGCCGGATTTCTTCGATACCGCCCGGTTCTCAACTGCCCAGTTCAAGGCCGACCTTTATAAAACAGAAAATGGGTACGAGGCGCGCGGCCCGCTTACAATTCGCGACAAGTCGATCGACGTCGTTTTGCCCTTCTCGCTGGATCTTCAGGGCGACACAGCCACAATGGCGGGCACGACCGAGCTTAACCGGCTGGCGTTTGATGTAGGCACATCGCAGCCTACCGAAGACTCGCTGGGCTTTACCGTCGCAGTATCCGTAGAACTCACTGCGGCACGCGGTCAGTAAGGCAAAAAAAAACGCCGGTGATTTGATCACCGGCGTTTTTCTGTTCGTGATTCCGCGATTACTCGGCTTTTTGTGCCTCGACCGAAATCTGGATCTGCACTTCGTCGCTGACAAACGGTGCAAACTGACCCAGGTCGAATTCGCTACGGACCAGCGTTGTTGTGGCATTGAAACCCGCCCAGGGCTGATTTGCCATCGGGTGAGTGTCGGCCTTGTTGAGCTTTGCGTCCAGAACAACCGATTTGGTCACACCGTTCATCGTCAGATCGCCGGTGATGTTCGCGGTGTTGTCACCGGTCACTTCGATTCCTGTAGATGTAAAGGTGATCAAATCTCCTTCGGCCGCGCCAAAGAAATCCTCGGTCATGAAGTGATCTTCACGGGGCTTCCAGCCGGTAAACATCTCCAACACGGGCATCGAAACGTTCACGCTCGAAGCGGCGGGGTTTTCCTGGTCAAACATGATCTCGCCTTCAAAGCCGGAAAACATGCCAGTCGTGGTTGAAAACCCAAGGTGGTCATAGCTGAAAATGACTTGGCTGTGGCTGGGATCCAACACGTATTTCTCGGCGCTGGCGAATGCCGTTGTCGCTGATACGGCCAATGCAGCAGCAAGAAGGGTGGATTTCATATCAATCTCCGCGGTTTTGTGAATGCAGTCCGTCAGGACTGCTTGAATGCAAAATGTGCCACCCAAGGGCAGCACACAACCTTTTTTGATTCACAACTTCTGTTCTTTTTTGAACAGAATAAAACTCAGCCGAAAATTGTTACGCTTTTGCTAAGCTGACCTTTCAGCGCCCGGCTGACATCCGCCGATTCAAGTGGCAGCTTCATCAAAAGACTTCCGTCCACGTCAAACAGATGGACTTCATTCTCTTCGAAACGTGCCCCGCCCAGCGAGTCATAGCTGCGGCGCAGGACAGTCTGAGGGCGTCCGTCTTCGTTTCTCTGCAATACCCGGACTTCGCGGCGGATCGGGTCGAAATAGGCGTCAGGGCGCGGGTCAAGAACCTCGATTGTCAGCAGAGCGACACCAACGACCAGAAACAGCATGGATGCCGCCATCTTGATCGGCCAAACATCTGCGCCGACCACCGATCCGGGCATCAACCACATTGAGAACGCAGAAACGATCAAAAACGCCCCGACCATCCGCGCCAGGATCAGGCGGGCCTTCCAGTTAGGTGCAAACGTGATCATTACCGGCACTGAATTCTCAAATCGCGAGCCGGCAACGTTTTCCTGATATGCGTTTGTGTTAGTAGCGGTCATAACACGTCACCCTTTTAAGGTTACTTTCGAAATTCTGTTGATCCGGTTGATGTCCGGTATGCAAAACAACTTTGAGCCGAAAAGCGTCAGCAATTGGGCGGCCTAAAGGAATTTGGGCGGCGTCTCAGAGGCATATGTGGCAGGGCTTGCCCTTGTGGCTCAGACGTGTATATGGGGCCATCCTTCGCAGTCGTATGAATCGCGCAGCCTCTCGTGGCAGGGTCGCGAAGGAACGTTTGGCCCCGCCTATGAAATGCGCCTTGATATAAACAGGAGTGCACATGCCACTGTATGAGCATGTAATGATCGCGCGTCAGGATCTGTCCAACGCGCAGGCGGAAAGCCTCGTCGAACATTTCGGCACCGTTCTGGCTGACAACGGCGGCAAGCTGGTTGATAGCGAGTACTGGGGCGTCAAGACGATGGCCTACAAGATCAACAAAAACCGCAAGGGCCATTATGCCTTTCTGAAAACCGATGCCCCCTCGGGCGCGGTGCAGGAAATGGAGCGCCTGATGCGCCTGCATGAAGACGTCATGCGCGTTCTGACCATCAAGGTCGACGGCCACGAAGATGGTCCGTCGGTTCAGATGCAGAAGCGTGACGAACGTGGCGAACGCCGCGAGCGCCGTTGATCAACGCCTGAGAAAAGGACACTAAACCATGGCCGCAAAACCATTTTTCCGCCGCCGCAAGGTCTGCCCGTTCTCGGGTGAGAATGCGCCGAAAATCGACTACAAAGACACCCGTCTGCTGCAGCGCTACATCTCTGAGCGTGGCAAGATCGTGCCTTCGCGCATCACCGCCGTTTCGGCGAAAAAGCAGCGTGAACTGGCCCGTGCTATCAAGCGCGCCCGCTTCCTCGCCCTGCTGCCCTACGCTGTGAAGTAAGGAGAGACTGACATGCAAGTTATCCTGCTGGAACGCGTTGCGAAACTGGGTCAGATGGGCGATGTCGTTGACGTTAAGCCCGGCTACGCCCGCAACTTCCTGCTGCCCCAAGGCAAAGCCCTGAGCGCGTCCGACGCCAACATCGCGTCGTTCGAAGCCCAGAAAGCGCAGCTTGAGGCCCGCAACCTGGAAACCAAGAAAGAAGCTGAAGCACTGGCTGAAAAGCTGGACGGTCAGCAGTTCATCGTGATTCGCTCGGCATCGGATGCCGGCGCTCTGTACGGTTCGGTCACCCCGCGTGACGCCGCTGACGCCGCAACCGAAGCAGGTTTCACCGTCGACAAGAAACAGATTGTCCTGATCGCCCCGATCAAAGAACTGGGTCTGCACACTGTCGCAGTGAAACTGCACCCCGAGGTTGAAGTCGAAATCAAAATGAACGTGGCCCGTTCGGCAGAAGAAGCCGAACTGCAGGCTTCGGGCAAATCGATTCAGGAACTGGCTGCTGAAGAAGAAGCCGCTGCTGAATTCGAAATCGCCGAACTGTTCGACGACATCGGCTCGGCCGCTTCGGATGATGATGACATGGTTGCCGACGCGGCACCGGTTGCGGAAGACGAAGCCAAAGCCTGATCCGGCTGCTTGTGAGCATCCTAAAGGCCGCGCCAAAGCGCGGCCTTTTCTTTTTTCCCTTTGTATTCACAAGTCGTACCGGCAAGTTTCAGCCCATTTTCCCGTGTACGCTTGAAGGCTCATTGTCGTTCCGTATCATTGCCGCCGAAATCCAGAGGACCGAAAAATGCTTGTTTATCTGCGCCAAAGTTTCCTGGCACTGTTTCTATTTGTGTCGTTGGTTGCCTGCGGGGCAGACCAGGTCTCCAAGGCGGGTACGCCACATTTTGACCCGCCGCTCCACCCGAATGAAACGCCCGAGCTGAGAGCTTCGATCAACAGATGGGCGGACCATTACGAGATTCCGCGGGAACTGGTTCACAAGCTGGCCATTCGCGAAAGCACACACCGACCATGGGCCGTCAACCGGCCCTATTACGGCCTTCTACAGATCCTGCCAGCCACGGCGCGCTCGATGGGATACACCGGCAAAGCCGAAGGTTTGCTGGACGCCGACACCAACCTTGAGTTTGCCGGGAAGTACTTGCGCGGGGCGTGGATGCTTTCAGATGGGGACCAACGCAGGGCAATTTTTCTGTACGCCAAAGGTTTTTATCCCGAAGCTAAAGCCCGAGGAATGCTGGTCGAAACCGGGCTTAGGCCAACACCCTGACGGTCATTCGCGTCAGAATTCGATCGGAATCAGCACTTGAAACTGAATAGTGACAAAAATGTTCTATTGGTTGTCGCAATATGCGGTATTGCACAGACAATTTAGACCTCTCCTTGTCATGTTTAGAAAAGTATGATGTTCTGACTTGGTGAGGTAAACGGGTTCCACTCTGTGTAATACGCATGCTCGACGACACCATCGGGCAGCAAGATGGGCCACAGCTGGTAGGCGCCACATGGAAATTGTCGATCTGAGCACCCTGCCGGATTCAGAAGTTCGATATACCGAATTTCTAAGGCAAATCTGTGAGAAGCATGACATGGATCATGCTGCCTATGCTGGTATGAATCCGGCGGCAGGAACTGTGGCTGGCTTTGTCACCTATGACGACGCCTGGACTGAGCACTACCAGAAACAGGGTCTGATCATGATTGATCCGACCATCCACATGGCTCGCCGCAGTATTGCGCCGGTGGACTGGAGCCGTCTGGAAAGAAGTCCGGACTTTCAACGCGTGTTCCGGGATGCTCATGATTTTGGCTTGCCTAGTCAGGGTGTTACGATCCCGGTACGCGGCCCTTACGGTGATATTGGCCTGCTGAGCGCTACCCGAAATTGCAGCAAGGAAGAGTGGCGTAAGCTTTACACGAACTTTATCGGCGATTTGCAGGCCATGGCCGTGCACATCCACGACAACGTCGTGTCCTCGGATCAGCTGACCGGCGCACTATATCATCCGACATTGTCCTCTCGCGAAGCGGAAATCCTGCAATGGGTCGCTGCAGGTAAGTCGCAGCAGGATATCGGCGATATTTTGTCGATTTCGCACCGAACCGTAGAAGTACACTTGCGTTCGAGCCGGGAAAAGCTTAGTGCGCTGACCACCCCTCAGGCCGTAGGGCGGGCGATAGCGATCGGGCTTATTACCCCGGGATAAACAAAAAAATCCCCAAATTCCGCCAAAATACGGGAATCCCCCAATAGAAAAATCCTTCGAGAGCGGTAACGTCAATATTACCGAACAACCACTCGAAGGGGGAAGAAATGATCATCGTGGTAGATGGCCTGAACAGACATATGTTCAGCGAAGTTCTTGACGAAATGTTCGAGTTGAGAGCACGTGTTTTTGGCGGACGTCTTGGATGGGACGTAAAGATCGAAGACGGTAAGGAAATTGATGAATTCGATCATCTGGACCCGGCATATGTAATCGGACTCGACGACGGGGGGAATGTCGTCGCAGCCGTGCGTGCCCTTCAGACCACAGGACCTCATATGTTGTCGGATGTGTTTTCGGCAATCCTTTGCGGGGAAGCACCACTTCGCAGCGCAACCATGTGGGAATCGACACGCTTCTGCGTGGACACGCAGCGTCTTACACGCGGCAAGGAAAAGAATTCTGTCTCTTATGCCACCTGCGAGCTGATGATCGGCTCTCTGGAATATGCCAAGAACGCAGGCATTCAGGATATCATCACCGTAATCGATCCGGTTATGGACCGGGTCCTGAAACGGTCGAACTGCGCGCCATACGACTATGTCGGTGAAACGGTTCCCATGGGGAAAGTTTCGGCACTGGCCGCGCTGTTGGATTGTACTGATGAACGCATCTCGGGCCTGCGTGAGTTTGCAGGCATCCATGAGAACGTCTTTATGGATGACGAAGAGGCACTGGCACTGTTTGCAGCCAAGAAGGCAGCAACCCAGAGCCCGGCCAATCAGGATCACAAGCCACTGACTGATCTTGAGAAGTATTTTGTGGAACAGATGAGCGCCGCAAGAAACGAAGCTGAACGCCAAGACGTTCTGAAGCTGATCGAAGCGCTCTCGGATACGTTCACACCAGAGCAGAAGATCGCTCTGCTAGATACCCCCCGTGCTTTTGCTCATGAGGCCTGACCCCCTCACCTCATAGATACAAAAGCCACCCATGCGGAGCCGTCTGTTTACAGGCGGCTCCGTTTTTTTTACCCCTCTCTGAACAAAGAGGGAAGGAAGAGGATTATTCCTCTTCCAATGCCTCAATGGCTTTTTGCAGGTCGTCCTTGCTGACTTCCTTGTCGCTGACCTGCGCCAGCTCGAACACATAGTCGACAACCTTGTCTTCGAAGATCGGCGCGCGCAGTTGCTGCTGCATCTGAGCGTTCTGCTGCACGAACTCGAAGAACTGGCGTTCCTGACCCGGGTACTGACGCGCCTGGTTCATGATCGCCTGGGTCATCTCGGCGTCGGTGACTTCCACCTCTGCCTTCTGGCCCAGCTCGGCCAGCAGCAGACCCAGACGCACGCGGCGTTCGGCCAGCTTGTTGTGCTCATCGGTGGGTTCGATCTCACCGTGGTCATGACCGGTTACTTCAGGGTTTTCCTCGTGCCACAGCTGATGTGCAATCTGCTTGGCTTCGGCTTCAACCAGCGACGGTGGCAGGTCGAACGACACTTTTTCGTCCAGCACGTCCAGCAGGGCCCGCTTCATGACCGCGCGCGACGCGCCCGCATATTCTGCTTCGAGACGTTCCGAAATCTGAGTTTTCAGAGCGGCCAGATCCTCGGCGCCGAACTTCATCGCCAGCTCATCGTTGATCTCGGCTGCAACCGGCTCTTTCACTTCCTTGATCGTGCAGGTGAAGACCGCGTCTTTTCCGGCCAGGTGTTCGGCACCATATTCTTCCGGGAATGTCACGTTGACGTCTTTTTCTTCCTCGGCCTTCACACCGACCAGTTGCTCTTCAAAACCGGGGATGAAGCTGTTTGACCCCAGAACCAACGGGTAATCTTCGGCCGATCCACCTTCGAATTCTTCGCCATCAACCTTGCCGACAAAATCGAACACGATCTGGTCGCCATCCTTGGCTTTCGAACCCTTGCGGCGGGCTTTGAAGTCCTGAGCGGTTTCAGCCAGGTTATTCAGCGCTTCCTCGACGGCGGCGTCATCCGCCTTGACGATCAGCTTGTCCAGCGCAACCGATTTCAGATCGACCTCAGGGATCGCGGGCAGCGCTTCGTAGGACATCGCGACCTCGATATCGTCGCCTTCTTTCCAGTCCTCGTTGGTCATCTTGACTTCGGGCTGCAGCGCGGGGCGGTCGCCGCTGTCCTCGAAATGCTTGTTCATTGCACCGTCGATGGATTCCTGCATCGCCTCACCCAGCAGGCGTTGGCCAAACTGCTTTTTCAGCAGCGCCATCGGCACCTTGCCTTTGCGGAAGCCTTTCATTTCGATTTCCGGCTGTGCTTCGGTCAGCTTTTCATTGACCTTGTCGTCCAGTTCGGCTGCGGTCACAACGATGTTGTAGCCGCGTTTCAGACCTTCGTTCAGCGTCTCGGTAACCTGCATTTTGGTAGTCCCCATAGGATTCGGGGCGCGCAAAACGGGCGCGCCGGGCAAATTTGACGCCTTCTATTTGCCCTGCCGCCAACGTGCAAGGGGCAAAGGCTGAATCAACCTGGTTTTGGCAAAAAAGAACGCCCCGAAAACCGGGGCGTTCGTGTTGGATCGCTGGAAGGCAATTAAAACTTCCAGCGCGCGCCCAAAACCCAGGCCTCGTTGTTTTCGAACGACGTTCCGTCATCGAAATCGTGGTTGCGATACTTCAGGTAAACATCGGTATTGATCGCTTCGACCTTCTGCACGACAGCGATACCCCATGCCTTGGTGTCGGACCCGTTGGTCTCGAAATCCGCGCCGTCATAATAGTCGATGCCGACACCTGTCTTACCCCAGGATACCCAGTTCCCCTCGTACGAGACCTTGCCGTACCAGTAATTCGGGTCCGTCTGGCCAGCTCGGTCATCGTCACGCGTGCCGCCGGCAATCGTGAACCCCAGACCGCTGGGCAACAGCACCGAGGCCGAACCGAGTGTATCCTTGCGATCCCCTGAATTGTCATCCCGCTCCCGCACCGAATACGCGACAGCTGCCGCAAACTCTACACCGCCTGCAAAGGTGTTTTCATAGAACACGCCGACATCGTAGTAGTCATCATCGTCACTGCTGGACAGAATGTTCTGACCATATGCAAAAGCGGCCGAGAATCCGTTAACCGTTGGAGTGTCATACCGGACGCGCCCACGACGTGAGCCATCAAAGTTGCTGGAACTGTCACCAACCGTAATACCGCTCAGCACACCGTTTGTGCCGCGATAGAAAAAGCCAGAGTTCTCATCGTTTGTGAACGAATACAGCGCGGTGCCGACATAGGACAGGTCCACTTCTGCAGCACCATCTGCCGCCATGCTGCCCTGACCTGCCGAGAACTTGCCGTAGCTGCCCTTCAAGGCAAAATCCACAAACCGGATATCGTCGCGGGTCCAGCCGCTAAAGTTTGTACCGTTCTGGTTCCATTCAGTCGAGTTCGGCAATCCCAACGCCGATTCCAAGCGGAAGGTAAACTCGTTCTGGCCAAATGGCTGCATCAGACGCAGGCCAACCCGGCTGTTCGACAGATCGTTGTCGAGGACCCGGGTCTCGGTATCTTGGCCGTCATCAACCGAAATCAAGGCCGGGTTTAACTGCCCGTAAAGCAGCACATAGCCGCCGCTGTTATTTTCGTATTTCAGCTCTGCGGCTGCCGGAACAGCGACCGTGGCAGTCAGAAAGGCGGCAACCGATATCTTTTTGATATTTGGGGTCATTTCACTCACCATAGTTGGTTCAGGGTTCAGATACTGCCCATTTGTTTACTGAATCCGAGCGTTCCAGTGGTCTGCGCCTTGTCTTACGCAAGAATTGTATTTTAGCAACAGAACATACTAATAATTTGGATATTTTACATTATTTTTCATTAACTTACAAGATACAGCTCCATCTCGTACTGGCAGCTTGCAAACAATTAGTGATGCCTGCCTATGCACCTGGCAAATATGCGGTATGCATCTGCGCACATCTTGACAGCGAAAACATGCCATTCTGACAGAGCCTGAGCTGCTTTCTGCCCAAAACAACTAGATATTCAGCTGTTTGAAAACATCGGGCAACTGCTCAGGCAGATCCTCGGCGATCAATCCCGGCCCGAAACGACGCGCGCATTCCACGTGCAGCCACGCTGCTGTCTCAGCCGCCGCCATCGCATCGAATCCCCGCGCCAGTAGCCCGGCGATGTAACCGGCCAACACATCGCCTGACCCGGCGGTTGCAAGCCAAGGGGCTGCGCGACCATAGCATGCGGCATTGATCGAACATCGCCCGTCCGGGGCAGCAATGACTGTATCCGGCCCTTTGAACAACACGACACATCCCGCGCGTGCCGATGCCTCTCGCGTTGCGTCCACCTTGGAATAGGCGGGGCCTCTGACCGGCGTTTCGCTCAGCTTTTCAGCCAGATCGGGGAACAGCCGCGCAAACTCACCGCCATGCGGGGTCAGAACGCAGTGGTCATGCAACATTTCAAACAAGTTTCCGGGATCGCCCGCAAATGCCGTCAGCGCATCCGCATCCAGAACCGTCGCACGTTTCGCAATCAGGGCGACTGGCACCAGGTCCCGGGCTCGCTCCAACCCCAGACCAGGGCCAAGACAAAGGGCGTTCATCCGCACGTCCTGCAGTACGTCTGACAGCATTTGAGACCCATCAACGCACTGTAGCATGAGGGCGGTGATCCGGCTCGCAACCTCTGCTAAAGCCAAGGATGGCACCCCCAGCGTCACCAACCCTGCCCCAATCCGCAACGCCCCCCGCGCGGCCAGTCGCGCCGCACCTGTCTTGCCGGGCCCACCCGAAAGGATCAGGGCATGCCCATGGGTGTATTTGTGCTCATTCATACTCTTACCAAGGCAAACCCCAGGCAGATTTTCCACAGCCTTCGAAATCTCGTCGCCCCCCGCATCCTGCCTCAACCCGATATCTTTCGTGACAACATGTCCGCAAAAATATGGTCCCTCACTCAGCACGTGGCCAAGCTTTCTCGAATGAAACGAAACCGTAAGTGCTGATCGTGCACAGCGACGTCCATGCTGAGGGAAAAGTTCTCCCACGACTTTACCTGAGTCTGCGCAAAGACCTGAAGGAACGTCTATCGCGACCGTGCGTGGAGGAACTATGTGCGTACCTCCATCCTGACGCCGCAACTCCCATGCCGTCTCTGCGTCATCATATGCCCAAAGAACTTCCCATAGCCTCACATCTTCAATCGATCTTGTTAGACCGGTCCCAAACAATGCGTCGATGAGAATATCCGGATAAAAGATTCTGCCCCGTGCGATCTCAGATACATCCTTTGCCGAACCACCCCATCGCTCATAATTCACCCGGGCATCCGGCGGCAACTTTTCGGGATCGCCATACAGGAATACCTCAACCTTCCAGCCCAGTTCCCGCAAAAGCCGCGCCACGACAAACCCGTCACCGCCGTTGTTTCCGGGCCCGCACAATACGACTGCACGCAGCGGATCCTCTTCATCTTTTTCCAAATACTCCGGGAAGCGCGAGGGGCTGGCCCCTCGCCTGTCCAGATCCGGCCATTCCTCGAAGATCGCCTCGACAACACATTGCCCTGCCCGCTCCATCAGTTCCAAACCCGTAACCTCACCGGACCTGATGGCCGCGTGCTCGATGGCTTTCATCTGCGCTGCTGTCAGCAATTCCGTCATATCACACCTTCGCACGATTCAAATTCGATTATTTTTTGTGCAAACCGCCTAAAATTTAGCACAGAGCCTGATTTCAACGGATACCGACCCAACCGATACCGCAATCACGTTGCCGCCCGATCTTAGACGTGATCACTGCGCCTGAGACAACCATTCAAGGTGAGCCGGAATGAAAAAGATCGAAGCGATCATCAAGCCGTTCAAACTGGACGAAGTGAAAGAGGCGTTGCAGGACGTAGGTGTTCAGGGTCTCAGCGTCGTCGAAGTCAAAGGTTTCGGCCGTCAGAAAGGCCATACCGAGCTGTATCGTGGAGCGGAATATGTTGTCGACTTTTTGCCCAAGGTAAAGGTCGAGGTCGTATTGGACGATGACCAGGTTGATGCCGCCATCGAAGCCATCGTGTCGGCTGCCAAGACCGACAAAATCGGCGACGGAAAGATCTTTGTCTCTCCGGTTGAACAAGCCATTCGCATCCGCACCGGCGAGACCGGCTCGGACGCGCTCTAACATACCAATCTTCAAGTCAGAGGAATCAAGAGAATGAGCAAGGACGCAGTTCTTCAGCTGATCAAGGAAGAGGGCGCCGAATATGTCGACGTCCGTTTCACCGACCCCCGCGGCAAGCTGCAGCACGTGACCCTGATGGCCGATCAGGTCGACGAAGACTTCCTGGACGAAGGCTTCATGTTTGATGGTTCGTCCATCGCAGGGTGGAAGTCGATCGAAGCATCGGACATGAAGCTGATGATCGATACCGAAAGTGCATATGTTGATCCGTTCTACGCAGAGAAAACGATTTGCGTGCACTGCTCGGTTGTCGAGCCCGATACAGGCGAAGCCTATGAGCGTGACCCGCGTGGCACAGCGCAGAAAGCCGAAGCATACCTGAAGGCATCAGGAATCGGTGACGTCGCGTATATGGGTCCCGAAGCCGAGTTTTTCCTGTTTGACGATGTCCGTTATTCGAACACAATCAACAAGGTATCCTACGAAGTTGATGCAACTGACGCATCATGGAACACCGACACCGAATACGAAATGGGAAATACGGGCCACCGTCCGGGCGTCAAGGGTGGATACTTCCCGGTGAACCCGATCGACGAAGCACAGGACCTGCGGTCGGAAATGCTGTCGACCATGAAGCGTCTGGGCATGAAGGTCGACAAGCACCACCACGAAGTTGCGTCTTGCCAGCACGAGCTGGGCCTGATCTTCGACAGCCTGACCAAGCAGGCGGATGAGCTGCAAAAGTACAAATATGTCATCCACAACGTGGCTCATGCGTACGGCAAATCGGCAACCTTCATGCCGAAGCCTATCGCAGGTGACAACGGCACCGGCATGCACGTGAACATGTCGATCTGGAAGGACGGCAAGCCGCTGTTCGCAGGCGACAAATACGCAGATCTTTCGGACGAAGCGCTGTACTTCATCGGCGGCATCCTGAAGCACGCCAAGACACTGAACGCCTTCACCAACCCGGCAACCAACAGCTACAAGCGTCTGATCCCCGGTTTCGAAGCACCAGTTCTGCGCGCCTACTCGGCCCGCAACCGTTCGGGTTGTGTTCGTATTCCGTGGACCGAAAGCCCCAAAGCCAAGCGCGTTGAGGCTCGTTTCCCCGACCCGGCTGCGAACCCCTACCTTGCGTTCGCCGCTCTGTTGATGGCTGGCCTGGACGGCATCAAGAACAAGATCGACCCGGGCGAAGCCATGGACAAGAACCTGTACGATCTGCCTGCCGAGGAACTGGCCGGTATCCCGACTGTCTGCGGCAGCTTGCGTGAAGCTCTGGAAGCGCTGGCTTCTGATCACGACTTCCTGCTGCAAGGTGACGTGTTCACCAAAGACCAGATCGACGGCTATATCGCGCTGAAGATGGAAGAGGTCGAAACCTACGAGCACACTCCGCACCCGGTTGAATACGGCATGTATTACAGCTGCTAAGCAATACGGCATGGATTTACAGGGGCGCTTATACGGGCGCCCCTTTTTCATTTGCGCCGGTCCATCGCTGTTCAGCCTTTTCTGGCGCCACAGCGCAGATTAATCACCTTTTTACGTTTGCCCCTGCTCAGTGCACGATGCTGAGGATCTGAAGCCCTTCAAAGACGCTCCGCAGATCAATCAACAGGCATTTGCAGGAACGGTTGGTGCTACTCCAACGAACTGCTTTGCCCAACTCAAAGCTCAAGGTAGGCTGGTCACAGTTTTCAACACTACCGGATTATCTGCATGTTTCGCCTGTACGTATTATTCGCCCTGCTTGTGTCTTCGCCCCTTCTGGCCGCGCCTTGTGGGAATACCAGCGCGGGGTTCGAGGCCTGGAAGGCCGATTTCGCCCAGCAGGCCCGCAAGGCTGGTGTGAAAAAGAAGGGACTTCAGGCGCTTGCCCAGTCGCAATACGCCACGCGCACAATTGCGGCGGATCGCAATCAGAAAAGCTTCAAATACACGCTGGACAAATTCATGCGTGTCAGAGGTGCTGATGCAATCGTCTCGCAGGGGCGCAAGCGCAAGGCAACCAATCCGGGTTTCTACGCTGCGCTTGAACGGCAATACGGTGTTCCGGCGGGCGTTCTGATCGCCATTCACGGCATGGAAACCGGCTTTGGCAATTTTATGGGAGACAGTCAGGTTGTTTCCGCAATCACGACACTGGCCTATGATTGTCGCCGGTCCGAGTTCTTTGTTCCGCACGCAATCGGGGCACTGAAACTGGTCGATGCAGGAAGCATTACCGTGGCGACAAAAGGGGCAAAACATGGCGAGTTGGGTCACACTCAGTTCCTGCCGGGCAACGCCCTGACCTATGGCGTCGATGCCACTGGCGACCGTCGGGTGGACTTCTATGACATGACCGACGCGCTTGCCTCGACCGCCAATTTTCTTCGCAAGAAAGGGTGGAAGCCAGGGCGTGGCTATCAGCCAGGGGAGCGGAATTTTCAAGTGCTGAAACAGTGGAACGCGGCCTCTGTTTATCAGCAATCCATAGCAATCATGGCCGCCCGAATCGACCAATAGCCCGGTCGCACCAAAAACACACTCCGCACCCGCTTTCGCCACATTTCCGCCACAGTGACAAACAAAAGCCTTTAGTTTCTTGGTTTCCAATGCGTAACCAATGCCGGGGTAAAATCACCTTTTTTGCATTTTCCGCCAAATTCTCCTCACGAATGGTTGTTACAGTGTTTGCTGAACAGTACGCAAAAAAGGACAGTGCAGTGGCTCGGAAGCACAGCTACCATGGCGGCCTGCAATTCAATGGCGACGCAAATGGCGCGATCGAGCGTTTTGGCACAATCGTTGCCACGACGCTGGAAGATTACGGCCATCTGGTCGAACGCAAGGCGTTGCTGAGCAATTCCGAAGCAAGCATTGTTTCAAGTCAGTACCTTGTGCGACTGACCCTGGACACAGGCACCCCCGAGCAGGAAGACCGGTACGAGCGTATGGATCGCGCCGCGGGGCTAAAAACGATAACAAAACCCCGCGCCGCAAATCCGCAAAACAGGTTGGTTCTTTCGATCACGCCGGTTTCCCCCCTGCTGGATGACTCCGAGATTTCGGAACTGATGATGGTCGTCATTCTGTATCGCATGGTCGATATTTGTTCGACCCGGCGCGTTGAATGGCTGTCGCCACACACGGTTCTGACGGTCGAGCAGTTCATGAGCGCCTTTGACACTCTGGCCCCCAGCCGAACACGCGACAGAAAACAAATTTTTCAGTCGCTGACCGGGCAATTCTCGGGGGTGAATGTGCCCGAGAACGATGACACCATAAGTGTTCTTCATGCTTCGACGTCCCGCCCGATCCAACTGACAGATGAACAATTGCTCAGCATCGCGTTTCGCAGTGAAGATACAAACAGGCCAGGTCAGGAAACGTTCGATGACGAAGATGGTGTCGCGAAGCCAAGTGACGTTTTGCGTCTCAGCAGTTGGTGCATGACGGGTGTACTGGCTGGCGTTTCGACCCCGATTGCCCTGTCAATGGCTGCCGTCAATCTGATCCGGGGTGAGGATTTTCGCCTCAACACACAGGTGCTTGTCTTTACCTTCGCGATAGTTGCTCTGAACGCAACGAACGCGTTTGCCGATGTTGCGGCCGCCTTGGGCCAATAAGAGAATTACAGAAGACCCTCCTTGGATGCCCCGCCTTTAGGCGGGGTTTTCCATTTTGGGAACCGCGTTCGCGGCCAAAACATAAGTGTGGATTGAAAAGACGACCGCATCCGTTTTCGGCAAGCGCAGCAGGGTTTGCCGCTCGCTTCGCAAGTAGGACGTTTTACGTCGATCTGTGTCGCCCCGCCTGTCATTTGCGCTTCGGGGTTGAAACAGTTCGGGGTCTTCATACCAAAGCGCGTTAAAACGCCAGAGCGGACGGCCGGGCTGTATCCCGTCGAACAGGCGCTGCACCCGCTTGGCGATATTTTCGTCGTAACTTGCGACAGGCACATGGATGTCGATCAGTGGTCGCATGAATTTTTCGGACAAAAGCCAGCTGGCCGGGAAACACAGGATTGCGCCGGTCAATACATGTTCAGTTCCGCGCTTTTGCAGGATGCAAAAATCCTCCTGTACCAGCCTGCACAATGTATCAAGCGGCTGCGCCCGGTCGACTGCGACACTTACTCCGTCGGGTCTGACGACTTCTTCAGCTGCATTGGGATAGACCTGCGACAGCACAAGGTCGAGCAGTTCCCGAGCGGCGGGTTCTGCCTGCGGATCAAGCGCCAGAACGTCATCACGGCGTTCCGTCAGCAGCTTTTCCCGGCGTCGCATCTGACCGGCAAAAGCCTCGTCCCGATGCAACCAGTTTTCCATCGTTGCAGGCTGGATACCCGGCAAAGCACGCGGGTCGCCGACATCATACGGTATTTTATCTTGCAGAATTTTATTCATACCAGCGACTTAGCATGGGTCGAAATATTTGTCGGTCGAAAACGACAGGATCGCCGTCGCATTTTTCCAAGACGATCCACATGGGCACCTTAGGTTTGACTGAACAAGCAACGAGGTCCGTCATGAACAAGCATTACCGAGACACGCGCAAGATTGACCCCAGCCGAGGCGCTACGCTGGGTGATGGCACGCCAAACGAAAATGACCGGATCGAGATCGGGCCGACACAGCTGGCTTTTGACGAATGGGCTGCGGCAGGTCTGGAACTGCCCAATCTTGCACGGATGCGGGAACATCGCTGGAAGCGTCTGACGCAGGCCATCGTTGATCGCGGATACGGAGGTTTGCTGGTTTTTGACCCGCTGAACATCCGCTATGCGACCGACAGCACGAACATGCAGTTATGGAATACGCATAACCCGTTTCGCGCCGTGCTGTTATGTGCCGATGGCTATATGGTGATATGGGACTACAAGAACTCGCCTTTCCTCAGCACGTTCAATCCGCTGGTGCGCGAACAGCGTTCAGGTGCGGACCTGTTTTACTTCGACCGTGGCGACAAGGTGGATATCGCGGCAGATGTCTTTTCGAACGAGGTGCGCGTGCTGATCGATGCGCATGGCGGCGGCAACAAACGTTTGGCTGTCGACAAGATCATGCTGCATGGTCTGCGCGCGCTTGAGGCGCAGGGCTTTGAGGTCATGGAAGGTGAAGAGCTGACCGAAAAGACCCGTGCCGTGAAGGGACCGGATGAGATTCTGGCCATGCGCTGTGCCAATCACGCCTGCGAAACCGCTGTGGCGGAGATGGAGAGCTTTGCACGCGCGAATGTCGGCAATGGCAAGACAACCGAGGATGATATCTGGGCTGTTCTGCACGCGGAAAACATCCGGCGCGGTGGCGAATGGATTGAAACCCGCCTGCTGGCGTCAGGCCAACGCACGAACCCGTGGTTCCAGGAATGCGGCCCACGCATCACGCAGCAAAACGAAATCATCGCCTTCGACACCGACCTGATCGGGTCTTACGGGATTTGCATCGATATCTCGCGCACATGGTGGATTGGCGACCAAAAACCCCGCCCTGACATGATCTATGCCATGCAGCACGCGCATGAACACATCATGACCAACATGCAGATGCTGAAGCCCGGTGTGATGATCCCGGAACTTACCGCCATGTCGCACAGGCTTGACGACAAGTTTCAGGCGCAGAAATACGGTTGCCTGATGCACGGAGTGGGATTGTGTGATGAATGGCCGCTGGTCGCGTATCCGGACAAAGCCGTGGAAGGCGCATATGACTATCCGCTGGAGCCCGGCATGGTGCTGTGCGTCGAAGCCTGCGTTGGCGAAGTCGGTGGCGATTTCAGCATCAAGCTTGAGGATCAGGTTCTCATTACCGAAACCGGGTTTGAGAACCTG
The DNA here is from genome assembly GCF_056541885.1 of Ruegeria sp. AF7. Taxonomy (NCBI): domain Bacteria; kingdom Pseudomonadati; phylum Pseudomonadota; class Alphaproteobacteria; order Rhodobacterales; family Roseobacteraceae; genus Ruegeria; species Ruegeria sp. AF7. The sequence goes on along the minus strand of NZ_JBQFYX010000001.1, from coordinate 166,628 downwards.
TCCAGATATCCCTTTGACCCCCAATTGATGGGGATCGAATAAGGCCGAGCCTTCAATTCGACCAATGGGACCGGCGGACATTTCCATGCCAGTCTTCCGTGGCAGGGCTGACCTGAACCTGTGAACCACCTTGGGGCGCGGGCCAGGATTGGCCGACCGCGAACCCGGCAAGGCCGACCAGAACAATAGCCAGGATCATACGTGAACGCAGGTCGTGTATCTGGGGCGTAATATCTGCATGTGACATCTGTGTCTCCTGTTTCAGCTTTCAGGAACCACAGATGGGATGAGGAGGATCATAAGTGAAACGAATGTTTGTTTGCATCGCCATCACTATTCTTGATAAAAAAAGAAGGTAAGAGCTCCGCCGTCATGCGGCCCGAAGGCGACAGGGATCTTGCGCCGTCCGTGCAACGCCCGTTTGTTCTCACCTTCCTGTTACGCGTGTGACTTAAGGGTTGTGACCCAAGGGGCAAATACACAGTATTGGGCGTGTTCCCCCGTACCATTCAAGGAGCCGACATGCCCACGGAACGCATCACTTTTGCCGGACATGACGGCAGCCAATTGGCGGCGCGACTGGATTTGCCGGATGGACCCGTGCTGGCAACGGCCCTGTTCGCCCACTGCTTTACCTGCTCCAAGGATATACCGGCCGCCCGGCGCATTTCCGCCCGTCTGGCTGCCATGGGTATCGCGGTGCTTCGGTTCGATTTCACCGGACTGGGCCATTCCGAAGGCGAGTTTGCCAATACGACCTTCACTTCGAATGTCGAGGATCTGATTTCAGCCGCGCAATATCTGGCCGGTCGAAACATGGCACCTGCCCTGCTGATCGGCCACTCGCTTGGGGGCGCGGCGGTGTTGCGGGCGCGGGCAGGTATTCCCACTGTAAAAGCCGTCGTGACATTGGGTGCACCGTCGGACCCCGCCCATGTGTCGCATCACTTTGAGGCCGCGTTGCCTCAGATCGAAGAGGATGGCAGTGCCGAGGTCTCTCTGGGTGGTCGCCCCTTCCGCATCGGCAAAGCTTTTGTGGACGACATTGCCAAATCGGCCCTGTCATCTGCAATCGCCGACCTCAAAGCTGCCCTGTTGATCCTTCATGCCCCACGCGACGAAACGGTCAGCATCGACAATGCGAGCGCGATCTTTCTGGCCGCGAAACACCCCAAAAGCTTTGTTACCCTTGACGATGCCGATCACCTGATCACCCGTGCCTCTGACGCCGAATATGCGGCCGATGTCATTGCCGCTTGGGTTTCGCGCTATGTGAAACTGTGCCCACCCGCGCCGCCACCGGGTGCGCCAGAGGGCGTTGTGCGCATAACCGAAGCAGATCCGGGCGGGTTCATGCAGGATATTCAGGCCGGTCCAAACCACCATCTGGTCGCGGATGAGCCCGCATCTTATGGCGGTACCGATAAGGGTATGTCGCCTTATGGCTTTGTCTCGGCCGGTCTGGGGGCCTGCACGTCGATGACAATACGCATGTACGCCCGGCGCAAAGGCTGGCCCCTGACAAATGTCAGCGTCGATGTGTGTCATGACAAGGTTCACGCGCAGGATGCCGGATTGGTGAATGACGGCAAGGTGGACCAGTTTCGCCGGAAAATCCGCCTGAGCGGCCCGCTGGATCAGGAGCAAAGGCAACGTTTGCTTGAGATTGCGGACAAGTGCCCGGTTCACCGGACGCTTGAAGGCTCGGCCCACATTACGACCGAGCTTCTTTCATAAGAAAGGCCGCCTGACAGGCGGCCTTTTGTTCCTTAGCGTCGCGGGCCCGGTCGATGAATGGGCGGGCGGGCAACCGGCGGACGCGCCACAGGTGGGCGCGGGCGCGCGGGAGGCTTGGCAACAGGCGGTTTCGGACGCTCGGGGCGCACTGGTCGATCAGGCCGGTTGGGGCGATCTATGTCAATGTCCACATCCACGTCATGGTAGTAGTCGTTCCACAGCATCGAGTCGTAAAACGGGTCATACCCGTACCCGACCCCAACTGTCACACCGTCACAGGCCGACAGCGTCAAAGTCGCGATCCCCAACCCCAGCGCAAGGGACATCCTTTTGATCAGTCTAATGCTCATCGCCCCCTCCCTTACTGAAGCGCCCGGAACGAGGCGAATACGGCGTTCAGATCATCAGCAAAACTCGGGTCTGCTCCGTCCCGCAGAATGGCAACTGCTATGGCAACCCGGCCTTGCGGAAGGTCAATGACGGTGGCGGTAAAGCTTACCCCCTTGCCGTCCCGGTGCCCGGTGCCCCGAAACACGCGTGCTGGCAATCCGCCGATACGGGTATCGCTGGTGCTGGTCGTCGTAGGGTCTTTGACCAGAAACCTGTCGATATCCTGCAGGTACCGGACACCGCCCTGAATTGTTCCAACCCCCGCAGGTGATACGAAACCCATCCACACCGCGTCGTCTGTCACCGGCCGGAACCCTATAACCCGTGCGACCGCACGGGCGTCGCCCAGTTCGGTATCCTCAATCTCGCGCGGGCCGCCGGTGCGAAGAATCCAGAAGTCGGGCACTTCGAACCGAAAAAGCGCTTGGCCTGCTTCGGTGTAGGTCACGGGGGTGTCAGCCAGTGCCGGTGCAGCTGTGTCGACGTAAAATGCACCACAGAGGGCAAGTATCGAACATGAAAATGAACGCATATCTCAATAACCTGATTAGTTCCTTCCGTTCAGATTGAACTGTCAAAGCGCTGTTTGTCCAGCATCGCTTGGCAGCAAGGGCAAGACGGGCATCCACCCCAACTGGCAGCATGATCCGGTGAGAACTAGTGCAGGTACAAAACCTGTCTTTTTGCGGCACCCTGCCCGTCACTATCGTGCCATATCCTTTGCAGGACAGTTTTCCGAACCCGTCAGCTGCTGAAAAGCCCGAACAAACGATAAGAATCAGGGCAAACCGTCTCATATTCGCTCTCGCATCTTGTTCCCTACCCCGCACGCGGCTAAACCCCGCGCCAACGCCTCATCCAATCTGCAAAAAAGGTGCCGTCGCCTATGATTCCCCGTTATTCCCGCCCCGACATGGTTGCCATCTGGTCGCCCGAGACCAAGTTCCGCATCTGGTACGAGATCGAGGCGCACGCGTGCGATGCCATGGCAGATCTGGGCGTGATCCCGCGTGAAAATGCCGAAGCCGTCTGGAAAGCCAAGGATGTGGAATTCGATGTCGCCCGCATCGACGAGATCGAAGCTGTTACCAAGCATGACGTTATCGCATTCCTGACCCATCTTGCAGAGCATGTTGGCAGTGAAGAGGCGCGTTTTGTGCATCAGGGTATGACTAGCTCGGACGTGCTGGACACCTGTTTCAACGTACAGCTGACCCGCGCCGCCGATATCCTGATTGGCGACCTTGAAGGGCTTCTGGCCGCGCTCAAGCGCCGCGCGATGGAACATAAGTACACGGTTCGTATCGGACGCAGCCACGGCATCCACGCCGAACCGACAACCATGGGTCTGACCTTTGCCCGCTTCTACGCCGAGATGGACCGCAACCTGTCCCGGATGCGTGACGCACGTGCGGAAATCGCCACCGGAGCGATCAGCGGCGCGGTTGGTACCTTTGCCAATATCGACCCGCAAGTCGAGGAACATGTCTGTGACAAGCTGGGTCTGGTGCCTGAGCCGATCAGCACGCAGGTCATTCCGCGTGACCGCCACGCGGCTTTCTTTGCCACGCTGGGCGTCATCGCCAGCAGCATCGAGAACATCGCCATCGAAATCCGCCACATGCAGCGGACCGAGGTGCTGGAGGGGGCCGAGTTCTTCTCGATGGGCCAGAAAGGCTCTTCGGCGATGCCGCACAAGAAAAACCCGGTGTTGACTGAGAACCTGACCGGTCTGGCGCGCATGGTCCGCGCGGCCGTAATACCGGCGATGGAGAATGTTGCGCTCTGGCACGAACGCGATATCTCGCACTCATCGGTCGAGCGCATGATCGGGCCGGACGCCACAATCACGCTGGATTTTGCCTTGGCCCGCCTGACAGGCGTGATCAACAAGATGCTGATCTTCCCTGAGAACATGATCGAGAACATGAACAAGTTCCCAGGCCTTGTGATGAGCCAGCGCGTTTTGTTGGCCCTGACCCAGGCAGGTGTCAGCCGTGAGGACGCCTATGCCATGGTACAGCGCAACGCGTTGAAGGTTTGGGAACACCGCACCGACTTCAAGGAGGAACTGTTGGCGGATGCTGATGTAACTGCCGCACTCAGCCCTGCGGAGATTGAAGAGAAATTCGACCTCGGGTATCACACCAAGCATGTCGATACGATCTTTGCGCGCGTGTTTGGCGAATAACGGTTATCTTTTCAGTCTGTTAGCCGGGGGTGCTCTGCCATATGCAGAGCACCCCCTTGCTTTTTGCCAGATCAACGGAAATGCGGTATCCTGCATGTGCTTTTTCCATACGAGGGAAACATCATGATCCGAACACTCCTAAGCGCATTGGCACTGGTTCTTGTGGCCTCGGTCGGGCTTGCCTGCGAAGAGCATTCCAAACAGACCCAATCCTGCGCACCCGGTACGGCCTGGGATACTGAAACAAAAAGCTGCGCGAAATCTGTCAACAGCTGACAATTTTTGTCCAGTTCGTGAATAAAAGCGACCGTTCCACTGTTAGCTTTTTTGTAGATCACACTATGATTTCAATAAGAGCCCCGAGAACGGAGTAAAGAAATGCGCCTTTTGTTAGCTTCTGCCCTTGCCTTGCAAGCCTTTGCCTTCGCGCCAGCTGTCCATGCCGCAGGCGGTGACAGCAGCAGCCCGCCGAAACCTACGAATACGACCAAGAAATGCCTGTTCGGCCGTGTATATGACGAAACCCGTGGAAAATGCGTCAAACCCGACAAGTCAAACCTGACCGATGATCAGCTGTATAATGCGGTCCGCGAACTGGCGTATGACGGGCAATACGGGCACGCTCAGGACATTCTGCGCATCATGGATCAGGACGACGATCGTGTCCTGACCTATTGGGGTTTCACCTATCGCAAAATGGGCGAGCTGGAACTGGCAAATGTCTTTTATCAAAACGCGATCAATGCCAATCCAGACAATCTATTGGCGCGCAGCTACATGGCGCAGGGGTTTGTGTCCGAAGGCCGAACCGATCTGGCGATCGAGCAATGGCGTGAAATAAAGGCCCGCGGCGGCGAAGGCACATGGGCCGAGGCGTCGCTGCGCGAAGCGATCCGAACGGGCCTGACATACAGCTATTAAGGTTCAGGGTTATTTAACCCGACTCTCTCTAATCTGCCTGTGGTTCGAAAACTTTGGCTCCACAGGCAGATGCAGAACACCAACGCATTAATTCAAACGGTTCAAGGGGCTTCGGCCCCGTTTTCCGCAGAGGGTGGCGACAACCCGCGCCTTGTTCCCCGATCTTTGACCAGCCGTCAGAAGGCAGCTGTCGTCGTGCGCCTGTTGTTGAACGACGGCGCCGATCTTCCGTTGGAGGAACTTCCCGATGACCTGCAAGAAAAACTGACACACCAATTGGGGGAAATGGGCCTTGTGGACCGGGTGACTCTGGGTGCTGTGGCACAGGAATTCAGCGAAGCCCTGGACAATGTCGGTCTGGCCTTTCCACATGGGCTTGCCGGAGCCTTGGATGCCGTCAGCGGAAAGATCACGCCCGCAACAGCGGCGCGTTTGCGCAAAGTTGCCGGAGTTCGCCAGATCGGTGATCCCTGGCAAAGGTTGCGCGACATTCCGGCCCAGGACCTTGCGGCCATGGCACAGGCGGAAAGCACTGAAGTTGCAGCTGTGATGCTTTCAAAAATGGATACAGCACAGGCGGCACAGATGCTGGGCCACATGCCGGGTCCGGTGGCGCGGCGGATCACCTACGCAATTTCGAAAACAGCAAATGTCACACCCGAAGCGGTTGAGCGGATCGGCTGGTCACTGGCTGCTCAACTGGATCAGCGGCCTGTTCAGGCCTTCAATGACGGTCCGGGCGCGCGTGTGGGTGCGATTCTGAACCAGTCTGCGTCCGCCACGCGCGACGACCTGCTGAACGCGCTGGATGAGGACGACGCCGATTTTGCCGATCTGGTGCGCCGCTCGATCTTTACCTTCGCCCATATCTCCAGCCGGATTTCCCCACGTGATGTTCCAGCCATATTACGGGAAGTCGATCAGCCTGTTCTGGTCGCGGCCCTTGCTGGTGCCGCCGCGGATGATGACAAGGCATCTGTCGAGTTTCTGCTGTCGAATATCTCCTCTCGCATGGCAGAAAACCTGCGCGAGGAAATCGCGGAACGCGGGCGGGTCAAGCAATCTGAGGCCGAAGATGCCATGACCCAGATCGTTGGGACGGTTCGTACCTTGTCTGACGCCGGAACAATTGCGCTGATTGAAAAGGAAGACGACGAAAACACGGGTTGAGGCAGGAAAAGGCGCACCCGCCAGATCGTTAGGGCAGCCATTTCGCCAGGGTGCTTGAGGTTACGGGTACCGGGTTGTATGTCTGAGGCAACATTTCGCAACACGCGGTGAGACACCTCCATGCCCGTCGAAAAGTCGGAGCTCAGCCGGTTTGAGCTTGGAAAATACTATGTCGCCAATCTGTTCCTGCAGGGAATCATCGGCGCTATGCGCCTGCTTCCTTATGAAAGGCGCATAGCAACCATGGGTGCAATCATGAAAACCCTTGCGCCCGTCGTTGGATTTCGCACCCGTGTCCGCCGGAATCTAAAGCTCACCTGCCCTGAATTGTCTGACGCCGAGATCACAAAGATTTATCGTGACGTGTCGGATAATGCCGGTCGGGCAATAATGGAGCATTTCTCACCCGAAGGTTTCATCGAACGTCAGGTGAACGCCAAGATATCCGGGCCGGGTATTGCTGCGTTTGATGCAGCGATTGCCGAAGGGCATCCGGTGATGATGATCACTGCGCATTTCGGTCACTATCTGGCCGCACGCGTCGCCCTGCAGAAACACAGCGGCAAACCGATTGGATGCCTCTACCGGCGGATGGCGAATCCTTATTTCAACGACGCCTATGTCGAAGCTTTTTACAAAACCGGCGCGCCGATGTTTGAACAGGGGCGGCGCGGTATGGTCGAAATGGTTCGGTCACTCAAGAACGGTGGAATTATCGCTATCGTGTCCGACCTGCATGCGCTGGGGGGCGAAGAGCTGACATTCTTTGGCAAGCCTGCCGTGACATCCGTGCTGAACGCAGAGCTGGCCATCAAATACAAGGCCGTACTGATACCGTGCTATGCCGTGCGCCAGCCAAACGGCATCGACTTTGAAATCATCCTGCATGATCCCGTGCCGCACACGGACCCAAAGACGATGACCCAGTTCACCAATGACGATCTGGAACAGATCGTGCGGCAGCATATGGGACAGTGGTTCTGGATCCACCGGCGTTGGAAAAGCTGGAACGGCCTTGGCGTTCAACCGGACGACATGCCCTGATCATTTGGCCCAAGTCGCGGCAACAATTGGCCCGTGACCGGCCCTTTGCACAAGCACAACGGCTGGCAAGTCTGGTTCCAGCTGCGCCGAGTAAGTCTGCGGCGCTTTCCCGTCCCACCGGCCTGCAATCTGCCATGTCTCAACAACATTGGCATAATCCAATTCCCGCCCGGCTAGTTCACCACGGCGGATCGAGGCATGGCGCAGAGGCGAATACTGAACGATACGCACGTCATAGATCTCACCTGCGGGCAATTCCACAGGCGTCACACTCACGGTCACTTCGTCAGCGTCTCGGGTTGCTGTCACCGCTGCCTCGGGGGCGGCCTTTAGATGCGCATCAATCAGACGGTCGAGCTCCTGAGCCTGAGCGCCGACAATATCGTGCTGACCATTTATGATCATCTGGGGCGTATAGATCATGGATTTTCCGTTTTCGCGGGCATAGGCCCGTTGCCGGAGCGTGTGATCAGGATCGGCATATTCGTCCTTCCAGCCGATGTAATCCCAATAGTCGACATGCAACGCCAGCCCGATGACATCGTCGCGTTTCGCCAGCTCATGCATGATCCGATCTGCCGGCGGGCAAGACGAACACCCCTGTGAGGTGAACAGCTCAACCACCACAGGATCCCCACCGGCCATGGGCTGGGTGGCGAGCAGGCAGGATATCAGGGCGGTCAAAGCAGCGGGTCTGAACATCAAAACTCTCGGATAAAGCGGGTGTTCTCTGGGATAGCCGTTTTGCCCTTCAACCGCCAATCAACGTTTCTTGAGGGCGGTATCTGCAATTCTCCGCCTAAATGTGTGCAATGGTATACAAAATTACAAATCCAGTGTCATTGAACCTTGAACCAGCGGCTTGGGTGATGCAGATAACACTCAGCGATGCCCGAAATCCAAGTCATTTGAGAAGGGAGGCCACCAGATGCCCATTAAAGTCGGACAGGATACCGCCAAGACACGCCGCAGCCTGAACGTGAATGGCAAATCCATTTCCTACTATTCGATCCCCGCCGCGCAGCAGGCCGGTTTGGGTGATTTCTCCAACCTTCCTGCCGCGTTGAAAGTCGTGCTGGAAAACATGCTCCGATTTGAAGACAGCGGCTTTTCGGTCTCGGTCGATGACATCAAGGCGTTTGCCGAATGGGGTGCCAATGGCGGCAAGAACCCGCGCGAGATTGCGTACCGCCCTGCCCGTGTGCTGATGCAGGACTTTACCGGTGTTCCTGCGGTGGTCGATCTGGCCGCCATGCGCGACGGAATCAAAGGCCTGGGCGGCGACGCACAGAAGATCAACCCGCTGAACCCGGTCGATCTGGTTATCGACCACTCGGTCATGATCGACGAGTTCGGGAACCCGCGTGCGTTCCAGATGAACGTCGACCGCGAATACGAGCGCAACATGGAACGCTATCAGTTCCTGAAATGGGGTCAGAACGCGTTCAATAATTTCCGCGTTGTGCCTCCCGGCACCGGTATCTGTCATCAGGTGAACCTGGAATATCTGGCACAGACTGTCTGGACTGACACCGATCAGAACGGCGAAGAAGTTGCCTATCCTGACACGCTGGTTGGCACCGACAGCCACACCACCATGGTCAATGGCATGGCCGTTCTGGGTTGGGGCGTCGGCGGGATCGAGGCCGAGGCCGCAATGCTGGGTCAGCCGATCTCGATGCTGATCCCCGAGGTGATCGGCTTCGAGTTGACCGGCTCGATGGTCGAAGGCACCACCGGTACGGACCTTGTTCTGAAGGTTGTCGAAATGCTGCGCGCCAAGGGCGTGGTGGGCAAATTCGTCGAATTTTATGGCGAAGGGCTGGACCGCCTGCCGCTGGCTGACCGTGCAACCATCGCCAATATGGCGCCGGAATACGGCGCGACCTGCGGCTTCTTCCCGATCGACGGAGAAACCCTGCGCTACATGCGCAACACCGGCCGCGACAAAGACCGCATCGCGCTGGTCGAAGCCTATGCCAAGGAAAACGGGTTCTGGAGAGGCCCGGATTATGCGCCGATCTACACTGACACTCTGTCACTGGACATGGGCACAATCGTTCCTGCAATTTCAGGCCCGAAACGCCCGCAGGACTACGTCGCGCTGACCGACGCCAAGGCCGCTTTCACCAAGGAAATGGAAGAGACCTTCAAGCGCCCCATGGGCAAGGAAGTCGCCGTCAAGGGCGAAGACTACACCATGGAGTCGGGCAAGGTTGTAATTGCTTCGATCACCTCCTGTACCAACACGTCGAACCCTTACGTGATGATCGGTGCAGGCCTTGTGGCTCGCAAAGCCGCAGCTCTGGGTCTGAACCGCAAGCCTTGGGTCAAAACCTCGCTGGCACCCGGTTCGCAGGTTGTATCGGCCTACCTTGAGGCCGCTGGACTGCAAGATGATCTGGACAAGGTTGGTTTCAACCTTGTTGGGTACGGCTGCACCACCTGCATCGGCAACTCGGGCCCGATCCAGAAAGAAATCTCGGAAGCCATTGCCGAGGGCGATCTGGTCGCCACGTCGGTTCTGTCCGGCAACCGGAACTTCGAAGGCCGTATCTCACCGGATGTCCGCGCCAACTACCTGGCTTCGCCGCCGTTGGTTGTTGTCTATGCACTGGCAGGTACACTCGACATCGATCTGACGTCCGAGCCCATCGGTCAGGACAAGGATGGCAACGACGTCTTCATGAAGGACATCTGGCCAACCCAAAGCGAAATCGCGGAACTGGTCGAAGCAACCGTAACCCGCGAAGCGTTCCAGTCGAAATATGCGGATGTCTTCAAAGGGGATGAGAAATGGCAAAGCGTCGAGGTACCGCAACAGGAAACCTATGACTGGCCGCCAACGTCGACCTACATCCAGAACCCGCCCTATTTCCAGGGTATGGGGGCGGAACCGGGCACGATCTCGAACATCGAAGGCGCCAAGGTTCTGGCCATTCTGGGCGACATGGTGACCACCGACCACATCTCACCTGCGGGATCATTCGCAACCACGACGCCGGCTGGCAAATATCTGACCGACCGTCAGGTTCAGCCACGTGAATTCAACTCATACGGCTCGCGACGGGGCAATCACGAAGTCATGATGCGCGGCACCTTTGCCAATATCCGCATCAAGAACGAGATGTTGGACGGAGTTGAAGGCGGATATACCAAAGGTCCGGATGGTGAACAGACTTCGATCTACGATGCCTCGATGGCCTATCAGGCCAATGGCACTCCGCTAGTCGTGTTTGGTGGCGAACAATACGGCGCAGGCTCAAGCCGCGACTGGGCGGCCAAGGGCACCGCACTGCTGGGCGTCAAAGCCGTGATTGCAGAAAGCTTTGAGCGAATCCACCGGTCCAATTTGGTCGGCATGGGCGTGATCCCGTTCGAATTCACCGGTGGAGATACCCGCAAAACCCTGGGTCTGAAGGGGGACGAAACCGTCTCGATCCATGGGCTGGATACGGTCGAGCCGCTGCAGGTCGTGCCCTGCACCATCACCTATGCAGACGGGGCTGAGACAACCATCCAGTTGAAATGCCGGATCGATACCGCGCCTGAGATCGAATACATCGAAAACGGCGGTGTGCTGCATTACGTGCTGAGAAATCTGGCCAAGGCTGGCTAAGGAACGCAGCGGATAGAAAATTTTGAGGACGCCTTCGGGCGTCCTTTCTTTTACAAGGCTCTGCCTCGCGCTCGGAAGTCATATTTAGCAGGTGAGGTTGGATATACGCGGTACTCTGAAAACAGGAGGTGGTTATGGAAAAGGTGGCGTTGGTAACAGGTGGAGCACGGGGCATTGGACATGCCATCGTAGAGGAGTTGAGCCGCGACCATAGGGTGGCATTCACTTGGTTATCCACCAAGCCTTCGGCGGCACTATTGCAGAGAGGAACTTTGGCGATCCGTTCGGATCTGACGGCTCCTGATCAACCAGCGGCGGTGATTGCACAGGTGATGGAGCGGTTTGGAAAACTTGATGTGATCGTGAACAACGCCGGTTTGGTTCGGTCGACGCCAAAAGAGGAGTTCCAAGTCGAGGAACATCGCTCCATTCTTGACATGAACCTGCTGGTCCCTGCCGCTTTGCTGGCTGCAGCTTTGCCGCATTTGGAACGGGGTGCCGCCATTGTCAGTATCTCGTCGATGAATGCGGTGTTGCCGCCCCGTGATGCGGTCACCTATGGTGCCAGCAAGGCCGCTCTGAACCTGTGGACCCGTGCCATGGCCAAAGAGTTGGGGCCAGATGGGATACGCGTCAACGCCGTGGCCCCCGGTGCGATCAACATTCCTGAAGCGCCTCGTTCGGAAGAACTGACAGAACTGTTTGTGAAGGATACCGCGTTGGGTCGGGTCGGACGGCCCGAGGATATAGCCAAAGTGATCAGGTTTCTGGCGTCGGACGCGGCCTCATTCATCACTGGTGAAGTTTTGTCGGTAACGGGAGGCTATCGTTTATGAACCGCCCGCCGCCTTTTCAAGCGCAGGCCGGATCGTGCTTTCGATGACACGTTGCGTAATCGGGCCCGCAAAGCGTAATATGATCGTTCCATCACCGTCGATCACATAGGTTTCGGGAACGCCGTACAGACCCCAGTCAATCGCCATACGGCCCTGTTCGTCGCGGCCGATGGCAGTGTACGGATCGCCAAGATCATCCAGGAAAGCCTCGGCATTGCTCAGCTTGTCTTTGTAGTTGATGCCGTAAACCGGGATACCTTCAGCTGCCAATGCCTCGAGGTTGGGATGCTCGGCACGGCATGGCGCGCACCAACTGGCCCAGTAGTTGACCAGCTTGACCTCTCCGTCGCGCAGCGTTTCGTCGTCGAAAAGGGTCTTTCCCGAAAACTCGGTTAGAACCACGGGCGGCGCTGGTTGCCCTTCGCGGGCCGAGGGTAAGGCGTTGGGATCTTCGCGAAACATGCCGATGCCTGCGAGAACCGCAAATGCGCCAAAAATCAGAGGCGGCGCAATCATAAGGGGCGAGACTTTAGCCATTGCGCGACATCCTCTGTTCGACCTTCTCCATTTCCGCGCGCACCTTGCGCCCGCGCATCACGCTGAACGCAACTAGCGCCACGATAAGAGCGATGGAAACAGCATAAGACGACAAAACAGCGTCTGCATATTTTCCAAGATCGGGGATCATCCGCCTACCCTTTCCCGTGCCTGTAGCGCCTTGATACGACGGGCGCGAATTTCCGTTCCGGTGCGGTACAACACCAAGGCGATGAACAGCAGAACAAATCCGATGATGCAGGCCAGCAGGGGGTAGAAAAAGACGTTGCTGACTTTCTCTTCCGTATCCGCCCCGGTAACGGCCCCGGCCCGCATGACCGATGCGCCCTGATGCAGGCCCTGATTCCAGAAATTCACCGCGTATCGGCTGAGGATTGCAAAGACCGACCCAACCAGGCACAGAACCGAGGTCAGATCGGCTGCGGTATCAGGATCCTCGATAGCTTCCCACAAGGCGACATAGCCAAGGTAGAACAGAAACAGGATCAGAAACGACGTCAGGCGCGGATCCCAGGCCCACCATGTACCCCACATGGGCTGTCCCCAGATGGCCCCCGTCAGCAGCGCTATCAGGGTCATAACGATCCCGATCGGTGCAGCAGCCCGTGCCGCAAGCGCGCTGACATGGTGGCGACGCACCAGCCAGACCAATGAGGTGGCCAGCATCATCAGCCAGCAATTGATCGCCATCAACGCCGCCGGAACGTGCAGATAGATGATCTTGACCGTCGACCCCTGCTTGTAGTCATCCGGTGTAAAGAAAAAACCCCAGATCAGACCGACAACAATGCAGATGGTCGAGACGATCCAGAAAAACGGCAGGACCCGTTCGCTGGTTTCAAGAAACTTGCGCGGGTTGGCATATTCCCAGAGGGCGTTAGCTTTGGCTGCGATTGACATGGGCCCTATCTAGTCCGATTTGGCGTGGTTCTCAATTGACATCCATCAAACTTGTCGCGGTTCACCGCAGATTGATACGTAGCACAGCAGCGCTGGCAAAGGGCAACAATGCGATGGTCGCCGCTGTGATCCCGGCCAGCATCAGCAGTGGCGTCTGCACCTCCATCCCTGTTGCTCCACGCCGGGCAACTTCGGCCCCGAAAATCAGGGTGGGGACGTAAAGCGGCAACACCAGAAGCGACAGCAATAGCCCGCCACGTTTCAGACCAACGGTGAGCGCAGCACCAAATGTCCCGATGACGCTCATGGCTGGGGTACCGATCAGGAGCGAGATCACCAGCCAGAAAAAACCTGGTATCGGCAGGTTCAGCAAGACACCCAGAAACGGCGCGGCCAGAACCAGCGGTAAGCCGGTGGTCAGCCAATGGGCCAGCGCCTTGACAGTGACAACCGATTCAAGCGGCAGCGGTGCTGTAGCCAGGAGGTCGAGCGAGCCGTCTTCCCAGTCCAGTGCCAGCAGGCGGTCAAGCGACAGAAGGCAGGCCAGCAAGGCCCCCAGCCAGAGCACACCGGGTGCAATCGTGGACAGAAGCGAGGATTGCGGCCCCACTGCAAATGGCACCATCACGGTCACGATCAGGAAAAAGGCCAGACCCAGCCCGAACCCACCGCCCGCGCGGAAAGCCAGTTTCAGGTCGCGCAGCAACAGGGCGATCACAGGAAACCTCCGTCGAAATCGTCGATGGGCTTGGGTTTGGCCTTGTTCGGACCGACGTCCAGAACCTCGCCATCCAGGCCAAGATCTATATGGGTCGCGATCAGGGCTGACCCGCCCTGACCCAGATGTACCCGCACGGCGTCGGCAAACATTTGCACCGCGTTTCTGTCCAGCGAGACGGTCGGCTCGTCCAGCATCCAGATCGGCCGCCCCGTGACCAGCATCCGTGCCAGCCCCAACCGCCGTTTCTGGCCCGCCGAAAGGTTGCCGGCATGACGGTCGGCGAGTTCGTTCAATTCAAAAGCGTCCAGCGCCGGCTGGATGTCATATGTGCCAAAGACCGCTGCCCAGAATGTCAGGTTTTCAGTCACTGACAATGTCGGTTTGAGCCCGTCCGAATGGGACGCGTAAGCGATCTGGTCCTCGGCCCCTGCGATCTTGCCTTCCAGCGGAGGTTGCAAGCCAGCCAACGTGCGCAGAAGCGTCGTTTTTCCGATACCGTTCGGCCCCCGCAGGATCAGAGCCTTGCCCGGCGACAGCAGAAAGCTGAGGCCTTCAAGGACGGGAACACCGCCACGTGTGATCGTCAGATCTGTTACAGTCAAAGTCATGAGACCCGCTTAGCGGATTGTCCGCAGGGGCAAAAGGCGAGATTTGCCGCAGGATGCCGGTGCACAACCGCTGCCCCATGTCGGAGTGAGGGGCCAGCCCCTCACACTCCCCGGGATATTTTCGGCCAGATGAAGAGGATCCCGTCAGACTGGGATCAGGGCAAGTGCGATGCGGCGGCCTTCAGCGAGCAGCACATTGTAGGTGCGACAAGCGGCGGGAGAGTTCATGACTTCAACACCAAGTCCGGCATTTTCCAACTCAACCCGTAGCGATTGGGGGATCTGGGCCATGTCCGCGCCCGTGCCGATAAGCAGGACGTCGATCCTGTCCGCCAGGTCCAGAAGGGGGTGTCGGTCTTCATAGCCGGCCCACTCTGCCGGGCCTGCCGGGCCTGTCAGGAAAGCGCCGTGGAAGACATCGCCGCCAATTCGGAAAAAACCGGGGCCGTACCCATCTATGGGTTTGGCATCTGTAAAAGTAATCTGATTCAGACGCATGATGTCCCTTCTTCAATCCAGAAGCGGCAGCCCGGAAATGACGGCAATAAGGATAACCGAATAGGCCGCGAGGCGGTAGATCCGTTCAAGTCTCGGGTCGAACAGTGCTTTGCCGATTAGTGTAGTGGTCAGGTAAGGCACGCACAGCAGCAGGACAATCCACAGGATCGACAAATCGGCGGCACCGCTGATGAGGATGTTGAAAACGATGACAACATCCAGCAATGCCAGAAAAATGATCGTGTTGGCACGAATCTTGCGCACGTCGGTGGAACTGGCCAGATAGAATACGATGACAACCGGACCAGTCAGCCCGGTCATGCCGCCGACAACGCCTGCGCTGCCGCCGATGGCGAGACGTCCGGGCAGTCCCAGTTTCCCTTCCCATCGCCAGCCGGTCACCACGGCCAGCAGGGTCAGACCGGTAATGCCGCAAACAACCCAGCGCAGCGCAACCGAGTCCACCTGCACCATGATCCACAGCCCCAGCGGAACGGTTATCGTTGCGGCAAAGCCCAGAGTGCTGATTTCGACCTTGTCACAATCCCTCCACGCCTGCGGAGCCAAGGCAAAGGTTGATGCAATACCGGTGGCGGCCATCAGAAAGACCACATCCGCTATTGGCAGGAACTGGGTCGCCACCGGCACAAAGATCATCGCGGTGCCAAAACCTGTGAAGCCGCGGACAAGTCCCGCGGCTCCAATGGTAAGGATCAGCCAAGTGAGGCCCGGCAGAGCCAAGGCCTGTTGTAGAGCCTCAGGCATCAATATTGGCAAACTGGTTGCCCGCCGTATTCGACGGTTTGGACCAGTCGCGCTTGACCCCCAGCCAAAGCAGGATGGTCGAAGCCACGAAGACCGACGAATAGGTCCCGACAACGACACCCCAGATCATCGCGAAGACAAAGCCGCGGATGACGTCGCCACCCAGAACATAAAGTGAGATCAAAGCCAGCAACGTAGTAACCGAGGTCATGACAGTCCGGCTCAGGGTCTCATTGATCGAGATGTTCAGAACCTCCTTGAGGTCCTTCTTTTTGTATTTCCGCAGATTCTCGCGCACCCGGTCGAAGACGACAACCGTGTCGTTCAGCGAATAGCCGACGATGGTCAGCAGCGCCGCGATGATGGCAAGGTCAAAGCGGATTTGCAGTTCCGAGAAGATGCCGATGGTCAGGATCACATCGTGCACCAATGCGGCAACTGCCCCCAGTGCAAACTGCCATTCAAAGCGCAGCCAGATGTAGACAAGAACGGCACCGATGGCCAAGACAACCGCGATAA
Organism: Ruegeria sp. AF7; assembly: GCF_056541885.1. Lineage (NCBI taxonomy): Bacteria > Pseudomonadati > Pseudomonadota > Alphaproteobacteria > Rhodobacterales > Roseobacteraceae > Ruegeria > Ruegeria sp. AF7. The sequence continues at coordinate 150,151 of NZ_JBQFYX010000001.1, read as the reverse complement.
CAGCAGTCTGGATCAGCTCGCCCGACACTTTTGGGCCAACGGATTCGACGCTTTCAAAGGGCAGTTTTAGTCCGGGGTCTGCGGCAGCCAGCGCTTCGCCGACCTGGGTGATCACATCTGCGGTGACCGCTTCGGCGTCTTCCTGAGCCTGAATACGGATCATCGCGACATTTTCATCGGGACCGAAGCTTGGATCAAAAATCTCGGTGATGGTGACGTCACCCAGTTGCAGCGGAGACAAAGCATCGCGGTATACACCCACGTCGATTGCATGATTGCTTTGGGTCCGGATCGTGGTTCCACCGCGGAAATCGATGCCGAAGTTCAGCCCCTGCAGCAGAAATGAGGTGAACGCAATCACCATCATCAGGCCGGAGATTCCAAGCCAGATTTTCCAACGGTTGAAGAAGTCGAACGAGGTGTTCTGCGGTACGAGTTTCAGTCTCATGTCAAACCTCGATCGTTTTCGGTCGGCGGCGTTCGAACCACATGACAACCATCAGGCGCGTCACGAAGATCGCGGTGAAGACGGATGTCAGGATACCCAGGCCCAGAGTGATCGCGAACCCGCGCACAGGGCCGCTGCCCATGGCAAACAGGATAACGGCGGTGATGAAAGTGGTTATGTTGGCGTCCAGAATGGCCGACAACGCCTTTTCATAGCCCAGATCGATGGCGCGGGCCGGACCTCTGGCGGATTTCAGTTCTTCGCGGATGCGCTCAAAGATCAGCACGTTGGCATCCACTGCCATACCGACCGTCAGAACGATCCCCGCAATCCCCGGCAGTGTCAGTGTTGCGCCGATCAGGGACAGCAAGCCGAACAACAGGCCCACGTTGATGATCAGCGCGATATTGGCGAAGACACCGAACAGGCCATAGCTGAGCGCCATGAATACCAGCACCGCGACAAAGGCCACGATTGTGGCAACTTTACCTGCGTCGATACTGTCCTGCCCCAGTTCGGGGCCGATGGTGCGTTCTTCCAGGAACTCCAGCCCTGCAGGCAAAGCACCGGCACGCAGCAGGACGGCCAGATTGGTGCTTTCCTCAACGGTGAAGTTACCGGTGATGATGCCCGACCCGCCCGGGATATGGCTTTGGATCACGGGGGCCGAGATCACTTCGTCATCCAGCACGATGGCAAAGGGTGCGCCGATGTTGTCACGGGTATAATCCCCGAACTTGCGCGCACCGGATGTGTTGAACCGGAAGTTGACCGCAGGGCGGCCGTTCTGATCGAAGGACGGCTGGGCGTCGACCAGTTCCTCTCCTGTCACGACCGGAGCGGATTCGATGTTGTAATAAACTTCGTTTTCGTCAATCGACGGCACGATTTTTTCACCGACGCCTGCGACGGCATCCGGATCGGTTCCGCGCCCGACAACCGGATTAAACGTCAACTGTGCCGTTGTTCCGATAATTTCCTTAAGTTCGCCCGCACTGCCGATACCCGGCACCTGAATCAGGATGCGATCCGTCCCCTGACGCTGGATTGTGGGCTCTCGCGTACCGACTTCGTCGATCCGGCGGCGGATGATTTCCAGCGCCTGACGCACCGTGCGATCATCCGAGGCCAGTTTTTCTGCCTCGGACAGTTGAACAACAATCGTGTCGCCATCCGCACGGGCTTCGATATCTGTGGCACCTACACCTGTCAGTGTCTGCACCTGCCGGGCCAGACCGCGAACAACCTCCAACGCCTGTGGCATTCCTTCGGGCTGGCTGATGCGCACGCGAATCTCATCCGCGGCCGAGTCCTGACGGCGGATGGTTCCCACCGTGGCACGTTCATCGCGCAGCGCGTCGCGGATTTCCGGCCACATCGCCTCCATCCGGGATTCGTAGACGTCCTGCACCTGAACTTCAGCCAGCAGATGCGCACCGCCGCGCAGGTCGAGGCCAAGATTGACCAGGGATGACGGCAGCCAGTTCGGCCATTGCGCGGCTTCAGCCTGTATCTGCGGCGTGTCATTGCCCAGCTCGATCGCAGCCTTGGCGTCGTTGGATTGCTCGACCCGCGTGTAAAACGCGTTTGGCAGGGCCATGAGCAGACCGGTCACGCAGACCAGCCAGATCAGAACCCGCTTCCAGGTATCAAATTGCAGCATTACCCTGCCTTTTCAAGGAATTGTCGCGCGAAGTTACTTCGCCGGCTCGGTCTTGTTAAGAACCTGGGCGATGGTCGATTTGACCACGCGAATCTTGACGCCCTCGGCGATTTCGACCTCGATCTCGTTATCGCCTTCCTTGACCTTCGATACCTTGCCGATCACGCCGCCTTGCGTGATCACCTGATCACCCCGACGCACGGCATCAACCATGGCCTGATGTTCCTTCATCTTCTTTTGCTGCGGACGGATCAGCAGGAAATACATGATCGCGAAGATCAGGATCAGCGGGAGAAACTGGGCGATTGCGCCACCATCCATGGGACATTCCTTTGTTCTAGTCTTGCGGCACAGTTCCGCAAATTTGGGCGGAACCTATGCTTTGAAATGTCGGTTTGCAAGCAAAGGCGGTCATGTAACCCACTTGAATACAGGCATGTCCCGGCAACTACGGGCAAAGCGTTGCAGATATGTCCTAGGAACATAACCGAAACCGGGTATAGTTTATCTGAAGGGGGACACATGACACGGCCACTCAAGCCTTTCCTTTCGTTGCTTTATTTACTGACTGCCCTGTCGGTGAGCGTGTGGCTGTCTGGTGCGGCCTTGTCGCAGGAAGCACCCGCTGAATCGCCCCTGTCCGAGACTTCGGAATCGGACACGTTCATGGCCCCGGTCATCGTGGACGGGGACGTTCTGTTTCAGGTGCGAGGATCAAGCGCTCTGCCTGCTCCGGAGCGCGCCGAGGACGTACAGAACAAGATCATTGCGGTTGCGGAAGCGTCGGAAGCACCTTTGGTCGAGATCACATATGAAGAGACCGAATTTGGCATCTGGATTCTGGCCGATGGCCAAAGAATCTCGATCGTTACTAAAGCTGACTCTGAACTGGATCAGATGGAACTAAGTGTTCTGAGCGTTTTGCATGGCAATGCGATCAAACAATCCATTGAGGCGTATCGAGCCAACCGAACCGATCAGGCGCGCGTTTCCGGTGCTATCGAAGCGGCTGCCTGGACGTTGGGATTTGCCCTGTTTGTTGTCACAATCCTGTGGCTGCACCGTCGGATCAGGCGTCGCACATTGAAGCTGGTAAAACGCTACTTAAAGGATGTCGAAACGGCGACAGCCAAAAGCGTTCAGGCCGAAGCAATCGCGGCCCTTATCCGCTATGGTCTGAACTTCGTGCTGCTGATCATCTTCTTTCTCGGTTTCTACTATTACCTGTCCTTTGTTCTTTTGGCTTTTGCGGAAACCAGATATTTCGCACAGCTTCTGCTAACCTATCTGACCGAGCCGGTGCTGCTTATCTTCCGGGGCATCCTCAGCTATATCCCCAATCTGATTATGCTGGGCCTGATCACATGGGTCACGCTGTATATCATCAAAGGTCTGCGCGTGTTCTTTGATGCGGTCGAAGCCGGTTCGTTCGAAATGGGTGATTTCGAAAAACACTGGGTCAACCCGACGTTCAACATTGCCCGTGTCGTCGTTATTCTGATCGCGCTGGTTTTTGCGGTTCCCTATATTCCGGGCTCAGACTCGGCCGCGTTCCAGGGGTTAACCCTTCTGGTCGGCGCCATGCTGTCTTTGGGCGCGAATTCAGTCGTGTCCAACATGCTGGCCGGGCTGTTTGTGATTTACCGCAGGTCTACCTCAATCGGCGACCGTATCCAAATCGGAGACCATATCGGCGATGTCGTTCAGATCAAACTGATGGAGACCCATCTTAAGTCGATCAAGAACGAACTGATTTCAATCCCCAATGCACAGTTGATGAATTCAGATGTCGTGAACTTTTCGAAGAAAACTGATGGTAACGGGCTGTTGCTGCACACGACCGTTGGCATCGGCTACGAAGAACCCCCTGAAAAGGTTGAGGCGATGCTGATTGAGGCCGCCAACCGCACCAAAGGTATCAAGGCCAATCCTGAACCTTTTGTGCTGTGGACGGCGTTGGCCGACTACGCGATCAACTATCAGATCAACGGCTATACCACCCGCGGCAGCATCATTCCCAAAATCCGTTCGGACCTGCATCGAAACATTGTTGCGGTATTTAACGAAAACAATGTGCAGATCATGACGCCTTCTTATGTGGCTGACCCGCCTGAGCCTAAAATACCGGCCGGGGCATGGGAGGGCCATCTGGCGCATGAAACCCACGAAGACGCTGATAAGTCGTAACCGGTGCTACACCCTGCCCCGCAGATGGTGCATAAGCGGGTTCAGTGATTCACGCATTCAAGGATCTGAGACATGCACGACATCCGCGCCATTCGCGAAAACCCTGCCGCTTTCGACGCCGCCCTAGCGCGCCGTGGGGACGCGCCGGTGTCGTCAGATCTGCTGAGGCTGGACGAAAGCCGGCGTGCCAAGATTCTGGCAGCCGAAACCGCACAGGCCGAACAAAACAAGGCCAGCAAGGAAGTCGGTGCAGCCAAAGGGCGCGGCGACGGGGCTGAATTCGAACGCCTGCGGGCGCTGGTCGCCGAGAAAAAGGCCGAAGTCGCCCGGATGCAGACCGAGGCCAAGGATCTGGATGCCTTGCTAACCGATCAACTGGCCCGCATCGCCAACCTGCCCGCCGATGACGTGCCGCAAGGCGCGGACGAAAACGACAATGTCGAAGTCAACCGCTGGGGCACCCCGCGCGATTTCAGCTTTGCACCGAAAGAGCACTACGACATTCCCGCCGTCGCAGCCGCAATGGATTTCGAAACCGCCGCCAAAACCAGCGGCAGCCGGTTTGTGAACCTGTCCAAGGGGGTTGCCCGGCTCCACCGTGCGCTGGCCCAGTTCATGTTGGACACACATATCGACAAGAACGGGCTGACAGAAATGCAGACACCGGTTCTGGTTCGGGATGAGGCGATGTATGGCACTGATAAACTGCCTAAATTCGGTGACGACAGCTATCAGACGACCAATGGCTGGTGGCTGATCCCGACCTCCGAGGTCACGCTGACCTATTCAGTGGCCGGTGACATTCTTGAAGAGTCTGCCCTGCCCATCCGTATGACCGCCCATACCGTCTGTTTCAGGTCCGAGGCCGGAAGTGCGGGCAAGGACACCGCAGGGATGCTGCGCCAGCACCAGTTCGAAAAGGTCGAGATGGTCTCGATCACCCATCCCGACGCGTCAGACGATGAGCAAAAGCGCATGTTGCGCTGCGCCGAGGATCTGCTGGAACAGTTGGGTATTCCCTATCGCACTGTTGTTTTGTGCACCGGTGATATGGGCTTTGGCGCGCGCCGCACCTATGATATCGAAGCGTGGCTGCCCGGACAGGACACCTATCGCGAGATCAGCTCGGTCTCGACTACAGGCGCGTTTCAGGCACGCCGGATGAATGCCCGGTTCAGGCCTGAAAATGGTGGCAAGCCCGAATTTGTTCATACTCTGAACGGTTCCGGTCTGGCTGTCGGGCGTTGCCTGATCGCTGTTCTGGAGAATGGGCAGAATGATGACGGCACTGTTTCGCTGCCCGACGCACTTGGTCCTTATCTGGGCGGCAAACTGACCCTGCAACTGGACGGTACGTTGGCCTGACAGACGAAACCGGCGCCGTCAGGCACCGGTTAGGACATCAACAGAAGGCGAAGAGGTTTTACTTCTTCGCTTTTTTCTTGTCCTTCTTCTTTCCGCTTTTTTTACCGTCTTTCTTTTTTCCGTCTTTTTTTGACTTCTTGTCCTTTTTGGATTTGGCTTTCACCTTATCCTTGGCCTTTGAAAAAGCGGCTTCCATCTCTTTGCGCTTCTTCGCGGCTTTTTCGGCCTTAGCCTTGGCTTTGGCCTTTTTCTTTTCAGCAGCCTCGGCTTTTTCGGCGGCTGCTTTTTCTTCTGCCGCCTTGCGTGCGGCTTCCTCGACCCGTTTCTCGGCTGCGGCTGCGGCGATTGTTTTGCGGGGTGCGGCTTTGCGTGCGGTCGGTCTGCGCGTCGCGGGCGTCCGGGCCGCAGTTCGGCGTGTTGCCGGTTTCGCAGCAGGCGGTTTTGCAGCAACGGCATCTTTGGCAGATGCAATCAAAACCAGCGCGCGCGCCTCACCGATCCGAGGGACCTTGACCAAATCAGCAGGAGTGGCCTTGGCTATCGCCTCGGCCGTCTTGAAGCCATTGGCAACAAGGGCCTGGCCAAGTGCCTCTCCTACACCTTTTATGTCGGTCACTGCGGTCATTATAGGTCCTCTCTCTGTCTCGTTACCGACTCGTATATACAAAAGATACACGAGCCCGCAAGCTGTGTGGTGGTCGCCTCTGTTCTGCCAGCTTAGTTATGGGCAAGACCAGCGGTTCGGTTGTCTCTCGGAAAGGGTACGAGGCGCTTGGCATTTTCGTCCCATAGCTTCAGGTTCAATGCTGCCACGGCCTCGGGAAATTTGATCCGGCGGGGGGTATATTCCGGCGGCAGGTTATAGTGGCAGGCACGCAGGCGATATGATGGGATACGCGCGTTGAAATGGTGGATGTCATGCAACGTGATGCAAGCCACAGCCATATCGAACCACCATCCGAAATCCAGCGCGGATGACCCCTCAAGCGCTGCTGTCTGAGGGTTCAAATCGGGGCGGCGATCCCAATAGGTGTCTTCGAAATTGTGCTGAAGATAAACGAGGAAGACGCCCAGCATTCCACCCAAAAAGGAAAACACCAGCCAGACCCAAATGCCCGTCATACCCGCGATCAGATACAACAATCCAAGAAAAACAACGATCGACAGGTTGTGCAACACCACACCTTTGGCGCCAAAACGCGCCGTATTCTTGGGCCAGCGGTATCGGATGAAATAGGTGAACAACGCGCCGGCCGGAACCAGGATGAACGGATTGCGATACAGCCGGTAAAACAAACGTGTTTTCCAATCAGCTGCATTCCACTCTCGCAGGGTCATCGTGTGAATTTCACCTGTCTCGCGGTGCTCAAGATTTCCGATGCCCGCATGGTGCAAATTGTGGTTCTGTTTCATCACCTCGAACGGGGCGAAAGTGAAGGGAGACAGGCCATGCCCTGCCCATTCGTTTTGCATACGTGTCTCGAACAGAGAGTGGTGCCCGCAATCATGTTGCAGCACATAAAGCCGTACTGCGGCAAAGGCGAACACGATCCCGGCGGGTATCATGATGTACCATCGATCAACAAATGTGATCGCAACGGTCAGCGACGCGAAATACACCGCAAATGTGCCAAAATAACTTGCCGCGGCCAATCTGTTGTCCTGCACCGCGTAATGTCTTGTATATTCCCTCAAATCCATCCAGCCGTCTCCTTACGATGGCCGTTCAGTTTTCTGTTCAAATCTAGGTGCGGCTAGTCCGCGTGCAAGCAGTGCTTGCCCAAACAAATGCACACGCATGAATGCTAGCGCGGAGAACAGAAACTGTCACGCCCCCGTGAGGTAAGATGCTGAAAATTGGCGCAGTTACGCGCGGCCCTTGAGATGCTTGGCCAATGCGCCCGCATTTTTCTTGCGCCGCCCCTTATACGGGTTCTTGTCGCCCTGCCCGCGCAGCGTCAGACGGATTGGGGTGCCAGGCATGTCAAAGTCCTGACGCAACCCGTTGACCAGATAGCGGGTATAGCTTTCGGGCATCTTATCGGGATGAGAACACATCACAACAAAACCCGGCGGCCGCGTTTTCGCCTGGGTCATATAGCGCAGCTTGATGCGGCGGCCCTGCGGGGCCGGCGGCGGGTGCTGTTCCAGCATGGCAGTCAGCCACCGGTTCAACGCCGCGGTTGGCACTCGGCGGTTCCAGACATCATGGGCGCGCAGGATGGCGGCGCGCAATCTCTCCAGCCCGCGACCCGTTTTTGCCGAGACGGTGACCAGAGGGGCACCGCGCAGCTGCGGCAGCAAGCGGTCGAAGGCTTCTTTCAGTTCCCGCAGCTTTTCCTGCTTGTTTTCCTCGACGTCCCACTTGTTTACAGCAACGACAACAGCCCGGCCTTCGCGTTCGGCCAAATCGGCAATTCTCAGATCCTGTTGTTCAAATGGAATGGCCGCGTCCAGAAGTACGACGACAACCTCGGCAAACTTCACCGCGCGCAAGCCGTCTGACACCGAGAGCTTTTCCAGCTTTTCCTGTACCTTTGCTTTCTTGCGCATTCCTGCCGTGTCAAAGATCCGCATCGGAATGCTTTCTCCATCCGGGTCGGCCCAATCGATCCGCAGGCTGATAGCGTCACGGGTGATCCCGGCCTCAGGTCCCGTCAACAGGCGGTCTTCGCCGATGATCTTGTTGATCAGCGTGGACTTGCCCGCATTCGGACGGCCAACCACGGCCACTTGCAAAGGCTTGGCAGCGGTGATCAGGGGCATTTCGCCCTCACCGTCTTCATCCAACTCAATATCTGTTTCCGGGGCTTCTTCGACCTGCTTTTCCTCGGCTGCATCCGCCAATGGCATCAGCTGAGCATAAAGGTCGGTCATCCCCTCGCCATGTTCACCCGACATGCGCACCGGTTCACCCAGACCCAGATTGTATGCCTCGAGCACCCCGGCATCCGCTGCGCTGCCTTCAGCCTTGTTGGCCGCAAGGATCACGTGCTTGGACCGCTTGCGCAGGATTTCTGCAAACATCTCATCCGTGGGCGTCAGCCCGACCCGCGCGTCGATCATGAACAGGCAGACATCGGCCATGTCCACGGCGCGCTCGGTCAGGCGGCGCATCCGGCCCTGCAAACTGTCATCTGTCGCGTCTTCAAGCCCGGCCGTGTCGATTACGGTAAAGCGCAGATCGCCCAGACGCCCTTCGCCCTCGCGCAAGTCACGCGTCACACCGGGCTGGTCGTCGACCAGCGCCAGACGTTTGCCTACGAGGCGGTTGAACAATGTGGATTTGCCCACGTTCGGGCGCCCCACGATAGCGAGGGTCAGCGACATGATACTCTACTTTCAAGACTCAAGTTGCGCCCTTTAACGCATCTTGCCGTCAACGGAAAGCGTGTAGATCACCTTTGGTCGAAACAACATACAGCGTCTGCCCGGCCACAACAGGGGATGCTGTTGCGCCTCCGGGAACTTCAGCCTGATGAACCAGTGTTCCGTCAACTGGATTGAAGAACCGCAGAAACCCGTCGTTGGACGCAACCACAATACGACCCCCGGCCAGAATTGGGCCGTAATGCGCAAAGATCGGTCCCCGGCGGCCACGCTTGTCCTTGACGAAGCCCGGCAGATCCTGCGCCCAGATGACAGACCCGTCCGCCGCGTTCAGACGCACCAGCTGGCTGCGATCACTGATCAGGAAGATGCTGTTGCCCGCAGGCCAGACCGTATCGACCGCACCTTCGTCTGCTGTCCACTGGCGCTCACCGGAAGCGGCATCAAATGCGACGGTCCGGCCCGAGTGATTGCCGATGTAGATACTGTTGCCGACAACCATCGGACCGCCAGTCACATCGACGATTTGCGCCGCGGCGCGCCCGCGACGCCCCCCTGCAACAGACGCGTTCCAGCGGCGGATACCACCGCGGCGGAAAGTGGCCGCCACGTCACCCGAGCCAAAGGCAAATACCGCCAGATCAGATGCGATTGCAGGCGCAGGCGCACCCAGAACGTTCCCGACGCTTGGTGTGCCTTCGAATTGCCAGGCTATGCGTCCGTCCTTGGTGTTTACAGCCCAGCCGGTTTCGTCTCCGGCCACAACGTATAACAGCCCGTCGTTCACCAGCGGTGCGCCGCTGCCAGTCGCTTCCAAGCGTTTTTGCCAGCGCACAGAACCCGATTTGGCGTCCAGCGCAGTCAGCCGACCGAACCCTGACGACACATAAAGGACGCCGTCGGCATAAGCCAAGCCACCACCTGTTGCGTCCGAGTCGCCATCACTTGGCGGGATCAGATCGGTTTCCCATGCCAACTGCCCCTGCTGGGTGACCGCTGAAACCGTCGCCCCTGAATCCAGTGTAAAGATCAATCCGCCCGCAACCACCGGCTCGGCGGTAATGCGCTGCTTGCGCGAGTCACCCTGCCCGATCGAAACTGACCAGATCCGCTGTGGCGTCGCGCGCAAAGCGGCATGCGTGGTCCGGTACGCGGGCGTTCCCGGACTTTGTGACCAGTTGGCGTTGACCTGTTGCCCCGGCAAGCTGATCGGTTGCGAGCCGCGCTTTTCGACCGTTTCCAGATCTGAAACAGGGCGAATATCCTCGCGTTCACCGGGCAGAATGGCTTCGGGCGGCTCACAGGCCGCCAATGCGGTCAGGGCCAGCGCCGCAAAAGGCATTCCCGTGCGGGAAAAAAATCTTTTTACCATGATACTCCGAACTCGCCTGTCGTTAAGTTTTTTGTCCCGCCTGGTCAGCCTTGCTGCGCCACCAAAGGTTCAGGTTCGCCACCCAAAGCAATGATCATTTGCGCGGCGCGCTGTTGCAGGTCGATACCCACCTCGGCATCCTGCCGCAGTGCCTGCAACCGGTCCAGCGCAGCATCGACATTGCCATCGGCCACATCAATCAGGGCCAACTGCTCTTCCGCCAGCAACCGCAGCGGGGCTCCGGGGGCTGCCAACGCCTCGAACTGCTGGCGTCGGTCGGCGGCTGGCAAGGTATCGCCTTGCAACAGCAGCGATTTGAAGCTTGCAATCGCGCGGTAAATCTCGGGCAGGTCGCCCTGTACGGCCACCGCGTTAAGGCTGTTGACCGCGTCCTCTCGGGATCCGGATTCGATCTGTGACGCGGACAGCAACATATCCAGCACGGCTTTCCCGCCCGGTGACATCGCCTCTGCCTGCGAAAGACCTGCAGCCCTTGCAGCCGGGTCATTTTCGGACAACGCAGCAAGAATCGTGTCACCCAATTGCTGAGCTTGCGCCGTGGCCCGCGCCTTGCGGTATTCATTGAAAGCCGCACCGCCTACGATCAACACGACCGCGACGACGCCCAGCCAGCCCCAGCGACGCAGCAGCAGATAGATCCGGTCGCGGCGCACCTCTTCGGTGACCTCATCAATGAAACTGTCAGTATCGCTCATCCAAGCCCCCGGGCTGTCAATCTTGTATAAGTGCGCCATGTCATACCCCGGCACCAACGCCAAGCCAAGGGTCCGATTTTGCACATTTTGACCGCTATGCTTCCCTCTTGCGAAAAAAAGAAAACCGAACTATTCAGTTCAGTATGGAAAAGATGCCGAACAAACCCCATTTCAAGGCGTAACAGCCCAAGTTTTAATGGCGCAGATTCTTAGGAGAAACACTGTATGCGTTTGATTTCTTTCATCAACGCTCTTCTCGTGATTGTTGCACTGTATTTTTTGGTGTTTGAACGTGACACCTTGTTCGCCTTTGCCGGGCGCGGTGAAGCTGGGGAAGCGACACAAGACGAAGCAGCGGAAACCGATAACTCCGATATCTCTGCAGTGGGTGTTGTCGCCCTGCGCTCGCAAGCGCGTGAAATTGACAGCGCCGTGCTGCTGCGTGGTCAGACCAAGGCGAACCGGCAGGTCGAAGTGCTTTCGGAAACCACGTCCACCGTTATCTCTGAACCTAAACGCAAAGGTGCGTTTGTTGAGGCGGGTGATATATTATGCGAGCTTGATCCCGGCACGCGCCCGGCGCAACTGGCCGAAGCCATGGCGGGCAAACTGGAAGCCCAGAGCCGCATACCCGAAGCCGAAGCACGCCTGACAGAGGCACATGCGCTTGTGGCCGAGGCCGAGATCAACCTGACAGCCTCGCGCAAACTGGCTGAAACCGGCTATGCGTCGGAAACCCGTCGCATCTCCAGCGAAGCGGTGATGAGCTCAGCGGAAGCCGGTGTGAAAACAGCCGAAGCCGGACTGGAAGCCACGCGTGCAGGCATCGAAGCAGCCGCAGCAGCAGTCGAGGCCGCACAGCGAGAGGTTGGCCGCCTGACCATCAAAGCCCCCTTCAAGGGCTTGCTGGAAAGCGACACTGCAGAACTGGGCAGCCTGATGCAGCCTGGATCACTTTGCGCGACCGTCATTCAACTGGACCCGATCAAGCTGGTCGGCTTCGTGCCCGAGACCGAAGTCAATCGGGTGCTTGTTGGGTCCGAAGCCTCGGCAACACTTGTGACCGGTCGGCAACTGGGGGGGCGGGTCACGTTCCTGAGCCGGTCCGCGGACGAGACAACACGTACATTCGAGGTGGAAATCACCGTTCCGAACCCCGACTTGACCATTCGCGACGGTCAGACGGCGACAATCAGCATCGCCGCCGAGGGCGCGAAAGCCCACCTGCTGCCGCAATCGGCGCTGACACTTAGCAACGAAGGGCAATTGGGTGTGCGCACAGTTGGCGCAGGCAACGTTGTTGACTTCATGCCAGTCCGCATCCTGCGCGACACCGCCGAAGGTGTCTGGATCGACGGTCTTCCGGAAACGGTTGATATCATCGTGGTCGGGCAGGAGTTCGTGATCCGCGGTGTTACCGTTGCACCTACTTATCGGGAAGCCTCGCAATGACGGGTATCGTCGCATGGGCCGCAGGCAGGGCCCGAATGGTTATGGCGTTCATCGCCATTTCACTGGTCGTAGGCGGCTTTGCCTATGTCTCGCTTCCGAAAGAGGGTGAACCGGATATCGAAATCCCTGCCCTTTTCGTTTCGGTGCAGTTTCCTGGGATTTCAGCGGAAGACTCGGAAAACCTTTTGGTCAAGCCAATGGAGACCGAACTGGCGGATCTCGACGGGCTCAAGGAAATGACGTCGACTGCGGCCGAAGGCTATGCCGGGGTCGCGCTGGAGTTTGAATTCGGCTGGGACAAGACCTCGATCATGGCGGACGTGCGCGATGCCATGAACACGGCCCAGGCTGATTTCCCTGAAGGTGCGGAACAATACTCGCTGACGGAAATCAACTTTTCCGAATTCCCGATCGTCATCGTCAACCTGACCGGAGCTGTTCCGGAACGCACAATGGCCCGTGTCGCCAAGGACTTGCAGGACGAGCTTGAGGCGCTGGATTCCGTTCTCGAAGCGGGTATCGCGGGCAATCGTGACGAGTTGCTTGAGGTCATCATCGACCCCCTGCGGCTTGAAGCATACAACGTGACCGCGGCCGAGTTGATCAATGTCGTACGAAACAACAACCAGTTGATCGCAGCGGGCGAAGTCGAAACTGCCCAGGGTACATTCTCGGTCAAGATTCCATCGTCGTTCAAAACGGCGCAGGATGTTTATGGCTTGCCGATCAAGGTCAATGGCGACCGGGTTGTAACGCTGGGTGAGCTTGCGCAGATCAACTACACATTTGAAGATCGCGAAGGTACCGCCCGCTTCAACGGCGAGGCGACCGTCGCGCTGCAAGTTGTCAAACGCAAGGGCTATAACCTGATCGACACCGTTACGCAGGTGAAAGAAACCATAGCTCAGGCCAAGACCAAATGGCCGCCCGAGCTTCAGGCCGCGGTCGAGCTTGGAACGTCGAACGACCAGAGCCGCATTGTCGGTTCGATGGTCAGCCAGCTTGAAGGCTCGGTTCTGACCGCAATCGCTCTGGTGATGATCGTGGTTCTGGCCTCTTTGGGTACGCGGGCCGCGCTTTTGGTGGGCTTTGCAATTCCGACCTCGTTCCTGCTGTGTTTCGCATTTCTGGCGGTCATGGGCATCAGTATCTCGAACATCGTTATGTTCGGCCTCATTCTGGCCGTGGGGATGCTGGTCGACGGTGCCATCGTGGTGGTGGAATACGCAGACAAACGCATCAAGGAAGGCGTCGGCCCGATGCATGCCTATGTCGAGGCGGCCCAACGTATGTTCTGGCCCATCGTATCCTCGACCGCGACGACGCTATGTGCCTTTCTGCCCATGCTGTTCTGGCCCGGTATTCCGGGTGAATTCATGGGGATGCTGCCGGTCACGCTGATCTTTGTTCTGTCGGCTTCGCTGATTGTGGCGCTGATCTACCTGCCGGTCATGGGAGGCGTTTCGGGGCGTCTGAGCCGCGTTTTTGACCGGTCTTCGAACTGGCTCCGGGCGCGTACCCGGTGGTGGGTTCGGGCGGTGATGGTGCCCCCGTCGCTCTACATGATTTTCCTTGGCGCAATGCAGGTTCTGAACCCTGACTATCTGCTGCCCGGAGGAGTGGTCGCCGGTGCCCTGCTGTTCCTGTTCGGGGCCTTTGCCGGGTCTGTAACGCTGAGCGCGGCCAAGTTCGAACGAGCGGAAGAAGACCACGTCCACACCGCTGACGAACACACACCTTTCGGACATGTGATCGGGTTCCTTGTCGGCAACCCGATCATGCCGATTGTGTCGCTGGCGGCAGTTTTCTCTGCCGTGTATTTCGTGACCTTCGTCTGGTTCCCGCAGGAATCCCGAGGTGTCGAATTCTTCGTTGAAAGCGAACCGGAACAGGCAACTGCTTACGTCCGTGCCCGTGGCAACCTGTCACTGGCTGAAAAAGACGAGATGGTGCTGCAGGCCGAACAGATCATTGGATCTCATCCGGCAGTAATCAACGTCTTTTCCTTTGCAGGCGAAGGTGGTCTGAACCAGAACACCGGCGGTGCGCAGGCACCAGCGGACACGGTGGGGCGCGTCCAGTTCGAAATTATACCATGGGAAGATCGCCCGAACGTTTCGGAATCCGCTTTGTGGGGATTGTTTGAGCGCCACTTTGTGGCTCCAGAATTTGATGGCGATTACGTAATCGACGATCTTAACGACAAACTTGCGACAATACCCGGTATCGTTGTTGAAATTCTGGCATTGGAACAGGGCCCGGCCTCGGCCAAGCCCGTTCACCTGCGCATCAAGGGGGATGGTTGGGACGAGCTTACATCGGCCACCGTCACCGCGCGCCAGGTCTTTGACGAAACGCCGGGGCTGATCAAAACCGAAGACACCCTGCCCTTGCCGGGCATCGACTGGCAGATCGACGTCGACGTGGCCAAGGCCGGCCGGTTCGGTGCTGATGTGGCCACCGTCGGTGCCATGGTGCAGTTGGTAACACGCGGCATCCTGCTGGGTGAGATGCGCCCCGACAGCACGGATGAAGAGATCGAGATCCGTGTCCGATTGCCGGAACAGGATCGCGTGCTGTCGACATTGGACACGCTCAAGGTCCGCACTCCGGACGGGTTGGTTCCGCTGTCGAACTTCGTGACCCGGGAACCCGTGGCGAAACTGGCCCAGATCAACCGTGTCGACCAGCAACGTTATTATGACGTCAAGGCGGATGTCGAACCGGGGCTGAGCAAGGTTGTGACCAAAGGGCCGGACGGGAAAGAAGAACGTCTGGCCGTAATGCGTGAAGTGACCGACGGTTATACTCCTACCGGCACCGTGCTAGACGGCGACGGTGGAAAGTCCTACGAACTGGTTCAACTGACCGGTGCAGAGAGTATTGATCAACTGCGTAGCGTGATTGACGCAGGAGACGCGCAGTTCGCCCTGATCAACCCGAATGAGCGGATCGCAGTTCTGACCGAATGGTTGGAAACCAGCCCCTTTGCCAACTCGATCAGCTGGCAATGGACCGGTGATCAGGAAGAGCAGGAAGAATCCGGCGCATTTCTGGTGAACGCCTTCATGGGCGCATTGGGGCTGATGTTCGTGATCCTGCTGGCCCAGTTCAACTCGTTCTACAATTCGGTGCTGGTGCTGTTGGCGGTTGTTCTTTCGACCACCGGGGTTCTGATCGGCATGATCGTAATGGAGCAACCCTTCTCGATCATCATGACGGGCACCGGTATCGTTGCGCTGGCAGGAATTGTGGTGAACAACAACATTGTTCTGATCGATACCTATCAGGAATACAGTGCCTATATGCCGAGGATCGATGCAATCGTCCGCACTGCGGAATCCCGCATCCGCCCGGTTCTGCTGACTACGTTGACCACGATGGCAGGTCTTACCCCGATGATGTTTGGGCTTTCGCTGGACTTTATCAACGGCGGCTATTCCATCGACAGTCCCACCGCCCTGTGGTGGAAACAGCTGGCCACAGCGGTTGTCTTTGGTCTTGGCATCGCCACTGTTCTTACACTGATCGTGACGCCGTCGCTTCTGGCACTGCGTGTCTGGGTGACAACTTACGCTGTCTGGCTCAGCCGCGGGCTTGCCCGTGTGACTGCGGGGCGGTCCAGTCAGATCGCGCAGGACATGGCTATTGGCCGCTCGGCCCGCAAGCTCCAGGCGACCGAGATTGTGTGGGATGAGCCGTCACAATCCGAGACCCGGCCGCGAGACGAGCCTATAGATCAGGTTCCGGGATCGCCGCTAAAAGCTGCAGAATAAGGATGAAAGGACCGGGATTCCCGGTCCTTTTCGTTTTCTGCCGTCACAGTCGGGACCAGGTCTGGTGCGCGCAAATCGCATGTTCACAGCCTTTGACCATGAGCTTGTCACCTTGCAACGTCATCTGTGGAACAGCATCAACGTCGATCAGGGGAACCCAGAACTCACCCCCGCCGTATTTTCCACCGCCTTCGCTGGACACATCCCAGAACAGCTTTTCCCGATATTCGGCGTTTGAACTTCTTTGCCCGATGAATCAAAAGCCGAAAGTATCGTGCCGCAGAACTTGTCCGCGCAGGCGGATATCTGGATATGCGAGATCAGGTTCTTTCGATCAGGCTCGGTTTTCCAAACGCCCTCGATCGGGTCAGCCGCGACCATAGCCGGAAGAAGAACCGCAACAGCGACAGGTACTATTCGTCTTGCTAATCCATTGATCATGGCGTTCCCCTTCATGCACGGCGCATCCTAGCACATTCCGCGGGCAAGATGAGCCCCTCAGGCGGCCTCACTGTCCGACTGCTGGCGGTTCCACAGTTGAGCATATCGCCCAGACCGTGCCAACAGCTCGTCATGTGTGCCCTGTTCGATGATCTCACCGGCCTCAAGAACAACAATCCGATCAGCCTCGGCAATGGTGCTGAGGCGATGGGCAATCGTGATCACGGTCCGCCCTTCCCCTGCGTGCGCCAGCGCATCCTTGATGTCCTGTTCTGTGTCGGTATCCAGGGCCGAGGTCGCCTCGTCCAGCAACAGGATCGGAGGGTTCTTCAGCAATGTCCGCGCTATGCCAACACGTTGCTTTTCGCCGCCGGACAGTTTCAGACCGCGCTCACCCACCATGGTGTCGTATCCGTCGGGCAGCGATGTGATGAAGTCATGAATCTGGGCGGCGCGGGCTGCGGCCTCGACATCCTCCGGGGTGGCATCGTCGCGCCCATACGCAATGTTGTAGCGAATGGTATCGTTAAACAGCACCGTGTCCTGCGGCACAACGCCGATGGCCGCGTGCAGGCTGGTCTGGGTCACATTCCGCACATCCTGCCCGTCAATCTTCAGCGCGCCTTTGGTCACGTCGTAAAACCGGAACAAAAGCCGCCCGATGGTCGACTTGCCAGACCCGGTTGCCCCGACGATTGCGACCGTCTGCCCGGCAGGAACCATCAAGGAAACACCCTTTAGGATTTCCCTTTCAGGGTCATAACCGAAATGCACATCGTCAAGTGTGACCTCACCACCATTGACCGCAAGGTCGGGTGCATCGGGCTGATCGGTGACTTCGGCAGGTTGTTCGAGCAGATCAAACATCTGCCCCATATCAACCAGCGATTGCCGGATCTCACGATAGACCGTCCCCAGGAAGTTCAGCGGAACGGTGATCTGGATCATGTAGGCGTTGACCATGACAAAATCGCCCACGGTCAGGTTTCCATTCTGAACGCCAATTGCTGCCAGAACCATGACTCCGATCAGGCCGCAGGTGATCAGGAAGGATTGGCCGAAGTTCAAAAACGCCAGCGAATAGGCGGTTTTCAGCGCCGCCCCGGCATAGGCTTTCATCGACACGTCGTAACGTGCAGCTTCGCGCGCTTCCGCGTTGAAATACTTGACGGTTTCGAAGTTCAGCAAACTGTCAATGGCGCGCTGATTGGCTTCGGTGTCCTGGTCGTTCATCTCACGCCGCAGCTTTACCCGCCATTCGGTCACGGCAAAGGTGAACCAAATGTAAAGGCCGATGGTGACGGCGACGACGACCAGATACCAGACGTCGAACAACCACATCAGGATGATCGCTACCAGCAACAGCTCAAGGATCAGCGGCCCGATTGAGAACAGCAGGAAACGCAGCAGGAATTCAACGCCTTTGACGCCCCTCTCGATGATACGGCTCAGCCCGCCGGTGCGGCGCGAGACGTGATAGCGCATGGAAAGGTTATGGATATGTCTGAACGTCTCCAGCGCCAGCGCCCGCAAGGCCCGCTGTCCAACAGGGGCAAAGGCGGCGTCCCGCAATTGCTGGAACCCAACCGTCATCATGCGCGCCACGCCGTAGGCAACCGTCACACCCACTGCGCCCAGCGCTAGCGGCGGCACGCCTTCACCTGCCAATGAGTCAACGGCGCCTTTGTAAAGGATTGGGGTATAAACCGCGATCAGTTTGGCCAAAACCAGCATCGCCATGGCAATAACCACGCGGCGCTTTACCCAAACCTCGTCCTGCGGCCAGAGGTAGGGCGCGACCTTGCGGATTGTGCGCCAGCCTGAACTGCGCCCGCCGCTCTGCACCCCGTCACTCGAGGCCATCGGAGATGTTCGTCTCATCACGTACCTTGTCTGCGGTCAGAGAAAGGCTCTGGCCCGCAAAGGGCCAGCGCGTTGATTATTCCGGTATCGTAAAGATTTGCCCCGGATAGATCAGATCCGGGTCGCGGATCAAGTCGCGGTTGGCTTCGAACAGGCGCACATACAGGATGCCATCACCAAAGCGGTCACGCGAGATCGCCCACAGCGTGTCGCCCCGCTGCACAGTGACCGACCGGATTGCCGGGGCATTGTCCTGCGCGGCCGTTCCGTCACCGCCACCTGATGCTGCTTCCAAAACTTCCACAGGCTCGCGTTTGAACGGGGTTTCGACCCGGCTGAGGACCTTCCCGTCCGTGTTCACCGCGTCAACACGCAACGTGTAAACACCGGGGTCGATACCGTCCAGATCACTCCGCCAGGATCCATCCTGTTCCGGAGTGAGGTCGGCAACCAGACGATTGTCCAGATACACCCTGATGGCCGCGCCGTCCTGTACTCGCCCGGTCAACTGGACATCACCGGTCTCAGAATACCCGATGGTATCCAGCGCGACCTGTTCCGGCGGGGTATCCCGAACCACGGGTGGCTGCACGAGTTCAACGCCTTCTTCGCCCGACCGCAGTACCGCGATCTGCTGACCCGTTTCAGATGTCTCTGCCGACTGGTCGGCAATCTGCGCTTCGCTGGGTTCTGGCGCGGTCGCCACAGGGTCTGATGTTTCGGTCTCAGCTTGGGTTTCGGTCTCTGGATCGACAACCGCCGAGGCTATCTGTTCTTCAGCTTCGGTTGTTTCGCCCTGATCGGCAGCATCAGGTTTCTGCGCAACCGGCTCTTCTTCGACCGGCTTCGGCAGAGCGGCGATCAGATAGTCGTCAGACCGGGTTGTTTGCCCGCCGTTTTTGCTGTGCAGGATTAGCCCCTGCGCGGCATCGCTGAAGGGGATCGAGACGAACTCGGCGAACTGCCCGCTGCTGTCCACCGTGAACGTGTGCACGGTTTCACCGTTCAACAGAACTTCAATCTGGCTGCCCGGTTCGGCGTCACCTGACAGAAGCGCCGTTCCATCTGCTTCAACAAAAATCTGATCTAAAACCGGGGGGGCCGTGCGTGCCGGTGCATTCTCTTCCGATTGAGCCGCCGCAGGTTCAGTATCTGGAACAACATCTGTTGCCGCAGCCGTATCTTCGACAGGTTCAGCGGTTGGTGCCTCATCCGGTGTTACGGTGGCCTGCTCAGCTGGTTCTGTTGTGGCGGTTTCTGCGGGCGCTTCGGCGGCTTGTTCCTGCGGCTGCGTGGCTGCAACGGACGCGGGTTCCTGCGGTGCATCCGCCTCAGGCTCTGGCGCTTTGGTGAAAGCGCCGGACAGATACAAACCCCCAACGCCCAGCACGGCAACCAGACCCGCAATCACACCCCAGACAAAATTGCCCGAGCTTCCGTTTCCCGATTTGGCGTCCATTGTTTTCCTTTCACCCCGCCGTACAAAAGCTTTGTCTTCAAAAGCCTTCCAGCGGACAGTTGAGCCAATCTATCAATCCCGCTATCAGGGGTCAAAACCTCTGACACAACCCCGGAGCGTCTCTTTCATGTCTCAGAAATCCGTCTGTGTGTATTGCGGGTCACGCAATGGGGCCGAGAAGGCTTATTCTGAAACCGCACGACAGTTTGGCAGCCTGCTTGCGCAGGAAGGCTGGCGGTTGGTTTACGGTGCCGGAGATGTCGGGCTGATGGGCGAAGTCGCCCGGGCCGCGCAACAGGCCGGTGGCGAGACCTTTGGCGTCATTCCGGTGCATCTGGTCAAACGAGAGGTCGGCAAGACCGACCTGACCCATTTCGTGATCACCGAAACCATGCACGAGCGGAAAAAGGTCATGATCATGAACGCTGACGCCGTTGTTGTCCTGCCCGGTGGGCCGGGATCACTGGACGAGCTTTTTGAAGCGCTGACCTGGCGGCAGCTGGGCCTGCACGACAAACCCATCGTCATCGTCAATGTGAACGGCTATTGGGATGCGTTGAAAACCCTGTTGCATCAGGTGATCGGGCAAGGCTTTGCTGATCGATCACTGGGTGACTTTGTCATTTGGGCTGAAGATGCAGAAACAGCGATGACGGCCCTGCGCGACAAGCTGCGGTAAACCCGGCAGGTCGCGAAAGAGTCTGACCGAAAGCAGCTGTGCATCGTTGCCGCACATATGCGGGCAAGACATTGGGCTGGTCGATTTGGTGAAGCCTCAGGTCTTTAGGCAGACAGTTCGATAACCGTGATCTCGGGGGTTACACCAAATCGAACCGGAAGGATGGAACATCCGATTCCGCCGGACACAACCAAATCACGCCCGCCTTCGCGCACATGCCCATAGGCATATCTGTTGCCGTATTTGGAGGGCACGATCGGCGACCAGCCAAACAGACGAATCTGACCGCCATGCGTATGACCGGATAGCGTCAAAGCCACCCTGTCGGGCACTTGAGGGAAGATGTCGGGCTCATGCGCCATCATCACAACCGGGGCATCATCGGTGATTTGCGCCAGTGTCCCCGACAGATCATCCAGCCCCTGCGGTTTACCGTTGCGCCAGATCGCAAGCTGATCTTCAAGACCCGCCAACCAGAAACCAAGAGCTTCTAGCTTGATGGCGGTATTCGACAAAACCGTAATTCCGCTCTGCTCCAGCGCATCGACATATTGGTTGGGGCCAGCACCACGGCGCTGCGCCTGCCGGTCATCCCACCAGTCGTGATTGCCAAGTACAGCAAAGACGCCGTTCTTGGCCTCAAGGTTGGCAAGAACCGGTGCCAGATCTTTCATTTCGACAGGACGCAAAACGCCTTTGTGGCTTGCGAAGAAATCACCCAGAAGCAGGATCATATCCGGCGCAAGCGCATTCGTACGCCGTACCACCTGTTTTATTCGGTCCAGCCCGACCAAAGGTTCGCCCAGATGCAAATCTGCCAGTACGGCAATCCTGAGCGGCGGCGCAGTCCAATCCTCTCGCCGGACGCGCCATTTTCGCACGCGTAGCCGCAGGCCGGGTTCGATGAAAAACCCGTAGACTGATGTGATTAGGCCTGCCAGCGTCACCGCCAGCAGGCCCTTGATAAACCGGCGTCGGTTCAATGACTTACATCCGCGACGCGACGTTTTCCCAGTTCACCAGATTGTCGAGGAAGTTCGACAGATAAGCCGGACGTTTGTTGCGGAAGTCGATGTAGTATGAGTGTTCCCAAACGTCACAACCCAGCAGCGCAGTCTGACCAAAGCAAAGCGGGTTCACGCCGTTTTCAGTCTTGGTCACGGTCAGCGAGCCGTCAGCATTCTTGACCAGCCACGCCCAGCCCGAGCCGAACTGACCGGCACCAGCGGCGCTGAACTGCGATTTGAATTCATCAACCGAACCAAAGCTTTCGGTCAGAGCTTTCTCAAGCTCACCGGGCATGGCGTTATCGCCGGGGCCCATCATTTCCCAGAACTGGTTGTGGTTCCACAGCTGGCTGATGTTGTTGAAGATACCGTTCTGCGCGACGGCATTTGCGTCGTAGGTGCCAACGATGATCTCTTCCAGCGACTTGCCGTCCCATTCGGTGCCGGCGATCAGTTTATTGCCATTGTCGACATAGGCTTTGTGGTGCAGATCGTGGTGATATTCCAGTGTTTCCGCGGACATACCCTTGGCTGCCAGCGCGTCATGTGCATAAGGAAGATCAGGAAGTTCAAAAGCCATGTCGGCCCCCTGTTTAAATTTGAGTTGCGGTTCCCAAGGTTAAATGCTTTGGCAGCCGCCGCAGGTCAAGGGCCGAGACAAGAAAACCCGGAGGCAAGCGATGCTGACACAGGCGCGCAAGATGTTCTACCGCGCCCGCGGTTACTATGCGGGCAACCTGAACGGCGAGCCGTTTCGTCTGGACCCTTATCATTCAAAGTTCTGGCGTAAAGCCTCCACTGGCCAGTGGGAGCCTGAAACCTTTGCCGTGATGGACCGGTATCTTTCGCCTGAAAGCGATTACCTGGATATCGGCGCATGGATCGGGCCCACAGTTCTTTATGGTGCGCGCAAGGCACGCCATGTCTGGTGCTTTGAGCCCGACCCCACGGCGTTCCGCCATCTGGCCTGGAATCTCGATCTGAATGACATTAATAACGTTTCCGCTTTGGGTGTCGCGCTGTCGGATAAGTTCGGTGTCGCCCGCATGGCCTCGGTTCGTGGCGAACCCGGGGATTCTACCAGTTCCCTTTTGCACGACGGCGCGCACGGAACCGATGCTCTGACGATTGCCTGGGATCAGTTCGCCGCAGTGAACGATCTGTCCGCCGTGTCTTTGGTGAAGATGGATATCGAAGGCGCTGAATTTTCGGTGCTGCCGACGCTGGTGCCCTGGTTGAAGCAACAGCGTCCTGCCCTATATCTTTCAACACATGCAGGACTGTTGGAGCCGAAGACACGACTGGATCGTATGGAGGAATTGGCTGAGCTTCTTACATTTTACCCGACCTGCCAAACCAGCGACACGACCGGAACCGGATTACAGAGCTTTACCGAGGCTTCGGCACTCTCCGGGTTCAAAACTTTTTTGCTGACCGGCTGAAACCCTTGACGGGGATACAACCGGGCTGCCTCTCAATACAAATTCGGCGACGAGACGGGCTTGCACGCCCCGCTGCCGCTTGGTCGGTTTGACGCGTTCGCTTGCGGGAAACTGGCACGGAGCTTTATGTTGCTGGTATTGGGGTCGAATGTTGCCGTGTAAGCAACCCTGTAACTACCCGACACTTTAGCCTGTAGGGTCAAGTGCCAAGACAAACGATATTCACCACTTCGTATTACTTTGAATTTCGTGTCAGCCGGGGTTTGTGGGGAAATGCCTGCTAGTTCATTCGAAGCGCGTATCGCCCCATCATAAGCCCGAGCACGCTTGTTTTCAGCATCAACGCTCAGCCAAACCTCGGGCGGAATCCACCCCCGAGCTTCGATACTATGGAGCTCACATTTATAGTTCACAACTTCGGCTTGCGCGGCAGCGGCCAATACAGACAAACCAACAGCAAGAAGTTTTCTTTTCATTTTCAGCACCTTTTTATCAACTGGATGGTGTGGGTATCTGTTTGCATTTCCCTCGGGCAAAACCATCTCGCGGCAGGTACGCACTGTGTGAGGTTGATCGTGTGGTCGCCTTCAAAGTTCGGCGGTCCAGAATCACTGTGAACTCGTGATTGAGCAGGTCGATCGCGTCAATACGCGACTCGTTCGACGCGTAACTTCTGCCAGTCGCAGAATAGACATAGTCTCGACCGACCCAGGAAACCGACAAGTTTCGAATACTGTCGCGCTTGACCCTGGCTGGTCCTGGCTGTGTATGGATATCTGGCATCTCGATCTCATGGATATAGGCGGAACGACCATAATCATCGACCGAAAACACAAGGAATTCAGGTGTCGGTTTGTTGACAAGGCCACGGCCAAACTTGCACTCATACGTCTCTTTAAAGGTTTCCGAAGCTGAAACAGCCGGTATGGACAAAAGTCCAAGCGTCAATGCAAATGCTATCTTTTTCAAAGTATTACTCCGTTCTTTCCTTACCTTTGGAATGGTATCTCAACGCAGGTCCCGTTTGCGTTTCCGTCATGCGAAGATTGTACATCCGATTTCGAACTGGCTATTGCCTTCATTGTTTCGCGATTCAAGAAAATCGAAAATTTTTGGCGCCCTAAATCAAGAACCATCCTGCGAGGGTCACCGCTTCTGGTTCGTCTGCCGGTTCGTGAAAACGTATAGGCGTCGCCCGGCCAACTGATCGAAAGAACCCGAAAGCTGTTTCTGTTGATAGAAGCCGATCTTTTCGGCGTATCTATGCCCCGCATTTCAACTTCGTGGAGCAACGCCAAGCGCCCGTACACGTCAACAGAAAAAACAACACGGGTCGGAGTTGGCCGATTTGCCAGGCCTTTGCCAAAAATACATTCAAACGTCTCTGAATAATTCTCGGCTATGGCCACATTAGGTATAGTTGAAATCGCAATTAAGCCGCTTGCGAGTAACCTGAAGAAGTTCATAATAAAGTTCTGATCTTTTAGCCTTTTGGCGATCGGTAGCTCAATCACACCGCTCCCGCAACAGGAGAAGTCGTGCAACGAAATTCTCGATTGACCCTGTTGTGTGTCCCCACTCAAATCGCTTTGCAGAAGCATAAAATTCAAGGGCCGCCTGTCCAGGACATGGCGGCCATCGAATAAGACGTCAGATGTGTGGACCGGTCAGTAAACTCCAACCTCACTGCCCGGTTGCGCAGCAACCTTCAGCAGTTTGAAAACGTAATCCGCAGCCGAACGGAAGCAGACCACGCGGAAGGTTTCAGCATCGTCCATCCAGAATGCGCCTGCCACTTGCGCCAGGCGCGAGCGGCGGATCTGGCCGGGTTGAAAGGCCTCGGACGACAGATCAACCGGGGCGACTTTGCCCAACACTTCTCGTGCACTGGCGCCTGATATCGTGAATACCGCGCGGGCATCCGAGACGTTGACGGCCAGTGCGTGAGTTTTTCCCAAAGCTTTGACCATTGCGGCCAGTTTGGTCTCGACCTCGGCATAAGGGACCAGCACCAGCAGCTCGTCCGGTGACATCCAGCATACGCCGGTATCACCGCTGACCAGCGCCTCGCGCTGACCGGGTACGTTCTGCCCAGTCGCGTCCTTGACGGCCTTGGCGAGGCTTTTGTCGGACAAGTCACCGCGCAGGGTGATCATGCCTTGCAGGCCACATTCCCTGACATTAGCGATGCCATCATAGCTGGCGTGGTTCAATGCGCTGATAGGTTCAGACATTCTGCTTCTCCCCGTCCTTATCGAAGAAGATCGGGTCCACGATCTTGGCTTTGTAGGTTTTGCCGTCGGTGCCCGGGAACTCGACCACGTCGCCCATCCGGTCCGGGCCGTGCTTGATCAGGCCCATAGCGATCCCTTTACCGAGGTTGGCCGAGTAATAGGTCGAGGTGACCCGCCCGATCATATTGCGCTGACCATTGGCATTCACACCCTCACCGACCGCATAGGCACCGTCCGGCAAAACTGATCCATCCACAGTCTCCAAACCGACCAATTTCCAGCGTTCTGGATCGGCCATGTGGGTCCGTGAATGGGCGCGTTTACCGAGGTAGTCCTCTTTCTTTTTCGACAGCGCCCAGTGCAGCCCCAGATCCTGCGGGATCACGGTGCCGTCGGTCTCGTCGCCGATCATGATAAAGCCCTTCTCGGCCCGAAGAATGTGCAGACATTCTGTGCCATAAGGCATCACACCGAGTTCTTTGCCTGCCTCCATCAGGGCGTCCCAGAACGCCTGCCCCTGCGAGGCGGGAACGGCGATTTCGTAGGACAACTCGCCCGAGAACGAGATGCGATAGGCACGGCAATCGAAGTCCCCGATCTTGCCATCGCGCCATTCCATGAACGGCAGCGCCTCTTTGCTGACATCCATGCCGCCCAGTTTCTCAAGCACCTTGCGGGCGTTGGGGCCGACCACGGCGACCTGCGCGTATTGCTCGGTCACGTTGGCGACATAGACTTTCCAGTCCCACCATTCGGTCTGAAGCCATTCTTCCATGTGACCATGGATACGCTCGGCCCCGCCGGTGGTGGTGTGGCACAGCCACGTGTCCTCGTCGATGCGGGCGACAACGCCGTCGTCGATCAGGAAGCCGTTTTCCGAACACATCAGGCCATAGCGGCATTTGCCGACCTTCAGCGTGGACATCATGTTGGTGTACAACATGTCCAGAAACTTGCCTGCGTCGGGGCCTTTGACGATCAGCTTGCCCAGCGTCGAGGCGTCCAGCAGGCCAAGGTTTTCGCGGGTGTTCTTCACCTCACGGTTCACGGCGTCATGCACGGATTCACCGGGGCGGACATAGGCGTACGTCCGCCGCCAATGGCCGACCGGCTCCCAATCGGCGCCGTTCTTGTCGTGCCAATTGTGCATTGGGGTCTGACGGATCGGCTGGAAAACATCACCCCGCGCTTCGCCGCCGATCGCGCCCATCGAGATGGGTGTATAAGGCGGGCGGAAGGTCGTGGTGCCGACCTTCGGGATTTCGGACTCCAGCGCATCAGCGAGGATCGCCAAACCATTGATATTGCTCAACTTACCCTGATCCGTTGCCATGCCAAGCGTGGTGTAGCGCTTGGTGTGCTCAACGCTCTCATAGCCCTCACGCGCGGCCAGCTGCACATCCGAGACTTTGACGTCGTTCTGGAAATCCAGCCAGGATTTCATGCGCAGCTGGATTTCGGCGTTTGCCGGCATCAGCCAGACAGCCTCCATCGGTGCTTCTGCAGTGGTTTCGCCAACCGGAGCCTTGATGTTTTTCGGCTTGAACCCTGCGGCCTTGGCTGCGGCTTTTCCCACCGCGTGGGCGTCGGTCAGAACATCGCCCAGCACCAGCGCACCATTCGATGCCCCGGCGGCCAGAACAAAGCCCTCACCATTTGCGCCCAGCGGCGGGCGCGAGGGATCGGGGCGGAAAAAGGCATTCGCGTCATCCCAGGTCAGCTTGCCACCGCAATGAGACCACATATGAACGACCGGCGACCAGCCGCCCGACATGGCCACTGCATCTGCTTCAACCTCTTCACGAGCGCCTCCAACACCTTCCTGGTTGCAGATGGCGACTTTCTTGACGCGCTTGCCGCCCTTGACCTTGGCAATAGCCTTGCCCGGATCAACGCGGATACCCAACTGGCGGGCTTCCTCTGCCAAAGGTCCGGCCGTTGCCCGTGCGTCAACAATACGCAAAACATCCACACCCGCTTGCTTCAGCGTAATCGCGGTGCGATAGGCGTCGTCATTGTTGGTGGCGACGATGACACGCTCGCCCGGGGTGACACCCCAGTTCACGGCATAATCGCGCATGGCAGAAGCCAGCATCACACCCGGAACATCGTTACCGGCAAAGGACAACGGGCGTTCAATTGCGCCAGTTGCGGTTACAATTTGCTTGGCGCGGATACGCCAGAGGCGGTGGCGCGGGCCTTGCACGCCCGGCGTGTGGTCTGTCAGGCGCTCATAACCCAGAACGTAACCATGGTCATAAACACCCGCGCCCATGCAGCGGGAGCGCATGGTGACGTTGTCCATTGTTTCGAGTTCGGAAACCAATTGCTCCACGAACTTATCCACAGGCTCATCATTAACCGTGCCGCCGTCAACCGGAGCGCGACCGCCCCAATACGCGCTCTGCTCGACCAGCAGAACCTTGGCGCCCGAAGCTGCTGCCGCCTTTGCCGCCTGTAGGCCGGCCACACCGCCACCGATGACCAGAACATCGGTGAAGGCATAGAAGTGCTCATAGGTATCGGCATCGCGGCTGTCCTTGTCGGGCGCTTTACCCAGACCGGCAGACTGACGGATGAACGGCTCGTAGACGTGCTTCCAGAATGGTTTCGGATGGATGAACGTCTTGTAGTAGAAGCCAGCTGGCAGGAACCGGGCGAACGCCGTGTTCACAGCGCCGATGTCGTGTTCAAGGCTTGGCCAATGGTTCTGAGAGATCGCGGTCAGGCCGTTGAACAACTCGGTCGTGGTGGCGCGCTGGTTCGGTTCAAACCGGTTGCCCTGCCCCAGCCCGACCAGAGCGTTCGGCTCTTCCGCACCGCTTGCGACGACACCGCGAGGGCGGTGGTACTTGAACGACCGGCCAACCATCATCTGGTCATTGGCCAGCAGCGCCGAGGCAAGCGTGTCGCCCTCATAGCCCTGCATCGACGTGCCGTTGAAGGTAAACGTGACCTTTTTCGACCGGTCAATCAGCCGGCCTTGTTTTGCGAGACGGGTGCTCATTGTGCGGACCTTTCGCGGGTGGAGGCGTCGGAGCCTCCGGCGGGAGTATTTTTGAAAAGATGAAGCATCAGGAGAACTCTCTCCAGGTCCATCCAGGGCGCTTTGCGGCGATGGCATCTTTGATGTCCTGCGGCGGCTCGGAGGTCTGAGCCGTGTAGGTGCCAAACACTTCTAGCGTGCTTGTGCAGCGTGCCGCGTGAAACCACTTGCCGCAGCCATTGGCATGGCGCCAGCGTTCAAAATGCACGCCTTTGGGGTTTTCGCGCATGAACAGGTAGTCGTGGAATTCGTCATCGGACGAGCCGGGACCAAAACGCTTCAGATGCGCCTCGCCACCGGCGGCCAGTTCGGTTTCTTCGGCATCAACGCCGCAGTAAGGGCAATTCAGGATCAGCATGTTGTCATCCTTTTGGCGGTTGGTTGGCGCAATGGCCAACCGGAATTCTGTTTCTTGGCAACCTCGGACCCACCTTCAGTGTGCCACCCCGGCGGCCACGCTTTCGTCAATGAAGCGGCCTTCCTTGAAGCGGTCCAGCGAGAAGGCCTCGGTCAACGGCGAATGACCTGTGGCCATCAGTTGCGCCATGCCCCAGCCGGACCCGGGAATCGCCTTGAAACCGCCAGTGCCCCAGCCGCAGTTGATAAAGCACCCGCCCAGCGGAGTTTTCGACAGGATGGGTGAGCGGTCGCCGGTCATGTCTACGATACCGCCCCACTGGCGCAGCATCTTGAGGCGCGAGATCATCGGGAAGGTTTCGACCAAGGCGCGGACGGTTTCCTCGATATGATGGAAGCTGCCACGTTGGGTGAAATTGTTGAACCCGTCGGTCCCACCACCGATCACCATCTCACCCTTGTCAGACTGCGACATGTAGCCGTGCACGGTGTTGGCCATCACGACCACATCCATGCAGGGTTTGATGGGTTCGGATACCAGTGCCTGCAATGCGACGGCCTCCAGCGGGAGACGGAAGCCCGCCATCTCGGCCAGTTGACCGGAGTGGCCCGCAACGACGATACCCAGCTTGTCACAATCGATGGCACCCTTGGTGGTGTCTACACCGACGACACGACCGTTTTCCGAGCGTACGCCGGTGACCTCGCATTGTTGGATGATATCCATACCCATCGCCGAACAGGCGCGCGCATAGCCCCACGCCACGGCATCGTGACGCGCAGTGCCCCCGCGTTCCTGCCAGAGCCCGCCCAGAACCGGATAACGGGGACCGTCCAGATTGATGATAGGCACAAGTTGCTTGACGCGTTCAGGCCCGATCCATTCGGTCTTCACACCTTGAAGGGCGTTTGCATGGGCCGTGCGCTGATAGCCGCGAATCTCATGCTGGGTCTGCGCCAGCATGATCACGCCACGCGGGCTGAACATGATGTTGTAGTTCAGATCCTGGCTCAGATCCTCATAAAGGCCACGTGCTTTCTCGTAGATCGCCGCTGAAGGATCCTGCAGGTAGTTCGAACGGATGATCGTTGTGTTTCGACCCGTGTTACCACCACCCAGCCAGCCTTTTTCGATCACCGCGACATTCTGAATGCCGTAGTTCTTGCCAAGGTAATACGCGGTCGCAAGACCATGCCCGCCAGCACCGATGATGATGACGTCATAACGTTTCTTGGGCTCGGGTGAACGCCAGGCGCGTTCCCATCCGGTGTGATAGCGCAGGGCCTCCCGCGCGACAGCAAAGGCTGAGTAGTGTTTCATAAGCGAATCCATCCGGTTCGGTGATTGCGCGCAGATATGCCGCGCGGCGACAGTTTAACCGCGCCGCGCAACGCCGCAATATCGCACTATTGCGACATGTCGTTCATTCGCGGCCATTTGTCCCTTTTGTCGGACGCCCCACAGGTCTAAGTCAGGGCAGTATCTTCGGAGGGGCCATGACGTTCTGGGTTCTGATTTTTCTTGTCGCGCTTCTGATTGCGGCATTTCTGAGCTTCACATTGCTGCGCAAACGCCGCGGGGATGAACCTGCGGCGGCGTACGATCTGCGGGTGTATCGCGAACAGCTGACCGGTGTGGACCGGGATCTGGCGCGCGGGGTGATTGGTGAGGCAGATGCGGAACGGGTCCGCACCGAAATCTCCCGACGAATTCTTGCCGCTGACGAACAGATGAAAAAGGGTGGCTCGGGTGCCGGGCCATCACGGACCGTCTCGATTGTGACAATCCCGGTTGTCATGCTGATCATCATCGGGGGCGCGATGGCGATGTATCATCGTATTGGCGCCGTCGGGTTGCCCGACATGCCCCTGACCGCGCGACTGGAACTGGCCGAGGAGGTCCGTGCCAATCGCCCGTCCCAGAACGCCGCAGAAGAACTGGCGACCCCACCTCAAGCGGCGCAGCTTGACGAAAATTACGCGTCCCTTCTCAAGCAGTTGCGAGAGACCGTTGCGGCCCGCCCGGATGATTTGCAGGGGCAGATGCTTTTGGCGCAGCATGAGACCAATTCAGGGAACTTCAAGGACGGATATACCGCGCAACAAAGGGTGATCGAACTGTCAGGCGACGCAGCCACAGCCGAGCATTACGCGGATTTTGCCGAGATGATGATCCTGGCTGCGGGTGGATACGTGTCGCCCGAAGCTGAACAGGCCCTTGCCGAAGCTTTGAAACGCGATCCCCATTATGGCCCGGCCCGATACTATTGGGGGCAAATGTTGGTTCAGACAGGTCGACCAGACCTTGCCTACCGCATTTGGGTTGAAACGCTGAGGGAAGCCCCGGCAGGCGCACCATGGGCAGGCGCGATCCGGGATCAGATTGATGAGTTGGCCTTTCGGGCAGGGGTTTTCAATGCACCGGACCTGAGCGCACCGTCCGGCCCAAGTCGCGAAGATATGGCCGCAGCAGCGGAAATGAGCCCCGAGGAACGGCAGCAGATGATTCAGGGAATGGTGGATCAGTTGTCCGACCGCCTGGCGACAGAAGGCGGCGCGCCCGAGGAATGGGCTCGTTTGATCGCCGCACTGGGTGTTCTGGGTCAGGGCCAACGGGCCATGGATATCCACAATGAGGCGCTGGAGGTGTTTGCCGGAAACACCGAGGCGTTGCAGATCATTGGTGCCGCAGCCCTGCAAGCCGGGATTGCGAAATGATCCACGACGTGTTCGAAGACTTCGCCAAGGCGCTGCCCCCGATGCAAGCGCTGATTGGGCTGGATCTGGGCGAAAAGACCATCGGTGTCGCAGTCTCCGACCGGATGCGGGGCGTGGCCAGCCCGTTGGAGACTGTAAGGCGCAAGAAATTCACACTCGATTCCGCCCGGTTGATTGAAATTGCAACGGATCGCGAGATTGGCGGCATTCTGTTGGGTCTTCCCAAAAACATGGACGGCACAGAGGGGCCGCGCTGCCAGTCTACGCGGGCATTTGCGCGAAACCTGTCCCGTCTGACGGAATTACCTATCGGATTCTGGGATGAACGGCTGAGTACGGTTGCGGCAGAAAAAGCACTGCTTGAGGCGGATACGTCACGAAAACGTCGCGGACAGGTTATTGATCACGTTGCAGCAGGTTATATCTTGCAGGGAGCGCTGGACAGGCTGCGCTTTTTGTAACAGGTCGGAGACCGATCGATGGCGAACATGGTTTGGAAGCGCAATGAGGTCGAAAGCCCTTGTGTCCAGATTTGTGTTGTCCATCCGGCCGAGCGTATCTGCACCGGATGTTACCGCACGATTGACGAGATCTCTCGGTGGTCCAGGATGGACAGCAGCGAACGCGCTGAAATCATGAACGACCTGCCTTCTCGTAAACCGCGTCTCAGCAAGCGGCGCGGCGGGCGTGCCGCTCGCATGAATGGCTCCTGACTGATCAGCGCAGACGTTTTGATGACATTTCTGCCGGCTGTGTGGCCCTTTTCGGGATAGGTGCGTTCGGCGCGGTGCCCCGC
The DNA here is from genome assembly GCF_056541885.1 of Ruegeria sp. AF7. NCBI lineage: Bacteria > Pseudomonadati > Pseudomonadota > Alphaproteobacteria > Rhodobacterales > Roseobacteraceae > Ruegeria > Ruegeria sp. AF7. The sequence goes on along the minus strand of NZ_JBQFYX010000001.1, from coordinate 117,800 downwards.
AACTCTTTCTGAAACAAAAGCGCAATCTCGGATTGGCTGGTTTTGGACCGCCGATCATCATTGCGCGCGTATTCCGATTGCAGCACGTCAGCCGCACGTTTGGTCTTTCTGGTATTAGTGAGTCTTCCTATCAAAGTCTTAATTGGCATTGCGGACGTCCCGTTTCCAGTAACCGTGCCACTGCGGGTCGAGTTCGAGCTCCGAGGGGGTCTAGCTCTTGAACATTGAGGTTCAACGTGAGTGGTAACCCGCAGCGACAGAGTGTGGCTAAAGGTATTTCCCGTCACAAGAAGGGGGAAAACACGCGGCGTTTGATCGTTATTGATGCCTTAATCAAGAAAAACTCACAAAAGCGCATAATTTCCTAACGTCACTTTTCGACACGCTTTGCCAAGACTAGGAAAGCGGGGGCTGAAGCTGCGAAAAATCCGCCGTCAGCAGCCGAATCATGCCTGACATCGCACGACCGGATTCGAGGCTGTGTCACGAACCTTGACCGATTGGGTGTTGCCTGCTCAGGCGTTCCGCAGTCAAAGGTTTATCCGGCGGCCAGCCATGCGCTGGCGTTGTCGTACTCTTCGGACGGGAAAAACTGCGTCCGGGTCCCTAAAACATGGCTCGCGACCTTCTGCGCCATTCGCTGCCAGCTTTTGTCCCCAACGATCGCGGCGCGGTCCAGTTGCCCTATATGTCGGCTGGCCAACCGAAAATGCGCCGCAAGCGCTGACAGCCCTTGCCAGCCATCAAATTCCCTGAGGTCTATCAACAGGCGAAAGCCTGGCCGGTCCTGCAAAAGCGAATCCAGATCACGTTCTGCCTGTTTGTACCTTTCGGGGTCCAGCTTTCCCAAAAGGCTGATCTGAACACATGGGCCGCTCAGATCAGTCACGTGGATCGATCCCAGTGACTCACGCATCCAGCGTCGGGCACCCTCAAGCTCGGTCAGATCGAACACCTGAACCGGACAGGGCAGAATGGGGGCAGCCAGACGAACGCTTGTCTGCACCCAGCCCTGATCCGCCACAACAGCGATCCGGTCGAACCCGCGCCAATGGCTTAACCCCAACTTGGTGTCAGACCAGGCCGCGCCCAGATCGTACCCCTGGAATTCCGGTTGTATTATCGCCAGTAACCTAACCGTGTCATGTTCGGTTAGCGCAGCCTCGATCGCGGGTACCAGAATATTGGTGTAATCGGCGCTGGTTACTTGCCCCGACAACTCGACTTCTATGAGTGCACCGTCAGAATTCGTATGAACCGTCATCATCGGTCAAAACCTCCAAAGCCAAATAATGACAGGACGTTAGGCGGATTCGATCCATTCTGCTACTCCACCGGCACATTCGGGGCGGAAATAGGCGATCATTCGACCATCTTGCCCCGCCGTCGCCCCTTCGGCCCAAGGTGCAACCCCGTGCAGGCAATGGCGGTGCAGCAGATAGGCCTCTCCCGGCTTTGCAGGCAACTCGATCCTTGGGCAGGTCGCAAACACCTCGCGACGGGCGGATTGGTAGATGTCCGTTATGTCAACGTCGTGCAGGACCTCAGGCGGCATCCCTTCAAGCGCCTGCCTGAACGCGGACCGCAGAATGTGATGACTGCCGTCCCACACCACCATCGGAGACGCGTCTGCGCTGGCCTCGGTCAGTGGAATGCCCAGAATCCAGGCATGAGGTTCATCAACCCGGCGGCGGCGATCCGGTCCTGTCGGGCGCAAACCGTCCACATGGGCCGCATCCCTGTTTCGACGGTACCGGGTGGCCGCTTCATTCTCGCCCCGGCGCGGGCGCGGATAACCCGGATAAACAACCGAAACCTGCCCCTTGTGCAGCGGTAAATCTCCAAAGTGCTTGTCGATGAACGCCATGGCCTTCCCGGTCAGAGGCCCGGAATGCCCGACCCTGCCCTTCGTGTCATTGGGCAGTGCGTCTACACCGATGAACCACGTCCCTTCACAATCCAACCATTCCGCATGGGCCGGGTCCGTTGTAGACGTCTGTGCGGCAGGCAAGGCGTGGTTCACCCATTCGGCCAGCACTGGGTCATACGGGAATTTCACCCAGCCCCGGGCCAAAAAATCGCTCATAAGCCCACGGCCTTGCGCAGCATATTCAGCGCGACCAGCGTCAGGAACACGGCGAAGACACGTTTCAACGGTTTTGGGTCCATCGCATGGGCCAGCTTTACCCCCCAGGGCGCGGTAACCATTGTCATTGCAACAACGATCCCGAAGGCCACAAGATTAACCGTGCCAATGGTCAACGGGGGTCGATGCTCGGGGGCGATATCCACAAACAAGAACCCAATGACCGACGGTACGGCAATGATCACCCCAAACCCGGCAGCGGTAGCGACCGCGCGGTGGATAGGGGTGTTATAGAGGCTCATCAGCGGCACACCGAAACTGCCACCGCCGATGCCCATCAGAACGGAAAGAAACCCGACCAGTGGGGACAGGACGGCCCGTTTGATACCGCCGGGCATTGCGTCGCCCAACCGCCATTCTGCGCGACCCAACCCAAGATAGGCACCGATCACCATGCCCAGAATTCCGAACAGTGCCTGCAAAGCCTCGGTCCGCAGGGCCGATGCGACCAGCACTCCGACAATTGCGCCGACGACAATACCCGGACCCCAACCGCGCAGGATATCCCAATCCACCGCGCCCTTCTTGTTGTGGGCAAGAACCGACCGCATAGACGTTACAATGATCGTGGCCAGCGACGTCGCTAGACAGAGCTGCATCAATTGCGGACCGCCATAGCCAAGCGTTTGAAACGCATAGAAGAACGCGGGGACCAGCACGATACCGCCGCCCACTCCCAACAGCCCGGCAAGCACACCGGCCAGCGCGCCGATCACAAGCAAAAGGCCCATCATCTGGGCCAGCAACATTGTCTCGGGCATCGTCTCCCCTTTGCCGTCTAAACCTCGGCCATCGGCGCTATGTGGTTCAGGGCCTGTAGCATGACTTCTGGCCCGGCCCCTTCATGCACGGCCCCTTCGGACAATGCGCGCCGCCATGCCCGCGCACCGGGACGCCCTGCAAAGAGACCCAGCATATGCCGTGTGATCTGGTGCAAACGCCCGCCATTGGCAAGGTGCATCTCAATATAGGGCACCATTTCTTGAACAACCGTCATCGGATCGCGAACGGTTCCAACGCCAAAGATGCGCCGATCGGCATCTGCCAGGATATCACCGGGCTGATGATAGGCCGCCCGACCGATCATGACACCGTCAAGACCCGCGTCCAGATGTGCTGCTGCTTCGTCCAAGCTGGCGATACCACCATTGATCGATATATGCAGATCCGCAAATGCGGCTTTCATCCGATGCACAAGGTCATAGTCGAGCGGTGGAACATCGCGGTTTTCCTTGGGGCTCAACCCCTGCAACCACGCCTTGCGCGCATGGATCGTTACTCTTTGACAACCTGCCGCACTGATCTGCTCAAGAAACGCGGGCAGAACTTCTTCGGGCTCTTGATCATCCACGCCGATGCGGCATTTGACCGTGACATCCACATTTACCGCGTCGCGCATTGCTGCGACGCATTCTGCAACCCGCGCCGGATCTTTCATCAAAACCGCCCCGAAAGTACCGGACTGCACCCTGTCCGACGGGCATCCACAGTTCAGATTGATCTCGTCATATCCTGCATCAGCACCCAGTCGCGCTGCTTGCGCCAACTCCTCCGGGTCGGAGCCGCCCAACTGTAAAGCCACGGGATGCTCCTGCGGTGAATGATCCAACAGATGCAGCGCCCCACCCCGAACAAGCGCCGGTGCGGTTACCATCTCGGTATACAGCAAGGTTTCCGTGCTAAGCAGCCGATGAAAATACCGACAGTGGCGGTCGGTCCAGTCCATCATGGGGGCAATGCTCAGCGTGGCATGGTGTTGAATGTTATCTCTTCCACGTGCAGTCAACTCAACCATCCTCAAGAGTACGAAACCCGCAGCTATCATAGAAAAATCGTCGAAATAAGCCAATTTTTGAGGAGTCGCCAAAAGAAGCTGCTTTGCGGGTTCAGGCGTCGCATCAAATCCGATCGCCGCGCTTTCAACACTGAGAAAATCTAACCACTCTCTGACTTGCCGCAGACAACGCCATTGTGGAATATGTTCAATGGATTAACAGATACTCCCATGATGTTTTCACTGCTGGAAATGCGAGACGCGAGCTTTGTCGGCAGGACCACTTTTGCACTCAACCAAAAACTATGTCGAGCAGCCACATCTGACCCAAAAATCAAAATTTGATCAAATTTGGTGACAAATCCGATCCATTGAAGTACATCACGGGGAAACAGAATTGACGGAGCCCCAAATGGACCTGAGCGCCCTGCACAGTTTTCGTGTGACTGCCTGTGACCTGAACGGTCAGATGCGGGGCAAGCGCGTGCCCCCTGAATATGCGGGAAAGCTGGAAAAAGGCGCCGTGCGCATGCCGTTTTCGGCGCTCAATGTCGATCTCTGGGGCGCGGACATTCACGGCAGCCCACTGGTGTTTGAAACCGGCGATGCGGATGGTGTGTTGCGCCCAACCAACCGGGGTCCTGTGCCTGTGCCCTGGCTTCCGAAGGAAACGGCGCTGGTTCCGATGAGCTTGTATGACGATGCAGGTACGCCGTTTGCGGGCGATCCGCGTCACGCTCTGTCTGCCGTTCTTGACCGTTATGCCCACCGCAGCTGGTCAGTCGTTGCCGCGACCGAGCTGGAATTCACGCTCATCGATGCTTCGGGCGCGCAACCGCAACCTCCGTTGAACCCGATCACCGGGCGCCGCCTGCTGCATGAATCCGTTCTGTCGGTCGCTGAAATGGATGCGTTCGAGGATTTCTTCACAGACCTCTACGATGGCTGCGCCGCCATGGACATCCCCGCGCAAACCGCCATCTCGGAAAGTGGCGTTGGCCAGTTCGAAATCAACCTGAATCATCAGGATGCCTTGCGCTGTGCCGACGATACGTGGCTTTTCAAGGCGTTGACGCGCGGTCTGGCGCGCAAACACGGGTTTGCCGCAACATTCATGTCAAAACCCTATGCCGATGACGCGGGCAATGGGATGCATGTGCATTTCTCGGTGCTGGACCAACGCGGGCGCAATGTGTTTGACAATGGCGGGCCTGAAGGGACCGACATTCTGCATTCCGCCGTCGCGGGTTGTGTGGCGGCCATGCCTGGCAGCACGTTGATTTTTGCTCCGCATGGCAATTCATACACGCGGCTTGTACCGGGTGCGCATGCGCCGACCGGGGCCTGCTGGGCCTATGAGAACAGAACAGCCGCAATTCGCATCCCGGGCGGAACACCAGCAGCGCGGCGCATCGAACACCGCGTCGCGGGTGGTGACATCAACCCTTACCTGATGCTGACGGCGGTATTGGGCGCAGCCCTTGTCGGGATCGAAGACGGCCTGCACCCCCCTGCCCCGATCACAGGCAATGCTTACGATATTGAAGACCTGCCCCAACTGATGCCGGACTGGGCAACTGCAATTGACAGGTTTGAAACCGACCCCCTGGTCGCCCGACTTTTCTCGGCTGACCTGATCCAGTACCTGACCATGACCAAGCGACAGGAAGTTGAACGATTTGAACGCATCACTCCTGAAGATCACTGGCTGAGCTATCTCGAGGCGGTTTGACCCCCCTTGCCGCCTCATTCGGACTCAGCTAGAGTGAATTTGATCAAATTTGGTGACACATGAAAATCGGCATATTACAAACCGGCCACACACCAGATGCGTTGCATGGCGAATTCGGCGACTATGATGAGCTGTTTCCTGCACTTCTCGGTGGCAACGGATTCGAGTTCCAGACCTTCGCCGTGGTCGACGGCATATTCCCAAGCGGCGCGGATGACGCAGATGGCTGGGTCATAACCGGTTCGCGCCACGGCGCGTACGAAGACCTGCCGTGGATCGCCCCGCTGGAAGACTTGGTCAGAGAGATACAGCAAAGCGGAAAGCCACTGATCGGCGTATGCTTTGGGCATCAGATCATCGCGCAGGCACTGGGCGGCAAGGTCGAGAAGTTCAAGGGCGGATGGGCCGTCGGACGCACTGAATACGAGTTTGACGGCAACACAGTCTGGCTGAATGCCTGGCATCAGGATCAGGTTGTCGAGCTACCCGAAGGGGCGCGCGTTCTTGGTCAGAACGCATTTTGCGAAAACGCGATGCTGGCTTATGGAGACACGATCTGGACGGTTCAGGCCCACCCTGAATTCACCAATGGTTTTGTCGCGGGCCTGATGCGCACACGGGGAAAAGGCGTCGTCCCCGAAGACCTGATGCGCGAGGCCGCAAATCGCGAAACCGCCCCGGATGACAACGCCACAATCGCGCGCCATATGGCCGAGTTTTTAAAGAAAGAGAGAGCCTGATGGCTGATTGGACTGATAAACTGCCGGAAGCCGCCAAAGCCTATTTCCACGGACAGCGGCTGGACGAGGTTGAATGTATCATCTCGGACCTTCCCGGAATTGCACGTGGCAAGGCCGTGCCTGCCACGAAATTCGCCAAGCAATCCTATTTTCACCTGCCTGACAGCATATTCTTCCAGACCATCACGGGGGACTGGGGTGAAGCCGCAGGTGACGACGGGTTCATCGAAAAGGACATGATCCTGAAGCCCGACTATTCGACGGCTTCAGCCGCACCCTGGACAGGGGACTGGACGCTGCAGGTGATCCACGACGCCTATGACCGGGATGGTGATCCGATCCCTTATAGCCCCCGTAACGTGTTGAAACGCGTGGTCCAGCTGTATCACAACCGAGGCTGGAAACCGGTTGTTGCGCCAGAAATGGAGTTCTTTCTGGTCGCCCCCAACGTCGATCCCGCACAGGAAATCAAGCCGATGATGGGGCGTTCTGGCCGCCCAGCTGCGGCGCGGCAGGCGTATTCGATGACCGCGGTGGACGAGTTCGGCCCGGTCATCGACGATATCTATGACTTTGCCGAACATCAGGGGTTCGAAATCGATGGCATCACCCAGGAAGGCGGTGCGGGCCAGTTGGAGATCAACCTGCGCCACGGCAACCCGGTCAAACTTGCTGATGAGGTTTTCTACTTCAAACGCCTGATCCGCGAAGCGGCATTGCGGCATAATTGTTTTGCAACCTTCATGGCCAAACCGATCGAGGAAGAGCCGGGCTCGGCCATGCATATCCATCATTCAATTATCGACATGGAGACCGGCCAGAACATCTTTTCGGGCCCGCAGGGCGGCGAAACGGACGCGTTCTATCACTTCATTGCCGGGCTGCAGAACCATCTGCCCGCCGGTCTGGCCGTGATGGCACCTTATGTGAACTCGTATCGTCGTTACGTGAAAGACCACGCGGCGCCGATTAATCTGGAATGGGCTCGCGACAACCGCACTACCGGCATTCGCGTTCCTCTGTCCGGACCTGAATCGCGCCGTGTCGAAAACCGCATCGCCGGTATGGATTGCAATCCGTATCTGGGCATCGCCCTGTCGCTGGCGTGCGGCTATCTGGGTCTGGTCGAACAGGAGCGTCCGCGTCGTCAATTCTATGGTGACGCCTATGAAGGCGAAGGGGATATCCCGCAGGTCATGGGCGATGCACTGGATCTGTTTGACGAAGCCACAGCCCTGCACGAAATCCTTGGCCCCGAGTTTGCCCGTGTCTATGGCATCGTGAAACGGGCCGAGTATGAAGAATTTCTGCAGGTCATCTCTCCGTGGGAACGGGAACATCTGCTGATCAACGTCTGAGACTTTTCGTGAACCTGCTCTATTCCAATGACCGCAAGGGCGAATACCCTGCCAGCTGGTATGCCGCGACGGCAAACCCAACGGCACGCTTTCCTGTTTTGGCCGAAGATATTGTGGCGGATGTCTGCGTTGTGGGCGGCGGCTACACAGGCCTGTCCGCAGCATTGCATCTGGCCGAGGCGGGGTTCGATGTCGTTCTGCTTGAAGCCCACCGTGTCGGATTTGGTGCCTCGGGGCGCAATGGTGGTCAACTGGGCAGCGCGCAGCGGATGGATCAGGAAGACCTTGAGCGTCTTGTTGGCGACCCGGATGCCGCAAAGCTGTGGGACCTGGCCGAAGACGCCAAGGATCTGGTCAAATCACTGATCGCCAAGCATCAGATCGCGTGCGACTTGCAACCCGGTGTCGCGGTTCTGGGTCTGTCAGCTTCGGAACGAAAAGAGCTGCATGACCATGCAGGCCATCTGTCCGACCGGTATCACTATGACCAGATCAAGCTGCTGGATGAAGACGAAGGCCACAAACTGTGCCCCTCACCCGCTTATAAGGGCGGGTATCTGGACATGGGGGCCGCTCATCTGCACCCATTGAACTTTGCGCTGGGGTTGGCGCAGGCTGCGGCCAAAGCGGGTGTTCGCATTTTTGAGGGCACCGAAGTCATCGATATTGACGAAACCCGGCCTGCGCTGATCCGGACCGCCAAGGGGAACGTAAGGGCCGACCATGTTGTGCTGGCCTGCAATGGCTATCTTGGCAATCTCAACCGGACCGTCGCGGCCCGTGTCATGCCTATCAACAACTTCATCGCAGCGACCGAACCCCTTGGCAGCGAGGCTGCGCGGGTCCTGACTCAGGATGTCGCGGTCGCGGATACCAAGTTCGTGGTGAACTATTTCCGCCTCAGCGCCGATGGCCGGCTTTTGTTCGGTGGCGGCGAAAGTTATGGCTATCGTTTTCCTGCGGATGTCGCGGCGAAGGTCCGCAAGCCGATGACCGAGATCTTCCCACATCTGCGCGATGTCAAAATCGACTACGCATGGGGTGGAACGCTGGCTATTACCATGCGGCGGATGCCTTATCTGGTGCGTATCGCACCCAATATTCTGTCTGCTTCCGGCTATTCCGGCCATGGCGTAGGCACCGCGACCCACGCCGGGCAACTGATGGCACTGGCCATTCAGGGGCAGGCAGAAGGGTTCGATACAATGGCCCGCGTGCCAACCCTGCCTTTCCCCGGCGGCTCCGCCCTACGCAACCCGCTGCTCGTGCTGGCAATGACATGGTTCGCCATGCGAGACCGGCTTGGGATCTGATCCACGTTACTTGTGACAAATTGGAAAATTTCCGCTGGCACGGCGATTGAGGGCTTGGATTGCCACCTGAATAGCTTTATCTTTACCAAAGATAGAATTCGGGAAATCCAAATATGACGCTTCCACCAAACGTTCATGACGCCGAACCCATCCCAGAAGCAGCAAAAGAAGCCATCGACGCCCTGATGCAATCGGGCGACTTGTTTCGTTATACCGCCCCGCAAGATGCCCCGGTGTCTTTGCTAGAGGCCGAGTTTGCCGAACTGCTGGGCACAAAATACGCTCTCGCTGTTTCATCCTGTTCTGCTGCGCTGTTTCTGTCACTCAAGGCACTGGGTTTGCCGCGCGATGCGCGCGTCCTGATCCCCGGCTTCACATTTGCCGCGGTTCCCTCGTCAGTCATTCACGCGGACTGCATCCCGGTTCTGTGCGAAGTGGGTGAGAATTATCGCATCGACATGGCCGATTTCGAGGCCAAGCTCGACAGCGTTCATGCGGTGATCATCAGCCACATGCGCGGCCACACATCTGATATGGACGCGATCATGGCGCTGTGCGACGCGCGTGACATCCCGGTTATCGAAGACGCTGCGCATTCGCTGGGCACGACCTGGCATGGCAAAAATATCGGAACCATCGGCAAGGTTGGCTGTTTCTCGTTTCAGTCCTATAAGATGATCAATGCGGGCGAAGGCGGTATTCTGATCTCAAACGATGCTGATCTGGTGGCCCGTGCCGTCATCATGTCGGGCGCGTACGAACATAACTGGAAGAAACACAAAGGACCGCACGGCGACAACTCACCCGAGCTGGAAGAGGCCTTCGCTCGCTGGCAGAACAAGTTGCCGCTTTATAACCTGCGTTTGAACAACCTGAGCGCCGCTGTGATCCGCCCGCAGATCCCGGAACTGGCCCGTCGTGTTCGCGACGGTCTGGCGAACCACGACTATGTTGCCGGACGCTTGAATACCTCACCCCATATCGACGTGCCTGCGCCCTTGCTCCCCGAGCAGCGCGCGCCGGATTCGATTCAGTTCAATCTGGTTGGGTTGCAGGAACACGAGATTCGCGCATTTGCCGCCGCATCCGAGGCACGCGGTGTCAAAGTTCAGGTCTTTGGCCTGAGCCAGGACAATGCGCGCGCCTTCTGGAACTGGCAATTCCTACCGGAAACGTTCGAGCTTCCGCAAACACGTGACATGCTGATGAAAGCGTGTGACGTCCGACTGCCCGTACGCCTGACGCGCGCAGAGCTGGACGTGATTGCAGATATTCTGCTGGCCGCCGTTGGCGAAGTGACCGGCCCAATGCCGGTCTACGGTACCTGAGACTAGAACTGGCCCACTTAAATGGTGGGCCTTTTCCTCAGGCTCACCTTAATTCAGTTTCGAAAGCTTCTGTTGAAGTTCAGCCAACTGTTTCTTGATATCGTCAAGATCCTCTTTCGGCTCTGACTTTTCACTTTCCTTCTCTGGCGAGGACCATCTGCCAGACAACCCACCTGTCATAGCCTTCAGAAATGCCTGCTGCTGTGCTTGCAACGCTTCAAAACCCGGCATCTGAGACATCGGGTTCATGGCGTTCATGTTTTCCATCATCTTGCTTTGGCTTTCGCGCAGCATATCGAACGAACTTTGCAGGAATTGCGGCATCATGCCCCCGCCCGGCAGCATGTAGCTGCGCACCAGATCGTTCAGAACATTGACAGGCAGCACATTCTCGCCGCGGCTTTCATGTTCGGCAATGATTTGCAGCAGATACTGCCGTGTCAGGTCGTCGCCGGACTTCAGGTCGATAATCTGTACTTCGCGCCCGTCGCGGATGAACCCCGCGATATCTTCGAGCGTCACGTAATCGCTGGTCTCGGTGTTATACAGCCGACGGCTGGCATAGCGCTTGATCAGCAGCGGTTTTTCTTGGTCCGACACCGGGTACCCTCCCCAAGGATGATGCGTTGCAGCACAGGTTATGCGAGTGCAGCACAAAAAGAAAGGGCAGGTCAATGGACCTGCCCAACGCGATTGCACCTATAGGGAGGGTCGGGTGCGTTTCGCTGACTTTTCTTACTTCGCAGCAGCAGCTTTTTTAGCGGCTGTGGTAACGTCGTTGGTTGCTTTTTTAACAGCGGCGGATGCTTCTTCCGCAGCTTCTTTACCAGCAGCCATCAGCAGTTCGACGGTTTCGGTCTGAACTTTTTTCGCGATTTCTGCGAAAGCGGCCATGTTCTCGGCTGCAACTTCAGCAGACGCGCTTGCGAAATCGGTTGCTGCTTTTGCGTAGTCGGCAGGCTCTGCCTTGGCTTTCGACATCTCGGTCAGTTTGGCCAGCGTGTCTTTGGTCCATTTGCTCGAGATTTCTGCCGATTTCTCTGCTGCTTCCAGAGCAACGCCCGACAGCTTTTCATTCAGCGAAGCGGTCGATTTGAATGCGCCTTCCATCGCGGTTGTGTCCACGGGGAATGCGCCCATCATGTCTTTCATGATCGCGGTAAAGTCTTGGGTCTTAGCCATTGTCATAATCCTTTTAGCCAGTCCGGGCCCACCCCGGGTTTCATCAGCTTGAGGGCAATATGATTGCTGCAACGCAGCATTGCAAGTTTTTTCTTGCTGCGCTGCAGAAAAAATTAAGTTTCAGAATGAAATCAGGCGTTTGGTTTTGCCACTACATACGTTCCGGGTGCAGCAGCCAGGCTCGGGTGCTTCGAATCGCCAGGTTCACGGGCCGGTACCTGCTTGCCTGAACGTTTCTTAAGCCAGGCATCCCACATGGGCCACCATGACCCTTCATGAAAATCGGCTTCCTTTAACCAGGTGGCGGCGTCTGGTTTCAAATCCGGGTTGGTGTAATGCCCATACTTTTTCTTGCTGGGCGGGTTCACGATGCCCGCAATATGACCCGACTCGGAAACCACGAAAGTTTTTGATCTCGAGCCCATCTTTTGCACACCGCGATAGCAGTCTTTCCACGCCGCGATATGATCGGTTTCGCATGTGATGGCCATCAGGGGCACATCAACGTCACCGAGCTTCAGCTTATGCCCCAGTACCTCAAAGCCATCGGTCGCGAATTCATTGCGCTGGCATAGCCCACGCAAGTACTCCACCGCCATTTTCGCAGGCAGGTTGGCTCCGTCACCGTTCCAGTACAGCAAATCAAAGGCCGGGGGCACTTCCCCCATCATGTAACTGCGAATGGCCGGGCCATAGATAAGGTCACGTGATCTCAGGAATGACATTGTGCGCGCCATGATCCACGACCGCAGAACACCTTCCTTTTTCACTTCTTCTTCGATTCCGTCGATAAAATCGTTTTGAAGGAAAGGCGTGAACTCTCCCTGATCGGAAAAATCCGTCAATGCGGTGAACAGAGTCGCCGATTTGACCGACTTGTCTCCTCGTTGTTTCAGCAGTGACAGCGTCAGGCTCAGGGTGGTGCCCGCGATGCAATACCCCACAGCGTTGACCTGTTTGACCTTGCAAATCTTCTTGGCCGTCTCGATTGCGGTCAGGAAACCATCCTGAATGTAGTCTTCCATGCCTGTTTCAGCATAGCTTTCGTCCGGATTGACCCAGCTCACAACAAACAAGGTATATCCCTGCTCGGTGATCCATTTGATCATACTGTTCTGGGATTTCAGGTCCAGAATATAGAACTTGTTGATCCAGGGCGGGAACAGGACAATCGGAGTCTCATAAACCGTTTCGGTCGCCGGCTTGTACTGGATCAGTTCCATCATCCGGTTGCGAAAAACCACCTCCCCCGGCGTCGTCGCCAGGTTACCGCCGACCTCAAAGGCACTTTCATCTGCCAGTTTGACGACCAGTTCTCCATTATTGGCCTCAAGATCTGACACAAGGTTTTCCAACCCCTTGATCAGTGACTGGCCCTCGGTTTCGACCGCTTTTTGCAAGGCATCCGGATTGGTCGCCAGGAAGTTTGTCGGCGCCATCATATCGACGATTTGCTGCGAGAAATATTGCAGCCGCCTTTTGTCCTTGGCATCCAGATCGTCCACGGACGCAACAGCCTGCGCGATCGCTTGCGCATTGGTCTGGTATTGCTGGCGGATCAGACGGAAATAGGGGTTAGTTTCCCAAAGGGGGTTCGAAAATCGCTTGTCTTCTGGCTTGGGTGCTTCGCCTTCCGCGTCAGACGCAGTCAGCGCTTTCTGCGCCTCGGCAAAGTTCAGCACTGACTTACCCCAGAATTCTATCTGCTGTTCCAGTAATTTGGCGGGATTTTGCCAAGCCTCGGCCCAATAGGCACTTGCTGCTCGTGCGAAAAGCTCTTGATTCGGGCCGTCTAGCGCGGGAGTGTGGGGCCGTTTTACAGCCATGACCTCAATCAGGCGCTTCGATAACTTCTCGACCTTATCCATATTTTCTTTAAGGCGTTCAATGTGTTCTTCGGATACGTCTGGCATGTGGTCTTCACTAGTTGTCATTTTAACAATTCCCCCCTAACCTCGCTGCTATGCAGAATAACGTCGTGGGTGCTGGGGGGCAAAGCGACGAATGGTCCGAACTATCAGGCTGACACTCAGGAGGCCCCGTTTATGCGCTATATGATGACCTACGACCTGATGGAAACTGCGCGAAACACCAACCAATGGCTTGGTGCAACCGCCAGCGCGATGGCGTCCTATCCGATGTTTTCGATGGTGCCGAACCCCGCATTCAACTGGATGGCCGCTTGGGGCGAGGTTACCGAGCGTACGTTCCAGCGGATGGTTGCAAAGCCCGATTGGGGTATTCGCACGTTCACCTGCGAAGATGGCAAGGATCATCTGGTTGAAATCACGACTGTTCTGGAACGCCCTTTTGGTGATCTGGTACATTTCCGCGTCAATGGCCGGAAAGAACAACCCCGCAAAGTGCTGTTGGTTGCCCCGATGTCCGGGCACTATGCAACGTTGCTGCGCTCGACGGTCAAAAGCCTTCTGGTCAATTGCGAAGTCTACATCACCGATTGGCATAATGCGCGTGATATCCCTGTGTCCGCAGGTAAATTCGATGTCGAAGACTACACGCTCTACCTTGTAGATTTTATGAAAGAGCTTGGACCGGACACCCATGTTGTTGCCGTTTGCCAACCTGCGCCTCTGACATTGGCTGCAACGGCGTACCTGGCCGAGATTGAACCCAAAGCCCAGCCAAGCACCCTGACGCTGATTGGTGGCCCCGTCGATCCGGACGCCACGCCGACCGATGTGACAGACTTCGGCCGTCGCGTCACTATGGGCCAGTTGGAAGAAACAATGATTCAGCGCGTTGGCTTCAAGTACAAGGGCGTAGGGCGCATGGTCTATCCGGGACTGCTGCAATTGGCCTCGTTCATGTCCATGAATGCAGATCGTCACTCCAAAGCGTTTTCCGACCAGATCCAGCGCGTCATGCGGGACGAAGCCTCGGATCAGGATGCCCATAACCGCTTCTACGACGAATACCTGGCCGTGATGGACATGACTGCCGAGTTCTATCTTTCGACGGTCGAGCGGGTCTTCAAGAATCGAGAGATTGCGAGAAACGAGTTCGTGGTCGCGGGTCACAAAGTGGACATCAGTAAGATTACCGATGTTGCGGTGAAGACTGTCGAAGGTGCAAATGATGACATCTCTGCACCCGGCCAGTGTATTGCTGCGCTGGATTTGTGTACCGGCCTGCCCGACAGCAAAAAGGCAAGCCACGTTGAACCCGGCGCCGGTCACTATGGTATCTTCGCAGGCCGCAGCTGGCGCGACAACATTCGTCCCCTTGTGATTGATTTCATGAACGAAAATGCGCGAAAACCAAACCGTCGCGCGGCCAATTCCAACAAGGTTGCTTAAGCGACATGAGCGGGCCAGCGCAAAATGGCCTTACCTTTTCCTGCCAATGCGGCGCGTTGCAGGGGCGTATTTCACCCCGCGGTGTTCGGCAAGGCACACATGTTGAGTGTTTCTGCCATGATTGCCGGGCCGCTCAACTATATTTCAAGCAGCCGGACCCGGCACCCGGACCTGTCGGGATTTTTCAGATCGCACCGGATGAAATCGAAATCAGCGCAGGAAGACAGTATCTTGCGGCGATGCAACTCAGCCCCAAGGGTATGCTGCGATGGTACGCCAGCTGCTGTAACGCACCTTTGGCGGCAACGCCCAAATCCGCGAAATTCCCGTTTGCTGGCGTTATCGTCGGCCGGGTTGCGGGTGGAGCTTCGGCGCTGGGACCCGTCACGACACGTGGGTTTGTTCCCCAACCGGACGGAAAGCAGAAGCACGAAAAATCTGGCCCCGCCATTCTTGGGCTGTTGCGCAGGGCCGCCGGATCGCGCCTGTCCGGGCGGTGGAAGAACACACCGTTTTTCGACCAAAATACTGGTAAACCCGTGGTGACGCCAACTGTCATTTCAAAGACCGAATGCGCGACGCTTTACCAGTAATCAAACCGTTGCTGGGCGTCCAACCAGGTTTGCAGCGCCTCATTGACGAGGTCGGGCGTTTCGAGGGTCGGCAAGTGACCAGCCTTTTCAATAACCAGCAGTTCCGCTCCGGGTATGAGCTCTGCCATGAAAGAATGCCGTTTGACCGGTGTCAGAGTGTCATGCGCACCGCACAGAACCAACGTGGGTACCTTGATGCGACGCAATGCGGCTTGTTGATCCGGGCGGCGTTGCAGAGCACGCATTTGACGCACGAAGGTTTCAACACCCAAATCCTGTGCCATTGCCAACAAGCCGTTCAGGATGGGAATGCGCTGCGGGCCCGGTGCCAGCGTGTCGGACCCCACAAGTTTCCGCAGGACCTCCTCCAACCGGCCACCCTGCGCGCCAATGATCAGGTCTTCGCGACTGGCAGCCATTTGAGGCGTGTCCGCCTGTGCATCAGTGGCCATCAGGCACAGGCGTGACACACGTTCCGGTGCCCGGCGGATCAGCTCTAACGCGACCACACCACCCATGCTTAATCCGGCCAGTGCAAACCGATGTGGAAGCTGGTCCAGCAAACCCGAGGCGATCTCTTCGATACGCTCACCTGCTGAGATTGGCGCAACGGTTACGGGTCGCGTCCGCGAAAACACCTCAATCTGAGGGCGATACAGTCGGGCATCGCACATCAGTCCAGGTAGCAGTACCAGCGGCTCGATCACGCAGGGGCTCCATATGCTCGGTATTCCGAGCCCTTGGGTTTGTAGTCAGGTTGAGAATTTATCACATTCAAACAAGCGGAACGTCACGGATAGGCGATTGCCCGAAAAGCCGGAAAGTCAGCATAGCGGGACCGTCGTGAAGCCGCACTTTCCTCGGGCTCAGCGCCCGGTTTCAGAAGGCATCCGCGTGGCGCAATGTAGCTGTCAATCCGCCGCTGCGGTTTAGGGCGCCACACCAGATTGAAAGCGCAGAGTTTCGGAAAAAACCAGATTTCGGAATAATCCAGGTGATCATGCATCCACCATGCCAAATCCCGCCAATCCCGGCCCTGCGCAAACTGATCCGCAAACCAGGGAATTACAACAGACGCCCCGGCAATCCGCGCATCCCCGTCCCCACGATCCCAGATGTGGCATTCCAACGGGTGATCATTCCGGGCGCAGTTCAGTTTGTTTTCATTGCCAAACCTGTTTAGCGACGGTGAGCGATAGCCCGAGCGCACAGCGATCCTGCCAAAGGTCTCTTCCAGCGGGTCCAGCAGAGTTTCGCAGAACGCACGTCCTGTCTCGATAGCCAGATCCGGGTTGTCTGGAATGTTCTGTTTCTGGTGAAAGTTCCCGATCTCGGAATAGAGGAAATCGCGCATGAAGAAATACCGGGACAGACGAACGCGCCCCAACGTCTCAAGGCTCCACATACTGCCCGGCTTACGCATCGTCCCTCGACCCGAGGCCGCCATCATTCCACCCCCAGCCCTTTTAGCCAGTCCAGAATACCGGCCACAGCCGCGTCGGTCTGCCCTGGCGACATCAGGCGACCGGCAATAACATGGGATGACGGATCATCCTCAGGGCCCATTGTCACCAATTTGACGGATGTTGGCGCACCCCACGCTTTGGCGACCTCGTGTGTGCGGTCAGGGCGCACCACCTGATCGTTGTCCGAGAACCAGAACAGCACGGGCACCAGGGCATTCGAGAAATCCAGCGCATAGACTTTTTCGACCAGAACGGACATCGGCACGACCGACTCCCACGGATAGACGGTAGACCAATATTTGTTCTTTTCCGGGTCTGGCCCCGATACATCGCGTTCGTCCCCCATCAGGACCGGCAACCAATCCCTTGCCCATGGCAAAGTGGGGATCCATGCCACAGACGTGTTGACCCCGAAATTGGGAGAGACAAAGACCATGCCGACAACATCTTTGCTGAGGCTGGCATCCAAAGCGGCGGCGGCTGCAAGCGTCGCACCGGTCGACGTTGAGATCACGATCACCTTGTCCCCAACAGCACGTGCGGCTGCCAATCCCTCGGCAGTGTCCAGCATCCAGCCCGAGGCAGTGCCTTCTGCCATGGCTGATCCGGTTCGCCCGTGACCTTGCAGGCGTGTGTAAACCAGATTGGCCCCCAACGCGTCTGCTACAAGGTCTGGTACTGGCCGGATTTCCTCGGAACTTGCTGAAAAGCCATGGATGTAAAGAACGGAATACGGGGTGCGCCGCTCGTTATGGCCATCTTGCCAGATTACTCGTTTTTCGACACCCGGAACGATATCGTCAAACGCGGCTTCGGTGCTTTCGAAATAAACCTGTACGCCCTCACCAAACTTGCGCGGATCAAAGCTTGGGTGCAGGTTCACCTCTTCGCGCGGGCCAAACCAGTAGACAAGGCCGCCGGTGGCAATCAACGCAAGGAACAAGCGCCCCAGAAGCCATCCCAAACGCCGCATTACGCGTCTCCCAACACATCCAGAACCGCCGCCTCGATCAAGCCAAGACATGCATCATCCGAGAATCTGTGATCGGCATCCTTGACTAAAAGAAGCTGCATGTCCGGCCCTGTTGCATGGTCCAGCAACCGAACGGCCGTTTCAGTCGAAACGGCTGTATCCGCTGTTCCCTGCAGGAAACGAACCTTGAACGGCAGGTTCAACGTGTCGCGCAGAACAAGACGCTGCCGCCCATCTTCGATCATCCGTTTGGTGACGATATAAGGCTCCATGTAATCGGACGGCAACTCGACATGCCCGACCGTTTCCAGGGCGGCTTTCTGGTTATCGGTGAATGAAGCCCAATAGCCATCTTCCGTGAAATCCGGCGCGGCGGCGATCGTGACCATACCTGCTATCCGGTCCGGCATGGCCTTGGCCAGCAAAAGCGCCTGCCACCCCCCCATGGACGAGCCGACAACAATCAGCGGCCCCTTGGTCAAGGCATCGACCGCAGCAACAGTGTCCTCATGCCAATCCCCAATGCAGCCATCCGTGAAATCACCAGAGCTTTCGCCGTGACCGGAATAATCAAACCGCAAAAAGGCCCGCCTCCGCGCCTGCGCCCAAGCTTCCAGATGGACTGCCTTGGTGCCTTCCATATCCGACATGAGCCCACCCAGAAAAACGATGGTCGGCCCTGCCCCTTCGGTCTTGTGATAAGCCAGTCGCCGCCCCTGCGGCGTCTCCAGAAAATTCGTCGCTGCCATGAAACCTTCTTTCCTTTTACTGCATCATGCACGCCCCACCCCCGAGTGCAATTCCGCCCACTTCATCTTTTTTCAAATACTCCGGGGAGCGCGAGGGGCTGGCCCCTCGCCCCTACACTTGACACAGGCATATCCACCTGCCACATCAGCCAGACGCAAATAACCCGCAACCGGGCGTTCAGTGGGCGCCAAACCGACGAGGAGAGCCGACATGGCCCTGGATTCAAAATCCGTCTCTCTCACTTTCCCAGATGGCAACGCACGTTCCTATGACGCAGGGGTTACGCCTGCGCAGGTGGCTGCCGATATTTCAAGTTCGCTGGCCAAAAAGGCCATCTCAGCCACCGTTGACGGCAAACACTGGGACCTGCAATGGCCCATCGAAGCCGATGCACAGATTGCCATCCACACCATGAAGGATGACGTCCAGGCCAACGAGCTGATCCGCCACGATCTGGCCCACATCATGGCCCGCGCCGTGCAGGAAATCTGGCCTGCGACCAAGGTCACCATCGGCCCCGTTATCGAAAACGGCTGGTATTATGACTTCGACCGGGAAGAACCGTTCACGCCCGAAGATCTTGGCCTCATCGAGAAAAAGATGAAAGAGATCATCAACAAGCGCGATCCTGTCACCACCGAGGTTTGGGACCGCGAGCGGGCCATCGAGTTCTACAAGGCCAATAACGAGCCCTACAAGGTTGAGCTGATCGAAGCCATTCCCGGGGATGAGCCGTTGCGCATGTACTGGCACGGCCACTGGCAGGATTTGTGCCGCGGTCCGCATCTGCAACATACCGGTCAGGTTCCCGGTGATGCGTTCAAGCTGATGTCCATCGCTGGCGCCTATTGGCGCGGCGACAGCAACCGCGCGATGTTGCAACGCATTTACGGCGTGGCCTTCACCGGCAAGGAAAAGCTGAAAGACCACCTGCATATGCTGGAAGAGGCCGCAAAGCGCGACCACCGCAAACTGGGCCGCGAGATGGACCTGTTTCACATGCAGGAAGAAGCCCCCGGTCAGATTTTCTGGCACCCCAATGGCTGGACCATCTACACCCAGTTGCAGGACTACATGCGCCGTCAGCAGCGCAGGGGTGGTTATGTGGAGGTAAACACGCCGCAGGTCGTTGACCGCAAGCTGTGGGAACGTTCAGGCCACTGGGACAAGTACCAGGAAAACATGTTCATTGTCGAAGTCGACGAGGAACATGCCCGCGAAAAGGCCGTCAACGCGCTCAAACCGATGAACTGCCCCTGCCATGTCGAGATTTTCAAGCAAGGTCTGAAATCCTATCGCGACCTGCCGCTACGTATGGCCGAGTTCGGATCGTGCAACCGGTACGAACCCTCTGGCGCATTGCATGGCATCATGCGGGTGCGCGGGTTCACGCAGGACGACGCCCATATCTTTTCAACCGAAGAACAGATCGAGGCGGAGACCGCCGAGTTCATCCGTTTCCTCAGCGTGATCTACAAGGATCTGGGATTCGAGGATTTTTCGGTGAAGTTCTCTGACCGCCCCGAAACCCGCGCCGGATCGGACGAGGTCTGGGACAAGGCCGAGGCGGCGCTTTTGTCCGCCACCCGTGCCGCCGGGATCGAACCGGAACTGAACCCGGGCGAAGGTGCATTCTACGGGCCGAAACTGGAATTCGTGCTGACGGACGCCATCGGGCGTGACTGGCAATGCGGCACCTTCCAGGTCGATTTCGTTCTACCCGAACGGCTGGACGCCACCTATATCGGCGCAGACGGGGCCAAGCACCGTCCCGTCATGTTGCATCGCGCCACGCTGGGATCCTTCGAACGCTTTATCGGTATCCTGATCGAGGAACACGCAGGCAAATTGCCGTTCTGGCTGGCCCCGCGTCAGGTCGTCGTCGCGTCCATCACGTCCGACGCGGACGACTATGTCACCGAAGTGGTCGAAACCCTGCGTGCTGCGGGTGTGCGGGCCGAGGCCGACATCCGCAATGAAAAGATCAACTATAAGGTCCGTGAGCATTCGGTCGGCAAAGTACCTGTAATTCTGGCCGTCGGTCACCGCGAAGTTGACGAACGCACCGTAAGCGTGCGGCGACTGGGTGAAAAACAGACCCAGGTACAACCGCTTGATGCTGTAACAAATGAGCTGGCACGCGCCGCCACCCCGCCAGATCTGCTGTAACAAACAGCACCATATCCAAAAAAATCCGACCCCTCATATGGGGTCGGATTGTAACATTTCACCCTTTCTTCATCAAAAACAGTGTATTACGCTGCAAGGGGGCAGGCCGCCCCATGACGCGCTTGTGAGACACGGGCTCGTGAATTCAACTCTGCCCACCAAGCCACTACCTTTGTCATTGTCACAAGCAGACATACCCAGTCATCAAGAGGATTACCGAGATGTCGAAAACAGCTAAATCCCTGGTTATCGCAACCGCAGTCGCAGCCGCCGTATCGGGTGCCGCAACCACAGCCAGCGCACAAGCAAAAGAAAAGTGCTATGGTGTATCGCTGGCCGGTCAGAACGACTGTGCCGCAGGCCCCGGCACCACCTGCGCAGGCACCTCGACCGTTGATTATCAGGGCAACGCATGGACCCTGGTTGACGCAGGCACTTGCGCCGACATCGAACTGCCTGCGGAAGCAAACGGCACGCCGCGCAAAGGTTCGTTGGAAGCGCTGGAACGCGACCTGCCGGCATAAGATTGGCCTGACGATTTCAAGGGGCGGGCACCATCGCCCGCCCTTTCCCTTTCGTGATCAAGGAACTGGCCCATGTTGGATGACACCTGCCGGTCAAACCGCCTGCCCGCAGCGCCGGGCGTTGGTTACAAGCCGCAACACTTCGCTCAGATACTTGAACACGCACAGCCCGTCGCATGGTTGGAAATCCATGCCGAGAATTATATGGGCGACGGCGGGCGACCCTTGGCGCAACTGCGCCACCTTTCCGAAAAGTTCCCAATCTCGGTCCATGGCGTTGGCCTGTCCATTGGTGGTGAAGGCGCGCTGGACTCCGATCATTTGGCCCGGTTGAAACACCTGGTCGGCTGGCTGAACCCTGCAAGCTTTTCCGAACATTTGGCCTGGTCTACCCATGACAGCCATTTCTACAACGATCTGCTGCCCCTGCCCTATACCGACGAAACTCTTACGCGGGTTTGTGAACATATCGATCAGGTGCAGGACACCGTCGGGCGTCAGATGCTGCTGGAAAACCCGTCCAGCTATCTGGCCTTCGAGGAAAGCACCTGGTCCGAACCTGATTTCCTGAGGGAGATTGCCAAGCGCACCGGTTGCGGCTTGTTGCTGGACGTAAACAATGTCTTTGTCTCGGCGACCAATCTGGATTTCTCACCACAAGGCTATATTGACGCCTATCCGATTGAAAAGGTGTCGGAAATCCACCTTGGCGGCCATGATGAGGATGAAGACGATCACGGTCATCCGCTGCTAATCGACAGTCACGGACGTGAAGTGGTCGATCCGGTGTGGGCCCTGCTGGATTATGTGCTGGAGCGTTCGGGGCCAAAACCCGTTCTGATCGAATGGGACACTGATGTGCCTGATTGGCCCGTTCTGCGGGATGAGGCCATTCGCGCGCAAACCGCATTGGACCGGATACCGGTATGAGCGTTTCTCAATCTGAATTCCGCGCGGCCATGATGGATGCGTCAGCGCCCGTTCCCGGTGGATTGCTGGACGGCGGTGCGCGACCGGCCGGTCGCAGATTCAGCGTTTACCGCAACAACGTTGCGGTGTCGCTGACCGAAGCGATGCATCAGGCGTTTCCTGTGATTGCCAAATTGCTAGGGGCGCAGAACATGGATGGGTTGGCCGGGATTTTCCCGCGTCAGCACCCGCCCTCCTCTCCGCTGATGATGTTTTATGGCGAGGCGTTTCCTGATTTTCTGGCAGGAATGCCCCAACTTGCCCATCTTGGATACCTGCCGGACGTGGCCCGGTTGGAGATTGCCTTGCGCAAGTCCTACCACGCCGCCGACAGCGAACCTGCACCGGCAGATGTTCTAGCCGTCGAACCCGAACAGGTCATGCAGGCCCGGTTGCAGTTTGCACCGGCCATGCAGGTGATCCGCTCGGATTGGCCAATTTTCGCGATCTGGCGATTTAACAGCGAAGAGAACGCACCGAAACCGAATGCCGGTGCAGAGGACGTGTTGATCACACGCGCCGAGTTCGATCCCACACCCAATCCACTTCCGGCGGGTGGTGCAGACTGGATCGCCTGTATGCAGAACGGCGACACAATCGGTGACGCATATGAAAAAACGACTGCCAAACTGCCTGAATTTGATCTTGGAACCACTCTGGCACTGCTGTTGCAGGGCGGTGCAATAACCTCTGTGACTATCGAAAGGCTGGAGACATGACTGCTTTGATCTCAACCTACAATAACACCATGGGAAAACTGGACCTTGCCTCTGGCTGGTTGACCCCTACGCTGGCACGACTGGTCTTTGTTGCGGTTCTTCTGGTTTATTACTGGAACTCAGCCATGCTGAAGATCGACGGATCGATCTTTTCGCCTTCGGCAGGTGCCTTTGGTCAGATATTCCCAAAAGCGGCCGAGGCTGTTCTTTATGACGTCTCCCAAATGACGTTCTTCCAACGCATCGTCATCTTCATGGGAACAATTGCCGAATTTGTTCTTCCGACCCTTCTTCTGGTTGGACTGTTCTCGCGTCTGGCGGCTTTGGGCATGATCGGTTTTATCTGGGTACAGACTCTTGTCGACGTCACCGGCCATGGCGTGAAACTGGGCAGCCTGTTCGACGCGGCGCCGTCCCTGATGGATCAGCGCACGATGTGGACCTTCCTGATGCTGGTGATCGTCATCAACGGCGCAGGGCCGATCTCGCTCGACCGGATCCTTCGCCTTAAGTAACTTAGAAATGTGCCTTGGGCTGGTCCGGTTTTCCCGCGGCCAGCCCAAGTATCCCGGCGATCCCGGCAAATGTGATCGGGAACATGGTGAAAACACCAAAACCAAAGGCGTAGTACATCGCAGCCGCTGACCCCAGCAACAAGATCCCGCCAATCAACGCGCGCGCTGGTGCCATGGCCCCGCCCGCGATTGCCAGCAAGGGCGCGATAATCGAAATGGCTTGCACCAGATCAGGATTGTCGACCTGGCTTAGAACTCCGTCAATCTCGCCGACATGGTCAACCACGACCACCTTTGCATAGCCGAAGAACCCGACGATCATTCCGATCAACCCGGCGATTACACCCAATAACATTGCGGCATTACGCATTGAAAACCCTCATTGTAGCTTTCACGCAGATAAGCACCCGTTCAGGAAATGCCAAGCTGAGCACGGGTTTCAGCTGTCCAACCCAACAACAGCCTGCCATCGACTTCGATCAATGGGCGTTTCATCAGGGTCGGGTGCTCTTTCAAAAGCTCCAAAGGGGGCTTGGCACGCTGGGTTTCGTCCAATCCGCGCCATGTCGTCGATCTGGTATTAAGCAAGTCATTGCCGAACTCGGCAAAGGCCCGTGACAGCACCGAACCCGGCACACCGTCGCTGCGTACATCAGAAAATTTGACGTCTGGCAGCGATTTCAATGCCTTGCGACAGGTGTCACAGTTTTTCAATCCATAAAGCTGCATGTCTTTGACGCTCCTGCCCATGCTTTGATTTTAAGCAATCTTGCCCGCTTCTTGCGGTTATTCTTGATTTTTTACTTCACCGTGCAATGTTGAAAAAGGCGAAACACACGAATTGGACTGTTCAGCCAGTGCCAAAACAACTTTTTCGTGGTGACGCTGACCACAGCCCCCACCAATTTGTGGGACAATGCGTAAGTAGAAGGAGACACGGGACATGCCAACCGGCACCGTGAAATGGTTCAATACCACTAAAGGCTATGGATTTATTGCCCCTGACGAAGGGGGCAAAGATGTGTTTGTACATATCTCGGCCGTAGAACGGTCCGGCCTCACCGGACTCGCAGACAACCAAAAAGTTTCGTACGAGTTGCAGGACGGACGCGACGGCCGCCAAATGGCAGCTGATTTGAAACCACTGTAACGACATCCCGCTAAACACGCGGTTGATCATTAAGGATGACGGCCAATTTCCGGCCGTTATCCATCCCCCACCGGTTTCGTTCCATTACCCTCGCGCGGGCTTGGCGTCGGCGTGGGTATTCCAGTTTTCGCCCATGGCAACGATGCAGGATGTGCCTGTCGCGTAGGTGACAACCATGGTCCAGTCCCCGTGCTGACTTGCCCAGACTTCCATAATCTGTTCCGGCCCGCGAACACCCGATGCCACGCGCCGCGCACCGAACTGCCTTTCCAGTTTCTGGTGCAACCGGAGCGTCGGTTCGCACAAAACCTCAGCTATGGGGGACTTGGCCTGCGCAGGCAAGGCGAGACCAAAAAACAGACATAACAGAGCAAAATGCAAAATGCGGGCCATGGAACAAGTGTAACAATTCCATGACGACACGTATAGACAAAAGCTATGCAGCTCGTCAGCTCTATTTGCGAATGATCGCCTCGAACTCACGCCATTCGCGCGCTGTCATCCCCGAGTTTTCTTGCGTGACCGCCTCTCCTGCCAGCATGCGTTGCAGGCTTTCGACCATCTGGGCAGACAGGTTCACCGCACCCAGCCGGTAATCCTCGAACGCCTTATACGCAAACGGCACCCAATCAGCGACGATCTTGCACATCGCCTCGGCATAAACGCGGATTTCATACTGAGCATGCGGATCGGCCCGCAGGCGCAGGAAGTGGAACAGATTATGCAGATCCACCTTCCAATACCATTGCGTATAAACGTTTGCGGGTAGGTTCATGCGGGCCAGTTCACGTGCTAGCCCCTGCTGCCCGTCCTGGCTGATCATGGACTCGTAATTGTCATAGCACCGCGTGCTGTCGGCCTTGAGGGTTTCCAATACGCGCGCGGCCTCTTCACCTTCCAACGTTGCCCCACGGCCCTGATTGTTCACTTCGGACTGTGCCGCCACATGTTCTGGGGCTGGGATATAGAACTCGCGATCCAGAATTGAATACCGTGCCGAGTATTCATTCACATTGGCGGTCCGGTGCCGGATCCACTGCCGCGCCACGAACACAGGCAATTTCACATGCAATTTGACTTCGCACATTTCGAATGGCGTGGAATGCCAGTGCCGCATCAGATACCGGATCAACCCCTCGTCATTCTGAACGGATTTGGTGCCTGTGCCATATGAAACGCGCGCAGCCTGACAGATGGCGGCATCGTCCCCCATATAGTCGATCACGCGGACAAAGCCATGATCCAGAACCTGATGCGCCGTGTACAGGTGGTCTTCCATTCCCGCCGAGACAACTCGACGCGTGGGATGCGATTGCGCGCGTTGCGCGTCGATCTCGGCCTGTTGGTCAGGGGACAGCGGCATCGAATCTTCCTTTCTGGCAATGAGTCGCCTGCTACTATATATCGCCGATCCCGGCACAGGAACCGCGATATATGCCGCAGCGGACGCAAAAAACAAATTGCTGCTGAGGGCTCTATCGACACATCGAGGCGGAGCGCTAAGCTCTTGGCAATGTGAGTCGAAAAAGGATGGCCGAAATGGCGCTGAAATATCTTCACACCATGGTCCGCGTGAAGGATCTGGAAAAATCCATGGCATTTTACGAGCTTCTGGGTCTGAAAGAAACACGTCGGTATGACAGTGAAGCCGGGCGATTTTCTCTGATCTTCATGGCCCCTCCGGGACAGGAAGACGCGCCGATCGAGTTGACGTACAACTGGGACGGCGATGACGCGTTGCCAGCCGACAGCCGCCACTTCGGCCATCTGGCCTACGGTGTCGACAATATCTACGAGGTTTGCCAACATCTTCAGAACAACGGCGTTACGATCAATCGCCCGCCAAGGGATGGTCGCATGGCTTTCGTTCGATCGCCCGACAATATCTCGGTTGAGCTTTTACAGAATGGCGAAGCACTCGAACCAGCCGAACCCTGGGCCAGCATGGAGAGCAGTGGTCACTGGTGATCCGTTGGCTGATAGCGTTTGGGCTGGTCGTTCAGGCCAGCCCTGTCAAGGCCGAGCAATGTCGCTTGGCGCTGGCCTTGGCGATGGATATTTCCGTTTCAGTCGATGAGGCCGAAGATGTGTTGCAGCGGCAGGGGTTAGCCGCCGCCTTGATTGCACCCGAAGTGCAAGAGGCCTTCTTTTCTTCACCGATGCCCGTTGCCCTGGCGGTATATGAGTGGAGTGGCCGCTCAACCCAAAATGTCGTCCTGAATTGGACAATGATCGATGACGTTGGTGATCTGCTGTTCGCATCCAGCCAAATCAGCCAATCCGTCCGATCTGACAGCGGATCGGCAACAGCTATGGGCTATGCGTTGGCATACGGTGCAAACCTTATGGAGCAAGCGCCGCAATGCTTGTTTCAAACCATTGACCTGTCCGGCGACGGCACGAACAACGATGGCTATGGGCCGCAGATCGCCTATCGGCACTTTCCCTTTCAAAACACTGTCGTGAATGGGCTTGTGATCAACGCGGCGGATTTCGAGGGAGAATTGTTCCTGATCCCTTTCTTCGAAAATAATGTCCTGCACGGGCCCGGCGCCTTTTTGGAAATTGCCACCGGGTTTGAAGATTTCGAGCGCGCCATGCGAAAGAAACTGAAACGGGAACTGAGCGGTCTGCAAATCGGTGCATTACGGAATGAAGGCCCATGATACGTCAGGTGATCGTCTTTCTGGCTTGCCTGATATCAGGACCTGCCTTTGGCGAATGCCGGCAGGCCCTTGCGCTGGGGCTGGATGTGTCGGGTTCGGTGGACAGCCGGGAATACAGGCTGCAACTGGACGGGCTGGCGTCGGCCCTGAGCCGCCCCGAGGTCAGCCAGCTGATGTTGTCGGACGGCGCAACCTCCTTACGTCTGGCGATCTTCGAATGGAGCGAGCGGGGACATGAACGGATGCTGTTGGAGTGGACAGAAGTACGGTCCCCCGCCGACCTGATCGCAATCAGTGATCGTTTGGTCCGGACCTCGCGCAGCACAGCACCGCAGGGAACGGCGGTAGGGTCGGCCATGTTATTTGGCTCTTCCCTGCTTGATCAGCAAAGGGGATGCTGGCGCCGTACGCTGGATCTGTCCGGGGATGGTAAACATAACCTTGGACCGCATCCACGAGATGTGAAAGCCAGTTTACGACATGGCGGGATCACGATTAACGGGCTGGTGATCGGCGCTGACGATCCGAAGGAAGGTGATCGGAGATATGTTCAGGTGGGTGAACTTTCAGCTTATTATTCAGCCTGGGTCATTTTGGGGCCAAACGCGTTCGTAGAAGTGGCGCTGGGCTTTGAGGCGTATGAAGAGGCCATGACCCGCAAACTTCTTCGTGAGCTGGACAGTCTTGTCCTGTCTGACGCCCGCCACTGATCAATAGATATACCTTATCTGATCCGTCCAGTACCGTTCAACGCGACGCAGCGAACTGGTGATATCTTCGATGCCTTCAAGCCCAAGCACCCCCCTGCCTTGCAGGCCTTCGGCGTGACGTGCAAACAGCTTGGACACGATATTGCGGATTTCCCTGCCTTGCGGCGTCAGGCGCACGCGAACTGAACGGCGATCAATCTCGCATCTTTGGTGGTGCATATAGCCCATCTCAACCAGTTTCTTGAGGTTATAGCTGACATTGCTGCCCTGATAGTACCCACGGCTTTTCAGTTCGCCTGCCGTGACTTCGTGATCACCGATATTGAACAGCAACAACGCCTGAACCGCATTGATTTCCAATACGCCGACGCGCTCAAACTCGTCCTTGATGACATCAAGCAACAACCGGTGCAGTCGCTCCACCAGGGCCAGCGCCTCAAGATAGCTGGTTATGAAACCCTTGGTCTCTGGCGTGGAGACCTGCATTTCCATACTCATCCGACCCTCCGATTCAGTCGCGCTGTTTGACACACGATGAACCGAAAATCCGAAAAATCGGTTAAGCGGAACTTTGCCTTATTTCTGAAAGGTTTGCGCTATGTCTGCAATCAGGTTGGCAAATCGCGCCGGAGGCTGCACCTGCCCTGTGACCCATTGATAAAGGTCCTGGTCATTTTCATGCAACAGCGCGTCATAGACATCCAGCCCGGCGGTATCCATGTCGGCCAGATTGCGACCGGCATAGGCGGACAGGATAATGTCCATCTCTTTGATGCCGCGTCGCATCGACCGCATTTGCATGCGTTTGATGCGCACATCCCGGGGTTCGCTCAATTCTTCTGCTCCAGCATCTGACGCATTTTCTTTTCCAGACGCGCTGCGCGTTCAGAACAGGCGCGCATTTCCGCACGGATGGCGCGCAGTTCGGCCACGGCAGAGGACAGTTCCATACCGCCTTCGCCCTCATCCACGGGCGCATCCATGCCGTCGCCCTCGCCGGTCAACAACCACATGATTGAGACATTGACCATGCCCGCCATCATTGACAGCCTGTTGGCCCGGGGTTCGGACAGATCGTTTTCCCAATCTGAAATTGTCGCCTTTTTGACCCCAAGACGCCGCGCCAGTTGCGCCTGCGTCATTCCCGCGGCTTCGCGTGCGCCTGCCAGACGGTCTCCGAATGTCGCAGAATCCGGACCGTACCAGTCGTTTTCATCATTCATTCGGGTCTCCATCTCACATTGTCTATACTGCTTGATCGTCACTCGGACGCACCCTATGACAGTCGGGCTGAACATACAAACCGAGGCCGAGCATGAGTTTTCTGTCTGCGACACTGTCACGCGTCAAACCTTCACCCACCATCGCCATGACAGCCAAGGCAGCCGAGCTGAAGGCCGCCGGACGTGATGTCATCGGCCTAAGCGCTGGTGAGCCGGATTTTGACACGCCCCAGAACATCAAAGACGCCGCTGTTGCGGCCATCGCAGCAGGCAAAACCAAATACACCGCGCCGGACGGTATCCCCGAGTTGAAACAAGCGGCATGTGCCAAGATGAAACGTGACCACGGGCTGGACTATTCGCCGGCCCAGATCTCGGTCGGGACCGGTGGCAAGCAAACGCTGTACAATGCTCTGATGGCGACGATGAATGAAGGCGACGAGGTGATCATCCCTGCACCGTACTGGGTCAGCTACCCCGATATGGTGCTTTTGGCCGGTGGCACCCCTGTTGTGGTCGAGACGACGCTGGAAAACAGTTTCAAGCTGACCCCAGAACAACTGGAAGCCGCCATCACGCCCAAGACAAAGTGGTTCATCTTTAACTCGCCTTCGAACCCGACGGGCGCAGGGTACAGTCGGGATCAACTGAAGGCGCTGACCGATGTTCTGATGCGTCATCCGCATGTCTGGATCATGTCGGACGACATGTACGAACATCTGGCCTATGACGGGTTTGAGTTCTGCACCCCGGCCGAGGTTGAACCCGGCCTATTTGACCGAACCCTCACCTGCAACGGGGTTTCAAAAGCCTATGCCATGACCGGTTGGCGCATCGGTTATGCTGCCGGTCCGGTCGAAATCATCGCGGCCATGCGCAAGATCCAGTCGCAATCCACCTCGAACCCCTGCTCGGTCAGTCAGTGGGCTGCCGTCGAGGCCCTGAACGGAACTCAGGATTTTCTGGCCCCGAATAACGAGACATTCAGGCGCCGGCGCGATCTGGTGGTTCGGATGCTGAACAAGATTGACGGCGTCACCTGCCCCACACCCGAAGGGGCCTTTTATGTCTATCCGTCTATCGCCGGATTGATCGGGAAGACGACGCCCGCCGGGACAGTTCTGGTAGACGACGAAGCCTTTGCTACCGCACTTCTGGAAGAGGCCGACGTAGCTGTCGTATTTGGCGCCGCCTTTGGCCTGTCGCCGAATTTCCGCGTCAGCTATGCTACGTCCGACGCGGCACTGACCGAAGCTTGCAGCCGCATCCAGCGTTTTTGTGCTTCTCTGAGGTGACCATGTCCGCCGAACTGCCTGAGTATTACTTTCGCATACGTGAAAACGGTGCTGCGGTGTTTCGGATCGATACGGAAAACCGTCAGCGCCGGATCGAGATGGACCAGATTGCCGTCATCAATATCCGCAATGGCGAGGTCAAGCCGCACGGGCAGCGGACGCTGTCAGACCGGGATCAGGCCGAGATTGCCCAATGGATGGAAGAGCGCCGGGCCCTGTTGGCCCAGCGCGACATTGACGATATCCATCGCGCGGTCGACTATCTGAATCTGACCACGCAATGGGCACAGTCCAAGGCAAGCGACACGCAGCTGGAGGATGTGACAGACAGGTTATTGATGGCCATGCACGACCTGCGTACGGTACTGGTGCGAAAAAAGGCAGATCGGCTGGAGAAAGACTAGGCGGGCTCGGCCGATGCCTGTATCTGCTGTACCGAATACATCCAGAACCGGGTCATGAGAAGCACGGCCGCGAAGGCGAGACCAAGCACCAGGCCCAGCCAGACGCCGATGCCGTCCATATGACGGACAAAGCCGAAATAATACGACGCGGGAATCCCTACGACCCAATAGCTGAGCGCCGCCATGACCATTGGGATCTTGGCATCCTGCAACCCGCGCAGCAGGCCCAGCGCAATCACCTGCGCGCCGTCGACCAGCTGAAACAACGCCGCCATGGCAAGCAATCCGGTTCCGATGGTCAGGATTTGCCCCCGCTGCGGATCATCTGTTTCCATGAACAGGGAAATCAAAGGCTCGGCGCAGGTCAGGAACAGAATGATGGTTGCCACCGACATGACCAGCGACATACCAGTCACGGAAATTGCGCCCTTTTCCAGATGCGCCCTGTCCCGACGACCCAGCGCATTGCCAGCCCGGATGGTCGCCGCATTTGATAACCCCAGGTGAACCATGAAAGTGGCTGACGCCAGATTCAGGGCGATCCCATGCGCAGCCAGCGGGACCTGACCCAGCCAGCCCATCATCACCGCAGAAGTCGCGAACAGTGAAACTTCGGCCAATGTGGTCAAGCCGATGGGTACACCCAGCTTCCATACGCTGGCAAACATTTCCCAATCCGGTCGCCAGAACCGTTGGAATAGGCTGTGCTCTGGCAACGTCCGGATCACATAGATAACAACCGCGATCAGCGAAACAACTTGTGTCGTGATCGAGGCGATTGCCGCCCCTGTCACGCCCAGTTCGGGGGCACCCCAGTTGCCGAAGATCAGCGCATAATTGGTCAGCCCGTTCACAGCCGCCGCCGCAATTGTGATCCACAAAACAATCTGCGTTCGCTCCAATGCCGCCAGATAGCTTTTCAACACCATCACAATGAGGGCCGGAAACAATCCCCAACCGGCAACTCGCAGATATTCGGCTGCGGTTTCAGCAATTTGCGGTTCCTGCTTCATGGCGATCAGGATCGGATAGGACCACCACAGCAAGGGCATGACAACCACGGCATACAGCAACGACAACCACAGCCCCATCCGGGTCGAGCGGCGAATGCTGGTTTCGTCCCCTTCCGCCGCCGCTGTGGCAACCATGGGCATGACGGCCCATCCAAATCCCGCACCAAACAAAAACAACACGAAATAATAACTGTTGGCCAAGGTAACGGCCGCCAACGCCTCGACCCCGTACCAACCCAGCATGATGGTGTCGGTCAAGCCGATTGCGTATTGCGCCAGATGACCACCAACCAGTGGCAGGCCGAGAACGGCAATGGCCCGAAAATGGGCCGGATATGTCATCACCTTTGTCATCGCTCCAGCCATATGCGCGCCATTGGCGCGGGACAAGAGCGGATCGGCAATATTTCATATTGAGACTTTTATGCCCGACCATTTCCTGAGGCCGGGCATCTTTGCAATCAGCGGGCGTCGGGGTGCAGAGCCGTACCCAGAATATGCTCGGACCGGTGGATAACGTGATGCGCCTGCCCTACGATCAGCGGATCAGGCTCGCCCACGATATCGTGATCCTTGCCAGGGTAATCCAGCGAGGACAGGAAGTGACGCATACAGTTCAGGCGCGCGCGTTTCTTGTCATTTGACTTGATAATCGTCCAGGGTGCGTCAGCCGTGTCTGTGTAAAAGAACATGGCTTCTTTCGCCTCGGTATAGTCGTCCCACTTGCTGAGGCTTGCCTTGTCGATGGGCGACAGTTTCCATTGCTTCAAGGGGTCGGTTTCGCGGCTTTTGAAACGGCGCTGCTGTTCTTGCTGCGTAACCGAGAACCAGTATTTGTATAGCTGAATGCCCGAGCGCACCAGCATCCGTTCCAACTCGGGCGTTTGCCGCATGAACTCAAGATATTCGTTGGGTGTGCAGAACCCCATAACCCGTTCCACACCCGCACGGTTGTACCAGGACCGGTCATAGAACACCATTTCGCCTACGGTCGGCATCTCCTGAATGTAGCGCTGGTAGTACCACTGGCCTTTCTCTTCCCAGGTGGGTTTGTTCAATGCAACGACACGGGCCTGACGCGGGTTCAGGTGCTCCATGAACCGCTTGATCGTACCCCCTTTGCCGGCCGCATCGCGCCCTTCGAACAACAACACAAACCGCTGCCCCGTTTCCTGCGCCCACAGCTGAACCTTCAAAAGCTCGGCCTGCAGATTGGCTTTTTGCGTCTCATACACCGACCGGGCCATTTTGCGGCCATAGGGGTATTTCCCACTTTCAAACGCCTGCCGGATTTTCTCGGGGCTGGGCGCTGAAGGGTCGGTGTCTTTGGCGAGCGTGGTCTTGATCTGGGTGGGTTCTGCGTTGGTCGTGGCAATGGCGTCCATACATCCTGTCCTTTTCTACTGTCCTGAAGGGTGGCTAGCAGAAAGCTCGGAAATGCGCTTTGATTGGTGTCAAATAGATGCCTCAAAAACCCATGATTTCCAGCGCGGATCCCTTGTTCCAATGCAGACGTCTTTTTTCAAGCTGAACGGCCATTCTTTCCACGTCAGGACATGGGGCGACAAAGCCGCGCCACCATTATTGATGCTGCATGGTTTCCCCGAATACAGCGGTGCCTGGGCCGATCTTGCGCCTCATCTGGCCGAACGCTTTTATTGTATTGCTCCGGACCAGCGCGGTTATGGCCAAAGCTGGTGTCCCGAAGGGGTGCAGAACTATACCCTGTCGCAACTGGTCACAGACATGGCCGCACTGATTGAAACCTGCGGCGCGCCCGTTGCGCTGCTGGGTCACGACTGGGGCGCATCGGTGGCTTATGGCGTTGCCATGTTCCGCCCGGAACTCGTTGATCGGTTAATCATTGCAAACGGAGTACATCCGGTGCCGTTTCAACGCGCGATGGCATTGGGTGGCGCACAATCCACAGCCTCGCAATATATCAATCTGCTGCGAGCACCCGATGCCGCACAAAAACTGTCCGAAAACAACTTTGCGATGCTGGAACAGTTCTTTCGCCACGGTATGGGGCTGGATTGGTTGACCGAAGCTCGCATGGCCGACTACAGCACTGAATGGGCCCGACCCGGTCGGCTGCAGGCGATGCTGAATTGGTACAGAGCCTCTCCGTTGGTTGTCGCCAAACCCGGTGTCCCCGCGACAGACCTGCCCGACCTGCCGCTCGACCGGTTGCATGTCAGGTGTCCGCACTTGTTGATTTGGGGGCCGGATGACAAAGCCCTTTTACCAGAAGCCACTGAGGGGCTGGAGGCGTTTGCCACCCACCTCACCCGTGTCACGATCCCTGGGACCGATCATTGGTTGCATCATCAAAACCCGCGGGCCGTGGCACAGGCCATTCTGGAATGGACTGGCCTGACGTAATCAGGCCCCGCCCGCGCGCAACGGCAAGCCAGGCAGCCTTTGTCGCAGCGCCAACGACATCTTTAGCACCTTACCGGTGCCCCCAATCGTCAGGGTTGTCAGAGTTGTTCGGCGACAACCCCAACTCATCACCATCGGTTGAGCACCCAAGCCCCAGAACCGTCCGGTTTGCATATGAAAAGTAGGAGCAAACCTGATTGATCTCTAGGATTTCGCCATCATCCCACCCCGCGTCGCGCAGGGCGCTGACATCCGCCTCGACCAGATCGCCCGGCGCTTCGGTCAACTTGCGGGCATAATCCATCGCAGCCATTTGCGCCTTATCCAGCGGTGCAGCCGAGGGATCGCGCGCCTCAATCGCTGCCCTGATCGCGTTGCCACGCACCGTATCACCCAGCAAGCGCTGAAGACCTGCAAAGTGATGCTCGACGCAATACCCGCACCGGTTCAGTGAGCTGACCCAAACCCCCAGCACTTCCAGAAACCATTTCGGTATCTTGTTGCCAGAATGATGCAGCACTGCCTTGTACATGGCCATATGGCCTTCCATCGAGTGCGGGCGAAGGCTGTGTGCCATCATGATGTTGTCTACGTTATTGTTCGGCCCGGTCACGCGTTCATAGAGTTTCTTCAACTTTCCGGTCGCGTCTTCGAACGGAACGGTTCTGATCCAGCTCATTTATTCACCTCCGCTATACCGGGATCAAAGGACTGGTTATCTGCACGGATTGCAAGCGGCATGACAGAAAACGCACAACACCTCGCGTCCCTCTTCCCCCGGACCACATCACCTGCCATAATGGCGGAAACCCAAAAACAAGAGCAGCACCCATGCCCGAAGATCTGTTGACGCCCAGCGCCACTTCTACCTATGACGCCTCCTCGATCGAGGTGCTCGAAGGGCTGGAACCGGTTCGCAAACGCCCCGGCATGTATATTGGCGGCACGGATGAGCGTGCGCTGCACCATATGTTGGCCGAGATCCTCGACAACTCGATGGACGAGGCGGTGGCAGGCTTTGCCAACCGGATCGAGGTCGAGCTGCATTCCGACTACGCCCTGACCGTCCGTGACAACGGGCGCGGTATCCCGATCGACCCGCATCCGAAATTTCCGGGCAAGTCGGCTTTGGAGGTGATCCTGTGTACCCTGCACGCGGGTGGCAAGTTCTCGGGCAAGGCCTATCAGACCTCGGGCGGCTTGCACGGGGTTGGTGCGTCGGTGGTGAACGCGCTGTCTGATTCGATGGTCGTGCAGGTGGCGCGGGACAAGCAGCTATATGAACAACGTTTCTCGCGCGGTATCCCGCTTGGCCCGGTCGAAAAGGTTGGCGCGGCCCCGAACCGGCGCGGCACAACGGTGACCTTCCACGCCGACCCGGACATCTTTGGCCATCACAAGTTCAAACCCGCGCGGCTGTTCAAATCCATCCGCTCCAAGGCCTATCTGTTCTCGGGCGTCGAAATCCGCTGGAAAACCGCCATCGATGACGGCGAAACCCCGCTTGAGGCCTCGTTCCACTTTCCCGGTGGCCTGTCGGATTACCTGAAAGAGACGATGAACGGCTCGTCCACCTATGCCGAGCAACCCTTTGCGGGCACCGTCGATTTCAACGAGAAATTCGGCACCCCCGGCAAGGTCGAATGGGCGATCAACTGGACACCGTCGCGTGACGGGTTCATCCAGTCCTATTGTAACACCGTTCCCACCCCCGAAGGCGGCACCCATGTGGCCGGTTTCTGGGCTGCGATCCTCAAGGGGATCAAGGCATATGGCGAGTTGATCAACAATAAGAAAGCCGCGCAGATCACCCGCGACGACCTGCTGACAGGTGGCTGCGCGCTGGTGTCGTGCTTTATCCGCGAGCCGGAATTCGTAGGCCAGACCAAAGACCGTCTGGCCACGGTCGAGGCGCAGCGGCTGGTCGAAAACGCCGTCCGTGACCATTTCGACAACTGGCTGGCGGCTGATACGAAATCCGCCGGCGCGATCCTCGACTTCCTCATCCTGAGGGCCGAAGAACGCCTGCGCCGTCGGGCCGAGAAGGAAACGCAACGCAAGTCCGCCACTAAGAAACTTCGTCTTCCCGGCAAGCTGGTGGACTGTTCCAGTTCAACACGCGATGGCACGGAATTATTCATCGTCGAAGGCGATTCTGCGGGCGGTTCGGCCAAGATGGGCCGCGACCGCAAAACGCAGGCCCTGCTGCCCCTGCGCGGCAAGATCCTGAACGTGCTGGGCGCGGCCAGTTCGAAACTGGGCACCAATGCCGAGATCAACGACCTGACACAGGCGCTGGGTGTCGGGCTTGGCACCAAGTTCAACGTCGACGACCTGCGCTATGACAAGGTCATCATCATGACCGACGCGGATGTGGACGGGGCGCATATCGCGTCCTTGCTGATGACGTTCTTCTTCACCCAGATGCGCCCGATGATTGACGCGGGCCACCTGTACCTGGCCTGCCCGCCTTTGTACCGCCTGACCCAGGGTGCCAAACGCGTCTACTGTCTGGACGAGGCCGAGCGCGACGAATGGCTGAAGAAAGGTCTGGGCGGCAAGGGTAAGATCGACGTGTCCCGCTTTAAGGGTCTGGGTGAAATGGACGCCAAGGACCTGAAAGAGACCACGATGGACCCCAAATCCCGCAAACTGATCCGGGTCACCATTGACGAGGACGAGCCCGGCGAGACCGGCGATCTGGTCGAGCGTCTGATGGGCAAAAAACCCGAACTGCGGTTCCAGTATATTCAGGAGAACGCGCGGTTTGTGGAGGAGTTGGATGTTTGAGCAATCTGCCCGAAACGAATACGTCAGCCCGTTCACTTGCTTGGAGAACTTTTAGAGACGCGGCTGACGAAGACTACCTAACAGCTCGCTGGGCTGCTAAAGTTCGCCTAGCTCACCAATTTTACTGGAGTGCAGGCCAGGCAATCGAAAAATATAGCAAGTGCTTATTGCTCCTCAATGGCGGCAACGTGTCGAAGCTGGGTCATGACGTTTATGGTGCTTTCACAAGATGTGAGTTCGTGGCACAAGATTTACTGCCGAGCGTGCTTTGCCCGCCTTCCTGTTTTCCTGAAAGCGTTTTGCCGCGGCGCATTTTTGCGGCACACGGCATGTTCGAACCTACGAGACAGTTTGTCTCTCGCCTACATCGCTCAGGTGATACAAAACATCGCTACCGCACTGATAGCATTCACGTTGAGTTTTTTGACTTACACAAGCTGGACGAGTTAGTTTTTTTACTTCGTCGTACTTTGTTTCCGTTAGATATGAATTATTGTAAGCACCGCAAAATTACATTTCGACAAGCACTGCGGAGCGACAGAAATCTTCAAGTACATCCGAAAATGAGCTTCGCGGCTTCGCCCAATGACCCTTCGCTTAGCGAAAAGAAAGAATTGTTCGCTTGGC
The DNA here is from genome assembly GCF_056541885.1 of Ruegeria sp. AF7. Classification (NCBI taxonomy): domain Bacteria; kingdom Pseudomonadati; phylum Pseudomonadota; class Alphaproteobacteria; order Rhodobacterales; family Roseobacteraceae; genus Ruegeria; species Ruegeria sp. AF7. The sequence continues at coordinate 79,969 of NZ_JBQFYX010000001.1, read as the reverse complement.
GAAACTTTTCCTTTTTCCAGAGCCAAGCGATTCAACATCGCAAGATCCACGTAGGCAGTGCTTGGAAGAATTCCGAGGTGTGGATGGCGCAGCACAGAGGCTCCGAAGCGAAAGAAGCACTCGAATGGCTACTTGATAACGTCCAACTTGGACAAACAGACAAGCAAGAAATTAGGAGCGCTATAGCCGAGTCGTAGTGCGCGCAGCAAAGACGTTCGTAATTGTTGCTCTTGCACACTGAGATGCGTTTTTTTCTGGTACAGCTTTTAACATCCGCAGCATCAAGCATTGACTGGGCGGAAGACACCACAACACCACACGCGCCCTCAAAAAACCAAAATCTACTGCAATTCAAATTCCTTCGGTTTACTAATCAAACAAAGAGCCGGCTTCCCTGTGACAAGCTGGCTTGGATTTAACGATTAAGGATTTGCAATGGCCCGCCTTTATGACAGTCGAAAACGTGTTCTCGTAACCGGTGGGGCCGGGTTTCTGGGCTCGCATCTGTGCGACCGGCTTCTGGATCAGGGGCATGAGGTTTTGTGCGTCGACAACCTGTTCACCGGCACCAAGCGCAATATCGACCATCTGCACAACAACCCGCGCTTCGAGTTCATGCGCCACGATGTGACCTTCCCGCTGTTCGTCGAGGTGGACGAGATATACAACCTCGCCTGCCCGGCCTCACCCGTGCATTATCAGCACGATCCGGTGCAGACGACCAAGACCAGCGTGCATGGCGCGATCAACATGCTGGGTCTGGCGAAACGTCTGAAATGCAAGATCTTTCAGGCTTCGACGTCTGAGGTCTACGGTGACCCGACGATCCATCCGCAGACCGAAGACTATTGGGGCAACGTCAACCCGGTTGGTCCGCGCTCGTGCTATGACGAGGGCAAGCGGTGTGCCGAGACGTTGTTCTTTGATTACCACCGGCAGATGGGGCTTGAGATCAAGGTCGCCCGCATCTTCAACACTTACGGCCCCCGAATGCACCCCGCCGACGGGCGCGTTGTGTCGAACTTTATCATGCAGGCCCTGACCGGCGAGGCGATCACCATCTTTGGCGACGGCACGCAGACCCGGTCATTCTGCTACGTGGATGATCTGATCGAAGGGTTCATCCGCCTGATGGATACTGGCAAGGAGGTCACCGGCCCGGTCAATCTGGGCAATCCCAACGAATTCTCGATGAACGAGCTGGCCCGCGAGGTGCAGGCGCTTGTTGGCGCGGAAACCCCCATCAGTTTCAGGGAGTTGCCCGAGGATGACCCAAAACAACGTCAGCCCGATATCACGCTGGCGCGGACCCTTCTGAACTGGGAGCCTACGGTGCAGCTGAAGGAAGGGTTGGATGCAACGATCCGGTATTTCCGGGCGCTTCAATCAGAAGGCGCAGCCGGATAACGCGTCTCGCCGTGGCTCAGAGAATGGATCAGACCGCCGTGCCGATCAGCGCGACGCCAATCGCCATGAGGACCGCGGCGCCCAGGCGTCGCATCCAGTTGCCTTCCTTCAGGAAAATGAACCCGATCAGCGCCGCAAAGATGACCGAGGTTTCCCGCAGGGCCGAAACCGCCCCCAGCGGCGCAAAGTTCTTGGCGTAAAGCACCAGACCATACGCTGTCATAGAAACCAGCCCGCCTAAAAGGCCCGTCGTCCATATTCTGGCTGGCAGGTCTTTCAGGGTGGCGCGTTTCCTGACTCCGACAAACCCTGCAATGAACAGGTGCAGAAAGGCCCCCCACGCCCAATAGCTGAGCGTATTGCCTGACAGCCGCACCCCGATGCCGTCAACGACCGAATAGATCGAAATGCAAAACCCGGTTCCCAGCGCGAATCCCAGCGCGCTGCGCCCGACGCCCGAACGCAGCGCGGCCCAGCTGCTCAGCTGAATGCCAACTGCAATCAGGGCGATTCCGCCCCAGGCCTGCCAAGGCAGAACCTCGCCAACCAACGCCATTGCCCAAAGCGAGACCAGTGCCGGAACAATCCCGCGTGCTATGGGGTAAACCACACTCAGATCGCCATGCTGGTAGGCCTTGCTCAGCATGAAGTAATAGCCGAAATGCACGACGGTCGAGAGCAGGATATAGACAAAGCTCTGTGTGTTCGGCAGGGGCAGCACCAACACCATTACCGCTGCCGGCAACACCTGACCCAACGCGACCAGACCCAGCATGGTGGTGCGGTCCGCCGCCGTTTTCACGATGGCATTCCATACGGCATGCAGCAACGCCGCCGACAGAATAATCAGAGTGACGAACAGGGTCATGCCCGACCTTTCCCGCAGAATACGCGCAACAAGGGTCTTGGGCCCTATTCACTTGGGCGTGGTGTCTGTCAAAACCGGGATTTTTGTCAAGCCGGATTCCAGTGGTTAAAGTACCGCCACTGTCGGGGATGTGTCCGCAAGCCGCTCCTGGTTTCGTACTGTGCGCCGGTGTCTGGTAAGAAGTTACAACTGCACGTGATCCCGGTTGCAGGCAGCGTGCGACGTTCTAAGATCGTGCACATGAGTTTTGTGACTGACAACCAATTGCCCCTGCTTATCCTGTTTTTTCTGTCAGGATCGATCGGCACCGCCTTTTTGTTCCGTAAACCAGCAGGGCACAGGGCATGGAAACTGGCCGATCTGGTCTGGGTCGTGCTGGGTGGCATCGGCGCATTGGTGGCTGTTCTGGCGGGGCTTTATACGTCGGACAGTTCGCGACTGGATCGCCAGATTGATGTAGCCTACGCCGCAACATTGGCATTCGACCGGGATGCCGCACGGTTTCGTCTGCGTTTCTGCGACCCTGCTTACGATCCTGACACGGCAGTGCTGTGCGACAAGGTTGAATTCCTGTCGGCATCAACTGCCAGCAACTCGGAGTTGCCCCTGTTCATCGCCGTAACCAACGAAGTGGCCCCCTTGCAGGGCCTGCACTTCCTGTTCGGAAGTCAGGGCAAAGATGAAATGGACGAGCTGCGGGATATGACGGCCAAAGCTGATGCTTTCGATATCGACCAGTTCCTCGTTTTCACGTCTCTGGACGACAAAACCCAGGTGGCCATCGACAACATGCGCCGCAAGGTGCCCGCGATTGCCGGAGATTATCAGATCCTGGCACAAAGCTATGACGACCTGATCCAGCAAGTCGGCAAGTTGAAGGACGAGTGGGAATACCTGCAGGCCAATGCCCATATTCTGGTTCTGCAAATCGTGGCGCTTTGTCTTGTTAGCTTTGCGGCCCCGTTTCGACTGGGAAAATCTTTGGTCGAATTGCGCCGGGCGCTCAACGTCGATAGCCCCGCGCCAACACCTGTGGATCAACCCCCAGAAAATAGCGCAGAAGTGTCCACAAGTTCCGCATGCCCCGTCGAGTCCAACCTGCCTGTTCATAGCGCTCCGCGCTCGTAAAGGCACGCGACTCGAGTATTGCGATCCGTGGCAATGCGCGCACCAGCGCCACATCTTCCATCAAGGGTTGGTCCGGATACCCACCAGCCGCCAGATAGACATCACGCGGAACCAGCAACCCCTGATCTCCGTACGGTAAACCGAACAGCCTGCTGCGCAAATTGGCCCATCCGGCCACCCAGGCTGGCGCAAGCCCACGCGCGCGAAAAGCCAACCGAAACGCCGCTGGTGCGTTGGATGGCAGATGGGCGCTTACGCTCTTGGCCCATCCCTCTTGCAACACGGTATCTGCATGAAGGATCAGAAGCCAGTCTCCATCAGCATGCGCGCACCCCCGGCGCAATTGACCGCCGCGCGATGGCTCACCTCTAATGACATGCGCGCCAACATCTTCTGCTATTCTCAACGTCTGGTCAGTTGAGCCTGCATCGCTGACGATCAGGTCCCGGATCAGCCCGGAATGCACCCCTTCCATCAGGGCTTCAAGGCACGCAGGCAAGGAATCGGCGGCATTCAAGGTTGGAATCACTACAGTGACGGGTGCGGGCACGTCCGATAACCTCTGGTCTTGGCTGCGAGACTTCCTATATCACGAGGCCAAAGGCAATGACGAGGACCAAGCCATGCCCACCCGCCGCATCCTGCGCCTGACTGGCTCGGACACCGAAAACTTTTTGCAGGATCTTGTAACCAATGACGTTCAGGGATTGGGCAATGGGTTGGTCTATGCCGCACTGCTTACACCACAGGGCAAGTATCTGGCAGATTTCTTTCTGAAACGCGATGACGTTGGGGTGCTGCTGGACGTGGCCGAGCCACATGCAGATGACCTGATCAAGCGCCTGAACATGTACAAACTCCGTGCGGATGTGGTGATCGAAGGCACGGATCTGCATCTGCAGCGCGGCACAGGTCCAGCACCGGACACCGCCCTGCCCGACCCCCGTCACGCGGATATGGGTTGGCGTGACTATTCGACAGCCCCAGATGGCGATGACGGAACCGACTGGGACGCGCTGCGCGTTCGACACTGCATCCCCGAGGCTGGGGTCGAACTTACGCCAGACAGCTATATCCTCGAATCCGGGTTCGAGGCGCTGAATGGTGTGGATTTCAAAAAGGGTTGCTATGTCGGTCAGGAAGTGACTGCGCGCATGAAACACAAGACCGAGTTGCGCAAAGGCTTGCGGCGGGTCTTTGTCGAAGGATCGGTTCCGGCGGGGACTGAGATTACCGCAAACGGCAAACCCGTCGGCACCCTGTTCACGCAATCAGGCGGCCAAGGAATCGCGTATCTGCGCTTTGACCGTGCGAATGCAGACATGATGGCCGGAGACGTCGTGGTTCGCCTGACGGACCAAGCGTAACTTGTTGCCAAATCGGCACGGCCTTATCCGCCGTATGTTTCATAAAGTTTGAACCCGTTACCCAGCCCTGCCAATGTGTCGTCACAGGGGCAACACGGATACCCGCATGTTTCAGCTTTATTCCGCGATTTGGCGCGCCAGCGCCGGGCGGCAGATTATCCTCATCCTGTTATCCATTGCCATTGCGGCGCTTGCCGCTGTTCCGCTTGAATTTCAGCGCGATATCGTCAACCACCTTACGTCCAATGATCTTCACGTCGAAAAGCTGGTTCTGCTGGGCATCGGCATGATGATTGTCATCCTGCTGAGCCTCGCCCTGAAATGGGTTCTGGGTTTTCGCGCGGGTACATTGGGCGAAGACATGATCCGGCTGATCCGGCAACGCTTGCTGTGGCGTGCTACCGACCTGAAGGAAACGGGTGAAAATCTGCGCAAAGGTACCATGACGACCGCCATCTCAGCCGAGGCTGAGGAGCTGGGCAAGTTCGCAGGGGGCGCGTTCTCGGACCCGGTGGTTCAGGTTGGAACGCTGGTCAGCGTGATCGGGTACATATCCTCAACGCAGCCAGGCCTTGGCCTTATCGCGTTTTCCATGATTGTGCCGCAGATCATTATCGTTCTGGTGTCGCAACGCAAAGTGAACACGTTTGTCGCCGAACGCGTCCGCCTTTTGCGCAGCGCCACTGATAGGCTGACCACCGAGGATATCGATGCCGTCGAGCGGGATATCAATGCCCTGTTCGACGACATCTATGACACAAGGCGGCGCATGTTTCTTTGGAAGCTTTCGGCCAAGTTCCTATTGAGCGTAATCAACGGCGCCGGAACCGTAGGTATTCTGATGTTGGGCGGTTATCTGGTGCTGCAAGGAAAGACCGATGTCGGCACGGTGGTGGCCGCGATCAGCGGGCTTGGCCGGATACAGGGCCCGACCGCGTTCCTGATCGCCTTTTACAGACAAGTCAGTGCCAACCGCATCAAATACGAGCTGATGCTAGAACTATTCGGCCCGGACCCCGCGCATTACCGGTACCGCAACAGTGCATAAAAAAGACCGCGCAGCGGCTGCTTGCGCGGTCTGACACAAAAAGCGACGAAACGTCACGCGCGTTCGGAATATTCCATCGTTTCGGTGTTCACGATGATCATTTCATCCTGACCGATGAACGGCGGCACCATGACTTTCACGCCATTGTCCAGAATTGCAGGCTTGAACGAGTTCGCGGCGGTCTGACCTTTTACGACCGGCTCGGTTTCGACAATCTTGCAGGTTACTTTCTGCGGCAGCGTCGCGTTCAGCGCTTCACTTTCGTAGAATTCGACAACAATCGTCATGCCATCCTGAAGGAACGGACGACGCTCGCCCAGCAAATCCGCTGGCAATTCAATCTGTTCGTATGTTTCGGCATCCATGAAGACCAGCATGCCATCGGTTTCATACAGGAACTGCTGATCCTTCTGTTCAAGGCGCACACGCTCAACCTTGTCAGCCGAGCGGAACCGTTCGTTCAGTTTCGAACCATTGCGCAGGTTGCGCAGTTCGACCTGCGCGAAAGCGCCGCCCTTGCCGGGCTTCACATGGTCAACCTTGACCGCGGCCCAAAGGCCGTCGTTATGCTCAAGCACATTGCCGGGGCGAATTTCGTTCCCATTTATCTTGGGCATTACATAATTCCTTCACAAACGGTTGATGCGTCAGTTGCGCCTCCTATATCTGGCGGGAACATACCTGACAAGACAACCAAACCTAGTGCTGCACGTGCAGCGAGATATGCAAGTGACGCAACGCAACTATGCATATTAGCTGTATCCGAATCGCACTTTATCGGTCATAAGGACCGTCACGCCGAAAATTGCAAGAGCAAGAAAAACAAGGAAGACGAGATGAGAGATTTCGTTGACGGCACTGCCTTTAACAACGAACAAGGCAATCGTGCTCGCAAACTTTTCGCGGCCGTTGTGTTGGCCGCACTCGATGACGCCATTGCCGATGACAAGAAATATGGCAATGGTCCGGAACAAATTGCCCGTTGGGCGCGCTCACGCGATGGGCGCGAAGTGCTGTCTTGCGCGGGAATCGACCCGAACGAACGGGTTGTCAGCGGACTGATGGAGTTCGTTGGACGTGGCGTGCGGACCTCGGTCGCACTGTCGCGTGAAGAAAGCGAGCGTCGCAATGCCGCTCAGCAGGCTGAAGCTGCCTGATCCAAGGTTGTTTCAACTCAGAAAAAACGCGCTCTGCCATCAGAGCGCGTTTTTCTATGCGTATACCGCCGCGATCCCGATCCCGGGCGTCAAGGTGAGTTCGGGGCTTCCCCTGCCCGCCCAAATCAGGTCATCTGCGCCTTGACAGGTAGGAGACAATCCATGGTTCGCGCCATCATGATTCAAGGTACCGGCAGCAATGTCGGAAAATCCGTTCTGGTGGCAGGGCTTGCGCGAGCTTTCACACGGCGAGGTCTTCGGGTTGCGCCCTTCAAGCCGCAGAACATGTCGAACAATGCTGCTGTTACGGAAAACGGTGGGGAAATCGGTCGCGCGCAGGCCCTTCAGGCACGGGCGGCAAGGCGGGCGACACATACCGATATGAACCCTGTATTGCTGAAACCCGAAACAGATACCGGCGCGCAGATCATTGTTCAGGGGCAGCGCGCGGGCACCATGAAAGCCGGTGATTACCGCAAGGATAAATCCAGACTGCTAAGCGCCGCATTGGAAAGCTTTGACCGATTGTGCAGCGACGCGGATCTGGTTCTGATCGAAGGGGCAGGCAGCCCGGCCGAAACAAACCTGCGCAAGGGTGACATCGCCAATATGGGTTTTGCCTGTGCTGCGAGTATTCCGGTGATACTTGTCGGCGACATTCACCGCGGCGGTGTGATTGCACAAATCGTTGGCACTCAGGCGGTTCTGGATGACGGCGATCTTGCGCGAATTCGGGGCTTTGCCGTCAATCGGTTCAAGGGGGATGTTTCCCTTTTTGCCGAAGGGCGCGATGATATCGCCTCTCGAACGGGATGGCCCTGTCTGGGGGTTGTGCCATGGTTTCAAGACGCCTGGAAGCTTCCGGCCGAAGATATGATGGACATCCGCTCTCACACAGGCGGCACATGCAAGGTTGTTGTGCCACAGCTTGAACGGATGGCGAATTTCGACGACCTTGATCCCTTGTCTGCCGAACCCGGAGTGAGCGTCGAGATCATTCCGGCCGGACGCCCTTTGCCCGGCGATGTCGATCTGGTTTTGCTACCGGGCAGCAAGTCAACCATCGGAGATCTGGCCTATTTCCGTGCACAAGGCTGGGACATCGACCTGTTTGGTCATGTCCGGCGCGGCGGGCGTGTGCTGGGTCTTTGCGGTGGCTTTCAGATGCTGGGCAAGACCATTTCCGACCCCGATGGCGTGGACGGTCGACCAGGTAAGGTCGAAGGGTTGGGGTTGCTGGATGTAGACACGGTCATGGGAGGACAAAAGCAAGTTGTTCTGCGTACGGCCCATGCCTTGCCGGACCGAGAGCCGGTCACCGGATACGAAATCCACATGGGCCATACAGACGGCCCGGATTGCACCAATGCATGGCTTGAGGTCGAAGGTCGCCCTGAAGGCGCGGCCAGCGCAAACGGGCGGATCAAGGGAAGTTATCTGCACGGTATCTTTTCGTCCGACGCATTCCGGGCGCGGTTTTTGTCAGCGTTAGGCGTGACCTCGAACCTGTCCTATGAGGACGGCGTCGAGCAGGCGCTGGACGATCTGGCCGATCATCTGGAGCGCCACATGGACCTTGACCTGCTGCTCAGCCTCGCGCAGCCCCCGCACCGTGGCTGAGAGTTACTCCAGATCCTGAGCCGCAAGAGCGCGGGCGATCTCTCGCCTGACCATCTTGCGCACATTTCGTGTAATCCGCTCACCCATCGTTCCTTGCAGCTCGGCGCGGACAACCTCTGCGATCAGGGTGCGCAGAGCGTCTTCATCCATGTCGATCGTCCTGACATTTTCGTCGGAACCAGGTTCTTCGGCATCAGCATCAGACACAACAGCCTGAGACGACCGGATGAATTCCGCCTGACAAGATGCGTCTTCGGCCTGCTGAACCGCCTCTGGTTCGTCACCACCGGCAGCATCAATCGACATCGCAGCGGCAAATTCTTCTTCGACATCCCATGGCAGCGCGTGTGACGGTGTGCCCGAATACGCATCCTGGCTGTCACCGTCCGGTTCCCACTGATCTTCTGTTTGCGCAATTGCCGCTTCCAGCGCTTCGATCTTTGCACTCAGGCTGCTTGTTGCATCATCCGACGGGGCGTGTTTCGTCTCGGCTGTTTCTGGCTTGTCCTGGTCAGCGTTCGCAGGTTGACCCGTCTGAACGATGTCACAGGTGCGCAACAACATGGGCTTGGCGGCATCTGAAACTTCGGGTTCCGACACAGCTTTAGCGGGAATCACCCCCAATTGATCTGGTGTGCTGATCCGCAAAGCATCAGTAAGCACCAGCCGCCCCGGCTTTCGTGCTTTAGTCGTTTGATCCGAGACGGTTTTATCACGACTGTCTTCACTGACCAGACGTTTGACCGAAGACAGAACGTCTTCGATCCCTGCTTTCACGACATTATCAGACATTGTTCTCTACCGCTCTATCCTTGGATCGAGTGTAGCCAAACAATCCGCGCCTCACAACAAATAGTATTGTCGATCAGTCCCGGCGCAATGCTTTGAGAACGCGATCCAGATCCTTGCTTTGCTTGCTGACCTGTGCCGGCGCATTCTTGACCAGATTGTAATACAAAGTCGGATCATAGATTTGCACCGCCAGCCCAAGACGCTCGGCTGTCAGAAGGCCCTGCGCCTGCAACAACTGATAGGCAGCCCGCGACCGTTCGGTGCGCGAAGCGACTTCTGCCAGTTGTGCATCCAGCAAATCCTGCTGTGCATTCAATACATCCAGAGTTGTTCGCGCGCCCAGAGTCGCCTCTTCCCGGATGCCATCAAACGCCACCTGCGAGGCGTTAACGCGCTCGGTTGACGCCCTTAGACTGGCACTGGCTGCCTGAAACGCCGCATAACGGTCGGTCACACCCTGCGTGATGTTCTTTTGAACGTTCAGAAGATTCGCACGCGAGGCATCCCGGCTGGCCATTGCGCGACGCACATTTGCCGCCAACCGGCCACCCGCGTAGATTGGTTGTGTGAAGTTCAGCGACACGGTCGCATCGTTCACATAGTCATTATTGTCATAGCGCTCGGACACGCCAGCATCGGCATTCAGGCTGACATTCGGCCCAAGGTTTGCCCGTTGCTGCTGCACGACCAGATCGAACGCCCTGACCTGATGCTGTGCCGACAGAATGGCCGGGTGGTTGCGTTGCGCCAGGTTCACAGCTTCAGCTTCGGAACGCGGCAGATTGGGCAGGCTCGGCTGACCAGCTGTTCGCCCCGGTGCCTTTCCGACTGCGTTCACGTATTCGGCCTGCGCAATGCTCAATTCACCGCGTGCCACAGCCAGATCCGCCTGAGAGCTTGCCAGCTGTGCTTCGGACAATGCGACATCCGTCCGGGTTACTTCGCCCACTTCGAAGCGGTCATTCGACGCCCTAAGTTCCTCTGCTGACACATCCACGTTGTTCTGGCGGATCGCCACGGTCTCTTCCTGCAACAGGACGCCCAGATAGGCATTTGCTGCGCGGATAAGAACCTGTTGTTCGATATCGATCAGGGTTTGCCGGGTCGATAGTACCGTTTCCTGCGCCGACTGCTTGCCCAGCACCGACGCGCCGCCATCATACAAAAGCTGGCTCAGCGTCAGGCCCGAAAAGAACCGCGACGGCTCGTTTGTCGTCACGACGTTATTGACCCGCGAACGGGTGTAATCCTGGCTGACCTGCACGGTCCAGTTGATGATTGGCCGCAACGCAGAAAGCGCAATGGCCACATCTTCATCCGCCGCGCGCAGCAACGCCCGGTTCTGCTCAAGCAAACCACTGGTGTTATACGCACCGATGAACGCATCCGTTATGTTGTCTGCCCACGCTGCACGCCCTGGCATCACGCTCATGGCAAGTCCTGCGGTCACAGCAAACGCCCTGACCAGCTTACCTGTCGCCGAACCACGCATACCAAAATCCTCTCAAACGAAATTACACTGCCCTACAGGCAGTTTGCGGCCTTCTTTTCAACTAATCAAGGCGATAGAAAAATCTATCGGCGGACTATAGCGAAAATGCACACTCTGCCGAAAAACCTTCCAGAACCGGCGCATTGGCATTGAACACATCACGCCAACTGACGCGACCACCGGTTTTTCGACCGATCCGCACGGTACCCAGGTTGCCCTTGACAAACAGACACACGATCCGACCGTGGTCCTTGAGCTGATCCAACAGGGCATCGGGCACCTGCTCGACACCGCCCTGCACCATGATCGCATCATAGGGGCCGTGTTCCGCCACACCCTGTTCCAGCGCGCCAACGTGGATGATGGCGTTGTGCACGTCAGCTTCGGCCAAGAGGTTTTGCGCCTCGGCTGCAAGGGTTTCGTCGCATTCAACACCCACAACCAACTCAGCCATCCGCGCGGTGACAGCCGTGGAATACCCCATTGCCGGAGCGATATCGAGGACCATCTCATCCTTGGATATGTTCAGCGCGTCCAGCATTTTAGCCAGGGTCCGCGGCTCCAACATGCTGCGCCCGTCCCCCAGATCAATCAGGCCGTCCACATAGGCCGCCTCGCGTTGAGAATCGGGCACGAAGCTTTCCCGCGGAACACTCAGCATCGCCTCAATGATCGGGAACTTGGTGACGTCAGAGGGGCGGATCTGTGTATCAACCATTGTGCGGCGCCGGGCTGCGAAGTCAGTCATTGGATATCTCGTATCATTCCCAAAGATGTCCGGCTTGTGCCATATCCTGAACCTTCCAGCAACGCCCCTGTTGCCGCAACCTGAATCTTGATCAACTCCTTGGGCGTGGACTTCGGCAAATTTCGATCTTGCCGGCAATTTCGCGCGCAATCCACTGGACGCCCCAGAGGAAAGCTGTTAAAAACCCAGTCACACCACAGCAAGTATTTGATTTTACTTGAAAAGGCGAGTTGGCGGAGTGGTGACGCAGCGGATTGCAAATCCGTGTACACCGGTTCGATTCCGGTACTCGCCTCCAACCACATCCTAATCGCTGACTTAACCCCGCAGTACGCGCGTGCGACGCTTGGTATTTTCAGACGTTCATGGCCCGCGATTCTGTCGAATTGCGGGCCAGATATTGCGTGTTTTTCGGAACTCCTGCCTACCCCTGCTCGTTCACGGGGCGCGATTTTGTCTGGTATATGCTTTACGTTCAGGCGCGCCCTTGTGGCACAACCTCGTATCCCGGCTCTTCCGGCTCATCATCCGTCATTTCGGCTGGAAAGCCCGGGGCGGTGATATCCAGGCCGGTTGCCTCTTCCAGCCGTTTGATAATATTTGGTGAAAGCTCGCGTTCGCCATAGCGCGCGATACCATCGTTAAAGATGCTGATCATCACCGGGTTTATTTCCAGCGGCACCCCGGCGCGGTCGGCGACCTCCTGAAACAGACCGATATCCTTCTTCACCAGATCCATGGTGAAGGAAATATCGCGCGACCCGTTCAGGATGACCTGACTTTCGGTTTCGTGCACGAAGGACGTGCCGGACGAGATTTTGATCGCCTCATAGGTCGTGTTCAGATCCATCCCCGCAGCCTTTGCCGTAACCAGTGCTTCGGCGCAGGTGATCAGGTTGGCGGTGGCAAGATAGTTGGTCATCACTTTCAGCACCGACGCCGAGCCCAGTTCACCGGTGTGCAAAACCCGGCGGCCCATTGTCGTCAGGAACGGCAGAATTCGTTCAAACGTTTCCCGGTCGCAGCCCGCAAAGATCGAGATATTGCCCGTCGCGGCACGGTGGCACCCGCCAGAAACCGGGCAATCGACGGCCGCACCGCCGCGCGATATGACTTCGGCACCCAGGTGTTTGACTTCGGCCTCGTCCGTGGTCGACATCTCCATCCAGATCTTGCCGGGGCCCACTTCGGGCAACATCTCCTGCATGACTGCGTCCGATGCTGCCGGAGACGGCAGACAGGTGATCACCGCATCGCAATCGCGCATCAACTGGGCGGGCCCTTCTGCCGCCTTTGCGCCTTTGGCGACAAACTCGGCCACCAGATCCGCGTTCAGGTCATGCACAGTCAGATCAATGCCGTTGCGCAAAAGGGATCCCGAAAGCTTGCCGCCTACGTTACCCAGACCGATAAATCCCACTTTCATATGACGCATCTCCAAGTTCGTCGTTTTCCCGTCATGCGACCACATACCGAACACATTCTTCATGCCGCCGAACGACGCCTACAGGTCGCTTTTTTCTCCTTGGCTTATTTGTTGCGCGCGAACCGCTTGACAAGCGGGTCAGCGGTGCCGCATGTCCCTGTCGTTGGTGTCGGCGACAGCCGATGAAAAGGGAATGCGTCAACGGTTCATCCGCCAAACGCAGCCGCCCCCGCGACCGTGACCGGAGAGGATGCCCAATGCCACTGGCCTGTGCCGGGAAGGCGGGACATCCGACAGAGCGACCGCTCTGGCATCCGCAAGCCGGGAGACCTGCCAACACCCGAAGTTGAAACCGGGCGGGGTGTTCCGGTGTCGGGTCCATGTGCAGACGTGGTGCCCGCATGAAACCCCGTCCCCCGCGAAGAGGATTTGGGGGGATGAGAGACATGAGCGAGAACGCACCGGTAGAGCTACTGGTCTGCACGACTTGCCGCCGGGGTCTGCCCGTCGAGGATGACGCTGAGCGACCCGGCACATTGTTGCACAAGGCCCTGGAACAGGCTGTCCTGCCGGATGGCATCATTCTGAAACCGGTCGAATGCCTTTCGAACTGCGATCAGGGCTGTTCCATCGTGCTTCGGGGCGGGCCGGATCGCTGGACCTTTGTTTACGAGAATCTGAACGAAATCGATCACGTCGATGTCATCATCGATGGCGCGACTAAGTATCTGGCCACAGGCGATGGTCTGGTGAAATGGCGCGACCGTCCTGAACATTTCCGCAAAAACTGCGCCTCGCGCATTCCCCCGATTGGAGCCTGAGATCATGTCGAACCTTGAAAAACTCCCCGTCACTGTGATCACCGGCTTTCTGGGCTCGGGCAAAACCACGCTGGTGCGCCATCTGATGCAGAACCCGCAGGGAAAGCGGCTGGCGATTGTTGTTAACGAGTTTGGAGATGTGGGTGTTGATGGCGACATTCTGAAATCCTGCGCGATACCGGATTGCCCTGCGGAAAACATCATGGAACTGGCAAACGGCTGCATTTGCTGCACCGTGGCTGATGATTTCATCCCGACCATCGAGGCGCTGATGGCGCTGGAACCGCGCCCGGATCACATCCTGATCGAAACATCCGGCCTTGCACTGCCCAAACCGCTGCTGAAAGCATTTGATTGGCCTGATATCCGTTCGAAAATCACTGTTGATGGCGTGATCGCGCTGGCCGATGCCGAGGCCGTGGCCGCCGGTCGCTTTGCTCCGAACGTTGAAGCGGTGGATGCCCAACGGCTGGCTGATGACTCGATTGATCACGAAACACCCTTGTCCGAGGTGTTCGAGGATCAGATCTCGTGCGCGGATATCATCCTGCTGACCAAGCCCGATCTGGCAGGTCCCGAAGGTGTCGCGAAAGCTAAACAGATTATCGCCGCCGAGGCGCCGCGCCCGCTTCCCGTCGTCGAGGTCGCAGAGGGTGTCGTCGACGTACGTGTCGTGCTTGGCCTTGAGGCTGCCGCCGAAGATGACATGGACGCCCGCCCGTCACATCACGATGGCCATCACGATCATGAGCATGACGATTTCGAAAGCATCATCGTCGAGTTACCGGAACAGACCGACCCGGCGGAACTGGTAGCCAGGATTGAACGTCTTGCATCTGAGCTGAATATCCTGCGCGTCAAAGGCTATGCCGCCGTCACAGGCAAACCGATGCGCCTGCTGGTTCAGGCTGTCGGCGCGCGGGTTCGTCACCAATACGACCGCCCGTGGGAGCCCGGTGAAGAGCGCCGCTCGCGCCTGGTCGTGATTGCCGAGCATGACGACATCAAAGAGGCCGAGATCCGTGATATCCTCGTGGGTGTGACCGAGGTTGCCGAGTAAGTCATGCACGTCGTCTTTCGCGAAAGCCACGGGCTCGAGGAAACCGAGACCCCAACCGATCTGGGCCAAAGCCCGGCTGATCTGGTTGTGCTGTCCTTTTCCGACAGTGACCTGGGCGCTTTCGCGGCGGGCTGGCATCGCGGCGGCGGACCTGAGGGGCGGATGCCCACGATGCGGCTGGCCAATCTTGCAGCACTGAAACACCCCCTGTCCGTCGACACCTATGTTGAACAGACACTTGAAGGCGCAAAAGGCATCCTGATCCGTCTGATCGGTGGCGTGCCCTATTGGTCTTACGGATTGCAACAGGTTCTGGCACTGGCGCAGGCCAAAGGCATCGCTCTGGCCGTTTTACCGGCGGATGGGCGCGAAGACACTCGGTTGGATGAGTATTCGACCCTGCCCCTCTCGACCCTGCGGCGGCTGGCACATCTGTGTGACACCGGCGGCGAAGTCGCCGCGCAGGCCGCATTGGCCCAGATGGCGTTGGCAGCAGGGCTTTATGCCGGGCCGGTGATGGGCGCGAAAACCCTACCCGAATGCGGTGCGTGGTGCCCGGATCAGGGTGTCGTCCCGGTGGATTCCGCGTTCGATAACGATGCGAAACGCATCCTTGTCACCTTCTACCGCGCATATCTGACATCCGCAGACACCGCCCCGGTCGCGGCCCTGATCCGCAGCCTGCGCGCCCGCGGGCTCCAGGCGGTGGGTCTGTTTGCCCCGTCACTCAAGGCACCGGTCGCTGCCGACTGGCTCAGGGAACAGGTCGTTGCCCTGAGACCATCGGCGATCATCAACGCCACTTCATTCTCGGGCAAGGGTTCATCCGGCACGTCGCCTCTGGACGCAGCGGATGTGCCGGTGTTTCAGGTCGCCCTCGCCACCTCGCGACGCAAGGCCTGGGCCGAGGCGGAACGCGGCCTTTCACCCGCCGACCTCGCCATGCACGTGGTATTGCCCGAAGTGGACGGGCGAATATCGGCAGGCGTTGCCTCCTTCAAAGAGCCGGGCAAGCGCGATCCGCAACTGGAATACTCGCGTTTTGCGCATCGGGCCGAGCCGGACCGGATCGAGGCGATCATCGACCGGGTATCGGGCTGGCTTGCCCTGAATGACAAACCAAAGGCAGATCAGATTCCCGCATTGGTGCTGTCCACATATCCGGGCAAAGACTGGCAAATGGCCCATGCGGTCGGTCTCGACGCACTGGCCTCGGCTGAGGCGATGTTGTCTGATCTTTGCGGTGAAGGCTACAACATCGCGGCTGGCGAACCAATTGCCGACACACTCTTGGACGCCCGGATATCGTGGCCGCTTGAGGATTATCTGAGCGCACTCGCTGAATTACCCCAGACCCTGCGCACCGATCTGCACACCGTATGGGGCAATCCCGAGCAAGACCCAACTTTCGCTCATGGCGCGTTTCACTTCACGGCTTTGCGACGCGGCAAGGCACTGGTCGCACTGCAACCAGAACGCGGAACACCCGAGCTGCGGGATGACGACTATCATGACCTCTTGCGCACCCCGCGCCACAGTTATGTCGCCTTCTATTTGTGGCTGCGCAAAGGTCTAGGAGCGGATGCGCTGATCCATATCGGTGCGCATGGAACGCTGGAATGGCTGCCCGGCAAATCAGTTGCCCTATCGGCAAACTGCTGGCCCGAGGCGCTGATCCGTGACCTGCCGGTGATCTACCCGTTCATCGTCAACGACCCGGGCGAGGCCGCGCAGGCCAAACGCCGGATCGGCGCGGTGACTCTGGGCCACATCCCGCCTCCCATGAAAGAAAGCGGAACGCCGGATCGGATGGTGCGGCTGGAAGCCCTGCTGGACGAGTTTTCAAACGCGGACGGCCTTGACCCCAGACGCCGTGACCGGTTGCAGGAAGATATCCGGGAAGAAGCACAGGCCATTGGGCTGGAGAACGATCTGGGTCTGGACCAGGCCACCAGCACCGCCGAAGCAATCACCCGCATCGACCGCTTTGTCTGCGATATCAAGGAAAGTCAGTTTGGCGACGGGCTGCACGTCTATGGGCGTGTCCCGGATGTGACCGGCAGTTTCGACCCAGCCCCATCCGCCCATGCCGAACGCAAGGCCCTGATCAATGCGCTGGCCGGCAAGCGGATCGAGGCTGGCCCGTCCGGCTCGCCCTATCGGGGCCGCTTTGACGTGCTGCCGACCGGGCGAAACCTTTACACCACCGATCCGCGATCTGTGCCCACCCGCGCAGCTTACACGCAAGGCGTGAAACTGGCCGAGGAACTGGTACGGCGGCACTTGCAGGAGGAAGGTGATTACCCGAAAGGGCTGATTGTCGATCTGTGGGGATCGGCCACCATGCGCACTGCGGGCGAAGAATTCGCCATGGCCCTGCACCTGCTGGGTGTAAAGCCGGTTTGGGACAAGGGATCCGAGCGGGTTTCGGGTATCGAAGTTTTACCCATCACCGACCTGAGCCGCCCGCGTCTGGACGTCACCCTGCGGGTTTCGGGCTTGTTTCGCGATGTGTTCCCCACATTGTCAGCCCTTTATGGTCAGGCGGTTCGGGCTTTGTCAGAGCGTGATGAAGCGACCGACTGGAACCCCTATGCCGGTCACGCCCCGGCTACGCGGGTGTTTGGCCCGGCACCCGGCAGTTACGGCCTGAACATGACCCATCTGTCCGAGACCTATACGGACGAAGCGCGCACCCAAGCCGGGGAGGCATGGCTGGAGGCCAGCTCGTACGCGCTGGAAGGTGAGCACGTTGCGCAAGACAAAGAGGGAATCACGGATCGTGTCGCCAATGCCGACAGTTTTGTTCACCTCCAGGATCTGACGGAAACTGACCTGCTGCTGGCCAACGATTATGCCACGCATGAGGCCGGTTTTGCCGCCGCCAAGAAATTCGTCGGCGGATCCGCGCAGCTTTACCATCTGGACAACACCAACCCCGATAATCCGCGCGCCCGGACTCTGCCGGAAGAAATCAGCCGCGTCGTTCATGCCCGTGCTGCCAACCCTGGCTGGATCGCGGGGATGCAGCGCCATGGTTTTCGCGGCGCCGCCGAGATTGCTGCGACGCTGGATCACATGGCCTCTTTTGCGCATCTGTCCGGAACCGTCGCTCCGCATCTATTTGATCTCTACCACGAAGCCACATTGGGCAATGAGGCCGTTGATGCCTTTCTGCAAGAGGCCAACCCGAAGGCCCATCAGGCCATGCAAGACAGGTTCCGTGCATTGCTGGAAGCGGGGCTTTGGAACACACGCCGGAATTCGATCCGTGCCGACTTGGAGGGTTTGGGATGAGTGCACCTATCGTTCAAGGCTGGTGCCCTGGCGCACATCGCCCGATGATGTCAGGCGACGGGCTGGTCGTGCGGGTCCGTCCGCGTCTGGCGCGACTGAATGCCAGGCAGGCTATTGGCTTGTGCGAACTGGCTGAACAGTTCGGCAACGGCACCATTGACCTGACCAATCGTGCCAACCTGCAGCTGCGCGGCGTGGATGAGCGCGACCACCAGCCGTTGCTTGTGGAGCTTGCGGCGCTGGACTTGCTTGATACGGAACCCGGCATCGAAGTACGCCGCAATATTCTGGTCACTCCGCTCTATCAGGCGGGCGATTTGACCGCGCGGCTGACACAGGAGTTGATTGATCGACTGGCCGAATTGCCTGCTCTGCCCGCTAAGTTTGGTTTTGCCATAGATACAGGCCCGAAGCGCCTGTTAGCCTCAGATTCCGCAGATATTCGTCTGGAACTGGGTGCCGACGGTCTGATCCTGCGCGCCGACGGCTGCAAAACCGGGCGATGTGTGACCGAGGATGACGCCATTGACCACGTGATCGCACTGGCCCAATGGTTTGCCCAGACTTATACGGCCGAGACACGTCGCATGGCGCGGGTCACTCACGCGTTGCCACAGGAATGGCAGGGATTTGCCCCCGGTCCTGTCGGTGAAAAACTGCAACCCGGCCCCTGTGAACTGGGCGCTCTCTATGGCGCGGCGTTCGGCTCGCTGCCTGCGCGCAAGCTTTGTGAACTGATTGAAGCCAGCGGCGCTTCAGCCCTGCGTGTCACCCCGTGGCGACTGATCCTGCTGGAAAGCGGGGCGGCGATACCCGCCCCGAATTTTGTCACGGACGGAGCCGATCCGATGATGACAACCGACGCCTGCCCCGGCGCGCCGTTCTGCCCGCAAGCGCAAGTGGAAACCCGCGACATCGCCCGTGCATTGGCCCAGCGTATTCCCGGTCGCCTGCATGTCTCGGGCTGCGCCAAAGGATGCGCCCATATGGGCCCGGCCGACATCACAGTGGTCGGAAACAACGGGCGATTTGATCTTGTCAAAAAGGGCCGCGCAGGGGATGAGCCCTGCCAACGCGGGCTCGCCCCCGAAACACTCATGACCATGGACTTCACCTGATGCCCTACACTTACGAAACTGATGGCGCGGCGATCTACAAGGAAAGCTTTGCCACCATCCGGTCCGAGGCTGATCTGACCCGCTTTGATGCCGATGAAGAGCAGGTCGCCGTTCGGATGATCCACGCCGCCGGCATGGTCGGGCTGGAGGAGTTTGTACATTTCTCACCCGGATTTGTGCAGACCGCACGCACGGCGCTGGAAAACGGCGCGGCGATCCTGTGTGACGCGCGCATGGTCAGCGAGGGTGTGACCCGCTTCCGTCTGCCTGCAGACAATCAGGTGATCTGCACCCTACATGACGAACGTGTGCGCCCTCTGGCCGCCGAGATGAGCAACACCCGTTCGGCCGCTGCGCTGGAACTCTGGCGACCGCATCTGGAAGGTGCTCTGGTCGCCATCGGAAACGCGCCCACCGCGCTGTTTCACTTGCTGAACATGCTGGAAGACCCGGATTGCCCGCGCCCTGCTGCGATCATCGGCTGCCCGGTCGGATTTGTCGGAGCGATGGAATCCAAAGATGCGCTATGGCAGGCGCAACCGGTGCCGTCCTGCATTGTCAAAGGTCGTCTGGGCGGCAGCGCCATCACCGTGGCGGCCATCAACGCCATTGCAAGCCGGGCAGAATGAAGATGGGCACCATATACGGTGTGGGCCTTGGCCCCGGCGATCCGGATCTGATGAGCGTCCGGGCTGATCGCCTGCTGCGCAACGCCAAGCATGTGGCATTCTTTCGCAAACCGGGTCGCAGCGGTCAGGCCCGCAAAATCGTCAACGGGATGATCCCCGAAGGCGCGATTGAATTCCCGATGGAATACCCTGTGACCACCGAGATCCCGGTCACCGATCCGCGTTATAACGAGTTGCTGGCCACATTCTATGAAGAGTGCACAGCACACCTGAAGACGCTGTCGGAACAGGGCGAGGATGTGGTGGTCCTGTGTGAGGGCGATCCATTTTTCTACGGCTCGTTCATGCATCTTTACAATCGGTTGCGTGACGAAGCTCCGGTCGAGGTTGTTCCAGCCATCACCGGCATGTCCGGTGCGTGGACGGCCACGGGCGATCCGATCACATGGGGCGATGATGTGCTGACCGTGCTGGTCGGCACCCTGCCCGAGGAGGTTTTGGCTGAACGTATGGCGCAGACAGATGCTTTGGTCGTGATGAAAATCGGGCGGAACATCGACAAGGTAAAACGCGCACTGAAAACCTCGGGGTTGTACGACCGCGCTTGGATTGTCGAATATGCGCAAATGCCGAACCAGACGGTGACAAAACTGTCCGAAGCCTGCGGGAAGATCACCCCGTATTTCTCGATCATCGTTGTGCACGGTCAGGGGCGGCGACCATGAGCGGCTGGGTCAAGATCGCAGGCCTTGGTCCGGGGGACGAGACGCTGGTCACCCCCGAAGTTACAGCGGCTTTGGCCGACGCCACCGATGTGGTGGGCTACATCCCTTATGTAGCCCGCGTGGCCGACCGACCCGGCCTGACCCTGCACGCCAGTGATAACCGGGTTGAAATCGACCGCTCGCAACACGCGCTGCAAATGGCCGTCGAAGGCAGGCGGGTGGTTGTTGTGTCCTCGGGCGATCCCGGTGTGTTTGCGATGGCTGCCGCTGTGTTCGAAGCGTTGGAGAATGGCCCAACAGAATGGCGTGACATTCAGGTAGATGTGCTGCCGGGGATCACCGCGATGCTGGCCGCATCTGCCCGCGCGGGCGCTCCGATGGGGCATGATTTCTGCGCCATCAACCTTAGCGACAACCTAAAGCCTTGGACGCTAATCGAAAAACGCCTGCGCTTGGCTGCGCAAGCCGATTTTTCGATGGCCTTCTATAATCCCCGCTCGAAGTCTCGCCCGGAAGGCTTTGTAAAGACACTGGAAATCCTACGCGAAGAATGCGAGCCCGAGCGGGTGATCCTGTTTGCGCGCGCCGTGTCACGAGCGGATGAGGTGATCCGGGTTTCTACCCTGGCCGAGGCCACGCCCGAGATGGCGGATATGCAGACCGTGGTTATTGTCGGTTCGTCGCGCACCCGAGTCATCGAACGCAAAGGCACGCCGATCGTCTATACGCCACGCTTCACCCCGGTCGAGGATCAGGGATGAGACACCCAGTCCAGCACCTGTGCGACAGTCGAAAGCTCGGTCCGCTTAGGCAGAACAGGGCGCTCGATCATAAGCACTGGCAGGCCCAGCGCCCGCGCTGCGTCCAGCTTGGCGCGCGCACCCAAGCCGCCCGCGTTCTTGGACACCACAAGCTGCGTCCTGTGTTGCTGCATCAATGCGCAGTCATCGGCTTCTGCAAAAGGACCCCGGGCCACGACAACCTGCGCCAAAGGAAAAGGCACGCTGTCAGGCTCGTCCACCAGACGCAGCAGGTAGTGATGCTGGGGCTGGGCTGCAAAGTCTTCAAGATGCATACGCCCGACAGCCAGGAACACACGCTGCGGATCACCTGCAAGCGCATCGACGGCGGCAGTGATATCGGGCACGCGGTGCCAGACATCGCCGGGTTGCAGCTTCCACGCCGCGCGGGTCAAGGCGGCCAGTGGAACCTGAGTTGTGTGACACGCCTCAATCGCGTTCCGGCTCATCTGCGCCGCAAATGGATGGGTCGCATCCACGACATGGGTGATCGCGTTTTCACGGATGTAGTGGGCCAGACCTTCCGGGCCGCCAAACCCGCCAACTCGCACCGGCAACGGCTGCGGACGCGGGGTTTCCACCCGTCCCGCATAAGAATACACAGCCGCAATCCCCTGTTCCGCAACAGCTTTGGCCAGAGCGTTGGCCTCGGTCGTGCCGCCAAGAATCAGGAGGTTGGGCATGTCTGAATCTCCGTGGCTGACCGTTTTGGGATTGGGCGAAGATGGGCTTGATGGCCTGTCGCCTGCAAGCCGTCAAGTGCTGGACCGGGCCGAAGTGATCATGGGGCCGCCTCGTCACCTGTCGCTGCTGCCGGAAAACGAGGCTGAGCGGGTCGAATGGCCGGTGCCGTTCTCGGACGGATTGCCGATCCTGAAAGGCCTGCGCGGACGGCAGACGGTGGTTCTGGCGTCAGGTGATCCGTTCTGGTTTGGCGCGGGGTCCGTCATCGCGCGTAACTTTGATGCCAAAGAGTGGACCGCCCTGCCCGGCCAGTCTACATTTTCGCTGGCCGCCGCGCGGCTGGGCTGGCCTTTGGAAAGCACGCTGACCTTTGGCCTGCACGCTGCGCCTTTGACCCGATTGCGGCCGCATCTGGCCCCGGGACTTCATGCCATTGTGCTATTGCGTGACGGCAAGGCAGTTGCTGAACTGGCGACATATCTTAGCGAAACCGGATTTGCCGACAGCGCGTTGCATGTGATGCAGGCCCTCGGCGGCCCGCGTGAAAGCGTCCAGACAGTGAGCCTGACCGAAGCTTTGCTGGGAACCTTCGATCATCCCGTCTGCGTCGGGTTGGAAGTGACCGGCACTGGGCGGGGACTGTCCAAGGCCTCGGGCAAGCCAGATGATCTTTTTGAAACCGACGGTCAGATTACAAAACGCCCGATCCGGGCACTGACCCTGTCCGCACTGGCCCCGCAGCGGGGCGAGCATCTGTGGGATATCGGCGGTGGCACTGGTTCGATCAGCATCGAATGGCTGATGTGTGACCCGACCCTGACCGCCACCAGTATCGAACCCCGCGCAGACAGGGCCGAACGCATTCGTCGCAATGCCGACGCGCTGGGGCAGGATCGGTTACAGGTTGTCCACGGTACCGCGCCCGAAGCGCTGGCCGGTTTGCCCCTGCCAGACGTGGTTTTCATCGGCGGTGGGCTCAGCCCCAGTCTGCTGGCGTGGCTTCGCGACGCCCTGCCCGCTGGCACCCGGTTGGTCGCCAATGCGGTAACGTTGGAAAGCGAAGCACTGTTGGCGCGATGGCACCAAGACCTGGGCGGAGACCTGTTGCGGATCGAACTGGCACATTCTGCACCGCTCGGACCGCGGCGCGGCTGGAAGGCTGCCTATCCGGTCGTGCAGTGGAGCGTGACCTTATGATCGTGGCAGGCTTGGGCTTTTCATCAGACGCGACGGCAGACAGTTTGCGCGCCGCCTATGACGCGGCAGCGGCCAGCCATGATGTCCAAGCTCTGGCGACGGTTGCCGACAAAAGCGGCCACTCTGCGCTGGCGGCCTTTGCGGAAAGCCTTGCCCTTCCGCTGCATTTCGTGGCGGCTGCCGATTTGGCCGGACAACGCACCCTGACATGCTCTAACCGCAGCCGTGCCGCTTATGGCACCGGCAGCGTAGCCGAAGCATCCGCCCTTGCCGCCGCCGGGTCCGGCGCGCGGCTGCTTTCACCCAGACACATTTCGGACGACCGGCTGGCCACCTGCGCCATCGCCATCGGAGGACAAACATGACCGTTCATTTCATCGGCGCCGGACCGGGCGCTGCAGACCTGTTGAC
Organism: Ruegeria sp. AF7; assembly: GCF_056541885.1. Lineage (NCBI taxonomy): Bacteria > Pseudomonadati > Pseudomonadota > Alphaproteobacteria > Rhodobacterales > Roseobacteraceae > Ruegeria > Ruegeria sp. AF7. The sequence goes on along the minus strand of NZ_JBQFYX010000001.1, from coordinate 56,174 downwards.
ATTGCGCGGGCGCGACATCATCGCCTCGTGTCCTGTATGCCTATATGCCGGATCACTGGTGCCCGAGGAGATTCTGAGCCACTGCCCCAAAGACGCAAAAATCGTCAACACTGCGCCCATGGATCTGGACCAGATCATGGCCGAGATCGAAGTCGCGCATAAAGCGGGTCAGGATGTGGCGCGGCTGCATTCGGGCGATTTGTCAGTCTGGTCGGCGATGGGCGAACAGATCCGCCGCCTGAAAGAAATGGGCATTCCGGTCAGTGTGACCCCTGGCGTACCATCCTTTGCCGCCGCCGCAGCGGCCCTGGGCACCGAACTGACCCTGCCGGGACTGGCGCAATCGGTGGTTCTGACCCGGACGCCGGGGCGCGCGTCATCCATGCCCGAAGGTGAAACGCTGGTGAATTTTGCCCGAACCGGCGCGACATTGGCCATTCATCTGTCAATCGGCAATCTGGACAAGGTTATTGCAGACCTGACCCCGGCTTATGGCGCAAATTGCCCGGTGGCCGTTGTCTATCGCGCAAGCTGGCCGGATGAACAGATCATCCGCGCAACGCTGGAAACCCTGAAAGGGTCGCTGGATGAAAGCATCTCGCGCACGGCTTTGATCATGGTCGGCCCCGCGCTGGCCGGTGAGGGTTTTGACGAAAGCTGCCTTTATTCCAGAGACTACGACCGCCGCTATCGCCCGCAAAGTGCCGACAGCCCTTGGTCAAGCTGGAGCCATGGTGATGACTAACCCTCCGGGTATTCTGATTTCAGCACCCTCTTCGGGTACTGGCAAGACGACGGTCATGCTAGGCCTCTTGCGCGCGCTGGCCGAAGATGGCCTGACCGTGCAACCCTTTAAAAGCGGGCCGGATTATATCGATCCCGCCTTTCACCGGGCGGCGGCCGGGCGGGCTTCGTTCAATCTGGACAGCTGGGCGATGGCAGATCCCCTGCTCGGCGCAATTTCTGCTCAGGCCGAAGGCGCTGACATTGTGGTGGCCGAGGGCTCGATGGGTTTGTTCGACGGTGTCGCAAAGCCTGGCGAAGTTGGGCACGGTTCGAGCGCCGAGACCGCCCTGCGCATGGGCTGGCCCGTTGTACTTGTGTTGGATGTGGGCGGGCAGGCACAATCAGCGGCGGCAACGGCGCTGGGGTTCAGGATGTACAATCCTGACCTGCCCTTTGCCGGAGTGATCCTGAACCGATGCGCCAGCCCCCGCCATGAACGCCTGACCCGTCTGGGGATGGAGCGCGCGGGCCTGCCTGTTCTGGGCGTCCTGCCCCGGCGTGGTGACTTGACCCTGCCCGAGCGGCACTTGGGACTTATTCAGGCGGTTGAACACCCCGATCTGGAAAGCGCCATTGTAGGCTATGCTGCGTTCTTGAGAGAACATGTGGACCTTGACGCAATCAAGCGGGCAGCTTCCTCAGGCCCCAGCGGACCTTCGTCAGCCGCGCTGCCGCAGCCCCCGGCCCAGCGAATCGCGCTGGCCCGTGATGCCGCCTTTTCCTTTACCTATCCCCACCTTTTGCAAGGGTGGCACGATGCGGGTGCCGAGATCCTGCCTTTTTCCCCCTTGGCAGACGAACCTCCGGCGGCGGATGCCGATCTGGTCTGGCTGCCTGGCGGGTATCCCGAATTGCATGCCGGAGCATTGGCGGCGGCCACCACCTTTCTGAGTGGACTGCGTAAACATGCGGAAACAAAACCGGTGCACGGAGAATGCGGCGGCTACATGGCGCTTGGTCAGGCGCTGATCGACAAGGATGGCGTGCAACATGAAATGGCCGGCTTGCTGGGCCTCGTCACATCCTACCAGAAGCGCAAGTTCAACCTTGGCTACAGAAAGGCCACCCTTCTGGCCCCTATGCCCGGCTTTGCCAAAGGATCGGCATTGCGCGGACACGAGTTCCACTATTCCTCAATCATGGATCAACCGGACGCCCCATTGGCACGCGTGTTTGACGCCGAAGGGGAAGAAGGCCCGCAAACCGGATCACTACGCGGCAATGTCACTGGCACGTTCTTTCACCTGATTGCGGAGGCGTCGGCATGAGCGGCTTTGTCTCTTTCATCGGCTCTGGCCCCGGTGATCCGGAACTACTGACGCTCAAGGCGGTGGACCGGATGCAAAAGGCCGATGCGATCCTGTTCGACGATCTCAGCAGCGGCCCGATCCTGAGCCATGCGCGCGACGATGCGGATCTGGTTGGCGTCGGAAAGCGGGCCGGTCGTCCGTCCCCCAAGCAAGACCATGTCAGCCGGTTGCTGGTGGATTACGCGCAGTCCGGTCAGCATGTGGTGCGCCTGAAATCCGGCGACGGCGGTATGTTCGGACGGCTTGAGGAAGAGCTTGTCGCCCTGCGCGCAGCCGGAATCGCCTATGAGATCATTCCCGGCGTCCCCTCAGCAGTGGCAGCGGCAGCGGCCGCAGGCATTCCATTGACGCGCAGGCTCACGGCCCGGCGGGTCCAGTTCGTGACCGGCCATGACGTCAGTGGTGAGTTGCCCGACGACCTGAACCTGAAAGCGCTGGCTGATCCGCAGGCCACGACCGTCGTTTTCATGGGCAAGCGCACCTTTCCCCTGCTGGTCGAAGCCCTGCACACGCAAGGATTGCCGTTGGATACTCCGGCGCTTATGGCCGAATCCGTCTCGACCCCCGACCAAAAGCTGCAGCGCGCCACGATTGGCGCGCTGGCAGAGCAGCTGAAAACCGAGATTGGCAAAGCACCGGCGCTGATCCTTTATGGTCCGCTGGCGGAGTTCGACGATGATTGATCTGAGCTTGATCGGCATCGGCACCGGCAATCCGGATCATGTAACGTTTCAAGGCGCGCAGGCGATCCGGGCGGCGGATTTGATCCTGATTCCACGCAAGGGGGAAAACAAGGCTGATCTGGCCGGGCTGCGTGAAGCGATCATCGAGCGTGTCGCCGAAACGCCGCCGCAGATTGCCTATTTCGATATTCCCCAGCGCCGGGCCGACGATGGCTACCTGCGCGGTGTCGATGAATGGCACGACGCCATCGCCCTGCGCTGGCAAGCGGCCATAGCCGCTCATCCAGAGGCGCAGCATGTCGCGCTGCTGATTTGGGGGGATCCGTCCCTCTATGACAGCTCACTGCGCATCGCTGCCCGGTTGAACCCGCAACCCAATACCAAGGTTATCCCCGGCATCACCGCCTTGCAGGCGCTGACCGCCGCCCATGCGATTCCGATCAATGATCTGGGCGCGCCCTACGTTGTCACAACCGGTCGTCGTATCCGGGATGAAGGCTGGCCTGATGCGGCCTCGAACGTCGCTGTGATGCTGGACGGCGAATGCTCGTTCCAAACCCTTGATTTGGCAAGTTATGACATTTGGTGGGGCGCCTATGTGGGTATGAAAGAAGAGGTTCTGATCAGTGGCCCGCTGGATGAGGTTGCGCAGAATATCCTTGAGACCCGGGCGAAAGCCCGCGCCGAACATGGCTGGATCATGGATATCTACCTATTGAAGGCTCGACGGAAGTAACGCACGGGCACATGAACACGGGTTTGTGATGTCGCGGGTCGGTCAGGTCTGGCACACAGGTTGCACCTCAATACAGGATACGTGACAATGAAAGCCCTCATTCCCTTGCTCTGCCTGATCGCTTTACCCGTTTGGGCACAGGACGCCCCAACCGGTTGGACCGTGTTTCCCGCGGACAAGACCTACTCGGAACTGGTCGATGCAACCAAGGCTGCGATCAAGGACAACGGATTGATAGTGGTGACGCAGGCTGGACCCACCAAGGCTGCTGCGGCGCGCGGAATCACCATTCCGGGCAATCTGGTTATTGGCGCGTTCAACAACGATTACGCGGTAAGGGTGCTGGAAACCTCTACCAATGCGATGATCGAAGCACCGATCCGTTTCTATGTCACCGAGAACGAGGACGGAACCGCAACCCTGTCTTACAAGACCCCCAGTTTCGTGTTTGACCCTTACATGGCGGAAGGCGGACAAGCCTTGCAGGACATTGCTGCAGAACTTGATAAAACCTTTCAATCTGTCGCTGAAGACGCAGTCAAATAGTCACACTGACGTGATCCGCCTTGCGTCTGGTGGCGTCCTCCGCAATCTGCTTCGAAACGGTTATCTCGGAGCATGACTGATGCAGGACCCCACGCCGCGCGCCGCCGATCTTCTGGCCCAACGCCTGTATGAAGCGGGGTGCCGCCACGCCTTTGGAATGCCGGGGGGTGAGGTGCTGACACTGGTGGATGCGCTTGAGAAGGCGGGCATCACCTTTCATCTGACAAAACATGAAAACTCGGCCGGATTCATGGCCGAGGCCGTGCATCACCGCGACGGCGCGCCTGCGATTCTGGTCGCCACTTTGGGTCCCGGCGCGATGAACGGCATCAACGTGGTGGCCAATGCGTTGCAGGACCGTGTTCCGATGATCGTTCTGACCGGTTGTGTCGATGCGGACGAAGCGCTGACCTATACCCATCAGGTTATGGACCACAGCCAGGTTTACCGTTCCATCACCAAGGGCACGTTTACCCTGACGGCCAAGGGTGCGGATATCATCGCAGACAAGGCGGTGTCGCTGGCCACGCAGCCGCGACCGGGGCCGGTTCATATTGATGTCCCGATCTCGGTCGCCGACACGCCGGTGACGGGTAAAAAACGCCGCCGCCTGGCCAAGGTCGCGCCTGTCAGTCCCAATGGTGAATGCCTTGAAAAAGCCCGGCGCTGGGTGGCTGAGGCCGAGCGACCCATCGCCATTATCGGTCTCGATGTTCTCTATGACGACTCGCGCAGTGTGGTGCAGGCGTTTTTGGAACATTTCGGAATTCCATTTGTGACAACCTACAAGGCCAAGGGTGTTGTTCCCGAAGATCACCCTTTGTGTTTGGGCGGCGCTGGCCTGTCGCCTTCGGCAGACAAGCACCTTGTCCCATTGGTCGAACAAGCCGATCTGGTGCTGTGTCTGGGGTATGACCCGATCGAAATGCGCCCCGGCTGGCGCGAAATCTGGGACCCCGAAGAAAAGCGCGTCATCGACATATCAGCGGTGATCAATGACCACTACATGCATCAGGCGGGTCTTAATCTGGTGGCTGACACGGGCGAGACGCTGGAGGCCATTGCCAAGGGAAACCCTGCCCGCACGACCTGGCCGGGTGGTGAGCCCCCACAGGTCAAAACCGCACTGGCACAGGCCTTTCCCACCGATGAGGAATGGGGACCCGCAGCGGTCATCGCCGAAACGCGCGCTACTCTGCCCCCCGAAACGCTGGCAACCGCCGACAGCGGCGCGCATCGCATTCTGCTGAGCCAGATGTGGGAATGCAGCGAAGAACGTGGGCTGATCCAATCCTCGGCGCTCTGCACCATGGGCTGCGCTGTTCCAATGGCCATTGGTCTAAAACTGGCCGCGCCTGACCGCCCGGTGATCAGCTTTTCGGGTGATGCCGGGTTTCTGATGGTCGCCGGTGAATTGTCGACGGCGGCCGAAATGGGTGGCAATTCGATCTTTCTTGTCTTCGTAGATGCCAGCCTTGCCCTTATCGAGTTGAAACAGCGGCAGCGGCAGATGGGTAAGAATGGCGTGGATTTCGGCCACCATGACTTCGCCGCCATGGGCCGTGCATTTGGTGGGAACGGCCACACTGTCCGCAACCGGGCAGAGTTGCGTGCAGCACTTGAAGCAGCTGTAAAGGCCGAGACATTTACCGTCATCGCCGCTGAAATCGACCGTGGAGGATACGATGGCCGCATCTGAGGGCCCGCTGAAGGGCGTCAAGGTTCTGGACCTCAGCCGTATTCTGGCCGGGCCGACCTGCACGCAGTTGCTGGGTGATCTGGGCGCAAGCGTCATCAAGATCGAAAACCCTGCCACCGGCGGCGACGACACACGGCAATGGGGTCCGCCCTATGTCACCGATGCCGACGGCAACCGCTCGGACCTGAGCGCCTATTTCATGTCAGCGAACCGAAACAAGAAATCCGTGGCGCTGGATATCGCGACTGAGAAAGGTCAGGCGGAAATTCGGCGGCTGGCCTCACACGCGGATATTCTGATCGAGAATTTCAAACCCGGCGGTCTGGCGAAATACGGGCTGGACTATGCCACCCTGTCGCAGGAGTTCCCCAGCCTCGTTTACTGCTCGATTTCGGGTTACGGCCAAACCGGACCAAATGCCAGCAAGCCCGGCTATGACCTGATGGCGCAAGGCTATGGAGGGATCATGTCCCTGACCGGCGACCCGGAAGGCGCGCCAACGAAAGTGGGGGTCGGAATCGCTGATGTGATGTGCGGAATGTATGCGAGCGTTGGTATTCTGGCCGCACTGCGCCACCGCGACCTGACCGGTGAAGGTCAGCAGGTCGATCTGGCACTGGTTGATTCTCAGATCGCATGGCTGATCAACGAGGGCGTCAATTACCTGACTTCTGGCAACGTTCCGCAACGCCGCGGAAACGGGCACCCCAATATCGTGCCTTATGACGTTTACGAGACATCCGATGGGCATGTCATTCTGGCGGTTGGAAATGATGGCCAATTCAAAAAACTGTGCGGTTTCCTGGGACAACCCGAACTTGCCGACGACCCCAGATTCGTGACCAACCCGGCGCGACTGGAACACCGTGATGCGCTGAACGCCATTCTTCGGCCGGCTGTTCAACGGCTGGATACGCGATCCGTAATTTCCGGTCTTGAAGACGTGAAAGTGCCTGTTGGTCCGGTCCAGACGCTGGATCAGGTTTTTGACACGGAACAGGTAGCAGCACGAAATATGCAGATTTCGATGCAGGCCCAGCCCGGTAAGGTGAACCTGATCGGGAATCCCCTTAACCTGTCACGTACGCCTGTAACATATCGCAGCGCACCACCCACCTGCGGGGCGGACACTGACTGGGTATTAAACGCTGAAAACCCGTTCGACGATTGAAACACTTGCACAACTAGGCGGCAAGTTGCTGAAACATGCCTTTGAATCGGCGGATTTTTTCGACTTTTTCACACACGACATTTCACCAATTCGAGAGCGGGGTCGATACTGATACGCCGCTCTCGCACACTCTGTTACATCAAACAGTGTCAAATACCGCAATCAGATTGGACCCAAGTATGAAACAAGACGTTTTTGGACAGATGAACACCTTGGCGCAGCCGGAAGCTGTCGAAGCCTGGAATGGTGTTCTGCTTGGGTTCATGGCACATGCCGCGGTTACGCCCCAACATCTGGGCAAAGTGCTGGAGCTTGAGCCCGATTTTGCTTTGGGCCATGCCGTTAAAGGCCTGTTCATGGCCCTTCTCGGTCGGCGCGAGATGATGGCGGTTGCAGTCGAGGCTTTGGCGGCTGCCAATGCTGCGATGAAACGACAGCCCGTCTCGGCGCGCGAGCGGCTGTTTGTCGATGCTTTGGGGCTGTATCTGGCGGGCCAACTGACACAGGCGGTGCAAAAGTTCGAAGCGGTCCTGCGCGATCATCCGCAGGATACGTTGGCGATGAAACTCAGCCACGCGACCCGTTTCGTTCTGGGCGATCCGGACGGAATGCGCCGTTCGATCGAACGGGTGATGCCTGCATATGAACCCGATCACCCCGGTCGGGGTTATCTGCTGGGCTGCCATTCCTTCGCGCTGGAAGAAACCGGAGCTTATGAAAAGGCCGAAATCGCAGGACGTCAGGCGCTTTGGATGGTGTCCGACGATGCCTGGGGTCTGCACGCGGTGGCCCATGTCCATGAAATGACCGGCAACGCGCAGCTGGGCCTTGACTGGCTGGCCGGGCGCGAGGCGGCCTGGGCCCATTGCAACAACTTCCGCTATCACGTCTGGTGGCACAAGGCCCTGATGCATCTGGATCTTGGTCAGGTCGATCAGGTGATGGACCTGTATGACAATCACGTCCGCAAGGACAAAACCGACGATTACCGCGACATCTCAAACGGAACTTCGTTGCTGATGCGGCTTGAACTAGAAGGCGTAAACGTCGGAAATCGCTGGGAAGAACTGGCTGACCTGAGTGCTGCGCGCACCGAAGACGGCTGCCTGATCTTTGCGGATCTGCATTATCTGCTTGCGCTGACCGGTGACAACCGCGCTGATGCCACCGCCAAGATGCTGACCCGCCTCAACAAAGATGCAGCACGCGCCAATGACGATACCACCCGCCGTATGGCCGATCCCGGTGTCGCGGCCGCCATGGGTCTTGAAGCCTTTGGTGACGGCCATTATGGCACGGCATTTGATCACCTGTTGGCAGCGCGCGGTTCGATGCAACTGGCTGGTGGCAGCCACGCGCAACGTGATGTATTTGAACGCATTACCATCGATTCCGGGCTTCGGGCCGGTCGTCTCGATGCCGTTGAACGCATTCTGGACGACCGTCGCGCCAAGCGCGCCGGGGGAGAAGACAATTATGCCATCGCGCGCCGCGCCCTGATTGATGCGGCCCGTGACGGCGGAGACATGCAAAGCGTCCCCGCCGAATAACAAGACGACCAAAAAGGACAGAGACCGTATGGCGACCATATCGCCCGCTGCTGATTTTGCACCCGTCGCAGCCCCGGCTGCGGCACCCGCCCGCACGCGTGACCCGCGACTGGATTTCTATCGCGGCATCGCGATGTTCATCATCCTGATCGCCCACATTCCTAATGATCCCTGGGCGAATTGGATCCCGGCGCGCTTTGGGTACTCGGACGCAACCGAGATCTTCGTGTTCTGTTCGGGCATGGCCTCGGCCATCGCCTTTGGCGGGGCGTTCCTGCACAAGGGCTGGTGGATGGGCACGGCCCGTGTGGCCTATCGCATCTGGCAGGTTTATTGGGCCCATATTGCCCTGTTCTTCTTCGTCGCCATGACAATGGCCGCGCTGGATCTGACCGGTGCGTTCGAGAAAACCTATGTCTCGTCGCTGAATCTTCAGCATCTCTTCGATGATCCCGCCCCTCAGATGGTGGGAATCTTTACCCTGACTTATGTACCGAACTACTTTGACATCCTGCCAATGTATCTGGTGGTACTGGCGCTGATGCCACTCTACATCGCGCTGTACCGTATCAGTTTCTGGCTGATGGCAGCTGCATCTGTGACCATCTGGTGCATCACCCAGACCGGCGCGCTGGCCCTTCCAGCCGAGCCTTGGTCGGATCGGCAATGGTTCTTCAACCCGTTTGGCTGGCAATTGCTGTTCTTCACCGGATTTGCCTTGATGCGCGGCTGGATTCCCGCTCCACCGGTATCGAAAACCCTGGTCTGGGCGGCTGCCTTGTTCCTGATCCTTTCAGCACCATTCGGATCGTGGAAAGTCTTTATCTGGGTTAACACTGCTGCACCTGAGCTGGGCGCTGTGATCCGCAAGAGCTGGCCATTGACCGAAGAGTTGCGCGGCAAGACCGAGTTTGGCCTGCTGAGGTATGTCCATTTCCTGTCACTGGCCTATCTGGGCTGGGTTGCGGCAGGCGAACATGGTCACCGCCTGATAGCGACGGGTCACGGTTTAGGCGCGCGTGCCTGGCAGTTCCTGCTGACGGTCATCACCAAAGTCGGCCAGCAATCCCTTGCGGTCTTTGTATTTTCCATGGCAGCAGCGCGACTTATCGGCGTTGCCCTCGATCAAGCTGGGCGGGATGTTGCCACCGTCTTTGTCGCCAACATAATTGGCTTTGCCATGATCATTGGCGTGGCTTATCTGGCAGCTTGGTTCAAGTCTCAACCCTGGAAATTGAAGAGATGAATTTCACCCGTCGCGCATTCCTCGTTTCGACGACAGCTTTGGCCTTTGCCCCATCGGCCTATGCGACCGGGGGCACCGTTCCATTTGACCGTGGCCACGTGATCGAACTGGCCCGCGATCTTGCCAGCCGTCCCTATGCGGAACGCGAAATGGTCCCTCAGGAATGGCAGGATCTGACCTACGAACAATATCGCTCGATCCGTTTTCGACTGGACCGCGCGTTGTGGTACGAGACCGAAACGCCGTTTAACGTCGATTTCTTCACACCGGGCCTTTATTTCCCCCGGACCGTCAAGGTGGAAACGGTCGAAAACGGCATGACCACACCGGTCGATTTCGATCTGGGGATGTTCGACAAATCCGATGATGTGCCGCAATTGCCCATCGACGAGACTCTGGGCTTTTCAGGCCTGCGACTGCGGACAGAGATGCACCGCCCCGGCAAAACGGATGAATTCTGCGTCTGGCAGGGCGCCAGCTATTTCCGCGCAATTGGCCTGCATGAGGTTTATGGCCTGTCGGCCCGCGGACTGGCCCTGAAAACCGGCGATCCAGATGGCGAGGAATTCCCCGAGTTTACTCGTTTTTGGCTGGAACGCCCCATGCCCGGCCAACGGAATATGGTTGTACATGCGCTGATGGACAGTCCCAGCGTGACCGGTGCTTATCGGTTCGATGTCACGGCCGGAGCGGATTGCATTATCGATGTCGAGGCCACGCTGTTTCCGCGTGTTGACCTGCCCCATGTGGGCATAGCGCCGGGCACCTCGATGTTCCTGTTCGACCAGACCAACCACAGCCGGTTCGACGATTTCCGTCCGGCCGTCCATGACAGTGACGGGTTGCTAATCCGCAATGGCGCGGGCGAGGTTCTCTGGCGTCCCTTGGCAAATCCAACCCGCCTACAGGTTTCCTCCTTCGTTGATACTAACCCACGTGGTTTCGGGCTGATGCAGCGTAAGCGCGAGTTCTCGGACTATGCCGACCTTGAGGCGAATTATCACAAACGCCCGGGCCTGTGGGTCGAGCCTAAGGAAGAGTGGGGCAAGGGCACCGTTACACTGGTCGAGATACCGGCAGATCAGGAAATCTACGACAACATCGTCGCCTATTGGCGTCCGGCTGAACCCTACGCGGCAGGTAGCAGGGTTGACCTGTCCTATCGCCTGATCTGGGGTGAGGAGCCTCAGCGCACTCCGATGCCACGGGTGACCAACACCGCCATGGGCGAAAATACCTTTGGTGAGGGGCGTTTGGTTGTCGTCGATTTCGAAGGCAGCGAATTGTTCGATGATATCGAGACGATCAGTGTCTTCGTGGATTCCCCTCATGCCGAAACCTCGGACGGTGTTCTGCAACGCAACCCGGATACGGGTGGGTTGCGTCTGGCGTTTTCGTTCCAACCTGAAGAGCGCGATCATGTTGAATTGCGCGCGCAGCTGCTGAAAGACAAACAGCCCGCCTCTGAGGTGTGGCTTTACCGATGGACCATATGAACCGCGATCTGCATATCATGCCGCCTGAAGCACCTCTGGCGATGCCCGCGCAGAATTTCAGCGTAGGGTTCCACGATGCCGATGCCCCGTCGGGCACAGACACGGGTGCGACTGGATTTTGGCGCGCGCTTGCGTTTTCACCGGCGATGGTGGCGACATTGGGCCTGCTATGGATCATGAGCGACTGGTTCAGCGCCCAGGGGATCAATCTGATCGAGGGCATCCTGTTGGCGCTTATCTCGTTCAACTTCTTTTGGATTTCATTCACGGTCTGCACCGTTCTGCTGGGTATGGTGTCGCTGTCGCGACAGGATCGTCCGCAGCGCAAGCGCACAGCACAGCCCCTGCGCGTGGCCCTTTTGACACCGGTATACAACGAAGTGCCATGGAACGTGCTGGGCAACGCCCGCACCATGCTTGAGGATTTGCAGGCACGCGGTGGGCAGCATCACTATGCCATGTTCATCCTGTCCGACACGCGCGATCCTGAAATCGCGGCGCAGGAACAGGCCAGCGTCGAAGCCCTGCGCACCACGCTCGCCCCGGGGCTGGAGTTGTATTACCGCCGTCGCGAGCTAAACACCGACCGCAAGGTGGGTAACATCGCCGACTGGGTCAGTCGCTGGGGCGCAGATTGGGACGCGATGCTGGTTCTGGATGCGGACAGCCTGATGACAGGTCGCGCCATACTTCGGCTGACCGATGCGCTGGCGCGTGATCCCGGTGCCGGGCTGATCCAGAGCTATCCGCAACTGATCGGCGCGCAATCGGTTTTTGCCCGGATGCAACAATTTGCAAATGGAGTCTATGGCATCGCCTTTGCCGAAGGATTGGCGCGCTGGTGCGGGCAAGAGGGCAATTATTGGGGCCACAACGCAATTATCCGCACCAAGGCTTTCGCCACCAGTGCCGGACTGCCCAAGCTGCGTGCGCTCAATGGTCAGGACAAGCTGATCATGAGCCATGATTTCGTCGAGGCCGGATTGCTGCGCCGTGCCGGATGGGCGGTGCGGTTCCTGCCACGCATTCGGGGATCTTACGAGGAAACACCCCCCACACTGATCGATCATGCGATGCGGGATCGGCGTTGGTGCCAGGGCAACCTGCAACACCTGAAACTGCTGGGCTCGACCGGATTCCGGGCCGTCTCGCGTTTTCACATGTTCCACGGTGCCGTTGGGTACTTGATGTCACCGCTGTGGTTTGCGCTGCTGTTGATGTGGGCACTGATCGGTCAGGGCAAAGACGCGTCTGTCCTGCACTACTTCAGCCCCGATAATCCGCTGTTCCCGCAATGGCCGGAAATGTCTGAAACCCGGCACGTTCTGATCATTCTCGTGATGTATGCAATGCTGCTGGCACCCAAGGTGCTGGGAGTTCTGGCTTTGCCGTTAAGCGGTGTGCGCTACTCCGAATTCGGAGGCGGCCTCAAGTTCCTGACCTCGTTTCTGGCCGAGGTCATTCTGTCAATCCTGTATGCGCCAATACTGATGGTGCAACAGATGATCGCCGTGTTCCGGACAGCGCTTGGCATTCAGCGGGGCTGGTCGCCTCAATCACGCGACGGTGGCAGTTACGGATTGCGCACGCTGATCCTGTGTCACGCATTGGAAACCGTCAGTGGCATGGCCTTGAGTGTTGGTATCCTGTCCGGGCTGGTCTCGATCTGGCTGGCTCCGATCGCCATCAGTCTCGCTTTGGCCATCCCACTATCAGCACTCAGCGGTGTTTCGGCCGGTGCCGCACGCCGGATGGTCGGGATGCGCGAGGATTTCCGCGAACCTTCCATCACCCGGTCGGCCCGCCGTTACCGGGCCGAGCTGAAACAACTGGTTGAAGGCAAGATCAAGATGACCCCGGCAGAGTGATCAACTGCCTGGAAGCCCTTCGTACCAATCCACGACCATATCGGCCCAGCCGGCTGGAACTGTATGACCGCCCGGAAACAAGGCAAACTCCAGCGCGCTGCCTTTGGCACAGGCAGTCCAGCGGCGGCGCATGAATTTTCCTGTTGTGCTGAACCCAGCCGGTTTGTGATCGACGCAGCCATTTGCCTCGCGCCAGATTTCGAGCCCGGCATAGATGTCCCCCTGCTGAAACCGGCCACCGCCCAGCAAGCGCCCCTCAAGCGGAACCACGTTGTCGGTCCAGCCGTGGGTATGCAACATCCGGATCGGACCCTTGCAGGTTTCTGGGTGCGGCCGCCAGAATCCCCCGGACACCGGAACATATGCCGAAAATGTCTCGGGTGCCTTGCAGGCCAGATAGTTGACCATAAAACCACCAGCCGAAAACCCGCCCAGCATGACCCGGTCGGTGTCGATACCAAAGCGGTTTACCGCGTCCTGAACCACTTCAGACAGAAAGGCGGTTTCATCCCGTTCGCCAAAACCGGGATAGAAATTCCAGCTTTTTGTGCCACCACGGTCGGGCCTCTCCAAGCCTTCCGGAGCCATGACAGCATAACCCCGCGCCAGCAGAGGTTCGACCATCCCGCGATTTCGCATCGTGCCTGAACCACTGCCGCCATACCCGTGCAGGAACACCACCAATGGCGGGTTTTCTGTGTCGGGCAATTCGATGTGATACGCGCCCATCGGCGTCTCGCAAACGCTCTGTTGATCGGCGCAGCCCGCCTGGACCGTCTGCGCGACAAAGGCAAAGATTGCTGCAAGACTGATTTCCCTGATCATCCCGCATCCTCAATGAATCTGCGAACCGGCAAACCGGCCCTTACCCATCCCGGCCCGGCCGCCGAGCCCAACATTCCCTCGGGTACGTCGATGATATTTGTGAATCCGGCTTCAATCAAACGATTGCTGAGGCGCGCGGACCGCACCCCTCGGGCGCAAATCAGCGCCACGGGAACAGCCTGATCACCACCGGTCATTTGTGTCAGAACGTCGACGAAATCCTCGCGCCGCATATCCAGCGGTACCGCGCCCTCGCCAATTCCCGAGGCGCGCCACTCGCGCGGTGTGCGGATATCAACCAGCAGAACGCGCCCGTCCACAGCCTGCTCATGGGCGTCGGCCACACTGATCCGGCCGCCGCTGTGATCCTCGGGGATCAGTCTGTATTGCCTGATCGCAAACCCGGCAGCAATCGCGGCACCGACGCCAATCACTACCCACCGTCGGGATCGGTTCATTTTTTCGGCCACACCTCAGCCTCCTGTTCGCTGGTGCTGTTTCTATCACAACCAAACAGCAGGTTGCGCGGTGAAAGACAGCTCGCAGATCAAGATCGCGTCATTAATGCGCTGCGCCGCCAATACCTTGGTGATCCATTTCAGCTCGTTAAAAAGTTGCCATCTCTGGACAGTCGGCAAAATATCCTTACAAAATTGACCTCACCCTGACCGCCCAGACCGGAGTATCGCACTTGTCCCTATTCCTTATTGCGGCCCTTCCCTTCCTTGGTGCTGTATTTCCCGCACTGCTGATCCGCGCGGGCCGAAATGCCGCCGCATCCGCAGCCGGGTTGACCACATTTCTGGCCCTGATGGGGCTGCTGATCCACATCCCTTCGGTAATGCGCGGAGACGTCGTGACTGCCCGGTTTGACTGGATACCGAGGTTGGGCCTGAACGCGAATTTCATGCTGGACGGGCTGGGATTTCTTTTCGCCTTGCTGATCCTTGGCATTGGATTGCTCATCATCCTCTACGCACGGTTCTACCTGTCGCGCGAAGATCCGATGGGGCAGTTCTATACCTATCTGCTGCTGTTTCAGGGGGCGATGGTTGGTATTGTCCTGTCCGACAATATCCTACTTTTGATTGTTTTCTGGGAACTTACATCGCTCAGCTCATTCCTGCTGATCGGCTATTGGAAACACCTGCCCGATGGCCGTCAGGGCGCGCGCATGGCTTTGGCCGTCACCGGCTCGGGCGGGTTGGCGATGATCGCCGGGATGCTGATCCTCGGCAATATCGTTGGATCCTATGACCTGAGTGTCATTTTGCAGAACAAGGAGCTGATCCAGGCGTCCCCCTACTACCTGCCAGCGTTGATCCTGATCCTGCTGGGCGCCTTCACCAAGTCGGCACAGTTCCCGTTTCACTTCTGGCTGCCCCACGCAATGGCCGCGCCGACGCCGGTGTCTGCCTATCTGCACTCGGCCACCATGGTGAAAGCCGGTCTGTTCCTGATGGCGCGGATGTGGCCTGTTCTGGCAGGAACAGATGCGTGGTTCTACATCGTGGCCACGACTGGTCTGATCACCATGCTGCTGGGTGCGGTCATCGCGCTGTTCAAGGATGATCTAAAGGCGTTGCTGGCCTTTTCGACTGTATCCCATCTGGGCCTGATCACCATGCTATTGGGCTTTGGCACTAAAATTGCCGCCGTGGCCGCCATTTTCCACATAATCAACCATGCGACCTTCAAGGCCGCCCTGTTCATGACCGCCGGGATCGTGGATCACGAAACCGGCACGCGGAACCTGAAACGGCTGGGGGGTCTGCGTCACCTGATGCCGATCACCTTCACCATCGGCACCATCGCGGCCCTGTCCATGGCGGGTCTGCCGCCGCTGAACGGCTTTTTGTCGAAAGAGATGATGCTGGAAGAGACCGTTCACACCACTTGGTTGCATTCACATTATCTGGTTCCGGGGCTGGCACTTTTGGCGGCGCTGTTCTCGGCCGCTTATTCTTTCCGCTTCGTCAGCCATGTTTTCCTTGGACCCAAGCGAGAAGACTATCCCAGCCATCCGCATGACCCGCCTGTCGGGCTGTGGCTGGCGCCCGCACTGCTGGTTGTACTGGTCGTCCTGATCGGTCTGAATTCCGCCGCGATCGTTGGCCCCCTGATCGCCGTGGTTTCCAGCGCGGTGATAGGCGGCGAGAAGCTGCCGTATTACTCGCTCAAACTGTGGCATGGCTTCACGCCCGCACTTTACATGTCGGTTGTTGCGACATTGGGCGGCCTTTTCCTGCTGGCGCTGCACAAACGCGGCGAGCAGGTCTGGAATGCCCTGCCCCGGCCCGAGGCCAAGGTAATCTTTGAGGCTATCATCGACGCGCTGACCAGATTAAGCCGCTGGATCACCGATGAAATGCATAACGGTGTTCTCAGCCGCTATGCGATCATCTTCGTCGCTTTCACCGTGGGCCTTGGTTATTACGCCTATTCGACAGGAACCATCGGCGTGGAAACCCGCGTTCCGCTGCCAGCGCAGATCATTCCGATCATCGGCTGGATTTGTCTGGTGGGCGCAACGCTTGGTATCATGTGGTTCCACCGGAACCGCCTGTTGTCGCTGGTGCTGATCGGCGTCGTGGGCCTGATCGTTTCCATCGCGTTCAACTATCTTTCCGCTCCTGACCTTGCCCTGACGCAAATCTCGGTCGAGGTGGTAACGATGATCCTTTTGTTGCTGTCGCTGAACTTCCTGCCGACCGAGACGCCATGGGACAGCAGCGCGGCACGGCGATGGCGGGATGCCGCGATTTCCGTCATTGCCGGTCTTGGTACTGGCGCGCTGGTTTACGCGATGATGATGCGCGATTTTGCATTCCCAACGATTTCAGAATTCCATCTGGCCAATTCCTACAAGGGCGGTGGCGGCACCAATGTGGTCAACGTGATCCTCGTCGACTTCCGGGGTTTTGATACGTTTGGCGAGATCATCGTGCTGGGCATTGCCGCGCTGATTATCTTTGCGCTGACGGAATCCGTGCTAAGCACCAATGTCCGCAGTTACCTGCTGAATCGCAAACCGCACTGGCCGCAGTCCGGTGATTCACACCCGCTGATGATGGTTGTGGCGACCCGCGTGATGATGCCGATTGCGCTGATGGTCGGGGCTTATATTTTCTTCCGTGGGCACAACCAGCCGGGCGGCGGATTTATCGCGGGACTGATCGTCGCCATCGCCTATCTGATGCAATACATGGCCAGCGGCTATACTTGGGCGATCGAGCGGCAGCGGTTTTATTACCACGGCACCATTGGCTGGGGCGTGCTGATCGCCGCCGCCACGGGTCTGGGGGCCTGGTTCAATGAACGCCCCTTCCTGACCAGCGATTTTGGCTATCTCCACTGGCCCCCGCTTGAGGAATTCGAATGGGCCACCGCCATGCTGTTTGACACGGGCGTGTTCCTTGCGGTTCTGGGTGCGGTCATGCTGGCACTCGACAGCCTGTCCCGCTTTGCGTGGCAGCCCGGAATGGCACAGGAATTCCCGATGGATATCAATCCCCTGCGGGACTCTCCACCGGAAAAAGAACAAGAGAAGGAGCAGGCCTGATGGAAGCGCTCGTAGCCTCTGCCGTAGGTATCTTGACCGCTGCCGGAATATTCCTGATCCTGCGCCGCCGGACGTTTCCGGTCATTCTGGGCCTGTCGCTGATCACTTACGCAGTCAACGTGTTCCTGTTCGCGACCGGGCGTCTTGCGCTGAACGCCCCCCCGGTTCTGAACAAATACAAGGACGTCGCTTATACCGACCCTTTGCCACAGGCGCT
The DNA here is from genome assembly GCF_056541885.1 of Ruegeria sp. AF7. NCBI lineage: Bacteria > Pseudomonadati > Pseudomonadota > Alphaproteobacteria > Rhodobacterales > Roseobacteraceae > Ruegeria > Ruegeria sp. AF7. The sequence goes on along the minus strand of NZ_JBQFYX010000001.1, from coordinate 38,479 downwards.
GGTGCTGACCGCAATTGTGATATCTTTTGGGATGACCGCGGTGATCGTGATGATTTCGCTCAGCGCGTACCTGTCCTCCAAGGATGACCATATCGACATGACAGCGCAGGACAGCGTGGACGCAGCAGGAGAAGACGCATGAACCACTGGATCGTTGCGCCGATCGTCCTGCCCGCGATCCTGGCTCCGTTTAGCATCATGGTCCTGCGATACCATCTGGATCTGCAGCGCATCTTTTCCGTTGCCGGTGTTGTGGCCTTGCTTGGGATTGCGCTGACAATCACGGCGCAGGCTTCGGGCGGAGATATTCAGGTTTACGAGCTTGGAAACTGGCCCGCCCCGTTTGGCATTGTCATGGTACTGGATCGAATGTCGGCCATGATGGTGCTGCTAACCGCGCTGCTGGCCTTACCGATTGTCCTCTATGCAATAGCTTCGGGCTGGGATGATCGGGGCAAACACTTCCACGCCCTGTTCCATTTTCAGCTTATGGGTGTCTGCGGCGCATTTCTGACCGGAGATGCCTTTAACCTTTTCGTGTTTTTCGAAGTTCTGCTGATCGCCTCTTACGGTCTGATGACCCATGGTGGCGGTGCGGTACGGTTGAAGGCGGGTGTGCAATATGTGGCTTACAACCTGTTGGGATCGACCTTGTTCCTGTTTGCGTTGGGCACGATCTATGGTGTGACCGGGACACTGAACATGGCGGATATCGCCTTACGGGTTGCAGATATCCCGGCCGAGGATACAGCATTGCTGCGGGTTGGCGCGGTCCTTTTGCTTTTGGTCTTTTGCATCAAGGCCGCCGTTCTGCCCCTGCATTTCTGGCTACCTGCCAGCTATGCCAATGCGCCAATGCCCGTTGCGGCCCTGTTTGCAATCATGACCAAGGTCGGGGCTTACTCGATTCTGCGGATGTTCACACTGGCCTTTGGCCCCGATGTCGCAGCGACAGAGGGTCTGGCGGGTGAGTGGTTGCAACCTGCTGCACTTGTCACTTTGGCTGTCGGGACTATCGGCATTCTGGGGTCAAAACATATCGCCCGCATGGTGGCGTTCTGCGCGATTGCATCCATGGGCACTCTGTTGATCGCAATCTCGCAATTCACGCCTGACGCAACAGCCGCAGCGCTGTACTATGTGTTCCATTCGACGCTGGCGACAGCCCTGCTGTTCCTGGTTGCCGATCTGGTGATGGCGCGGCGGGGCGGGGCCATCGCACCAACGCCCCCCATGCCGCAAAGCGGGCTGGTGTCTGCACTGTTCTTCGTGGGGGCGATTGCAATGGCGGGAATGCCGCCCTTGTCCGGCTTTATTGGCAAGCTGCTTGTGCTGGACGCCTCGCGCGATGCTTCGGATGCCACGATGGTCTGGGCCGTGATTCTGATCAGCTCTTTCGTCACAATTATCGGACTGGCCAGAGCCGGGACATTGATCTTCTGGAAAAGCCATGACACTCAGGCTGTTCCAATAGAAATGCCCGCGGAAAACGAGGCTGCCCCTGAACCGGTCGCACCGGAACCGCAACCCGGTCTTGCCTTTACCGCCGTTTTCGGCGCCGTAGCCGGCCTGATCCTGCTGACATTGTTTGCGGGCCCTGCACTGGAATATACCAGCCAAACCGCAGAGCAGCTGTTCACGCCTGAAAACTACATCTCTGCCGTATTGGGAGGGGCCGAATGATGAAACTGCTACACCGGATATTTCCGCACCCTCACCTGACCATTTTGTTGACGATCGTCTGGATCCTGCTGGCGAACAAGCCGTCGCTGAATTCTCTGGTCTTTGGCCTGATCCTTGGGATCATCATTCCCTTTGTCACACAACCCTACTGGCCCGACAGGCCCAAGCTGCGCAACTGGCCAATGGTCGCCGAATACATGATCGTAGTGCTGTGGGATATTGTCGTCGCGAATGTGACCGTGGCCCGCATCGTCTTGTTCAAACGCAATGAAGACCGGCGGCCCAACTGGGTGTGCATTCCACTGGAGCTTCGGACACCCGAGGCCATAACCGTGCTGGCCGGGACCATCACGATGACACCCGGCACCGTCAGTTGCGACCTGTCGGCACAGGGGCACAATCTGCTGGTTCATTGCCTTGATGCACCAAACCCGGATCAGGTGCGCGACGAAATCAAGCAGCGCTATGAACGTCGCCTGAAGGAGATTTTCGAATGATCGAATACGCAATCTACTTTGCATTTGCCTGTTTCGGCGCGGCGATCATGATGTGTCTGTGGCGGATCATCACCGCAGACGGCGTTGGGACCCGGGTTCTGGCTCTGGATACTATGGTCATCAACACGATTGCCCTGATGATCCTTTATGGCCTGTCGAAAGGGACCGAGATTTTCTTTGAAGCGGCCATGATCATCGCGATGCTGGGTTTCGTTTCGACCGTCGCATATGCGCGCTTCATGCTGCGCGGCAACATCATCGAATGAGGGCGATATGACATTCATTGCAGAGCTGCTGATCGCCGTTTTCCTTATAATCTCGGGTGTTTTCGGGTTTGTCGGGTCCTTCGGCATGATCAAGCTGAATGACCCTATGTCCCGCCTTCATGCGCCGACCAAGGCGACTACTTTGGGTGTGGGCGGGGTGTTGCTGGCTTCGATCACCCATTCCGTTCTGCTGGAAGGCAAACTGTCGCTGCACGAGCTTCTGATCACGCTGTTTTTATTCCTGACGGCTCCGATCACGGCCCTGTTCATTGCAAAATGGCACATTCACCGTCATGAACTGCCCAGTGACCTGCCCGATGCTGGCGAGGATGAGCTTTGGGCCACCCATGCGGTCGAGCAGGTCGAGGATGTTCCGGACCACAGCGCGAATTAACACAAATGCACACATCTCCGCTGCCCCTGACCCGTGATCTGGTTTTAATTGGCGGCGGCCACACCCATGCCCTGCTGCTGCGCAAATGGGGAATGAGCCCTTTGCCCGGCGCCCGGGTAACCGTGATCAACCCAGGCCCCACCGCCCCCTATTCCGGGATGTTGCCCGGATATGTCGCCGGACATTACGACCGGTGGGAGCTGGATATCGATCTTGTCAGACTGGCCCGTTTCGCAGGTGCGCGAGTGATCTTGAGGGCGGTCAACGGCATCGACACCGAAACACACGAAGTGCACGTCCCCGGGCATCCTCCGGTAGGCTTCGACGTGGCTTCGGTCAATGTAGGGATCACGTCGGACATGCCCGCCCTGCCGGGCTTTGCGGAATATGCAGTGCCAGCCAAGCCGTTGGGACCCTTTGCCGCAAAATGGGCCGAGTATCTAAAGGGTCAAGGGCCAGCCGCGGTCGCCGTGATCGGTGGCGGCGTCGCGGGCGCCGAACTGGTCATGGCGATGGCGCACGCGTTGAAAGCCAGAGGGCGGGCGGCACAGATTACCCTGATCGATAGTGCCGCGGCCCTGACTGCAACCAAACCCAAGGCGGCGGCAACAATCCGGATTGCAATGCACGACCTTGGTGTAGAGGTGATTGAAAACGCGGTGATCACCCGGATCGGGCAAGATCACGTGGAACTAAAGGACGGGCGCACAATTCCGGCTGGTTTCGTGACCGGTGCCGCCGGAGCCCGCGCCCATGACTGGATTGCAAACACAGGGCTTGACCTTCATGACGGATACATCCGCGTAAACAGCTACCTGCAATCCAGTGATCCGGCTGTGTTTGCCGCCGGGGATTGCGCCCATCTTTCGGACAACCCCAGACCGAAGGCTGGCGTTTATGCGGTGCGCGAAGCGCCAATATTGTTCGAAAATCTGCGCGCAAGGCTCGGCGCGGGGCGGATGCAAAGATACACACCGCAAAAAGACTATCTCAAACTGATCTCACTGGGTGGCAAGTCAGCACTGGCCGAGCGTTTGGGAACATCGTTCAGCGGCCCGTTGATGTGGACATGGAAGAACCATATCGACCAGACCTTCATGAACAAGTTTCGCGACCTGCCGCAAATGACACCACCCGCTCTGCCGCGCGACCGGGCCGCCGGGCTTGATGGGGTTTTGGGTGAAAAGCCCATGTGCGGCGGATGTGGAGCAAAGGTCGGGCGCGACGCATTGCAGATCGCCCTGAAATCCCTCCCCGCCCCTACTCGTACCGACGTCACCCCCCTGCCCGGCGACGATGCCGCGCTTTTGCAAACGGGCGGGGCGCGGCAAGTCATGACGTCCGATCATCTGAGGGCTTTCACCAACGATCCCACACTTATGACGCGTATCGCCGCCATTCACGCCCTGGGGGATATCTGGGCCATGGGGGCTGCACCTCAGGCAGCCACGGCAACGATCATCCTGCCACGCATGTCTGCCGCCCTGCAAAGCCGCACAATGTCCGAAATCATGTCCGTCGCGAGTGACGTCATGCGCGATGCGGGCGCGGAAATCGTCGGCGGGCACAGCTCAATGGGCGACGAGATGACGGTCGGTTTCACGTTGACCGGCCTGTGCGAAGCTACCCCGATTACATTGGCGGGTGGTCAGCCGGGGGACCGTCTGATCCTGACCAAACCCTTGGGAAGCGGTGTTCTGATGGCGGCGGAAATGGCCGGTCTTGCCGAGGGGGCCTGGGTCGCGGCAGCCTACAAACATATGACACAGCCCCAAGGCGATGCAGCCCGCATTTTGGCCAACGCCCATGCGATGACCGACGTGACCGGGTTTGGTCTGGCCGGGCATCTGCAAGGCATCTGTGACGCATCTCATTGCGGCGCTACGCTTGATCTGGACGCGGTAAATGTGATGGACGGTGCGCTTGCGCTGACGGATCAGGGGGTCCGGTCAACGATTTTTGCCGACAACAGCACGATTGCGCCCAATCTTCCGTCCGGGGACAAGGCGGCGCTGCTTTTTGATCCGCAAACAGCCGGGGGTTTATTGGCCGCCGTGAATGCGAAGGACGCCGAAACCCTTCTGCAAGATCTTCTGGACGCGGGATATCCGGCAATGATCATTGGCCAGCTGACCGACACACCGGGTTTGCGCCTTCAAACCTGATCCAGCAGGCTTTCAATTTGCGCGGCCGCGTTGCTCAGCCCCGTGTTGTCCAAAGTTTCCACATCAAGACTGGCCAACACTTGCACCGGGCGGGATTGCCGGGATTTGGTGTATGCGGGATCATAATGCTGTTCCATCAAGGCCCGTGTCAGCGCCTGTTTTTCACCCGCATCGATCAAGCGCAGCCACCCGTCCACGACCTCATGCCCGCGATGGAACCGCAGCGGCGATAACCGGTCACGCAAACGGTCACCGTCAGACAGGATGTCGTGATAAGCCCGCACCAGATAGGCCGAACGTGCTTCAATCGAAGCCGTGATGTTCACACGCGGAGCATTACACAACGCGTTCCAAAGGCTGGGTGGCAGGATCAAGCTGCCAATTTTGGATGATTCCGCTTCGACCACGACTGGACGCGCCGGATCCATTGCACACAACGCAGCGGACAGAGCAGATTCAAACCCCTTCTGACTGGGCTGCCCTCCCGGCCTTTCGCCCAGCAAGGACCCGCGATGGTTGGCCAGCGCTTCAAGATCCAGAACCTGTACGCCTCGTGCCTGCAACACAGCCAAAAGATCGGTCTTTGCGGTGCCCGTGTTGCCATCCAACGCGATCAGCCGATGTGGCAAGGGATCATCGTACAAATAAGCGTTCACCAATCGACGATAGGTGCGATAGCCACCTTCGACCACTTCGGCGCGCCACCCAATTTGTTGCAACATCCATGTGAAAGATCCGGAACGCTGTCCACCGCGCCAGCAATAAACCAAGGGGCGCCACGCTCCGTCATGATGGCTGAGGTGATGTTCGATGTGATTGGCTGCATTGCGGAATACCAAAGCAGCGCCCAGCTTGCGCGCCAGAAAGGGGCTTTCCTGTACATAAATGGTTCCGACCCGGGCGCGTTCCTCATTATTCAGCACCGGCAGGTTCATTGCACCCGGCAGATGATCTTCGGCAAACTCGGCAGGGCTGCGAACGTCAATCACGGTATCATAGCCGTGCGCGTAAAGTTGGGTCAGGTCAGGAAATTTCAGAGCCATGCCGAAGGTCTAGCTTGCCGCGTTTCCAATGAAAAGGTCACGCGTCATAAGGTTCGATCAGCTCAGGCCCGCTGGCCCGGTTCGAGTTCACCGCAGGATCGACCCGGTGGAAGGTCAGCACGTCCTCGTGCCCTGGCTGCATCAGTCGTGCGGCCCCTTTTCCGGCTTCACCCAACCATAGTGGCCAGTCTTTGGGTTCTACGATCAAGGGCATTCGCTGATGAATGACCTCAAGCCTTTTGTTGGCAGCCGTCGTCACGATTGCACAAGTGCCCTGACGTTCGCCTTCAGGACCCCAGTCCTGCCAGACCCCGGCAAAAGCAATCGGAGCTTTGTCCTGACGGTGGATATACCAAGGCAGGCGCGTTCCCTGTTTCGTTTTTGTCCATTCATAGAACCCAGTCGCTATGATCAGGCAGCGGCGCGTCCGGCAGGCATCACGAAAGGCGGGCTTGTCCGCCAGGGACTCGGCCCGGGCGTTGATCAGCAACGGCCCCGCTGTTTCGGTCTTGTACCAATGTGGCAGAAATCCCCAGCGCAGCTCGTCCAGATGACGGCCTGTTTCGCCACTCCGCACGACATGTACCTGATTTGTCGGACAAACATTGAAATTCGGCACCACAGGTAGCGCATTTGCTGGGCGCGCGGAAAACAGCTGCGCCATTGCGTCGTTTGGAAGAGTTACTGCAAACCGTCCGCACATGAGTAATGAACCACCGATACAATGCTAAAGCACCGAATTCCGACTTTTATTAGGAACCGATACCAATATTCGTACTGGGTCAACCGCGCTCTGGCCGGAATACGATTTCAGCTGATCGGTTCCCAAAAAAACAAAAAAGCCGCATCACGAGGATGCGGCTTTTGTCTTTTCTATGAACACAGTTACTTCTGTTTGATACGCCCGTCGACATAGGGCTGATAGGGCGCATTTTCCGCCAGGTATTCCGCGGTGACATCCGCAAGGTCCGGGCCGAAGTCATAGGCGTTCTTGTCGTCGCCTTCGAACATCTTGTACCCGTCACCGCCGTTGCGGACGTAGTTGTTGGTGACGACCAGGTAGGTCTTGTTCGGATCGATCGGAACAAAACCGTCACCCTCGGCAACCATTACCTCGCTGACGCGTCCCTCGTTCGGCGCAACGCTTGGATCCCAAGTGAAGCTTAGGCCGGCGACCTGCGGGAAGCGACCTTTTACTTCTTCCACCTGACTTACACCATTCTCAAGCGCGTCAATGACACCCTGTCCGCTGATTTCAAAGGTCGACAGTGTATTCTGGAATGGCAACACAGTCAGAACCTCGCCCATGGTCACATCACCGGGGTCTATGGACGCCCGCAATCCACCCGAATTGGCAATCGCGATCTGAACGCCCTGATCCGCCACGCGCGCCAGCATCGCATCGGCAACCAGGTTGCCCATCTGACATTCCTGCACGCGACAAATTGAGCGATCCCCTTCAATGGCTTCTGCAGCGCTTGCAACAACCTTGTTGCGGATTTCATCCAAAGGCACCGCCAGTTCCGCAATCCGGTCCAGCGCGGCCTGATCCTCGGTCACTGCGTTGTCCATGATCAAAGGCTCGCCAGCTGCCTCGACCACTTTGCCATCGTCATCGAAAGTAACGTTCAATTCGCCCAGAAACTTGCCATAAGCATAGGCCTGAACGATCTGTACGCCGTTTACCACTGTTGGGTACGGACCTGCCGCCTTATCCGACACATTCGAAAGATACGTGTTCGAATGCCCGCCGACGATCACGTCAACACCAGTCGTCTCTTGCGCGACACGCTGATCGACGCCATAGCCGGAATGGCTGAGAACGATGATCTTGTTGACACCCTCACCTGTCAGTTTATCGACCTCGGCCTGCACAGCTGGCACCGGGTCCGAAAACGTGACGTTGGGGCCGGGCGAGGCAAGCTCATCCGTGTCGATTGGGGTCAGGCCGATCAGGCCGATCTTCTCGCCGCCTACTTCGATAACGGTCGCTTTCTTGATCCTGTCCGTCAAAAGCTCTTCGTCGCGAATATCAGCGTTGGACATCAGAACCGGGAAGTCGACCGAGTCGATGAACCCCCGCAACACTTCAGGGCCGTCATCAAACTCGTGGTTGCCAACGGTCATGGCGTTATAGCCCAGCTTGTTCATGAACTCCGCCGCGACCTTGCCCTTGTAGTAGGTATAGAAAAGGGACCCCTGGAACTGGTCACCTCCATCCACCAGAATCGAGTTTTCTGCCCGTGCGCGCGCATCGGCAACTGCCGTAACAAGGCGCGCCGATCCGCCAAAGCACTTACCTTCTGCATTGTCTTCCGCACCGCATCCGCTGTCGTATTTGTTGATCGGCTCAAAGCGCGAATGGAAATCGTTGGTGTGCAGAATTGTCAGCTTGTAATCGGCTGCTGCGGCACCCGCCGTCAGGCCCAGCACCGCGACCGAAGTTAAAAATCGGGTCAACATCTTGGAACTCCCTGTTATTATTGCCGGGGATCGTGCGCTGATGTCGACCGAGAGTCAAAGGAGAAATCCAGCTTGATTCCAAGCGCCGTGCGGGGCATCAGGTCATCATGCTGATCTACAAGATTTTCCGAGCCGTCGAATGGGCTGAACTGCAAAGTCTGGGCACCACAGACGGAGCACCCATTGACGTGTCAGACGGGTTTGTTCACTTTTCCACCGCTGAACAAGCTGCTGAAACCGCCGCCAAGCATTTTGCGGGCGTTGAAGGGCTTACGCTGTTGGCCTGTGATGCCGATGCCATGGGCGATGACCTGAAATGGGAAGTGTCGCGAGGAGACGCCCTGTTTCCACATCTGTATCGTCAGATCAGGTTAAGCGACGTTGTCTGGGCGCGACCCCTGCCTTTTGTCGGCACGGCACATCAGTTTCCCGAGGACATGGCATGATATCTTATGTCGATCCGGATCGCGGCCAGTTCGAGGCGTTCAAGGCCCTGGACCGCGACCAGCCGATCGAAATGCTCAATCTGGTGAAGTTCCGCGCCGAGGCGCAGTATCCCAAATCACATGAATTGGCGGGCGCAGGGTTGACCGGGGCGCAGGCCTATCAGAAATACGGGGTTGAAACCGCCCCAATCATTGGCCGTATCGGGGCATGCATCCTGTGGCGGGGTGCATTTGAAACGACTCTGATCGGACCGGCTGATGAGGTATGGGATGCCGTCTTTATCGCACGCTATCCGACTGCATATGCGTTTCTGGAAATGGTGACTGATCCGGCCTACCGGGCGGCGGTGGTCCATCGGCAGGCTGCGGTAGAAACCTCGCGCCTGATCCGGTGCGGATCAAGCAAAAGCGGGAAAGCGTTCGGATGAAACTGACCGAGAAGTTCGGGCTTGCGGCCCTGCACTGCATGGACCCCGAAACCGCCCACGGGATGTCGATCAGGGCTTTGAAGGCGGGGCTTGCGCCTGCGCCGGGGCCGGTGACAACACCGCGTCTGAAAACCAGCCTAGCCGGGTTGGACCTGCCTAACCCGGTAGGATTGGCCGCGGGCTTCGACAAGAACGGTGAGGTTTTGGCACCCCTGTCACGCGCTGGATTTGGTTTCATCGAAGTCGGGGCTGTCACACCACGCCCGCAACCGGGAAACCCTAAACCACGCCTGTTTCGCCTGACCGAAGACAAAGCAGCGATCAACCGTTTTGGCTTCAACAACGAAGGCATGGAGGTGATGGCAAAACGGCTTGCTGATCGCCCCCAAAATGCGGTGATCGGCCTGAATCTGGGCGCCAACAAGGACAGCGAGGATCGCGCGGGTGATTTCGTAAAGGTGCTGGCGCATTGTGCCGCGCATCTGGATTTTGCCACGGTCAACGTGTCATCCCCGAATACGGAAAAGCTGCGGGATTTGCAGGGCAAGGCGGCGCTAAGCGCGCTTTTGAACGGTGTGATTGAAACCCGTGATGCGCTGCCTCGCCCACTGCCCATCTTCCTGAAAATCGCGCCGGACCTGACCGATGCCGAGTTGCAGGACATTGCCGATGTTGCGCGCGAGACCCGTGTGGATGCCGTGATCGCCACCAACACCACCCTGTCGCGTGACGGGTTGCGCAGTTCGCACAAAGGTGAAACCGGCGGACTGTCCGGCGCACCGCTGTTCGAGAAATCAACACGTGTTCTGGCGCGGCTCAGCCAGTTGACCGGGGGTGACATTCCCCTGATCGGCGTGGGTGGCATCAGCAATGCGGAACAGGCCTATGCCAAGATCTGCGCCGGGGCATCTGCTGTGCAGTTCTATACGGCGATGGTGTATGGCGGCATTTCTCTGGCGGCTGACATTGCGAACGGGCTCGATGAACTGCTGGCCCGCGACGGCATTGAGAATGTAGCCCAAGCCGTCGGCAGCAAACGAGAGGACTGGCTATGATCGAATATTGGCACAACCCGCGCTGTTCAAAATCCCGCGCCGGACTTGCGTTGCTGGAAGAGAATGGCGCACGGGTCACGGTGCGCAAATATCTTGAGGATGCACCATCAATCGATGAGCTGCGAGCGGCACAATCCGCATTGGGGCTTTCGCCCGTTGAGATGATGCGCACCGGAGAATCCCGGTTCAAGGAACTGGGGCTGACAAAGACCTCGCCAGACGACGCCCTGATCCGGGCCATGGCTGAAAACCCGATCCTGATTGAACGTCCGCTTGCCATTGCGGGCGATAAGGCTGCCATCGGGCGTCCACCGGAAAACCTTCTTACGCTGCTCTAGGCCACCTGCGCCTCGAGCTTGGGATAGCGCCACCCCAAAGTCACGCCACGTGCGATGTTAAGCACCATCAACGCGGCCCACAGGCCGTGATTTCCGAAACTTGGCACCAGAATGAACAGCGCAACCAGATAGATAGCGACCGATTGGAACATCGCCCTACGCATGGCCCGGGTCCATGTTGCACCTATGTAGATGCCGTCAAACATCCAGCTTGCCACGCCGATAACGGGTGCCAACGCGGCCCAGACAAGAAACTCGCGCCCGGCCTCGCGCACCTGCGGCGATGTTGACATGAGGTCGATCAACGCCGGTCCGGCGACAAAGAAAACCACACCCAGTAACAGGGCACCCCCAACACCCCATTGCGAGGTCATGACAGACGCGCGGCGCACCTGATACCTGTCTCTGGCACCCACCGCGCTTCCGACCAGCGCCTCGGCGGAAAAGGCGAACCCGTCCAGCGCGAAAGCCGTGATTTCAAGAAACTGAAGCAAGACCTGATTGGCCGCCAGATTGACATCACCCAGATCCGAACCGACGAAAAGAAAAGTCGTGAAGGATCCGGTTAGCAAAACCGACCGGATCATGATATCGCCGTTGACCTGCAACATCCGTTGCAGCCGAGCGGCATCAAATATGCGAGCCCAGTCGCGCCAGATTCCGTCTTTGAACCCATCCCGACACAGCCAAAGGCCCAGCGCCAGACCGGTCCATTCCGCAATCAAAGTGGCAATGGCAACCCCTTCGACACCCCAGCCAAGACCAAGCACGAACCATAGATCCAGAACGATGTTCAATCCGTTCATCCAGACCTGAAGAACAAAAACCCCACGCGTGCGTTCAACCGCAATCAACCATCCGGTAACCGCATAAAGCGCGATAGTTGCTGGCGCCCCCCAAATTCGAATCTCAAGATAGGCGCGGGCGAGCGTTTCGACCTCGGGGCTCGCCGGAGATAAAGCGAACGCACCCGCGAACACGGCCACTTGTGTAAGGATAAAGAACAGCCCAGCCGCGCCGCCAAGCATCAGGCCGCGCATCAGCAATGCCCAGGTTTCAACAGCGTCACCTGCCCCGCGTGCCTGCGCCGCCATCCCGGTGGTTCCCATCCGCAAGAAACCGAAGATCCAGTAGATCGTTGACAGGATCACCGCACCGATCCCGACCGCACCAATAGGCGCTGCCTGCCCCAACTGGCCGACAACGCCGGTATCAACTGCCCCCAGAATCGGAACGGTGGCGTTCGACAGGACAATCGGCACAGCGATCTTCAGCACCCGTCGATGCGTGATGGGCGCCGAGGCGTCCTGCATGGTCAGCTCTTGCCCCGAGGCGGTTGCGGCATCAGGAAATGCCCGGAGGCCTGCGCAAACAGTTTCGCATGGTTGTCCTGCCAGGCTTCAACCCGTACCGAAGCGTAACGCCGCCCTGACCGGCTGATAAATGCCCGCGCATAGGCGTCTCGCGGCAAGCCCGAACGCAGATAGTCGACGGTAAAGTCGATTGTCTTGGGAAACCGGATGCTTTCGTCTGACACGATTGCCTCTGCATCGATCTCTCCGCTTTCAATACTTGGGAACATGTGTTCCCAGCTCAGCGTGATAACCGCTGTTACCTCCAAAAAGGCAGCGGTCACGCCGCCATGAATTGCAGGCAGAAACGGATTGCCGATCAGCTTGTCATCGAAATTCAAAACGCCGGTCAGCTCATCCCCGCGCCTGTCAAAACTGATGTTCAGGAAACGTATATACGGTACGCCGTCGACAAGCGCACGCAGGGCTGCATCGCGGCGCTGCTTGACCACCTGCATCGGCTCGGGACGAGGTCTTGGCATATTACTTCCCTTCAACCGTAAAGGACCCTGAGGCTGTCGCCACCGGCAGGTCTGTGTCGTTGTCCATTGCGGTGGCCCGCACGAAGGCAACGTTTCGCGTGATATGGTGACAGACGGCATGTGCAGTAATCGTCTGACCTGGCGTCGCCGCGCGCATATAGTCTATCCGCAGATCGATTGTTGCGGTTCCTCCGGGGGCCGATGGGTGGCTCATCACCGCAGCGCCACAACAGGTGTCCAGAATCGTGGATATCGCTCCCCCATGAATCACCCCTGTACGCGGATCCCCGATCAGGTCTTTGTTGTAGGGCAGAGTTATCTCTGCCTCACCCTCGCCGATCTGCGTGAGCGTAAGGTTCAATGCCCGCGCATGGGGGATCGCCTCGATAAACTGGCGGGCTAAAACTGTCTTATCGACCATAAGTATGCGTCCTGTTCTCTGCACCGCCTTTATGAGCCGGTGTTCCGGTAAAGAGCAAGCCTACCTGTTGCGCTTGGGATCGGGACCGCCTAGGTTGCTGACGAGGAGACCGGGAATGTCCAACAACCGTTTGTCATTCAAAGAAATGTGCGCCGAGTTTGACGTGACGCCGCGCACCCTGCGCTACTACGAATATATCGAGCTTTTGCAACCGGACCGCGAAGGGCGTTCGCGCTTTTACGGGGCCCGGGAATGCGCGCGGATGAAACTGATCATGCGCGGCCGAAAGTTTGGTTTTCCTCTAGAAGAGATTCGCCAGTGGCTTTTGATCTATGAAGATCAGGGCAACGAGGCGCAAATGGCCACCTTCGTCGAAATGGCAGACCGCCAGATGAGTGAACTTCAGCAGCAGCGCCAGCAATTGGATGAGGCAATGGACGAACTCAAAAGCCTGCGCGACCAAACGGCCAAGTCGCTGGAATAACCTTTTCCGATATTTCATAATCAAGCATTGCAGGTGGCAGAACCTGTCGAAACCGGTGCGCATCCCCTTCAAGGCACCCGTTTATTCATGCCGGAAATCAGTTGACGTAACGGTAACAAAATTACGCCGAAAGGCCCTTACGTGCACGGATGTTACGTCAACTTCAAAGTGACGCAGCGTCTGGATTACGTAAACGTCACTCACATGTTGTAAAGCACCCACCAACTGCGCAACTCATGTCTCATGACGCCAGTGACGAGAGTATGACGAATGACCGAAGATGTGATGACCATCCGCGAGATGTGCGAGACCTATGATGTCACACCACGCACCTTGCGGTTCTATGAGGCAAAGGAACTGCTGTTCCCGATCCGCGAAGGCCAAAAACGTCTGTTCACCAAACGTGACCGGGCGCGGCTGAAGCTGATCCTGCGCGGCAAAAGATTTGGGTTCAGCCTCGAGGAAATTCGACAGCTGCTGGATCTCTACCACGTGGGCGATCAACAGGTCACCCAGATGAATCGCACTTATGAAATCGCGTGCGAGCGTCTGGCTGACATGGAATCGCGCCGCGAAGAGCTGACGCAGGCCATCGACGATCTGAAAGAGCAGTTGCGCTGGGGCGAGAAAGTCATCGCCTCGATGAAACAGGAAAAGAAGGCGGCCGAGTAACCTCGCACTGCCTTCCGGACATATGAATTAAGGGAGCTTCACATGCCCGTTTACAACGCGCCAACCAAAGACATGCAGTTCATTCTGCACGATGTTCTGAAAGTCTCACAGTCGGACATCCCCGGCTATGATGAACTGGAAGCCGAATTCACCGGCGCAGTTCTGGAAGAAGCAGGCAAGGTTGCCGCCAACGTCCTGCATCCTTTGAACGTTGTTGGCGACACCGAAGGGTGCCGGTTGGAAAACGGTATTGTGTACACCCCTACCGGGTTCAAAGACGCCTTCGAGCAGATGAAGGAAGGGGGCTGGACTGGCCTCGACATGCCGGAAGAGTATGGTGGCCAGAACATGCCCTACGTGATCGGCACAGCCGTAGGTGAGATGTTCTCGGGCTCCAACCAGGCATTCACCATGTACCAGGGCCTGACCCATGGCGCAGCCTCGGCCATTCTGGCGCACGGAACAGACGAGCAGAAGAACAAATACCTGCCCAACATGGTCAGCTGTGAATGGACCGGCACCATGAACCTGACCGAACCGCATTGTGGGACCGATCTGGGCCTGATGCGCACCAAGGCAGAACCGCAGGGTGATGGCAGCTATAAGATATCAGGCCAGAAGATCTTTATCTCGGCTGGCGACCACGACATGGCAAACAACATTATCCATCTGGTGCTGGCCAAGATCCCAGGTGGCCCCGAGGGCATCAAAGGCGTGTCGCTGTTCATTGTGCCCAAGTTCATTGTGAACGAAGACGGCAGTCCGGGCGAACGCAACGGCGTATCGGTCGGAAAGATCGAAGAGAAAATGGGCATCCACGGCAACTCGACCTGCGTCATGAACTATGACGAAGCCACCGGCTGGCTGCTGGGCGAAGAGCACAAGGGCATGCGCGCCATGTTCACCATGATGAACGAAGCGCGTCTGGGTGTGGGTATGCAGGGCCTGTCGCAAGCCGAAGCGGCCTATCAGAATGCTCTGGAATACGCCAAGGATCGTTTGCAGGGTCGCGATGTGACCGGCGTTAAGAACCCGGATGGTCCGGCCGATCCTCTGATCGTGCATCCAGATATCCGTCGCAACCTGATGGATCAGAAAAGCTTTACCGAAGGCGCGCGCGCGTTCATCCTATGGGGCGCGACCATGATCGACAAGGCGCACCGCGCGGGAGACAAGGATGCGGACGGGCTCATCTCGCTGCTGACTCCGGTCATCAAAGGCTTCCTGACCGACGAAGGATACGACATGACCGTTCAGGCGCAGCAGGTTTATGGCGGCCATGGCTACATCGAAGAATGGGGCATGTCGCAATATACCCGCGACGCCCGCATCGCGATGATCTACGAAGGTGCAAATGGCGTTCAGGCGCTTGACCTTGTGGGTCGCAAGCTGGCGCAGGATGGCGGCAAGCACGTCATGGCGTTCTTCGAGATGGTCAAAACCTTCTGCAAGGAAAACGCGGGCCAGAACGAAGCATACGACAAGGCGTTCATCGAACCGCTGAAAGCCGCATCCAAGGATTTGCAGGCCGCTGGCATGTATTTCATGCAGGAAGGCATGAAGAACCCGAATAACGCATTGTCCGGTTCCTATGACTTTATGCACATGTTCGGCCATGTTTGCCTGGGCCTGATGTGGGCGCAAATGGCGAAAGCGGCTCAGGAAGCGCTGGATGGTGGAGCCTCGGACAAAGAATTCTACGAGACCAAGATTGCCACCGGCCGTTTCTACATGGCCCGCCGCCTGCCCGCGACAGCGATGCATCTGGCACGCATCCAGACCGGCGCGGACACGGTAATGGCACTGGACGCGGCGAACTTCTGATCTCAGTCTGGGTCCGGGCAACACCGCCCGGACCCAGCTTACCGGAGGAGACCAAATGCCAAAACGTTTTCGCCTGACCCGCCGCTTTCCGGTTGCGATGACTGAAGATGGGTATCGCAAACTCAAAGCGTTCGCGCGTGATGCCGGTCTGGACGAAGGTGAGGCGCTGTCTTTCTTGTTCGAGAATTTCAACAGCGTGATTGATGAGGAGAACCTGACCCACCGCCTGCGCATCTTCAATTCCGAACTTGAGGCACGGAAGAGGTGAACTGCTGCGGAGAAAACTCATCGGCGACTTTAATTTAAATGCCGGACGCCTCCGGCGGGAGTATTTGTGAAAAGATGAAGCGGCGATGCGTCCCTGCCACCGGGCACACTCGCCATCAGGACAGGAACGACTTCACCTTTTGCGGTCATCGGCTCTCCAGCCTGTACCGCACGACCACTGAATACGAAGATGGTTGATGAAACGTTACCTACTGCCCTTCATCTTTTCAAAAATACTCAAATCCGGCCTAGCCACATGCGCCTTGGGAGGGGCGAGCACATGACCATCAAACTTCATTGCTTCGGAGAAAGTGGAAACAGCTACAAGGCTGCTTTGGCTCTGGAAATGTCCGGTTTGGAGTGGGAACCGGTCTTTGTCGATTTCTTCAAAGGTGTAACCCGTACGCCGGAATATCGTGCTGACGTAAACGAGTTGGGTGAAGCACCAGTTCTGGTCGATGGAGATTTTCACACCAGCCAATCCGGTGCGATTCAGGCCTATGTCACGGAGAAATCCGGCAAGTTCGGTGGCAAGGACCGGGAAGAAGACTACGATATTCTGCGTTGGGTTTTGTGGGACAATCACAAACTCAGCTCAATGGCAGGTTTGACGCGGTTCCTGATCAATTTCCTACCCGAGCAGCACCGCAACCCTGATGTCATTGCATTCAATAAAGGGCGTTTGAAGGCAGCTTATGAGATCCTGAACAACCACCTGGACGGCCGCGACTGGATCGTTGGTGATGGTGTGACCAACGCCGACCTTAGCTGCTGCGGCTATCTGTATTACCCTGAACCATTCGGTTTTGACCGTGCCGACTGGCCCCATATCGACGCCTGGCTGACCCGCTTGTCCGAACAGCCCGGTTGGAAGCACCCCTATGACCTGATGCCCGGCAACCCGTCGGATCGAGCTTGAGGAGAAAACCCATGACCGAAGCCTATATCTATGACGCCCTGCGCACGCCGCGCGGCAAGGGCCGCAAGGATGGCAGCCTGCACGAGGTAACCTCGGTGCGCCTGTCCGCCCTGACCCTGAACGCGGTGAAAGAGCGCAACAACCTGGAAGGTCACGCCGTCGAAGACGTGATCTGGGGAAACGTCACGCAAGTGATGGAGCAAGGCGGCTGTCTGGCGCGCTCGGCCGTTCTGGCATCCGACCTCGACCAGTCGATCCCGGGCTTGGCGATCAACCGTTTCTGCGCCTCGGGCATGGAAGCCGTGAACCTGGCCGCAAACCAGGTGAAAGGCGGCGCGGGCGATGCCTATATTGCAGGCGGTGTCGAGATGATGGGGCGCGTGGCCATGGGCAGCGACGGTGCAGCAATCGCTGTTGACCCCTCGCTGGCGATGGAGACCTATTTCGTGCCTCAGGGCATCTCGGCCGACATCATCGCGACCGAGTATGGCTTTACCCGTGATGACGCGGATGCGCTGGCGGTTGAATCGCAAAGACGTGCGGCGGCAGCATGGGCCGACAACCGGTTTGAAAAATCCGTGATCACCGTCAAGGATCAAAACGGTCTGACCATTCTGGACCGCGATGAATACATGCGTCCGGGCACCGATATGCAAAGCCTCGGCGCTTTGAACCCGTCATTCGCTATGATGGGCGAACAGATGCCTGGCTTCGACAAGGTTGCGATGCTGAAATACCCCCATCTTGAGCGCGTGAACCACATCCACCACGCCGGCAACAGCTCGGGCATCGTGGACGGAGCCGCTGCTGTTCTGATCGGCAACAAGGAATTTGGCGAGAAATACGGCCTCAAGCCGCGTGCCCGCATCAAAGCAACCGCCAAGATTGGCACTGATCCGACCATCATGCTGACTGGCCCGGTTCCGGTGACCGAGAAGATTTTGGCCGACAATGGCATGAAGATCAGCGATCTGGACTTGTTTGAAGTGAACGAAGCTTTCGCCTCGGTCGTGCTGCGGTTCCAGCAGGCATTTGATGTCGATCCCGCACTGGTCAACGTCAACGGTGGCTCGATCGCGATGGGTCACCCGCTGGGTGCCACGGGTGCAATGATTATCGGCACGCTGCTGGATGAACTTGAGCGTCAGGACAAGGAAACCGGTCTGGCCACGCTTTGCATTGCATCCGGCATGGGTGCGGCAACCATTATCGAGCGTGTCTGATGCCTAAGCTGGATCTTTCTCAGATCCCGTTTCAGGGCGGCTCGGCCTATCCCGGCAAGCTGGCCGAAGCGACCACAGGTCGCTTTGCGCAGCGCGTGGGCGATGCGGGCGGGCTGACCCAATACGGGGTCAACATCGTGCGGCTGGATCCGCAGGGCCTGTCATCGCTGCGCCATTACCACATGAAGCAGGACGAGTTTGCCATAATCCTCAGCGGCTCGTGCACGCTGGTCGATGATGATGGCGAGCACGAGATGCAGCCCGGCGATTGCGCCGCCTGGCCCGCAGGTGAGGCCAACGGCCATCACCTTGTGAACAACACCGATGCGCCCATGACCTTTCTGGTGGTGGGCACACGGACCCCGACCGAGACCGGCTATTACAGCGACATGGACATGATGGTGAAGGTTGATGAGAACGGATTCTCCTTCACCCGCAAGGATGGCAGCCCGCTGACGGCTGACCAGATTGGAGATGACAATGACTGATTTCACTCTGAGCAAAGACGCAGACGGCGTCGCCACGATCACCTGGGACGTGCCCGGGAAGACCATGAACGTGATGTCCTTTGACGGGCTGGCAGAATTGAGCGATTGCATCGATCAGGCGCTGGCCGACGATGAGGTGAAAGGCATCATCGTTACTTCGGGCAAAGAAGGGTCATTTGCGGGCGGCATGGACCTGAACCTGCTGGCGGTAATGAAAGAACAGGCGGGCGACAATCCGGCCAAGGGTCTGTTCGAGGGCACGATGAAAATGCACGCCCTGCTGCGCAAGATCGAACTGGCGGGTATGGACCCCAAGACCAAGAAAGGCGGCAAGCCGATTGCTACCGTTCTGCCCGGGACCGCTGCGGGCATCGGTATGGAACTGCCCCTGTCTACCCATCGTATCTTTGCAGCCGAAAACCCAAAGGCAAAGTACGGCCTGCCCGAGATCATGGTCGGCATCTTCCCTGGCGCGGGCGGCACCACCCGTATGGTCCGCAAAGTTGGCGCCATTGCGGCGGCTCCGCTGTTGCTGGAAGGCAAAATGCTGGACGTCAAGAAAGCCAAGGGCGCAGGCTATATCGACGAAATCGCAGCCGATCCAATGGCAGCAGCCAAGGAGTGGGTTCTGAGCGCCAAGGACGCCGATCTGGTCAAGCCTTGGGACGCGAAGGGTTATAAAATGCCCGGTGGCGCCCCCTATCATCCCGCAGGCTTCATGAACTTCGTTGGCGCGTCGGCGATGGTGAATGGCAAGACCCAAGGGGCCTTCCCGGCGGCCAAGGCATTGTTGAGCGCGGTTTACGAGGGCGCTTTGGTCGATTTCGACACCGCGCTGAAAATCGAAGCGCGCTGGTTCACGTCCGTGCTGATGAACCCTTCGTCAGGTGCGATGATCCGGTCGCTGTTCCTGAACAAGGAAGCGCTGGAAAAAGGCGCCGTGCGCCCCGCCGGTGTCCCGGATCAGTCGGTCAAGAAGATCGGTGTTCTGGGCGCGGGCATGATGGGGGCTGGTATCGCCCTGGTTTCGGCGCAGGCCGGTATGGAAGTGGTTCTGATCGACCGCGACCAGGAGGCTGCGGACAAAGGCAAAGCCTATACCGAGACCTATCTGGACAAAGGCATGAAGCGCGGCAAGGTCACGGCTGAGAAAAAAGAGGCCATGCTGGGTCGCATCACCGCGACGCCGGATCTGGACAACCTGAAAGGGTGTGACCTGATTATCGAAGCCGTCTTTGAAGACATGGGCGTCAAGGCTGAGATGACCAAGAAGGTCGAGGCGATCATCCCCGAAGACTGCATCTTTGCATCGAATACCTCGACCTTGCCGATCAGCGATCTGGCCAAAGCCTCTGTCCGGGCTGACCAGTTCATCGGCATCCACTTCTTCTCACCGGTCGAAAAGATGTTCCTGGTCGAGATCATCAAGGGCAAGGAAACCGGGGATCGTGCAGTGGCCAAGGCGCTGGACTATGTGCGTCAGATCCGCAAGACCCCGATCGTGGTCAACGATGCGCGTTTCTTCTACGCAAACCGCTGCATCATTCCATATATCAACGAAGGCGCGCGCATGGTCACTGAAGGCGTCAGCCCCGTTTTGATCGACAACGCCGCGCGGCAGTTGGGCTTCCCGGTCGGTCCGATCCAACTGACCGACGAAACCTCAATTGATCTGGGTGCCAAGATCGCCCGCGCGACAAAGGCGGCGATGGGCGATGCCTATCCGGAAAGCCCCTCGGACGATCTGATCTTCTGGATGGAGGAACAGGGCCGTCTGGGGCGCAAGGCAAATGCCGGTTTCTTCGACTATGACGAGAAGGGCAAGCGCGTCGAATACTGGAAGGGCCTGCAAGACAAGTATCCGCTTGCCGATGACCAGCCTGACCTGATCGAAGTGCAGGAACGTCTGATGTTTGCTCAGGTTCTGGAAGCTGTCCGCGCGCTGGAAGAGGGTGTTTTGGAAGACATCCGCGAGGGTGATGTCGGTGCAATTCTGGGCTGGGGCTTTGCCCCGTGGTCGGGTGGTCCGTTCAGCTGGCTGGACATCATCGGCACGCCCTACGCGGCCGAACGTTGCGATCAATTGGCCGAGAATTACGGTGAACGCTTTGCCTGCCCGACGCTGCTGCGCGAGATGGCAGAAAAAGGTCAGAGCTTCTACGGTCGCTTCAACCCTGAAGCAAAAGCCGCTTAATCCAATGACGCGGGCGCATGTCACCATGCGCCCGCATCGTTCTTGTCAGTGTTTGGTTAGATCTGCCATTCGGGCCGCAGGAACAGAACCGGCGCGCTTGGGCGTCCCGGTCGACCCGGTCGCCTGACCCCAAACGGCGGGCGGATCGGAAATATCGGTTCCTGGGGAATGGGTGCAGGCAGCGCACCCAATGGGTTGGCAAGAGCCGACATATCGCCCTTGCTTATAAGTGAGTGGATCAGGTCTGAGGCCACCTCTTCGGCCGCGACATCGTACCGTGTTCCGGTGGTTGCACCGCGCATGTTGAAGCGACCGGACGGGCAATAGGCCTGCAATCCGCCCTCGACAAAAATCACCTGATCATCATCAAAGAACAAAGAAAACACTTCAAAAGACGACCCCGGTGCCTGTGACGTCAGGTGACCGGCGCCGTTCAGCAAACGCGCTGGCACCACCGAAGGTCCATCGGCCTTGGCGTTGATCCGGGACAGGTTTAGCGCCATGCCCTGTTCGGGCATCAACCAGACAGGTCGCCCGTTATACGCGGCGCGGGCAGGCACGAGGACCGGCAGGAACTCGACCCGGCGTTCATCGGCTGGAATGACCACAACGCTTATCGAGATGCGCCGTACTTCTTTGAACCCGTGATCGAGGGTTCTAACCAGATCACCCACCGTGATCCGTTCGACCGGCTTCCACCCGGCAGTCGTGGCGATCTTGGTGCCGTGCAAAAACCCGCCACGGCGCGCATTTACCGCCTGTTTATTGTTGGTTCGATCAACTTCTGGCAGCTGATCCAGATAAACAGAAATACTTGTTACTTCGGACACGTGCCTTACCCCCTTTTGGCACAAAACGGTTATGCCAATGAGCTAACACCAAATATTCGGCCCGTCACATTTCAGACATATTTGCGCCCAATTTTGACCAATTCCGCGTAGTTACCGCGAGTTTTCATGAACACTCTATGAGCCTCACTGGGCATTTTTTCCATTTCTGAAACGAAGGCGATTTTGTCGATCCTCCGAATCCTCGCGTTTCACAGAGGTTCAGAAGCATCAAGACGATCTGGCTTAGACGTGCATACGACCCAATCGCGTCAGGCTACTTTTTGCTGTTCAGATGATCGGCTGGCACGCCACCCCAGCAACAGACCCGCTGCCGCAATCATAAGGATGCCCGAAATCTGAAAGACGCCAATGGTTTGCCCAAAGGCCACAAATGCGAAGAGCGGGCCGAAGATCATCACAGAATACTCGAACACCGCCACATAAGATGGCTCGCCTACCTGATACGCCTTGATCAGCATGAAAACCGCGATTGTTGAACCGATAGCCTGAGTAACCAGCCACGGTATGGCAGGCCCCATGTTCCAAACCCATCCACGCGAGACAAAGCCATCAGCACCCTCTGCCGTGACGAGCGGTGAGATTGTCAGAAACGCAACCCCCATCGCACCTGCCACACCCAGAGTAATGACCATAACGGCCAGCATGGCCACAGTGCTTTCCTGAGAACAATGCGTACGCGTGAGGATCGAACTGAGGGCATAGAAAAACCCTGCCGCCACAGGCACCAGCGTGCGCAGGTCAAAATCGCTGGGGTTTGGCTGAAGTACCAAAAGGATGCCCGTAAATCCAATCAGTACGGCCAGTATGCGCCACGGCCCTATTGGTTGCCTGAGCACCAGAGCGGAGATCAACAGCACAAAAATCGGTGAGGTGAACAACCCTGCCAGCGCCTGTGCAATTGGCATCATGGCAAGAGATGCAAAATAGAAAAGCATCGCCATGGTAATCAGCACGCTGCGCAAGATGACAGGCCCCCACCGCACGGGCCTCAACCCACCCAGCCCCAGAAACGACAGGCCAACAATCAGCGGCAGCATCAACAGTGCACGGGTCAGATGAAACTGCCACAGCCCGACGGTTTCGGCCAAAAGGATCACAACATTGTCGATGACGCCGATAATTGCCATGGCACTTACCATCAGGGCCGAAGCCAGAACAGCAGAAGATGCGGAATGCGCCTGCATGAAGTCGTGTCCTGATTGCGATGGTGGGCCGACTGTTTCGATCCATTCGGGTATCCAGCACAATTCACAACGACTGCGCAACAGGTTTGCGCCCTGCGATTTCACCATGCTAAGCTGCAACAAAACAAATTCGAGCAGACCAACCCAGATGACGGCCCTGAAACAGTACCAGCGGATCGAAGCCACCGGTCTGTGGCGCCCCTCGCCCGATGAACAGCGGCGCGAGGTTGTTGTGTCTATCGGCGAAGCCACCCTAACCATTTCTGATTTCAATGACAGGGCGCTAACACATTGGTCGCTGGCGGCACTTGAACGCCAGAACCCCGGTTCCTTTCCGGCCATATTCAACCCGGACGGTGACCCGGATGAAACGCTTGAGCTGGCGGAATCCGAAACCACGATGCTTGAAGCGATCGATCGATTGCAGCGTGCTATTGATCGGTCCCGCTCCCACCCGGGGCGTTTGCGCTGGCTGAGTGTCGGAGGCGTCGTGGCCGCTGTGCTGGCCCTGTTGCTGTTCTGGCTGCCCGGTGCGCTGCAAAACCATGTTGTCTCGGTCGTGCCCCAGGTCAAGCGGCAGGAGATCGGCGATATGATCCTGCATCGGATCGAGCGTGTTTCGGGCCAGGCCTGTACGTCGCGGGATGCAGGGGATTCATTGGAACAGCTGGCCCGGCGCACTGGCGTACGGCAGATCATCATTCTGCCAGCAGGCGTTCAAGACAGCCTCAGCTTGCCTGGCGGCACTGTCCTGCTCAGCCGTGCTTTGGTCGAGGATTACGAAGACCCTGCTGTCGCAGCGGGTTATGTGATTGCAGAACGGGCGCGGGCCGCGCATAAGGATCCGCTTGATGACCTGCTGGACAGAACCGGCGCGACCTCTGCCTTCAGGCTGCTGACAACCGGCGGACTGACGCCCGAGATTATCGACACATATACCGAGCAGGTCCTGTCACAGCCCCGTCCGGCCATTTCTGACGACGACGTGCTGGCGATGTTCTCGCAAAGCGCGCTTCCCTCAACCCCCTACGCCTATGCCCGTGATGTGACCGGCGAAACGGTTCTTGGCCTGATCGAAGCGGATCCGATGGCGGGAAGGGCGCTGGAACAGGTGCTGCCGGACCGCGACTGGGTCCGGCTACAGAATATTTGCGGCGAATAAACCGGATCACTTGGTTCCGAACATCCGGTCACCGGCATCCCCCAGACCGGGCATGATGTAACCTTTCGCGTTCAACTCGCGGTCCAGCGCTGCCGTGACGATACGCACGTCAGGGTGTGCTTCTTTCATCCGCGCCACACCTTCGGGTGCCGCCAACAGGCACAGAAAGCGAATATCCGTCGCCCCGGCCTGTTTCAACAGGTCAATGGCTGCGGCCGAGCTGTTACCAGTCGCCAGCATCGGATCCACCGCAATGACCAAACGGTCCTTCAGGCTTTCGGGGGCCTTGAAATAATACTGTACGGGTTTCAGCGTTTCTTCGTCGCGATACAGCCCCACGAAACCGACGCGTGCCGAAGGTACAAGTTCCAGCACCCCGTCCAGCATCCCGTTTCCGGCGCGAAGGATCGACACCAGCGCCATTTTCTTACCCGCCAGTATGGGGGCGTCCATTTCTTCCATCGGCGTTTCGATATTTCGCGTTGTAAGGGGAATGTCGCGCGTGACCTCGTAAGCCAGAAGCAATGTGATCTCGCGCAGCAACTGCCGGAATCCGGCGGTCGAGGTGCCCTTGTCCCGCATGAGCGTCAGCTTGTGTTGCACCAGCGGGTGATCAACGACGGTCAGGTGTTCGCTCATGTGTTCTCCAATCTTTTCTTGACCCGCGCGCGGGTGTCATCATCACAGAAGGCCGCGTTCAGGGCCATCTCATTCAATGCCGCAAAATCCCCGGCCTCCCAGCCGAACGCCGCGTTCAACATCTCATATTCCCGCCGCATGGTCGTGTGAAAAAACGGAGGATCGTCGGTGGAAATCGTAACCTTTACGCCCGCATCGCGCAGTTTCGCGATGGGGTGGGCGGCAAAATCTGGGAAAAGACCCAGAACCACATTCGAACCCGGACACACCTCAAGCGTGACATCCCGGTCAACCAGTTCACGAACAAGTTCAAGGTCTTCGATGGCGCGGACGCCGTGCCCGATACGCTCAACCCCCAGATCGCGCACAGCGTCGCGCACACTGTCAGGACCGCCAAACTCACCCGCATGCGTGGTCAGGCGCAGCCCGGCTTCGCGGGCACATTCGAAAGACCATTTGAAGTCACCCTGCGTGCCAATGGATTCGTTGCCGCCCATGCCAAAACCGGTGATCCAGTTTCCGGCGGTCTCGGCCGCACAATGGGCACTCCGCCTGGCTTGTTCGGGGCCAAAATGGCGGACACAGGTAACGACACCGCGCAAGGTGATATCGAATTTACGCTCGGCTTCGTCCGCCGCATCCTGAATGGCATTCAGATAATCCCGCCACGCATGCAGGTCGCCACCGCCGCAAAAATCAGGGCTGAGGAAGGTCTCGGAATAAACCACGCCATTTTCAGCGCTTTCCTCAAGAATGGCCAATGTGAGCCTTCGGAAGTCTTCGGGCGTTTTCAGAACTTCGCAAGCGGCTTCGTACACGCTCAGGAAATGCGCGAAATCACGAAAATCATAAGATCCGTCTGGCTTGAAGATACCGCTCAGGTCAACGCGTTTTTCGTGGGCAAGCTGGCGGATGAAGGCCGGAGGTGCCGCGCCTTCGTGGTGAAGATGCAGTTCAATTTTGGGCAGGTCTGCAACGCTCATAAAAAGTTCCTTCCCGGCCCTTGCGCCGGAATGTTCAGATGGTGGGCAATGCTGGCCGCAATATCGGTAAAATCTACTTGCCCGATTTGTCCGGTACCCTGTCCCGCAATCAGAACCGGAACCTGTTCACGGGTGTGATCTGTTCCGGTCCAGCTTGGGTCATTGCCATGATCAGCTGTTAACAGCAACAGATCGCCTGGTCGAAGTTTCTTCAGTATATCCCCGATCTCGCGGTCAAACCATTCCAACGCTCGGGCATAGCCGCTGATGTCGCGGCGATGCCCATAAAGGCTGTCAAATTCGACAAAGTTGGCGAAGGTCAGACTGCCCTCTTCCGCCTCGCCCACAAGATCAGACAGGTGCTGCATCAGCTGGGCATCCGACCCTTTGCGCAGCGTGTCGATCCCCTGCATCGAGAAGATGTCGCCGATCTTGCCCACTGCATGAACCCGTCGCCCTGCATCCTGCACCCAGTTGGTCAGCACCGGTGCCGGGGGCAGAATGGCGAAATCCTTGCGATTGGTCGTCCGTTCGAACCCCGTCTCAGGCGTTCCGACAAAGGGGCGCGCGATGACACGCCCCACTTTCATCTTGTGCAATCGCGGAGCAAGCGCGCGGCACATGTCCAGCAACCGTTCCAGCCCAAAGCTTTCCTCATGGGCCGCGATCTGAAACACACTGTCAGCGGATGTGTAGCAGATCGGCCAACCGGTGCGCATATGTTCGGCACCCAGTTCGGCTATGATCGCTGTCCCGGACGCGTGGCAGTCACCAAGAATGCCTTCGGTCCCGGCAGCTTCGGCTGCCGCGCGACTCAGTTCCGCTGGAAAAGCCGGAACCGTGTTTGGAAAGTAATGCCAATCCCAAGGCACCGGCAGGCCCGCCAGTTCCCAGTGGCCCGAGGGCGTGTCCTTACCCGGCGAATGCTCACGCGCACAGCCCCATAGTCCAGCAGGTTCGGCATCGAGGCCCGGAGTGGCGTCTCCAGACGCCAGCCGCACAGCCGCGCCCAAACCCAGCGCGTCCAGGTTGGGCAGGTGCAACGGGCCGGTGCGCCCGTCTTCTGCGCGGCCTTCCGCGCAGGCTTGGGTGATATGGGCCAGCGTGTTTGCCCCGGCATCCGGAACATCACCGTTGAAAAACCGGTCTGCATCAGGTGCCCCGCCTATTCCGACGGAATCCATGACGACAAGAAACGCTCGGCTCATACGCTGATCCTTTCGTGGATCAGATCGGGCAGCTTTGGAACTGTACCGCTGATTGTCATCGCACTCAGCACAGTTTCCGCTGTCCGCCGTGCAGCGTCTTCCCGTGCAGCGTGGACCACGGCAATGGGTGAACCTCTTGACACACGATCCCCCAGCCTGAGGATGTTGGATATTCCTACTGCCGGGTCGATCTCATCACTTTCGACCTGGCGGCCGCCACCCAGCGCGACGACCGCAAGGCCCAGCGCCTCCCCGTCGATGGCGGAGATGTAACCGTCATTGGGGGCAGGAACCTCCTGAATAACGCTCGCCTCAGGCAGGAAACGGGTCCAGGTATCGACAAATTTCACAGGACCACCAACCGCTGCCATCATGCGGCCAAACCGTTCGGCAGCGCGACCGTCACGGACGATCCTGGCGATCTGCTCGCGCCCCTCCTCGACCGAGTTGCATATGCCTGCATCAGCCAGCAGGACGCCGCCCAACTCGGCAGAAATGTCCACCAGTGGCGAAGCGTCAGGACCGGTCAGAACCTTCATCACTTCCGCGACCTCCAGTGCATTGCCCAGCGCCGGGGCCAAAGGCTGGTTCATGTCCGTGATCACCGCCGAAGTCCGGCACCCGGCCGCGTTCGCTGTCTCGGTCAATGCTGTGGCCAGCTTACGGGCATCCTCAATTGTTTTCATAAAGGCACCGCTGCCGACCTTGACGTCAAGAACCAACGCATCCGGGCTGGCCGCCAGCTTTTTGGACAGGATCGACGCTGTGATCAAATCCAGACTTTCGACTGTTGCCGTTACATCCCGCACTGCATAAAGCCGCTTGTCCGCCGGTGCAATCTGGCCCGTCGCGCCAACGATGGCCGCGCCCGTTTCGCGCAATATCTGCGCAAGTCGGTCCTGACCGATCTGAGTGCTGACCCCCGGAATCGCCTCGAGCTTGTCCAATGTTCCACCCGTGTGCCCCAAGCCCCGACCCGAGATCATCGGCACATAAGCACCACATTCCGCCAGCGCCGGAGCCAGCACAAGGCTGACGCAGTCCCCGACCCCACCGGTCGAGTGCTTGTCGATCACCGGCCCGTCCACATCCCAACCGAGAACATCGCCGCTATCGCGCATCGCAATCGTCAAGTCCGCACGCCCCTGAGGACCCAGCCCGCCCATACAGACGGCCATGGCAAACGCCCCGGCCTGCGCATCGCTGACGCTGCCGTCTGCCAACCCTTGCGCGAACCAGATAAGCTCGTCGCGGCCTGGGACTTCGTGCCTGCGCAGTTTGGCTATGATTGAACGGGCGTCCATGCGTTCAGACATCCTCCATGTGCGACGCGTCGAACGCACCCGGCAGCAAATCTCCGATGGTTGTCTCAAACTCCGCACCATCGACGGTTGCCAGAGTGACCTTTACATCGCGCTTGCCAAACTCGGCCAGCTTCTGACGGCACCCACCGCAAGGCGGCACAGGCTGAGGGCTGGAGGCAACCACGTAGACTTCGGCCAGTTCCTGCTCGCCCGCGGCCACCATCGCGGCAATTGCACCTGCTTCCGCGCAGGTGCCCTCGGGATAGGCCACATTCTCGACGTTGCACCCGGAAAAGACTTGGCCCGAAGAAGACCGGAGCGCTGCGCCAACTTTGAAGTTCGAATATGGCGCGTAGGCGTTTTCCCGGACAGACAAGGCAGCGTCTTTCAGCGACATGGCGATTCCCTATTTTTGATCATCTGGTCAGAAATTTGCACGCTAACGTATTAAGGCGGGGAAATTGAAGCCCCCGACCCGTGTTTTTCGCTTAACCCAGCGTTGTGTTGAAGGTACCGGGCAAGGTGACTTCCAACAATTCGATATTGTCTGTTGGGTCGGACAGCCGTGTGCGCATCCCAGGTGGGATGACGAACGCATCCCCTTGCTCCAGCCGGTAGGGATCGCGCCCGTCTCCTTCCAGGGTGACCTCTCCGTCCATCACAAAGGTAAAGTGAATGTCGGTGTCATGGATGGCCCATTCCGGATCACCCGATCCTTTGCGCACAACCTGCACCCCAGCGACGCCCTTGGTGTTCTCGGCAATCGTAGTGTCGCGGCAGATGTAACCCGGAAGACGGAAGGGCATCCACTCGGCACCCTTGGACTGATTATAGACAAAACGTTGCCCCTGCCATTTGCGGTCCGGGCGGATGTGCGGAGTGGGAAGTATCATGTCATGGTCGATTTCCGTGACATGCTCAGCCGGTACTCCAATCTCGATGACCTGAACATTATCAGAGGCTTCGAGAACACGGTGCCGGATTTCCGGTGGTTGAATAAAGCAGTCCCCCGCTGTCAGGCGCATTTTCTCGCCCTGATCCTCATAGACCACATCCACCCAGCCATGGATGCAAAAGATCAGCTGAAACCCGACCTTGTGAAAATGCACCATGTCCGGGACCGGTCCGCCATCGGGAATGCGGATATGACTGGCGATGATCGACCCGCCCAGCCGATCCGGCACCAGATCGCGATAGTGCATCCCGGCCCGACCGATGATCCAAGGGGCCTGATCCTTGAGCCTGCGCACGACAAAGGAATGCACGGTCTCTGGCATCACCAGTGGCGGATTTCGTTCTTCAATTTCGATCCGGGTGCCATTTGGGGCCACCAGAACGCGTTCACCACCCGCGAAATCAGACGGATTATCCGTCAGAATACGCAAGGTACCAGGGCTTTCCGGTGCGTCTTTTTCAATGCGCAACCGCACGCCATGCCCCGAAAACACCGCGACGCGCGGATCGTCAGCGGGATAGATCATGTCCATCTTCATCCCCAGTTTTTTCGTGTAAAAGGGGATGTCGTCGCGAATTTCCCGCGTGGGCAGGCGAATCTCAGCGTGCGTTTTCGCCAGATCGGATGTCTTGGTCATCAGTATTCTCTTCGAATTGCAACTTTGGCCATCCGATCAGAACAGACGCCAAAATGCCAACCGAAAAGAACATCCCTGGCATTTCTTCCACAGCGAAGAACCGCATTTCAATGATCACGGATAAAGCGCCGCCGTTCAGCGCGGTGAACTCGACCAAAATCTGGGCGACAACAACTGCCCAGCATCGCTGCAACCAACATCCAACCTACTGATCCCTCGTTGGTTACCAGCCACGTCATCAGTCCTGAATGTCACGACGGCCTTGCCAGAGTGATCTTGGACGTCGCAATGTGAAAAGATGCAAAAGAACTCAGACAATACCAATCCGGATTCTGGTTGCGACATCACGGCAGAGTTACGTAGCGTAGCCAAGTTCAAATAAATAGTTTAAGGCTAAATCAAATTCTCAATGGGAGCTGAATCGCCGATGTCTGACACCCCCAGCCTGCGACAAGCTGCGCTCGAATATCATGAATTCCCCAAACCCGGAAAGCTTGAGATCAAGGCCACCAAACCGATGGCCAACGGTCGCGATCTGGCCCGCGCCTATTCGCCCGGCGTGGCGGAGGCCAGCCTTGAAATCAAGGCCGATGCAGCCAATGCCGAGCGGTACACCGCGCGCGGTAACCTTGTTGCTGTGGTGTCAAACGGCACCGCCGTGCTCGGCCTGGGGAATATCGGGGCACTCGCGTCGAAGCCGGTTATGGAAGGCAAGGCTGTTCTGTTCAAAAAGTTCGCGGGCATCGACTGTTTTGATATCGAGGTAGATCAGCCCGATCCCGAAAAGCTGGCGGATATCGTCTGTGCCCTTGAACCGACATTTGGCGCCATTAACCTTGAAGACATCAAGGCCCCCGATTGCTTTATCGTCGAAAAGCTCTGCCGTGAACGTATGAACATCCCGGTTTTCCATGATGACCAGCACGGAACTGCCATTGTGGTCGGGGCTGCGGCCAAGAATGCGCTACATGTGGCCGGAAAGTCTTTTGAGGACATCAAGGTCGTGTCAACCGGTGGCGGGGCCGCCGGGATCGCGTGCCTGACCATGCTGGTCAAGCTGGGCGTGAAACGTGAAAACATTTGGCTGTGCGACATTCACGGGCTTGTCTACGAAGGACGGGCCGAGGACATGAACCCGCACAAGTCACAGTTCGAGCAGAAGTCGGACTTGCGGACGCTGGACGATGTGATCGGTGGGGCTGACCTGTTTTTAGGTCTCAGCGGACCAAATGTTCTGAAGCCTGACATGGTCCGGAAAATGGCCAGCCGCCCGATCATCTTCGCCCTGGCCAACCCGACGCCGGAAATCCTGCCAGAGGACGCGCGCGCAGTGGCACCAGACGCAATCATCGCCACGGGTCGCAGTGATTTTCCCAATCAGGTCAATAACGTGCTGTGCTTTCCGTTTATCTTCCGGGGTGCTCTGGATGTCGGCGCGACCGAGATCAACGACGCGATGCAGATTGCCTGCGTGGATGGTATCGCTGAGATGGCGCGCGCAACCACAAGCGCCGAAGCCGCGGCTGCCTATAAGGGCGAGCAACTGACCTTTGGCCCGGATTACCTGATCCCAAAACCATTTGACCCGCGTCTTGTGGGCGTGGTGTCATCGGCGGTCGCCAAAGCCGCCATGGAAAGCGGTGTTGCAAAACGCCCTATCGACGACTTTGACGCCTATAAGGAAAAGCTCAACCAGACTGTCTTCAAATCTGCCCTTCTGATGCGTCCTGTGTTCGAGGCTGCGGCCGTCGCATCCCGTCGCATCGTTTTTGCCGAAGGTGAAGATGAAAGGGTTCTGAGAGCCGCGCAGGCCATTCTCGAAGAGACGACGGAAACGCCAATTCTGATCGGGCGACCCGATGTGATCGAAACCCGGTGTGAAAAGCTGGGGCTGACCATTCGTCCGGGCAAGGACTGTCAGATCGTTAACCCGGAGAACGACCCGCGCTATTACGATTATTGGACTTCCTACCACCAGATTATGCAGCGCCGTGGGGTGACGCCGGATCTGGCCAAGGCGATTATGCGCACCAACACAACAGCCATCGGTGCGATCATGGTGCATCGTGGCGAAGCGGACAGCATGATCTGCGGCACGTTCGGCGAATATCGCTGGCATCTGAACTATGTTGAGCAGGTGCTTGACGAGGGCAACCTGCGCCCGCATGGTGCCTTGTCCCTGATGATCCTGGAAGACGGCCCCCTGTTCATCGCCGACACGCATGTCCGGCAATTGCCGTCGCCGGAAGAACTGGCAGAAACCACCATTGGTGCTGCGCGACATGTTCGCCGGTTCGGGATCGAGCCCAAGATCGCCTTCTGTTCGCAATCGCAATTTGGCAATCAGGCTGAAGGATCAGGCAAGCGGCTGCGGGCGGCGCTGGAAATCCTTGATCGGCAGCCGCGCGATTTTGTCTATGAAGGCGAAATGAACGTAGATGCGGCTTTGGATGCAGACCTGCGGGCGCGTATCTTCCCGGCGTCGCGATTGGAGGGAGCGGCCAACGTTCTGATATTCGCCCACGCAGATGCGGCCAGCGGCGTGCGCAATATTCTGAAGATGAAGGCGGACGGGATTGAAGTTGGCCCGATCCTGATGGGAATGGGCAACAAGGCCCATATTGTTACTCCATCCATCACCGCGCGCGGTCTGCTGAACATGGCGGCGATTGCAGGAACACCCGTGGCGCATTACGGTTAACCGGGGGCGGCCTTGCTGGCGCCCCTGTCAACAGGGGGGAAGCGCATGAAAGGACATTGCCACTGCAACGCCGTGCATTGGGAAAGCGATGCCCAAGCCGCATGGAGCTGTTATTGCCACTGTTCAGATTGCAGGCGAAACTGCGCCGCGCCGGTCACGGCTTTTTTCGGACTGCCGCATGAAGCAGTCAGATGGCTGGGTCAGGCACCAAAGATCTATCGTTCATCTGAAGGGGTCGAACGTCTTTTTTGTGGCAATTGCGGAACCCAGATGGCCTATCGCACAGCGCGCGATAGGGTGAACATACATCTTTACACCGCAACGCTGGACGAACCGGAAACCCTGCCACCACAGTTTCACGTGTTCCACGCCGACCACCTGCCCTGGCTGAACCTTCAGGACAAGCTGCCACGTTACGCCAAAACGGCTGGTTGAGATGATTCCCGGAGGAGCCCAAGATTTGCATGTAAAAGTTTGCAACTTTGCAAATCTTCGCACCGCGGCGATGAAAACTCTGCTACACCTGCGATTTTGCAAAAATTTGCAAGTCATATTCCGCTGATCTGCAAATTTTTTGCGATAAACTGACGCGTCGTCATGCGTCGCGCTTGCCCGTATGTTTTCCGCGACCTAACACAATGTCCAAGCCGTTGTGAGGAGGACGAGATGGCGTATCAGGACGTTTATGACAGCTGGAAGACTGACCCCGAAGCGTTCTGGATGAACGCCGCAAAAGGGATCGATTGGGTCAAGGCCCCCAGCAAGGCACTGTTCGACGACAATGCGCCCTTGTACGAATGGTTCAGCGACGCGCGGGTCAATACCTGTTGGAATGCCGTAGACCGTCATGTGGAAAACGGGCGCGGTGAACAAACCGCCATCATCTATGACAGCCCCATCACCCACACCAAGCGCGAGATATCCTATGTTGAGCTTCGCAACCGCGTGGCCACTCTGGCCGGCGCGCTTCGCGCAAAGGGTGTCGAGAAAGGTGACCGTGTCATTATCTACATGCCTATGATCCCCGAAGCGCTTGAGGCAATGCTGGCCTGCGCCCGCCTCGGCGCCGTGCATTCAGTTGTGTTCGGCGGGTTTGCCAGCAACGAACTGGCTGTGCGCATCGACGACGCCAAACCCAAAGCAATCATCGCCGCGTCCTGCGGGATGGAGCCGGGCCGCGTGGTTCATTATAAGCCCCTGCTTGACGGCGCGATCGACCTGGCTAACCACAAGCCTGATTTTTGTGTGATCTTCCAGCGGGAACAAGAAGTTGCTCAGTTGATCGAAGGGCGCGACTTCAACTGGCATGGCTTCCAATACGGTGTCGAACCGGCTGAATGCGTACCGATCGATGGCAATGACCCGGCTTATATCCTGTACACCTCTGGCACTACGGGTGCACCCAAAGGGGTCGTGCGCCCCACTGCCGGACACCTTGTGGCACTGAACTGGACGATGAAGAATATCTATAACGTCGATCCGGGTGACGTATTCTGGGCAGCCTCCGACGTGGGCTGGGTCGTGGGACACTCCTATATCTGCTACGCGCCCCTGATCCATGGAAACACCACAATTGTGTTCGAGGGCAAGCCAGTCGGCACCCCGGATGCTGGCACCTTCTGGCGCGTGATCTCGGAACATAAGGTCAAAAGCTTCTTCACCGCACCTACAGCCATCCGCGCCGTCAAACGAGAAGACCCAAAAGGCGAATTGATCGCCAAATACGATCTGTCTCATCTACAGGCCCTCTATCTGGCAGGCGAACGCGCCGACCCTGACACAATTATCTGGGCACAAAACGCGCTGAAGGTTCCGGTGATCGACCATTGGTGGCAAACCGAAACCGGCTGGGCCATTGCCGGAAACCCGCTGGGTATCGAAGAGCTTCCGGTCAAGCTGGGCTCGCCCGCAAAACCGATGCCGGGTTATGACGTGCAAATTCTGGATGAAGGCGGTCACCCGATGAAGGCCGGTGAACTGGGTGCCATCGCGGTTAAATTGCCCCTGCCCCCAGGCACCTTGCCAACACTGTGGAATGCCGAAGCACGGTTCAAGAAATCTTATCTTGAACACTTCCCCGGATATTACGAAACCGGCGATGCCGGGATGATTGACGAAGACGGGTACCTCTACATCATGGCGCGCACCGATGACGTCATCAACGTAGCGGGCCATCGCCTGTCGACGGGTGGGATGGAAGAAGTGTTGGCCGCCCACCCCGATGTGGCAGAATGCGCGGTAATCGGTGTTTCGGACCAACTGAAGGGGCAGATGCCGGTCGGCTTCCTGTGCCTGAATGCTGGTGCCACACGGGATCATGGCGATGTGGTTCAGGAAGTCGTCAAAATGGTTCGGGAAAAGATCGGACCGGTGGCTGCCTTCAAACTGGCTGTTGTTGTCGACAGGTTACCCAAGACCCGCTCCGGTAAAATCCTGCGCGGCACGATGGTCTCGATTGCAGACGGTCAGGACTATAAAATGCCTGCAACGATTGACGACCCGGCCATCCTCGATGAAATAAAGGAAGCATTGCAGACAATTGGTTACGCCAAGTAACCATCGGGCGGCACAGGCCGCCCATACCATGTCCGCCCTTGCAACCTGAATCTGGGCCCCTACTGTCGCTGTAAGACAGTGAGGGCCCATGACACATACCGATATCTGGCGTCTCAGCGCCACAGTGCTGACCACCCTGACCCGACGCGGCGATCTGAGCGCGACCGAGGCGGTACAGGCCTCGATTGATCGCATGGACGCGGTGAACCCCGCGCTGAACGCGGTCGTCGAAGATTTGCGCACCGAAGCCCTGGAGCGCGCGCAGTCGCTTGATGCTGCACGTGGGCGTGGTCAGCCGACCGGCCCGCTGCATGGTGTACCGGTAACAATCAAGGTGAATGTCGATCAGAAAGGTCACGCTACCACCAACGGTGTCATTGCGCTGAAGGATGTGATTGCACCGGATGACGCGCCGGTGGTCAGCAATTTGCAAAAAGCGGGGGCCATTGTGATCGGGCGAACGAATACGCCCGAGTTTTCCTTCAGGGCCGACACCGACAACCCCCTGCATGGGCGCACATTCAACCCGTGGGGACGGCACATTTCACCCGGAGGATCATCCGGTGGCGCTGCTGCCGCCGTGATGGCAGGTGTCGGTGCGCTGGCCCATGGCAACGATATTGGCGGCAGCCTGCGCTTTCCGGCAGCCGCCATCGGTGCCGTGACGGTCAAACCGGGTTTGGGGCGCGTTCCCGCGTGGAACCCAAGTCAGAAGGCCGAACGCGGATTGCTGGCGCAATCAATGTCGGTTCAGGGCCTGATCACCCGCTCGGCTGCGGATCTGCACCTGTCCATGCCCAGCCTGATCGCCACCGATGCGCGGGATCCGTTCCACGTACCAATGCCCTGGCGCGGCGAGCGTTTTGACCAGCCAATCAAAGTGGCATTCACCAAGAATACCTTCGGCTATGCGCTGCACCCCGAGGTTGAAAAAGCCCTCGACACTGCGCGCGATGCGCTGGTCGATGCAGGGTACGACGTTGAAGAGGTCGATCCACCCGATGTCTTTGAATGTGGCCGGATCGGGTATCGGACCTTGATGGGCGAAGTGCTGACCCTGATGAAATCAGACATTGAAGCCGCTGGGTCCAGAACAATCCGCGACATCTTTGACGTCTACTTTCAGGAGTTCCCACCCATCGTTGAAACAGAATTGGTTCGGATGCTGGCCAAGCGCAGCCATTATGCACGCGAATGGTCCCTGTTTATGCAGGACTACCCGCTGGTTTTGTCCCCTTTCCTGCCACAGCCATTTTTCAAACCTGACCGGGACACCGAAGGCGCGGAAGGCGTGCATGATGTTTTGGGATGCGCTGTCTATTCCTATGCGATGAACTTTCTGGGACTGCCTGCAGCTTGTGTTCCGTCGCGGCTGGCCACCCTTCCCAAAGGACCTCAACCTATCAACGTACAGATCGCGGCACAGCGCTGGCGCGAGGATCTGGCCGTGGATGCCGCCGCCGCGATAGAAGCCCGCGTCGGACAGATGTGTTTCCCGCTTTGGGATCACATGCAGCAAAAATAGACCCCGGGTCATTGTGCCCGGGGTCCAGCTGCTAAAATAAGCCCGGATTTCTGATGACGAGCGTAGCACCACCCACCCTCGCCAGCGCAAAATCTGCGCAACCATTCGAAAACACCGTTCAGGTGGCCACTCACTCCCACCTTGGCGTGTTCTCCGGGCAAGTTCACATTAGCCAATCGTTAAGGGAATTCCTGTGAACTGCTTCACATAGACGTGAGAAAAATTCGGGGATGGCCAATTTTACGTGAATTGTTCTGATATTAGACGTTCTTCCAACCCATGGCCGGGGTCGAAAAGGATACGGTGCGCAATGGCTGGTTCCGACCTGATCTCGACCCAGTCGATATCCGGGAAAGAAACGGAATCAGCAGCCACGATGACCGGTCGTTTGTCTGCTTCGACCACATCGAACCTGACTTTCGCCATTTTCGGCAACAAGGCACCACGCCACCGCCGTGGGCGAAACGCCGCGATGGGTGTCAGGGCAAGAACGTCAGCGCCAATCGGAACAATCGGCCCATGCGCGGAATAGTTATAGGCGGTCGATCCCGCGGGCGTGGCAAGTAGTGCCCCGTCACAGACCAGTTCGGCCATGCGTACCCGGCCGTCTACGCTGATCTTGAGCCTTGCTGCCTGAGGACCCGCGCGCAGCAATGACACTTCGTTGATCGCCAACGCTTGGTGCAGTTTTCCTGATTGGTCCATCGCCTGCATGGCCAACGGGTTGATAACCTCTTCCTCGGCATCCTCCAGCCGCGCCATCAGATCGTCTTCGTGATACTCATTCATCAGAAAGCCGATCGTGCCGCGATTCATCCCGTAAACCGGAGTATCGAGATGCTGCACATTGTACAAAGTGTGCAACATGAAGCCGTCGCCGCCCAATGCAACCACAACATCTGCGTCCCGAGGTGCCACATTTCCATGTTTGGCCACCAGGATGTCACGCGCTGTTTGCGCCACTTTGACCTCGCTGGCGAGAAAGGCGATTCTCTTTTTCATGTTTTGTGGTTTCCGGTGTTGCACATTTGGTTCCGAAACAAACATACCTTTCCCCAATAGGCCAGTCTTGACGCCGCAGTAGGCCAAATCGTCGCTTTAAGCCTTTTGTGCGTGTGACGTTTCCGATAGGAAATCCGCAAGATTCTACCCAGCCATGTGGAGCGCCCATGAACGCCAATCTTCGTGACACCGGATTTTTCACCCAGTCCTTGTCGGACCGCGACCCTGAGCTTTTTGGCTCGATCCGGTCTGAGCTGGGTCGTCAGCGCGACGAGATCGAGCTGATTGCGTCCGAGAACATCGTCTCTGCCGCTGTGATGGAGGCGCAGGGTTCGGTGATGACCAACAAATATGCCGAAGGCTACCCGGGTCGGCGCTATTACGGGGGCTGCGAGTTTGTTGATATCGCCGAGAATCTGGCCATCGACCGCGCCAAGCAGCTGTTTGGCTGCGGTTTTGCCAATGTGCAGCCGAACTCGGGCAGCCAGGCCAACCAGGGCGTGTTCCAGGCGCTGATCCAGCCCGGCGACACCATTCTGGGCATGAGCCTGGATGCTGGTGGCCACCTGACCCACGGCGCGCGGCCCAACCAGTCGGGCAAGTGGTTCAACGCCGTGCAATACGGCGTGCGCCAGCAGGACAACATGCTGGACTATGATCAGGTCGAG